>OZ242303.1:0-1863397 GCA_965207945.1 Gammaproteobacteria bacterium
GAATTGTTGAATTGTTGAATTGTTAAAATAAAGCCATCATGCAAATACCATGCAAATAATCCGTTCGCCTCAGGAAATGTCTACGCTTGCTGATAAGCTTCGCCGAGATGGCAAGTCCATCGGCTTTGTTCCCACCCTTGGCAATCTACACGAAGGACACAGTAAACTTATGCACAGCATCCGTTCTTGTTGTGATGTTTTAGTGGTTAGTATTTTTGTTAATCCAACTCAGTTCGCTGAGGGGGAAGATCTGGATGCCTACCCACGCACTGAGGAGCAGGACTTACAAATCTGCGCAACAGCAGGAGCTAATGCAGTGTTTATACCGCGCGCCGAAGATATTTATGTCACTGGCAAGCACCCGCTGACTCAGGTTAATATCTCCACAATGACTGGGCTGCACTGCGGAGTTAGCCGTCCACCACATTTTATCGGAGTACTAACTATAGTTTCTTTGTTGTTTAATTTAGTTAAGCCACATCATGCGGCATTTGGCAAGAAGGACTTTCAACAATTAAGGTTAGTGCAGATAATGGTAGAAGAACTCCACTTCCCAGTGAACATCATAGCGGTGGATACTGGACGCGCCGATGATGGCTTGGCATTAAGTTCACGCAATCGCTACCTGACTAAACAGCAGCGCGCCATAGCCCCACAATTTTATGCCACTTTGCAACAACTGGCAAGTGAGATTCAGGGAGGCAACAAGGATTATCAACAGCTGGAAGAGCAAGCATTAACCCACCTACAAAAAATAGGATTCCGCCCTGACTATATTCATATATGTCGCCAAAGTGACTTGCAGCCCGCAAGTCCCGCTGATAAACAACCTGTTATTTTGGCAGCGGCGTATCTTGGCAAAGCTCGCCTTATTGATAACATTGTGTGCGAATGAACTTGAAAAGGAGTTCATCCGCCGCAGCCCGCATCTTAACCGACTGCCGTATTCGCTGGCTAAAGAATCTTTTAATCTATCTGTTTATACTTATATACAAGCCAAATATGCAAGAGGCACTACATTCGCAGCTACGCCATTATATTAGCTTCAATGATTTCTTCACGCGACGGCTCAAAGTGAATGCTCGCCCTTTATCTGACTCGGCGCTTGTGTCTCCCGCAGACGGAACCTTAACCAATGGCGGCATAATTCAGCATGGCAGAATATCAGCTAAGGCGACCGCCGCTCTGAGTGCTGCAGGTATATCTAAGTCGCCAATTATCCGCAATATCAAGGGAGCGGACTATTCGGTTAGCGAACTCCTTGGTTTAGATGAAGATGACTCTCGCGTTAAATCTCTCAGCAATGGGCAAAGCACGGTTATCTATTTGGCACCGCATAACTATCATCGCGTCCATGTCCCATGCGCCGCTACGCTTACTCTCGCCAACTTCATTCCTGGCGAGCTTTACTCGGTGAACGAAAAAAGCGTGAAGCGCCTCCCGTCTTTATACGCTCATAATCAGCGCTTGTCTTGTGTGTTTGCAACAGAATATGGAATGATGGCTTATGTGATGGTTGCCGCCTTATTTGTTTCGTCTATCGGGACGGCTTGGGGCTCAGTTTATCGCGCCCGTTCTGCCGCAGAGAAACACACAACCCCACAAAAATTTAACAAAGGAGATGAGCTCGGATACTTTGAAATGGGTTCCACCGTAGTCATGCTATTGGAAAACCGCAACCTATCCCTTGTCCCCGACCCTAACACCCCCATCAAAATGGGAGAGCCACTATTTACCATTTAACCCAACAACTTTCCATGCCTACTGTGAGAGATGGAAGGACGGGATTAATGCCACCCGCTAATATTCCCGATATATTAAAAAACACAGAGTTTTAATGAAACTTAACAAAAGCATAAAAAAGTTATATAATAACAGGTATGAAATTTGATGATAAGCCCGCAGCTAGTTCGCTACCAGAAAGTAGATCTCGTTCTGGCGCCGACCCCTTACCCCCGTCTAAGTATCGGGTAGTGGTAATACACAACAGTAAGGCGCCGCCAGATTTCGTTGAACAGGTTATGATAAGAGTTTTTGGATTAGATCGTAATTCGGTTGTCAAGATGATGTCGCAGATGAGCAAAGAAGGGCGCGCAGCATGTGGCGTCTTTGTAAGAGAGATTGCTGAAACCAAAGCATCAGAAGTAGAAAAGCTTGCATCGGATAACGAATGTTTATTAGAGTGTGTCATAGAAAAGATTCAAGAATAGCTGAAAAGAGAACAGGGGCTATATAAATGCAGGATAAATGCAAGATACATGCAAGTAAAGGCATAAGATGTTAAGTAAGGATTTACAACTCGCTCTACAGGAAGCGCAAAAAATGGCGGATGGGCACAATAATGGTTATGTTACTTTAGAGTACCTGCTGTTTTCCCTTTGTCGCGATAAAGATACCGCAGAAGCATTAACATTTTGCAATGTTGATATAAAAGAACTACAATCCCGCCTTACTGAATTTATAGCTGAGAATAAAATTTCTCCCAGCGAAAAAGGAGCCAAAGCTCAGTCAACGGTTGCTCTGCAACGGGTATTGCAACGAGCAGAGGCACTGACTCTTGCCATTTCCCCGAATTCAACAGATGCGGTTAAAGGCAATATGGTTTTGCGCGCAATGTTTGAAGAGGAAGATAGCAATGCGGTTTATTTGCTGAAATATCAAGGGGTTAATGTAGAGGATGCTAACGATTACTTGCAAAATATATATAGCAAACCTATTCTGGATGGCACCTATTATCAACCGCACACTAAGCACCCTGAATCACAGCCAACTTTCGGTTATCCTTCGGGTAAGGGCGAAAATGTGCTTGAAACCTTCGCGCTCAATCTTAACGAAAAAGTTATAAAGGAAGGAGCAGATCCTTTAGTAGGCAGAGCAGACGCCATGGAGCGCATATTGCAGGTTTTAGCGCGCCAACGCAAGAACAATCCCCTGCTCATAGGAGAGCCAGGAGTCGGCAAGACGGCTATGGTGCGTGGGCTGGCGATGGCAATAGAAGAAGGCGAGGTGCCAGAAAGCATTGCCAACTGTGAGATATACTCATTGGACTTAGGCAGTTTGCTGGCAGGCACCAGATATCGCGGCGATTTTGAAAAACGCGTAAAGACCGTCATTACTCAACTCAAGAGAAAAAAGAACGCTATTCTCTTTATAGATGACATACATTCGCTAATAGGCGCTGGCGCTGCGGGACCAGATAATGTGGATGCTTCTGGATTATTTAAGCCAGCAATTTCCAGCGGTTCAATTCGTTGTATTGGGTCAACTAATTATGAAAGTTATCGTTCGGTATTAGGTAAGGATAACACCCTATCTCGCCACTTTCAGACAGTGGAGATTGGCAAGCTTGATTTTGATGAGACATACAGAGTGTTGGAAGGAGTTAGACCGCGCCTGGAGAGTTTTCATAAGGTGCGCTACACTGCGGAAGGGATGAAGGCGGCAATCACTCTGTCGGATCGGCACATCACCGCAAGGCATCAGCCAGACAAGGCAATAGATATTCTGGACGAGGCAGGAGCGTTTCAAAAAATTATAGAACAGAATAAATCTATGATAGGAGGCGGCTACGGCGCTGGCGGCATAGGAGAGAATTACAAAACCAACATCGGTAATTACCCCGGCGGTAAATCCAATAGTAAATCTGCCCGAGCAAAAAAGCGTCTAATAGATAAACATGAAATACAGCAGGCGGTAGCCAAGGTAACTGGCCTGCCGTTGGAGAGTTTAACGGATGATACTCGTCTTCAGCTAAAAAATTTAGAAGAAGAGTTATGTCAAAATATTTTTGGACAAAACCCAGCAATTAAGCAATTGGTAAGCGCCATTAAGATGTCGCGAGCAGAACTGAACCAACCTGGTCGTCCATTAGGCTGCTATATGTTGGCGGGTCCTACGGGAGTCGGCAAGACAGAAGTATGTTTAAAATTGGCGCAACTCTCGGGGATTAATCTAATAAGATTTGATATGTCAGAATATTCCGAAAGCCACACAGTGGCTCGGCTGGTGGGAGCGCCTCCCGGCTATGTTGGCTTTGACAATGGCAGCCAGCTAACTGCCGCAGTGATGAAAGCACCGCACTCTATTGTTCTTTTTGATGAAATGGAAAAGGCGCATCCCAACATATATAACATTCTGCTACAGATAATGGACTATGCTTCGCTTACCGATAATAGCGGGGTTAAGACAGATTTTCGCAACACCATTGTTATAGTTACCACTAATGCTGGAGCTGATAAGTTGCAACAACGTTCCAGCGGGTTTACTGGCGGCGAACCTCATGATAGCTCTCAGGCAATTATCAGTACTTTTAGCCCCGAGTTTCGCAACCGCTTAGATGCAATAATTCAGTTTGAGGGACTAACCCCGTTAGTTATGGAACAGGTGGTGGTTAAATTTATTGATGAATTGCAAGAACAGGTAATTGAGCGTAATATTACCTTGGAGATAGACGCCGCTGCTCGTAAATGGCTTGCTACTCGCGGCTATGATGCAGTCATGGGAGCCCGCCCACTCATCCGTTTAATTAAAGAGAAGATTAAAATGCCGCTAGCTGATATGATGCTGTTTGGCGGTCTTGAAAAGAAGGGAGGGGTGATTCGCATATCAGTGGAGAAGAAAGAGCTAATTCTACGCCGAGAGCAATAGAAATGGATTTGACTCCAATGGAGGAGGCATTGCGCTTGGCAAAACAAGGGCTGTATTCCACTAGCCCTAATCCACGAGTTGGTTGTGTCATAGTCCGCGACGGACAACATGTTGGAAGTGGTTGGCATAGTAAAGCTGGTGAGCCCCACGCCGAGATAATTGCCTTGAATCAAGCAGGGGATAAAGCCGAAGGAGCGGATGTATATATTACCTTGGAGCCCTGTTGCCATCAAGGCAAGACCGCCCCTTGTACGGAAGCGCTTATTAAAGCCAAAGTAGCTAAAGTTTATATAGCCATAAGTGACCCAAACCCATTAGTCGACGGCAAAGGGATTGCCAGATTAAAACAAGCGGGTATAGAAGTTAACATTGGAATCTTGGCAGAAGAAGCGGCAGAACTTAATAAAGGTTTTATCCAACGTCATAAAAAAGGTAGACCATGGGTTAGATTAAAAATGGCGCAAAGTTTAGACGGCGCAACTGCCTTTCGTGATACTAACCCCAATGCCAACCCCAATGCCAACCCCAATGCCAGCCCCAATACCAACTCCAATACTTCCGCAGCAGATTCTCCGTGTTGGATAACTGGTGAAGAAGCAAGAAAAGATGTCCATCATTGGCGTGCCCAAAGCTGCGCAGTAATAACTGGCGCGGCAACCTTGAATGCTGACAACTCCCGTCTTAATGCGCGTCTTGAAACTACTTCCCCGCTGCAGCCGCTAACTCAGCCGTTGCGTATAGTGTTGGACACCAATTTCACCCTATCTCCCGATGCTGCCTTTTTCACTACTCCAGGAGCTAAGCTTTGGATTGGAGCGAGTAATATAGATAACAAGAATCAAGTGACTCTGCCCGCTGCGCCAGCGGAAACCGAAGTTATTACCTTGCCTCATAACGAGAAGGGTGAGAATGACGGGAAGGATGGGAAGGGCGGGAGCGGCATCAAATTAACCAGTGTGGTGGAGAATTTAGCGCAACGAGGCATTAACGAGCTTATGGTAGAGAGCGGCGCTCGCCTGGCAGGTGCTTTTTTGACCGCAGATTTAGTTGATGAGTTCATTCTTTATATTTCCCCTTGTATAATGGGAACTAAGACCGCTCCTTTAATGGAGCTTACTGTTCATAGTATGAAAGATGCTTATAAATTTGAGATAATTGATGAAAGATTTTTTGGCAAAGATATTCGCTTTGTTTTGCGCCCCCGTGTTAGTTAAGAATAAACTAAGAATAGAAATAAAATTACTCGTCTTGTGCGGGCTATTGGTGTTGGCAGCTTGTCAAACCGCCCCTTCAAAAAAGACCCCTTCTGCCACGCAGAAGCCAGCTATAACTCGCGAGGAAGCTCGCATCTTAAGTGAAGAAGCAGAAGTAAAATTAGCAAGAGCGGAAGAGGCGCTTAAGGATGGCAATGGCGGCCGTGCGCGCCGCCAATTAAATGGTGTGAAAACTGCAAGCCTAAATGCCTCTCAGCTTCTCAGGTTTCAACTGGCAAAGGTTCGCTACTATCTTTTGGTTGATAAACCTAACCTTGCTTATCGTGAAATAGCTCCAGTAGGAGACGATGCTCTAAGAGGCAGCTCCATTGCCTTTCAAACTGAGTGGTTCTTATCTTATGCAGCAACCTTAGAGGCAAGAGGGGACATCAAGCTCGCCTTGCGCATGCTAATTCTTATGGATGAACGACTCAGCGCTAAGAATAGTATTGCCAACCAAAAACAAATCCTTAGAATGCTTGACACTCTACCCGCAGATACTTTACTGCGAGAAGCAAGATTGGCGCCTGATACCTACATGCGTGGCTGGTATGATTTTACCCTTCTAAGTTATATAGATCCCGATTATTCACGAACTAACTCGCGTTCGCTATGGCGTAAGTCGTATCCACGTCACCCAGGGCAAAGATACTTCTCCGTACTTGATTCAAAACAGGGGGAATTAATCCAAGTTTCCTCTAAGTCAGCCCGTGCCCCCATTCCCGTTGCATTCTTGCTCCCGTTTAGCGGTCCGCTTGAATCTTTTTCAGAGGCAATAGTAGCAGGCTATATAGGCATGGCAAAACAACATTACACTGCAGTAGAGGTCAAACGATATGATACTAATCAAGAAAACTCAGTACGCTCTCTTTATGACAGAGCTGTTAGAGAAAAAAACAGTTTAATAATAGGTCCCTTACGTAAAGAAAAGGTAGAGCAGCTTTATAGAGAAGTGTCAAGACCCGCCATACCTATATTGGCTTTTAATGCGCTACCCAAAGGAGGCAAGCGTGATAAATTTTTTAGTTATAACCTTGATATTGAAAGAAACGCAGTATTCGCGGCTCGTTCTGCTTGGAAGAATGAGTGCCGCGCTATGATAATTATTAGACAGGATAATGAGCTGGGAGATAGAGCCAGCAATGCCGTGGAGCGGGAATGGCGTTCTTTAGGGGGCAAGATTGTAAAAAATAGAATAATCGTCCCAGAAGAAAAAATTATAGCAGCTGTCTCTGAAATAGTAGAGGTCACCAACGAAGAAGTTGAGGCAAGCAAAGAAGTATATCGCAACTATCTATTCCAATTACGTAAACGCGGGTTGGAAGAAAAGACATTAAATGAACTACTAAATACGGTTTCTCAAGAAGAAGATATCCCGACTCTATTACCGCGCGAAGATAGACAATTATTATTGCTGGAGCAAGAAGTTTCAATGATATCTAAAGAAAATTATAATCGAAATACTGCAACACAAAGAGCAGCCGCCGGCACATTGACCCCCGAGATACTTGAGGAACTAAAACTAATCGCTGGTGATACAGAAGAAGAAGTGAGCACTCAAGAGTTGCTTGACAATTTTTTTACAGAAATGCAAGCATCTTACGAGAGAGTTGATGCTGATTGTATCTTCTTAGCTATGGATAGCATAATGGCGGTTAGAGTTAGGCCCTTCCTTTCTTTTTATCTTGCCAATGATATTCCAGTTTATGGCACCTTCTTGTTATATGACCGTGATCTGAGTGGCGCTACTTATCGTGATTTACAGCAGGTAAGATATGGAGAGTTGCCAGGAATTTTAGGATTGTTACGTAATTGGGATGGGTCGCTTCAAGCCGATAGTATTTTTGCCTTGCGTTTTTATGCGCGTGGACGGGATGCATTTATCATAGGGCAGTCACTACCGCGTTTTATAGACCACTCGGAAAGGGCTTCATCCAAACGTGGCGATAAAACCACCAGAGAGTATTATGTCTTTGGGGAAAGTGGACTTCTTTTTATAGATGACTTAGAAATAATTAATATTCCACGCGAGGTTTATTTTTCTGCAGGTCGCCCACGTTCCTTTAAGCATCGCAGTATCTTTCAATAAAATGAACAGGCAACCAAATAGTAATCCGCGCCCATCAACTATTGAGATAGGAAAACAAGCAGAAAGCCGCGCTGAGAGATTCCTGCTTACCAAAGGACTACAACTTATATGCAGAAACTATCGTTGCAGATGGGGCGAAATTGATTTGATAATGAAAGATAAGGATGAGCTAGTGTTTGTAGAAGTTCGTTTCCGTAAATACAATGCTTATGGCGGAGCATTGGAAAGCATTGATTACTTCAAACAAAAAAAGATTGAACGGGCAGCCCAACATTATATACAAAGGTTTTATAATGACGCAAACATTCCTACTTGCCGCATTGATGTGGTGGCAATTGAAGGTGAAACGCTACATTGGATTGACAATATAAGTTAATAAAATCATAAGTAAGATGAAAGCAAGAGAAGAGATAAATGATATTTTTAATCGCAGCATAGCAGCCAAAGAAAAAAGCTTAGAGCAATTAGGCGATAAAATAGTTGAGGCAGGTAATATCCTCACCAACTGCTTACAGAAAGGCGGCAAGATTTTACTGTGCGGTAATGGAGGATCGGCGGCGGATGCCCAACATTTTGCGGCAGAATTAATTAATCGTTTTGAAATTGAACGCCCTTCTTTGCCGGCGCTTGCCCTTACCACTGATTGCTCGGTAATTACGTCTATTGGCAATGATTACTCTTACACCAAAATATTTTCCAAACAAATAGATGCTTTGGGTGATGAGAAAGATGTTTTGGTGGTTCTTACCACCAGCGGTTCTTCCGCCAATATATTGGAAGCGGTGAGGAGTGCAAAAAATAAGAAAATGGAGGTTTTAGTGCTAAGCGGCAAGGATGGTGGCAACCTTAAAGAACTTCTTGAAGAAGGGGCATTGGAGCTAAGAGTCCCAGCAGATAGCACTGCACGAATTCAAGAAGTGCATATTCTAATTTTGCATTGCCTTTGCTATTTAGTAGAAAAAAGAATATTCAATTAACCTTGAAGTCCTCGCTAAAACATTTCATTATTCTTTTGTTATCCTTGTTTGTTGTTAGCGGTTGTGCTTCTGTATCCACTAGAGAAAATGTTTATAGTGAAGAGCAACAACCATTTCGTTCTTCTGCCGTTGCATCACTTGATGAAAAAAATGAGGCATCTATAAGAAGGAACATAATTGCTCTGGGGGATAAAACCAAATTAAGAGCAAAGGTGCGAGTATACAATAACAATGTTTTATTGGTGGGGGAAACAGAAAATGCTGCGACTAAAGAAAAATTAGAAGTATTCTCTGCTCGCAGGGGTGGAATAAAAAGAGTATTCAACCGTATTGATGTTGCTAGTCCCTTGCCTCCCTATAAAGGACTTAATGATTTATTGTTACGCACGCGTATCGGGTTTGCGATGGCTGGTGTCAAAGAGTTTGATGCTACTCGCATAGATTATTTTGTTGATAGAAATAGAGTTCACCTGATGGGGTTGGTAAGTAGGCAAGAGGCAGAAATAATGATTGGAAGGTTTCGCCGCATAGAAGGAGTGCAGGAAGTTGTGGTGCTTTTCTTCTATATTGACTAATGGCTAAAACCACTGCACTAATAATCCTTGATGGATGGGCTATGGGTAAGGATTATCCAGGCAATGCTATTAAGCTTGCTGCAACTCCAACCTGGGATAAATTATTGCAGGAATGCCCCAGACGCGAGCTTATTGCTTGCGGGGAGCAGGTGGGATTACCCGAGGGGCAAATGGGCAACTCCGAAGTGGGACATTTAATTTTAGGCGCTGGAAGAATTGTCTATCAAACTCTACTGCGGATCAATAAGGCGATTGCCGATAAATCCATCCAACAAAATACAACACTAAACACATTTTTGCAAAAGTGTGTATCTCGCGCAACTCAGAGTTCTAACTCATCAAACCCATCTTCATCCCTCCTTAATTCATCCCTCCTTAATTCTTCCCCCCGGCTCCACATCATGGGTCTGCTATCCGATGGCGGAGTGCATAGCCATCAGGAACATCTGGCTGCGGTTTTACGTTTGGCAGCTGCTAAGGGAATTAAGAATATAGAACTCCATCTTTTTCTTGATGGAAGAGACAGTGCACCTAATTCGGCGCCTGCTTGTATTGACTTTATTCAACAACAATTAAAGAAGACGGGCGTAGGACGGATTAGTAGCGTAATTGGCAGATATTACGCAATGGATCGGGATAAAAGATGGGAGCGAACTCAAAAAGCTTATGAACTGTTAGTTAGCGGCAAGGGTGAAGTTGTAGATGATGCAAAACACCTGAATCAGAAACTACAAGAATACTACGCTAAAGAAATAACCGATGAGTTTATCCCGCCACTTGTTGTGCGCTCAGCTGACCAAGGTAATGAAGGCAAGCAAGGAGCACGAGAAAGCAAGGATGCGCGTGATGGAGTAATCTCTGCTGATGATTCAATAATATGCATAAACTTTCGCGCCGACAGAGTCAGGCAGATAACCGCCGCTCTTGCCGCTGATAACTTCAATGAATTTAACCGTCCTTTTGTCCTGCCCAAATCATCTTTACTTACTATGACCTCTTATGATGAAAAGCTCCCCTTGCCTTTTATCTTTGAGCGTGAAAAAATTGTCAATTGCTTAGGTGAGGTTTTGGCAAACCTTAATAAAAAGCAGCTTCGTCTTGCTGAAACCGAAAAGTTTGCCCACGTAACTTATTTCTTTAATGGTGGCAAAGAAGATCCTTTTGCTAACGAGGAGCGTAAACTCATTCCTTCTTTGAAGGTGGCAACTTATGATTTGGCGCCACAGATGAGAGCACCTGAAATAACCGCAGAACTTGTGGCGGCGTTTGAAAGCCAAGAATATGATTTTATTTTATGTAATTATGCTAATGGCGACATGGTAGGACACAGTGGCAAGGTGGATGCCGCGATTAAAGCAGCTGAGTACATAGACGAAAGTTTAAGTAAACTTATGCCAGTGATTCGCAAAAATGGCGCTCAAGCTCTTATTACTGCCGACCATGGTAATTGCGAAGAGATGCTGGCTGCAGACGGAGTTAGTCCTTACACTGCGCATACTTTAAACCCTGTCCCTTTATTGTATTATGGAGATATGCAGATTGAGTTTGATACCCAGCCAGCCGGCTTAGCAGATATCGCTCCTACCCTGCTCAAACTTATGGGAATACTCCCACCATCCGAAATGAGCGGCAGAGCATTAATCCGCTAAATATATGAATCATAAATTCTCGCGACTCAGGTCTGTAGGGGCGGAGCCATGCTCCGCCCGCAAAATGCCTAACACTTGCGACACCCAATAAATATATGAATCAAGAATCAACAGAAATCATAAAGAAAGAAGGACGCCTAAAATGGCGAATCATTTTTACCCTGTTTATCGGTTTAGTTATAGGAGCAAGCGTGTTTTATATTTATTCTCAAAAAAATATTTTTCCTATTAATATCCCATCAACTCAAAAACAAGAGACATCTTTTGATGGAAAAGACTCTGTAGAAATGGCAGAGTTGCGTCAAGAAATTGAAGAACTCCAGCAAAAGCGAGAACTGCTATTACAACAAGCAGCAGCATTGGAAAAAGAAATAGAAGAAATCCGTGCCCGCATTCAAGATTGGCAGGAAACACTGTAAATTCTTGCAAGTATTTGCACTATGCTATAATTAGTTTATGGTTTTATCATTAAAACAAGCTATCAAAGAGGAAACTCCTCTACAAGTGGTTGGAACAATCAATGCCTATAGCGCCTTGCTGGCGCAACGTGCGGGCTTCAAAGCTTTATATCTTTCGGGCGCTGGTGTTGCCAACGCTTCTTTCGGTTTGCCTGATTTGGGAATTACCACTTTGGCTGATGTGACTGAGGATACTCGCCGCATAACTGGCAGGGTTGATTTACCTTTGCTGGTGGATGCCGATATTGGTTGGGGCGGTGCTTTCAATATAGCGCGCGCAGTGCGGGAACTTATAAACGCTGGCGCCTCTGGCATTCATATAGAAGACCAAGCGGGGCAAAAAAGATGCGGGCATCGCCCAGGTAAAAGCATCGCATCAAAAGAAGAGATGGTAGATAGAATTAAAGCTGCGGTTGATGCGCGCACCGATGACAACTTCACTATAATGGCGCGCACCGATGCTTTGGCAAATGAGGGTTTGGAAGGCGCCTTAGAAAGATGTAAATTATATGAGGAGGCGGGAGCGGACATGCTCTTCCCTGAGGCAGTCGCCACCCTGGAAGAATATCAAACATTTGCTAATGGAAGCACTTTGCCTATTTTGGCGAACATCACCGAGTTTGGCAAGACACCTTTATTTACTACTCAGGAGCTAAAAAGCGCCGGAGTATCCTTGGCTCTTTATCCACTTAGCGCTTTTCGCGCTATGAGTAAGGCGGCGGAAGGAATATACACAGAGTTGCGTAATCAACAAACTCAAAAAGAATTATTGGATAGCATGCAAACCCGCACCGAACTTTATGAAGTGTTGGACTATCATGCTTATGAAGATAAATTGGATAAATTGTATGCCCCGGGAGATAAGAATATAGGGGATAAAACTAAAGGAGATAATAATGAGTAAACAAGATAACACCGCTGGGTTGCGCGGCATAAGCGCCGGGCAAACAGCAATATGTACCTGCGGCATGCGCGGTAAAGGGCTAACCTACTATGGTTATGATATTTTAGAATTGGCGGAGTATTCCACTTTTGAAGAAACCGCTTATCTTTTACTGCACGGCGAACTGCCAAACAAGCAACAATTAGAAGAGTTTTGTGATAGATTGCGCCAGCAGCGTGACTTGCCGCAGCAGGTTAAAGATACATTGGAACGCATTCCAGCAGATGCCCATCCGATGGACGTTATGAGAACTGGCTGTTCCATGCTTGGAGTTATAGAACCCGAGCAATCCTTTGAGCAACAGATGGAAATAACTGAGCGACTGTTGGCAGCGTTTCCTTCAATTATGGGCTATTGGTATCGCTGGACTGCGCAGGGAGAAAAAATTGACACTGTTACAGATGATGAAAATATTGCTGGACACATCCTTCATTTGATTAGCGGCAAAAAGCCAAGTGAGCTACATCGTCGGGCTATGGATGTATCGTTAATTCTTTACGCAGAACATGAGTTCAATGCGTCAACTTTCACCGCCCGCGTAGTAACCGCCACTTTGGCGGATATTTATTCCGCTATAACAGCTGCCATAGGGGCATTGCGCGGACCTTTACATGGCGGAGCTAATGAAAAAGCTGATGAACTAATTCAAGAATTTACCACAGTGGAAGAGGCGATTGCTGGAATTCATAAAAAACTTGAACGAAAAGATAAGATAATGGGGTTTGGTCATGCGGTATATAAGATATCCGATCCGCGCAATCAGGTTATAAAAGAATGGTCGCGTCGCTTGGGCGAGGATAATGGAGACACTAAAGTGTTTGAAATATCTGCAGCCATTGAAAAGGTTATGTGGGAAGAAAAGAAGCTCTTTCCTAACTTGGACTTTTTCAGCGCCTCCGCATATAGATATATGGGAATTCCCAGGGCTTTGTTTACTCCGCTATTTGTTTGTGCTCGCACTTCGGGATGGGCGGCTCACATAATGGAACAACGCGCTGATAATAGATTAATCAGACCAAATGCTGAATACATCGGACCTGCTGAGAGGTCCTACCCTGGCGCTTAACTATATATTTCTATAATAACTGTATATATGTGTAATCAAATATGTATAAATACATAATCACATCAACACAGAATAACTTTAATTTATAATACTAAACTATGAAACAGATTCATCACTTTATAAACGGCAAACAACATCAAGGGAGCAGCGGCAACTTTGACAATGTATATAATCCAACTACTGGAGAGGTTAGCGCTGAAGTTGCTATGGCAAATGAGGCGGACACCCAAGCCGCTATTACTGCGGCTCATGACAAGTTCCCCGAATGGCGCGCATTAACTCCTTCAAAAAGGGCGCGTATTTTTTTCAAGTATAAAGAACTCATTGAAAAAAATGCAGATAAGATTGCTAAATTGGTTTCTGCAGAACATGGCAAGGTTCTCAACGATGCCCACGGTTCATTAACTCGTGGTTTGGAAATTGTGGAGTTTGCTTGTGGCATTCCACAAATGCTCAAAGGTGAATATTCAGAAGATGCTGGCACTGGCATAGATGTTACTTCAATTCGTCAGCCGCTGGGGGTCTCAGCTGGCATAACTCCTTTTAACTTTCCAGCAATGGTTCCTTTATGGATGTTCCCTATGGCGATTGCTTGCGGTAACTGCTTTGTGCTTAAGCCCTCAGAGAAGGACCCTTCAACCGCATATTTCTTAGCGGAATTATTGAAAGAGGCAGGCCTGCCAGATGGAGTGCTCAATGTGGTCAATGGCGGCAAGGACGCAGTTAATACTTTGTTGGGCGACGAAAGAGTTAAGTCGGTTTCTTTTGTTGGTTCTACGCCAATCGCACGCTATATTTATGAAGAAGGCGCCAAGCAAGGCAAGCGAGTCCAAGCATTAGGAGGCGCTAAAAATCACATGTTAGTGATGCCCGATGCCGATATGAATTTAGTTGAAGGCGCTGCCCTGGGTTCCGGCTACGGCTCGGCCGGTGAAAGATGCATGGCGATTTCTGTGGTTGTTGCGGTTGGTGATAAGGTGGCGGATGAATTAGTGGCAAGATTAAAGCCACTAGTGGCTCAGCTTAAAATAGGCATAGCCCCTGATGATGACATGGGTCCGCTCATTACAGCCGAGCATCTTGCTAAGGTCAAAGGATATGTAGACCTTGGAGTTGAAGAGGGTGCATCTTTAGAAGTTGACGGACGCAACTTTAAGCTACCTGGACATGAGAAAGGTTTTTTCTTAGGCGGTTGCTTGTTTGACAATGTTACTCCTGGGATGCGTATTTATCAAGAAGAGATTTTTGGACCAGTGCTATGTATTGTGCGTGTCCCAGATTATGCTAGCGGAATTAAGCTGATTAATGAGCATCAGTTTGGCAATGGCACTTCAATCTTTACTCGCGATGGCGGTTTGGCGCGAGATTTTTCCTACAATGTTCAAGTTGGCATGGTTGGAATTAATGTGCCAATTCCAGTGCCAGTTGCTTCGCATAGCTTTGGTGGTTGGAAGAATTCTTTGTTTGGAGATATGCATGCTTATGGACCTGAGGCAGTTAGATTTTATACTAAGGTAAAAGCTATAACCTCGCGTTGGCCCAAGGGCTCAATCAATCCCGAGTTTATGATGCCAACAATGTAAACCAGCTCCGCCCCTACTACAAACGAAAGCCGATAAATAAACTTAAATAATCCTGCAGATACTGGCTGTTGGTGCTAAAAGATATTCCAAATGCTGGTACATTAACCTGCCTAAGGTGGACATAACTGGCAATTCCAGTGGAATAGTAGCTCAATTCTTTCTCAGGATGATGAGGTAAATTCCATAAGTGACCAACATCAACAAAAGGTCCTATATTCCAATAACCATAACGCCCTTGCACCATGGGCAACTGGTAATCAAAACCACTTATTAGATATTGCTGATTCCAAGCGCCATCTGCAGGTATGCCGCGCGCCCCTAACTCGCCTCCTATACGAAAAGTATCGTAGGGCTTTATATTATTTCTTGTGCCACCTAGCAAATTCCATTGAAACACATGTTGCTGATATGATGGGACACCTGCATACATCTCAAGTAATAGAGCGCTTTGCATTTCTTTTTGCTCCCCATGACTGTTAAGTTGTTGAAAAAGAGTTGCTCCGCTGCGGAATCCTTTATCGTAGTAGTATCTTTTTACTAGGTTATTCCACTCAGCGTTTAAGGTCATGCTTTGTATATCTGGTGGCAGAATATTTGATTCAATCTTATCTCCGTTTCTAAATTCTGTATTGCTAAACCCCAAATATGTAGGAGCTAAACCGTAGGTTAACGAGAACTTAGAAGTTATTCTATGCTTCAATCTAAACCATAAAAAATTGAACTCCTCTTGAGTGCTAAATATCCAGTCATCGCCAACAAACTCATAAAAATTTAATTTGCGTTTCAATGCTGTGACAGAAAAACCATACTTGCCTTGCTTATCAATATATGGAGAATCGTATATTAAGGAATAACTATCCTGTTTATCCTGCTCCTTACGGTTAAATATTGCTCCAAGAAGTTGCCCTCTACCAATAAAATTAAAATCAAAGAACAGCACTCCCCAACCAGTTTCTCCTCGTGCTTGGGCCTGGCTATAGCTTGGCAGCACCAAGAAACTCCATTTATCAGCAACTGCGATACTTATAATTTCTTCGTTAAAATCATAAACAACCACACTACTAAACAACCCTGAATTATTTATGCATTGTCGTAGCGCTAATTTTTTTGCTTGAGATATCAGCTCGCTTGAGCCATAACTATTTATTTTTTCGGTATCAAAGTTATTAATACAAATATTTGCTAACTTTTGGATGTAAGCAGTTTTGGTTCTTTTGTTGCCGCTGACATCTATCTGAGGAGCAGCGTAAAGGTTTTGTGCCATAACCACAGTTATAAGGGTTACAAGAGTTACAAAGGTTACAAGCAAATTATTCTTCACAATTAATATAATTGAGCTAAATAATAAATTATAGGAATACTCCTATATTTTAAATTCAGCTAGTTTTGGGGAAATTTCTTTTTTCTGCAAGGATGCTTTCTTTAATAGCCCTCTGTCATAAGATGGATATACTTCCCCTGCAATCAACGGCATATAATAGGCACGCGCTTCATCGGTTAGAGAATAACCATCATCACTAATATAAGAACGCGGCATCGCCTTAACTGCATTAGCAACTTCATTTAATGGCACATATCCCACTTTCCATTTATAGGGAGAGTCGCTAATCCTTTCAATACATGACATAACTGCATTCTTGCCTTGCAATGCGAAGGTGACTGCCGCTTTGCCAACTGCCTGTGCTTGCTCATAATCTGTGGCACTCACCAAATGTTTGGCTGCTCGTTGCATATAATCTGGGACTGCCCAATGATACTTATAGCCAAATTCTTGTTTGACTATTCCCGCTAAGATGGGAGCAACGCCCCCCAACTGTTGATGACCAAAGCTATCAATGACCACTGAGCTGGCTGCCAGATATTCATTATTTTCATCGCGCAAACCTTCAGATGCAACTATAACGCAATACCCTATATTTTCAACGCAATGCTTAACCCTTGCCAAAAAATCTTTCCGCTTTAAAGGTATTTCTGGCAAAAGTAAAATATGAGGAGCGTCTTCTTCTTGTTGTTTGATTAAACCTGCGGATGCGGTAATCCAACCTGCATCCCTCCCCATTGTTTCCATAATAAAAACCTTAGTAGAGGAGCCGCAAATGGAAAGTAAGTCCGCATTAATTTCGGCAGTAGACACTGCAATATACTTGGCAACAGAACCAAAGCCAGGACAAGAGTCAGTGTGTGTAAGGTCGTTATCCACCGTTTTAGGAATACCCAAGCATTGCACATTATGCCCATGCTCCGCGCACCATTGGGCTATGCGATTAGTTGTATCTTGTGAATCATTGCCGCCGTTATAAAAAAAATATCCTATGTTGTGGGCTTTAAACACATCAAACAATCTCCTATATTGGAAATCATTCTCAAGTGGGTCAGTGAGCTTATAACGGCAAGTGCCAAAAAACGCTCCTGGCTCATTAGTTATAGAGTTAACATCTTCTTCACTTGCATCAGTTACATCAAAAATCTTTTCTTGCAGCACTCCAGTTATTCCTCCATTGGCTGCATATATTTTGCCAATTTTCTCTGGATGTTTTTGCGCTTCTAAGATAAGAGAGCGTGCAGTTACATTTATAACTGCAGTTGCTCCTCCTGATTGAGCATAGATGAGATTTTTAGGTTCCTCCATTAACCTATTATAACAATTAAATAAAGATTTAACTAAAAGCCAGCTTTAAGCCAACGGCAAATGTGGGTATTAAGCGGAATTTCATTCAAGGTATAAAAGTGAAAAAAGTCCACTCCCTCTGTGATTAGACGGGTAATCTGATGACTCAGAATATTCATCGCCAATATTTTATGGTCGGCGGATTGGCGCGGTACTCCTTCATACATATTGAGTAAAAACGGTGGAACATCCACCTTGCATTTGCCAGCGAAGCGCGTCACTTTGTCTATGTTCAAAATAGGGAGAATACCAGGAATTATTGGTTTAGTTATACCAAGCTTGGCTGCCCTATCGCGAAATCTAAGAAACACATCAGGGTCAAAAAAGAATTGAGTTATGGCGCGTTCAGCGCCAGCATCAAGTTTGGTTTTAAGATGTTGTATATCTTCATCCAATGATTTGGACTCGGGATGCCCTTCAGGGTAGGCGGCCACAGTTACATCAAAACCGCCTATGTCGGCTAATATCTCAACCAATTGATAAGCATATTGGAGAGTTCCTGGTTTATTTTTTAATTGATTAAGTGATTCTTTGCTACTATTCATAGGGT
Source organism: Gammaproteobacteria bacterium (assembly GCA_965207945.1). Classification (GTDB taxonomy): domain Bacteria; phylum Pseudomonadota; class Gammaproteobacteria; order CBDBNL01; family JAAOII01; genus JAAOII01. Next base: position 18,459 of record OZ242303.1, read on the forward strand.
AGTCACCGCGTAGGGCTATAAGATATTTGAAGTTGCACTTTTTGTAATCCTGGATTATTTCACGCACTTCTGCCTCGCTTTTGCCCATGCAGGTAAAGTGGACTGCTGGCTCTACCCCCATTGATTGCAAGCGCAGAGCAACTTCCTTAGTCAATGTAGTTTCGCCGCCAAATGCTCCGCAGGTTACGCTTATAAAAGAAGGATTAAGCTGAGAAAATGCGGCAACCGCTTGCCAATGGTTAAGCTGTTTATCTGGGTCGCGTGGAGGGAATATCTCCAAGCTATAGCCAATGCCTCCGTTGGACTGCCTATTAAAGCTCATTCAAATAATGTGTTTCTTATATTCCCCCCTAAGCACTATGTTTTTGACGCATAGTAATGGCAGCCGCCACCATGTTCTTAAGGGCTGCTGTGGTTTCGGGCCAGGCGCGGGTTTTCAAACCGCAATCAGGGTTTACCCATAACCTTTCCGCAGGTATCCGCTTAGCTGCCTTTTCCAACAACTCTTCCATTTCTACGCTTGGCGGCACCAAAGGTGAATGAATGTCATATACTCCAGGACCTATCTCATTGGGATAGTTAAACTTATCAAACACATCCAGCAATTCCATCTTAGAACGCGAGCACTCAATGGAAATTACATCCGCATCCAACGCCGCGATTGATTCTATGATATCATTGAATTCGCTGTAGCACATGTGAGAGTGAATCTGGGTTTCATCTCTCACCCCACAGGATGATAAGCGAAATACTTCCACTGCCCAGTCAAGATATTCTTGCCAGTTGCGTCTCCTCAAAGGCAGACCTTCACGTAAAGCGGGCTCATCAATTTGGATCATCTGCATGCCGGCTTTTTCTAAATCCACTGTTTCATCGCGTAATGTTAGGGCTATCTGCCTTGCTACAGCAGCGCGGCTTATATCATCGCGCACGAAAGACCAGCACAAAATGGTAACTGGACCCGTGAGCATTGCCTTCATCGGCTTATCTGTAACTTCTTTGGCATAAGCAGACCAAGGCACCGTCATAGCGGCGGGACGGGAAACATCACCATAAATAATGGGTGGTTTAACGCAGCGCGAGCCATAACTCTGCACCCAACCATTTGAGGTCACTGCAACTCCATCCAACAGCTCACCAAAATATTCCACCATATCATTGCGTTCTGGTTCGCCGTGAACTAACACATCCAAACCAATCTCTTCTTGTTTGGCTACTGTTTGGGCAATTTCATTTTTCATTGCCGCTACATAACTCTCCTCGTTAATTTCGCCACGTTTGAACTTGCCACGCAGCACTCTAATTTCGCTAGTTTGCGGGAAAGAACCTATGGTAGTGGTAGGAAAAGCGGGCAGATTAATATGCTCTTTTTGAGCAGCAGCTCGTTGCGTAAAAGGAGAAGCGCGTTTTTCCATGTCTGCGTTTATCGCCTCAACTCTTGAGGCAACTTCTTGCTTATGAATACGCCCCGACACCTTGTGTTCTTCGGCGGCGGCAGTGCTGGCGGCAAGTGCTTTCTGGTCTTCAGCATTTAAGTCGTCATCCAGGACTTTAGCCAACAAAGCAACTTCTTGGCATTTTTGCGTGGCAAAAGCAAGCCATTGCTTTAATTCATCGTCCAGATTGGTCTCAGTGGTTAAATCAACAGGAGAGTGCATTAAGGAACAAGAGCTACCAACCCATAGCTCACTGCCAGAGGGGCGTAATGAAGATGCTTGTTTTAGCGTGTCTGCTACTTGTTGCAAATTAGCGCGCCACACATCTCTACCATTAATTACCCCTAATGAAAGCACCTTGTCTTGTGGTAACTGTGGCGCTAACTGCTGCCATTCATCACTACGCACTGCATCAAAATGCAAGCCAGCTACGGGCAAATCCTTCACTGCGGCAAAGTTCTCTTCCATGCCACCAAAATAAGTGGTAAGCATTATCTTGGGGGACTTTGCGCTTAGCCGCGTATAAGCAGTGGCGTAAGCGGCGTGCCAATCATCAGGTAAATCCAATGTAAGAATCGGCTCATCAATCTGCACCCACTCTACATCCATATCCTTAACTTTAGCGAGCACCTCTTCATAAACTGCAACCACACCATCTAATAGTGATAGTTTGTCAAACTCAGCGCCAACGCACTTGCTAAGCCACAAGTAGCTAACGGGACCAGGCAGAACAACCTTCACGCTATGTCCTTGCTGTTGCGCCTCTTTTATGTGCTCAAACAATGGGCAATAGGTTAATGCAAATTGCTGCTCGGCTTGAAGTTCGGGAACTATATAGTGATAGTTGGTATCAAACCATTTGGTCATTTCGCAAGCATGAGCATCCTTGCCTACAGGGGCGCGGCCACGAGCCATGCGGAATACTGTGTTTATATCTATTGGGCTGGAATATGTGAAACGGGCTGGTATGGCATTTATCATAGCCGATACATTGAGTATGTGGTCATACCAGGCAAAGTCGCCAACGGTTACAAAACTTAACCCTGCATTTTCCTGGGCGCGCCAATTCTGGCGGCGAATTTCAGCTCCTAATTCCTCCAATTTATTGGCATCAATCTTGCCATTCCAATAGCTCTCAAGCGCTTTTTTATATTCTCTATCAGGTCCCAAGCGCGGGAACCCCAAAACATGTGATGTAGTCATAATGAAATTATAAACAAAGAAATAGTGATTACAGGCATAATACACAATAATTTCCAATCCAGTTTCTGCTTAATAATTATTTGCTTGAATTATGTTATATAATATTACACCTATTGAACTTAAGCCAAAAGGATATTAATTATGTCAAGATTTACATTAACAACCAAAGTAATGAAACACACTAACACGATTTTTATGATGACTACGCTTGTAGTTTTCCTCGCTGCTTGCGGCGGTGGCGGTGGCGGTGGCAGTGCGTCCCCCACTCCCGCCCCCAAATTTACAGTTATGAACTTACAAGCAGCCCCTGGTGCTGGCAGCGTTACTCTTAGCTGGACAAATCCCGATACAGATAATATAGTTAGCATTAATATGAGTTACCACAATACGAACACCCCTAATGATTTAAAATACACCGCTTTAATAGAGGACAGTTCCCAAACAACCGCTACCACGGATGTGGAAGAAACCATAACTGACTTGGAAAACGGAGAATACTATACCTTCATTGTTGCCTTGACATTAGGCGACCCCGATGCTGGCTCGGAGGGAGCGCCACAATCCATTGAAGAAGTAGCTATTGGACCTGATATAGATGGAGACGGTTTAGCTAATTTTGTGGACGTGGACGAGGACGGCGATGGATTAATAGAAATTGCCACTGCGGACGAGCTTAACCAAACCCGCAATAACCTTTTAGGCACATCCTTTAAAACAACTGCCAGCGCCGAAGATATGGGTGATGGCACTGGCTGCGGTAATGGCACCATAGCTGGCGAGGATGTCACAGCATGCAGCGGCTATGAGCTTGTCGCTAACATCTCCCTTGCTGGCTATAATGGCGATAACTGGCAGCCAATTGGCAGATGCTCCAGATTTTTTTCTGGTGATTGCACTCCCGCAACCGTATTATTCAGTAGCACTTTTAACGGCAATGGTTATGTAATTAGCAATCTTACTATAACAAATCCTACTGGCGATTATGTAAGAGCGTCCGGTCTGTTTGGGGCGATTGCTGAGGAGGTGCAGTTGCGCAATATTCATATCCGTTCTGCCAGCATTACTGGTGCTGGTAATAATAATGTAGGGCTGTTGGCTGGTTATGCCAATGGAGCGAGCATTATAAATAGTTCCGCAGAGGGGACGATTATGATTAGATCTAGTGGTTCAAGTATCGGCGGTTTGATTGGTAGAGGGGTGGGAGCGACCATCCTCTCGTCTTATGTGTCAGTAGGAGGAGTCCATGGGAGTACTACAGTCGGAGGTCTAGTTGGGGATGGGTGGAGGAGTGAGATTACCTCGTCTTATGCGTCAGGCATGATTGTTAGAGGGTTTCGGACGGTTGGAGGTCTAGTTGGTAATGGGCAGGAGAGCGATATTACCTCATCTTATGTTTCAATAGGGGAAGTCGAGAGTGTAATCAGTGTTGTTGGAGGTCTGGTTGGTAACGGGAGAGGTGCCATCATCACCTCGTCTTATGCTACAAGCATGTCTATTAGTGGCCCTACGGAGGAGGGTGGTCTGGTTGGCTTTGGGACAGCCACCGCCAAAAACCCGGCAGCTATCATCACCAACTCCTATTGGAATAACGAGACCAGCGGCGTAACAAAAACAATAGGAAGTAATGATTTATACCCAGAAGCAGGCAGAAGCATTGAGGGATTGCAGAACTCAACAAATGCTGCGCCTGATATGATTTATGCAGATTGGACAACAGAAACGTGTTCTGATGGCATGACCCGTGCTTGGGATTTAGGCAACTCAACCCAATACCCCGCGCTTACCTGCACTCATGGCGGTGTAGCCGTCCAGCGTCCATAAAGTAATATTCGCCTCATGCGTTCATAATGGCTTTATAACTCAAATCTATAAAATTATAAAAACCAAAGAATTAATAGTATAATAGCCACACTATGCGTATATTTAAATATATTTTACACAACAGGGGTTTGCCGCATAACAGCGCTTCCGTTGTCTCTGCTCCACACCTGAGAATATTTGTTTCGGTATTATTGGGGCTAATGTTATTAGGCGGCATGGCTGCTAATGTCAATGCTGCAGGCGAAAAGCTGGCAAAACCAACTATAGGCACTGCTATTGCTGGTAAGAATTATCAGATTCTTAAGAAGTTTGGTAAAACCAAGGTTCCACCCAGCAAGGTAGAAGTTGTAGAGTTTTTTTGGTATGGTTGCCCTCATTGCTATAGAATGGAGCCATATTTAGAGAAATGGGCGGCAAGCAAGCAACCTTATGTTTCTTTTCGCAGAGTCGCAGCGCCATTTGGCGGTTTATGGAATATCCATGCTCAAACCTACTATACAGCAGAGCGTCTTAAGGTGGTAGGCAAAACCCATATTCCATTTTTTGATGCGATTCATAAGGATAAACGTCCTTTAACTACCCAACGTAGCATATCTAAGTTTTTCGGTGAGTATGGAGTGGATGTTAATCAATTCAACGAAGTATTTTCTTCTTTTAGCGTAACCTCACGGCTAAGGTTAGCCGAAAGGGAAATTTCTTTTTACGGGATAAATTCCGTGCCTTCCATTGTGGTTAATGGCAAATATCTGATTACTGTTCAGATGGCTGGCTCGGAGGCAAACCTCATAGAAGTTATTAAGCAGCTAGCGAAACTGGAAAATGACAATAAAGGCGAGCAAGAAAGCAAGCCAAAATCATAATTATCAATAATACATTAACGATGCATCATTGATATATCAACAATATAGAGCAATGACGGCTTTTAGTCAAAAAATCATTTTTTGATGATGTTAGTGTAATTAATGCTATAATTTATCAATATTTGTTTACAGCACAGACAAGAAAGATTATGTTATTAAAATCCAAACCAAAGAAGGGATTTCACGGGGATAAAATCCTTGTGGTATGTATTGCGTTATCATGCGCTGCATTATTTACTTCTTTTCTTATGGCGCAGCCATCTAAGAGAATTAGCATATCTGTATCTGCCCCTCCGTCCGTAGCCGCTCTGGTTGATTTTGAAGCAGAGAGTCATAAAAGCATATTGCCAAATAGGTTTCAAGTACGATTACAACGCAAGGAAAATCTGGCGCTTTTATTTGAGCGCTTGCAATTGGATAAAGGCGACCTTGCATCCTTGCTGTCCTCACTAAGTTCCAACCAGCGCCGCCAGCTTAATCGCTTGGCAATTGGCACTAGAATTATCATAACCCTTAATGAAGATGAAGCACTCAAGGAATTAGTGCTTATGAATAGCCCAACAAAAGGGACCAGATACTATCTTAATAACAAGGGTAAGTATGCTGTGGGTAAGTATGAAGCCGAGTTCTATAAAGAATATAAGCATGTAAGTGGTTCTATAACCAGCTCGTTATATGCCGATGGGCTACGCAAGGGTATGACCGATAGGATGGTGTTGAACTTTGCTGAGATATTTGCCTATGATATAGATTTTGCCAATGATGTTCGTGTAAACGATGAGTTCTCGTTGGTGCTTGAAGAGTTATTTGTGGAAAATCGTTCAGTTAAGCAAGACACTATTGCCTTGGCAGAGTTTGTCAATCGTGGTGAAACCATAACCGCAATTCGCTATACCAATAGATTGGGGGCAACGGGTTATTTCACCCCTAAAGGAGAGGCGATGCAGTCCAGATTTCTTCGCATGCCGATTAATTTTGCCCGCGTTAGTTCCAGATTTAATCCGCGCCGCAGGCACCCAGTGCTAAATATCGTTCGCCCACATAATGGAGTAGATTTCGCCGCTCGTCGCGGCACCCCAATTATCACTACAGGCAATGGGCGCATATCATTTGCTGGTACTAAGGGCGGCTATGGCAGAACAATTATAATTAATCATGGCGATGGTTATTCCACACTATATGCTCACATGAGGGGCTTCGCCCGCGGCATGAAAAGAAACAAAATAGTTAAGCAAGGCGCGATTATAGGTTATGTTGGCACAACAGGTATTTCCACTGGTCCGCATTTGCATTACGAATTTCGCATAAACGGCAAACATCGCGACCCGTTAAGAGTCAAGTTTACTCGCAGCACTAAGCTGAAGAAAAGTGAATTACCGAAGTTTTTAAGTCATGCGGAAACTGTTTTAAAGAAACACCGCACTCAAAAAGAAGCACTATTGGTTAGTCAATAGTGAAAGCGGAGTTCAGCTTCAACAAAAGTATAAAAGTTATATAAGCCCTCATTAATAGAGGGTAGGTTGTGTTTTAAATCCCCTGAGGTATATAATCTATATATGAAATTATTTATAGGCCTAATGTCTGGCACCAGCTTGGATTCTATGGATGGTGTTTTGGTGGATTTTGCCCCATCCCAACCCAAGGTTATAGCCGCTAGTTCCATCCCCTACCCTGCTAAATTGAAAGAGCGATTCGCCAGATTTAATCAGGACAATAAAGAAGAAAGTTTTTCGTTGATGGAGCTTGGACGGCTGGAACAGGAAGTTGCGGCTTTAGGGGCACAGGCAGTTAATGAGCTTTTGAGAGAGAGTGGCAAAAACTCCTCCGACATACAGGCAATTGGCTTTGCCGGTCAAACCATAGCCCACGACCCGACTGCCCGCTATACCATGCAGTGTGGTGACCCAAATATTCTTGCTGAGATGACTCGCATCCCTGTGGTAGCAGATCTACGCAGAAGGGATATTGCTGCTGGCGGACAGGGAGCTCCTTTGGCTACAACTTTTCATCAACATTTATTTAGGAATGATAAAGAAGGACGTTGCATTGTTAATCTCGGCGGTATCGCCAATATAACCTTGTTGCAAGATAATAAGTTGGCTAGCGGTTTTGATACTGGTCCCGCTAATTGCTTGCTTGACGAGTGGGCAAGAAAGCATTTGCAGCAGGACTATGATGATAAAGGACAGTGGGCAGCTTCTGGTAGCGCCATTGATGATTTACTGATTTTGTTTTTGGAAGATAGTTATTTTTCCAAAGCCCCACCCAAGACAACTGGCAGGGATTATTTTAATCTTAAGTGGATAGAGGGTTATCTCAATCGCTTAAACAAAGATTATGTCCCTCGTGATGTTCAGGCAACATTAGTAGACCTTAGTGCCTTATCAATTTCCTTAGCAATTCACCAAGGATTGAATTCTCCAGAAGAGGATGAAATAACCCTATATGTGGCAGGCGGTGGAGTTAGTAATGATTATTTGATGGAAAGAATTAAATATTTAGTTAAATTTCCTGTTCATCCGATAGAGGATTTAGGGGTTAAGTCAAAGCAACTTGAAGCGATTTCTTTTGCTTGGTTGGCACGGATGAGAATGAACAACCTTGCTGGCAATGTCCCAAGTATTACGGGAGCTGTGGGCGAGCGAGTATTAGGAGCAATATACCATCCCTAAATTGTGGCGCTGATGCTTCATGCGACTAATCACAGATTGCTCTACGGCTTATTGCCGCTTGCTGCTACTACATATATCATAATGATTGATATTGTATTCGGCGGGATTTATCCCAGCTATTCGTATGTTAGCCAACACATCAGCGAACTTGCGGCAACCAATGCTCCCCACAGAGCATGGGTTTCTTATGCGGGTTTCTTACCTTTCAGTATAGGGATAGTTGTTTTCGCCCTTGCTTTTTTTGGCGGTAATATGTTTAAAACAACTGCCATGACAAAGAGCGCTTTTCATCCTTTTATATCACGAACTAAGATAGTCGGTTATCTGTTTTTATTTGCTGGAGTTGGTCTTATCATCTTATCGTTTTTTTCATGCGATCCTGGTTGTCCAGTTCGTAATGTTTCACTTTCTGCCAATATTCATAATTGGAGCGCGATGCTATCATTTTTGTTTATTATCGTAGCGCAATTGTTACTTGGTTCTCTATGGTTTAACCAACAATATAAAAACTCTTACTACCTATGTTGTTTAATTTTAGGTTTATTGTCAGTCCCCCTCTATATTATGTTTAAGCTTACGTCGCCGTTATTTCTTATTGATGAACTAATGCCATATAAAGGGATAGCTCAACGCGCTTTGTCTTTGGATTATCTTGTATGGTGGACGCTATCAGGATTTTATTTTCTACGTTCGGCGGGAGAAAAAATCCCTGCATCAGCTGTTAATAACATACAATAAAGTTTATGTTTGAGTTAGCAATAATTGCCTTTACGACTTTGTTTGTCACGGTTGGTCCGATTGATATTGCGCCTATCTTTGCGGTACTTACTAAAAGCCATAATGCCGCAGAAAAACGGCATATAGCAATTAAAGGTACTTTCATAGCGACAATAATTCTACTGGTATTTGCGCTTCTCGGCGATTTTATGCTTAGTTATACTGGAATATCTCTGGCTGCTCTGCAGGTGGCGGGTGGCATATTATTGTTATTGATAAGTATAGACATGGTTTTTGTGCGAGAGTCGGGCGGCGTTAGCGCCACTGATGATGAGAAAAAGGAAGCGAAACATAAGGAAGATATTTCGGTTTTCCCTCTGGCAACTCCGCTTATTGCTGGGGCGGGTTCAATGAGCGCCTTGATTTTACTTATGGGCAATGCAGCAGGTAACGTATATGAACAACTTATAATTATTGGCGCGTTATTGGCGGTTATGTTAATTGCTTTATTCTCGCTAATTGTGGCGGGGACATTGCACAAAATACTTGGAGTAACTGGTATGAACGTGCTAACCAGAATCTTTGGAGTTATTCTAGCCGGGCTATCAATTCAATTCATATTTGATGGCATAGCTGGCAGCGGCTTGCTGAACTAACATTGCAGGCCTGTAGGGGCGGAGCAAGGGGGGATAAATATAGGAACCGCCCGCAAGATGCCTAACTCTTGCGATGCACCATCGGTATGCTCGCGACGCATTTTATGGTAAAATATTTATTATTATTAATTTATATAAAACAGATATAAACTTCAACTATAACTTTAATACGAACGCAGCAGGAAACACAATGAGAAACAAATTGAGAAACACATTCACCAAACCATTCAAACAACTCCATATTACTCATTTATTATTTTTAGCAGTTGCTATTGCTGTCCCTAATATATCTGTTGCGGCAACAAAAACCAAGGAGGGTGCCAAAGGAACTGAAGTCACCTATTACAGCCAAGACAATAAAGGAGTTAAAGGTTATTTAGCGGTACCCGAAGGACGTGGCAAAAAACCAGCCATTATTCTTATTCATGAGTGGTGGGGGTTGAACGATGAAATTCGTGATAAAGCGAGGCAATATGCCAAAGATGGTTATGTTGCTTTAGCGGTTGACTTATATAATGGCGAAAGCACTACAAAACCTCAAGACGCGCGCCGCCTTGCTGGCGGCGTTGGAAAGAATAAAGAAGATGCCTTTGACAATTTACGCGCCGCGTTGGCGTATCTCAAGAAACATAAAAATGTTGATAAAAAACGTTTGGCATCTGTAGGATGGTGTTTTGGTGGCGGCTGGTCATATCAAGTGGCAAAAAATGATTTAGGGACTCGTGCTTCAGTTATTTATTATGGTAGATTTAATCCAGCAGATGATTTATCACAGATGCGTGCCAAAATATTAGGGCATTTTGCCGAGAAAGACCGTGGAATTAAGGTAGATGATGTGCGCCAGTTTCAAGCAAGCTTGAAGACGCAATCTGGAGACCATGAGATATTTATTTATCCTAACACAGGGCATGGTTTCACCAACCCTAATAGTGCGGTGTATGATGCAGCCGCAACATCTCAGGCTTATGATAGAACTTTGGAATTTCTCAAGAAGCATCTATAGAAACACACATAATTATGGTTGTATTTTTGTTATATGTTCTTAAATACTCAATTAATGGTTTATAATGTTTAACCTAACTAAGCAAATACGTAGACCAGCAAATTATTATGCATACTGAAAAAAAACCTTTCTTAAACACATCTAATTTATTTAGATATTCACGCAGCCTTATATTGGCATTTGCCCTTAGCTTTGTAATTCTATTGCCTTCCAATGCGGCTCGTAAGTCCGAGCTTCCTTTGGAAGAAATCAAAGAATTTGCGCGGGCGCTGGAAATAATCCAGCAGAACTATGTTGATGAGACGGAGGATACAGAGCTTATCCGCGACGCTATTCGCGGTATGTTGCGAGACCTTGACCCTTATTCGGTATATTTGGATAAACGGCAGAAGAATGAACTCAGAATTAAAACTCAGGGGCGGTTTGGCGGTTTGGGGATTCAAGTTGCTTATGAAAAAAATGCCGTGAAAGTTATATCGCCAATTGACGACACTCCCGCATCCCGCGCTGGCATACAGGCACTGGATAGAATTATCACAATAGATAAACAGCCCACTGCGGGTTTGGATCTTGAACAAGCGGTTAATGTGATGCGTGGCAAGCCAGGCAGCACTGTTGTTTTAGAAATACAGCGTGAAGGCGAGTCAAAGCTCCTCACTTTTAAGCTAAAACGCGAGATAATCAAACTAAAGAGCGTAACCTTGAAGCCAATTAAAGATGGCTATGTTTATGCCCGCATAAGTGGTTTTCAGGATAACACTGCATCAGATTTTGTCCGTTTGATTAAATCAGAAAGTAAAAAGAAAGGATTGAATGGAGTTATTTTGGATTTGCGTAATAATCCTGGTGGCTTGTTGACTGCTGCTATTGGTGTATCAGATATGTTTATCACTGAGGGTCGTATAGTTTCTACTGAAGGAAGAGTTAAAAATTCCGAGTTTGTCGCCAACGCCAATGGCAATGATATAACAGAAGGCGCTTCGCTTTTGGTATTGATAAATGGCGGTTCGGCATCCGCTTCTGAGATAGTTGCTGGCGCCTTGCAGGACCATGAGCGAGCTATTATAGTGGGCACCAAAAGTTTTGGTAAAGGAACAGTGCAAAGTGTTATTGATTTAGGACCAAGTGCTTCAATCAAATTAACAACTGCTCGTTATCTTACTCCTAATGGCAGGTTCATTCATGAAAAGGGCATAGAGCCAGATATTGTTGTGGAGAGACCCAAGCCAATTATCACCGAAAAAGAAGGTGAAGAAGAACCCAAAGTTGAATTTATTAAGGTCCCTGATGCAGAGCTTGACAAAGCCAGCGTCAGTAAGGGTGCTAAGGCATTATTTCAAAATGACCCGCAACTATGGGCTGCTTATGGCTTGTTGCAACAGCTTTCATCGGTGGGCAGTGTCCCCGCTATGAAAAAGGGAACCTAATAGCTGGGACCTATACGAGCTTGGTGGGAAAACAATTTGCTTGTGTAGCGTCAGTTACTACTGGGTTTTCTAACTGAGTTTTGTAGTTAATAACATGGATAAACATACAAAACATAATACCAATGCTGAGCACAGCGAAATGAATAAAAGCGCTAGCAAAATTTATAAAAGTGCTGCGGAGATCAGGCGTCTATTTATAGATTACTTTACCCAGAAAGACCATACACACGTCCCCAGTGCCTCCTTGGTGCCAGCAGGGGATCCAACTTTACTTTTTACCAATTCTGGCATGGTACCATTTAAGGATGTCTTCCTTGGCAAAGAACAACGTCCTTACAAACGCGCGGTAACTGCACAAAGATGCGTGCGTGCTGGGGGCAAGCACAATGATTTAGAAAATGTTGGCTACACGGCGCGCCATCATACATTTTTTGAAATGATGGGCAACTTTAGTTTTGGAGATTATTTCAAACAGGAGGCAATATCCTTTGCGTGGGAATTTGTAACCGAAAAAATTGGACTCGCTCCCGATAAAATATGGATAACAGTTCATCACACAGATGACGAAGCCGCCAAGATATGGCATGAAGATATAGGCATCCCCCAAGAACGGATTATTGCGTTAGACGAAGATAATTTCTGGCAGATGGGTGACACAGGACCATGCGGTCCTTGCTCTGAAATATTCTATGACCACGGACCTTCTGTTGAAGGTGACCTGCCAGGCGGACCTAACGAGGGCGACAGGTATATAGAAATATGGAATCTGGTGTTCATGCAATTTAATCGTGACATTGATGGCAATATGAATCCATTGCCTCGCCCCTCAGTGGATACTGGCATGGGGCTGGAAAGAATGGCAGCAGTGCTGCAAGGCGTTCATAATAATTATGATACTGACCTTTTTGCCCCTTTATTAAATCTAACCAGTGAGTTATGTCGTAGCAAACCCGATATAGCATCGCAACGAATTATTGCCGACCATATTAGATCCAGCGCCTTTTTAATTGCAGATGGAGTTAACCCTGCTAACGAAGGACGCGGTTATGTGTTGCGGCGCATAATTAGGCGGGCTCTGCGCCACGGCAATAAGCTTAATATTGAGAGTCCTTTCTTTTATAAATTGGTAGCTCCTTTGGTGGCTGAGATGTCTGAAGCGCATCCTCTTATTGGCGAAAAACAGAAAGAGGTTGTAGCGATTCTACGCGATGAGGAAGATAAATTTAATCAAACCCTGGAGAAAGGGTTGGCATTATTACGCAAACAAACTGCCAAGATAAGTGGTGGTGTTTCGGGAGGTATGTTAGATGGAGCAACTACATTTAAGCTTTACGATACTTATGGCTTTCCACCAGATTTAACCGAGGATATTGGTAGAGAGCAGGGATTCAAAGTTGATTGGGATGGCTTCAATCAATGCATGGAAGAACAGAAAAAAAGATCGCGCGCCTATAGTATGTTTCATAAGCAAGATTATTCATTGCCAAAGGAGATAGCGCCAACCAACTTTACTGGCTATGATGATGAGTCCACTGAAGCGCAAATAATGTGTTTGCTGAACGAGGTAGGCAAGTCAGTTACTAAGTTACAACAAGGCGAAGAAGGGCTGGTAGTTTTGGATAAGTCCCCTTTTTATGCGGAGAGCGGAGGACAGATAGGCGATAAAGGCAGGATTGTTAATGAAGGTGGAATTTTTGTGGTGGAGGATACCCAGAAACAAGATGGAGTATTTCTACATTTTGGACGCATGGAAGAAGGAATGTTTCAAATAGGGGACGACAAAGATACCGCAGCCAAGGAGGCATCTAAGGGGAAAAATAAAGTAACAGCGCAAATTGATGCATCAAGGAGGATACAAATTAAATGTCATCATACGGCAGCTCATCTGTTGCATGCCGCGCTGCATGAAGTATTAGGCAAGGGTGCTCAACAACGCGGGTCACGCGTGGCAAACAATTATCTGCGTTTGGATTTTGCCCATAACCATGCAATGAGCGAAGAAGAACTTACTCAAGTAGAGGATTTAGTGAACACTAATATCCGCGCCTCCAAGAATATCGTTGTCTCCCAGCAGTCATTGCAGCAAGCAAAGCAGGAAGGTGCTATGGCATTGTTTGGCGAAAAATATGGCGATGTTGTTCGGGTGGTAGATATACCGGATGCTTCCAAAGAATTGTGTGGCGGCACCCATGTGGAGAATTGCCGCGAGATAGGGGAGTTTATTATTCGCAATGAAAGTTCAATAGCCACTGGCATTCGTCGCATTGAGGCGTTGGCAGCTGAATCGGCGCGGCAGTCGCAACGTAATGAGCGCAAAGCGCTTAGCAAAATAAAGAGTATTGTTAGTGTTAAAGATGAGAACCAATTGCCCAGCAAAATACTTGACTTAGTAGAACGTTTAGATAAGAGCGAGAAAGAAGTCCAACGTCTGACAGCCGCTAAGCAGTTGGAGGATGCTTTGGATAAAGTAAATGATGAACTTGCTGATATTCCTAAGCCAGGCGGAGTTCCTTTATTATTGCTCACAGTTGAGGAAGTCCACTCAAGCGTGTTGAACCAGCTGGCAGATAGAATACTTACTAAGATTAATAGTGGGGTGCTTGTGTTGGCTAATCGTCAAAGTGCTTCTAATGCAGATGGGCAAAAGGAAAGTCCGCAAGGTAAAGTTGCTCTACTAATTACGTCCAGTAAGGATGTTGCAGATAAGTGTCCAGCTAACGAACTCATGCGCCACATAATTTCTCAATTGGAGGGAAGTGGCGGCGGCAATGCGGTTAGGGCTCAAGGAGGTGGCGTTGATTCATCCGAGCTATCGCAGGTATTGAATTCTGCCGTTAAGTGGATAGAAGAGAGAGCCAACTAAAAAATAAAGGTATAATAATTTTTATGAATATTAAAGTCCAAGAGATGGTAGACAAAGCGCGCAGTGAGATAGAGTGCCTATCTATTGAAGATGCCTTACTATTACATAAAGAAGAGGAACCAGTTTTTGTAGATGTGCGCGACCCGCGTGAATTATGGCGCGAAGGCAAGATAGCCAATGCAATTCATGCACCGCGTGGCATGTTAGAGTTTTGGATTGACCCAAACAGTCCTTATCACAAGGAAATATTTGCTGAGCCGCGCAAGTTTGTTTTTTACTGCGCTATAGGTTGGCGCTCGGCTTTGGCAGCTAATACTGCACAGCAGATGGGGTTAAATGTATCACATATTGAAGGGGGCTTTAATGCATGGAAGGAGAAGCAAGGAGCCGTTGAACCAGTTGCCCAACCTACTCCTGCTAAGAATGAAACTACTAACGACTAAATTGAAAAGATTAGAAATTTTCCACTCAGTCATCAACCATCAAAGAGGTAACTTATAATGGCAAACCATTCCACAAGTACAAGTAAAAGTGACAAAGAGAGAAAAAGTATATTGCGTTTCTTACCTTTATTAGTCCTGATAACAGGCGCGTTAATTTTTGTCTATTTTGATGGAGCATCTTATATAAGTTTAGACGTCCTAAAACAACAGCGAGAAAATCTTACTGCATTAGTAGATAGGTTAGGACTCGTCGCTCCCTTTATGTATGGGGCACTATATGCGGTTGTAGTCGCATTCTCACTGCCGTTAGGCGCGGTCATGACCATAACTGCAGGGTTTTTATTTGGTGTGGTTGTCGGAACCATAACAGTAGTAGTGGGTGCTACAATTGGCGCCACTGCAATATTTTTGGCAATTCAGATGGGGCTTGGTAAATCCCTTGCCAGTAAAAGCGAGGGGTGGGTTGCAAAGATGAAAGACGGCTTTAACCGCAATGCCTTTAGCTATTTGTTGGCATTAAGATTAATCCCTGTGTTCCCCTTTGCTCTGGTGAACATAGTGCCCGCTTTGTTAGGTGTTTCATTGTCAGTATATTTCCTTGCGACTTTACTCGGCATAATTCCTGGCTCTTTTGTGTATATTTTATTAGGCGATGGCTTGGGCGCAATTTTTGATGCGGGAGGCACCCCCAATCTTAGCATTATTTTTGAGCCGCGTGTCATTCTACCTATCTTGGCTTTGGCTGCATTGGTATTATTGCAAGTAGGCTATCGCTATGTTCAGGATAAAATAAAATCCAAGGAAAGTAAGGAAACCCTAAAGAAAACCAAAAAGACAACTAAGTCGGTTGCTGCAGCATCAAGTCCAGGTGCAACAAAGAAGACCGCTGCTAAGAAAGCTGCAAAGAAAAGCCCTGGGAAAAAACCAGCACGCAAGTCATCAAGCACTAAATCATCTAAGCCATCCAAATAATCCCAGTCACCCCAATTATCCCAACTATATAAGCCCTCTAAATAACCCGACCATGAAAAAGCTTTATCCATTAGCGAATATAGAGAAAGATAAATCTCTATCCAGAATTTAATGACAGAGATTAAAACAGATATAGTTGTTATAGGTGGCGGTTCAGGCGGACTAACGATAGCGGCAGGCGCCAGCCAGATGGGAGCTAAAGTAACATTAGTGGAAAAACATAAAATGGGCGGCGATTGTCTAAATTATGGTTGCGTTCCTTCCAAAGCATTGTTGGCGGCATCGCATCAAGCGCGCCAAGCCGATGAGCGTTTTGGAGTAAGCGGAGAAAAGCCCACGGTTAACTATGCCAAAGTTATGCAGCATGTTAAGAAGGTTATAGCAACAATAGCCCCGCATGATTCAGTGGAGAGATTTACTGAAATGGGGGTTAATGTCATAAAAGGGACTGCAAGTTTTATAGGGCGCGACACAATTAAGGTGGGAGAAAAAATAATTCGCGCTAAATATTTTGTTATATCAAGCGGCTCGTCACCGATGGTTCCACCCATCCCCGGCTTACAAGATTGCCCTTACTTCACCAACGAAACAATTTTTGATAATAATGAACTACCTGAGCATTTATTGATTGTAGGCGGTGGACCTATTGGCATGGAAATGGCGCAGGCGCATGCCCTGTTGGGTTGCAAGGTTACGATAATGGACATGGGACCTATTTTGCCGCGCGATGATTCTGATATGGTTAGTATTATCAGGAAGCAGTGTATGGCGGATGGCGTTAATTTTAGAGAGTTGATTAAAATAAATAAAATCAGCGCAAGTGATAAGGGTATAACTGCTGATATAACCCTATTAGACGATACTCCCTTACAACTTCACGGCAGTCACATTTTAGTTGCCGCCGGCAGACGTGCTAATGTGGATGCATTGGATCTTGATAAGAGCGGGGTTAAGTGGAGTCCTAAAGGGATTGAAACCAACGCGAGATTACAGACCAGTAATAAAAGAATCTACGCAATCGGAGATGTAGCAAGTCCTTATCAGTTTACTCATATAGCAACTTATCATGCTGGCATAGTTATTCGTAATGTGTTATTTAAGATGCCAGCTAAGATTAACTACAAAGCAATTCCTTGGGTTACCTATACCACTCCCGAGTTGGCTCATTGTGGATTAATGCCTGGTGAGGCAGCACAAAAATATGGGCAGAAGAATATAAAAGAATTAAATTGGTCGTTTGCTGAAAATGATCGCGCTCAAGCAGAGCTAGCAACCGCAGGAATGGTTAAAGTGTTAGTACATAAAAAAGGCAATATTCTCGGAGTTGATATAGTAGGAAAGAATGCTGGCGAATTAATTCAAATTTGGGCTCTCGCCATTGAAAATAATTTAAAGATAGGAGCTATGGCTGGTTATATTTCTCCGTATCCAACCTTAGGCGAAGTTAACAAAAGAGTCGCTGGCAGCTTCTATACCGAGAAACTATTTCATAACAACAAACTTAAGCGCCTAGTTCGTTTCTTAATGAAACTATCTTAAGCGGAGGGGGGCAAAGTAGTAGAGGTGCGGATGAGCAGAGGATATTCATTCATCCCCGCCTATATTCATCCCCCCTTAACTCTCCCCCTCTTTAATTTCCCCCTGGCTCGCCTCATTAACAAAGTCCATCAATTCATCCCTTGAATTAATAATAAAAGCCCTTATAAAGAATAGATAAGAAAGAAGAAATTCAATCTAACATTAAGAATTTTGAGCAAGTATACTATGAACAATGCGAAAAGAAAAATGTACTAAAGAAATAATAATTATATGGAAATTTTAATGATAATGCCTATTGTATTTACAGTCATTGGTTGGCTGGTTATATATTTTATAGCAAAAAAGAACAGCGAAAGAGCGGAGATACGTGGATTGGTTTCCAGAACAATTGATATTCTTGTAGAACTAGAAAAAGAATCCATAAGTGTTTGGACATCATCTAATGACGATACGTCTTCCGAAGATTATGTTCTTTCGCCAATTACATCAAAATATGAATGGTTTAAACAGCATATAAAAATTTTAGATAACTATATTGCCATAGATGAACCTCTACATAGAAACCTTAAAAAGACATGTACAGAAAATATTGAAGATCTCCAGAGTCCAGATAAATTTAGAAAAGAAAAGAGAGTATTAAAAATACGTAGAGCCATACTTACAATTAAATATCACCTTGAAAAGGCATTTATAGAAGAGTATCATAATAAAAGTTCAAAGAATTTTATGGATTGATAGAAGATTTAATGTGAAGGAATATGGAAACAAAATTAGTTATAATAAGTGGTAGAGGTAGTTACTAGTGAACATAGTAGCGGGAGAGGAAAGAATGTCGGTAGTTTCTTCCCAAGAATTGAATGTTCCCTTACAAGGGACTTTTGTACAATGATAAATTAAATTAAACTTTGATTATGAAAGAAAAAATTATTAATATTGTTAAGGATTTTGCTGAAGTTCCTTATGGTCGGACTGCAAAACATGGACCTAATAACGGAACAGTATTCCGCAAGATATTGGTTGATGCTTTGAAGGAAAATGATATTGTGAAAGTGGACTTCGTAGATTTAATTTTTCTTCCTGGCTCTAGCTTTATGGACGAAGCATTTGGTGGTCTGACGCGTGATGAAGAACTTACAGAATCTTATCTTAATGAGCATCTGCAGATAATTAACTCATCTGAAGCTATAAAGGAAGAAGTTGAGCAAGAAATAGAAGAAGGTGTAGAAGAAAAACGTATCGGCAGGAGAATAGAAGTCGTCTGAGTTACTCAGACACAAGAGTAATATCATACATAAAACCAAGAAAATAAATCCTATAGATTTACCTGTTGTGCATGCGCCAGCTTAATTTTAGTTGATTTTGTTTTTCGGTGGAGGGACGTATTCCTCTCCTTTGGTAGCGGACTTGCTTTGTTGTTGCGCTTGTTGTTTTGCCAGTTCCTGTTGTTTGGCTTCATATAGCATCTGAAAATTCACTTGGGCAAGATGTAAAGGAGGAAAGCTTCCTTTGACCATCAGACCATCCAAAGTTTCTCGCACGTAAGGGAATATTACTGTGGGGCAGGTAATTATTGCGGCACGTGATAATTCCTCAGGATTGAGGTTGGTAATATTAAAGGTTCCGGCTTGTTGCACCTCGGCGATAAAAGCAATTTTACTTTCATTTTTCGCAGTTATAGATATTTTAATCACACACTCATATATGTTTTCTTGCAACTTATTGAAAGAAGTGTTGATATGGACATCCATTTTGGGCTGCCATTTCTTGGTGAAAATTTGAGGAGCATTAGGCGCCTCAAAAGAAATATCTTTTACGTATACTCGCTGTAATGCCAGAATCTTTGCTGAGGGATCCTGAGTTTGTTGATTAGCAGTTGACGCGCTTTTTTTATCTGACATATTAGTGGTTTTGCTTATTCTTTAGCTTTTTTTCCACTTTTGTCTCTTTCTCCTCTTTTGTCCCCTTTGCTAATGGTAAGTTGCCTACAGACCATTCTATTAATCCTCCATTTAGGCGAGTGGTTTCATATCCTTCCTTCTTCATGCGCATTTGAGCACCAGCAGAATGTTTGCCGTTAGCGCAAACCAGCACAACATTCTTACCTTTCAGTTTATCTAAAGTATTACCCAGTTGGTTAATTTTTGTATAAGGATGATTGATGGAGCTTATGATGTGTCCATGTTGGAAATCTTTGTCCTCGCGCAGGTCAACTACGGCAGTATCAGATCTATTGATAAGACCAACTAATTGTTGGGGTGTCCACCCTTTGCCAAGGCGCCTTAGCTCGGTGGCAACCAATAGCCCCACCATCATTGCAAAAGCCACTACGTTCAGCGGATGATTTAGTATAAATTCAAAAACTCTATCCATAGCATTATTATAGGATATAGCTGCTAAACTTATACAAACTTTCAATATATTATTTTGCTATGCTAAAATGACGCCATGGAAAACAGTGATAATGTAAAAGAAACAATAGCCAAGCAGATAAGCAGCTGCCCTATATTGTTATATATGAAAGGCAGCCCTGAGTTCCCTCAATGTGGATTCTCGGCGCGTGCAGTTCAGATATTGGCAGAATGTGGCTATGAATTTTCTTATGTGGATATATTGCAAAATCAGGATATTCGTCGTGAGTTGCCAATATACTCCAACTGGCCTACTTTCCCCCAACTTTACATAGCGGGAGAATTAGTGGGAGGCAGCGATATAATTGCGGACTTGCATAGCCAGCAACAACTTCAACCTAAACTTAAACAAGCGAAAGAGACAAATAAATAGTGACGCAATCCGCTAATATAGTTAAGAATAACCGCGTTTATGCCAACTTGCCTGATGCAAGAGGGCATTTTGGTGAGTTTGGAGGCCGTTATATTGCGGAAACCTTGATGCCATTGGTTAATCGCGTGGCAGATTCTTATGTTAGCGCCTCTCAAGATCCTAATTTTACAGCTGAACTTGATTATTACTTCAAGCACTACACAGGGCGCCCGTCGCCTTTATATTTTGCTGCCAATCTTACTCAAGAACTAGGCGGCGCTAAGGTTTATCTAAAGCGTGATGAGTTAAATCATACTGGTTCGCACAAGATTAACAATTGCTTGGGGCAAATATTATTAGCGCGTCGTATGGGTTGCAGCAGAATTATTGCGGAGACCGGCGCGGGGCAACATGGAGTTGCCACTGCCACTGTCTGCGCCTTGTTCAATATGCCCTGTATTGTTTATATGGGAGCTAAAGATATTGAACGTCAAGCGCCCAATGTGTTTCGGATGAAACTTCTTGGCGCTGAAGTGAGGTCTGTGAGCGAAGGAAGCGCTTCATTAAAAGACGCAATGAATGAGGCATTGCGCGACTGGACCACCAATGTGCATGACACTTTTTACATCATTGGTTCAACTGCAGGTCCCCATCCATATCCGCAAATGGTGCGCGATTTTCAAAGCATCATAGGCAAAGAATTACGTCAACAACTACAGGAGCAAGCAGGAAACGGCAAACAAGTCCTACCTAATTTGATTATGGCGTGTGTTGGCGGCGGTTCCAACGCGGCGGGTATTTTCGCTGATTTTTTGGATGATAAACAGGTGCGTTTAGTGGCTGTGGAGGCGGCAGGCAAAGGAGTGGATACTGGGAAGACGGCTGCAGCCATTGCCAAAGGAAGTGTTGGAGTTTTGCATGGTAGCAAAAGTTATTATTTGCAGGATGATTGGGGGCAAATACAAGAGGCACATTCTATTTCCGCCGGACTGGATTACCCTGGCATAGGTCCCGAGCATGCTCATTTACATAAAAGCGGCAGGGTAGAGTATTTATCGGCTACAGATGAGGAAGCATTAGATTCATTTCAGTTTTTATCTCGCATTGAAGGAATAATCCCTGCTTTGGAGCCATCACATGCAATAGCTAAAGCTAGAGAGCTAATTCCTCTTATGTCAAAGGACGAAATAGCGGTTATAAATCTATGTGGTAGGGGAGATAAGGATTTAGACACTGTGATGAAGCATTTTACTAATTTGCAAGGGTAATTATTCCTTAATTATTCCTCAATTACTCATTAAGGCAGCCACTTAACGGAACTATAAGTTTCTAATAATAGCCAAAATATTCCTTAGATAGTGTAAAATTACACAAACATTAATATTTTATAAACTTATAGTATTACCTTATGGAAATTTTCTACGATAAAGACGCAGATTTAGCGTTAATTCAAAATAAGCATGTAGCCGTTATTGGATTTGGCTCTCAAGGTCATGCCCATGCTCAAAATCTACATGATTCAGGAGTTAAAGTCACCGTTGGTTTGAGACCTGGTTCCGCTTCGGCGCAAAAAGCCGAGGATGCTGGCTTAAGGACGGCTTCAGTTGAAGATACAGTTGCATCAGCAGACCTGATAATGGTTTTAGCGCCAGATGAGGTTCAAGCAGATTTATACACAGACAAGATTGAGCCGAATATAAAAAGCGGAGCTGCATTGGCTTTTGCCCATGGCTTCAATATTCATTTTTCTGCTATTAAACCCAAGGATGATTTGGATGTGATAATGATTGCTCCTAAAGGACCAGGACACTTAGTTCGTTCCACTTATGCGGGCGGTGGCGGAGTTCCCTGCTTGATAGCTGTTCATCAGGATGTTTCTAACAACGCTAAGGCACTTGCTTTATCTTACGCTTCGGCTGTTGGCGGCGGACGCGCTGGAATCATACAAACATCTTTTCGCGAAGAGACCGAAACTGACCTGTTTGGTGAGCAAGCAGTTCTATGCGGCGGTTTGGTTTCCTTAATAAAAATGGGCTATGAAACTCTTACAGAAGCGGGCTATGCTCCTGAGATGGCATACTTTGAGTGCCTACATGAGATGAAACTCATAGTAGACCTGCTCTACGAAGGAGGCATATCCAATATGAATTATTCAATTTCTAATACAGCCGAATATGGAGGTATGACTCGCGGTCCGCGAATTATTGATGAAAATGCTCGCGCTACGATGAAGAAAATTTTAGCAGAAATTCGTGATGGTAAGTTTGCCGAAGAGTTTATCGCGGAATATAAAGGTGGAGCCAAGGCGTTTGATGCGATGAGGCAAAAAGAAGAGGCGCATCCTATTGAGAAAATAGGGGCTGAGTTGCGTGGCATGATGCCGTGGATTGGTAAAAACCGTTTGGTTAAGGATAAGTAGTTACGCCTTCCCAGTCATAATAACTAACAACTACGCTAACTGCATTAATAAAACTATATCATAATGAGTATTGCAACTACACTAAAATCATCGTTTGGTATTTACCTTGATAGAAGGATGCCAAAGATTTTCTTGTTAGGCATTATGCAGGGCTTTCCATGGGTGTTGATTGGAGCAACACTTAGTTTATGGTTGAAAGAGGATGGGTTCTCCCGTTCTTCCATTGGCTTGTTTGGCTTGGTATTCTCAGTTTACAGCATCAACTTTTTATGGGCTCCGTTGCTAGACAGAGTCAGAATTCCTTTCTTAAGTGCCCGCTTAGGGCAAAGACGAGCTTGGATACTCTTAATGCAATTATTTATTCTTGTTTCTATGTTGGCACTTTTCACCCTAAACCCAACATTTAATCTATGGTGGGTTGCCTTATTTGCTTTTATTATCGCTTTATCTTCCGCCACTCAGGATATTTCATTGGATGCCCTGCGTATTGATTTAATCAAAACGGAAGAAGGAGAAAAGATGACCGCCGCTGCCGCCCTTATGGTTGCTGGCTGGTGGACGGCATATAAGCTGGGCGGAGCAGCAGCTCTTTTTCTGGCGGCCTTTTACCAAAAAATTGGTATTGATAATTCCTGGCAACTAGTATATTTATCCTTAACTGCAGTAATAATTGTCGCTAATATTTTTATGCTGACGATACAGGATAAACTAGACGAGACCCGCTTAGCAGCGCAAAAATTATATGATACTAAATATAGCGAAGCTCTTACAAGAGTAGGAATTAGCTACTATTGGATTAACCGTACCATAGCCTGGATGTTGGGGGCAGTAGTATCTCCTTTATGGAGTTTCTTTCGTCGTAATGGAGTTAGCGTGGCGATTATGCTATTGGGATTTATTATGCTGTTTAAAGTTGGCGAAGCATTTTTAGGCAAAATGTCTATTATATTTTATGCAGAGGTTGGTTTTAGTAAAGAAGAAATAGCCACTTACAGCAAGACGTTAGGTTGGGTGGCAACAGTTGTATTTTCATTAATAGGAGGGGTTATTAATGCGCGCTTTGGTTTAATCCCTGGGGTTTTTATCAGTGGGATAGCCATGGCGGCAACCAATCTTTTATTCGCGCTTATGGCTTTAGTAGGTCCTGACACTACTCTTTTTGCCGTAGCAGTAATAGCTGATGATTTTACCAGTGCCGTATCAACTGTTACATTTGTTGCATTTATCTCACAGCTTTGCGATAAAACATTCTCGGCGACCCAATATGCTCTTATGGCTTCAATCGCTACTTTTGGGCGCAACACTCTTGCATCCTTTAGTGGTTTTGTAGTGGATGGAATTGAACAGTGGACTATAGCAAGCAGTTTCTCTATTGGCGGGGCTGATCCGCAAAATAGCGCTTGGATGGTATTTTTCTTGATTACTGCTTTAATGGTGCTGCCTTCGCTTGGATTGCTGTGGTTGATTTCAGATAAACTTAAAACGGCATTCGCCAACGCTCAGACAAAAGTTCTTTGACTATCGTAACTCTTGCGCCAGCAAAGTTAAATTTATTTCTGCACATCCTTAGTAAAAGGGCAGACAACTACCATAACCTACTTACTTTATTTCAACTCTTGAATTGGGGGGATAAGGTTACTTTATCTTTAACTTCTTCTCCTACTCAGATTAATTTTTCTGGCAAGTATTCCTCTATGCTTCCTGTGCTTCCTACTCACGCTGTTCTTCCTCAGGGAGACAATAGCAGTAATAATTTAGTTCATCGCGCTTTACAGCTGATGCAGAAAGAATTAGCTCCACCAAAACATTTAGCGAACGTTAATATACACATTGAAAAAAATATTCCAATTGGCGCTGGCTTGGGAGGAGGAAGCAGTGATGCCGCCGCGCTGCTACGTATTCTAAGATTATTATGGAAGCCACAAATGCCGATTGATGATTTGGCGCAGTTAGGGGCAACTCTAGGCGCCGATGTCCCGCTATTTGTGCGCGGCTTTAGTGCTGTGGGGCAAGGCATAGGTGATGCGCTAACACCATTTAATATTCCTCGCCGCTATTATGTACTTATATGTCCTAATATTCAATCTTCTACAGCGGAGCTTTTTAATGAGTTGGACCAGCACAGAAAAGAAGCATCTATAGCAGCTATAGCATCCGTAGCAGCTATAGAAGCTGTGCCGCAAGAAAGCAAAGTTGATTTCTCTTTGCCTGATGATGAAGATTTTTGGCTTCCGGGGGGAAGAGAGGCAGGAGCAGGAGATTATAACAATGATTTTATGCAGCCACTTATGGATAAATATCCCCAGTTACAACGACTCCATAAACTAATTGATGAGGCAACTCCAGCTAAGGTAGGAAACAGGGTTTTTCTCAGCGGTACAGGTAGTACTATGTTTGTTGTTTATGATAATCAACAAGATGCGTTAGCTGCTCAAAACAAACTCAGCAAAGAGATTGCCTTGCATTCTGATGCACAACTTAAGAACAATATTCCAATAGACCATTCTGCGATTCCTCCCTCTGTTATCCATGTCTGCCGTGGAGTTTATTGCGCAACCTATTTATAAGTTTATTTATATAAATGTTATAATATTTGCATGAGGCATACCGAATCCAAGTACTCAACTCACACAAATCATTCGCCATCTTGCCATTCTGATAATACGGATGAGCAGCCCATTCGTATAGGCCATATAGGTAAAAAATTAAAAATAACACTTATCATATTTATAACTACTTTACTGTTATCCTTCATCCCTAATTTTCTTCAATATATATCCCCTGAGGGTTTAGTTGCCGCCCAGAAGTGGAGCGGTGTTATTAATATTCTGCAAGAGATAAATATTGCAATCATTAGCTATCTTGAAGTTATTTGGTGGGCGATTGTGCTTGGATTCTTAATCGGCGGTACCCTTGACTACTTTGTTCCCACCGGCTTCATTACCAAACATTTAGGTCGCGGTGACGCTTTATCTTTACCTAAAGCGATGTTAGCAGGTTTTTTAATGTCGGTATGTTCCCATGGAATATTAGCCATTGCAATTCAGCTTTATAAAAAAGGCGCTGGCATCCCTGCAGTGATTACTTTCTTGTTGGCTTCTCCTTGGGCAAACCTTTCAATTACTGTTTTACTATTTAGTTTCTTTAAATCTGCTGCTTTCTTTATTATCGGCGCTGCTCTATTGATAAGCATCATCAGCGGCTATATTTTTGTTGCATTGCAGAAGTTAGGAGTGCTGGAAACCCATCCGTTGGCTACAGCTAATAATGTGGAATATTCATGGGATAGAATAACCGATTTCAATTTGGGCGATAGCATCAAAGGCGTAATCAGAGGAGCAATTAATCTTGCCAACATGGTGTTATGGTGGCTTCTGGTGGGCTTGTTGATGGCAGCTGCTTTGGCGGTGTTTATCCCACATGGACTTATGGCAACCTATTTTGGTCCTACTTTTGGCGGATTATCATTAACCTTGGCGGTAGCTACTGTGATAGAAGTTTGTAGTGAAGGCAGTGCCCCTATTGCTTTTGAAATCTATAATCAAATAAAGGCAATAGGTAATCCTTTTGTGTTTTTAATGGCAGGAGTAGTTACAGATTATACCGAAATTGGATTGCTCTGGACTAATATAGGAAAGCGGACTGCCATTTTGCTGCCACTTATTGCAGTTCCTCAGGTCTTATTAATAGGTTATTTGTTTAATGTGTTGTTATAAACATAAGAAAGCGGGAAGGTAAGGCAATATATAACTGGGGTGGTAGGATTCGAACCTACGCGTCGCGAGACCAAAACCCGCTGCCTTACCGCTTGGCTACACCCCATTAATTAGATTACTGGTTAGAATACTCATTATAAAATATAACCCAGTATATTATGCATATATTAGCAATTATTTTATGCTCCAGCAATTTGTAATTATTTGCAGGCAGAACTCTAACAAGATTGCCATTCATTAAAAGTAAGGCATTATTGGAAGTTTACTTAAGAATGAGGCCTTTAAACTTAACTAAATAAGAGCGAATTTCTTTATTTTCTTCTGCTTCATCACTAAATAGGGTGTTTTTATCACACTCCGCTCCTTGCCAAGTAGCATCTTTAACATATATAGATTCGCGCAGATCGCAGCTTTGAAAGCGAGTATTGCTAAAATTTGTCTTTTTAAGGTTAGCACAAGCAAATTTAGTGTTTTCAAAATAAGCTCCAGTAAAATTAGTTTGAGTAAGATCTGTAAATATGAAATTTGTTTCTTTTGCCTGAATATTAGTTGCTTGTGCTCCAATAAATTTGCTTTGTGATAGATCTGCTTTATTGAGATTTGCCCCGTTTAGTATGGCAAACCCTAAGTTACTTCTTTCTATTACACCTTCTGTAAGATTTGCGTTGCTTAGGTCGGCGCATTGTAGGTTAGATTGCCTTATTTCACTTCCTGCTAAATTAGCTTTTTGTAGATTACAGAATAATAAATAGCATTTTTGTAAGAATGATTTTTGCAAATTGGCTGATTTCATATTTAAGCCAGCAATATTTATTTGATTAAGGTTTGTACTTGAGAGATGATTTTTATTTATCTTTGAGGATTTCCATGATGATTTTATTAATAACCAACTATATAGTAAACGGGCATAGTTGTACTTCTCCGCAAGTTCAAAAGGTATACCATATCCCTCATGAAATTGGATAGGGAAGCCATATTTTTTTTGAGCTCTCAACATGATAGCGATCATAACCAATAATATCACCCAATATATTAGTATTATCTTAACCGTATCAGAGAATAAATGTCCGCTGAGAACTATAGACATTACTAAAAGATAACAAGAAAGTAAAAGTACGAGCAACATAGCTTTTTTAGGACGATACCCAAGCTGCCTTATCCCGCCGGGAATTAATAATAATAAATATAGAGGAAGAAAAATAATATATTTTCCTCGTTGCCAATTGTTGTGAACATAATTCATAAACCTTATTTTACACTATTGAGTGAGACGGCTTATTGCCTGTATGTTCTCATATCACTCGTGATTTAGATTTTTTACATAATCATAATATCCCAGTATAAATATATTAACAATCTGACTCACCATCTGCTTTAGCGCAATATATAACACGTTGGTTATTTACAATAACCTTCGGTATTGGGTATATTCTGCTTCTCACGCTGGATAAGCTGGGAGATACACTCTCAACTTGACTGCGGGTATAGCTTAACTCAATAGATGCAGGAATGATGACGTTGCGGTAGCGGTCAATATTTCTCCAATTGTCATAAACCATGATGGTCTGATAATCGCCTGGACTGCCAGTCATCTTCTCATCAGTAGTCAATAGTAAAGAATCTCCAGCAGGTAGTAGTATCCAGTTGTTATATTCAAGTGCTGGCGTCTTAGTCCCTTTTGCTAAGTTAACCAAATGACGGTTTAGTGTCATAGCAAAGTTAATCTTTTTATCGGATGAGCTGTCTCGGGTTAATTCTTGACGTGGATAGCCATTAATTTGTTCATGACGGACACGATTACGGGGAGGAGTATTTATGCCACATGGAAGCGGATAAGAGGGTAAATTAGGTGCGGTAAAGCGCGGACCTAGCGGCTCAGGTGTGCTGTTATAGCCATTTATAGCAAGAGTTAATCGTTTAGTTACAAATCTATAACGGGGGAAGGACTGGCTGCCGCGGTTACACGAGCCGTCTCTGCGTGAAGATTGCAGAAGATAATGAATATAATATCTATTTATTTTACGCATTTTCCATATCTTTGCCAAGTATTGAATATCTGCTGGGCTTTGCTCAATTTTTACCCACATATCTGTTGGCGAGGGATTACTAACTCGCCAAGTTCTTACATTGCGTTGAATTGCAACATATAAATAATGTAAGTTATCATTACGTTGAAAGTCATTACGAAAATTATTATTGATATTAAATGTAACTATCGGAGTAGCAGCTAAAACAATTACCCTAAAACGGGTTACATATTGAACACAGTTCCCTGCCTCATCACAGATAAAAATATCCAGTCGATGAATAGTGCGTGGTGGGGCGCTATACCATAAAGGTTTATTACCTGAACTTAGCAACTCGTTGCTAAAAGGAATAGTAATCTCGGCATCATTACTGTCGGTGTTTACATTAATAGCTGCTTGTGGAATTGGCATTTTCGTAAAATAAACCTTCTTTTTATTATGCGAGCAAGTCGAGTTCTGATCGCCAGTATCATCAGCAGGGCAATCTATTTGAGTGTAACTATAGGTCATATTAAGGTCATAAGGGTTGGTGAAATAGCGCGATGGACTCAGTTCATTATCATGAACATTAATGCCAGCAAATATAACGCCACGCCTGTCAAGTTCATTTCTGTTAATGCTAATCTCAGAAACCATAAGTTCATTGTTTGGCGCGCTATCAGTAAAATTATTAATTACTATACTCGCATTATTTAAAGATGTTGCTTCTTGTTGCACAACTATTAATGGTGGGTTATTTTTTTGCAAGTCCTGCTCCTGCTCGCTAATGGAATAAATATTCGTGGCGGGCGACTGAGTTATGGAGCAATTAGGAGGAATATCGTCATAACGATTTTTCTCACCACAAGAGTAAACGTTAACCATATCCGGCATAGCAACTGAGGATAGTATTGGTGGAGAATTATCATGAGTTACAAAGGTTGGATATGTGGCGCAATTAGCAAAGATATCGCATATCTGAACTTCAACTAATTCATTATTTAATCCAACAATGGGTAGAGAGCGACAAACAAAATTATTGCCATTAATTTCTCCATTAATTCCTTCAGTGATAGCGTCATTAGGATTACGCAGGAAGCTACAAGTAATACTTGCTACACTTGCCTCTGGAGTTGTCAAAATAATCTCACCGATTATATCCATGGTATCTTTATTAGAGACGTTTTGATGGGCTAAGGTAACTTCCGGTGGATACTTAATGATTAATATAGGGCTATTTATCTGCAGAGAATTACTGAGGGCATCGCTTACTATTACACGAACATTATGCTCGCCGCTTAATAATACATTGGGGTTTATATCCGCCTCCCAAAGATTATTGCCAATTGGACGCGCGCTCAAGCCCTGTGTGTTATCACCATATAGATATGTGACTGAGGAGATGTCGCTTAGCAGGTCACTAACTTGGTATCTTAATGTAAAGGGTGTAGCCGAATATGCTTGTTGGTGTTCTATAGCAATAATCTGTGGTGGGGTGGTATCTTTTATAACTGTTAATGTCTGTGTATATGATTTACCATAATCTGCAGTTAGCGTGACCTGTATATCATAATTATTATCACTGCTGGATGATATATCCAATAGGCATTTGAGGGTATTGCCGTTGATAACTGCTGATACTACTTGGTCATTAAGCTGGCACTCAGCATTATAATCTCCTTGATAACTTCCTTTATCCAAAGTTGCCACAAGATTATATGTGCCCTGATTAGTTGTTTGGGCGCTAGTTTGAGTAACTATGGGTGCGTCTTTCTCCACTATAAAATTGCGTGTAACAGTATCGGTATTGCCAATAAAATCAGTTGCCTGGATTATTAAAGTGTGTCGCCCTGTGGGTAACTCATTAATAGGTAGGGTTATAATTCTTCTTGTCCCAGTATCTGCCAATTGCATGACATCTCCTTCATTTATACGATATGTTGCCATTACAGTTGGTGACAGTTCATCATTTATATTAACCTGTAGGGAGGTGGGAACATGGCTAGTGTAAGCGGCGAGCAGGTTTAATATATTTATTTGTGGCGGTGTAGTATCCTTGATGAAAGAGATTTCACGTGTGTAGGATTTACCATAATCTGCAGTTAGCGTTACCTGTATATCATAATTATTATCACTGCTGGATGATATATCCAATAGGCATCTGAGGGTATTGCCGCTTATAGTTGCCGACACTACTTGATTATTAATCTGGCATTCAGCATTATAATCCCCCTGATAACTGCCTTTATCCAAAGTTGCCACAAGATTATATGTGCCCTGATTAGTTGTTTGGGCGCTAGTTTGAGTAACTATGGGCGCGTCTTTCTCCACTACAAAATTGCGTGTAATAGTATCGGTATTGCCAATAAAATCAGTTGCCTGGATTATTAAAGTGTGTCGCCCTGTGGGTAACTCATTAATAGGCAGGGTTATAATTCTTCTTACTCCAGTATCTGCCAATTGCATGTCGTCGCCTTCATTTATACGATACGTTGCCATTACAGTTGGTGACAGTTCATCATTTATATCAACCTGTAAGGTGCTGGGAACCGGGTTAGTGTAAGCGGCGAGCAGATCTAATATATTTATTTGTGGTGGTGTAGCATCCTTGATGAAAGAGATTTTACGTGTATATGATTTATCATAATCCGTTGCAAGTATAATCTCCACTTGATATTCTCCATCGTTTAATCCTTGAGTATCTAACGGGCAGTTAATTCTATTACGAAAAATACTGGCAACAACTGATTGCTCTGCCAATATACATTGTGCTTGATATACGCCTTGATAACTACCAGGTTGTAGTTGCACCGCAAGGCGATATGTATCGTCTTTGGTAAATAATGAGCTAGTCCTACTAATAATTGGTTCTTCGCGCAAGGTTAAGAAGTTATGTTGGATGGAGTTAGTATTCCCAACCTCATCCACCGTCACTATAGTTAGTTTATGTTTGCCAGTATTAAGGTTTAATGGCAGGGCAAAAGTCCAATCATTAGCGCGCTTAGTAATATCCTGCGCTTCATTATCATTAATAGTAAAAGTTGCGGATGTCACCATTGAAAGCTCATCGGTTATTTCAAGAATAACCTGCCCACCCACTCCGTCATACTCATCTTGCAAATTTAATATGCTGATTTGTGGAGCCGTAGTATCCTTGATGAAAGAGATTTCACGTGTGTAGGATTTACCATAATCTGCAGTTAGAGTGATCTGTATATCATAATTATTATCACTGCTGGATGATATATCTAATAGGCATTTGAGAGTATCGCCGCTTATAGTTGCTGATGCTACTTGGTCATTAATCTGGCACTCAGCATTATAATCCCCCTGATAACTGCCTTTATCTAAAGTTGCCACAAGATTATATATGCCCTGATTAGTTGCTTGGGCGCTAGTTTGAGTAACTATGGGGGCGTCTTTCTCCACTATAAAATTGTGTGTCATAGTATCGGTATTGCCAATAAGATCAGTTGCCTGGATTGTTAAAGTATGTCGACCTGTGGGCAGCTCATTAATAGGTAGGATTATAATTTTTGCTCCAGTGTCTGCCAATTGTATGATATCTCCTTCATTTATACGATATGTTGCTCGTGTGGTTGGCGACAGTTCATCATTTATATCAACCTGTAGGGAGGTGGGAACAGGACTAGTGTAAGCGGCGAGCAGATCTAATATATTTATTTGTGGTGGTGTAGTATCCTTGATGAAAGAGATTTCACGTGTGTATGATTTATCATAATCCGTTTCAATGGTAATCTCAACTTGATATTCTCCATCGTTTAATCCTTGAGTATCTAAGGAGCAGTTAATTCTATCTCCTGAAATACTGGCAACTACTGATTGCTCTGCCAATATACATTGCGCTTGATAGTCGCCTTGATAGCTACCAGGATCTAGTTGCGCTGCGAGGCGGTATAGATTACTATCGGTATATAGAGCACTAGTCCTACTAATAATTGGTTCTTCGCGCAAGGTTAAGAAGTCATGCTGCATAGTATCGCTATTACCAACCTCATCCACCGTCACTATAGTTAGTTTATGCCTGCCAGTATTAAGGTTTAATGGCAGGGCAAAAGTCCAATCATTAGTGCGTTTGGTAATATCCTGCGCCTCATTATCATTAATAGTAAAAGTTGCGGAAGTCACC
The DNA here is from genome assembly GCA_965207945.1 of Gammaproteobacteria bacterium. GTDB lineage: Bacteria > Pseudomonadota > Gammaproteobacteria > CBDBNL01 > JAAOII01 > JAAOII01. The sequence continues at coordinate 51,122 of OZ242303.1, forward strand.
ATTGAAAGCTCATCAGTTATTTCAAGGATAACCTGCCCACCCACTCCGTCATACTCATCTTGCAAATTTAATATGCTGATTTGTGGAGCCGTAGTATCCTTAATGAAAGAGATTTCACGTGTGTATGATTTATCATAATCCGTTGCAAGGATAATCTTCACTAGATGTTCTCCATCGTTTAAGCCGCTAGTATCTAATGGGCAGTTAATTCTATTGCGCGAAATACTGGCAGCAATTGATTGCTCTACCAATATACATTGCGCTTGATATATGCCTTGATAGCTACCTGGATCTAGTTGCGCTGCGAGGCGGTATGTGACGTCTTTGGTAAATGATGAGCTAACCCTACTAATAATTGGTTCTTCGCGCAAGGTTAAGAAGTTATAGTGCATAGTATCGCTATTACCAACCTCATCCGCCGTCACTATAGTTAGTTTATGCCTGCCAGTATTAAAGTTTAATGGCAAGGCAAAAGTCCAATCACTAGTACGTTTAGTAATATCCTGCGCCTCATTATCATCAATAGCAAAAGTTGCGGATGTCACCATTGAAAGCTCATCGGTTATTTCAAGGATAACCTGCCCACCCGCTCCGTCATACTCATCTTGTAGATTGATTTTTCTAATCATAGGTGCTGCCGTATCTTTTGTAATTATTATTGGCTGGGTAACACACAGATTATAATCACCGCATATTTTTATTTCTAAGGTATGATTGCCATCTTGTATTTCCGACGATACTATAATGCATTCTCCCCGTGCTTTTAATGTCTGCTCTGATTGCTGATTACTGCTTTGGGCTTTTTGGTAGGTGCCTACTTGGAATATGATGGACGGTGCAAGCCGACACCAAACTTTTATATTGGTGTAAGAGTTTTCTTCAACTTCAAATATGGTATTATAAATATCCTGGTTAAATTTGGGTGTAGACACTAACAGTACAGTGGGTGGCTGGTTGAACACCTGATAAGTTTGGCTGCGAGTAGCCATATTTTTTAAGCTATCACGTGTCTTGATAGTTAACCTAACGGGACTATTACCGAAACGGGCTGCATCAAAGAACACCTGATATGTCCCCTCTACAGGAAGCTGCTGAGCGACGCCACTCATAGTTTCCCCATTGCCAATTGCTGTCCAAGTAACTGGTTGGAGAATGCTTGATGTTGTATCGCTAATCAAGAACGAAACACTCACATTGCGCTGGTAAGATTCTTGTTCGTTGATGGGCGTTATCACAGGGGGTTCATCATCAAACAAAACATTATGTCCACGCGTGTTGCACAGATTATTATCATCACATAGTTTCATCTCAATATGATGGATTCCATTGTGTGGCAGGACTACTGCGCAAGAAGCAATGCTCTCCTCTTTATTGATGATGGCATCAAAGTTTTGTTCATCATTAAGGGAGCATGCCGCGTCCGCAATATTTTGCGCGGGGACTATTTTGCTGAAATGAGCTTCCAATAAATATGTGCTCTTAGTGGTTCTGGCATTGTTGCTGCTATTATTTATGTCGGGAGCAGCTATCTCAATAATAGGAGGTTCATTTATAAGCGTCACAGGGAAATTAATCGTCTGTTCGTTACCAAGGATATCCACAGTTGTAACGCGATAATCAAAATCACCACTGCCATCAGGACGAGTATCAACAACGAAAGTATAGGTGTCGTCTATTGCTTGTTCTCTATTTTGTGATGCAGCACGTGATGAGGTTGCATAAAAAGTTACCTGTTCAACTCCTGAAAAATCTTTAACTCGCAAAGATATATTAACTGCACCAGTTAACCTTTTGGTGTTTGGCGCTATCCATTCAACCTGAGGAGCAAGCATGTCTAGTGGAGGAGATTTTTGTTGTTGGAATACTTGAGGATGTTTGTTGCTATTTATGCTGTCGGCAAGCAGATATAGAATGCCACGCCCATTATCTTTAATTTGATTGTTCTCGTTGCTGTCAAAAAAATTCAGCATCTGTTGCGGTATGCTTAAGCGATAGGTGGCAGCATTAAGTGGAACATTTGAAACCTTGCGGACGATATGCAGTGGACCCTTGGCACCCCTGCCATCCAAAGAGCCATCATTGTTAATGTCTTCATACATTAGTTGCGCTAAATAGATAGAATTAATAGTTGCGTGGGGGGTTACCTCATCTGTAGCCGACCATTCTTTGGTTAGTTCACTTATTGCCGAATTCAGGAAACCCAGTTTTACTCCTTCATCAAAGGTTAAATCAGCGCGATTATTCTTGGCATCTGTTGGATCCTTATAGTTAACATAACGAGGGTCAAATCCTAGCCAGTTAGTAATAAAGGCACTGGTATTAATCATTGAGTTTGCGGGGGATATTGCAGGCGAGCTTGCGGATGACCTGCCGCGACTTCCCGTCATATAACAAAACATTCCTGTCATTAGATGAGACCAAGGAGATATGATTATATTTTCTATCTCTTCTTGGTCTTTTGTTTCGCGGCCATGATAATGATGCACCGCATATAATTTTTGATTATCAGTTAGATATACTTGTTGGTTGGTTGCTTCTTCTGTATAAGAACCACCACTTAAAACAAATAGTACATATCCTGAATTTAGATTAAGTGTGAGATTAAAGTAGCCGTTATTATCGGTAGCGCCACTGCCTATTTTATTTTTGCTGTCGGTGGAGCATTCTTTATGTTGTTGCGCCTGACTTTCTGTAGCAATAAGATAGGCATCCACTCTGGCATTGCTAACCAGACCGAGGACTGCAGTTCCAACAATTGGATTCGCAGGTATTACTGGCGGTGTAGTTGGTGGTTGTAGTTGAGCTCTTGAAGTTTCTTCGCTGCAGCTTACAAGCACCGCGAGCAAGAATAGCTTATTTAATAGTAGCGTCCTTAATGCTATTCTTCTGAATATTATTCCCCGTAATATTATCCCCTTTAATATCTCTCCCTTTGTTGTTTCACACACCCATTCACTTTTATAGTTCATGGGTTTATCCTTATAGTTAAATTATTATTATTGTTGCCATCATTATTATTGCGGACGCTAAATTTGTAACTTGCAATCCGCATTTATTAATTTAATCCATCAGCATGCGCTTTTGGATAAAGCAACAGAAACAATTATAAGGATAAAAATTATAAGTCAATATTAAATTAATTGTTTTTTCCAAATTTTAATTTAAATTTCTGCCCGCGACAAAAACTTTTGTTATAACCCCCCTTTTATCAATCCTCTTCTATCAATCCCCCTGGGGTTCTATGGTGAGTCCTTTAACTCCACGGGTTATTCCAACTACACCACTACGCGACATCTCTAATATGCGCGAATCATCTAACGTCTCCAAAAAGGCGTCCAGCTTGTTTGAGCGCCCAGTCATCTCCACCAAATATGTTGAGGCGGTAGTATCAATTACTCTGCCGCCAAATATATCGGCAAGGCGCATCACTTCAGCGCGAAACTCTCCTTGGGCGCGCAGCTTAACTAACATAACTTCGCGCTCAACATGCTCTACCTCAGACAATTCAATCACCTTGTATACCGGCACTATTTTATTCAGCTGTTTGGCAACCTGCTCAATAATATCCGCAGAAGCAAAGGTGGTAAGGGTAAGGCGCGACAACGACTTGTCATGCATAGGAGCAACGGTTAAGTTCTCTATGTTATAGCCACGCTGGGAGAAAAGCCCAACAACACGCGAAAGTGCTCCTGGCTCGTTCTCTAACAACAAACCAATGATATGTCTTTTAATATTTTCGTCACTCATAAGGGTGTCCTCTTATCTTTGTTGATCCACATTTCGTTTATGGCATGGTCTTTGATGTGCATCGGATACACATGTTCTTTAGTGTCAACATAAACATCCAAGAATACCAGGTCATCAGCATAATCAGTTAAAGATTTTTTTATTGCCGGCGCCAGATCTTTTGCTTTGGTAACCTTAATTCCTTTATGTCCGTAGGATTCAGCCAGTTTGATAAAGTCCGGCAAGGACTCCATATAAGAATTTGAATGTCGCCCTTCATATTGCATATCCTGCCATTGACGCACCATCCCCAAGGACTGGTTATTAATATTGAATATCTTAACGGGAATTCCATATTGGCGGCAAGTAGACATTTCCTGAATACACATTTGAATACTTCCTTCACCAGTTACGCAGAATATTGGATTCTTTGGCAAAGCAAAATAAGCGCCCATAGCCGCAGGAAAGCCAAAACCCATAGTTCCCAAGCCGCCCGAGTTAATCCAGCGGTTTGGATTATCAAAATGATAATACTGAGCAACAAACATTTGATGCTGCCCCACATCGGAAGTAATAACTGCATCTAAATCCTTAGTCGCCTCATAAAGAATTTCCACCGCCTGCTGCGGTTTCATTAAGGCATCTGCTGCCGCCTTCTCATATCCCAACGGGGCTTTCTTGCGCCATGCCGCAATGTCAGACCACCAAGCTTTGCGTAGTTTATCATCTGGCTTAAACTTCTTCTCTTTCAGCTGTTCAATCATCTGACGGATAACCTGCTTAACAGGACCCACTATGGGAACATGCGCATTAACGGTTTTGGAAATATTGGCTGCATCTATATCCACATGAATGATTTTTGCCTGAGGACAGAACATTTTGGTATTATTGGTAACTCTATCATCAAAGCGCGAACCCAACGCCAGAATACAATCGCTATTATGCATCGCCATGTTGGCGGTATAGGTGCCGTGCATCCCCAACATGCCAAGGAAGCGCTTATCCGTGGCGGGGTAAGCGCCCAACCCCATAAGGGTGTTAGTGATGGGGGCGTCCAATAAATCCACCAGTTGGCGCAGGTCTGCAGAACAGCCATCCAAGATAACCCCGCCGCCGCTATAAACCACGGGCCGTTTGGCGCTTTTCAAGGCATCTACTGCCCGCTTGATTTGTCCGCTATGTCCGCTCTTAACTGGGTTATAGGAACGCATCGCAATTTCTTTTGGATATTCATAAGGAAACTTAAATGCCGCATCTGTTTTATCTTTTGGTATATCCACTACAACAGGTCCTGGCTTGCCGCTTTCGGCTATAAAGAACGCCTTCTTGATGACTTTGGGAATATCCGCAGGGTCATGAATAATAAAATTATGCTTAACAATAGGGCGAGACACGCCAATCATATCGGTTTCTTGAAAGGCATCTTGCCCAACTAAAGTGGAAGGCACCTGACAGGATATAACTACCATAGGAATAGAATCCATATAGGCAGTTGCAATGCCAGTTACCGCATTGGTTGCGCCAGGTCCTGAGGTTACCAAAACCGTCCCTGCTTTTCCTGTGGCGCGCGCAAAGCCATCCGCCATGTGAGTGGCTGCCTGCTCATGCCGCACTAAAATATGCTGAACCTTATCTTGTCTAAATAAAGCATCGTATATGTGCAACGCGGCACCGCCGGGATAGCCATATACGTATTTAACTCCTTGGTCTGCTAGAGCTCGCACTACCATATCACCGCCTGATAACATTTCCATAATTAAGTTTATGTTTCGTTAATTTCCATACATAATAATTGCAATTGCAATTCAACTGCAATTCCTGCAATTAAGGGTGAAAGCACGATAAAGCATCTATTAAATAGCTGCCGTTATAAAGTGAAGGGGAAAACAAAAGAGCCGGACAATCAAAAAAATATGAACATCGCTGATAAACAGGGAATCGTTCATTAACTATTTTCTGGGATTGTGTCTATTCCGACAAGAGCCATCACTTCAATGATTGATAAACCAAGAGCTGCGGCTTCTTTAGTGATCCCGATAAGTTTCACCACAATCTCATACCGATAAGTATGATAGGGATATGTTACCACAAATAATGCAATTTTTGCAATTAATTTATAAAAAAGTTATTGTTGCTGCTGTTGTAGGGGCGGAGCCGCGCTACGCCCGCCCGCTGCCTGCGCTCCGCCCGCTGGGTGGGCTGTGCCCACCCAGAAAATGATTTGAATATAGTATAATCAACTACATGAAACAACCTGTAACCAAACCATCCCTGAAGAAACTCTATTCTTCAATCGCGGCAATAATTTTATTTGCTCTTTGTTGTTGGACTCCTATATTGGTGATAGTTTTAGGATTCTTAGGAATTGGTCTCATAATCCCATACTTGGACTATGTGCTACTGCCGTCTTTGGCAATATCCGTTATGTTAGCTGCTTGGTATTATCTAAAATACAAACAAGATTGCAGAAAGCTTAATTAACGAGTTTATGTTTATGCTTCTTTTGTGCGCCAGATAGCGGCAAAAATACAATAAATCAGTATTTTGCTGTAAACAAACAACACATCCACCCCCATTGATCGCCATGACATGTCAAGGAACATATATCCACTCACCATACTAACTCCTAGGATGCCAAGCCCTATCCATAAGCTAAGAAAGAATCCATTCCTGAAACTAGATATCCCCAAAACATTGCTTATGACAGCTATACTAACCGCAACAACAAAATTGCCTATTAAGCTAACTCCCATTGACAGTATCGGATACGTCAAAGGATCTTGTATATTATTGTTGGCAGACCATATATCCCAAAACAATAATGGGCTATACCAAAGAGCGCCGAAAAACCAAGCAACAATTGCAGCAACCGCTGCCGAAATATAATTAACGTTTGATAGTGTAAACATAATAAACCTCTATTAATTTAACATAAAAAAATTAGATGAGGTTAAGGATAAAGTCAACTTTCATCCTTAACCAACATCTATAAACAATAATGCCTAATTGGTCATGAGGCGAGCATGGCTCGCCCTATATTAATTAGGCAGCTACGACACCATGTGGATCTATAACAAACTTCATTGCAGCGCCCTTATCAAAGTCCTTATATCCTTGAACTGATTCATCAAGGGATATAAGCTGCACATTGGTAGCTTTTGCAATATCAATTTTGTCATAAAGAATCGCATTCATAAGATTGCGATGATACTTCATTACTGGACATTGTCCCGTATAAAAAGCATGAGATTTTGCCCAGCCCAGCCCTAAGCGCATTGCTAAGGTGCCAGTTTGGGCATTTTTATCAACGCCGCCTGGATCTTCTGTAACGTAAAGCCCTGGGATGCCAATGGCGCCGCCAGCCCTGGTGATACTCATTACAGTATTCAGCACAGTTGCTGGTTGTTCCACAGCGTGATTATGACCATGACATCTGGCTTCAAAGCCAACACAATCAACGGCGCTATCCACTTCACGGACACCAAGGATTCTTTCCAGGTGATCTTCTATGTCGCCATCTTGGCGCAAGTCAATGGTTTCGCAACCAAATGATTTGGCTTGAGCAAGACGCTCATCTATCATATCACCCACTATAACGGCAGCAGCGCCAAGCAGATGACAAGATGCAGCGCAAGCAAGCCCCACGGGACCAGCTCCTGCCACATAAACGGTGGAACCCGGTCCTACTCCTGCGGAATAAGCGCCGTGGAAACCAGTGGGGAAGATGTCTGATAGTAAAGTCAAGTCCCTGATTTTTTCCATTGCCTGTTCCTTATCAGGAAACTTCAGCAGGTTAAAATCAGCATAAGGACACATAACATATTCTGCCTGTCCTCCTACCCAGCCGCCCATGTCAACATAGCCATAAGCAGCGCCAGCTCTACCTTCATTTACATTCAAGCAAATACCAGTATTACCTTCTTTACAATTACGGCATCTGCCGCATGCAATATTAAACGGCACTGAGACAATATCGCCCTTTTTTAAGAACTCTACGTCTTTGCCGCATTCTATAACTTCTCCAGTTATTTCATGGCCTAAGACCAGACCTTGTGGAGCAGTGGTGCGCCCGCGAACCATGTGTTGGTCGCTGCCGCATATATTAGTTGTGATAACCTTAAGAATCACGCCGTGTTGACATTGGCGCTTACCTAAGCTAAGTGTGGGAAAATCAATAGATTGAACTTCAACCTTATTTGGTCCCATATACACAACTCCTCTATTAGTGTTACTCATAATAATTTACCTTGTAATAATTAGTTGTATAGTATTATAACCAGATTAACTGCATATAACAATATAAACATTCAGCGCGTCCTATCCTTGAAATTTATGATTTTGCCAATATAAAGAGTTAATAGGGGCGAACAATATTCGCCTTATAAATAATAAATAATTAACAATTAATAATAATGAATTTGAGCATAGTTGCCGCCCGCACTAAGTTTGGCATGGAGGCACCCGCAGTGCGAGTGGAGGTTCATCTTAGCCCTGGCTTTTCCCGCTTCAATCTGGTTGGCTTGCCAGAGAAGGCAGTGAATGAAAGCCGCGAAAGAGTGCGCAGCGCTATTATCAATTCTGGTTTCACTTTCCCCAATCGCCGAGTAACGATTAGCTTGGCGCCAGCCGACTTACCTAAAGAAGGCGGTGGTGGGTTAGACCTTGCCATAGCTATAGGCATATTGGCTGCATCCAAACAGGTTAATCAAAGGCAGCTGCACAATTACGAGTTTATGGGAGAGTTGGCTTTATCTGGTGAAATACTCCCCATTCGCGGAATAATCCCCGCTATAGTTGCCGCCAATGCTATGGACAAGTCGGTATTTATCAGCAAGGGTAATATAGGTGAAGCATCGCTGCTACAAAAAATTAGCTGCTTGCCTGCTTCTCGTTTGATTGAAGTGGTGGCACATTTAAACCGCAGTAGAGAATTAAATGTGCTCGTTCCCCAATCTCTTGCTGATGGAGAATCGGCTCTAAAGTTAGACACAGCCGCTCTAAAACTTAGCGACATTAAAGGTCAGCAAAAAGCCAAGCGTGCTTTATTGATAGCCGCAGCGGGTGGGCATAATATCTTGATGAGCGGACCGCCAGGTAGCGGCAAAACAATGTTAGCAACGAGGTTGCCATATTTGTTGCCTCCACTTACGGATGAAGAATACTTGGAGGTATTATGTATTCATTCTTTGGCGCTCAAAGAACTTGGTGAGTTGGGCGAATTTGGTGGCACCAATAAAAACACACCATCACTTCAATTAAAGCAACGTCCTTTTCGCGCTCCGCATCACACGGCAACTGCGGCGTCAATTGTTGGCGGCGGTTCTTTTCCTAAGCCAGGGGAGATATCACTGGCACATAATGGCGTATTATTTTTGGATGAGTTGCCCGAGTTTACCCGCAATGTTTTGGAGGTGTTGCGCCAACCGTTGGAAAGTGGCATGGTAACTATATCCCGCGCTGCTCATCAGTCCACTTTCCCCGCCAAGTTTCAGCTAGTGGCGGCAATGAATCCTTGTCCTTGTGGTAACTTGAACAATCCTTACAAGGAGTGTCGTTGCACTCCCGACAAAATAGCTGCATATCATGGTAAGCTTTCCGCCCCTTGGCTGGATAGGATTGACATGCAAGTTGAAGTACCGCTAATAAAATATGAGGATGCTTTTATTTCTAACAATTCTACTGCCAATGAAACAGCTGACAATAACGCTGCTGCCCTTATGGAACACAACCAAACAAAAGAACTGGTTAGCAAAACACGGACTAAACAGATACAACGTAGCGGCAAGATTAATGCAAGATTAAACGCAGCCGAAACCGAACTGCATTGTTCTTTATCTGCCGCCTCTGCCGCAAGCTCTAATGCAGCTGAGAAATCAGCAACTAGCTCAGCGTTAGTCCTTATGAAAAGCGCCATTGAAAAAATGGGTTTGTCAATGCGAGGAGTCCATCGTTGCATGAGAGTAGCGCGCAGCATAGCGGACTTAGCGGATGCAGAACATATAGGCAAAGAACATCTTGCTGAGGCATTAAGCTATAGACGAGATTTTGATAGATGAGTTCCAGATAAATTACAGGTGAATTACAGCTGATGTATAAATGAGCCACTCCCGCATAATTAATTTTGTTATATAATTCTACTATGACATTATTTAATCAAGCCGAAGAATATTTCCTTCAACTGCAGCAACAGATAAGAGAAGCGTTAGAGGAATTTGAGGATTCCACCGCCTCGTTTGTGCAGGATGAGTGGCAATCACGTTTAGGGAGCGGATGCAGCAATGTTTTAGAAGGCGGCAAAGTATGGGAAAAAGCAGGAGTAAACTTTTCCACCATAGCATCTACCAAGCTTCCTCCTGCAGCCAGCAGCAGAAATCCACAACTAGCCGGCAAGCCCTACAAAGCATGCGGCATATCAATAGTTATCCATCCACTTAATCCTTCTGTACCAACAAGTCATGCCAACTTAAGAATATTCTCGTTAGATGATGCGGAGCATAATGCCAGCCCCTCTACCGAGAAGGTGACTAACGGCTGGTGGTTTGGCGGTGGTTTTGATTTAACTCCATATTACATAGAAGAAGAGGATTGCATCTTCTGGCATCAAGCGGCAAAAGACGTCTGCGATAAATTTGATAAGAATCTATATGGCGAGCTAAAAAAGAACTGCGATGATTATTTCTACTTGCCGCATCGCAACGAAACCCGTGGCATAGGAGGATTATTCTTTGATGATTTTAACCGCTGGGATGCGCAACGTTGCTTAGAGTTTGTTAAAGAAGTAGGGCAGTGTTATGTTAATACTTATATAGCATTAACACAAAGACGTCTGCGTGTTAATTTAGGCAAAGATTCAGGAGAGAATTTTGGCAAGAAGGAAAGAGAGTTTCAGCTATATAGGCGTGGCCGTTATGTTGAATTTAACCTGCTATATGACAGAGGGACCTTGTTTGGCTTGCAGTCAGGAGGACGTAGCGAATCTATATTGATGTCCTTGCCGCCTTTGGTCAGCTGGAAATATAAGCGTGATTCCTCTGAAGATAGCGCTGCCAAAGATAATGCCGCCAAAGATAGTGATGAAGCCGTCTTGCAGAAATTTCTCCAAAAAAGAGATTGGTTATAGCAGCGCAGTATTATTTGGATTCTTTTCTGAGGAATTCACCGCTGCTAAGGTCGCGAATATCTGATACAGCAGCAGCATTGCCTATATCTCCTGGGACAATATAATCCACCTGCTCACCAAAATATTCTTTAACTGAAGCACTATCTAAAGCGGGGGGATGCCCAGATATGTTGGCAGAGGTAGATACTAATGGCTTGCCAAATTCTTTAGCAAGCAAGGATACTACTGGATGATGTGATATGCGAATAGCAACTTTGTTACTCCCCCCCCGGATATTACTCCCACCCTTGACTACGGCGGGAATATTGCCTGCTTTATCTTCAACCAACCAAGTGCAGGGATGAACTGTTGCCGCGCTTATCTTGTTAATATCCTCTTGGTTGATGTTTGGTAAATATGTGGCAAACTCTCTCCAATTGCCGGCTACTAATATAAATCCCTTGATAACCCCCCTGTTGCTTGGACGTTCTTTTATTTTCTGTAATTTACTAACTGCAGATAAACTCTCAAAATCACAGCCCAAACCCCAAACTGCTTCAGTAGGATATGCAATAATCCCTCCCCTATTTAGGACAGCTACTGCCTCATCCAATTGAGTTTTATTTGGCAGGATAGAACTGTTGTTTTAAGATTAGGATGTAGGCATACAGCATGCCCCAATATTCATGCAGAGCCGTGTTGCTGTCTTTTAAACTATCTACCCGCGGAATAAGATCGTATGGAATATTAGCTTCTCCTACCCAACCTACATATCCAACCCCACTATATAGAGGAATCATCCCATAATGCTCTGCCCATACCTTGACGCGAGGAATATGAGTTGCCGTGCTTACTATAAGAATATTGCTGCCAGCATTCACTATTTGCGAGATGCCGCGCAGTTCACTTTGTGTATCAAAAGCATTTGGGTTAATAATAATTTGCCATTCTTCAAGCCCTTGTTCAATAGCCGCTGCTTTTTGAGTATCAGCATGACTTATATCGCCATGTTTGAAGCCCCCGCTTACTATGAGATAAGCGTTTTTTTGTTGCTTCATTATAGCTACTCCTTCCAATACGCGCCGCAATGAAGCATCGTTAAGCGCATCTGTGCGAGAATTTTTATTCTTACTAGAATTAGAACCACCCATCACTATCACATAATCAAAGTTTTGTGTTGTGTTAGATGCTTGTAACTGATTATAATGAGGGACATTTTTTTCTAAGCTATATGCCAAGAATCCAGCTACTGGTGGTAAGGCAAAAAACCATAATTGCATCAAGGACACAACAATTAGCCATATAGCAGCTCTGCGTCTAAAAATTAGAACGAGCAGCCCCAACAAAACTCCAACAAAAGCTAAAGTGGTGGGTTGCAGCAGTAAAGATAGTAGGGCTTTCATGGTTTTATGATCATGGTTCTATAATTCTATAATATAAGTTTTCAAAGTACCTATATTATAAATGAATGATTATAAATGAATGATTGTAAATGAACGGCATGGCTATTTAATAATATTCACGCTTGTTCCTGGATCTAACATATCAAACAATGCTATTACATCCTCATTGGAAACCCTTATGCAACCGCGTGAATTGGGAACGGATAAATCCACTGGCTCTGGCGAACCGTGTATGTAAATATACCTTTTCATAGTATCAACCTCGCCAAAACGGTTATAGCCCACCTGACATCCGCTTAACCATAAAATCCGCGTTAGAATCCAATCACGTTCTGGGGATTTATTGTAAAGTTCTGCATCACATATCTCGCCAGTCCATCTACGCCCTACCAAGACCGCTCCAGCAGGCAGATTGGCGCCTATTTTAGCGCGAATAACATGCTCGCCAAGAGGAGTGCAAAAAGAATTCATCTTATTGCCAGCGCCATTAGCTGCGGTTGATGCTTGGCAATGATAGATTAATTTGCCAGCCGATAATACAGATAAATCCTGGAGCGCAATGTTTATGCTGACTTGTTTAGACATTTAAATAGCGTTCAAGCAAATAAATAAGTTTGTCGCTCAAACAGTAGATTATTCCAGGGGATTATTCGCGCTGATAATTTGGTGCTTCGCCAGTTATCCGCACATCATGAACGTGACTTTCCTGCATTCCTGCGGCGGTGACGCGGACAAACTTAGCATTCTTTTGCAATTCTTCAATATTTTTAGCACCCAAATATCCCATGCCCGAACACAAACCGCCAGTCAGCTGCCCCACCACTATATTAACTGCTCCACGACTTGGGACTATGCCTTCAACCCCTTCGGGCACTAATTTGTCTGGTTCATAATCATCTTGGAAATAGCGGTCTTTGGAGCCATCTCTAAATGCCCCTAATGAGCCCATGCCGCGATATGTTTTATAGGATCTGCCCTGACGCAGAACCACCTCGCCTGGAGCTTCGTCTGTGCCAGCCAGCAAGCTGCCTATCATAACTGTGTCGGCTCCTGCCGCGAGTGCTTTGGTTATATCGCCAGAATAACGAATTCCTCCATCAGCTATTACGGTTACATGCGGATATTTAGATTTTAGTGCTTTGGTAGCATCCGCTATGGCGGTTAGCTGGGGAACTCCTACTCCACTAATCATTCGCGTAGTACATATTGTCCCTGGTCCTATGCCAACTTTAACTGCATCTGCGCCGGCTTTTGCCAAAGCTAATGCGGCGGCACCAGTCGCTATATTGCCAGCAATTATGGGGATATTCAAAAATCGTTGGCGGCATTCTTGCACAGCATTGATAACTTTTTGTGAGTGGCCATGAGCTGTATCCAGCACTATGACATCAGTGCCAGCGGCGATTAGGGCTTCTGTTCTCTCAATGTTATGAGCATCTGTCCCAATTGATGCTGCAACTCGCAACCGTCCATGCTCATCTTTGTTAGACAGCGGGTATCTTTTATCATACTCTACATCTTTTAGTGTCATCATGCCGCATAGAGTGTTGCCTTGTTTAACCAATAGAATTTTTTCAATCCGATTGTCATACATAAGCTTGCGCGCTTTAGCAGGAGATACATTCTCTGAGGCAGTTATTAGCTTGCTAAAAGGAGTCATTAGGTCTGCCACCTTTTTTGCTGGGTCCTTTTCAAGACGAAAATCGCGTGAAGTTACTATGCCAGCCAATTTGTGGGAATCCTTATCCAACACTGGCACCCCAGATATTCCGTGACGTTCAGTGATATTGCGCAGCTCCTCTATGGAGGCATCACTGTGAATTGTTATGGGAGTCCGCACTATAACGCTTTCGTGTTTCTTTACTGTTATCACTTCCTGCGTTTGCTTTTCAATGCTGGTATTTCTGTGTATTACCCCTATGCCTCCCATTCTCGCCATAGCTACTGCCATAGCCGATTCTGTTACAGTGTCCATAGCTGCAGAGAGAAAAGGTATGCTCAGTGATATGTTTTTAGTTAGTCGTGTTTGGGTTTCTACCTCGTTAGGAAGAACCGCTGAATAATTCGGTATGAGGAGGAGGTCATCAAATGTGTAGGCATCGCCTTCAATCTTTACCATATATGTATTATAGGGAAAACTTTATAAATGTGAGGCAATGTTAAGCATAGTTAGACATTATTTGCGGAAATTTTGGATTATTATTGCTCTAATCACTTGTAATTGAAGCATAAAGATCTATAAATAACTGTGTAATGTGGTATAATTATACCCCAATCGGCACCCTTTACATTAAATACATAAATGATTGATAAACAGACAAGCGGAAAAGCAGCAGAGCCGCCTAAAAAAGATGCGGGCAAATCCTCTGGAAACTCCGCTACAAAACCCGCAATAAAGATTGCAAAGGTTGCGCGTAAAAGTGCAACAGCAAAAACATTGAAGGCATCAGAAGTGCTAAAGTCGTCGTCAAAGGCAGTAAAGCCATCAGGGGCGTCAAAGCCGTTAAGCAAGCAAGCCAAGCCAGTTGCGGTTAAAAAAGCAAAACCAGCTGCTTCCGCTTCTTCCAAGCCAGCGAAGGGAACAGCGAAGGGAACTAAGTCAGCTAAGCCCAAGTCAGCAGCACCTAAAGCAGTTGTTTCTAAGAAGAGTGCATCAAGTCCATCCAAGACGAGCAAACCTTCAACTACAGCTAATAAGAAGGCAAAACCCGTCACCAAGGCAGCTGCTAAACCATCAGCCAAGCCATCCGCTAAATCATCAACCAAATTAAAGTCAGGGTCAAAGCTGACATCACGCAATAAATCTAATACTAAACATAAAGAGGGGACAAAAATGTTATCTACAGCTACAACAACCGCAAACAAAGCGGAAGAGACGAGAGTAATAAAAACGGCAGACGCTTTAAATAAAACGGGAAATAAAACGGGAAAGAAAGCCAGTAAAAGCGTATCAGCTAAACCAGCAACTAAAGGAAAAACAAAAGCTAAAATTACTGCATCAAACCAGAAAGCAGCTACCAGTAAAAAGACATCGCAAGATTCATCAACAACTAAAGGCAAGGGGTTTGATGATTATAAAATTAGCGCCAGGTTGGAAGAGCTAATAGCCAAAGGAAAAGAAGCAGGCAAGATTGGCAACGATGATATAGACCAATGCATTGCAGATATAGTGGAAGACCATGAAGATATCAATGTAACCGAACTCACTTCCCATATAGCCGAAGGGCTGCGCTCTAATGATGTTGACGTTAAAGACGAAAGTGAAAGCGATTTGGATTATAACGTTAGCGGCTTGTATGACGATGATGATTCAAGCTCGGACGTAAAAGTAGATGCAGATAGTTTAGGGGATGCTCCTTCAAGCGGAAATTTCTTGGCAGGGAGTATAGATGATATGGACCACCTAAGCCCCGAGGAATTAACTGGACCAGGCAGAGGGGCAATAAGCGCTCCAATAAAAATGTATATGCGCCAGATGGGTTCTCATGCTCTGCTGGATCGTGAAGAAGAATTAACCTTAGCCAAAAGGATAGAACACAATATGCGTAGTGTGATGGGGCAGCTGGCTTATTTTCACTACGAAGTTCAGAAAGTAGTTGATAGCCATAATGCAGCTCATAAAGCCAAAGGTAAATTTAATGAGGTGTGCATGGCGCTTTATCGTGAAGATGAAGTAGATATGACAGCTCAGATAGCTGAAGTAAAGAAGAACATGCCCAAGAGTGTTTCGGTGCAGAAGCGCCGCAGCAATATCAGCCAACGCATGAAGAAGCTGCGCAGCGATATGAACGATATAATGACTCGCTTGGAAAGACAACTCAAGGCAGCCAAACTATCTTATCAAAATGGCGATGCTCTGGGTAAGGTAGCTCGGAAAAAACAAGAGCACCTGAGCCGCACTCTTTCTTTGATGAAACTGCAGCCCCATTACTATGAGGAGCTAATTTTAAATGCAGAAAACCTATTGCGTTCTATTTATAAGGCGGAAGAGGTTATAGAAAACATAGCAGTTGGCAAGGCGGGCTACGACAAAGAACTTATTCACGAAAAGGTAATATCCACTCCTCGCTATTTTACCTCTCTGGCAAAACGCACTGGACCTAAGGCGAAGATAATTGAAAAACATCTGAAAGAACTTGAAGATGCAGCCAGTGATTTGCTTATGGTAGTCATGGTATGTAATATGCCGTTAGATATGATTAAGAAATTGACTAAGAATATTCTCACCGCGAATCGCCAAGCAGATAAGGATAAAAAGAAAATGGTAGAGGCAAATTTAAGGTTGGTTATCTCAATTGCTAAAAGATATACTAATCGCGGACAACAATTGCTGGACTTAATCCAAGAAGGCAATATTGGATTGATGAAGGCAGTGGATAAGTTTGAATATAAAAGAGGATTCAAGTTCTCTACTTATGCTACTTGGTGGATAAGACAAGCAGTTACCCGCTCTATCGCCGACCAAGCGCGCACTATACGGGTGCCCGTCCACATGATAGAGACAATGAATAAACTCAGCCGTCTGCAAAGAACCGCCATGCAGAAATATCAGAGAGAAGCAACTCCGCAAGAACTCGCAGTGGAGATGGAATTGCCAGAAGATAAAATCCACCGCATGCTGAAAATTGCTAAAGAGACAATTTCTACCGAGACCCCAGTGGGAGATGAGGAGGACGCAAGTTTGAAGGATTTTATTGAAGACACCCAAACCCTATCTCCTTATGAAACAACTCTAAAGACAAACCTAAAGACCGAGATGCATAAAGCAATTAGCTCTTTACCCGAGAAAGAGGCAAAGGTGTTGAGTATGAGATTTGGCTTGGAAACCAATAGCGACTATACATTGGATGAGATTAGCCGCCAACTTTCGGTAACCCGTGAAAGAATTAGACAGATAGAATCCCGTGCCCTGCGCCGCCTGAATAATTTAGCTAATGTTGAAACAATAAAAGAATTTAGGGAATAAGTTATTGCAAAACTTGCCTAAATCCCATAAAATAGAATAATCAATTTACGCGGGCCTGTAGCTCAGTCGGTTAGAGCAGTGGACTCATAATCCATTGGTCGTAGGTTCGAGTCCTACCGGGCCCACTATTTATAAATACTTATCAATCCACCCACAACCTGGCATTGTAAAACATTGCTTGCCAAGGGGTTATATAAGAGGTTGCCACCTCCGCTTTTCTTTGTATGGCTGTGGCGGATTTATCATGCCAGCACTGATTCACTCTTCTTAACGTCCTTTCTGGATGCGGCATTAATAGCGTAACCCTGCCATCTTTGGATGTCATACCGGCAATGCCATGCTCAGAACCATTGGGATTGAGCGGATAAGCGGGATTATCATTTCCCTGTCCGTCTGTATAAACCATTGCTGCTCGTTTCTTGTTAAGCGCCTGTTCGCCGTCCTTGCTCCTGCTAAAAGTTGCCATGCCTTCACCATGTGCCGAAGCAATTGGTATAACGCTACCTTCCATGCCTGTAAAAAATATACTTGGTGATTTGCATATTTTCACCATAACCGTACGTGCTTCAAACCTACGTGATTCGTTACGCTGGAAGCGGCAATTCCAATCCGCCCCTTCAATAATCTCCTGTAGGCGAGACAGCACCTGACAACCATTGCATATCCCCAGCGTAAAGGTATCCTTGCGTTGAAAGAATTGCTGAAACTCTTCTTTAAGTTTGGGATTATATAGAATGCTTGCCGCCCAACCAACTCCAGCGCCCAAAGCATCGCCGTAAGTAAAGCCGCCACAGAAAACTGCCCCTTTATAATCCTTCAATTTATCGGAGCCATCTTTTTTGAGGTCATTTATATGCACATCCACCGCCTCAAAACCCGCATTATGAAAGGCAAGAGCGGTTTCTATATTACTATTCACTCCCTGTGTGCGCAAAATTGCAACCTTAGGACGGCTTTTGTTTAGCAGCTTTATGCTGTTATAGCTATTATATTTCCCCGCCATATCAAACTTAATATTCTCTTGAATTCCTTTATAGTTAAAATCTTCTATTAGGAGCGCTTCCTGTTTAACACACTGTGGATTATCATCCCTGAGTTCACGTATATTATCTGAAACCTTGTTCCACAACGAACGCATTGCACTCATCTTTTTATCTATCAGAGTCCGTCCAGCACAGCTAATTTCTATCCTATCTTTATCAATGGGGACGCCAAGCTTATGCACAACTAAATTATGTTGCTTTCCACGCTCTAATACCTTACTCTCATTCTCGGGCGCCACTTGGATAACAGCACCTGCCTCTTCACCAAATAGGGCGGTATACTCATTCTGCTGTTGTTTCATCATCCCAGTTAAATCAATGGATAGCCCGCAATTGGAAGCAAAAGCCATTTCACTTAACGTTGTCCATAACCCGCCATCCGACACATCATGATAGGCAAGCAATAACTTATCGTGCACTGCATCGCTAACAAAAGAAAAGAAGTTGGCAATATCCTTGGGCGACTCTATGTCCGCAGTTTCCCCCTCCCATTGTTGCATCACTTGTGCCAGCGCCGAACCCCCAAGACGATTACTGCCATGCCGTGTGCTAACCAGCCACAAGGAGGGCAGCATATTTTTATAAGTGTCGGTATGTAATAGTGAGTTGTCAGCACCAGTGTTTTTATAAGTGTCGGTTTGCAATAGCGAGTTGTCAGCACCAGTGTTTTTATAAGTGTCGGTATGCAATAGTGAGTTATCGCCATCAATGTTTTTATAAGTGTCGGTTTGTAATAGTGGGTCAACCCCCAACCTGACATCTATTAGTGGCGCCAGCCCGCTCATTATCAAAGATAGAGGCGATATAACATTTTGCTTATCCCAGGAGGCAGACATAAATAAAGAATCCTTGCCAACCGGTATAGCAAGCCCCAACTCCTGACACATTTCTTCAGTTAAAGTCCTAACCCCCTCATAGAGATTTGCCATCTGACCATCCTCATTGCTGGCAGCCATCCAGTTAGCACATAGTTTTATATCCTGTAGTTTCTTTATGCCGCTGGCAGCCAAATTAGTTACTACCTCTGCCAATGCCATACGCACCGCCGCTTTGGGATTGAGGATTGCCAAAGGAGTACGCTCACCAATTGCCGCCGCCTCACCACCAAACCCGCTAAAATCTGCCAAAGTGGCGGCATAATCATTGATTGGCACTTGCCAGGGACCAACCATCTGCTCTCGCGCCGTCAGACCGCCAACAAACCTATCACCAATAGTAATTAGAAAGCCCTTGCTTGCCACCGCTGGCAACTGCAGCACCTTCTCTGCATACTCACTAATCTCGCTAATGTTTGGTACCACAAAATCCTTAGTTTCAACTGGTACATAAGAGACGATAATCTCCTTAGGTGTTTTAGGGAATAGAATTTCAAGGGGCAAGTTGATGGCATCGGTATCCCGACTATCTTCTTTATTCTCACGATTATCCTTATTATCCTGCTGCATCAGACGCAGTTCACCACTCTTGTTAGTTTTACCTATTACCTTGTAAGGAGCATTCTCACGCTGGCAGATTTTATCAAACTCATCCAAACGCTCTGGATCCACCGCCAGCAAAAATCTCTCTTGGCTTTCATTACTCCATACTTCTGCTGGAGACATAGAAGGATCCGCAACAGGAATATCACGCAGCTCAACCTCACCACCACATTTGCCATCCTTCAACAGTTCCGCTACTGCGTTGCCGAGCCCTCCAGCTCCCAAGTCGTGTATAAAAATAATTGGGTTTTTCTTCCCCTGGCGCGAGCAGGCCTCAATCGCCTCTGCACATCTTTTTTCCGTCTCCGCATTATCACGTTGCACCGAAGCAAAATCTAACTCTACATTCTTCTTGCCGCCGCTACTTTTAAGGGAAGATACTGAACCACCACCAATCCCAATTCGTAATGCAGGTTCTCCCATAAGCACTAAATGCGCTCCCTCATCAATTTCCTCTGGCTTGATAGCTTGGTCGTTGCTAATCTCGCCCCAACCACCAGCAAGCATAATTGGTTTATGATAACCGTATTTGATACCATCTCTTTCACAACTTAGAGTGCGAAAGTATCCTGCCAAGGTAGGTCTGCCAAACTCATTAGCATAGTGACTGCTACCCAAAGGTGCCTCCAACATTATCTGTTGGGCTGATGCCTTGCCAAAAGGGCAACCAAAATCCTGCTCCCAAGTATAATTATTTTTATCCAACAGCAGGTCGGATACACTAAAGCCAGCAAACCCAGCTTTAGTTCTACCTCCTATGCCGCAGGCGAGTTCATCCCTTATCTCTCCGCCAACCCCAGTGGCAGCCCCTGGAAAGGGTGACACAAATGTAGGATGATTGTGTGTTTCGGCTTTGAATATTAGATGACGCTTTTGTTCTCTATGCTGATATTCACTAGAG
Source organism: Gammaproteobacteria bacterium (assembly GCA_965207945.1). Lineage (GTDB taxonomy): Bacteria > Pseudomonadota > Gammaproteobacteria > CBDBNL01 > JAAOII01 > JAAOII01. The sequence goes on from OZ242303.1 coordinate 71,738, forward strand.
CTATCTCCCTCATAACGATTGAAAGCAGATATCTTTGCAGTGGCAAAGATAGCCGCATTATCTGTATATGCGGAAACTAAACCAGCAGGAGATTTTTTACTGGTTTCTTTGATGAGCCCAAACATTGTCGGACTGTGACCATTCTGGCTTGAAGATTTATCCGCCGAGTCGTCGCTGCTTATCACAGCATTAAAAATCTTATGGCGACAATGTTCCGAATTAAGTTGCGCAAACAGCATCAACTCTGCATCTGTAGCAGGGCGTTCAAGCTTGTGATAAACCTCCCGCAGATACTCTAACTCATCCTCACTAATCGCCAAACCCCATTCTCTATTGGCAACTTGCAGCTCAGCAAGGTCATCCATATTGACACGCCTTAAATCATTGTCGGCATGGCTATCAATAAAATACCGCTCCAATTCTTGCTCGGACAATATCTCTTGCGTCATCTTATCGCAAACTGAACCTTTCAACTCGTCTATATTATTTTTCAATGAAGCAGGAAGTGCATATTTATAACCCTTTTCAATTAATCTTCCACCATCCCAATCTTTTAACGAAGGAAAAATATCCTCAAGTATATCCTGCGTCTTGCTCGACCAAGGAGAATGAGTGCCACGCCGCGGCGCCACATAAAAGAGGGTATCTCGGAAGGAGTGAGTAGCCGCCTGGCTGTGAGAGGGTGCATCATCTTTATTAGCCAGTGATATCGCGCCAAAATTTGTACTGAATAATAATTTTTTCAGTTGTTCTTTTTCTCGCTCATTAAAAGGGTGATCTGGATGAAGGAAAAAGAACTCGCTACGAGTTGCAGTATAAATTGATTTAACAACATGCCCTTTACCGGATTTGGGTGCATGAAGGATAACTGGAATATCTATCTTCTCACTTGACAATCCCTTTTCGTCAAAAATAATCTCGGTGCGTGATTGTTTGTCCGACTCTGACACCAAATCCTTATGATTCATTAGAGTAAAACTTTAATTGTAATTGTCTTATATCTATCCGCACGCAAACTCCCTAAAACTAACATATTCATTTAGCAAGCAAGGTTATTGAAAAAGTGCATTCATTGTAGCACTATTATATTACATTATAGAGATTTCAATCCTTGTAGTCATCGGTTGTATTGAATATTTCTGCCCGTTCTGTTTTATTGCTTTACCCTAAAAATAGAAGAATACTTACTTAATGGGAGATAGTATAATTCCCCTTGATAAAATTGTACTTCAGTTAGTCAGCAGACACCAAAAAACCTCTTCAGATTAAACGTCACTATGCAAAGATGATTAAAGAATTTTATATGGAGATATTTGAACCAGGCGCTATAATTTTCATGGTCATAATTAATTTTTTAATGTATAATTAACGTTTTATTATTAATAAATTTTTATAAACCATACAAAGGAGTAGTACCATGATTGAAGCAGTATTTATAAACAATGATGGAAAGATCGTAGAAGTTTCTGTGAGGAACATTTATGATATTTCCAATAAAATCCAACGATTAGTAAATGATAACAACTTCCCATTGCATGAAAGTGAGGAAGAAGCTACGAGGGCTGGAAGTTCGTATGATCGCATCTCCAGATCTGATATGAATGAGTGGACTGATGCCCGTAAGGAATTAATAAAGCAGGCAGATAGTAATCAAAGTTTATGGATATTAATTTCTTTCTTTGATTCTTTGGCGGAAAAAGTTGGGATGCAGAACTATAAATAATATAAATATTTTAAGGAGTATGTTGTTGATAAACTAGGAGGCTTATTCTAATACACTTTCTGCTAGTATATCTTTAACTTATAATATAAAGCAATGAAAGAGAAAATGAAGTTTAATTACGGCAACGTTAGGCGCATACCTGATAATCTATCTGGGGTTTATGCATTTTGGGTTTTCCCTGAGGCTATTAGTGTTTGGCGATGCCTTTATATTGGAAAAGCAGACGTTTGCTTAAAGAAAAGATTAAAAAATCACTGGGATAGAGAACCTAGTGTAGGGAAAGATTTTATTGATGATAGAGAGGTATACTCAGATGATTTGTACTTTTGTTACTATTCAAGGAGTTATCTAGATAAGCAAAAGGTACATAACTTGGAGAGTATGCTAATTAAAAAATGGGGGCCTGATAGTAATACTGTCAAAAAAATTAAGAAATTAAAGTATAATAGAAAGTGAATTTAGTAATAATTAACCGAAGAGGAAATTAATAACATGTCAATTACATTACCTGTGATAAGAGGTCAAATGGGGATACATACATATTATGTGGCTACAATGTCTGCACAAGATGCGACATTATTAATAAAAATGCCAAGCATTGTACCTGGCTGGAATTCTATTGAAGCTAGAGCTCAAAGAACGGTGGATTCTAAAAGAGTTGAGAAGGGGTTATATCCTTACTTAACTAATAAAAGTGCCGATAGATTTTTTGGCTCTTTAATAGTTGGAGTTCAATATCTGGAAGAGGCGGATACTAGTAGTAAGATAGACAAAAAAAAGAAAAAAATTGTTTTTGAACCTATCGAAAAATATGGGGATTTACCCGTTGCATATGACCAACCAGCCGAAAGAATGGGAATATTAACTATAAAAGATAGTAGTATACTAGTAGTTCCTTATGATGGACAGCATAGGTTATTAGGATTAAGGTATGCTATTGAAGGAAGAAAAAACACAGGGGATGAGATTCGTTCAGGAGAAAACAATCTCTCGGTGGCTAAGGATATAATTTCTGTTATTCTTCTTCCATATAGCGTAGGAACTTCCAGAAATATATTTACCAAACTTAATAGATATTCTAAGCCAACCAGTGCTACCCAGAATTATATCACCGATGATGATGACTCTATAGCGAGCATAGCAAGAAAAATAACAAATACGGTTATTAACCAAAAGAGAGACGATATTGATTTAGTTAATTGGATAAGCAATTCTTTAAAGAAGAAGGATGGTTACTTCACCACACTTGATACGATTTACAAATGCACAAAGGCAATAATAGAAGAGATAGCGTCTAAAAAAATTCTAACAGGTGAAAGATTGAAGGATGAACTGGAGAGGAAATATTTTAAAGCAGCAAAGGATACTTGGGAGTTTTTATTAAAAGAGATAGATGAGTTTAAGGATGCTTTAAAGAATAGAACTAAAGCGGGTGATGAAAATAGAATGCAGATACGCGAATATTCGTTGCTTGGGAAGCCAGTGCCTCAGCAATGCATAGTAGAGGCATTTTTAAAAATTATAAGAGATAAAAAGATATCAAAGGAAGAGGCTGTTAAAAGGTTAAATAAAATACCCTGGGATATAGGAAATCCGCTATGGGATAGCATACTGTGGCAAGGAGATGGGGATACAGGAAAAATATTGACCAAAGGTAAAAAAATTGCCATTGATCTAGTATCTTACATGTGTGGGGCAACCATGACAACTGCTCAAGAAAGTAATCTATTAGCAAGATATGAGGCTTTATTATCACCTGATGATAATAGGAGGGGAAAGTTACCTAATAAGTTGAATAAACGCAGCTAGTGGTTAGATCACTTTCTGCTGCCGTCCCTGCTACAGATAACATAATAGCGACAAGTGCGGAATTCCTTAATCCTATTAGCTTAAAAGAAAAAATATCACGCATCCAAGCAGACATAGAGGAAGCCTATTTTGAGAAGACCTGTCCGTGGGTTATTGCTTATTCCGGAGGGAAGGACTCTACTATGGTACTTCAGTTGGTCTGTGAGTTCTTATTATCCTTGCCCAAAGACAAGCATAATAAAGAAATCCATATAGTGTCAAATGATACTCGTGTGGAGTCGCCCGTTATATCACAACATTTAGATAAAAGCTTGGAGTTACTCAAAAAATTTCAAAAAGAACACTCGCTACCTATCAAGGTGCAGAAAACAGTGCCAGCAGAGAATGATTCTTTTTGGGTGAATCTCATAGGGCGTGGTTACATACCACCGACTAGAGTGTTTAGGTGGTGTACTAGCAAGATGAAAATAGAACCAACCAACAAGTACATTAAGAACTTCATAGATAGGAATGGTGAAGTAGTCCTTTTATTAGGGGTAAGGACAAGTGAATCAACTTCGCGCGGAAGATCTATTAAGAAGCACACCAATGACGATGGGACTAGGTATAACCCTCATAGTATGATGCCGAAGTGCTTAATATATAGACCGATTATAGATATAGAGAATGAAGAAATATGGCAGTTACTGCTGCAACGTCCTTCCCTTTGGGGTGGAAATAATCGCGAGCTAATTACTATTTACAGAAATGCTGCTGGTGGAGAATGCCCTACAGTTCTGTCCGAAGACGATGCCCCTTCTTGTGGGTCGTCATCTGTTAGGTTTGGTTGCTGGACGTGCACCGTTATTAGCAAAGATAGGAGCTTGGGCGGCCTAGTAGATTCTGGACTTGATTATCTAGAACCCTACATGAATTTTAGAGATTGGTTAATAGAATTAAGAGAAGATGATGGCAATAGAACACCCGTGCGTAGAAATGGCCGTTGGAAGAAAAAAGAAAATGGTTCTACGGTTAAGGGACCATTTTTAATAAGTATTCGCAAGGAGATATATAGTAGATTACTTGAATTAGAGAAAGAAGTAGGAGAGAAATTAATTACTAAGAGCGAAATTTTCTTAATAGAAAGAATCTGGCGCCAAGATGAGAAAAAAGCAATCTGGCCAGTAAATTAAGTAGTGTTATAGTGAAGAAAAATCCTTTTTCTGCCAAAGCTCTACCACTGTATGAACTCTTTAATGGCTTTATGGCGGAGCACAATATAGAGTCATTTCTCATTCCACAATATCAGAGGTTCTACTCATGGAAACCTAAGCATGTGAAGGACCTTTTATCAGATATAGCTATGGCTATAACTGATAATGAAGATGGTTTTTTTTTAGGACCCATTCTATTATCTAATTCCCCAGAATCCCAGAAGAGTATTTCAATAGTTGATGGTCAGCAGAGGATAATAACCACGTCCCTAATTTTAGGGGCATTAATGCATCATGTTTATAACTTGAAACAAGAGAACAATGAAGTTGCTATGCGCTGCCTTTGGGATTTACCCAAAGAACTCACAGATATAGCCCATATATCACCTGGCAATATACCAACTAAACTAAGCTTTTCTTTAGAAAATGATGATACTTCTTATCAGCTGATGATATGTGATAATCAGGCATATATTTCAGGACCTATTAAAAAAGCTTATGAAAGTATAAATGCATTTTTTGCTGGGTACTCTTATGAAGATACTTGTAAGTATATCAATTATCTCACTAATAAGGTGTTCTTTGTGGCAATAAAACCAGATGAACATGTCAAGCAAATAAACAAGATATTTGAAACATTGAATGATAGAGGGATGCCTCTTAATCAAATAGAGTTATTTAAGAACTTTGCACTTAGTTATTTTAGCCCCCGTGACAAGAAATTTGATTTATTTGAAAAACTATACATGTGGCTAAATACTGTGGATTCTGTTGAAAGATATTTGGCTGTATATTCTATGCTGCACTATGATTATAAGACAGTTAAGCGTGAGAAAAATTTATACAGGTTATGGAAAAATAGAATCTATGAATATCCAAAGTCCGAGAGGAAGAGTCAAATGCGTATTATTCTTGATGACCTCTCATCCTCTCTTGAATATTACCAGGCGATCTCCAAAGAGGGCAGTTCGCTTTGGATGACAAGGTATAAAGGTGCAGCAATGAATGATGACAGAATGCTTGCTATGATTCAATTTTTGAGTAAATACAAAATTACTCATCCTATTCTTTTTGCTATAGTTAAAAGAGAACCTGGCTATAAGGTTTTGAAAAGCTGCTATCATATAATTTATTCCCTTTTAGCTAGAGTGTGGTTAATTCACTCTCTATCACGGGCTGGCAATTTGGAGGAAATATTAACCACTGTAGCATTAGGTATAAATAAGAAAGAAATTGAACTATCTCCTGATAATCTATATAAGAATATAGTTAAACAAGCTGGATCTCACTATACAGATATAACGGATGATAAACTATTTAGTACCAAGTTGGGCGTTATAGAATATCCAGGAAATGTGGATCCCCGCACTAAATTCATATTTACTGAGATAGTTAACTCAAATCAAAAAGAGATTAAGATTATGAAGGAAGATACCCTCAAGGTATCCCATGTATTGCCTAGGGATGAAGGGGAGCTCTCCGATTGGGGTGGCTTCCCTTTAGCGGATTACCTTACAAGCCGCCATAAATTAGGAAACATGGTTTTATTAAATGGAGAAGCCCCTCGGGTTGTTAATAGTCAATCTTTTAAAGAAAAGAAAAAGATCTTTGCGGAATCTGATTTTGATATAACTAAAAATATATCTTTGGTGCATAATTGGGGTCCACAAGAGATCCAACAAAAGCAAAAAGAATACGCCCAGCAAATCACCCAAATACTTTCATTGCCCTCTTAACTGTCATTATCTCTCAGCCAGTATAAATTATTCTGGCTTATAATTCTATAATACCTTTTATACAATTTACCCAATAATAATGCAGGCATACAACCTCCACACCATACCCCCCCAACCTCACCATCTTGCAATCCCAACATATAATATAATCCATATATATGAAAGATAAGATTAAGGTAGCTATTTATGGAGCTTCGGGTTATACCAGTTCGGAGTTGTTGCGGTTGCTTGAGCAGCATCCGAATGTGCAGGTTTGCGCGGTGGTGTCGCACTCGCAAGTTGGTAAGTGTTTGGGTGCGTTGCATCCCCATCTTGGTGAGGAGCTTGGCGCTATGGAGGCGATTTCTGCCGAGCAGGTTCCTGATTGTGATTGTGTATTTTTTGCTACGCCAGCGTGTGTTGCAATTAAGGAGGCGGGTAGGTTGTTAGATAAGGGGGTAAAAGTTATAGATTTGTCGCCCGATTTTCGGATTAAGGATGCCAAGTTATGGCAGCAGTGGTACGCAAAGGAGCATGGCGCGACTGATTTATTGGCAGAGGCGGTGTATGGTTTGCCTGAGGCGAATCGCGCTGCCATTAAGAAGGCGCGGCTTATTGCTAATCCAGGTTGCTATGCAACTACGGTGCAGTTGGCATTGTTGCCGTCATTGCTATCCGCTAAGCATGGTGGGCAACTTGCAGGTAAGGAGTTAGTCGTGGATGCCAAGTCCGGCGTTAGTGGGGCGGGTAAGAATCTGGCAACCGATCTTTTATTGGGTGAGGCGGGAGAGGATTTTACCTGCTATTCAGCGGAAGGGCATAGGCATCAGCCAGAGATGGAGGAGTCATTACAAGAAAAGAGTGGAGTAAATGTGAAGCTACGTTTTGTTCCTCATTTATTGCCGCTGGTGCGTGGAATTTTTGTGGATATATATTTACCGCTTGGCAGTGGAAGTGATAACAATCCAGCTGCTGATGAATTAAGAAGCGTGTATAGTAAGTTTTATGCCGCCGAGCCGTTTGTGAAAGTATTGGCTAAGGGGCAGGCACCACATATTAAACATACTCGCGGGAGCAATCATTGTCATTTAGCTGTTTTCGCTGCTCCTGGTTCTACTTATATACAGGTGTGTGGAGTTTTGGATAACTTGGTTAAGGGGGCGTCTGGTCAGGCGATCCAGAATATGAATATTATTTTTGGTTTGGATGAGAAGGAGGGGCTGCAGCAGGCAGCGTTGACGCCTTAGTAAAGTTTAGGGGGTATTGTTAGTCATGCGGGCTACTTTAAAAAGCTTACCATCTTCCAGTCGTTTGGCTGCTAAGTGTAGTCCCCAAGCACAGCCATAATCCATCGCCAGCATTTTTGCTTGGTTGGTTACGCCGCGGATAGCAGCCCAATGTCCAAAGACAATCAGCGTCTTTTCTTTTCTGGGATAGTCAAACCATGCTGCGCAGTTGGCGGGTGCTTCATTTGCTGCTCCTGCACTGCTCAGTTCCATCTTACCTTCGGCAGTGCAGAAGCGCATGCGGGTTAGGTAGTTGATAATTACCCTTAGGCGTTCACTTTCGTTGGATACCTCATCCATAGAAGAGGGCTGGTTGCCATATAGACCGCTCATTAGTTTTTGCATAGCAATTTGTTGTGTGGGGGCAGAACCAGAGGCATAAGTGCTTTGTAGTTGCTGCTCAGCATATCTGGCAAATCTCGCTGCTTGCTCTATGCTCCAAATATGGGGTATTCCAGCATGCACCAAAACATAGTCATCTTGCTTGTTCCAATATAACAGCGATTGATGCAGCAGCCATTCAATTATTTGTTGGGCATCGCTGGCATCTATAATTTGGTTTAGGGTTGTATCTTGGTTTTTATCTCTGTCGTAGCCGCCAAAGTAAAGGGCGATTAGGTGCAGGTCGTGATTGCCAAGGACAACTTTCACCTCGGGATTTTCTTGCTGTAAGGAACGGACTAAGTGCACTGTTTTATATGCCTCGCTGCCACGCCCCACTAAGTCGCCAGTGAATAGAAGTTTGTCTTGGTTCGGTTGATAGGATATAGCATCAAGCATTTTTGCTAGTTCATCATAGCAGCCATGCACATCGCCAATAAAATAAGATGCCATGCTGGATTAACTCCAGCTTTTGTTAGTCATTGATTAATTGATAATTCGCGGTATAGAGAGCGTGAATTTTTTGATCGGAACATTAAATTCCATGCCATCCGAGCTGCGCATAATGTATTCGCCTTCCATGGTTCCCATCTCGGTATCCAACATTATTCCACTGGTATATGCAAACGAATGATTGGGTTCAATAACGGGCTTCTTGCCCACCACGCCTTCTCCTTCAACTTCGTGTGATTCGTTGTTGCCATCGGTCACTGTCCACTTACGTCCCACCAGCTGTATATTGTCATCGCACAAGTTTGTTATGCCGATGGTATATAAGAAGACATAACGATTCTCATTTGGGTTGGATTTTTTTCCATCATATTTTGTGAATATCTCTATTCGCAAAGCTTCGTCGTCGTGTTTAGAATTCATAACGCTTATTTAAGGTTGTTTAGGTATTATACAAGACATCTGCGTATTTATGCATACTTTAACTTAGCGCTCGCATTATGCTGATGAAGTCAGCGAGGGATGTTTGTTTGGCGCGTTTTTCTGCAAGGTTTAGGTGGTGCAGGGTTTCTTGCTGGTGTAATTCTTTAATGGTATTACGCAGATGGCGGTTAGGGCGGGAGAAGGCGGAAGTTATGATACCATTGAGTGTGCGTATTTCTTGCGGGCTAGTTATACTTTCGTATAGGCATGGTGTTAGACGAACAAAGGAAGACATTACTTTAGGTGGGGGGACAAAAGAACGGGGCGGTAAGTCAAACAACTTTTCACCCTGAGCCATGGTTTGGCGCATTAAGCTGAGACGACAATAGTTGTCGCCGCCCACTGCGGCAAGTAATCTTTGCGCTATTTCTTTTTGCACCAAGAAGTGCATGTCTCTTACATTGATTGCCGCAGTGTTGTTTGCGGCGGAATTATTAACGCCATCATTGCTTGCGACACTTATCCTCTCGCTGCCGATGCCGAAGTGGGCGAGCAGAAGAAACCGTTCCATTAAGTGCACGCTGATGTTATAGGGTAAGTTGCCCACTATACGTATTTCTTTTGATTTCGTCTTCGCCCCTGCCTCTATCTTCGTCTCCGTCCCTACCTTTGCCCCTGCCTTATTGTCCTCGCCCTCACTCTCCCCAGGTAATCCAGCAAACGCATCATCAAGGTTATCCTTTAGAGCATCTGCATTAATGATAGTTAAGTTGTTTATATGGGAGGTCTTGTCGCGTAAGTTGGTTGCCAGCTGTTGGTCTATTTCTATGGCTGTTATATGCCGACACCTTTCGCTGAGCGGCAGAGTTAGAGCGCCATCACCACATCCTATTTCTATAAAAACATCTTCCTTTTGAGGTGCGATTGCTTCAACCAATCTATCCAGCGCATTGGGGTTGCGTAGAAAGTGCTGCCCTAAGCTCTTGCGCGCTTTTGGCTGATTATTGTTTGCTTGCTTCTTCAATCTCAATTTAGTTTTTATGTAATCTCAATGCCAGACGCACTGCATATTCCATGCTGCCACTATTTGCCTTGCCACTGCCTGCCAATGAGAATGCGGTGCCATGGTCAGGAGATAAACGTAAAAAGGGCAAACCAAAAGTTAACTGTGCCCCCTGGTTAAATGTTAATGCTTTGAATGGAGTAAGTCCCTGGTCGTGGAACATAGCGATGACGGCGTCATAGTGTGCGAGATTACCTACGGCAAATAACGAGTCCGCTGCCAATGGGTCGGATACATTTATACCTTCCCCTTGGAGACGGCGAGCTAAGGTCGTCATCCATTGTGCTTCTTCTTCACCAAGCAGCCCCTCTTCACCAGCATGAGGATTGAGCCCGCATAGCGCCAAGCGGGGAGGGGGCAGTGGGGATGGAGTAGAGGGGGCAGATGTAGAGGGTGATAGAGTAGAGGCGGGCGACGTGGCGAGGGATGATGCGGTGGCGGGCGATGTGCTGTCTGACGTTGGCGATTTACAACTAAAATACTTTTGCATAATTATGTTGGTGTCGCGGATAGTGCGTTCCACAAGTTCTGGGTTAAGCTTGTTAGCAATCTCACTCACAGGAATATGCATAGTGGCAAAGGTTACCCGTAACTCTTTATCGCTGCCTACATCATTGCCTGTATCATAGATCGCGCTGTTTAGTTTTCCGCAAAACATTCTAAGCATCGTTGTTGTCGCTTGAGTTGTTTGGAGTGCTTGATATTCTTGCGATGTAGCAGGCAAATCTTTTGGCGCAGTTGATAAAAGCGATAAATCTGATGAGCATGTCTCCTGTAAAAATTCACTGAGGCCGATGAAGGGGATGCTCTTGTTGATAAGCTGCTTGCTTACTGGGGCGGTAACCATTGTGGTGTATTCACGCTTCATGCATAACTGCACTGCTTGCTTAAGCATTCCCAGTAGATAGGGATTATTTTCTGCATCTGGCTTTCCAGGAGTTACTTCTTTATTGAGTGGCAGATGGATAAAACGGAAGTCGGTATCATTTGTTCTGGCAGTTGTGCTGCCGTTCGTGCTGCCAGCCATCCCAGATGCCTTGCTTTCCACCTGACTATTTTCCACCCGCTTAAAAGAGACCTTCAGCCCTAATGACTCTGCTCTTTCAGATAGCATATCACCATCGCCCATGAACACCAAATCCTGCCGTAGTTCAGATGGCAGCATAAGGCATATATCAGGACCTATACCGGCGGGTTCTCCTGTGGGGATTAGTATTTCTTGCATCGTCTTCTAAAAATGATAATTAAATAGGGATATCTCCTTGGCGCAACTCCTTGCCACAATGTTTTTTTGCTCTTCATTGTATATATGTTGATATTGTAACTTTTCCTTTTTGTTGCTGCGCTTAAGCTTTATGTTTAGTTTGCCACTAAATGGGATGCCAAGTTGTTGGCATACTGCGCCAAAATCATCATCCAATCTCTCAAATCTCATAACCTTGTCTGCTAATACTTTACCTGAGGCATCACTATAAAAAGAAAAGTCACTTATATATGGCGAGGTTACAGCGCTATGTTTTATAAACTCATCAAACAGCTCGGGGGATATATTATTGGGTAATTGCTGGTCTTTATTGTGATAACTCCAGCAGTAGCGAGATAGAAGCTTGTCCCAAGGATTACGTTCACAACAGAACTTAAAATAACTATTCCAGATATTGCGAGGAATACAATGTTTAATGTCTCGTGCTCTTATATGGTTGAAAAAATTGCCATTAATTATCTGCCTCCTTTGCGAGCCGCTAGGGTGATGTTGGATAGGATTTTGCCAGAAGGACATTTCACCGATTCGCAGAGGAAGACGCCACCAAGGGACGGTTCCCTCCCAATTGCGCGATAGGTCATACTCCGCAGAGGACTGCATGGGCGTTATTATGTCATCTGCGCCACAATGTTGCGCTAAATACGCCTCTATGCTGCTGCCAGCACACTTGCGTATCTTTATAAAGATGAACTTATGCTTATGTGAAATTATCATTTATATTGTTATTATAAACTCACTACAAATACCGAGGGCGAGACTTGAACTCGCACTCCCAAAAGGAACTGGTTTTTGAGACCAGCGCGTCTACCGATTCCGCCACCCCGGCTAAAGATGTTGTAGCCCATTATAGCATAATCATAAAGGAGGAATACTTGCTTCCTAACGCTTGCATGCACTTATATAGTGGCTTTTAATCAGAAAAATCTCTAAAAATCTTGGAAAAAGCAAAAAATTAATTATTAATATGCGTTAATAAAGTTAACCTGTGTTATACTTGTAATGTTGTGTTTATTTATTTTGTTGCAACGGGAAATTTAGTGAGAAGTTTAGTGAGAGATTTGTTATGTTAGTAGTAATGTCGGCAATAAAAACTATGGTCTTCGGATTATGGAGCCGAACAGACCTGGACGAAAGTCCAGGGGTTCAGTCATCGGATGCATCTTATTTATGGAGGCATCCGATGACCTTTTTGAAGATTCCAGTTTTATGGACAGGAATCTCACAAACCCAGCAAACCCAGCAAATTAAGTCAAGCTACTTCAAAGGATTAGTCACTGCCTTTTTAGTAATAGGGCTAACAGCGTCTTTTATGCCGCAGCAGGGGCAAGCAGATGACCTTGACTTTAAGAAAGAGCGGGGTAAGAATTATGAAGTGATCACGTCCATTGCTCAGCTAGGTGAACCCCTCGCACATATAACGGAGAGCTGTGTTTATGTAAAGAGCCTACTGGGTAGTGGAACGGATCCTCATTTATATCGTCTTAGTAGAGCCGATGTTCGAAAAATGCATCGCTCTGAGATGGTTCTGTATGTTGGCCATTTATTGGAAGCACAGATGAAACCATTTCTGCATTTATTATCAATTACCAAACCAGTTCATCCAGTGGGAGAGTTAATAAATCCTAATCTGATGATGGAAGTAGAGCCAGGTATACATGACCCTCACCTATGGATGGATCCTGTTTTATGGAGCGAGGTATTACAAGTCGCAATTAATATTATTATCAATCAGTATCCGGCATGTAAAGAAACTATAATGGCAAGGGCTAATACGTATTTTTACGAATTGGGGGTGCTCCATGAAAAAACTGAAAAAATATTTCACTTAGTCCCTAAAGAGAAGAGAATATTAGTTACTTCCCATGATGCTTTTGGTTATTTTGGTGCCCGCTTTGGGATTAAGGTTTTAGCGATTCAAGGGATATCCACTGATAGGCAGATTAGTATCAATAAAATAAATTCTTTGGTTGATTCTTTAATTGAATATAACATTAAAAGCGTATTTGTGGAAAGCTCGGTTAGTTCGCGTGATATTCTTGCAGTTATTGAAGGAGCGGCAAGCAGGGGGCATGAAATAAAAATAGGAGGGACTCTGTATTCTGATGCTATGGGAGAAAGCGGAACTTTGGAAGGAACTTATATGGGTATGTTGGAACATAATATACGAACTATTGCAACAGCTTGGGGAGTGGATACTTCCATTTTAGATTCAGTAGCTTTAGACAGCTTATAACCCCTGCACAGGAGGCATCACTGGAGGCATCGCAATAGATGAAAGCAAGTAACACGAACATCATTGAGTGTAGCGGCTTGTCAGTTTTTTATGGTAAAAAACAAGTATTGGGAACGTTAAACTGTAATTTAAAGCGTGGGGTTAAGATAGGCATTTTGGGACCCAATGGGGCGGGGAAAAGTACATTTCTTAAAGCGATAGTTGGTCTCATTCCGTATAAAGGAAAGATAATTAAAAACTGTTCATCTTTGGTGTATACTGCGCAACGTCAAGAAATAGATTGGGACTTTCCAGTAACTTGCCGTGATGTAGCTCAAATGGGATTGTATCGTAACATTGGTTGGTTTAAAAAAGTAACACGTCAGCATAAGGATAAAGCACTTGAAGCATTGAAAGATGTAGGTATGGAGAATTACGCAGACACCCCTATAAGCGACCTTTCTGTAGGGCAGCAACAGCGTATCTTTTTAGCGCGCGCTATGGTGGATGATAATGCCGACCTATTTCTTTTTGATGAACCCTTAGCAGGGGTTGATATGAAAACTGAGCGGGTAATTCAAAACCTGTTCAACCGCCTGATTAAACAAGGCAAGAGTATTCTATGTATTCATCATGACTTATATAGTGCTGCAGTTCATTTTGATTATGGAATACTACTTAATAGCAAGTTGATAGCCAGTGGTCCCATTAACAAGGTTTTATCTGCGACTAACTTACGTCGCGCTTATGGCAGCGGTATTGTCATTCCTAAATTGCGCTAATGTTTTCTATAGATTATAATTTTCAAGAATTCACCTCAGCCCTATTATTTTCATATTCATATAATTCTGCCGTAGTATCCAGCGCGGTCATGATGCAGGGTATTGCGTCTGGTATTTTAGGTGCCTACTTATTATATAGACGTAAAGCGTTGTTGGCAGATGCGCTAAGTCATGCATCTCTTCCAGGTGTTGGCTTGGGTTTCTTGGTGGCGCATTTCTTCTTGGGGGGTACTCGCGAGGAATGGGTAATTATTGCAGGAGCTTTCGTTACTATTTTTATATGTCTAATTTTCATTAATTTCTTAACCCGTCATATAAAACAGGATGCCGCCTTAGCTCTTTCCCTCAGTAGCTTCTATGGCTTGGGGATAGTGTTGCTTAGTTATATCCAAAGCATTCCCAGTGGCGCCAAAGCCGGTTTGGAAACATTTATTTTAGGACAGAGCGCCACAATCAATTTAGCAGAAGCGCAGCTTATTGGCTTGGGTGCTTTGGTAGTGGTGCTAATGTGCGTTCTTTTTTATAAAGAATTACAATTGTTATGTTTTGATGAAATATTTGCCTTGTCTCAGGGCTACAGAGTTCGGCTGTTAGATTTTGTAATAACCCTGCTGGCAGTTATTGTTATAGCGATCGGAATGAAGGCGATGGGTTTAATTCTTATTATGGGGTTATTAACTATTCCACCTTTAACCTCGGCTTTGATATTTAAGAACTGGCATACTTTCTTAATTAGCTCAGCCACCATAGGCGGGTTGAGCTGTCATTTAGGAGCTGCAATAAGTACTGGGCTGGAGGGCATTCCCACTGGGGTGTCAATAATATTGGTGTGCGCTTTTTTCTATATCATTGGCTTATTATGGTCGTTTAATAAAAATGTCATTCACAGATTTTTGGCTAATTGATTTTGCCCCTTTGCTTGCTGCTATTCTTAGCGGAATTTGCTGCGCTTTATGCGGCAATTTTTTGTTAGTGCGGGGGCATAGTATGACGGTGGACGCGCTTTCTCACATGGTATTGCCAGGGATGGTTGTTGCATTTTTTATTGCTGGAAGCATCTCTTTTTTCTATATGTTTTGGGGGGCATTGGCTGCGGCGCTTATCGGCATTATTCTCATTGAGCTGTTAAGCCGCATTCAAGATAGAAACGCAGTTATGGGCATGATATTTAGTGTGATGTTTGCTATGGGTATTTTGTTACTAGAACTTTTTGTTGACCGCAGAGTTCACTTTGATGTAACTCATATTCTATTTGGCAGTTTAGAATCAGTTTATTGGGTTGGTTTAGGAACGCCTGATATAGGCGTATGGGATCTGCTTGGGTACATCCCGTCTTCTATTGCGGTGCTTATCTTTCTTGTTGGGTTAATATCTTTATTGATAATATTATTTTATAAAGAGTTATTGTTAGTATGCTTTGACTATGAATTTGCGCGCTGCACTATTAAAGGAGCTCGTTTAATTTATTATGCCATCCCTATTATAATTACGATGACTGTAGTAGGTGCCTTTAGATTAGTGGGATTAATATTAATTGTGGGAATGTTTATAATCCCGCCGCTTATTGCTTCTTTATTTGCGAAATCCATAGTGTCGCGCATATTTATTAGTTGCTTGCTCTCGGTGGTGTTATGCATAGCAGGTTATAGCATAGCGGTTTATGTTCCCATTTATATGCTCAATGAGGGCTTTAGCTTAAATGTTGGAGGGACTATTGTTACTACAGGAGGGGTATTATTATTTTTAATGCTTTTGTGTAAGCAATTATTTATTACGACAACAAAAACGACTTAGTTGGAATTCTTGCGACTCAGTTTGAATTATAACGGGTAAACTTTTCCAGGCAGCTCAGGGATTCTTCACTGAGATAATGCTCAAGTCCTTCGGCATCCTGCTCTGCATTTTCCTTGCTTACCCCTAATGATAATAAAAACTTAACTACCAGTTCATGACGTTTGGCGCACTTTTCTGCCAACTCTTGCCCCTCATCAGTTAAGAAAACGGAGCGATAAGGGTCGGAGCGAACCAGCCCTTCTTTCTTTAAACGAGCAACCGCTCCATTAACTGCTGATTGAGAAACACCAAAAGCAGTAGCCAAATCAGTTGAACGCGCTTCACCTTTTTCTGCAATTAAAGATGCAATCATTTCTACATAGTCCTCTTGCAATTCTTTACTTTGTGCCTCGCGGGTCTTGTTAAATCTAAGATATGTTTTATCTTGTTCCATAATAGCTTTTTATATTATAAGGCATTGGTAGTGCGTTACAAATCGGAATTAAAGAAACCCGAGTCAGGATTTAGTGCCCGCCAATTTACGCTATGCGAATCCATTACTTTCCGCAGAACATCAGAATTTGAATCCTGTTCGTAAGCAGTTAACCAGATATACTTAGCTCTTTGAATCTTATTCTGACTCCATGACACCTCGCCAAGATGCGCGGCAATCTCAGCGTCTTGTTTTTGTCTGTATGCCCATTGCAGTAGGTCCTCTGCCTTTTGCAGTTCCCCTTTACGAAAATACCACCAACCCAAGCTATCAACATAAGCGGGGCTGATGGGGTTTGCTTCAATAGCATCATCTATTAATTTCTTTGCCTTATCAAGCTGGATATTTTTGTCGGTTAATGAATAGCCATAACTATTCTTTATCGCATGACTTTGACCGCTGACACTCATTGCCTTATCAAATTGCTTTTTCATTGCTGAAATCTGGTTTATTTCGTAATACATAAATGCGGATGACTGGATTAAATCCTCATCAAGCGGAATTCTATTATTAGCGGTTTTCATAATAGCTCCCGCCTCTTTAACATAGCCACGTTTGCCTAGTTCATTAGCATATCTGCCGGTAAGGAATACATATTCTCGGCGGCTATAGCTAAGAACTTCTTCCAGCAACGACTCTCCAGCACTAAAGTCCTTAGTGTTTATAGAGTTTTTTAATCTAAGCCATAACGCATTGTATGAAAAATCGGATGAGGTTGAGACCCTGCTTAGAAACTCTTCCGCGAGCACTTCATTTCTGCCTGCCAAAGCAACCATGCCCATCCTAAAAGATGACTCATTTTTATCCGGTAAATTTTGCAGATAAGTTGCTGATTTACGAAATAAATCTTCCATGCCTTGTTTTTGCGCTCCCATAGTTAAAAAGAGTATAGTATTTGTTTCTTTTGCTGGGATTAATTTTTTCTCTAACATTTGAATCAATATTTTTTCTGCTTTCTCTTCTTCTTGTTGATTAATCAAATATAAGGCATAGTAGATTTGCAACGGATAGGACTCAGGGTTTTCTCTTATGGATTTTACATAAAACGGTTCGCCATTGCTTCTTTTAGTTAAGTAATAAATACGCCCCTTGAGTTCTATAACCTGTTGCATCAAACGCACATTGTTGTTAGATTTATTAGAGTCAATAATTAGGTTTAGTAGCTGTAAGGACTTATCATGCTGTTCTTGGTAAAAAAGAAAATGAGCTAAACGATAATAGGCGATTTCTAACCCCGCGCGCAAGTTATTTTTTGCTTCGGGGTATATGTTCATATAGCGGATATATGTCCTAATTAAATCTCTTGCCTGCTCTTCATCTAATAATTGGTAGAAGTTGGCGATGGGTCTGAAATCGCTAGTTCTTCCTTGTTCAATTCGCTGTGCCATTAACTCAAAGGCGAGTTTATAGTTGGAATTTGTAATTAGTTCTTTGATATAGCTGCTTTGGGCTGCCGATGATTGAGGGTCAATCTCATACCACAGCTTTGCAGTTTCCCTTGATATATCAGAATTGTATAAAAATACGGAAAGGTCATAAGCCCGTTGGGCAATTTCAGGGTCGTTATAGGTTTTAGCATATTTAAGCATTCCTTCAACGGACTCTGTTTTATCGGGGTTTCTTTGCGCGCTTATCTCCAGACGAAGAATTTCACCTAAATCAAAAGAAGGGGGTTCCTCCTCTATAATTCCTGGCGAGGCGCTTGCAGCCCCAAATCCTTTTATGCTTTTTCCTGCTTCTTCCACCCCCAAATCTACTCCGTAGCTACGGGTTTTACTTTTTTTGTGAACTCTACTTTCTTCAAAGCCAGGAGTGGAAACCCGTGAAGAATTATTAATAGTGGCGCAGGAAAGTAATAGTAGAGATAAAACTATTAACGTAAATATTTTTATCATTTATCTGCCTGTTCTTTTATCAAGCTCTTACTTTTACTGTTTCTTTGTTTGGACTTTCCGATGATTGTTAGAGATGCTATAAACCCAAGGATAAAACCACATAAAAGTAGCATAATGCTTAGCAGCCCTAAATTTATTTGAGGTATTTGTAAGAAGATTAAATCAAACTTTACAAGTTGTTGATTATGCAGAGCAAAGTATATTCCTAAGAATATAAATAACAAGCAAATGATTAGCTTGGCTATAAATACAGGTCCTGATAAAAATTTCATTTCAAACCTAACTGGAATATTTTAAAGGTTGTTAATAAATGCTGCTTACTCCAACAAGTAAACCCCAAAAGTAAAAACTGTTATGAGACGTCATAAAATAATGGCGTCTGTCATTTAGCTGTCGCTGTCTTTAGCCGCGTCTTCTTTTACTTTTACTTCTTTGCTGTCTTCTGTAGATTCCCCAGATTCTTCTGTTTCTGTAGATTCTTCAGTTGCGAGCTTCTCTTCGGCTTCTTCCTGCTCTGGGCTGTCTTTATTTTCTTCGGCTTCGTCAGCTACTTCTTCAGATTTCTTATCTTCGGTCTCTTGTGCTTCCTCACCTTCTGCATTTGCTGTTGCTTCTACGGGCTCTTCTTGTGTAGTCGTTTCTTCAGTGGCGTCCTTGTCCGAAGTTTCTTTTGCTTCTTTTGCTTCTTTTGCTTCCTCGCCTTCGCCTTCTTCTCCTTCGGTATCTTGTTTATCTTTCAGATTCAATATATCTCCCAATGTTGAAAAGAAACCGCCTTTCTTCTTCTGTTGATGATCCAGCGCAACTTGGTCTTGTTGCTCATTTACTGCTCTCAACGAAAGAAAGATTTGTCTTTTCTTAGTGTCCACTCTCCATATCAAAGCAGTTAGTTCTTCACCCACTTTGACTAAATCTGCAGGTTCTTTCATTTTGTCAATGCCCAACTCAGAAGCATTTATTATGCCATCCAAATCGTCATTTATTTTAACTATAACTTTCCTGCCGTCCACGGACTTGACTATGCATTTAACTTCGGTTTTCTTAACAGGATTCCTCTTAATAAAATCCATAAAGTTATTTGGCTTGGTCTTCTTAATGCTAAGAGAAATCTTTTCTTTAGGAACATCTATTACAGTTATCACAGCTTTAACCATATCATTTTTGGAATATAGTTTTAATGCTTCTTCGGCTGGGATTTCCCAATCAATATTGTTAGCATGAATAAAACCGTCTAAATATTCATTAAGTTCCACAAACATTCCAAACTCTTTTATGTCTTTAATCCTGGATTCTACAATATCACCTGCTGAATTGAGTTGCGCATATTCATCCCAAGGATTATTAAAGCATTGTTTATAGCCCAATGATATGCGGCGATTTTGAATATCTATGGAGAGGATTTTAATGTTTACTGTATCGCCAACCTTAACATAGTTTGCGGGGCGGGGCGATTTATTTACCCAGTCAATCTCAGAAATATGAACCAATCCCACTATACCAGGAGCAAGCTCAACAAAGAAGCCGTATTTATCAATCTTAGTTACTAAGCCACTAACTTCTTGACCTTCCTCAATCTTACCTTCAAGCTCATCCCAAGGGTTATTTTGCATCTCGCGTAAACTAAGTGATAAGCGGTTCTTTTCTCTATTATAATTAATGACCTTAAATTCATACTCTTCCCCGACTTTTAGCACCTCACTGGGGTGTTGAATTCTTTGCCACATAATATCGGCTATGTATACCAGCCCTTCGCCTTTGCCGAGATCTATAAAAGCACCGAAATCCATAATCTTCTTAACTCTGCCCCTGACAGTTCCAGCTTCCATTAGTGATTCAAAGAATATTTGTTTATCTGAATCGCTTTTTTCATCGCTTAGTGATTTGTGCGAAAGCACTACATTAAACCTAGACCTGCTTATCTTGACTATTTTGAAATTTGTTTCGGTATTTTCCCATGCGGCTGGATTAACTCCTTCGCCTATTTCAATTAATGAGCCGGGTAAGAACCCTTTAATTCCATCTATGAATACGCTAAAACCACCGCGCACTCTATTCTTAATTAATCCTTTAACTGTTTCGCCCTTTTTATATGACGCTTCAAGTTCCGTCCATCTGCGCCAGAACTTGGCTTTCCCATAAGAAACCTGTGTTCTTCCCAACCCGTTTTCAACGGATTCAAGCATCAGTTCAATTTCATCCCCTACGTGGACATCGGAATTTCCTTCGGTATCATTAAATTGCTCAAGTGGCAATATACTCTCAGTTTTAAGATGGGTATCTACTATAACCCAATTTTTTTGGACATCAATAATATTCCCTTTAATTAGGGCACCTGGCTTCATACTGGAAACCTTTAAGTCCTGTTCTACAATAGTAGCAAAATCAATTTTCATAAATATTAATTATAATGTATTAAATCTCTCTTTAGTCATTTTCATAATTTTTTCAACTGTTTGGTCAATAGTTAAATCTGTTGAATCCACAACAACGGCATCTTCTGCTTGTTTCAAAGGGGCGGTTGCACGATTGCGATCGGACTCGTCTCTTTTTTTGATAGCGTCAAAGATGTCGTCCATTTTAGCATATTTATCACCTAAATTTTGAAATTGTTTTAATCTTCTAATTGCACGCTGTTCAAGTGAGGCAAATAGGTATATTTTAAGCCCTGCTTCAGGGAAAATAACGGTTCCCATGTCTCGTCCTTCAGCCACTAACCCTGGATGCTTGATAAAAGAACGTTGATATGGCATTAGTTTTTGGCGCAATTCAGGATAAATCGCTATTTGGGACGCTATTTCGCTGGTATTATCGCTGCTTATTTCTTCATCCACGCACTTACCACTTATATAAGTGTGTAATTGGCCATTTTCCACGATAAACTCTAGATTAAGCTGAGCTATTAGCTTAATTACCTCGTCCCGATTCCGACTTTCAATGTTTTTTTGCTTTGCTTGCACAGCGATAGCGCGGTAAATATTCCCACTTGGCAGGATATGCCATTTAATCTGTTGCGCTACTTGCAGTGCAACAGTTCCCTTGCCAGAAGCGCTGGGACCATCTATGGCGATAATATTATCCACTTTTTGTTATGATTTCCATGCCTAAAGATGAAGCACATTCCCTAAAATCGGGAAATGAGGTAGCCACATTGGCGCATCTTTGCACGTGGATGGGCTTTTCTGCAGCGCAAGCAGCTACTGTAAATGACATAGCAATACGATGGTCTTGATACGAGTCCACAATCCCGCCCTTAACACCTTTTCCTCCTTCAATGACAGCGCCATCTTTGGTGGCTTTGACTTTCACACCTATGCGGGTTAATCCATCAACCATTGCGGCTATTCTATCCGTTTCCTTCACTCTTAATTCTTCTGCTCCACTTATGCGAGTGGTTCCTTTAGCATAAGCTGCCGCCACCATAATAATTGGCATTTCATCTATTGCCAGAGGCACAAGTTCAGGGGCGATGGTTATGCCGCTAAGTTCGCTGCTGGTAACTGCAATATCAGCCACTGGTTCGTTGCCAAATTGTCTTTTATTTTGCAACTCTATATTTGCTCCCATCTGATTAAGGATAGTGATAATTCCAATGCGGGTTGGATTTACGCTTACATCTTTTAGTAATATGGAGGAATTAGGGGTGATTAAGGTGGCAACTATGAAAAATGCTGCAGAAGAAATGTCTGCGGGCACATTTATTGATGCAGCGTTAAGCCGTCCACGCCCTTTAACCGATACGGTGCCGTCTTTGGTGCGAGCAACCCTGTAGCCAAAGTTCTTGAGCATTCTTTCGGTATGGTCGCGGGTTGGCGCTATTTCTTTGATTAGAGTTTCCCCGTCTGTATATAGAGAAGCGAGTATAAGCGCGGATTTTATCTGGGCGCTAGCCACAGGCATATCATAATCAATAGGGCGCAGGGTGCGATTGCCAATAATCAACAAAGGCAAGCGATGGTTATTACTGGCATAGATGCGCGCTCCCATCTGACTTAGCGGGGTTATCACTCTATCCATTGGACGTGAACTTAGGGATATATCACCACGTATCTGGCTGGAAAAACTCTGACCACTCAACAATCCGCATAATAAACGGGCGGCAGTTCCTGAATTGCCGCAATCTAAGAAGTTGTCTGGTTTACGCAAGCCCTGCAGTCCTACGCCCTTTATTTTTATACTTTTTTTGCTCCGGTCCATAGTTATGCTTACCCCCATAGCCCGAAAAATATTAATCGTGTTTAAGGTATCTTCTGCTGGCAGAAAATTATTTACCGAACTTATTCCTTCGGCAATTGAGCCGATTATAATTGACCTGTGTGAAATAGATTTATCTGCGGCGGTCTTAATTTCTCCAGTTAACTGTGAGCAGGGGTAAGATACATAGTCAAATTCACTACTGAATTCAATACTAGAGTCGTCTGTTGACTTCTTATGTTTTGTGGATGATTCTTTGGATTTACTTTCTTCAAAGCGTTGCCGTCCATGGCGCGCTCTTTTTATTCTGGCAATTAGCTGCTCTTCATTGCTTTCCTGTAGGTCGCCCCGCATCTGAGCGAGAAACTTTTGAAACCGCGTTATGGCTTTGAGTAAATTACCGCGATTAACCGCAAAGACATCCGCCCACATTCTTTCATCACTTGCAGCTATGCGAGTGAAGTCGCGAAATCCTCCTGCCGCATAGTTAAAAAAATCTTCAGCGTTAGGATCTTGTGACAGTGATTCAACCAAAGTATAAGAAAGAAGGTGCGGTAAATGACTGGTATAAGAAAAAATCTTGTCATGCAGTTTTATATCCATATAGGAAACATCACTGCCTATTGCTTGCCAAAAAGCAGCGATGCGCGCCACGGACTCTGGTAAATTATTATCCAAAGGAGTAATGATGCATTTGTGATTTTTGTATAGTTCAGTGCTGGCATTTTTCAGCCCATTCTTTTCTATTCCTGCTATCGGATGACTGGGGACAAAATTACTAAGAGATGACTTACCTTTAAGGTGGGCTTGTATCATACGATGTAGATGGCCTTTAGCGCTGCCTATTTCTGTTATCAGAGATTTAGGTGACGCGGCGGTGCAATCTATCAGCACTTGCTCGGTTGCCTTCAGAGGGACGGCAATTATAATTAAATCATTTTCATCTTGCGCCAGTGCAGCTGCCTCACTCATTGTCGGCACTGCTTTATTTATTATCTTTCTTTTAACCGCTTCTTCTAACGCTTGCTCATCGCAATCATAAGCGATTACTTGTTTTGCCAAGTTGTTTTTTTTGATTGCCAGGGATAAGGAACCCCCCATAAGCCCTAAGCCAGCAATGATGATGTTATTGAACACTTATACGCCGCTTAGATGCTGCGAGGATAGGAACCCAGAATCTTGATGAAACTGCTTTGGGATTTTAATCTATCAATTGCTTTTTTAACTGCCGCATCTTCCAAGTGACCGCGGCAATCTATGAAAAAATTATACTGCCAGTCGCCCATACGGGTGGGGTGGGATTCAAGCAAAGTTAAATCAACATCCTCTTTATAAAAGCACTCTAACAATTTGTATAAGCTGCCTGGCTGATTTTTTGCCCCAACTACTATAGAGGTTTTATCATCGCCGCTTGCTTTGGTCTCTTGGTCGCCTATCACAAAAAAGCGTGTGGTGTTATCTGGCTGGTCTTCAATATTCTTTGCCATTAATTTTAATCCGTAAAGGTTGGCATTCAACTCTCCAGCTATAGCTGCAGAGTTTGGGGTTTGCAGGGTTTGTTGCGCCGCCCGCGCATTGCTGTTTTCTACCCGAATTTCTATATTAGGCAGATATTCGGCAAGCCATAATCTACACTGGGCAATTGATTGCTGATGAGAGAACACTAAAGAAATATCTTTTAGTGATTCCGCCCAAGGATGCCCCAATAGGCAATGATGTATTGCCATCTTTACTTCCCCCACTATCTTTAACCCCGAATCAACCAACACATCCATGGTGTTTGACACCATCCCTTCAGATGAATTCTCTATTGGGACTACGCCATAGAAAGAGTTCTTTGCCTCCACTTCGCGAAATACTTCAGGGATGGAATGGACTGGCATCAGCTCAGAGTTTTTGCCAAAATATTTGATTGCTGCTTGTTGGGTATAGGTGCCTTCAGGTCCTAAGTATGCTACCTTAGTTAATGATTCGGCATTAAGACAAAGAGAAATTATCTCTCTAAAAATATTGAGTAGCTGCTCCTTTGATAGAGCATTTGACGCATTTTTATTTTTCTCCGCAAATTGTTGCACCCGCCGCAGAACTTCGGCTTGTCTTTCAGGCCTTAGAAAAACAGGGTTATCGCTCTTTTCTTTATGTTGCCCTATGGTATGGGCATGGTCTACACGCTTATTGATGAGGTCAAGTAAACTATCATCAATTGCATCTATTTGGGCGCGGAGTTTTTCAAGTTCTTTCGTCATTTATCCGCAATTAGAAATTGTTGAAATTCTTGAGGTTGCTAGAATTATTGAGGTTGCTAGAATTGCTAGAATTATTGGAATTATTGAGTAACGTCTTTCCAGTATTCTCGTTTTACAAAGTAGGTAAGTACAATTAATAAAAGCAAAAACAGCATAACCTTCCAGCCCAATTTAACCCGCTGAATTTTTGCTGGTTCGCTGAGATAATCCATAAAGTTAACCAGGTCGGTCATTGCATTATGAAACTCCTTTTTATTCATAGAACCAGGTGTAGCAATCTCTAACCCCACTAATTTTTGCTCGCCATGGCTATCCTTATATACTGGGTCTTGTATTCCTTGCATGGAAACTAACACATTGCTCATAGCAGTCCCAGGGAAAATGACATTGTTGTAACCAGTGGATGAATCCCCATCCCGATAGAAACCTTTTAAGTAAGAAAGCATCCAGTTAAGTCCGCGAACCTTAGCGCGCAGAGTTAAATCTGGAGGGACAACTGCATAAGCAGCCAGTGCCGCCTCTTCGCTAAGAGGGCTAATAATTGGTTCGTATATGCCGCCGCGCACCAACATATTCTCGCGCAGCTCATCATTGTTCCATTTTAAGTCCTCCCCTATGCGACTATATCTCATATACTGAGCGGAATGACAAGCAACACAATTTTGCGCAAATGTTTTGGCGCCTCTTCTTAATGACTCAATGTCTGTAATCTTAGTATATGCCTTATCTAATCTATAGCTGGATTCGGCTGCGGACGCAATGTTGATACTGCCTATCAGAACAACAGCGGTAAGGAAAAAAATATTGAAAATTTTCATTAGGTTAATCTAGTTGGGACCGGCTTAGTTTTCTCAAGCCGCGAATATATGGGCATAGTAAAAAAGTACGCAAAGTATACTAAGGTTAAAACCTGAGCTATGTTTGTGTATAAAGAAGAGATGGGCAAAGTGCCAAGAATACCAAGCCCGATAAAACTTACAACAAATGCGGCTAAAAATATTTTACTAATCGGACCTTTATATCTTATAGATTTTACTGGCGACCTATCAAGCCAGGGCAGGAAAAACCACACTAATATAGCGCTAAACATTACTAAAGTTGCGGGGAACTGACTGCCTGCTATGCTTGGAACCGCTCTTAGCATGGCATAAAAAGGAGTGAAATACCACACGGGGGCAATATGCGCCGGGGTCTTTAGTGGATTTGCTTCTTCATAATTAGGCGGCTCAATAAAGTATCCGCCACCAGTGGGCTGATAAAAGATAATAAATGAGAAGATAAATAAGAAAATCATTGCCACAAATATATCCTTAACCGTCATATATGGATGAAAGGGCACGCCGTCTATAGGTATTCCTTGGCTGTTCTTATGTTCTTTAATTTCTATGCCATCGGGGCTATTGGAGCCGACATGGCGCAGAGCCATCATGTGCAACACCACAAACATTAATAACAGCAGGGGCATTAATATTACATGATAGGCAAAAAATCTGTTGAGAGTTACATCGGAAATCACAAAGTCGCCGCGTACCCACTCTGCCAATGAAGTGCCGATATAAGGAACGGAGGCGAATAAATTGACAATTACCTGACCGCCCCATAAAGACATTTGTCCCCAAGGCAATAGGTAGCCAAAGAATGCTTCCGCCATAAGAATTAGATATATGCACATCCCCACAATCCACAATAATTCGCGTGGTTTGCGGTATGAACCGTAAAGGATACCGCGAAACATGTGTAGATATACCACGATGAAGAAGGCGGAGGCGCCTGTTGAATGCATATAGCGAATTAGCCAGCCATAATCTACATCACGCATTATACTTTCTACTGAGGCGAATGCTTTGGCAGCATCTGGTTTGTAACTCATAGTTAGGAATATCCCGCTGCCTATCTGAATTACCATCACCAATAAAGCTAAACTGCCCATGAAATACCAAAAATTGAAGTTCTTGGGAGCATAGTAGCTCAGCAGTTGCTTTTCTATAAAATCAGTTACGGGTAGACGATCGTCTATCCATTTCATTGCCCCACCTTTATTAGTGCTTTTAGTATTAGTGTTTTTAGCGCTTTGTGTGTTTTGCTTTTCTTCGCTGTTTGCGTTGTTTACGTTGTCTCTATTGTCTGTTTCCATTTTGAATAACCAAATAAATAAATATTTTAACTTTCCCCTATGATGATGCTGCTTGTATCAGTAAACCTATAGGGGGGAACTTCTAAATTTGTTGGAGCGGGCATGTTCTTATACACTCTGCCTGACATATCAAAGCGAGAACCATGACAAGGGCAGAAGAATCCTCCCTCCCAATCCGTGCCAACGTCTGGGTCGCCTTTCACGGGCTTATATAAAGGAGAGCAACCAAGATGGGTGCAAATTCCCACTAATACCAGGTATTCAGGGTTTATGGCGCGGGCATCGCCGCTTATCTGCGTTGGTTGGATGCTGCTTTTAGAGGTGGGATCTGCCAACAGGGCAGCGTTAGTGGCTAATTCTTGAATAATGCTGGATGAGCGGCGGAGAATCCATATAGGTTTGCCTCGCCATTCAATAATTTTAAATTCGCCCATTTTTAAGCCCGATATGTCTACTTCTAAGGGAGCGCCTAGTGCCTTGACCAAATCATTAGGCAGTAATGACCTCATGAAAGGTATGGCGGCAAACACGAATCCTATGGAGGCGAATACCCCTGTAATAATATTCAGGACTTTGCGTCTTTGTAAATTAGGTTTATTTTCAATCATCTCTATTAAATAATGTGTACGTATTAATTATAAACAATAGGAGACATTTTACAGCAAAAACATCATTTCTGCTCCTCCTCCGCTTTAATTATACACCATTTATTCTCTGCCTTTTCCTTATATAAGTATAATAACAATTATGATTAAATACCTAAAACAAGCAACACGCTCCGATGACAAAACATCCCGTGAGCAAATATCACGCACAGTCGCTGATATTGTCAAATCAATAGAAGAACGCGGCGATGAAGCGATCCGCGAGTTCTCACAAAAATTTGATAACTGGTCACCTCCTTCTTTTCAAGTATCAAAGGATGAAATCGCAGATGCGATGAAGCAAGTGCCCACTACTGCGTTGGACGATATTAAATACGCCCAACAACAGATAAGCACTTTTGCGCAAAAACAGCGCGATGCATTACAAGACACAGAAGTAGAAATTCAGCCAGGAGTTATCTTAGGGCATAAGAATATCCCAGTAAACCGAGCTGGCTGTTATGTCCCTGGCGGCAAGTACCCGCTGATTGCCGCAGCAAGTATGAGCATTATTACTGCCAAGGTGGCGGGAGTTAAACATATAACCGCAATGGCACCACCACAAGGCGGCAAGCCGCATCCAGTGGTAGTGGCGACCATGCATTTAGCCGGAGCTGATAGCATCTTAATGTTGGGAGGCATTCAAGCAATTGCTGCAATGGCTTATGGCATTGAGGCAGAGAACATTAAACCCGTTGATATAATCGTGGGTCCTGGCAATGCTTATGTGGCAGAAGCCAAACGCCAATTATTTGGTGTGTCAGGTATTGATTTATTAGCAGGTCCCACCGAAACCTTAGTGGTTGCCGATGACACAGTGGATGGAGAGTTATGCGCCGTTGATTTATTGGGACAGGCAGAGCATGGACCTACTTCCCCAGCAGTGTTGATTACGGATTCGCAAAAACTTGCCGAGGATACTATGCAACACATAGAGCGATTATTAAAAGTAATGCCCACTGGCGAAACAGCCGCAGCCGCCTGGCGCGATTATGGCGAAGTTATTCTTTGCGATTCGCTGGAAGCCATGGTGCAGGCAGCCGATGAGGTTGCCTCCGAGCATGTGCAGATAATGACGCGCGATGACGATTATTTTTTACAAAACCTAACCAACTTTGGAGCGCTTTTTCTGGGACCGCGCACCAATGTTTGTTATGGCGATAAGGTTATAGGCACCAATCATACTCTGCCCACACTGAAAGCCGCCCGTTATACTGGAGGATTATGGGTAGGGAAATTCCTCAAAACTTGCACTTACCAACGAGTAACCAGCGATGAAGCGTCAGTCAAAATTGGCGAGTATGCCGCCCGTCTGTGTATGCTGGAAGGTATGAAAGGACATGCCGAACAAGCCAATATCAGAGTTAGACGTTATGGCGGCAAAAACATCAAGCCATATAGCGGCGCTGAGGAAGCATAAAAGCTTATATAAGTGTATATATAAGTGTAATGACATAGAAGCATCGCAGAAAATTAAGTAACATATTAAAGCACAATGGATATTCCTCGCACTCCCAGCCAAGACCTCACAGGCAAGCGCGCCATAATCACCGGAGCTAATGGCGGTTTGGGCTTTGCCTGCGCTGCAGCTTTGGCACAGGCGGGAGCAGAAGTATTCCTGCTGGCACGCAATGCCAAAACGCTTCGCGCCGCAGAAGATGCAATAAATCAAAGCGGCGGCAAGGCGCACTCAGTGATAGCGGACATCAATGATGTAGCCGCAATGAAAAGTGCGTTGGATGAGATTCCTTTGTGCAGTATTTTAGTGAATAATGCTGGCATCAACCGCTTGGCAGATTTTGTTGATGTTACAGAGGATGACTTTGATGCCATATTTAATATAAACGTCCGCGCCTCTTTTTTTATGGCTCAAGAAGTTGCCAAGCGGCTGGTGGCAGCTAAACAACCTGGCTCAATCATAAACATATCTTCGCAAATGGGCTATGTGGGCGGTAATCAACGCAGTGTATATTGCGCGTCCAAACATGCGATGGAAGGTTTCACCAAAGCTATGGCTTGGGAACTTGGTCCGCATAACATAAGAGCAAACACTATATGCCCCACTTTTTTTGCAACTCCCCTCACTAAGCCAATGTTTGAAGATAAAGAGTTCATGCAAGAAGTTCTTGCTAAAATCGCCCTGAAGCGAGTAGGTGAACCACAAGATATTATGGCAGCAGTAGTATTCTTAGCGGCAGATGGTTCCGCCATGATTACTGGCAGTGCCCTAAAAATTGACGGCGGCTGGACCGCAGTTTAAGGAACCACATAAAGTTATGGATAATTTTATTAAAACAATGATGTCGCTCCACATTATTTATAAATTTAGTGCGGGTCCTCTCCATCTCGTCCAATTCACTCAAACCTACTTATATATGAACTGTTACAGAAAAATTAAGCGCTATATAAGCTTTTTCATTACGGCTATAATTCTCTCCTCATTAATTGCTTGCGGTGGAGACAGCGCAGCTACAGCTACCCCTGCTCCCGCCACAACTCCCCCTGCTCCCGCCACTGGCTCCCCTGGTCCTGCTGGTGTTACTGTTGTCATACTATCGGACTTCACTTCCTTGAGGATAACATGGGATAATATGCCACAAACCACCCGCTATGAAGTGTATGATAGCAGTGGGGTGAGAGTTGCCACTGTTACTCCTCCTGCCACTAGTTACACCGCCACAAACCTATTGCCCAACACAAAATATACCTACGGTATCAAATCATGTAATCCATCTGGCTGCTCGGATTCCACTGAAGTATCTTTTACTACTAAGCCCATAGGTACATCAAATGCCCCACAAGTTGCTGTAGTTACTTCAACTATTAGTACAGGAGTGATTTTCTTAAGGATTTCTTGGGACCGCATATCGGAAGTTACATCCTACCAAATACTTAATCGGGCTGAGGAAGTGGTTGCAACAGTTCCAGCCCCATCTACCAGCTACATTATCACGCAACAATCAGTATATACCATATATAAATATAAAGTTAGGGGCTGCTATGCCTCATCTGTCCCTGGAAGTTCCAATATATGCGGTGAGTTATCCCCAGCTGGCTCTGTTACCATTTCCACTGCTGACACTAATATTATTAATAACAATACAGTTGGCGCTATAAGCATTAGTAACGCTACTGAACTTGCAGCTATCCGCACTAATAGCACTACTTTATCTGGCAACTATAATCTAACTGGAAATATAGATCTATCCACCATACCTAATTGGCAGCCGATTGGCAACAAAACTAACGGGTTTACTGGCAGCTTTGATGGCAATGGTTACAACATAAGCGGAGTAAGTAGCTCGGGCTATCAACATGCTGGTCTGTTTGGTTATATGGAAAATGCAAATATAAGAAATATTCAGGTTTTGGTTGGTAATCTATCATCACCAATATCTTATGCAGGAGGCCTGGTTGGTTTGGCTCGTTCAAGCGAGATTAGTAATTCTTATGTAGTAGTTGAAGGTAGTATATCATCAATATATTCAGGAGGTCTGGTTGGCCATGCTGTCCGTAGTCGGATCAGCAATTCTCATGCAGTAGTTGAAGGGAGCATATCATCCTCATTTTCTGCAGGAGGTCTGGTTGGCTGGGCTGATAAAAGCTCAATAGGCAATTCTTATGCATTAGTTGCAGGCAGCATATCAGCATCAACATCATCAGATTATTCAACATATTCAGGAGGTCTGGTTGGCTGGGCTGATGAAAGCTCAATAAGTAATTCTTATGCATTAGTTGCAGGCAGTATATCAGCATCATCATCAAAATATGTTGGTTTTTCAGGAGGTCTGGTTGGCTTAGCTGAGAATAACTTGATTATCAATTCTTATGCAGCAGTTGCGGGCAGTATATCATCATCATCTAATCCTAGTTTTAGTACTTATGCAGGAGGCCTGGTTGGCGAAGGCGATAATATGGATATTAAACGTTCTTATTACAACGGCAGCCGTAAATCTTCGGAAGGGGGATTTAGCAACACTCTCGGCACTTCTGAAACCCTTAGCGGATTGCGCAGATTAACTGCTGCGACTACTGGCTGGGACACAGGCATCTGGAATTTCGGTGCTGCTACTAACCTGCCGACGTTGGTTGATAATCCTCTTACCGTGACTTTGCCGCCAGCTTTTCGGGAGTAGATTTGTAAGGGGGGGATAATACATATATAAGTGCGTTGCGAGCATGAGGATAGTTTATAGCAAGAGTTAAACATTTAGCGGACGGAGCCAGGGGGGATGAATATAGGCCCTCCGCCCCTACAGACCTGAGTTGCAAGGATTTATGTATTATGTAAATTTGTGGACGCTGTAAAATAATTGATATGGCGGTTGTATTTTGGAGGGGATAGTGTTATAATGGGCTTCTGTTAAATAAAGGGATTTAATAGAAGGGATTATTATACAAAGGGGATTTATACACAAGGGGTGATTCAAATGAGGGGAATTAATCAATCAAAGATTAGTCAATTAATGGCTAATACATTAAGGATTAGTGCATCAAAACTTAATAGCAACAAGCTATTTTTACAAGCGTTGTTATTTAGCGTTGCGCTGCTTGGCGCCTGTAGTTTAGATGTAAGCGTGTCTGATGGAGAAGACGTTGCTTCGGTTCCACCGCAGCAGCCACAACCACCAGAGCAGCCAGGTATCCCGCCAGAGTATAATCCCCAGGAGCGATTTCCTGACAGCATCATCTTTGATGCGGATGGAGATGGAATTGTTAATGCTTATGACTTTGCTCATCTTGATAGCAATGTTCAGGTTAGAGGCAGAGGCACCCTTGATAATCCTTTTATTATTCGTAATATTTATCAGTTGCAAGCAATTGCTGGAGTTGACCATACAGGGGTTGTATTGGACTCATCAAAATTCACTGATAGCACTTGGCTTTATGGCAACAGCAGAAGAGGGCAGCTCGGTAAGGCATACACCCTTGACAACAATATAGACGCAGCGCCAACCCGCGACTGGAATCATTATAGGGTGCACGGTGTCTCAGAGGGATTATATCCGATAGGCAATTGCGGCAGAGACAATATCTGTAATAGTTTTGATGATTTACCTTTTAGCGGTAGTTTTATTGCTTCCTCTTTTTCCATTAATAACTTATATATACTACAGTCGTTTTTAAATGGAGTCGGCTTGTTCGGCATGGTTGCGGAGGATGCAGTTGTCGCTTCCCTGCGCTTAATTGGATTTGAGGTTAGCGGTAATAATAAAGTTGGTGGTTTGGCTGGCTTTAACGAAGGAACGCTTGGGGATATTTATGCTTATGGGACAGTTAACAGCAGATCAGAAGCTGGCGGGTTAGTTGGTGTTAACCGCAAGGATATTATTAATTCTTATGTCGGTGGCATAACTAATGGCGTGGATGTCACAGGCGGAATGGTGGGGCGCAATCAAGGCAAGGTTGAACACTCATCTTCCGCTGCCATAGTGCATGGCGGATCTTTTTCTGGTGGGATGATTGGCGTCAATGATGCTACTGGATTAATTGATTATTCTTTTGCGTTAGGAAAGATTATCGCCACTTCCGTAGTTGGTGGATTAGTAGGCAGCAATAATGGCAAGACACTTAATTCTTATGCCAGCGGCAATATGCATGCCGATGAAGAGGTGGGCGGTTTAGTCGGTAATAATCAAGGTTCAGTGGTTAGTTCTTATGCCTCAGGGAATGTCATCGGCGAGATAAGTGTAGGCGGTTTGGTTGGCATGGGTGAAGGTCTTATAGATTATTCTTATGCGCACGGCAGTGTTACAGGAGGTAAAAAAGTTGGCGGCTTGGTAGGTTTCCAAAACGCTCATTCAGGAATATCATCTTCATATTCTACAGGGGCGGTGACAGGCACCAGCTTTGTCGGTGGATTGGTGGGTTATAGCTTAGCGGATGCTTCTTTTTCATCATACTGGGATATACAAAGTAGCGGGCAGACGCAAAGTTTTGGTGGCTCTGCAGTGCAGGGTGTTACCACAGAGCAATTGAAAAACTGCGGCATCAATGGCATCAGAGTTAACGATAATTTAGCTGTTGACTGTTCTGACTTATTTCCAGGAGATCTGTGGGATAGTAGGGATAACTCCGATGGCTCATCAACCTTATGGGACTTCTCATCTTCACAACACTACCCGCTTCTTACAGTTGGAGGTAAAAAACCTGGACGGATTAGATTTAGTGGCAGCTCTAACTTGCTACCCAATGAGATTTGTTTTGATATTGACAATATACGAGGAACATGTGTGAATAATATCTATGTGTTGGATGCAATTCAAGGGCTGGAAGTTGGCAGGATTCTCGTAGCAAATAATAAGAATGCTTATTCTAAATTCACCTATACTTTTGCTGATGCCGATGCTAATGCCGACACTGACGCCGATGATAGCACCAATAATATTAACAGGAGCATCACAGAATTATTTGCCATTGACTCAGATAGCGGTGTTATTACTATGGTGCGCAATGCCACTGTTGATGATATTGCTGCGTATCAGATGACTATTATAGCCCGCCCACAGAATCAACTACCAGGAAGAGAAGTTGAGCGCAGGCAACTTGTGGTTGAGTTTACTGCAGAGCTCACCAATGGAGAGCCGTTCTTTGATAAGCAAGATTATTCTTTCTCCAATCTGCCTGGTTATTTTATTACCCCTCTCGTTATGGTTAGTGCTGTAGACCCAGAAGGAGGAGATATCTTATATACACTGGATTCCCCAGCAGCAACTCTGTTTCAAATAAGCGACACCGGCATAATAACTCCACGTAGTAATCTTGCTGCGGGTAAATATACAATTGAGGTTACTGCCACTGATGAGGCAGGAGTATCCACCAGTAAAATTGCGCTGCTATATATAGCGTATGAGGATGCAGATAGAGATTTAGTGGTGGACCATTATGATGCATTCCCTAATGATGCCTCAAAGTTTTCAAATGGTACTGGCACTGCCGAAGACCCTTTTATTATTAGCAACATATATCAGTTACAGGCAATCTCAGGATTTGATCATACATATAAAATAATTTCAAAAGCCGATTCATTAACAGGCGGCAGCTGGCTGTATGGCACAAGTCGTCTGGAACAACTTAACAACCATTATCAACTTGCCAATAATATAAACGCCACGATTACTCATACTTGGTCCCCACATATTGCGGACGGAACAGAGGTCTCACCCGAGAATACACTATCTGGGTTTATACCTATCGGTAATTGCATAACTAACAAATCTTTTTCATGCGATGCAGGTGATACACAATTCTCTGGTTCTTTTGATGGTCGCGGCAATAGCATCAACAACTTGCATATTAATTCTACGCAGGGGGAAAGAATAGCCCTGTTTGGCTCGCTTGCCTCAAATGGCAGCATAACCTCAGTAGGACTTCAAAACGTTGATATATATGGTGGCAATAATGTTGCCGCTTTGGTTGGAGAAAACCATGGTTCGATCACCGCATCTTATGCTACTGGCAGGGTGGAGTTGTTTAGTAATGGTGGTATGTTGGCTGGATATAACAAGGGCGATATATATGCATCTTATGCAACAGGTAATTTGCATGGTTCTTTTGATGTCGGTGGATTAGCAGGTTACCATGAATTTGGCAACATAACTTCTTCTTACGCAGCCGTTAACATAATAGGCGGTTCGGCAAGTGGTGGTTTTGTCGGTCAGGCATTGCAGGGGTTCATTTATGCTACTTATTCTACGAGTATTATAAATTCTGAGGAGGGTGGTAGTGCCTTTGCGCACAGTAGATTATTGACTGTTATCTATTCATCTTATTGGGATAATAGAACTAGTGGGGTGGATGTTGACATAGAAGATGATTTGATTGAGGATAAGAACTATTCCCCTACATCCATAACAACCCAACGTTTGCAGGGTTGTGGTAGAAATGGAATACCTACGAGGGACTACTCAGGCAATGATTGTCTTGGAGTTTTTCCTGAAGTAGTATGGGGGGATGTTACAAACTCTCGCGGCATGACGATAGGTTGGATTTTTGAGCCCTTTAATCATTACCCTAAGTTAAGAGTGGTGGATAAGTTAGGCAACTCTTTAATGCCAAGCCCTGTAGAACAGTTCTGTCATCGTCAAGGGCTTTTCCTTGGCTGCTCAAATAATTAATTAATAAAGGAGGTATATACAAATGAGGAGGAAGTTCATAGAGAAGCTTATTAAGTTTCAGGCGGCATTGATGCCGTGGCATGTCTTTAACAAACATAACATAAGCATTGTAATTTTATCATTTATGGCTTTAGTGCTAACATCTTGTGGTTCAAGCGATAATTCTGGGACTACGCGCCCGTTTGTCAACGAAGTTATTTCAGTGGAACAAAATGCGCCTATACTGGATAATGAGGGCAATCTGGAAAGAAGCGGACATCTTTTTGTTAGCTTATCCGTAGACGAATTATTTTGGCGGCAGGTATCACAGGCAACAAGTAAAATAGAAGTTGTTAATGAAGATACTGAAGAGAGTGTAGAAATAACGGTTCCCCTTGCCTATCTGGCAAATAGCTGGAGGGTTGATTTTGGTTTTGTCTATCCTGGCAACTATACCCTTGCCGCAACCTTTTCTCGTGTAGATGGCGTAAATATAAACGGCACAGACATTGCTTATATTGAAACTCCTATTCAGATTACTCAGGGCGAAGAAGAAAACTCCTTCATTTATTTTGATGTAGATTCTGCTCTTATTATAATTCCACCGCAGAGGTTAGTGGACACAGATGGTAACGGTCTGCTGGAAATAATAGATATGGCTCAATTTGAAGATGTCCGTGGAAATCCAAACGGCAACTATGAGTTGACGCGTGATTTTGACCTGACGAGATACCTCAATTACAAAACTCCTATTGACTCCATGGACTATAGATTAGGACGTAGCTTTGGGAAATGGCAGCCCATCGGCAAAGATGAGTTTACTCCTTTTACTGGCATATTTGAAGGTAACGGTTATACCATTAGCGGCGTTTCCGTTGAGGGGTTTGAGTATACTGGCTTTTTTGGCTATGTTAGGGGAGCAACAATTAGCAACACTGACTTTAACATAACGAGCATCAGCGGCAATTCTCATGTTGGCGGTTTAGCGGGCATTGCAACAACTAATAGCCGCATCAGCAATGTGAATGTTACTATAAGTGGAGATTTATCTAGCACAGCTTTAAATGACAAAGATAACTTATTTGTCGGTGGTCTACTCGGAAAGGGTGATGATATTTTTATGGTTGATTCTTATGCTACTATTGAGGGGGATATCTATGCAAGTGGCGGAGCTTCATCGCGAGTAGGTGGATTAGCTGGCAACATATATCGCAGCATAATTCAAAACCCTAAGGTCAGGGTTGCTGGAGATATACTATTGTCTGCAACTGGGGATGATTCATTAGGTGGAGGATTGGCTGGCATGTCAGAGCAAAACCAAATAATCAATCCGCAAATTACGGTTGGCGGCAAAATATCTTCTTTCCCAGTTCTTGAGTCCGCTAGTAATTTTGTAGGTTCTTTTAAGTTAGGTGGCATGGCAGGCATAGCTTATGATACTGATATTAAAAATATTACTATTGAAGTTGATAATGGTATCATGGCTCAATCCGCAGGGTATTCCTACTTGGGCGGTTTAGCCGGAGATATGGATGGCACGGATATACAAGAGGCACTTATTCGTATAGGTCAACCTATCAGTGCTGAACTGTTAGATAGTGGCAGCTGGGTTGGAGGCGTGGCAGGAAGTGCCCGTAATGCTCTGGTGAATGCTACCGATGTGATTGTTGATGATCTAAAGATTACCTCTTCTGCACAAGCTAATAATTATGGCGGCGGCTTATTCGGCTTTGCTCGCCAAGTTGATATGGCTTCTATAGTTTTATCCGTAGAAGAGGTTGATGTTTCTGCGATTAATCATAATGCTTTTGCTGCTGGTTTGATTGGTGTTAGTGAGGATAATAATATCAACAAAGTGTCTATGTCCGTAAATAAGATCACTGCCTCTGCCCCACGTTCAGAGGGCTACAGCAGCGGCTTGATAGGGGTATCGGATGGCGATGAAATTACTGATGTATTTTTGGGCACCTCCTCTACCATAAATGCTGTTGGGCGGACAACTACCTCAGCAACAGGAGGGATTGGTTCTTTTGTTGACGGCACTCTATCATCATCATATTTTCTTATGGGTGGTAATATACACTCATTATCAATGGGTGAAGTTAATGAGTTGGCTAATACTTATGCATCAGGAGTTGTAGGGTTTTGTAGTTTTTGTGAGATGAGTAACATTTATGTAGAGGCGGAAAGAAATATAAGCGCTTCCGCGACAGGAACGGTCTCAGTCGGCGGCATTATAGGAGCAGCAAGTTCTGCTTCAGTTATTACAAACTCTTACGCGGTTATCAGGGGAGATATATCTGCGCCTTACCCTCATTCTTATACTGGTGGATTAGCAGGATGGATATTAAATGGTGAGCTGGCAGCAACTGGAGTTTATTATCTGGCAAATCGCGCCACAAGCCAGAACAGTGGTATTTTTGAGAGTTCAGCTGGTGAGGCACGTAGTTTGCAACAGCTAAGTTGTCCTACTGCACCCAATGCCAGCTGCGAACTCCAGGGAAATGGCGTTACCTATTCTGATTGGGATGAGAGTATATGGAACTTTGGCACGACAGACGATCTGCCAGAATTACGGATTTTTCAAAATTTTTAATATGATTAACAGGGAGGATTAATTTATGCAAGCGGAGGTTATTAAAACAAGGGCTATTATGGCTGTCTTGTTGCTGGCAGCACTGTTCAGCGGCTGCAGTTCCAGCAGTAAATCAAACAGCAGTGGGGCGTCACAGAATCCAGCGCAGAGTCGCGGGGAAGCCAGGGAAGAGCTGGGGACGATAAAAGAACCGGCTTCAAGTGGCGAGATAAACAATGAATATAGTCCAGGCAGTGGGCGTCTTATTGTTAAGTTGGAAATTCTTGATAACTTAATTAGTTATGAGCAGGTATCGTATGCGCGAGTCCATATAACTCCGCAGGACCTGACGGGCAAGGTGGGAGAATATTTATCGCTGCCAGAAGATTCCGCACCACAAGATGAGATTCCACTTGACATTGATGCCTCGCTGGGCATTGATGTAGCGCTTAGCGTGGGGGATGAAAGCGCCCGTCTGGACTTTGGCTATGTTGCTTTTGGACGCTACATCCTCAATGCGACAATCTATCATAACAACGGCAGAGCTCTTGCTTATAGCGAATTACTTATTGATGTTGGCTTGGCGGACGATGTCCAAGTTGGCGACTCCCAAGTTGGCGACTCCCAGATTGACGACACCCAGATTGACGACACCCAAACAGGCGAAGCAGAAGTTCCAATAGAGTATATTCGTCCGAATCCTGATGCGACAGATACCGCTTTAGCGGAATATACAGCTACACTCATTTTTGATTTATCTTCGGCTTTGTTTCGTCTGGTAACTCTGCCGTTAGTTTTTACTGATGATGATAATGATGGACTACTGGATGTCTGGCATCCCGCCTATCTTGCAGCAATTGCTAATGACTTAGATGGCGGATTGGATGGCAGCTATGAACTGACAGAAGATATTGACTTATCTTCCTATGATAACCGGGGAAACTGGGACAACCGGGGAAACTGGCAGCCACTGGGCAGTGAAGAGCAGCCCTTTAGGGGAACTTTTGTTGGCAATGGTCATAGCATTAGAGGTCTCTCCGTCAAGGGACATAGCAGAGCCGGCTTATTCGCCGCTTTAGATGGAGCGAGCGTAAGAGACCTGATGGTTGAGGTGTGGCAGATTAATGCATCTAACTATAATGATGCTTCATATAGCGCTGGTTTTGCGGGAGCTGTTGCGGGGCTTGCCACTCATAGTACTTTTGCCAACATTACAGTTGAGATGAATTCTTATGACGATGAATCACCATACATAACTGCATTTGCACAAGATGGTGTAACTTATGTTGGTGGCTTGGTTGGCCGCGTCAGGAATAGCGTCATAGATAACACAACAATTATGGCGAACGGCATAATATCAGCCATGTCATTGGGAGATGACTATAGGGCACGTTCTTACGTTGGTGGATTGGCTGGATTAGTTAATCTATTCAATGAAATTACAAATGTTGAAGTTGTTGGGGAAGTTGATTTGCTGGCGAGCAGCTTTGATGGGGTATCAATGGGTGGTCTGATAGGGTCGCTAACAAGGAGTGAAGTTAGTGCGGCAAGGGTTGCACTTAGCGGCGACATAATATCTTATAGTGATAATAATTATTTATTATCTGGCGGCGCAGTGGGAGAATGCAGCAGCTCTCCTATTGTTGATATGAATATTTTTGTTGAAGGAAATATACTGGCGGAATCATCCGGGGGTGGTGGTGATGTCTATGTTGGCGGAGCTATTGGGGAAGCAGACCGTTGCAACATTATCAATTTAAAAACAGATACTTATGGGACCATTAGCACTACAGGCAGTTATGCGGATAGAACTTATTTTAGCACAGGAG
This sequence comes from Gammaproteobacteria bacterium, assembly GCA_965207945.1. Lineage (GTDB taxonomy): Bacteria > Pseudomonadota > Gammaproteobacteria > CBDBNL01 > JAAOII01 > JAAOII01. The sequence goes on from OZ242303.1 coordinate 111,915, forward strand.
GTTTAGTGGGTTTTAGTCAACGGACGGAAACTAATCATGTTACGGTTACGCATAATGGCGATTTGCTTTCATTGGGTGATTCTTGCTATGTTGGTGCTGTAGTGGGTTACTCCTATTATGAAATAATGAATAATGTATCCGCAACAATTAATGGCAATCTAATCGCTGGAGCACCTAATAGTGAAGTTGGTATTTCTTTTAATTGCCATGTCGGGGGTATACTCGGTTATTCAGAAAATCTTATTGTAAGCAATTCTTATGCCATAGTTAATGGAGATGTTCTCTCTTATGCTAATAATAACCCTGCTAAGGCGGGAGGAATTGTGGGGAAAAATGAGAAAGACATAGAAATTGATAACTCTTATGCATTGATTAAAGGCAACTTGGCTGCCACTTCATTTTTTGCGCCGACTTATATAGGCGGTTTGGTTGGCGACTCTGATGGTGAGCTGTTGATAGTCCATGATTCTTATGTTCAGATTTTAGGCAATATAACCCTGCGGAGTATTTTTTCTGAGGATGAAAATGTCTCTTCTGGTGGAAACTTTGTTGGCATAACAAAGGGAGCTTATTTTGCTAACTCTTATGTTTTTATTGGCGGCAAGGCATCTGCCATAAATATACCGGTGCTCGGCACTTCTTCACCAGCCGTCTTTGGCGGTGCCTGGGGTGAGACAAAGATGACTAACAATGACCCATATAGTATAACGTTGAGCTCGTCTTATTATAGGTCGCAGCGCGAGTTAGGTGAGGGTGGTTTTAATAGCGCTGAAGTGGACGGTGATGCGATTGATGTAGATCGCAGTGACTTGCAACTACGTTGCCCGCAAGCGGCGGGACAAAATTGCGGAGGAGCCGTAACGCCAGGCAATCCGCAAACTTATGTCGGTTGGGATGAGAGCGTATGGGACTTTGGTGCGGCAGACGAACTGCCCAGATTAAGAGTTTTTCCAAGTACTAATTTATTGGATTGACATGATTAACAGTGAGGATTAATTCATGCAAGCGGAGGTTATGAAAGCAGGGGGGATTACAACAAAGGGGATTACAACAAGAACTGTTATAGTGTTTTTGTTGCTGGCAGTCCTGTTCAGTGGCTGCAGTTCTAGCAGCAACTCAGGTGGTGCAAAATCGCCAGGGACGCCACAGCAGCCAGAGCAGAGTCGCGGGGAAGCTAGAGGAGAAGCTGGCGCGGGGCAACAACCGACTTCAAGCCCAATTTCAAGCGGTGAGATAAACAATGAATATACTCCTGGTAGTGGTCGCCTTATTGTTAAGTTAGATATTCTTGATAACTTAATTAGTTATGAGTCAGTATCGTTTGCGCGAGTATATATAACTCCGCTGGGCATAGATGCTGCGCATGATATTGATGACTCGCTGGGCATAGATGCCTCGCTTAGCATTGATGTTGCGCTTGATGTGGGAGATGAAAGCGCCCGTCTGGATTTTGGTTATGTTGCTTTTGGACGGTATATCCTCAACGCGACAATCTATCACAGCAACGGCAGTGCTCTTGCTTATAGCCAGTCACTTATTGATATTGGTTTGGCGGATGACACCCAAGTTGGCGACACTCAAACAGGCGAAGCAGAAATCCAAATAGAATATATTCGTCCGAGTCCTGATGCAACAGATCCCAACTTAGCGGAATATACTGCCACGCTCATTTTTGATTTATCTTCATCTTTATTTCGTCTGGTAACTCTGCCATTAGTTTTTACTGATGATGATAATGATGGACTACTGGATGTTTGGCATCCCGCATATCTTGCGGCAATTGCTGATGACTTGACTGGTAGTTATGAATTAACGGCAGATTTGGATTTATCCTACTATAACGGTTGGGGTAACTGGCAGCCGCTGGGTAGTGAAGCATTACCTTTTAGCGGAACTTTTGTCGGCAATGGTCATAGCATTAGCGGACTCTCTAGCAAGGGATATAACAAAGCTGGCTTATTCGCCGTTGTAGAAGGAGCGAGCATAACCGACCTTATAGTTGAGGCGTGGCAGATTAATGCATCGGACTATTACTATTCAAACGGTAATTTAAACGGAGATTTAAATGGGGCTTCTTATGCTGGCGTTGTTGCAGGTCTTGCCCGTTCCAGCACTTTTGCCAACATCACAGTTGTGATGAATTCTTATGACGATGAATCACCATATATAACTGCGTTGGCGCAAGATGGCGCAACTTATGTTGGTGGTTTGGTTGGTCGCGCCAGCAATAGCATTATAGCTAACACAACAATTGTGGCGAGTGGCATAATATCAGCCAATGCCTGGGGGAATAATAGTAGAGCGAAATCTTATGCTGGTGGGCTGGCAGGGTTGGTTGATGAAGGCAGTGAAGTTATGAATGTTGCGGTTACTGGGGAAGTTGATGTGCGGGCGGACGGATTAACTGAAGCATTATCAGGCAATAAGTATGCTGGCGGTTTGTTAGGTAGAATAAATGATAGCAGAATAAGCGCGGTGAAAGTTGAGCTTAGTGGCGACATAATAGTTGATAATGGCAATTATTTATCAGCGGGCGGTGCAGTGGGCAACTGCAGGCACTCTTCCGTTGTTGATATGAATATTATTATTGCTGGCAATATATTGGCGGAGTATTCTGGCAGGAATAACGATGCGGCTGCTGCTGGAGTACTTGGTGAGGTATTTCGTTGTGACATTACTAATGTAGTAAGCAAGTTCTTCGGTTTAATCAGCGCTGAAGGTTATGGTTATGTGACTGCAGGAGGGTTAATGGGATATGCTGAATATACGGCAATCAGCAATGTTAAGGTTACCCACCATGGCGATTTACTCTCATCAGGTGATTATTGCTACGTTGGCGGTTTAGCAGCTTACCACTCTTCATCTACTGCTCCCATACATAATTCATCCGCAATAATTAATGGCAATATAATTGCGGGGGTACCTAATAGTGAAGTCGGAGTTTACCTTGATTGCGAAGCTGGAGGGATGATTGGTTATTTATCTGGAGGCACTATTAATAGTTCTTATGCCATAGTTAATGGAGATGTTCGCTCTTATTCTAGTGGTAAACCTTCTGAGGTGGGAGGATTTGTGGGGAGTGGCACTGGTGAACTAAAAATTGAGAAATCTTATGCATTGATTAAAGGTAACTTGGTTGCCTCTTCATTTTTTGCGCCAACTTATGTTGGCGGTGTAGTCGGCATCTCTTATGGTTCGTTGGTGACAGTCCGCGATTCTTATGTTCATATTTTAGGCAATATAACCCTGCGGAGTATTTTGTCTGAGGATGACGCCATTTCTTATGGTGGCAATTTTATCGGCAGAGTAAAGGGAGCTAATTTTGCTAACACTTATGTTTTTATTGGTGGCACGGCATCTGCCATAAATATACCAGAGATCGGTACTTCCTCGCCGGCTATCTTTGGCGGCGTTTGGGGTGCTATTTCAAAGAGGACTGCCAATGAATCGCATAATATCACATTTAGCTCTTCTTATTATAGATCGCAGCGCGAGCCAAGGGAGGGTGATTTTAACAGCGCTGATGTGGGCGGCGATGCAATTGATGCGGCTCGTAGTGATTTGCAACTACGTTGTCCGCAAGCGGCGGGACAAAATTGTGGCGGACTCATAACACCAGGCAACCCACAAACTTATGTCGGTTGGGATGAGAACGTATGGGACTTTGGTGCGACGGACGAGCTGCCCAGATTAAGAGTTTTTCCAAGTACTAATTTATTGGATTGATATGATTAGCGGAGAGGATTAATTTATGCCAGCGGGGGTTATGAAAGCAGGAGGGATTCAAACAGAGAGGATTCAAATCGGGGAGATTCAAACAGGGGGAATTCAAACAGAGAGGATTAAAACAAGGGCTGTTATAGTGTTTATGTTGTTGGCAGTTCTGTTGCTGACAGCACTGTTCAGCGGCTGCAGTTCCAGCAGCAACTCAGGTGGTGCAAAATCGCCAGGGACGCCACAGCAGCCAGAGCAGAGTCGCGGTGAAGCGGGAGGAGAAGCTGGCGCGGGACAACAACCGACTTTAAGCCCAATTTCAAGAGGAGTAATAAACAATGAATATACTCCTGGTAGTGGTCGTCTTATTGTTAAGTTAGAGATTCTTGATAACTTAATTAGTTATGAGTCAGTGTCGTTTGCGCGAGTATATATAACTCCACTGGGCATAGATGCTGCGCAGGATATTGATGCCTCGCTTAGCATTGATGTTGCGCTTCGCTTGGGGGATGAAAGTGCCCGTCTGGATTTTGGTTATGTTGCTTTTGGACGCTATCTCCTCAATGCGACAATCTATCATAACAACGGCAGTGCTCTTGCTTATAGTGAATTGTTTATTGATGAGACAGATCCCAGCTTAGCGGAGTATACAGCTACGCTCGTTTTTGATTTATCTTCGTCTTTGTTTCGTCTGGTAACTCTGCCATTAGCTTTTACTGATGATGATAATGATGGACTACTGGATGTTTGGCATCCCGCCTATCTTGCAGCAATTGCTGGCGACTTGACTGGTAGTTATGAATTAACGGCAGACCTGGACTTATCCTCCTGGGGCAACTGGCAGCCGCTGGGCAGTAGAGTTCAGCCCTTTGAAGGAATTTTTGTTGGCAACGGTCATCGCATCAGCGGTCTCTCCAGTCGGGGATATAGCAGCGCCGGCTTATTCGGTGTTGTGGAAGGAGCAAGCATAACAGACCTGATGGTTGAGGTGTGGCAGATTAATACATCGGGCTATTATTCTTTAAATGGACATTTTTTAAGCAGTAATTCAAGCAGTAATTCAAGCAGTGATTCAAGCGGTGCTTCTTATGCTGGTGCTGTTGCGGGAGCTGTTGTAGGTTTGGCACGTTCTAGTATTCTTGCCAACATCACAGTTATGATGAGTTCTTATAATAATGAATTGCCATATATAACTGCATTTGGGCAAAATGAAGCAACTTATGTTGGCGGCTTGGTTGGTCACGCCAGCAATAGCACAATAGCAAACACAACAATTATGGCAGCAGGACTAATATCGGGAGCTTCATCAATAGTTAAAAGTTATGCCAAAACTAATGTTGGTGGTTTGGCGGGGTTCGTTGATAATGGTAGTGATATTATAAATGTTGCGGTTACAGGTAAAGCGGATGTGCAGGCAGGTGGACTCCTTAATGTATTGTCAGGCAATTATATATCTGGCGGACTGTTAGGGAGAATAAGGCATAGCAGAATGAGAGAGGTAAGAGTTGCACTTAGCAGTGACATAACAACCTATAATGGTAAATTTTTATCAACCGGCGGCGCAGTGGGCGAATGCTTCAGGTCTTCTGTTGTTGATATAAATATTGTTGTTGCTGGCGATATACTAGCGGAGCATCCGCTCACTAATGGATATGCGTATGCTGGCGGAGTACTTGGCGAAGCTTATGAGTGCGGCATTACTAATGTAGTAAGTGAGACGTTCGGCTTAATCAGTGCTGTAAGTTCCAGTTTTACGTCTGCAGGAGGGCTAGTGGGTTATGCCGAATATGTGACAATCAGCAATATTAGGGTTGCCCATCATGGTGATGCATTCTCATCGGGTAAGTATTGCAACGTCGGTGGTTTAATGGGTTACTACTCTTTTTTAGATGATGAATCCATAAATAATACATCCACAATAATTAATGGCAATCTAATTGCCGGGAAGGATAATAATCCAGCAAGAATTCACTTTAATTGCCAGATAGGAGGGATGATTGGTTATTTGGAAGGCGGCGCCATTAATAATTCTTATGCCATAGTTAGTGGAGATGTTCAATTATATTCTAATGGAGAGAATGTTGCGGTGGGAGGAATGGTGGGGCGCAGTGCAACAGACATATTGGAGATTACGAATTCTTATGCATTGATTAAAGGCAACTTGGCTGCCGTTTCATTTTTTGCGCCGGCTTATGCTGGTGGTTTGGTTGGCATCTCTGAGGATAAATTTATGACAGTCCGCAATTCTTATGTTCAAATTTTAGGCAATATTACTCTGCGGAGTATTTTGCCAGAGGATGATGCCATCTCTTATGGTGGCAATTTTATTGGATTAGTGGAAAGAGCTAGCGGCAGTTTCACTAACACTTATGTTTTTGTTGGCGGCGCGATATCATCTATTCGTGATTCCTTGCCGGCTATCTTTGGCGGCACTCGGGGGAGTATTAGTACTGCCAAAGAATCGCATAATATCACATTTAGCTCGTCTTATTATAGGTCGCAACGCGAGCTAAGCGAGGGTGATTTTAACAGCGCTGAAGTGGGTGGCTATATAACTGATGTGGCTCGCAGTGATTTGCAACTACGTTGTCCGCAAGCGGCGGGACAAAACTGCGGCGGACCTGTAATGCCGGGTAATCCGAAAACTTATGTTGGTTGGGATGAGAGTGTATGGGACTTTGGTGCGGTGGACGAGCTGCCCAGATTACGAGTTTTTTCTCTAATCAATATATTGGATTAATATAATTAACGGAGAGGATTAATTTATGCAAGCAGGGGGGATTAAAACCGGGGGGATTAAAATAGAGAGGATTAAAATAAAGATTATTAAAACAAGAGCTGTGATAGTGTTTTTGTTGTTGGCGGTTCTGTTGATGACAGCGCTGTTTAGTGGCTGCAGTTCCAGTGTCAACTCAAATAGTAGCGATACTACACAGAATCCAGAGCAGAGTCGCGGGGAAAGCAGAGAAGAACTGGGAGAAGAATCTGGAGCAGTAGAACAACCAAATTCAAGCCCAATTTCAAGAGGAGTAATAAATAATGAATATAGCCCAGGCAGTGGCCGTCTTATTGTTAAGTTGGATATTCTTGATAACTTAATTAGTTATGAGTCGGTATCGTTTGCGCGAGTCCATATAACTCCGCTTGACATTGATGCTGCGCTGGGCATAGATGCTGTGCAGGGCATTGATGTTTCGCTTGGCATAGATGCTGTGCAGGGCATTGATGTTTCGCTTGGCATAGATGTTGCGCTTCGTGTGGGCGATGAAAGCGCTCGTCTGGACTTTGGCTATGTTGCTTTTGGACGCTACTTCCTCAATGCGACAATCTATCATAGCAACGGCAACGCTCTTGCTTATAGTGAATTACTGATTGATGCAACAGACCCCAGTTTAGCGGAATATACAGCAACGCTCGTTTTTGATTCATCTTCGGCTTTGTTTCGTCTGGTAACTCTGCCACTTGTTTTCAATGATTATGATAATGATGGACTACTGGATGTTTGGCATCCCGCCTACCTTGCGGTAATTGCTAGCGACTTAGATGGCAATTATGAATTGACGGCAGATTTGGATTTATCCTCCTATTCTAACTGGCAGCCACTGGGCAGTGAAGATCAGCCCTTTAGAGGAACTTTTGTTGGCAATGGTCATCGCCTCAGTGGTTTATCCAGCAAGGGATATATGAATGCCGGCTTATTCGGTGTTGTGGAAGGAGCAAGCATAACAGACCTAATAGTTGAGGCGTGGCAGATTAGTTCCTTGGACTATGATAACTCCAATGCAGGCGCTATTGCGGGGTTAGCCCGTTCCAGCACTTTTGCAAATATCACAGTTGTGATGAGTTCTTATGACGATGAATTATCTTATATAACTGCGGTTTCTCAAGATGATACCGTTAGTGCAGGCGGTTTGTTTGGTCGCTTCAGAAATAGCACTATAGCTAACGCAAAGATTATGGCAGCAGGACTAATATCAGGAATTTCATCAAAAGTTGAAGGTTCTGCCAAAGTTTATGTAGGCGGCTTGGCAGGATATGTTTATAGGGGTAGTGATATCATAAATGCTGAGGTTATGGGTAAAGTGGATGTACAGGCAGGCGGTATCTTTGGAAATTCAACGGGCGATTATAAATCTGGCGGACTGATAGGGAGAATTAGTCGTAGCCGACTTAGAGAGACAAAAATTATGCTTAGCGGAAACATAACAACTCATAATGGAGATTATCTAACATCTGGCGGCGCGATGGCTAAATGCGGGAGTTCTTCTGTAGTTGATATGGATATTGTTATTGTTGGCAATATACTGGCGGAAAATCCCACCATTAAAGATAGCGTCCTTGCCGCTGGAGTTATTGGTGAGAACAGTAATTGTAGTATAAATAATGTAACGGCAGAAATATTTGGTTCAATAAGAGCCACCTCCACTTATGCTAAGTATGCGTTTTCTGGAGGGGTACAGGCAGGAGGGGAAAATAAATACGTTACTGATGTAACTCAAATTAGTGATATTATGGTTACAGTTCATGGTGATGTGCTTTCTTCAGGAAAGAAATGCGCTTCTGGGGGTTTGGGAGGAAACCAGAATAACAACATTAATATAAATAATTCGTCTGTAACTATTTATGGCGATATAATTGCTGGAAATCTTATAGAGGGAGACACTTATTTTACTTGTAGTGGTGGAGGAATATTCGGCTCATTAAGTGGAGGAGTTATTAATAATTCTTATGCCATAGTTAATGGGGATGTTCGCTCTTATGCTAATGGAAGAACTTCTAAGGCGGGAGGCATGGTGGGCGTTAATATCTATCCATTAGAGATTATGAATTCTTATGCATTGATTAAAGGTAATTTAGATGCTACTGCATTTATTAAGCCAGTTTATGTTGGTGGCTTTGTTGGCAACTCTTATGGTTCACTATTTGTAGAGCGCAATGATTATGTCTCGTCGTTAGGCGTTCGTGATTCTTATGTTCAGGTTTTAGGCAATATGACCCTGCGGAGTATTTTGCCCGAGGATAATGCCCTCTCTTATGGCGGCAACTTTATTGGTGTAGGACAGACAAGCATTTTCACCAACACTTATGCTTTTGTTGGTGGCACGATATCAGCTATTATTGATTCCACACCAGCCACTTTTGGCGGTATCCAGGGGCGTATTATAGATGGGAGTTTCGTAAAGGCGGCACGCGATGAACTACATAATATTTCATTAACCTCATCCTATTATAGGGGGGAGAGAGATCTAAGTGAGGATAACTTTAATAGCGCTGATGCTGACGGGGATGCAGTTTCTGCAGCGCGTAGTGATTTGCAACTGCGTTGTCCGCAAGCAGCGGGACAAAACTGCGGCGGACCTGTAATGCCTGGCAATCCGCAAACTTATGTCGGTTGGGATGAGAGCGTATGGAACTTTGGTACGCCAGACGAGCTTCCCAGATTACGTATTTTTTCAAACATTAATATATTGAATTAATATATTGAATTAATATAATTAAAAGAGAGAATAAATTTATGCGAGCCGGGGGGATTAAAACAAAGGGGATTAAAACAAAGGGGGATAAAACAGAGATGATTAAAACAGGGGGGATTAAAATAAAGGGGGCTATTATAGCTGCCTTGTTGCTGGCAGCGCTGTTTAGCGGCTGCAGTTCCAGTGTCAACTCAAACAGTAGCGATCCGCCACAGAACCCAGAGCAGAGTCGCGGGGAAGGCAGGGAAGAACTGGGAGCAGAATCTGGAGCAGTGGAACAACCAAATTCAAGAGGAGCGATAAACAATGAATATAGTCCGGGCAATGGGCGTCTTATTGTTAAGTTGGAGATACTTGATAACTTAATTAGTTATGAGTCGGTATCGTTTGTGCGAGTAGATATAACTCCTCAGAGCATAGATGCTGTGCAGGGCATTGATGCCTCGCTTAGCATTGATGTTGCGCTTCGCGTGGGGGATGAGAGTGCCCGTCTGGATTTCGGCTATGTCGCTTTTGGACGCTACCTCCTTAATGGGACAATCTATCATGGCAACGGCAACGCTCTTGCTTATAGTGAATTGCTTATTGATGTTGGTTTGGAGGACGACCCCCAGATGGACAACATCCAAATCGGCGTCGCCCAAACGGGAGAAACAGAAATACCAATAGAATATATTCGCCCGAATACTGATGCAACAGATCCCGCTTTAGCAGAGTATACAGCCACGCTCGTTTTTGACTCATCTTCTGCTTTGTTTCGTTTTGCAACTCTGCCACTTATTTTCACTGATGATGATAATGATGGACTACTGGATGTTTGGCATCCCGCCTACCTTGCAGCAATTGATGGCGACTTAGATGACAGTTATGAATTGACGGCAGATTTGGATTTATCCTCCTGGGGCAACTGGCAGCCACTGGGTGATGATGCACAGCCCTTTAGAGGAATTCTTATCGGCAATGGTCATCGTATCAGCGGTCTCTCCAGTAAGGGGTATAGCAGCGCTGGCTTATTCGGTGTTGTGGAAGGAGCGAGCATAACAGACCTGATAGTTGAGGCGAGGCATATTAATGCATCGGGCGGGTATTTAAATGAAATTTTAAACAATGCTAGTTTTGCGGGAGCTGTTGCGGGGCTTGCTCGTTCCAGCACTTTTGCGAACATCACAGTTGTGATGAGTTCTTATGACGATGAATCGCCCTACATAACCGCATTTTCTCAGGATGGTGTATCTCATGCCGGCGGTTTAGTTGGTCGTGCCAGCAATAGCACCATAGCCAATACAACGATTGCGGCAAGCGGCATAATATCAGTTACCTCTTGGGGGGATAACTTTTATTTAGAATCTTATGCTGGTGGACTTGCGGGGTTGGTTGATGAGGGCAGTAGAATTATGAATATTACGGTTACCGGGGAAGTTGATGTGCTAGCAAATGGTATAAGTGAAGCATCACCAGGCGACCGTATCTCAGGCGGCTTAATAGGGGTGATAGATGAAAGCCAAATTAGCGCAGCAAGGGTTATGATTAGCGGAAATATAAAAACTGATAATGGTGAATATTTATCATCTGGTGGTGGAATGGGTTCTTGTGGCAGTTCTTCTATTACTGACGTGAATATTGTTATTGTCGGAAATATACTGGCGGATAATTTTGTATCTGGTGATACCTTAGCTTCTGGCGGAGCTATTGGCGGGATTAGCAGTTGCACCATAACCGATATAAAGGTAGAAATATTTGGTTCAATAAGAACTATCACTGATTATTATGCTTATGCCTTTTCTGGGGGGCTATATGGATACATTGTTGATGGTTCTCAAATTAGTAATATCAAGGTTACAGTTCATGGTGATGTATTTTCTTCTGGAGGGGAATGCGCTTCCGGGGGGATGGGGGGATACCAGGGTAGCAATATCAATATGAATAATTTGTCCGCAACTATTTATGGCGATATAATTGCTGGGGAGTTTATAGAGAACGATATTATTATTGCCTGTAATGGTGGGGGGATGCTTGGTGAATCACGAGGAGGCGTTATTAATAGTTCGTCCGCCATAGTTAAAGGAGATGTTCTATCTTATTCTAACGGGGATTCTGCTGAGGCAGGAGGAATGGTGGGACGCAATACAGCCCCATTGGAGATTATGAACTCTTATGCATTGATTACTGGAGATTTAGTTGCTACTTCATTTCTTGCATCTTCTTATGCTGGTGGTTTTATTAGCAGCTCTTATAGTCGGACTGGTATAACGAGGAATAATCTTCTTTTTAATAGGGATTCTATAGTAACGGTAGGCAATTCTTATGTTCATATTTTAGGCAATATAACCTTGCGCAGTATTTTGCCTGAGGATGACGCTGTCTCTTCTGGCGGCAATTTCATTGGCAGAGGACGGCTAAGCAGTTTTACTAATACTTATGTTTTTGTTGGCGGCACTATATCAGCCATTCGCGATTCCTTGCCAGCTATCTTTGGCGGTTCTTGGGGGACGATAGGAGGGGTTGCAGTTGACTCTTACAATATCACGCTAACCTCATCCCATTATAGGGGCGAGAGGGAGCTAAGCGAGGATGACTTTAATAGCGCTGATGCTGCTGGAGATGAAATTGCTGCGGCACGTAGTGATTTGCAACTGCGTTGTCCGCAAGCGGCAGGACAAAATTGCGGCGGAGATATAACTCCAGGCAATCCGCAAACTTATGTCGGTTGGGATGAAAAGATATGGGATTTTGGCACGGTAGACGATCTGCCCAGATTAAGAATTTTTCAATAATATTGATATTATTGTATTAATATAATCAATGGAGAGGATTAATTTATGAAGTGGGGGCTTCTTATATCTGCGCTATTATTGGCTATGGCTACGACTAGCTGTAACAGAACTGAATATGTGAATGATAGACAATTAGAGAATGAGCAAGGCATAGAACAACCGGTAGAAGAACAACCGGTAGAAGAACAACCGGGAGAAGAACAACCACCGAAGGAAGAAAAACCACCGAAGGAAGAAAAACCACCGAAGGAAAAACCACCGAAGGAAGAAAAACCACCGAAGGAAGAAAAACCACCAAAGGAAAAACCACCAAAGGAAAAACAACCGAAGGAAAAACAACCGAAGGAAGAACCACCGAAAGAAAAAAAACCGAAGGAAAAACCACCGAAAGAAAAAAAACCGAAAGATAAATGCCTGGATGTGGGAACAACAGATAAAGATAAAAATTTAAATAGCACATTAATTGATGGCGATGGAAACGGCTTATTGGATATTTGGAATCATCTGCAGCTTGCTGCAGTTTCCCATAATCTTACTGGTAATTATGAGTTGAAAAATCATATATCTTTATCGTCTTGCGCCAACGCTAACTGGCAGCCGTTAGGTAATGACACTATTCCATTTAGTGGTGTCCTTGTTGGCAACGACTATGGCATAAGCAACTTAGTTAGCAAGGGCTATCGCAGCGGTGGATTATTTGGAGTTATACAAGATGCGACAATAAGTAATCTCATAATTGATGTAAAGCATATTAACTCAACCCAATATTCTGGCTCTCTTACGGGGTTGGCTAATTCTGGTGTGCTTGAGAATATTACAGTTCGCCTGCTTTCTTCCACAGATGAGATGCCTCATATAACGGCGGTTGCTTCATCTGGCGTGGCGAATGCTGGTGGTTTAATTGGCGGAGCTAACAATATCATCATCAATAACGCAACAATTATAGCGGCAGATAGCACAATCTCTGCTTATGCTATTGATAATAACACATCAAAAGAAGCGTATGCTGGCGGATTGGTGGGGATGCTTAACCGCGGCACTGTAACCAATACCGCGGTCATGGGTGAAGTTAATGTACTGGCGTACGCGTTAGAGTATTCAGTTTCTAAAGCCCATGCTGGTGGTTTAGTAGGAGACGTAAGAAGAAGCAAGTTAATAGATACCCGAATTGAGATTAGTGGAGATGTAATAAGTAGTAGCAAAGATTTAGTGTCGTCTGGCGGGGTGGTGGGAAATTGTTTTCATTCCCCCTTTGATGGCATGGATATAATTTTCAAAGGGAGTGTATTAGTAGTGGAGCAGAAATATTCTAATATAGCTGCTGCGGGTGGAGTGATTGGCTCTAACTCTTTTTGTAATGTCCATAATGTTATAGCAAAAATATTTGCTCCAATAACCTCTATTGGCAGCGCGGAAGTTCAGACGACTTCAGGCGGCTTATTTGGATATGGTCAGTATGATGGCAATGCAGTCAATAATGTTAGCATCACGGTTCATGGCAATATAACTTCGTTTGGCGAACATAACTATAACTTGGCAGGTGGCATAGTTGGTTACAATCACTACAAAGGTCTTATGACAAATGTACATGCAGTGATTAATGGCGACATTGTTGCAGGAAGACCTGGCGTTAATAATTCCTCTTTTAGCTCTGAAGCTGGCGGCGCTATTGGAGGGAAGATAGAGGGCACCCTGAGCGATGTCCGTATGGTAGTTAATGGCGATATAATTGCTTTCGGAAATAGAAATATTTCTCACGGAGGAGGTTTTTTTGGTAGAAGTCATTACAGCGGAGCAATCTTTAATTCTTCTATAATAATTAATGGCAATCTTTTAGTTGATTCTTCATTCAGTCCTGCCTATGTAGGCGCCTTTAGCGGCTCTTTGGATAGAGATGACTTAATAGTCCGCAATTCTTATGTTCAAATTTTAGGAGATATTAAATTGCAGACGGACTCTCCAGTAATTTCTAACCCCTCTTATGGAGGTACTTTTATTGGCAGAACTAAGAGCGCTAATTTTACCAATTCTTATGTTTTTGTAGGGGGTATAATCTCGGCAATTCAGGGCTCTGTTCCAGCGAGGTTTGGTGGAGCGTGGGGTTTTGTAGAACCGCTGGATTACGTATCACTTTCCTCGTCTTATTACTCAGCTAGGCGTTCAATAAACGAAGGAGATTTTAACAGCACTAAGCAAGAAGATGCCATAAGCGCCATGCGAAGTGAGTCGCAGTTGCGTTGTCCGTTAGCAGCAGGACAAAATTGCAGCGGGCAAATAACCCCCGATAATCCCCAAACATATATAGGTTGGGACGAGAGTATATGGAACTTTGGCACACAAAATGATTTGCCAATTTTACGTTGATTATGCCTGCTCGTGTTGCACTTATATACATGCAATTTATAAGCAACTTGATTTTATATGACTAAATTAACTAACATGAATACACAAAACATTAACACCTATTTAACAGGCACAAAAATATCCTCCCTGCTACTTCTACTAATCTGCGCTTTGATGCTGGCTGCTTGTAGCGACAGTAAAGAAGACGATGGTAATTCTGGCACCACTTCTGGCAGCACTACCCCCGGCGACACTACTCCTGGCGATACCACCCCCGACGACACCACCCCTGGTCCTGGCAGAATTAATAACATTGGCTTAATTCGCTACTGTAATTTTGACCTCCCTGCCAGCTACAGCTTTAACGGTGTTCTTCCAATTAATGAAGATAGCATGACAGAATGTGAGTTACATCTTCCACGTAATGCGGCAATTAATTCCGTTCCTCCAAGCAATTTGACAGTTAGTATAATTGTTGCTGGGCAGGCGGCAGCGAGCATCTTCCCTGTCGGCAGAATTACTTATGGCGGCTCTGATGCAACTGCCGCTCCCATCCCCTTAGCAGATGCTGATGGAGCACTTATAACTAATATTAATCTTACACTTAACCCAGCTAAAGATACTTTTGGCAGAGTAATTATTAACTTCGTCACTTACGACACGGAGAATAATCAAGTGCTGGGCGCGCTAATTTATCCTATCAATATAGTTGCAGTGGATGATGCTCCAAGTTTTACTGCTGCTGAGTATAATTTCACAACCATTGCCGCTGGCTTTAAAGGGAAGGTATTAGGCAGGGTTGCGGCAACAATTCCTGCGGATAATACTAACCAAGTCGCCCCTAACTATGCTTTTGCGCCGAGTAATGGCGTGACTGATGATAGCTTTACCATTGACGCCTCCACTGGCATCATTGCATTAAAACGCTCGCTTGTTCCTGATGATGCAGGGAATTATGTTTTAGATGTCATAGCAAACCAAGATGGAACTACTGACGCGGGTATCGCTGAGGTTAATATAACTATATTATCTATAGATGGAGATGAGGACGGCGATGGCTTCACCAACGCTTATGATGCAGCGCCCGATAATGTGATGGTTAATGTCAGCGGGACTGGCACCCCTACCGACCCTTATATTATTAGCAATATCTATCAGCTGCAGGCAATTGATGGAGTTGACCATACACAGACGCGTCTTACTGATGAGGGCTCCGCCACTGGTGGTAACTGGTTATATAGTCCCGACTGCACCGATGATCAGTCATGCCGCACCGCTCAGTTAGCCAGCAGTTATCAACTAAGCAATGATATAGATGCGGCGGTAACACGCGGCTGGGATAACGGCAGGGGCTTTTACCCGATTGGTTATGCGGACAATCCTTTCACAGAAGTTTTAAATGGCGCTGGTTTTGCCGTACATAATTTATTCATAAATCGCACAGAAAATGGTAGGGTTAAAGGCGCTATTGGATTATTTGCTTTCGCTATTGATGCACAGATAATGGATTTTGGTATGGAAAATGTCAACATAACCGTGACAATTCCTGCTGATACTAAAGACACGAGTGTAGAAATTGGTGGGTTGATAGGGGCAATAGGATTTTTGGTAGGTAATAATTTGGTAGCTATTAATTTAAATCATGTTTATGTGACTGGGGTTATACAAGTTATGAATGAATCAGGAGTTATAACTTATGCAGGCGGGTTAATAGGCGGGGCTGTAGACGATATTAATATTACAAATTCTTATACAATTGTTAACATTATAGGAGGCACACTTCAAGGAGGATTAGTTGGGCAAATTAATGGTGGAAAAACTTCAATAATAACTAACTCATATTCACTTAATAGAATAACCCCTATTAATTTTGATGAAGGGGGGCATGCACTAGGGGGGCTGGTAGGAAAACATGCAATAACACTTTCTATTACTTCTTCCTATACAGTGAGCAATATAACAGATCCTGATATTGCTGTAAGTTTGGTGGATGGCTCCGGTAGAGAAATATCTGATAATGCCTCTTATTGGTTTAATGAAATCGATGGCAACATCAGAGTTCCGCTAGCAGGTTATAAAGATGCTAAGGGCTTAAGTAGAGCACAACTGCAGAACTGCGGACTGGATGGGTTTCAGTTTGACGGCACTGCTGATGAAGTTTGCGAAGGGCTATTTCCCAGTGGCACTGCTACCGATCCTCTATGGCGCGACCGCATTGAGGATGGCGTTACTACTAACTGGGACTTTGCCCACGCTAATGAATATCCCTACCTAACTACCACCCCCGATGCAAACGGCAGAACCCTATTGCCAACAGTCGCCGAACAAAGATGCCAACGCAACCGTTTCTTCTACGACCGCCCCTGCGCCACCGAATAAACTAAACATAAATTCCTGCAACACAGCTCTGGTGTGATGCATAAATTCTTGCGACTCAGGTCTGTAGGGGCGGAGCCATGCTCCGCCCGCAAAATGCCTAACCCTCGCGACAAACCATCGGAATACTCGCATTACACTTATATATACAACTCCAATTAAAAATTAGAGCGAGCTTTATTTATTGTAATGGCGGTAGATTTACTGTATAATATTGGAACTATTCTAACCAGATACTTTAACATTCATAGCAAGAATTAATTTTTAACAATGATACCAGCAACCATAAAGAGTCCTTAATTCGCTCACTGAACGAAGAAGCAAAATCCAATAAATTTGATATATGGTTTGAAAAAGCATGATAAATAGTCCTCTTAGGTACCCTGGCGGCAAGTCCCGCGCAGTTAATTTTTTAGCTAAGTATATTCCTTTGCAAATGAAAGAATTTAGAGAGCCCTTCTTTGGAGGAGGTTCAATAGGATTCTATGTAAAGCAATACAGGGAAGCTAATAAATTGACAGCAAATGACCTCAACTATGAGCTATATTGTTTCTGGACCTCAGTGAGGAATAATATAGAAAAGTTATGTAAAGATATAACTATCATTAAGCAAACCTACAGCAACGGTAAGCAGCTGTATAGAGAAATACTTGAGAGAAGGAATGACGACTTATCAGAACTACAAAGAGGCATTGATTTTTTCTTATTAAAAGGATTTCTACACGCTTGAGTGGGACTTACAATATGGTATGAATAATTACAAACAAAATAAAGCTGGCATAGGTAAAGAATTACTAATATCCAACCACCCGTTAAGGGTAAATGACTTGTTGGAACATGAACCGCAAAAATATCCATCAAGAACTCTATGCAATTAAATCAAAAGGTTGATAGCTCTGTTGCAGAACTTAAGCATGATATTGGAAAGCTTGACCATAAGGTTGAGCGACTTGGGCAAAAGATTGATAGTTCTTTTAAGCGACTTGAGCAAAAAATTGACAACAAATTTTATATCATGATAACTATACAAATTGTTTCAGTTGTACTAGTTGTAGCTTATATAATAGTTCTACTTCTTTTAAAGTAATTCTTACCTCCGAGGTAATCTATTGCCATAGGGAAGCGACTCTCCCGCACTTTAATCTTAATTGCAGGGGTTGATTTTTGGCGTATAATACCCATATACAATTTAGATACATACAGTAGATAAATTATGAAAGAAACTAATTACGAAAATAGAAACTCAGATTTAATGAACGCCGAGATTTATAATGCGCTGCGTTCTGCTGGCGTTGCTGATGAAGCAGCGGAAAAGGCAGCAAAAGCATCCGCTAAGAACTCTATGCAATACATTCAATTAAATCAAAAAATTGATAGTTCCGTTGAACAACTTGACCACAAGATTGATGGCTCTGTTGCAGAACTTAGACAGGATATTGGAAACCTCGATCATAAGGTTGATATTTCCGTTGCAGAACTTAAACAGGATATTGGAAATGTTGACCATAAGGTTGACAACCTCGCCCAGAAGCTTGATAGTTCTGTTGAGCGACTTGACCAAAAAATTGATAATAAATCTAATACTACTCATGCTCTACTAATTGGTTTAGTTGTGGTAGTTGTAGCCCAAATAATAACTCAGTACTTTATTTAAAGTAATTCTTACCCCTTAGGCAATCTATTGCCATAGGGAAGCGACTCCCCCACACTTATATACACATCTTGTGAAATAGGGGTGGAAAAGTTTGCTATAATTCGTTATGCGCTGCAATAAACCTAACGGACGAACATGGCAATAAACGAACAGGAAATGAAAACTCTCTTGGAACTGTCTAAGTTAAACATAGACGATAGTTCTTTAGAGGAATTTAAACAGGACTTAACCAATATTCTTGGGTTATTGGATCAGCTGCAACAGGTGGATACCACAGGAGTTGAAGCGCTGACTAACCCGCGCGATGATATGCAACGGCTAAGAGAAGATAAGGTTACTGAAACGAATCAACGTGAAGAGTTGCAAAAAAATGCTCCTGCATCAGAAGCCGGCTTGTATCTTGTCCCTAAGGTGGTTGAATAGCTACTTGTAACCTGTAACTTATGACCTGCAATCTGTTCCCCGTAATATGACCCGTATATGACAAACTCCCCCGTTTCCAGCATAGCTGAGATTAGTCGCTCTCTTGCCTCAGGAGAGGTTTCCGCAGTTGAGCTTGCTCAGGATGCGTTGAAAAAAGCTGAGAAGGCGCAGCAAGAATATAATCTATTTATTGGTATAACTGCCGATGAGGCATTAGAGCAGGCGAATGCCGCTGATAAGAGTGCTGGCGCCGCTTCATCCTCATCTTCGTCTTCCCCCGACTCTCCCCCGCCCCCACTATCAGGAGTTCCTTATGCGGTAAAGGATGTTTTTTGCACTAAGGGAGTGCGGACTTCTTGCGCCTCTTTAATCTTAGACAATTTTATTGCTCCTTATGATGCTACAGCAGTGGCTAACATTAAACATAATAAGGGAGTTATGATTGGCAAGACCAACTTAGACGAGTTTGCTATGGGCTCTTCTAACGAGCATAGTTATTATGGCGCGGTTGCCAACCCTTGGGATGTTTCCAGAGTGCCTGGCGGTTCCTCTGGCGGTTCGGCTGTGGCGGTTGCCGCCAGAGTTGTCCCTTATGCATTGGGGACTGACACAGGCGGTTCGGTGCGCCAGCCGGCATCATTTTGCGGCATCACAGGATTTAAACCAACTTATGGACGGGTATCTCGTTATGGAATGATTGCTTATGCTTCGTCCTTAGACCAAGCGGGTATTTTTGCCACTAGCGCTGAGGATGTGGCGCAGGTTTTACAGGTTATCAGCGGCGCGGATGATAATGATTCCACTTGCGCTGATGTTGCAGTCCCTAATTACATGGAGTCCATTGCTGAGGCATCGGTTAAAGGGGGGAAAGAATTAAAAGATATGAAGATTGGCTTGCCGCAGGAGTTTATTGCTAAAGAACTTGATGAGCGTATAGCCACCACATTAAAGAAAGCACTTGCGGTGCTGGAAGAGGCAGGGGCGGAAATTGTGCCGTTGAGTTTACCTAATATTTCTTATGCGATTCCTTGCTACTATACTATTGGCTTGGCTGAAGCGTCTGCCAACTTGGCGCGCTATGACGGCGTGCGTTATGGCTATAGAACAAAGGATGCCAAGAATCTACGCGACATGTATGTTAATACCCGTAGTGAGGGTTTTGGCGATGAAGTAAAAAAACGAATTC
The DNA here is from genome assembly GCA_965207945.1 of Gammaproteobacteria bacterium. GTDB lineage: Bacteria > Pseudomonadota > Gammaproteobacteria > CBDBNL01 > JAAOII01 > JAAOII01. The sequence continues at coordinate 131,859 of OZ242303.1, forward strand.
TGTTGGGGACTTATGTGCTGACCACTGGCTATTATGATGCCTATTATTTACAAGCACAGAAGATAAGACGCATGATAAGAGAGGATTTTATTCAAGCATTTAAGCAGGTTGATATGATAGCAGGACCTGTAACTCCATCGGTGGCATTCAAGAAGGGGGCTAACAAAGACCCTGTCTCCATGTACTTGCAGGATATATATACTGTGCCAGCTAATCTTGCTGGTTTGCCAGCTATGTCCTTGCCGATGGGCTTTGTTGATAATATGCCAGTGGGGATGCAATTGCTGGGGAATTATTTTGATGAAGGAAGGATGCTGACAACTGCGCATGCATATCAGTCCATGACCGACTGGCATACTATGCAGCCGCCCAGTCCATCCAATAACCCTGATAATAGTGGAGGGCAAACATAATATGGCTGATTGGGAAACAGTAATCGGGCTGGAGGTGCATATCCAACTGGCGACTAAATCTAAAATGTTCTCGGGGGCGGCAACCGCTTATGGAGCTGCGCCGAATACTCAAGCATGCGCGGTGGATTTGGCATTGCCTGGCACCTTGCCAGTGACAAACGGAGAGGCAATAAGTATGGCAATTAAGTTTGGCTTGGCTATCAATGCCAATATAAATCATATAAATCAGTTTGTGCGCAAGAATTATTTTTATCCAGATTTGTCTAAGGGCTATCAGATATCCCAGCTGGAGTTTCCCACAGTGGAGACAGGAGAGCTGAAGATAACAACATCTGCGGGGGATAAAGTTATTGGTGTAACGCGCGCTCATTTAGAGGAAGATGCCGGTAAATCTCTGCATGAAGATTTTCATGGGATGAGTGGCATAGATTACAATCGCGCTGGCACTCCTTTGATGGAAATTGTTTCCGAGCCAGATTTACGCTCGGCGGAAGAGGTGGTTGCCTACTTGAAAGCAGTGAATATTTTAGTGCGCTATCTCGGTATTTCCGATGGAGATATGTCGCAGGGTTCAATGCGCTGCGATGTCAATGTATCTATGAGGCATAAAGGAGCGGCGGAGTTTGGCACACGGGCTGAAGTGAAGAATGTGAATTCGTATCGCTTTGTGGAAAAAGCAATTCATTATGAGGTGGCGCGGCAGATTGCTTTGCTTGAGGACGGTAAAGAGGTGGTGCAGGAGACCAGATTGTATGACTCGGAAAAAGATGAGACCCGTTCAATGCGTAGCAAGGAGGAGGCGCATGATTATCGCTACTTTCCCGACCCAGATTTGCTGCCAGTTGAGATTAGCGCTGAGCTAGTGGAGCAAATACGCGCTGATATGGTGGAACTGCCGCAAGCCAAACAGGAAAGATTTGTTAAAGAATATGGATTAACTGATTATGACGCCGAGCTATTGGCAACGCAAAAAGAACTTGCCGATTATTACGAAGTCGTTCAAGGTCAATGTAAAAATAGCAAGCTGGCAAGCGGCTGGGTGACTAGTGAACTGCTGGGGGCATTGAACAAACAAAACCTTAACATTGTAGAGTCGCCATTGAAGGCGGAGAAGCTTGGAACTTTGTTATCGCGTATAGAGGATGGCACTATATCCTCTAAGATAGCTAAAGATATTTTTCAGCAACTATGGGAGGATAGTTCTATAGAGGTTGATGAACTAATTAGCAAGAAAGGTTTGACGCAAATTACGGATGAGGGTGAGCTGGAAAAAATTATTACAGAGATTGTTGCCAATAATCCACAACAAGCCGAGCAGTATCGCGGCGGCAGGGATAAATTGATGGGGTACTTTGTTGGGCAGGCGATGAAAGAAACCCAAGGGCGCGGCGACCCAAGCATTATTAACCGCTTGTTGTTGAAAGCACTAAGCGGTAAAGAATAAATTATGGAATTATAATTATGAACCCTCCTCCTATTAACAATACCCTGATTTATCCAGGTTCCTTTGACCCAATAACTCTGGGGCACTTAGATTTACTGCATCGTGCGGTTAACTTGTTTGACGATGTCATAGTTGCCGTGGCGGAAGGTCCCAAGAAGACCCTATTCTCCATAGAGGAGAGAATTGCCATGATAGAAAAGGTGCTAAAAGACGAAGGATTGCAATCGCGGGTTACAGCTCAGGGCTTCAATAGTTTGTTGGTGGATTTTATGCGCGCTAACAATGCCCGTTTTGTCTTACGCGGTCTGCGAACTGTTACCGACTTTGAGTTTGAATTTCAACTGGCGAATGTAAATCGCCGTATGTATCCACAAATTGAAACTGTGTTTCTTATGCCTGATGAGGGTTTGGCATATATATCATCTTCTTTGGTAAGGGAAATTGCTTCGCTTAATGGCGACCTATCTCAATTTGTTCCCGCTACCATTGCCGCCGCTCTAAAGAAGAAATTCCAATAAATTAGCCAAAAACACCTTTTAATGCTATTAATGTTATAATTTATAGTGTTACTTCAATTTACATTAATGGGGATTTAATTGGAGATATGTTTTATGAGTAACAGGTATTTAAATTATGAATATTTTTATTAAGAAGGTGCTCTCCTTCTGTCTTTGCAGGTTTAATTCCGACACTGCTAACACCAATCTCTGTACCAGATTATCCAAATCATCTAGGTTATATAGCATAGTAAAGCGGAGCACAACTTTTTTTATAGCAGCTATAGCTATTTCTTCCCTAAGTGCCTGTACTTTAGTTGTGGGTGATGGCAGCGATGATGTAGTTGCTTCTTCTTTAGGCGCTTCTCCTGAAACTACCTCTCCTGAAACCACTTCTCCTGATGCTGGCAGTATTACTGTCGTCCCGCTGAGTGACGATTCTGTAAAAATATCTTGGAGTAGTTCCTCTGAAGCACTATCATATCAGGTGCATGATAGCAATGGATTAGTTGCCACTATTCAACATCCTGCAACTAGTTATACTGCCGAAGGTCTATTGCCCAACACAGAATATACTTACCGTATTAGAGTATGTGATTCATCTGGCTGCTCGGATTGGACCAGCGAGAGTATAAAAATTTCTTTACCCCAAGCCATCAGTAATGCTAACGAACTTGCGGCTATTGGTTTAGATAGTGCGTCTTTAGCCGGCGACTATACTCTAACTGATAATATAAACCTATCTTCCATACCCAATTGGCTGCCCATTGGCAACCTTACTGACGCATTTACAGGCACTTTCAATGGCAATGGCTATAACATAAGCAGAATAAGCATCTCGGACTATAAACATGCTGGTCTGTTTGGTTATGTGAAAGATGCCCACATAAGCAATCTTGTGGTTCTGGTTGACAGTATAAAAGCCCTTGCTTATTCTCGTGGTTCTTCTGCTACTGCGGGAGGTCTGGCTATGCTTATAATAGTGAGATTATCAATTCTTATGTAGTAGTTTCGGGTAATATATCTTCTTATTCTTCTTATTATTATGCTTATACAGGAGGTCTGGTTGGCTGGGTTAGTAGTAGTAAGATTATCAATTCTTATGCAGTAGTTTTGGGTGATATTTCTTCTTCTTCTCGTTATACTTATGCAGGAGGTCTGGTTGGCTATTCTTCTAATAATGAGATTATTAATTCTTATGCAGTAGTTTCGGGTAATATATATTCTTCTTCTTCTCGTGATTCTTATGCAGGAGGTCTGATTGGCTGGGCTAGGAGCAGTCCGATTATCAATTCTTATGCAGTAGTTTCCAATAATATTTCTGCTTCTTCTACTCATTCTTCTAAATATCGTAAGTCCAATGCAGGAGGTCTGGTTGGCTTGGCTGATAGGAGCCCTATAAGTAATTCTTATGCAGTAGTTGCTGGTGATATATCTGCTATTTCTTTTCATTATACTTATTCAGGAGGATTGGTTGGCTTGGCTGATAGGACTCCAATAAGTAATTCTTATGCAGTAGTTTCTGGTAGTATATTTTCTATTCCTTCTGCTGTTAATTATTATGACGCTTCTTATGCAGGAGGATTGGTTGGCTTAGCTGATAGGAGTCCAATAAGCAATTCTTATGTGGTGGTTGTGGGCGATGTATCTCATCCTTCTTATTCTTATACAGGGGGATTGGTTGGCGATATTTCTGATAGCCAGATTAATAATTCTTATTACAATATAGGTGGCGAATATGCAGAATGGAGATTTGATAACTCTTTTGGCGATTTCAAGACACTTGATGAGCTGCGCGCCCTAACTGCTGATGCTACAAGCTGGGATGAAGTTATATGGAATTTTGGCACGGATGTTGACCTGCCAACGTTGTTTTCTAACGTAGAGATTGTAAAAATCTCTTTACCAACTCTTCCCACTCCTATTGTTACTGCCACAGCGCATGGCGCCTATTCTATAAAAATATCTTGGAAAAGGGTGAGAGTGTTGCCTCAGTATAAACCATATTATGAAGTGCATAATAAAAGTGGGTTAGTTGCTAAAGTTAGCCGTTTCGGAAATAGCTATACTTTCAATGGTTTATCGCCTACCACCAAATATGATTACAGTGTTAGAGTATGCGATTCATCCAGCTGTTCAGATTTTGCCAGAATCTCTGCCACTACTAGGGATGTAAGAACTATCAACAATGCTACCGAACTTGCGGCTATTAGTGATAATCTGACTACTTTAGCTGACGACTATGTCTTAACTACAAATATAGACCTGTCCGCTATATCCAATTGGCATCCAATTGGTGACTCAATAGATAATGAATTTACTGGCAGTTTTGATGGCGATGGTTATAACATAAGTGGGGTAACTATTTTGGGCTATGAATTTGCGGGGCTTTTTGGTAATGTGGATGGCGCTAGCATAAGTAATCTTGGAGTTGTAATTGGCAATATATCGTCTGCTACTTATGCTGGAGGAATAGCTGGCAGAATTGGAGGCGGTAGTTGGATTAGCAATTCTTATGCAGTTATTATGGGCAATGTGCATGCTGAAGCTTATGCAGGCGGATTAGTTGGTTTGGCTAGCAGCAGTCCGATTAGTAGTTCTTATGCAGTAGTTGCAGGCAATATATCTTCTGATGGGGCTTCTGGTGGATTGGTTGGCTGGGTTGTTCGCAGTCCGATTAGTAATTCTCATGCAATAGTCGGGGGCGATATATCTTCTGCTTTTGCTTCTGGAGGGCTGGCTGGCGTTACGGATTATAGTCCAATTATTAATTCTTATGCGCTGGTTACAGGCGATATCTATTCTTCTTCCCATTCTGGAGGATTAGTTGCTAGATCCTATAAGAGCCCTATTAGCAGGTCTTATGCAGTAGTTGGTGGAGATATATTTTCTAATGCTCCTAATGTTGATGGTGCTTATGCTTATGCTGGCGGGTTAGCTGGCTATGCTGGTAGTAATAATTTCATCAATGATTCTTATGCGATAGTTAGAGGTGCTATATATTCCTATTCTTTCTTATATTCTTATGCAGCGGGCTTAATTGGCAATGTTGGTACTAATACTCCAATAAGCAGTTCTTATGCATTGGTTGAGGGAGCTATATCCTCTGCTTCTGCAGTTCCTGCTGAGGCCTATGCTGGCGGATTGACTGCTAGAGACGTGAGCAATAATCTGTTCAATAAATGTTATTACAGCGCCAGTCGTGAATCTTCGGAAGGGAACTTTAATAATATATATGGTGTTTATAAGAAGGTTGATGAATTGCGCATCTTAAATGCCGCGACTTCTAACTGGGATGAGAGTATATGGGACTTTGGCACGGATGCCGACCTCCCGACATTGTTTCCTTTACCCGCAAGCTACCTTAGCGAAGGGAAGTAATTCTTGCGTATACACTGGATATTGATTGCAGAGTTCTATCACTTCGGAACGGACTCTGGTTATCTCAGATTCGTCTTCTATGTTATCTATCAAATCACAAATCCAATCGCCAATCTGATTAAACTCTGCTTCTTTGAAGCCACGGGTTGTGCAGGCAGGGCTACCCACCCTTATACCGCTGGTGATAAGTAGTGGCTGCGGGTCGTTGGGAATTGCATACTTATTAACCGTTATATGAGCGGGGCTGAGAACATCATAAACTTGCTTGCCAGTTAATCCTTGTGGAGTAAGATCTATCATCATCAAATGGTTATCAGTGCCGCCAGACACTATCTTATATCCGCGCTGCTGAATTTTATTTGCCAGAGTAGCAGAGTTTTTTATCACCTGCTTTTGATACTCCACAAAATCTTCACTTAGCGCTTCTTTAAATGCTATAGCTTTAGCGGCTATAACATGCATCAAAGGTCCTCCTTGCATACCAGGGAATACTGCAGTATTAATCTTCTTACTTATTTCTGGTTGACCTTTGGTAAGAATTATGCCGCCACGTGGACCGCGTAGAGTTTTATGGGTAGTGCTAGTAACAACATGGGCGTGCGGTAACGGATTGGGGTGAAGCCCTGCAGCTACCAAGCCGGCTATATGTGACATGTCCGCTAAGAGATAAGCGCCAACTTCATCGGCAATTTCTCGCATTATAGTCCAATCCACCGTGCGTGAATAAGCGGAAAAACCACCGATTATCATTTTGGGTTTGTGCTTGCGGGCATTGGTGCGCATAGCGTCATAGTCCAGCATACAATTACTATCCACTCCATAAAACACAGAATTATAAGTTTTGCCAGAAAAACTGAATTTGGCTCCATGGCTAAAATGTCCTCCTTCGGACACCTTCATTCCCATGACAGTATCACCTGCCTCAAGTAGCGCCAGGAATACCGCGCCATTAGCTTGCGAACCAGAATGGGGCTGCACATTGGCATAGTCAGCGCCGAATAGCTCTTTGACGCGGTCAATTGCTAACTGCTCAACAACATCAACATGTTCACAGCCGCCATAGTATCTTTTGCCAGGATAACCTTCGGCATACTTATTGGTAAGAACGCTCCCTTGGGCTTCTAGGATGCAGGGGCTCACATAATTCTCAGAAGCAATAAGTTCAATTTCTTGCTCTTGACGAGTTTTTTCATTTTCAATTGCCCTGGATAAGTCAGGGTCAAAGTTTTTAATTTCTTTAATCATTGATAGTTTTGTAATGGTTTATTTAAATTTTTGAATAGTGCTGTTTCCAAGGACGGATTATCTCAAAGTAAGCTGCGGCGGATAAAACTTGTAAATCAGCACCGCGTCGTCCCGTGAGGTGCAGCCCTACTGGCATGCCAGATTTTCCTAACCCGGCGGGGATGGATATTGAAGGATGACCAGTGAAGTTAGTTAATAAAGTTGGACACCAGCCGATTAGTGGATTAATCTCTTCACCATTAATTCTACTAGGACCCATGGTGTCTCCATCCGTTGTATTCTTTACTGGCATGGCACTTAATGTTGGCGAGGCAATTAAATCATATTTAGACAAGGTTGCTTGATAAGCATCAAACACCTCAGTGCGGACAATCAAATCTTGATACATTGCATCAACCGAGTAGGTCGCTCCAATTTCTTCCACCCATCTTATGAGTTCGGCGGGTAAAACATGGCGGTGTTCTTTGGCAAACAGATTTACGCCAGCATCGTCATTAATGTATTTAAACAAGCTACGCACAGAGGGCACTACCAAGCGACACCATATATCGCTAAGTTCGTTATGATTTGCTTTTATGCCAATTTTGATTTCCTCTACTTCAGCTCCAGCTTCTTGTAAGGTTTTAACCGCGTCTGCCACTACATCAGCCACTTCCTTCTCCACTGGAAAGACATCAAGGTTTGGGCTATAGCCAATTTTCATTCCTTTTATTGAATTAACATTGTTGTCTGAGTGCCCATTGCTTCTGCCGTTAGGTGGGGAAATAGAAGGGAAGGGAAAAGAGTGTGGGTCGTCCTGATGCACCCCGGATAAGATGCTTAAGCTTAGCAAGGTGTCCTCAACTGTTCTTGTGATGGTTCCTTCGTAAACATAAGGGGCGGAATCGTTAAATCCATTGGGACGAGTTATTGCGGGTATTCTGCCAGCGGACGCCTTATAGCCGACACAATTAGTCCAGGCAGCAGGGATGCGGATTGAACCGCCGCCATCGGTTGCGTGAGATATAGGCAAAAGTCCAGCGGATACTGCGGCGGCGCTGCCACCAGAGGAACCGCCGGCATTTTTACTCAAATCAAAAGGATTGCAAGTAGGTCCGAAGGCCGGATTATCTGTAGTGCCGCGGAATCCCATTATTGGGGCATTAGTCCTGCCTATAAAAATTGCTCCCGCTGTTTCCATTTTCTTTACAAAGTAACTTGTAGTGTTGGAGGTAGCGGGGGTGTATTCTTTAAGCTGTGGAATGCCGCCGAAAGAAATGGGCCAGTTGGGCTTTAAGCTGGAAGAATCCTTCATTGCGATGGGAACGCCGAACAAAGGTGCTACTTGCTGATTATCCTGCAGATTGTCTCTTGCGCTGCTCCTGCTTTTGCCCAGAAGTTTGTCTGCTTGCCGCGCCTTATCCCGCGCTTCATCAAAAGCAGTATATGTGAAGGCATTGAGTTTGTCATTGGCAGCTTCAATGCGGGCAATTGTTGCATCCATAACCTCAAGCGCGGATACTTGACGGGTACGGATGAGACGGGCGGTTTCAAGCGCCGTCAGATAGGATAAAATGATTAGATGCTGTAATACATATCAAACTCAACTGGGTGGGTGGAGGAGTTTAATCTGCGTACTTCAGCACGCTTCATATCAATATAAGCATCAATCAGATCGTCTGAGAACACATCTCCCACTTTTAGGAAATCACTGTCTTTTTCCAGTGCATCCAATGCTCCTTCCAAACTGGTGCATACGTGCTTGTATTTACGGTCTTCTGCAGCAGATATTTCATATAAATCCTTGTCTATATGTTCGCCTGGATCTATCTTATTTTTGATTCCATCTAAGCCCGCCATTAACTGCGCGCTTAAAGTTAAATAGGGATTGCCAGCCGCATCGGGGAAACGTGTTTCAATACGTCTTTCTTTCTCTTTTGAGGAATAAGGTATACGAACCGCTGCCGAACGATTTTTAGCGGAATAGGTCAGAATAGTTGGTGCTTCATATCCTGGCACTAATCTCTTGTAAGAGTTAGTTGCAGCATTGGCAAAAGCATTGATTGCCTGAGCATGTTTAAGTATTCCACCTGTATAGTAAAGAGCTAGTTTGGAAAGATTGCCATATTCTTTACCGGCAAATATGTTTTTGCCGCCTTTCATTATGGACTGATGACAATGCATTCCACTGCCATTATCGCCAACCAATGGTTTAGGTATAAATGTGGCTGTTTTGCCATAAGCATGAGCTACATTATGGATGCAATATTTGAATATCATTATTTCATCCGCTTTGCGGCATAAGGTGTTAACGCCAAAACCTATTTCTACTTGACCTGCGGTTCCTACTTCATGATGATGCACTTCTGGTCCTAATCCCATGGATTCCATTGTGTGCGACATAGCGGTTCTGAGGTCGGCGCTTGAATCAACTGGCGAGACAGGCATATATCCGCCTTTCACGCCTACTCTATGCCCCAAGTTTCCTTGTTCATATTCAGTGCCGCTATTCCATGCTGCTTCTTCACTATCTATTTCATAAAAGCAACCAGCCATGTCCACATGCCAGCGAATATCGTCAAAAATAAAGAATTCTGGTTCGCAACTAAACATCGCGTCACTGCCTATGCCGAGTTTACGCAGGTATTCTTCAGCTTTTAAGGCAACTCCACGCGGATCTCTGAGATACGCTTCTCTTGATTCGGGTTCTACTATATTGCAGCGGACATTTACGGTCGGTTCTTCGCGAAAAGGATCCATTATTGCAGATTCTGCGATGGGTATCATAAGCATATCCGAGTCATTAATTGGTTTCCAGTTGATAATTGATGAACCATCAAATGCCTTGCCATTTTTAAACATATCTGCTCCAACCTTATTGATGGGTAGAGTTATGTGATGTTCTTTGCCTCGCATATCGGTAAAACGCAAACTAACCCATTTTGCCTTGTTATCCTTGACGTATTTCATAAAACGTTCTATCTTTGAACTGTTATTTGCCATAAATGTATCTATATTAGTGGTTTAAAATATTAAATTTTTAATTAACCTATCGCTTTGATTAAGATAATCTTAGAAAGTCAAAACAAATAGCTAACTAAAGTACATGTAGGGTAACCCGTGAAAGAAATAAATTACCAATACGGGTTAATATTATACATATAAAATTTATGAATAACAATAAAATAATGTAAAATATTCGTATTAATTAAAAACACTCATCCGCTTTATTATAATAGCTATATTAAAGTGGCTTTAATAAAGTATAATAGTGGATAGTGAAATACATTAACTAATAGTAGAGAATAGGGAATAATATGGCTTTTAGATGGCTTAGGGGCATGTTCTCCAATGATTTATCAATAGATTTGGGAACTGCGAACACATTGATTTATGTGAATGATCAAGGCGTTGTCCTTGCTGAACCCTCAGTGGTTTCAGTGCGTGAGGATGGTAATAATCGCTCGGTGGTTGCTGTGGGGCTGGAGGCAAAGAAAATGCTGGGCAGAACTCCAGAAAATATAACGGCTATTAGGCCCTTGAAAGACGGGGTGATAGCAGATTTTAATGTTACTGAGAAGATGTTGAAATACTTTATCAGTAAAGTTCATAAAAACAACCTAATTAAGCCCAGTCCGCGAGTTCTTATATGTGTGCCTTGTAAAGCAACTCAGGTTGAAAGGCGCGCGATTAAAGAGTCCGCTTATGGCGCTGGTGCCAGAGAGGTATTTCTTGTGGAAGAGCCACTCGCAGCTGCGATTGGAGCGGGATTGCCCATTGAAGATGCTACTGGTTCAATGGTGATGGATATAGGGGGCGGAACAACAGAAATAGCGGTTTTATCACTCGGTGGCGCAGTGTTTTCCAACTCAATACGAGTAGGCGGCGATAGGTTTGATGACCATATTACTTCTTATGTTAAACGTAAGTATGGTTGCCTTATTGGTGAGGTTACTGCGGAAAGAATTAAGATTGAAATAGGAACCGCTTATCCCAACTCTAAAGAAACCTTGGAGATAGAAGTTAGAGGGCGGATGTTAGCGGAAGGGGTGCCGCGTAATATTATGTTGAACTCACAGGAAATATTTGAAGCATTGAATGAGCCGTTGTCCACTATGGTGGAAGAGGCGAAAGCAACTTTAGAGAATGTTCCCCCAGAACTGGCGTCTGATGTCGCAGAGAAGGGTATGGTGCTTACGGGTGGAGGGGCTTTGTTGCGAGATATTGATAAGCTTTTTGCTGACGAAATAGGTATTCCTGTCATAGTTGCGGAAGATCCGCTTACCTGTGTAGTCCGTGGAGGCGGAATAGCCCTTAGCTTAATCAATAAAAAAGAGAGCTTTGAATTGCTTTTTTCTGGCGAATAATTGGCAAGAAAATTTAGACAAGGTGCAGAGGCGCAGCAACACCGCATAGGTGCTTTATATAAAACAATATTTTTGTTTTTTATATCGGTTCTGCTATTATTGCTGGAACCAAGGGTTGAGGGGCTTGGATTAATTAGGAAAGGGGTGAATTATCTATTAGCGCCCGCTTATGTAACTGTGGATTGGGTGGCAAAACAGCAGAGTTCCCTATCGAAATTTTGGACTTCCAACACACAACAAATATCAACTATTACTCAGCTTGAATCGGATAATATTGTATTGAATGAAGAGCTTTGGCACTTAAGACAAGTCCAGCAAGAAAATGCTGAATTAAGAAAATTATGGAGTTATAAGCAAACGCATTTTAACAATACTTCCATTAAGCTTTCAAGAGTTATAGGGGGCAAAGTAAATAGTCATATTAAAGAGTTAATCTTTGATTTGGGACAGCTGGATGGAGTGAAAGATGGAATGGTTGTAACATCTTATGAAGGGTTGGTTGGACAGGTCATTACTGTAGGTATAAGTAGTAGCAGAGCTTTAGCTATTACAGATGCTCGTCACTCAGTTCCAATTATGGTGCAACGTAGCAGGGATCGCTTTATTCTGGATGGCACAGGAGCGGATAATATTTTGGAGGCAACGGATTTACATACATACATCAATGTTAAGGAAGGGGATATTCTATTAACTTCGGGTTTAGGTGGCAGATTTCCGGCGGGGATACCAGTAGCTAAGGTAGTCGCCATCACTGACAAAGAAAGAGTTTCATTGCGTGATTTAAGGGCGCAGCCCCTGGCGCAACCGCGAGTAGTGGAGCTGGTTATGGTTAGAGAGGGAGTTTCTTATAAAGAGTGGGAAAATGAATAGTAACCCATTGATTATTATATATGCGGTTATTACTATGATATTGAGTATGGTACTTGAATCACTGGAATTACTGTGGGGAAGTTGGGCATTTCTGGCGCCCTCTTGGGTGCTTGTTTTCTTACTTTTTTGGAGTAGCTATTATCCCAGTATATTTGGTGTGGGGATGGCTTGGATTTTTGGCTTGCTAATGGATGTATGGTTATCTACTCCTTTGGGGCAACATGCTTTATTATTTTTGCTGGCAAATTTTTTCATTAGCTTTGCTTATGATAGTTTTAAGGAGCTCAACATAGTAAGCCAGTGTTTGATTGTGGGAGTAATAACTCTTATATATAAATTATTTATCCTGTTGCTTGCTTTTGATGTGGGGGTGCTGTTAACTCAGTCGGTCTTTGTATACATAGGGGCTGTGCTAAGCTCGGCAATCTTATGGTCTCTTCTTAGTTTAACTCAACTGAGGGCAGTCAGAAGGGTATGATGAAGAGCAAGTTGAACTTGCGACGGGGAGGGGCTATATTTCTATGGAGCGCAGGTGTAGCATTGGTGCTTCTGTCTTTATTGGTTATTACCTTTCAGTTGTTGTCTCTGATAGTTAATGACAGTCCACATTATAAACAGCGGATAATATCATTTTTGCAAGAACAAACTAACCTGGTTATTGATGTCGATGATATGTCTCTGGGTTGGGGCGGCGGCACACTTGCCTCACTTCCCACTCTAACCTTACATCATATAAAGTGGCACAGTCCTGATGACACAGTATCTATGGAGGCATCCCGAGCATCCATTGGAATTGATCTTCTTGCTTATCTTTATAGAGGAACTCCCGTAAATGTTAATCTCCAACAGGGAGATCTCACAATCAGTCAAGATATTTTGGGTGGAGAAGGTGATTCTGATTTACCAAATATCCGCGTTGGATTAACACTGAATAATTTTAGAGCACGCATCAAAGAAAATGATGCTTTGGTTGTTAATATCGCGCAACAGAAGGTGGAACTTACTAACAGAAAATTACGCAGCATAGGGCAAGGGGATATGAAGTTTGGAGATAAGGATATTATGAGCTTTCGCTTCGCATTTAATCTGGGCGGTGAGGCGGAACAAAGAGGGCTTTATCTTGCTATAGAGGATATTACGTTAGATGTGGGTTGGCAAAAGATGCTTGCTAAGATTAATTTGCCGCAAGATATATATGCGGATGTTAATTCTTTTACATCTCGGTTAGAAAAATTATTGGGACAGGGTAAGTTATGGATTAATTTCAATAAGCAAGGAGAAATAGTATTCAAGACAGATATTGTATTGCCAACTGTTGTCATGAATATGAATAGGACTATTGCTATGGATGATGTTAAGTTTATTAGTAAGTTTACTTATAACTATAATAACCCGACGCATCGTTGGGAATGGAGATTAGGAGTTTTTGAGGCAATGTTAAGTAATGGGGGCGGGGGCAGAAGTAGTGGTAGTAGTGCGACTGGCAAATATGTATCTTTTCGTGACTTTGTGGTAGCGGGGCAACGTGGGAAGTGGAGCATAATAGCCCCTTCAGCTAATTTTGCGGATATTAGTAATTTTGCCTTACAAACTGTTTCTAATCAAAATATAGTGGATAATATTGCCGCTTATGGCACCACAGGGATTATGTATGATTTTAATTTAGAGGTGATAGGCAAGACCAATGAAACAGCCGCTTCTTTTATGCTTGATGGCAGAGTAGAAGATATATCCATAACAGCCGTTACACCTATTCCTGGAGCAACTAATATAAGCGGCAATTTGGCGCTGCGCAATAGTGTTGGTTGGTTTGAACTGGATGATTATAATAGTAAGTTGTTGATTCCTGAAATTTATCCTGAGCCATTTGTCTTTGGTTATGCAAAAGGTTTGTTTATGTGGGAGTGGATTGAACCGGGAGAATTGATTATTTCAGGAGCGGTGCATGATATACGTGATGGGGATATGCGCGCCAGCATGGAAATGGATTTACATTCAATACCACTGCAGAATGGTTATATTGACTTAGTGGTGGGGGCGCAACAAGCAAATATACAACAAACAAGAACTTTCATACCCTGGAGAACTATTAATCCAGGCACTGCCGCTTGGCTTGATAGGTCATTACAGGGAGGGTTAGTTAATGAAGTGGCGTTGTCTATGAGAGCGGATGTTAAGGATATGGCTCATCCACAGACCACTTTTGAGCTTGCCGTTGCTGTTCAGGATGGGGTGTTGCGGTATAGTGAAGGTGACTTACCCATAAGAGCAAAACAATTTGATGTTTTTATGGATACAGAAAACTTGGTGGTGCAATTGCCACAAGGAGCTGAAGTTGGCAAGATTGCTAATATGACAAATGGTTATGGCGTTGTTGCTTTGAGTAGTGGCGACTTTACTCTTGGAGGGGATGGCATAATTGATTTAGGTGAATTACCCTATCTCCTTGCCAGCTATTTGCTGGATGAAGAACAGCAGTCGTATGAGTGGAATAGTGGTGGAATATCTCAAGGTAATTGGGAGGTTAAATACAATCTGCGCAATGGTGACTTTCAAGGCATTAGCTTAGATGTGGATATTTTGGATGCTCAATTGGGTTTGCCTGATAGTGATTATAAGATGGATGATATAAATGGAAGGGTATCCTTCTCTGACACCGCTGGATATGGCGGCGACTTTACAGGAATGTTGGGGGATAATTCTTTGACTGGTAATTTTTTGACTCGCGGTAAGCAGAATTTTTTGCAGCTGGAAGGAACCTTTGTGGCGGAGGATTATTTGCCAGAGGAGATAAGAAAATACATTTCTGGTGAGAGTGATTTTGTATTAAGATTGTATGCTGAGGCAAAGGGTGAGTTGAGTTTTTCTGAATATTTTATTGAGTCAGATTTACATGACTTGGAACTACAATTGCCTTATCCTCTTAGCAAAAGTCGGACTGATAAATTACCGACTAAGCTTTTTGGTAAAATTGATTCGCAAGAATCTTTTAATTATCTTCAGCTAAGCAACCGCGCCAATATTAACTGGAAATCTAATGAAGGTAATTTGCATGGATTATTATTGCAAGTTCCAGCACAACGGGGGAAGCAATATAATAGTAAACGGATTCCTGATTTGGGTGCTTATTTTGATAGTACACCAATTCCCAATGGGCTGGTTATAGCGGTGGGAAGTTCTCCCAGTGAGCCCGTGAGCACATCACATATTACAAATATTACAGCATGGGCGGATGTTGCTACAGCAGTTGGACTGATGAAAACTAACGCTCCTTCCAATAAAGCGAGTATCATCACAACCTTGGATACATTATTTGATGGACTGCTAACCTATCGCGACAATTTTCCTTATTGGGATATAAAAATAACCGATGTTGAATGGCAAAATAAGCAATATGATGAGATTAAGGTTAACTATGATAGCGATACGTACCCCTGGATTGAATTTGCTCTGCCTGCAATTAATGGCAGGTTATTTGCTGAGGCGCACCCGCACCAGCTATCCATAGAGATTGATAATCTATATCTTCCTAAAAAAGAGGAGGAAGAAGAAAAAGGAATACTTGATGACTTGCCTCAAGAACTTAAAGCCCCAGCAAGTTTTGCGGGTATTCCAATTATTAATCTTACGATTAGCAATATTTTTTATGATGAGATACTGCTGGGTAATATTCACTTGTTTGTCGATGCTATTAACGATGGTGAATTAGTAATTGAAGTTGATAACAGCGTTGTAATGGGGCTGGCAACTGACGTCAATTTTGCTTGGTCATTACAATCACCAGCTAGCAGCGCAATTAATCTTGCTATAACAAGTGCAGGCGATTTACCGGCAGGGTTTATATCAACGATAGCGGCAAATGATGTTGACTTACGTTTGCGTTGGAATTGGGAAGGTCTAAACAAGGAATTTGATAACTGGTATGAGACGGCAACAGGTTCTTTAAGAATTAATACCGGGAAAGGAAGTTTAGCAAGCAACAGGGTAAACATATTGACTAATTTATTTAGTTTGTTAAATATTGATAATTTAGGGAGCAGGGCAGTGGGAGATTTTTCTGATATATCCGCTTCTAAATTAACATTTAGAAAGATACGTTCAGATATGAATCTACATGGTGGTAATTTTATTATTGAGGATGAAGCAACCGCTGATTTTTCTTTTCTTAATATCAGGGCTACGGGTTCTTATGAACTTAGAAACAAACAGTTGGATCATAGAGTTACGGTCAGTTCTCCAACCAGTAAAATTTTACCTATAGCTGCATTATTGTTAGGGGCTTCATCTCTAACTCCTCTGTTATTGTCAGTAGATATTGCTGGCGGAGATTTTATAAATCGTTTTAGTAGCGCGGTTTATAATGTTAATGGGACATTGAAGAATCCACAATCTTCCTTAGCGCAGATAAGCGATGTGTCGGGTAAAAAATTAGAGCCCGAAGATTTGGCAAACCAAGTTGACGTCCAAAGTCGCCTCCGCAACCTAAACTTCTAATCTGCTTTTTATTCAATTCCTTCTAAAAGAGGGACGAATAAAACGCCGTCATAGCTACTTGTTTCTGCCTTGCCGTTATTGAAAGTTACAAACTTTAATCGTTGTGATTTTTCCTCCCCCAAAGGCAGGACTATGCATCCTTTATAAGAGATTTGTTTGGACAACTCCTCTGGTATTTTATCTGTAGCGGCGGATATGATAATTGCATCAAAATACTGTTCCTCTTTCCACCCCATATTGCCATCTTTATGGGCAAATTTAATATTATTTATATTGAGCTGTTTGATATTTTGTTTAGCTTTATCAAGCAATGGAGCAATTCTTTCCACTGCATATACTTGCTTAAACAGATACGACAATATAGCCGACTGATAACCGCATCCACACCCTATTTCTAATACCTTGTTAAAACTCCCGCCTATTTTACTTAAACCGTTTAACGTTATTTCTGTAATTCGGGCAACTGTATAGGGCTGTGAGATAGTTTGTTTCCAGCCAATAGGTAAGGCAATATTTTCGTAAGCGCGATGACTTATACCGCTATCCACAAATATGTGGCGAGGAACTTCACTCATGGCATTAAGAACTGTTTCATTCTTAATCCCATCATCACGTAATTGTTCTATTAATCTTAGACGCGCTCTTGAGGATGTCATTCCACTGCCTAATATCATATTAGCTCTTAGTCCTATTATTGTAGCAGCAGCTTAATTGGGTCAATGCTTTTTCCTTCTTTGCGCATTTCAAAATATATCTTCTCTTGCGGCACTCCTCCTCCGCGGCTATTAGCGGTGATTGCGATATTCTCCCCTCTATTGACATCTTGATCTGCTTTGACTAAGGTTGCTGAGTTTTCTGCATACACGCTTAAGTAACCACCTTGATGGCTTATAAGGACAAGCTTTCCATATTCTTCCAGTTCGTTGCCAACATAAACTACTCGTCCATTATTGACAGCCCGCACATCCGTTTTAGTCGCTGAGAAAATATAAACTCCATTTTTAGATGCGACTTTTTCGTAATCGGGGTTGCCTTTAACTGGCCACATCCAGCCACGCTTTGATAATGGTGGCGGGTCTGCTGGAATTATTGCAGCGGTCTGTTCTTTGCCTTTTCCTTGGGAGGCGGCAGGCACTGATACCTTTGCAGAGGTTTTGGCTGTAGATTTAACTTGCTGGTTTTTTATGTTGACGGGTTTCTTTGAGTTACTAGCGGTGGATTTTTTTGTTGCTTGTTCCCCCGCCTTTTGTTCCCCCGCCTTTTGTTTCCCCCCTTTGTCGAGATTCAGCACCTGTCCCGGAGATATTACGTAGTTGCCGCCTAAATCATTATTTTTTGCTATGTCGCGATAGTCCAAGTCATATTTCTCAGCTATGAGAAAAACACTATCACCTTTCTTAACTTTATATTGAGAAGGGATTTTTGCGCTTTTGCTTTTAATGTCGCGTGTTGGCGCTCCATTCAAGTAGGTAATCTTCACCCCATCTATTATTTCTTGGGATGGACCTCTGGTAGCGCAAGAAGCTAAAGAAGCCAGAAAAATTGAACAACTCAATATAAGCGCATATTGTAGCCAGCTGCTTAGGGTAATTTTAATTCTCATTAATAGAGGAATTATTGTTAGAAGGACTTGCAAACCTTATGCTTATCCATTTAAGGAAGACAACAAATAAAATTGCTGCTATAAAAGCCATAACTGCCTCAATTAAATAGCTAGGTTCGCCAATTAAACTGGAATATTTGTTGGGGGTTAATAACATTAAACCTTCCGCGTTATCCTGCCAGGGCCATAGTTTGGGTAAAGAGCCCACCATTAGTCCCAACATAAAACCTAAGGTTTGCTTTTGGTAATACTTTAGCGCTAAAAATATTACTTTGCTGAAAGTAAAAACCATAAAAATTGCGCCGCAAGCAAAGATTGCCAAGGTACCGATTTGGAGATTAACTGCTGCCTCTATCAATGGCTCATATATTCCAATTATTAATAAAATAAAGCTACCAGATATTCCTGGTAATAACATAGCGCAAATTGCCAGGGCTCCAGCAAAGAAGATATTAATTGGGGTAAATGCGAAGTTAATTTCTACTAAGAAATTAAGGGCTAACCCGCTTGCTAATCCAGCCCAGAATAATATAAGCAGTAAATATGAGCGATGAATAAGTCCTACTACTGAGGCGCAAATCAGACCAGCGAAGAAGGCATAAATAATTGAGGGAAACTCTTCAAGAGCGAAGTGAACTATGCTTGCCGCCCCAGCTATGCCGCTAATCATGCCGCTACCGAGGACTATAAAAAAGAGAATATTATATTCTTTTTGCAAACGAGCAAATTGTAACTTTAGCAACGCTGCAAAGAAGCCCAAATTAATTGCGGCTAACGATGTTATCAGTTTATTGTAGATGCCGGTAAGCAAAGCAATGGTTCCGCCAGATACACCTGGTACCAGGTCGGCAATACCCATAGCAATACCTTTAAGATATAGTAATAAGTTATTCATAGGTTTTATTATAAATAGCAAAATTAAAATAAGCCATTACTGATAAGTGTTTGATAACACAATACAAGTTTATGTTGTGGTGGCGGCAAGGAGTAATTTAGGACTTACCTTGAGGAAAAAAGGCAATCCTGCAAAAATATTATGCAATTGCGTCCGCTTTTAAACAATTTTAGCTTATAATAGAGGCAGTGGTCAATAAAATTATGACAATTTCAAATGGAGAAAAGCTATGTTTATTAGAAGAGTCAAGTTTCAGGGATCTAGAGAGGAATTAATGAAAAAGCTGGAAAAGAGCATTCAATATAGTTTCAAGGATCCACTGTTGATGAGGTTAGCCCTAACCCATCGTAGTTTAACATCAGATAGCAACGAGAGATTAGAGTTTCTCGGAGATGCGGTATTTAACTTAGTAATAAGTGATTATCTTTATGTTAAGTATCCCAGGGTTAAAGAGGGGCGTCTTAGTAGAATTCGCGCTCAAATTATAAGCAAACCTACTCTGCAAAAAATTGCCAATAAGATTAGTGTTGCCGACTATATTAGAGTTGGTCCTGCGGAACAAAAAACTTTTAGCAATAAAAGCCGCAAAACATCTATTGTTAGCGATGCTGTAGAAGCAATAATTGGAGCAATTTATCTTGACGGAGGAATGGAGGCAGCGCGCAGCTCTGTTTTATCATTGTTTAAAGATGAATTAGAAAATATTGATGTTGACAAGATGTATAAGGACGCTAAGACAAGATTGCAAGAGTTGGTGCAATCAGAGTATCATAGTGTGCCTGAGTATAAATTAAAATCACAACGGATGAAAGACCCACAGAATCAAGAGTTTATGATATATTGCACTGTGCCACATCACGAAGAGGCATTTACAGGTATGGGTTCCAATCGTAAAGAAGCAGAGCAAGCGGCAGCGCAGGCAGCCCTTGCAATACTTGCTAAGAGTTCAGTGTCGGTTGAATAATCCCCCAGTTAAGTCAAAGACCACTGCTAAGTCAAAGACATCAGTTAAGCCAAAGACCACCGCTAAGCCAAAGAGCACCGCTAAGCCAAAGAGCACCGCTAAGCCAAAGAGCACCGCTAAGCCAAAGAGCACCGCTAAGCCAAAATCATTTTGCGGCTGCATAGCGCTGGCAGGCAGAACTAATGCTGGAAAGTCATCTTTGCTTAATGTTATAGCGGATAACAAAATTAGCGTTACCTCTCCCAGACCTCAAACTACTCGCTCAGTAATATATGGTGTTATCACTGAGGATAATAAACAAGCAATATTTGTGGATACCCCAGGTGCTTTCAACGAGCAAAAAGTTACTTTGAATAACTTAATGTATAAACAGATGATGCAGGGTTTATATGAAGCGCAAATCGTTTTACTGGTTGTAGCAGCCAATCGTCAAAGTGATGATTCACTACATAAGTATTTTGATTTTATTGTCGAGCAAAAACTACCCGTTGTAGTGGCGCTTAGTAAGGTTGATTTATTACGTAACAAAAATGATATGTTCCCGCTGGTGGATGCATTATCCAAGTTAGCTGATGAGAAAGGGGTTAATATAGAGGCAATAGTTCCTGTGTCTGTGGTTAGCAATAAGAATATTCAATTATTGCGCGATACTCTAATGAACATGCTGCCCGAAGCGCCGTTTGCTCATAATGAAAAAGTGCAGACGCTCAGTAGCGATTCATTTATTGCTTGTGAACTATTAAGAGAACAGATGTTTAGAAGGTTGCGCCGTGAGATTCCTTTTGGTATAGGGGTTATTTGTGAAAAAATGGAACAAGTTAATAATCACGGCAAGAAGCAAGATAAAAATATAAGATTTATTGACTTAACTGTTTTAGCGAAAAAAGAAAACCACAAGCCAATAATTCTTGGTTCGCGTGGCAGCGCAATGAAAGAGGTGGCTAGTTTAGCCCGCAAATCAATGGAAGAGTTTTTTAATCAACAAGTGATGTTGAGGGTTAGAGTTAAGGTGGAGAAAGATTGGGATAATAGTCCTACTTTAACCCAACAAGCAGTGTTAGACCAGCGAGATATTTTGAATTAATAACATCCCTCTTTGCCCCCTCTTGCGGGCGGAGGATGGCTCGCGCCCCTACAGCTAACTTTTGGTGATAACTTTAGCTGCTTGGGTGTGGACTAATTTAGTTAATTCTTCTACCAGGTTGTCATTGGATATTTTGCCTTGCGCCTTGCCATCTATGTAAACCAAGCTGCCGCTTTTACCACCAGTTAATCCTATACGCGATTCTTTTGCCTCGCCTGGTCCATTAACTATACAACCTATAATTGCAACATCCATTGGGGTATCAATATTTTCAAGTTGGGCTTCCAATTCATTAACTGTTTTTATCACATCAAAGTTTTGGCGGGCACATCCTGGGCAGGCAATCAGGTTAATCCCGCGTGAACGTAATCTTAACCCCTTGAGTATGTCCCAGCCAACTTTTATTTCTTCAACAGGGTCTGCTGCTAATGAAATGCGCATAGTGTCTCCTATGCCCTCCATCAATAAGACGCCTAATCCCATTGATGATTTAACTGCGCCATTACGTAAACCTCCCGCCTCGGTAATACCCAGGTGCAGAGGTTGTTCTATCTTTTGTGCCAAAATCCTATATGCCTCTACCGCCATCATCACATCCGATGCTTTGACGCTAACTTTAAAGTTGGGCATATCAAACTTCTCTAAATAATCCACATTGCGCATCGCAGATTCCACCAGCGCCAGAGGAGTTGGTTCACCATACTTCTTTTGTAAATCCTTTTCTAATGAGCCAGCGTTTACCCCTATACGAATGGGTATCCCTTTGTCTTTGGCGCTTTCTACCACCTGTTGAATTTTACCGATGTTGCCAATATTGCCAGGGTTTATCCTTAAACAATCAACTCCTTGCTCCATAACCTTAAGGGCAATTTTATAGTCAAAGTGGATATCAGCTATTAGAGGAATATCAATTTGTTGGCGGACTTTAGTAAAGGAGTCAACTGCATCAAGTGTCGGAACAGAAATGCGCACTAAATCAGCGCCAGCGTTTTTTATCTGTTGGACTTGGGCTAAAGTGGAGGCAACATCTAAAGTGTCTGTATTAGTCATAGATTGCACTGCTATAGGAGCCCCATCACCTATGGCAACCTTGCCCACCATTATGCGGCGTGAGGGGCGTCGTTTTATTTTATATTCGTAAAACATTGCATAATCTACCGATTAGCCAAGGGAATAGTAACTCGCGCAACGTTATTATTATCTACGAAAGAACGTAAATTAATTATTTGGCTTTCATATTTCACTATAGTTCCCTTGACATTTCCTACCACTATTTTGTAAGGAGGTGAGCCCTTGAAAGAAACTGCTTCTCCTGGTCCGTAAAGTTGCCAGCTCCATTCTTTGCCGCGGTTATCCGATACTTCTAACCAGCTTTCCTCTATAAAAGTAAACTCTAGCTCGTTTTGTTGCAGCACAATAGCCGAGTCATTCAAATCACTTTGTTCTGATGCGTCTGTTGTAGCATTATCGGGGGCGAAAGCAGCCCTTTGCCCCACACTATTTGCGAAATCTTCATTATTACGGGCTTGTTCATCTTTGTTATACACATTGCTTTTAGCTGTTTGGCTTTTAGCTGCTTGGTTGCTGGAGTCGTCAGTAGCAGCACTTATATCTGTCACATCTAACACTAGTTTCCAATAAAACAGGGCTCCAAATACCAAGACCACCAAAATCAGAGGAATAACAATTCGTGCTAGTTCTTTTTTTTCTTTATAAACCATCTCACGTTTCTCGTAATCTGTGGTGATATATCCGCTCTTACCTGCCTTGGACACCTCTGAGGATTTTTCGCTGTATATTCTATTTAGTAGTTCCAATAAGGGTTCTTTATCCAGCCCGAGTATTTTGCCATAGTTTGTTAGATAGCCGCGCACAAATACTTTGCGCATGTCCTCATAAATTTTTCCACTTTCCATGCCGCTAACTGTGGGGATGGGCACATTCATTTCATGGGCGATATACTCAATATCACGCCCACTTTCTAACCTTGCTTTATATAGTAGCTTGCAAAGTTCTTCCTTTGCTTCCTCAGGGGTTTGCTGGCGTGGCTCTTCTTGCGCCTCTTCTCCAGGTACCTGTTGCTGTTTATCTAGTTGCTGTTTATCTGACATAATTTAACCTATATTTCGCTTAATATTTAATTTTCTGAGTTTCTTAATTGGGGTATCTGTTTTCTAACATCTGCTGATATTCTGTAACTTTTGCATAGTCCTTAATTGATGCGGCTATGCCCAAGCCCAATTCAATGTCTTGCTTGCTGGGAAAGACATTGATTTTTTCTAAATTAAGCATATAATTTTCAAAGCTATCATGGGCATCTACAAATCTGCCTTCATTGTATCTGACTTGGGCAATTTTTAGATGAACAATAAACCAGGATGGATTTATTTTCAATGCTTCATTATAAGCATTTATGCTAACACTATATTCTCCTTCACGTCTTTTTATATCCCCGTAGTTTTCATAGGCCTCAGCGCGGTTGTCATATTTTTTTTGCGAATATGCTGCTTGAAATTTCTTTGCCGCTTCTTCAAATTTTCCTAGCTGACCTAACAACACCCCGTAGTTATTGTTATAACGAGGATTAGATGGTTGAGAGCGCAGGGCGGAAATAAAGTACTTTTCTGATTCCTCATTCTCGCCAATTCTTTGATAATAGACGGCATAAGCATGATCTAACTCAGGGTTTCTTGCTGCTATTTCTTCAGATTTTTGCAGTTGTTCAAGAGCTGCGCCTGTGTTTCCGTCTGACAAATATGCTATTGCCAGCTCAATGTGCGCATTGGCTGAGTTGTATATTTTACTATTGCGTGACTTAGGGTTTGAAGCACAAGAAGATAGATATAATAAAACAATACAAACTCCAATAATCTTCCCCACATTACGATTGCTAATTCTTAGCAGCTCAAGCCGCACCGACTGCTCTGCTGGCATATTATTATTTATACTTATCGCCAAAGAAAAATGCAATCTCTCTTTCTGCGGATGCGGGGCTATCAGAGCCATGAACCGCATTAGCGTCTATGCTATCAGCAAAATCGGCGCGAATTGTTCCGGCATCTGCTTCAAGTGGATTAGTGGCGCCCATTAATTGGCGGTTTTTTTCTATAGCTTTATCACCTTCTAACACCTGAACTGTAACAGGACCAGACGTCATAAAATCAACTAGGTCATTAAAAAATCCCTTACCTTTGTGTTCGGCATAAAAGCCCTCCGCCTGTTGGCGGCTTAATTGCATCATTTGCAACTCAATTATCTTTAAACCAGCCGTTTCAAAACGGGTTAATATGCTGCCTACTATTTGTTTGGCAACCGCATCGGGCTTTATTATTGAAAGTGTTTTCTCAGTCATTGTCTTTTGCTTCTTCTATCCATGCCATCTGAATGGCTTCAAGTATTTTCTCGTTTGATTTTTCGGCGTCATCCTTAAAATCATCCAGTTCACATATCCATTTATGTAAATCAGTATATCTAACCCATTGAGGGTCTACATCTGGGTGCTTCTCCATTAATTCAATGGCTATATCCAGTGTGTCGCTCCATTTTAATTCCATAATTATCTACTATTATAACTTATAGGGTTGGTTATTGCGCTTGGTCTTATTATGGTGTTATTAATGATTTTCTGACACCAAATTAATGGTGTATTTTGGTATTTCAACCACTAAATCATCATCACCTACTAATGCCTGGCAGCTTAGTCGTGATTCGGGCTCTAGCCCCCATGCCTTATCCAGCATATCATCTTCGTTTTCTGTTGACTCGGCTAATGAATCAAAACCGCTGCGCACAATAACATGGCAGGTGGTGCATGCGCAAGATTTTTCGCAGGCATGTTCAATGTCTATACCATGGCGTTCAGCCGCATCCAAGATGCTTTCATCGGTATTGGCATTAATTTCCTTGCCCTCAGGGCAATAGGTTTCGTTTGGTAAAAATTTGATTTTCGGCATAATATTATCTGTATATTATATGTTAACTTGCTTGTGTATACATCCTCTCTATACGGATATTCTCTATACTCGCCTAACTATAACAGCTGCTGCAAGAATTGCTAATAATAACGGCATTACAGTCATCCCCACCCCTAAAGGAATGCCGACTATAAGAGAAGAAAATGCAACAACTTTTAGTAATGATTCAAGCGACAAACCAATACCTACTGCCACAATAATATGCAGGACTAACGAGGAGCGGGGTGAAGCAAACAAACATAACATAGTCATTACTAAAGCAAGAGCAACAAATAATAAGGGTCTGCTAAGTCGTTCCCAAAGTTCATAATCCTTTAAGTTATTATCCAATCCTAATGCCTGGTTATTATGGACTGTGCGCCATAGGTCAGGAATATTCTGTGAACGTTGGCGCTTAATATAGTCGGCAAGAACATTCGCTGGTGGAATAAAAGAATAAGCAATATCCGGCTGTTGGGTTATTTGATTAGATGGAGTCCAACGGATAACCTGTTGCGCTTGCCAACCATCGTTTTCATAAGATATTTGCTTTGCCTTATGATACGCAGCAATATCATTATCCGTAAACGAAAGAGTTATCACATTTTCCGCCCGCATATTGTCGCCCGCATCCTTTGGTAATGACAACTCGCCTATGTATAAAATCTTGTTGCCTGTTTTTATCCATATATTATTACGCTTCTCAACCCTGCTATCCAAATTATCAATCGCCATTTTATGCAAAGGAACCGAAACATATTCAACAACCGTTATAGCGATTAATCCTGTGATAAATGCTGGAAGTGCCACTAAAGCTACAAGTATCTTGCCATTTACTCCTAACAATCTTATGATAGTTAATTCATTACTATTCATCATTCCTCTTAAGGCGAAAACTGTGCCAATAACACAGGATAAAGGAAAACTACCATATATGACAAAAGGAGCAACCCTTATAGTATTGAACCATAATCCAGTTATGTCGGGCTTGTTTAACTCCTTGATGAGAGTAGATAACAATGAAAATAAACTCAATGCAATTACCGTGATGGCTATCATTTTTATTATTCTGCCTATTACATGCCAATAGATTATCTTATTCATATCTTTTGTGAGACGTGTTTAGCGCGATTGTTGGTGAACTTAAATCGCCATAGTAAATTAGGAGAAAATAACAAAGCGATTATGATGGCATTGAAAGCGCCTTGAATTAACCAGAAAAACAAAGAATCCCCACCATTGCGGATAATGCTTATGCTTGATATAACCAAAGTTAAATAAATGAAGTATAGAAGTATGCCGCTAAAAATATTTGTAAATTTGGTGGAGCGCACCCTGCGCCGGCTGCACAATAATGCCAATGGCAAGGCAGTTAGTGGCGATAAGAACATTGCTATTCTTTGATATAGTTCTGCTCTATCATCGGGGTTTCCTTGAGCCAGCTGCATAGTTGGTTTTGCTTGAACTGGGGAGGAAAATACAAAACCCAACCGAACATTAAATATTGCTGCAGAAAAATCTGATTGTAGCACAGAGTTATCATCCCTCCAATTTATGATTTTGCCGCTAAAAAAAGGAATCTGCACCAAACCATCTTGCGCTGATATTTTGGTTTCTCCGCCCAGGGTCCCTGTCTTAAATTCGGTTCCTTCATCATTAATGCGCCATATTTCTAATTGCTCTCCGCGCACTCTAAATGCCATGTTATCAATAAACTCAGCGGAGTTGTCTTTAAGATTGTTAATCTTATGCAGCAATTGGGTTGAATAAATATTATCTATTTGAGCTACGCTAAGAGGAGTGAGATAAAAAACTAGAGTTCCAACTGCTGCAGCCACAACCCCCGAAGGGATAGCAAGCCAAGCAAATAAACGTTTATCACTAACGCCTATATTACACATAGCGTAGATTTCGTTCTGATTATATAGATTGGCTAACAGAAATAATAAAGATAAGAAATAGCAGGCGCCAAACAAAAAACCACTTTGTGAAATCAAAGCCAAAGACATAATACCCCATAAATAATTTAGTTCCAAGCTACCATCTGATATATCCCTTAGGGTAATCGTTAGTTGCGTCCCAAGCAACATCATATTGCCAAGTAAAAAAATGCCCAAGGTACGGCTAAGGGCTTGTATTTGCAAAAACTGAGAAAGAATTCTCATAAATCAGTTTACGGGTGATTGGTTATTCACTCTGGACTAAATACATTGCATGTTTACCCCAGAAATTAGGGGCAATTTTAGCTGTGTAGTGTTCACCGTATCCCCCCTCAATATGCTTATCAACTATGCGGAGGGAATGGTCATGGCATAGTTTTTCAAAATCGTTAATACTGCACAAATGAATATTGGGGGTGCTATACCACTTATAAGGTAGTAATTTAGATACTGGCATAGTGCCGCGCAACAGCAAGTACGCCCGATGACGCCAATAACTAAAATTAGGGAAAGTTATGATGGCTTTTTTGCCTATCCTTAGCATTTCTTGGATTAAAAAATCAGGGCGGCGCGCTGCTTGCAATGTGGATGTAAGCAACACAACATCAAAACTATCATCGGGGAAGTTTGCCAAGCCCTCATCAAAGTTCTGCTCAATAACACTAACTCCTTTGCTTATGCATTCGGCTATGCATTCGGGAGATATTTCCAGACCATAACCATTAATACTCTTGCTCTTAGTTAAGTGAGCTAATAATTCACCATCACCACAACCAAGGTCAAGGACTCTTGCTTCTGGACTAACCCAACTAGTTATTATGTTAGTTTCTTTCATATTCCAATTTCCTCCCCTATATTTTTCCTCCCCCGCATTCTGGAGGAATTTACTCACTGTATCAACATAGCGCGGTATTGGCATAAGAAAAGAATCATGACCATCTTTTGTTTTAATGTCGCTATAGCATACTCTTTTGCCAGCTTTAATAATAGCGTCAACCATCTGTCGTGAGCTGGCTGATGAAAAACGCCAATCCGTAGTAAAAGACACCACTAAGAACGAACACTGCGTTTTGGCAATTGCCAGCGATAAATCCTCAGAGTAATCAGCGGCAGGGTCAAAATAATCTAAAGCGCGAGTCATCAAAAGGTAGGTGTTGGCATCAAATGATTCGGCAAATTTTTCTCCTTGATAATTCAAATAATTTTCCACCTCAAATTTTATGTCGGATTGTCCTGCCAGGTTTATGCTTTCCGCTGAGTCCTGTGGCGAGGCAATTGAGGGTGTCGCGGTTGAGGATGTCGCAAGGGTGTGTGTATCACCATTGGATGCATCCTGCTGCATCGCGCGACCAAACTTCTCTAACATCGCTGCCTCAGAAAGATAAGTAATGTGTCCGAGCATGCGTGCCAGCCACACTCCCTGTTTGGGTTTAGTATTGTTTTGCAGATAATGTCCTTGGTGGAAATTGGGGTCTTTCAAAATTGCTTGACGGGCGATCTCGTTGAAAGCTATGTTTTGAGAATGCAATTGCGAAGTTGCCGCAATTAGCAATGCGGATTTAAGCCGTTCGGGATAACTTATAGCCCATTGCAGTGCTTGCATCCCTCCCAAGCTGCCGCCCATTACTGCCGCCCAGCAATCAATTCCTAGATGGTCACTTAATAAGACCTGGCTCGCAACCCAATCCTCTACCATTACAGCAGGAAAATCTGCGCCATAATGTTTGTTGGTTTGTGGGTTTATTTCTGTAGGACCGCTACTGCCATGGCAGCCACCTATGTTATTTAGAGCTACCACATAAAACTTGTTTGTATCCACTGCCTTGCCGGGACCTATCAATGCATCCCACCAACCAGGTTTAGTATCTTTATCGCTATGATAGCCAGCAGCGTGATGATTGCCGCTAAGGGCGTGGCATATAAGCACCGCGTTACTCCTATCCGCATTCAATTTCCCGTAGCACTCGTACATGAGTTTAAATTGCGGTAAGGTGTTTCCGCCCTTTAGCTTAAAGGGTTTGTCTATTACTACTTGCTGCGGCTTTACGATTCCTATTGACCTAGCCCCTACTGATTCAGCACCAAGTGTTATACCCATTACGTTTTTACCCATTACGTTTTCCCTCATTACGTTCAAGGGTATTTATGTTAATCCCTTTGTCCAAAATCTCATATAGCATCCCGTTATTTTACAGGAAATTATCTGCAGTATCTTATATAAGGTCCCGCTGGTATAAGCCGCCTACATAACCCGCCCATATAACCACCACCTACAGCAGAAGCTATGTCGTAAGCCTAGGGCGAGTTGGAGCGTCTCTACAAGTTACTGGTAAAGTGAATAGCAAATGAATGCTCCCCCTGCCCCTCAAGCCCCCCCTCCATCAAGCCCCCCCCCTAATAATTATGAGGGTTGGTGCTTAGTCGTAACGAGGTTTGTTAGGAACAGGCATTATAGTAGCAATAGCTGATGAGCGGATTAATTGTTGTGATATTTCGTTGAGAAGTATAATTGATTGTTCATCAAACTCCCCAATGATTCCACGCAACTTGATTCCGTTTATCAAGTATATGCTTACCTCTCTTTTTTCTCCGTGTAAGAGGCCTAGAAATTTATTATTTATAGTTGATAATTGTTCGTCCATAATAAAGTTAGTATGTTATTTTTTAGACGTAATCTTAAAAAATATGTAATAAGTTTACGCCGTTATATTTAATGTTAGTATTGTATAAAATATTTATATTCTATAAGTTTTTTATTATACTCGTTTTTACATTTATCCCTTGATTTTTATACGTTTCTGCCAGTTTTTATTTTATATTTTTCAACCATTTTTTAATTAAAATAAGTTTGAAAATTACATTTAATCGCATAGCATTTTTATATTCCTCACGCCTTTATATGTCTGTATCGCATGCCTGTGTCGTAAGTTCAAAGTAGAAGGCAAAGAATAATGTATAATTGGGGAATGGAATATTTACAGGCAAAGGCAAACATAAAGTCAATTAACAATGAGCAAAACTAAATTTCTTATTGTCGGTGCTGGAGGAAGGGAAAGTTCTTTTGCAGTCAAACTTATGGAGGATAGCGCGGTTTATGCGGTAATTGACCATGAAAACCCTACGATTATTGATGCCGCCAAGCAGTCGGGCGGAGCATATTTAATTGGTGATTCAAGTAACCCTGATATTGTTACACAATTTGCGTTACAGCAATCTGTAGGTTATGTTTTCGTTAGCTCCGATAATCCATTAGCCAACGGAGTTGTGGACGAACTACTAAAGCATTCAATCAAAGCCATCGGCGGCACCAAAGAGGCAACACGTATAGAATGGGATAAGGTCTATTCCATGGAAATGATGCAAGAAATATGCCCACAACAAACTCCTTTTTTTATTGTTGTTTCGCAGAAAGAAGAATTAGAAGAAGCGATTAGGGCTTTTAAAGAACGTAATTTGGAAATGGTTGTTAAACCTCAAGGACTAACTGGAGGGAAAGGGGTTAAAGTAATGCCTCTTCATTTGCCAACTTATGATGCTTGTGGCGAATATGCGGAACAATTATTGCAAGATAGACAAAATGAAAAAGTATTGTTAGTTGAAAAAATTAAGGGATTAGAATTTACCATAATGGGCATTACTGATGGTAAAAATCTTGTGTTATCTCCAGCCAGTTATGATTATCCCTTTCGTTATGAAGGAGATACTGGACCTGGGACTGGAGGAATGGGGTGCTTTACAGATGCTGGAAAACGACTCCCTTTTATGTCGGAGGATGACTTAGCTACCTGTCGGGATATTATGCAAAAAATCATTAACAAAATGAAGGAAGACGGTTTATTTTTTAATGGGGTATTAAATGGCGGGTTTTTCAAAAGTGACAAGGGCATACAGTTTATGGAATTTAACGGGCGATTTGGCGACCCGGAAGGCATTAACGTGCTATCTGTAATGGATTCATCCTTTTCAGAACTTCTCAAGGATATATGGCATCAACGTCTTAATGAGAATAGCATTAAATTTCTTAACAAAGCCAGTGTTGTAAAGTATCTTGTTGCTAAAGATTACCCAAACCCCAGCCCAGAATCCATTCGCTATACTTTTGATTTTAAACGAGCAGAGAGTATGGGGGTTACTGTTTTAGCTGCTCATACACAAAGAGTGGCAGAAGGAGTGGCAGAAGGAATGGATGATTCTTCATATTGGGAAACTTTAAAAAGGTCAAGAGTTTTAGCGGTTGTCGCCGTTTCTGATAGTATAGCTGAGGCATCCGAACTCGTCAATCTGGCTATAGAAAAATGCTTACAAGGAGATCTGCAAGAAGAACTCCAAGAAAAATCCCAAGAAAAGTTGGAGTATCGTAAAGATATTGGCATCTTTTACCCCGAACTAAAGTAGAGTATAATTTAACCAATTATTATTGATGGCATAATTATTGAACTTTTAATAATTCTTATGTAATATGCCTAATTTATACAATAATTTATAAGATATTGATGCAATGAAATTTATTTTTTACTTTTTGATTATAGTTAATGCCGCATTTTTAATGCTGAACTGGGAATCATTTAATGGCGCGCCAAAAACAGGTGAGGGCAATCAAGTAAGAGCGGGGGAATCATTGACATTAATTGGTGAAAAACAAATCCCCGCCTCTGCTCGTCAACAAGAATTGCCGGTATCTCGCCCAAATGACCTAACAAGGTTTATTGATGGGGCGTTAGCTTTTCTATCAACTTTATGGACATCATTTTGGGATCTAGTGCGCGATAAACCGCAGGAATTACCTACTCCCGCAGTTATCCCCGAATCAGTGACTTATTGTTTTGTCATAGGCGATTATTTAAGTCCACAGAATGCATTAGCGGACAAAAGAAAGCTCTTGGCTGAAGATATAGAAACCACTCTTAGCAGTGAGGAAAAACAACAGAAATCATCAGGTTCATACAGAGTGGAAACCCATGTGCGTTCCAACTTAGATATTGCTAAGAAATTTTCTGATGTGCTAAGTGGTGAGGGTATCCCTAATACTATTAAAGAAAATCCGCCCATAGGATATTTGTTGGTTAGCAGAAGTTATAATTCGCGCGATAAAGCGCAGGCGATTGATAAAAAGATTAGGAGAATAGGGCTGTCATCATATATAAAGGGCGTCCCTGGCAGCGGTCCCAGCAGCGCTTCTGGCGCAACAACTACTACATATAAGTTGCGCATAACAGGAAAATCTGCTACAAAATGGAATGAAATTGGCAGAATCCTTGCAACCCAGCTGTATTCTGGGGTGAAAGCGAGACGATTATCCCAATGTCCTTAAGGCATCCTTGAGGCATCCTTGAGGCATCCTTGAAAGTATCCTTAGTCACTTACAGTTTTTTTGTAATATTTGATTAAATTACGCAATAATATTGTAAAATAGAGGACATTTTAATTATTACTTATTATTAAATAAATTATGGCAAGAATTACAGTTGATGACTGTCTAAAAAACGTAAAAAATCGTTTTGAATTGGTGCATATTGCAGCGGAACGAACCCGCCAGCTTGAAGAACGTGGGGACCAAAGCTTACTGGAGAGTCAAGGAGATAGGAATACATTAGTTGCTTTGCGCGAAATAGCGGAAGGTCATGTGGGAGATGAAATTCTGGAGAAATTTGTGCAGATGTTTGGCAAGAGCGAGTTTAGCAGCCAAGAAGATATGGAGCGTTCTATTCAAAATATGGCGCAAGAAGAACTTAAGGATAGAGAGCTCAAAGCACTCAAGGAAAAAGAAGAGTTAGAGCAAGAACTTTTAGCAGCAGATAATAAAGGAGCTGTCAAGAAAAAAAGAGGCAGACCACCTTTGGCTGATAAATTATCCAGTGCTGTTGTGGAGCAAAAAGATAATCAAGAAGGCGCAGGATTAGATGCGGGCGACGCTGAACTTACGTTGAGTGAGCAAGAGAAAGCACAAATATTAGCTGCTATTTCTGAAGATACCTCCCAGACAAGCAAACCATCCGCTAAGGAAGATAATGCAGAAGTAACAGCAGAAGCAGATTCCGCTAAGGAAGATAATGCAGAAGTAACAGCAGAAGCAGATTCCACTGAGGATGATAATGCAGAAGTAACCGCAGAAGCAGATTCCACTAAGGATGATAATACGAAAGTAACCGCAGAAGCAGATTCCACTATTAAATCTTAGATTTCAACTTCCTTTGCTGCTGAGTCGCAGCACAGATAAGGACCCTCAATTACCTGATGTTGTAGTTAAGGATTTGCGCAAAAAATTGCGCATCTATATGCCGCGTAAGGATAGGGTAACTGTTATGCTTGCCTATCGCTATGCAGCTCAAGCTCACCGTCATCAAAAAAGACACTCTGGCGAGCCCTATATCACTCATTCTATAGCTGTAGCATCCAGTATTGCAGATATGAAGCTGGGAGTAGATGCAGTGAGTGCTGCTTTATTGCATGATGTTGTAGAAGATACGGATATTGAACTCAGTCAAATCAAAGAAAGGTTTGGCGAAAATACCGCCAGCATGGTGGAGGGACTTACCAAGCTTAGCAGCATCAAAGATAAAGACATAAGCAACCGCATTAGCGCGAGTCAATCAGAAAACTTTCAAAAGTTGGTGCTTGCCACTGCAAAAGATATGAGGGTCATCCTCATAAAATTTGCTGATAGATTACACAATCTAAGAACAGCAAAGGTCTTGACGCCTTCAAGGAGGAAAAGGATGGCAAGAGAGACAATGGCGATTTATGCCCCATTGGCGAATCGCTTGGGCATGGAAAGTTTGAGAATACAATTGGAAGATTTAAGCTTTGCCGCCGCATACCCTATGCGTTATGAATTAGTGAAGAATGCGGTTCAGCAAGAACGCTCGTTTCGTCAAGATTACATTACCAAATCCATTAATACCATTAAAAAAGAACTTAAAAAGCATGGATTAAAGTGCCAAGTAGTTGGCAGACGCAAGAATCTTGCAGGTATATATAACAAAATGAGTTTGCGTTCCAGTGATTGGCTGGATTATGATACTCCATCAGCAGATGATAGGAAGTCCTTGCAGGAAATAATGGATGTCTACGGGGCTCGTATTATTGTTGGCAAGGTTGCCGATTGTTATACTGCTCTTGGCATTATGCATTCGCTATTTAATCCAGTTAATACAAGATTTAAGGACTATATAGCCAACCCTAAGAAAAATGGTTACCAATCGTTGCACACAACACTGGTAGGACCAAATGGCTTTCCGTTAGAGATTCAGATACGTACTGATGCTATGCAAGAAGTTGCTGAGACCGGCATAGCAGCCCACTTTCTATACAAGAATGGTTCTGCTGATTCTGCCAGGTTATTTAGTTGGTTACAAAATCTGGCGCAATTACAAAGTGAAGCACAAAGTACCAGTGATTTTATGGAAAAGGCACGTCAAGAATTCTCTCTTAACGAAATATTTGTTTATACTCCAGATGGTGACTTGATTAGCTTGCCAGAAAGAGCTACTCCCGTGGATTTTGCTTACGCGGTGCATACTGATTTGGGCGCTAAGTGCATTGCTTGTGAAGTGGATAGAGTGCCAGCTCCTTTGAACACTTGTTTGCAAACTGGGCAGGTGATTAAGATTATCAGCGATCCTGCTAGTTCTCCTGATTTATCTTGGAGTTCCTCTGCGGTTACGCCTAAGGCATTAAGCCATATAGCTCATTATGCGCAAATGGAGAAGAATACCGATATCTATGGCTTAGGGGAAAAGCTGCTCAATGATGCTTTGGTTAATCACTATCAATCGGATATTAAAGCAATAACGGAAGAAAATTGGGATGACTACCTTAAAAAGCATAAACTTTCCAGTAAAAATGAACTATATGAACGACTGAGTATGGGCGACATTACACCATTGGTTGCTGCCGCTTATTTGCTTCCGTCTGATAATGCCAATAAAGGTAAAAACGGCAATAATCGCAAATCAGCTAAGCAAGCATCTACTGGAGCTTCTCTTGGAATTCATAAACAAAGGGTTATGATTAAATATGCCAGATGTTGCCGTCCTATCCCTGGTGATTCTATAGTAGCAATATCCACCAAACAGGATGGAATTCACGTTCACTGCGCCGATTGTCATAATGTGAAAGAAAAAAGTAAAAAAGGACAGGAAAAATTTATGCCCGCCCATTGGGAGGAGGAAATGGAACAAGGAGAGTTCCCTGTTAGCATTCGCTGTGAGACGGGTAATCTGAGTGATGTGATGAGCAGAATAGTTACAGTGCTTGGTGGTAGCGGTATAGGTGTCCAAGAGATAACCACTGAACATAGCACTGTGAATTTAAAGGTGCTAGCGATTACAATGTTAGTGCGTGATAGAGAGCATCTTGCCAGCACAATCCGCAAGCTTAAAGTTATTAAGGATATAACACGTATCAGCAGGCTATATAGCTAACGCTTGCGCCACATAAACAATACGGTGCATGAATACTTGCGATGCAGGTCTGTAGGGGCGGAGCTGCGCTCCGCCCGCAAAATGCCTAAAACTTGCGACACACCATCGGAATGCTCGCTAAAACTGGGGCTGTGGGGCAAATATTAATAACAAAAACGCCATTATCGCCAACATAATTGCAGAACCTTTTTCCAGTATTGATATATGCTTTTGCAACAGGGCTCTCATTTTGCCCCCCACTATATAAGCTAAACAAGCAAAATAAGCTGCAGTGGCAACTGCCATATAAACTCCATAACTAATCTGCAACAACAAAGGACTTTCATTTACTAATAGCAGATATACAGATAAAAAGAATATTGTCGCCTTTACATTTAACGCATTGGTTAAAAAACCAACCTTATATGCTTGCCACAAAGAAGGGGTGTCTTTGCCAGCGTCTTTGTTAGCGTCTTTATCATTTATGTTGAGTAGCTTTGATGAGTTTGATGAACCAGATTTCCAGCCAAGCCAAGCAATATAAAATAAATAAGCAGCGCCAGCTAACTTAAATATATTAAATACCAAAGCATTGGTGGCAATTATTAGCCCTAACCCCATGATTGAATAGAAAACATGCACCAAAATGCCGCTGCCAATGCCGACGGCAACCGCAGCTGCTACCATAGTTCCATAGCGAATGCTATAACGAAAGACCACGGCAAAATCTGGTCCTGGGCTGGAAACCGCAATAAGATGGGCGCTTGCCACAGCTAAAAATATTTCAATCTCACTCATTGGCACATTATAAAGCAGTAGGAGCGGAGCTGCGCTCCGCCCGCAAAATGCCTAACACTCGCGACAAACCATCGGAATACTCGCTAAAACTCGCGACACATGTCTGTAGGGGCGGAGGGCTTTTACACGCCTCTACATTCTCTTGTGGATAAAATAATCAATTAATTCACTTATAATGAATAACATGGAAGGGTATCTCCCACAAGCATTTATTTATCTTTGCGCTGCAGTTATTGCGGTTCCAGTAGCTAGACGCCTGGGACTCGGTTCGGTTTTGGGGTATTTAATAGCTGGGGTAATTATAGGTCCTATTCTTGGCATGGCTGGCTCTGAAACTGACCAGCTAAGACATTTTGCCGAATTAGGGGTAATAATGATGCTATTCTTGGTCGGCTTAGAGCTTGCGCCACGTTCATTATGGGAAATGCGTGTCAAACTTTTAGGACTTGGTGGCATGCAAGTTATCCTCACAACCTCAGTAGTAGGATTAATAGCTTGGCAGCTCGGATTAGATTGGAATATGGCGTTGGCATGTGGGTTAATATTCTCCCTTTCATCTACCGCCATTGTCTTGCAAACCCTTAATGAAAAAGGGTTGTTGAAAAGCGATGGCGGACAATCTTCTTTTGCGGTGCTATTGTTTCAAGATATCGCGGTTATTCCCATTTTGGCTTTACTGCCTTTGTTAGCTTTGCCGCATCTAACAGGAGACGCCTCTGCCATAGCGGCGGCAGATGAGCATGCTCAGGAGTTTAGTTTACTGCATGGGCTTGTGGGCTGGCAAGCGACATTGGTTACCATTGCAGTGATAATCTCGGTTGTTGTGGGTGGATTTTATTTATCTCGTCCATTATTTCGTTACATCGCTTCATCCCGTTTGCGTGAGATATTTACCGCCGCGGCGCTACTACTGGTTATATCTATTGCGTTATTAATGGGGTTGGTCGGGCTTTCGCCAGCACTGGGGACATTTCTTGCTGGTGTGGTGCTTGCCAATAGCGAGTTTCGCCACGAGCTTGAAAGCAATATAGAACCTTTTAAGGGGGTACTACTTGGATTATTTTTTATCACTGTGGGAGCAGGTATTGACTTTGAACTAGTGCTCAATGATTCCTTTGTCATAATTGCGCTTACATTGGGGCTTGTTGGCGTAAAGGCGTTGATATTATTAGGGCTTTCATTCTTTTTTAATATTAGGGGTTCAGATCGCTGGCTATTTGTTCTTGGCTTGGCTCAGGCAGGTGAATTTGGCTTTGTGCTATTAGCTTTTGCGGGGCAGAGCAGTGTTCTTCCACAAGAGTTGGCAGATACTTTGCTTATAGTGGTGGCATTATCAATGTTATTAACTCCGGCGCTGTTTATATTCTTTGAAAAAGTTCTTAGTCCACGCCTAAGCAAATCTAAAGATAAATTTCAAGAGGACTTTGAAGGAGAGGGAATAAAGGAAATAAAGAAGGGCTCAATCATCATTGCTGGTCACGGTAGATTTGGTCAGGTAGTTGATAGGATGTTGATTGCCAACGGCTTTAAAACGGTGGTGTTGGAATATCAAGCAGAGGTGATTGAAGGATTGCGCCGTTTTGGGGTTGAGACCTTTTATGGTGATGCGGCGCGCCCCGATTTATTGACAGCAGCTGGGCTACGTGAAGCAAAGATGCTGGTTGTTACCATTGATGATATAGAAAAATCAATAAGTATAGTTAAGTATGCCCGGGCTGAAAGACCAGATATTCGTATAGTTGCCAGAGCATGGGATCGCCGCCACGTTTATCGGTTGTATGCCGCTGGCGCCAATGATATAGTTAGAGAAACGTTTGATAGCTCGGTGCGAGCTGGGCGCTATGCCTTGGAAGCAATGGGAGTTAAGCGTGAAACAGCGAAAGAGAGCGCAGAGCTATTTACTAAACATGACAGGCGAGCGGTTCGTAAATTGGCACAGGTTTGGGACCCTGCAGTCCCAGTTTTTGAGAATGAAAAATACATTGCTTTATCGCGTAAACTGGTAGAAGAAATTAATCAGGCGATGCAATCCGATAAACCCCTAGATAAAGGAAGGGATAAGAAAAAGAGAACAGCGCAAAAGAAAGTAGCACAAAAGAAAGTAACGCAAAAGAAAGTAACGCAAAAGAAAAAATAGAAGAGCCGTTGCGTCCACTATGAGTTAATTCAAACTTCATATATAAGGAGGGCATAAGCAAGACAAAATCAGGATATCATACTTTATAATATTATACAAATGAGTTTAGCAATATTTGACCTTGATCATACTATCCTGCAAGGAGATAGTGATTCCGCTTGGTTACAGTTCCTTGTGGATGAAAATAAGGTGGACAAAGTAACTGTGGAGAAAATGAATGGTAAGTTCTATGATGACTATATGAACGGACGTTTGGAGTTTGATGATTATGCCAATTTTGCCTTTGGAATAATAAGTTCTATCCATATTAGTAATCTTAAAACTTTGCGCAAAGAATATTTTAAGCAAAGAATAATACCGATGATTCGCCCTAAGGCAGTAGCATTGCTGGAGGGGCATCGCCGCCGCAAACATACCATAGTCCTATCTACAGCCACCAATGAATTTATTAGTCGTCCGATTGCAGAATACCTCAAGGTGGATGCTTTAATAGCCACGCAGCTTGAAAAATCAGTGGATGGCTTTACTGGCAATGTTTTTGGAACGCCAAACTTTCGCGAAGGAAAAATCACCAATATTCTTGAATGGCTTAAGGATAATACTCGTCATCAATTAGCTACCGCATATTTTTATAGCGATTCTATAAACGACCTTCCATTGCTACTGGCAGTAGGTTATCCTCGCCCAGTTAATGCCGACCCAGCACTCTTGGCAAAGGCACGGGAAAATAGGTGGAGAAATCTTAATCTGAGCAAATAAATGGCGAGACGTTCAATGTTAGGAAGGGCTGAATCGCTTAACCCTTCCGAGATGCTTCGCTCAATCAAAAAAAAATCTAATAGTGAAGATGAAATAACCTGGCGGCAGATATTCGGCAAGATACTGTCGCACCGCCGCATGCTTGTTAGGGCAAATTTATTAGCTCTTTTTTCAATGTTGGCTACAATTTCCTTGCCGCTGTTATTGCCATTATTGATTGACGAGGTTGTGCTTAATCAGCCCGGACATATTATTCCAGCACTCAAGTCAATCATGCCACAAAATTGGGAAACCACTTATGGTTATGTGGTGGTTATAACTGTAGCAACAGTATGTTTACGTTCACTGGGGCTTTCGTTAGATGTCCTACATAGTAGAATATTTTCGGTGATTTCCAAAGACCTTATCTATGATATAAGAATTAGAGCCCTCAGTTATTTGCGGCAAGTCCCCGTTAGTAATTTTGAGACATTAGGGGCGGGGAAAATAGCCAATCATTTCACCACCGATATAAACACGATTGATGACTTTACCAGTGTGGCGTTAAGTAAGTTCTTAATTGGCGTCCTTTCTTTATGTGGCGTGCTGTTTGTGATGATATGGATTAGCCCCTTACTGACGCTTTTTTTAGTTCTATTTAATCCAGCGGTTGGAGTCCTAACTCAGAAACTTGGCAAATATGTTAAGAATCTAAAAAAGAAAGAGAACGCAAGTTTAGAGATGTTTCAATTAGCTCTCACCGAAACATTTGATGCAATACGCCAGATAAAAGTGAGTAATCGTGAACGCCAATTTTTTAGCCATTTAGATGTCCTATCTGAGGATGTCAAAGAGCAATCGGCGGAGTTTAGCTGGCGCAATGATGCAGCCGAAAAAATGAGCATGTTTGTTTTTATGTTTGGCTTTGATGTGTTTCGTGCCTTCGCCATACTATTAGTGGCAGTTACCACCCTCAGCATAGGAGAGATGTTTGCAATGATTGGCTACCTGTGGTTTATGCTGGGATCGGTGCAGTCCATATTACAAATACAGTATGGTTTTCATAGCGCGAATGGGGCTTTGGAAAGAATTAACGGCCTGCTGGCGATGCCGCGTGAGGAGGACTATGAATGTAAAATAAACCCTTTTGTCAATAATGAGCCCGTATCTTTGCAAATTAAAAACCTTTCCTTTGGCTATAGCCAGCAGAATCTCATACTTAATGACATCTCGCTAAGTATAAAAGCAGGCGAGAAAGTGGGGATTAAAGGGGAAAGCGGTTGTGGTAAGTCCACCTTAGTGCAGGTGATTATGGGGTTGTATAGAATGAATAGCGGGCAGATTTTTTATAATGATGTTGCGCTGGAAGATATAGGATACGCCACGGTTAGAGCTAATGTGGCGGCAGTGTTACAACATCCTTCGCAGCTTAATACCAGTTTGCGGGTTAATTTATGCTTGGGTAATGAATATACTGACGAAGAACTGTGGCAGGCACTGCGCGTGGCGCAGCTTGATGATATAGTTGAAAATATGCCAAATAAGTTAGATAGCCAGATAGGGACTCGCGGAGTGCGTTTATCTGGCGGACAGCTACAGCGATTGGCTATTGCCCGCGTATTATTGACTCGTCCAAGTATGCTTATTCTGGACGAAGCAACTTCCGCGTTGGATGAGAATACCGAAGCAAAATTGCATAAATCTTTGAACGAGCAATTCACGCATATAACCGCTTTGATAGTTGCGCACAGAACCAGTGCTCTTAATCAAGCAGACCATGTATATGAAATGAAAGATGGTAGATTAATTCAGGTATAATTCATTTATGAAACTTTTTTTAGATTTTTTACCTATTATTGCATTTGTAGCTGCCTATTTTATTAGCGGTGATATTTACACTGCAACTGCATGGCTAATTGGCGGCAGTGCTGTGTTGGTGGCTGGCAATTGGTTTATGTTCCGTAAAGTGGATAAGATGCATCTTTTCACCTTTATTTTGCTCCTGTTATTTGGTGGGGCAACTTTGTTGTTGCGTGATCCACGGCTTATTCAATGGAAGCCAACAATTGCTACTTGGGTTCTTGCTCTGTTATTTTTTGGTAGTAAATTTATTGGTAAGAAACCAATTATAGAAAGATTACTCGGTAGTAAGATACAACTTCCGACTAAAGCTTGGTCGCGGTTAACTGATATGTGGGCGGCATTTTTTTTCATATCTGGGGCGGCAAATTTGTGGGTGTTTACCCAGTATAGCATGAGTAGCTGGGTGGCATTTAAGCTTTATGGTCAACTTGGACTAACTCTTGTATTTATAATTATTCAGGGAATTTATATAAGTCGCAATATTCCACTGACGGAATATAAAAAATAAATAACTTATCATTCAACTTATTCAATTTATTCAAATTATTATTAATGGATAGCAAAGATTTTGGCTTAGAGCTGATGCATACAGTCACTGGACTGGAACATCTTCACTATGGCTTTTGGGACAAGAAAACTAAACCTACTCTTATGAAGTTTCCTGCGGCGCAGGAAAAATACACTAACTTACTTCTTGACCTAATCAAAAAGCGCGAACAAAAGATGAAGGGCAAAATGGAGGGTAAAGTTAAATCTAAGCCACTGAGGATTTTGGATGTGGGGTGCGGCAGTGGAACTACCTTATGCCGCTTATTAGGACAAGGATACAAGGTGGATGGCATAGTCCCTTCTGATTATTTATATGCCGCAGCCAAGGAAAAAGTAAAGAGAGAATTAAAACTTAATAAAAAGGCAAAATATGCCAAAGAATCAAAAGTATTCAAATGTATTTTTGAGGAAATACTACAACAAAAGCCCTTGCGTAAATATGATATAGTGCTATTTAGCGAGAGTTTTCAATATATTAAATTTAATGATTCTTATCCTATTTTGCGCCAACTTCTTAATCCCGCAGGCGAGATAATAATCGCCGATTTTTTTAGAATCTCCCAAGCTAAGGATCCGAGCTCTTTTGGTGGTGGACATTTTTTACCTAATTTTTATAACAGAACTAAGGATGAGCGTTTCCGCATGATTTCCGATAAGGACATAACTGCTAACATGCTGCCTAATATTGAACTATTGGATAATATGCTAATGCATAGAGGACTTCCTGCTTTGCATCTGTTGGATTCATTTTTATTATTTCGTCATAACATCATCTATAAAATGGTGAAGTTTTTATTCCGCCGTATATTTGCCAGAATTAAGCATAAGTATTTTTCTGGTAATCGTAATGCAAAGAACTTTGCCAAGTATAAAAGCTACAGAATAATGGTGTTGGCACCAGGCAAGTAGTTTCTTAAAAATAGTTTATAATTATTACTAATGATTAAACTAAACGTAAAAATCCCAGATTTTGTTGCCTCGGCTACAAACGGTGAACTGTCCCTTAAATCATATCTCGGCAAGGTATTGGTTTTGTATTTTTATCCGCGTGATAATACTTCAGGGTGCACTGTAGAAAGCCAGGACTTTGATGCTAGTTATGGTAAATTTAAAGCAGCTAACGCTGAG
Organism: Gammaproteobacteria bacterium; assembly: GCA_965207945.1. Lineage (GTDB taxonomy): Bacteria > Pseudomonadota > Gammaproteobacteria > CBDBNL01 > JAAOII01 > JAAOII01. The sequence continues at coordinate 174,603 of OZ242303.1, forward strand.
GTCATAGGGGTGTCTCGCGATACTATGAAATCTCACCATAAGTTCATTGAAAAATATGGGTTCTCATTTCCTTTGATTGCGGATCCTGAAGAGGAGTTGTGTAATAAATTTAATGTAATGAGGGATAAGAACATGTATGGCAAAAAAGTTAGAGGGATAGAAAGGAGCACTTTTATAATTGACACTGATGGAATTTTACGCCGTGAATGGCGCAAGGTTAAGATACCTGGGCATGTTGAGGAGGTTCTTGCGGATGTCAAAAAAATAGCAGCGGGTGAAGCGTTGCAAGAACAAGAGTAACTGAGGGGAAAATATATTATGTTAGCTGACTTTGAACTATATTCATGGAATCGCGGTAACGCCTTGGCGCCTGTGTTGTTTTTGGAAGAAACCAAGACATCCTATCACTTGATTCCCTCTAACCCCGAGTCCCGTTCGGTAACCAAAGAATTAAAGAAGATTAATCCTTTGGGCGACATTCCAGTTTTGGTTGACCGCCGCAAAGGCAAGAATAGTACATCGGTGTTCGGCACCTCTGCTATATTATGCTATCTAGCTTTTGATGCGAAAAAGCTTTTACCTAACGCTCCCTCTTTGTATGCCGCATCATTGCAGTGGCTTTTTTGGCAGGAACGAGTTATTCAAGGCAACACTACGGTATATGGAGAAACATCGGATGACAAGTTAAAAGTGAAGTGCCGCACTCTACTTAAAAAAGCATTTAAAAAGATTGATAGCCGACTAAAACAAAGTAATTACATTGCAGAAGAGTTCTCTATTGCAGATATTTCCCTGTTTTTCTCAATTCGCAAGCCAGAAGATTATGGTATTTGGATAAACGAATATCCCAATATCCGTAATTGGATGACACGAATTAATGCGCGCAACGCCACCAAAAAATCCCTCACCATAACCTTCTATTAATTCACAGCTAAGCGCTTCTGCGTGTGGCTTGAATTAACAGCACCAATCTGGTGCTTGAACTAATAACGCGCATATTTATGATGCATAAATTCTCGCGATGTCTATATATGTGTGTTGCTAAAATTAACAATGTGCTTATATATGATGCATAAATTCTTGCGATAAAGGTCTGTAGGGGCGGAGCTGCGCTCCGCCCGCAAAATGCATAACTCCCACAACAAACTTGAATATGGAGACAGAATTATTTATAATAAATGATAGGGGTAGTCACTAGTGAACATAGTAGTGGAGGGAAATAATGTCGGTAGTTTCTTCCCCAGAATTAGATATTCCTATAAAAGGAATTTTTATACAATGGTAAATTAACTAAAACTATAATTATGAAAGAAAAAATTATTAATATTGTTGAGGATTTCTCTGAAATGCCTTATGGTAGTACTGATGAACATGGTCCTGCAAATGGAGCGGCATTCCGCAAAATGTTGATGGATGCTATGAAGGAAAATGATGTTGTGAAAGTGGACTACAAGGGTTTAGTTTTCCTTCCTGGTTCTACTTTTCTGGATGAAGCATTTGGCGCTCTGACGCGAGTTGAGGGATACACCCAATCTTATCTTAATGAGCACCTGCAAATAATCAACTCATCTGAATATTCAAAGAAATTAATTAAGAGTGAAATAGCAGAAGGTGTAGAAGAAAGACGTATCGGAAGGAAAATAGAGGTCGCCTGAGTAAACCAGAGACAAAATTCCTCTTTTGTCGGGGCGAGGATGGCGTGGACGGAACACGGCTCTAACCCTACAGATACACTTTACATTTAAAAATGGTAATCCTTAAAACCCAAACTGACGAAGCACCCTCTTTTTGTGAAATGGTTTACGAACTTATTTCCATGGTACCACACGGTAAGGTTACAACCTACAAAGATATAGCAGAAAATCTTGGCTACCCTGGTTATGCTCGTCAAACTGCATATTGCCTAAGCCGCTTGGCTACAGCAGATACAAATAATGTATATAAAGACGTCCCCTGGCATAGAGTTATTCGCAGTGATATGAAGGTGGCTTTTGAACCAGCGTCTGATAAATTCAAACTGCAACATAGTATGTTGCGAAAAGAAGGAGTGGTACCTAATGCAGCCCCCAAGACACCCATCAAGTCACAAAAGTTTCCATCTAAGTATCGCTATAAGTTTGGGGAATAATAATAGGGGAAGATTAATAGGATAACAATAGGATAATATTTCCTGTTAGTTAACCAAAAATTATTCCAGCCAGCAGTAACCAACCAAACCAATGATTATTACGAAAGCTGACTAAACACCTGCTTTCATTTTTATAACCTTCGGTAAAGAAGTAAAAGTAAACCAATAACCCAGCCGCGCATATAAGAGCAGTATAGAAAACCATGCCTGCTTGCATCATCAAACCTACTGCCAATAAAACACCAAGCATCGTCAACTGCAATCCAACTATAACCTTAGGAGTTACTTTGCCGAAATACAGTGCCCCCGAATGAATGCCGATACTAATATCATCTTTTCTATCACAAATTGCGTATTGCAAATCATAAGAGATTATCCATAATATATTTGCAGCAAACAACAACCATGCCAGTGCCGAGAGTTGGTTGGCAACTGCCGCATAAGACATTATGCAGCCCCAACCGAATACCAAACCAAGCACTAACTGTGGGACAGCTATAAATCTTTTACTAAGTGGATAGATTACAGTGCCAACGACTGCAGCGATACTCAAGTACCCGACAAGCGGGTTAAGTAGCAAAACCAAATACACAGCTACCAACATAAGCATAACAAAAAGCAGCAGTGCTCCCTTGCGAGTAATTTCTTTGCTTGCGAGTGGACGACTCTTGGTGCGTGCCACCTGTGGGTCCAAGTCGGCATCCCAAACATCATTGATAATGCAGCCAGCGCTACGAGTTATGAGTGCCCCAATTATGATGATAAGTACCAGCGCCGGTAGAGGAGGGGTGAAATTATATTCACCAGATAACACTGAGGTTAATATTAGCCCCATAATGGAAGGAGCTAAATCATAGCCGTATTGATTAACCGCAGCCGCCAATCCCCACAAGGAAGGAGCCAGCAACAAGTAAAAGCCCGCTGGTTGATGCCAGCGCATCAATCTTATATATGGTGATATATGCTGTTGAATTGTGTGAGTTGCCATTGCTACTTTGCTACATAAAAAAGAGATGAGTTAATCTGTAAGCCGGGTTCTGTTATAGACAGCCATCCATCTAAGCGATTCACCCGCGCCCACTGCGAGCAACAGTAATGGACGCTGTTTAATCTTGCTTCAAACGGGGTTTACCCTGCCGCCGCTGTTACCAGCAACGCGGTGCGCTCTTACCGCACCATTTCACCCTTGCCTCAATCATAAAGAATGTGGCGGTATATTTTCTGTGGCACTTTCCGTGGGCTCGCGCCCCCCGACATAATCGGCGTTTTGCTCTATGAAGCCCGGACTTTCCTCCCCGATTATGCTTGCGCATAATCAAAGCGACTGCCCAATTAACTCATCTGTTATATTTTATGGCATTTTTAGCGCAATTAGCAATTATATCCCTCCTTACCTTTTACCTTGAACTAAAGATGCAGGTCTGTTGTAGAGGCTAACGATGCTAGCCTCACACTTATGTATAGTTTCTAAGTTACTTAGAGAGCTGGTATTCTCTTTCCAGTGCGTCTTTCTTCTACACCATTTGATATTTCTCTCTCAATTGTTTTTTTTGAACATTCAGATGAATTGATTATTTGCAGGTGCTCATTAAGATAAGATTGGGTGTATCCTTCAACGCGTGTAAGAGCGCCAAATGCTTCATCCAGAAAAGTAGAGCCAGGAAGGAAAATTAAACCCTCGTAGTCCACTTTTACAATATCATTTTCTTTCATAGCATCCATCAACATTTTGCGGAATGCTGCTCCGTTTGCAGGTCCATGTTCATCAGTACTACCATAAGGCATTTCAGAGAAATCCTCAACAATATTAATAGTTTTTTCTTTCATAATTATAATTTTAGTTAATTGACCATTGTATAAAAATTCCTTTTATAGGAATATCTAATTCTGGGGAAGAAACTACCGACATTATTTCCCTCCACTACTATGTTCACTAGTGACTACCCCTATTACTTATTATAAATAATTCTGCCTCCATATTCAAGCTTTTATCAATTCAAAGAATTCTTTATATTCTTATTATGATACTTATCTATAAATGACTTTTCAAGTTGGTATTTAATTGTAAGCATGTTGTTACTTATTTTAAATACTCTCACCTCTATTTTTAATGCATCTAACTTTTGAATATGTTCAATACCTTCTGTACATATATTTTGAAGTTCCTTATATGGAAATTCATCTATGGCAATATAGTTGTTCAAAATATTCACATACTGTTCAAACCATTCATATTGTGACATGATTTTTGCAACAATATGGCGATTAGAAGAACTATTGCTATTAGATAATATCCAAATATTTATAGATTCTTTTTCCAATTCCACAAGAATATCAATTGCTCGGGTAACCAATCCACGTATCTCAGCTCTTTCGCTGTTCTTTTTTGCTATCGCATATATAACCATCCAGCCAATAACTGTAAGCGCAATAGGCATTATCATTAAAATCTCCATACTTATGTGATTATTATTTCTTTATTACATTCTATTATTCATATTGTTCATAGTATATTTTTTCAGAGTTCTTATCTTTTCTTATTTAAGGGTTATTATTATTAATTCAAGTGTAAGTCGTCTTATATTTATAAAAACTTTATAATAGCAAGAATATATTATTATTAAAGCAATGAGACACATATTATGTATAAACTAACTGCTACAGCTGGAGTCAAGATTATGACGCCACAAACTTCTTTAACCTTACTATTAACTATCCTACTTTCTTTATTCATTGTCTCCTGCGACAAAGCCAATGTTCCTGCAGATCTTGATAAAGATGGAGTGGCTGATAATCAAGATGTAGATGATGACGGCGATGGCTTAATAGAAATAGCAACCGCTGATGAACTTAACCAAGTGCGCTATGACCTGTTAGGGACAGGCCTCGCCAGTAGTAGTGCCGCCAGCAACACTGCAGGTTGCGGAGGGCAAGCAGGCATACAAGAATGCAGTGGCTACGAACTTACTGCGGATATATCATTGCAAGAATACGACAACTGGCAGCCCATAGGAGATTGTTTTATGTATAAAGAAGTAAGCAGTATTCTTTTTGGATGCCAGGCAACTAACGCATTATTCAATAGCATCTTTGATGGCAATAATTACATCATCAGCGACCTTACCATAATAAATCCACCTGATAGCTACATTAATGCTTCGGGCTTGTTTGGAGCCATCGGCTCAGCTGCGCAATTACACAATGTTCATGTGCGCGCTGCAAGCATTAGCGGTGGCTTAAATAATGTGGGGATATTAGTTGGCTATGCAGATAATGCCGTAATTACTGGCAGCTCGGCGCAAGGCAAGATTCACTCTGTGAATAAAAATACTGGAGCTCTGCTTGGTTATGGCAACCAAGTTGAAATCACCTCATCTTATGTTGCTGGCAAAACTGTAGTTAGTGCCACTGGTAGTAATGTCGGCGCTATGCTTGGTATAGGTAATCAAGTTACGATTATCTCATCTTATGTTACGGGCGCAACTGTCAGCGGAGTGGAGTGTATTGGTGGCATGGTTGGTTATGGAGTTAATTCCCGCATTGCAGCATCTTATGTTGCTGACGTGACCGTCAGTGGGATGACTAGCATTGGCGCTCTTATAGGCACTTGGGATTCTAGCACTACCACTGCGTCTTATGTTGCTGACGCAACCGTTAGCGGAATGGATAATATAGGCACACTGGGTGGTGGCGGGACAGGAAGCACTACCACATCATCTTATACTACCGGCGCAGATGTCCGCGGAACTTCTAATATTGGTGCTTTGATTGGCGACATTAATAACAAGGTCACTTCGTCATATTGGAACAGCGAAACCACCAGCGTTAACTACAAAAATAATCCTAAAAGTAATATAGCATCAAACATTTTAGGCGAGCCACAAACAACTAATATACTGCAAAGCCAAACCGACTTTAATGGCATTTACAGCGGATGGGCTAATTATTGGTGCGACCCAGCGAGCGGTGAATTCACCGCCAATAGTGATTCGCAACTGGCACAACAATTGGGCGGCGGTGATATTTCTGCCCTGAATACTTATCGTGCTTGGAATCTGGGCACGGCTAATCAATATCCCGCCCTTACCTGCACCCCTGGTGGCTTAACGACTCAAGCAAAATTAAGATAATAACTCCATCGTAATGCTCGCAACGCGCCTATATATCATTTTTGGATATCATTTTTGGCTTCTGATAAAGTGATCTTCTATCCCTTGCAAATTTCTAACCTTAATTTCCAAAAAATCTGATAATTGACATTCATCTATACGACCTCCATAGTAATTACTAAATGCAAGGTTAAGGTATTTATCACCTAAATATGTTGTCTGGTTATTATAATAACTCCCTCCCCCTTTCTTCTTATCCTTTTTATTCTTTCTTTCTTCTTCCCACTCATCTTTCCACTCCTTATTTTTATTTTTATAAAATTCTTTGGTGATAAAATTATTATCCTTTAGTTTCCGAAGTATAACTTCCTTACTAACTTTGTATTCATGCGCTAATTGAATAATAAATTTGTCATTAATACTATCAGTAGGTACAGAATGAATATTATTGGTGGATATAAAATCTTGTTTAGGAACTAAAAATTCTCTGGCAAAAGAGTTGCAAAATACTTCGTCTTTTCTATAAATACCTGTAAAAATATTTTCTACATCTTGCCGCAAATCTACCCCTCCCTTATTAATTATGAAATGCCCTAACTCATGAAATAAGGTAAAAATTTGCCTATTAGGTGAGATGCTATTGTTAATATAAATAACCGGGAAATTCGCATCATCTAAATAAAAACCGTAGTAATCGTTGTTATGGAATGCTTCCTTAAATACCCAAACTCCTACCTTTTGTATTTTCTCTCTCCACTGTTTGAAAGCATCCTCCGAGGATTTCCATTTTGTTTGTTCTGCAACACTAACCCCCAATACTTCCCTGACTATCTTTGAATATTCTACCGTGCTCTCTTGTTTGACGTCCTTAAGTTTACTCCTAAGTATATTTACTTCATTAACCTGTCCGCCACTTAATTCTGCTATGTCTAATACTCTTGCCATTCCTTTTCTGATAATAAAATTAATTTCTGGCGGTATGTTATCAGAATAGTTTGGTGGAAGAGTCCGCAGTTCTTTGTTTGGTTCAAGCCCTTCAGGTGGAGCAGGCAAGAAAAAAACGGCAATTGGAGTTTTATAAATTTTAGATAATTCTTTAATCTGAGCGTAAGAGGGATCTAGCTCTCCATTCTCCCATGATATTATGGTCTGATTAGATACAGATTTAAGATTAATCTTATTTACCACGCCAGGTATAGAATAGCCAGAGAATTTTTCTCTTGCCCAACGCAGCACTTCGTGATTAACTTTTACTTTATAGCTAGTTGTCATATTCTTTACCTGTTTCACAATTCTATAAGGAAACACAAGTTTTAAGTATGCATATTAGCATTATTTTTATATTTTTGCATAGAACTAATTATACACCAAATAAAATATTTTTTGGTGGGCATAAGCTCATCTAATGGTTCGAGCAGAGCCAGTGGTGATGAATATAGCCCTCTACCCCTACAGATACCCAACGTAAATTATTCCAATACATTGCATTGGCGGATGTGTATAATATCCACTAGATATTAAAATATTTATACAACATTAATAAATAAGATGGCGACTACACAACAACAGGAAACAACTGGCAGTTTTAATACGGTCTTACAAGAATTACGAGCTCTTTCCAGTGAACCACGCACAAGAGGGACATTGTTTGAGAACCTTATGAAGAAATACTTCTTAACTGACCCTATTTATCGTAATAGATTTAAGCAAATATACACATGGGCTGAGTGCCCAGATACGAGCGGCAGTGACGAAGGGATTGATTTAGTTGCCATAACTCACGATGACGAACACTGTGCGATCCAGTGTAAATTCTATGCGGAAGACCACCGACTACAAAAAGGCGACATAGATTCATTTTTTACTGCCTCAGGCAAGCGCCCATTCACGGAAAGGATTATCGTTTCCACCACGAATAGTTGGAGTGAACAAGCTGAGCGTGCTTTAGATGGTCAGCATATTGATTGTGAAAGAATAGGGCTGGCTAACCTTCAAAACTCTAAAGTTGTTTGGAGCAAATTACACACTCCCCAGGATCTTGTTAGGGTCCCTCCACAAGAATTATTCAAGCACCAAAAAGAAGCCCTCAAAGATGTCCTTGCAGGATTCCAGCATGACGATGTTGGGCAATTAATAATGGCATGTGGGACTGGCAAGACCTTCACCTCGTTAAGAATTGCAGAAGAAATGGTGCCGAACGGCAGTGGCAATATTCTTTTTTTGGTGCCCTCTTTGTCTCTATTATCCCAGTCCCTGCGCGAGTGGTCTGCAAATGGAGAAATACCCCAACGCAATTTTGCGGTTTGTTCTGATGCTAAAGTGGGAAATAACGAAGAGGACATTCGCTCCTATGATCTTGAGATACCCGCCACTACAGACGCCAAGAAACTTGCTAATAAATTAAAACAATCCACTGCCTCCAGTTCTAAAGTAACCAGACGCAACAATGTGGTATTTGGTACCTATCAATCCATAGAAGTAGTCATAAAAGCCCAGCAACTTGGAGCTCCAGAATTTGATTTAGTTATATGTGATGAAGCTCACAGAACTGTTGGCTATAGCGCTAAAGAGAGACAGCAATCTTACTTTACCTTAATCCACGACAAAGAAAAACTAAAAGCAAAAAAGCGTCTATACATGACGGCAACATCAAGAATTTTTGCGCCAACAGTTAAAAAGAAAGTTGAAACATTAAAAGATATTGAGCTTTTTTCAATGGACGATAAAAGTATCTTTGGCAATGAGTTCCATCGGCTTAATTTTGCTAAAGCAGTAGAGGACAAACTACTCTCCGATTACAAGGTATTAATCCTAACCGTCACTGATAAAAATGCGGCTAACACTATCAAGGATATAACTGGCAAGGAAATAGAGCTTAGTGATGCTGCCAAGATTATTGGCTGCTGGAATGGATTAGCTAAACGCCTCTCAGACCCCAATGCTTTACCTAAGAATGAACGGACTCCGATGAAAAGAGCTGTTGCTTATACTGGGACAATAGCTACCTCCAAACAGGTTAAAGATTTGTTCAATCAAGTAATCCAAGAATATCATAAAAAGCACAAAGAGCTTGGCGGTACCACCTTATTAAAGTGCGAAGTTGACCATACAGACGGTACAGAAAACTCAATGGTGCGCAACACAAAACTTAACTGGCTAAAAGAAGATACGGACAATAATGAATGCCGTATTTTAAGTAATGCTCGTTGTTTATCCGAAGGGGTGGATGTGCCAGCATTGGATGCAGTGATGTTCTTACGCCCACGTAAATCAAAAATTGATATTGTGCAGTCGGTTGGCAGGGTAATGCGTCGAGCCCCAGGTAAGAACATGGGATATATAATCCTTCCAGTATTTTGTAATACCGATGTCTCGCCTGAAGAAGCACTAAATAATAACGACACCTATAATGTGGTGTGGGAGACCATTCAGGCAATCCGCTCACATGACGAAAGAATGGATGCGGAGATTAATAAAATTGAATTGAACAAAAAACCATCAGAGAGAATCCTAACAGATACAGTGGATGCCTCCGGTATTGGAAGTGGAGATACGGATGCATCAGTATCCATAGATCTCAATCGTCAGGGGGAATTGCAATTTAATACAGAAACACTGCATCGCGCCATATTAGCAACTTTGGTCATGAAGTGTGGCACCAGACGTTATTGGCAAAATTGGGCGGAAGGTGTTGCCAATATTAGCCAAAATATAACCAGCAGAATTAACTCGTTAGTTGTGGATACAACCAGCAAGCATTATCAAAAATTTAAGGATTTTCATAACGAGCTGAAGCATAATCTTAACCCAGCTATCACATCTGAAGAAGCAGTAGAAATGCTGGCACAACATATCATCACCACTCCTGTATTCAATGCATTGTTTGAGGGTTATAATTTTGTTAAAAATAATCCAGTGTCTCAATCGCTAACCAAATTCCTTGAAGCAATAGAGTATGACAACTTAACGGCAGAGACAAGGGAACTAGATAGATTCTTTAAGAATGTTCAGTCCAATGTAGCTGGCATAGATAACCTCGCAGGCAAGCAAAAAATAATTGCCGAACTTTATGAAAATTTCTTTAAGAAGACATTTAAGAAGCAAGCAGAGCGTTTAGGAATTGTATATACGCCAGTAGAAGTTGTGGACTTTATTCTTAACAGCGCCGATGATTTATTGCACAAACATTTTGGTAAGAGATTAACCTCTAAGGGAGTTAATATTCTTGACCCATTTACAGGCACTGGTACTTTTATTTCCCGTCTGCTCCAATTAGGACTAATCAGCAAACAAGATTTAGCTCGCAAATATGCATCCGAGCTACATGCCAACGAAATAGTGCTGTTAGCTTATTACATAGCTACAATTAATATTGAGCAAACATATCATTTTTGTTTGGCTGAGGAAGATACAACTAGTCAACAAGGGCAGCAGAATAGCATCTATAAACAATTCCCCGGCATTATCCTAACCGATACATTTCAAATGAACGAAGATGACAGCGACTTAATAACCCCTAAGTATATTCAAGGTAATCCTGCACAAATTAAAAAACAAAAAGCACAATCAATTATGGTCATAGTTGGTAACCCTCCTTATTCAGCGGGACAAAAGAGTCAGGATGATAATAATCCTAATTTAAAATATACTCGATTAGACGAGAAAATAAAATCAACTTATATTTATCACTCCAAAGCAAAAGTTAAGAACTATCTTTATGATTCTTATGTGCGTGCCATTCGTTGGGCAACCGATAGAATAAAAGATGAAGGAATGGTTGCCTTTGTTACCAATGGTAGCTTCCTGGATAGTAAAAGCATGGATGGTTTACGCCATTGTTTAAAGAAAGAGCTCACCCATATATATTGCTTTAATCTACGTGGAGATGCTCGCACTTCTGGTGAGATGAGAAGAAAAGAGAAAGGGAATATATTTAAAGAAGGGACTAGAACTCCTATTACTATAAATTTTTTCATTAAATCTCCAGTGGGTAAAAGTGTACCCAAAGGAATATTCTATAGCCAAGTGGATGATTATTTAACTAGCAAAGATAAATTACAACAACTACAAGAACTAAAAAGTGTTAACAACATCAAATGGCAAGAAATTCAACCAGACAAAAATAATGACTGGCTTAACCAACGTGACCCAAAGTTTAACCAATACTTGCCAATGGGTACAGAGGTTACTAAAAGTCAATTTATAAAAAACTTCAAACATTCTGAAATGGCAAATTCTATCTTTGGAATTTATTCTTCTGGCTTAACTACTAGCCGAGATGCTTGGGTCTACAACTATAATAAGCAGGAATTAATTAATAATATGCAGTCATGCATTAAATTCTATAATAAACAACTACAAGATATTTATACTGAACATGCTGATAAGATTAGAAGCCTTAAGCGTGACGATAAGATTCCTTATATCCAAAAATTCATACAATATGATTCTAAAAAAATCCATTGGGATATTGGTAATCAAAGAGATATAACACAAAATAAAAATGCAATCTTTGATGAATCAAAGCTGTGTTTAGGGTTGTATCGCCCTTTCTGTAAGCAATATTTGTACTTTGATAAACAATGGAATAACAGCCAATATAGATTGCCTAAGTTATTCCCTAAAATTTCAGCTAATAATTATGCTATTTGTGTATCAAAATCTCCTGCTAATTTCTCTGTTATTATGACTAATATAATTCCAAACTTTCATGTGGTTAATGATACACAATGCTTTCCGCGCTATTGCTTTAATGCTGCTGAATCGGGTAAAGATGATTTACTCAGTGAATCAAACAATGACAAGGAACACAACCAAAAACAAAGAATTGATAATATTTCACCTCAAGTAGTTGAACTTTTCCAACAGCAATATGAAGATAACAGCATAGATGCTGATGCTGTGTTCTATTATGTGTATGGTATTTTGCATAGCCCCACATATCGTGAGCGCTATGCCAAGAATCTAAGCAAGGAATTGCCACACATCCCCTATGCGGCATCTAAACAGGACTTTTGGCAGTTTAGCGAGGCAGGTAAACAACTTGGTGACTGGCATATTAATTATGAGAAGCATAACGCGGAGCCGAACATTCAAATAATAGAAAACTCCGATATGCTCGGTAAGAATAAAGATTTTTACAGGGTTGAAAAAATGAAATTTGATAAAACTCAGGTAAGCCCGTACAAAAGTAAGATTATATATAATGATAATATTACTATTACAGGTATTCCATTGGGGGTATACGATTATAAAATAAAGGGCAAAAGCCCGATTGAATGGCTATTGGAGCGTTATAGGGTAACCTTTGATACAGAGAGAGGGAGTGGCATCAAAAATGATCCTAATGATTGGTCTGATAATCCACGGTATATATTAGACCTGATACCGCGTTTAGCTCAGTTAAGTATTGATACTTGTCGGGTTATTAGTAAGCTTCCTGATATACCTGAGTAAGGGGTGCTGTGTTGCGAGCACAGTAGTAGTTTGTCGCGAGAGTTATATATTTTGCGGGTGGTTCCTATATTCATCCCCCCTTGCTCCGCCCCTACAGACCTGTGTTGTAAATTTCACCCCTACGGAAAAGTGCCCCCTACTTAAAAAGGGATTTTAGTTTGTCTTTCCAGCTGCTGGTATTTGGGGAGTGATTAATCTTGTCTTTGGCAACGTCATCCTTAAGTTCTTGAATTATTTCTTTTTGCTTGGTGTTTAGATTCACTGGGGTCTCAACCTTAATTTGTACCATGATGTCTCCACTACTTTTGGAGTTAAGCCGCGGCATTCCTTCGCCACGCAGTCGCAGGACTTTACCGTTCTGAGTTCCAGCAGGTATTTTCACTGCCACCTTATGGCGAGGGGCGGGCAGTTCTATGCTGCATCCTAATATTGCATCAAAAATATCTATGGGCATCTCGCAGAGTAGATTGGGACCTTCTCTATGAAACAATGGATGTGCTTTTATGTTTATCCATACATAAACATCTCCGGGCTGCAGATTGCCAGCAGTTGCTTCTCCTCTGATAACCATTTTGTCACTATCATTAATCCCTGCTGGTATGTTTAGTGATATATTCTTATTCTTGCTTTTAGCTCCTTTGCCGTTGCAGGATGGACACGCTTCTTCAATAATTTTGCCTCGCCCCTGGCATGATGAACATGGCTGTTGCACTTGTAAGAAACCTCGGCTGCTAACCATTGTTCCAGTGCCGCCGCAACGCAGACAATCCTTTAGTGCTGTGCCATCTTTTGCTCCGTTGCCATTGCATTTGTCGCATGCCTCTGCCACTGGAATTGTAAACTCTTTCTTGCAGCCATTAAACGCCTCCATAAAAGAGATGGAAAGTTTGTATTGCATGTCAGCGCCACGTCTGCTTTGTTGTCCGCCGCCAAACACATCACCGAAAGCGCCGCTAAAAGCATCACCGCCGCCGCCAAAAATATCTCTGAAGTTGCCAAAGATATCACCTAGGTCTTCGCTGGAAAAGCCACCACCACTGTTGCCTCCTCCTCCATTAATTCCGGCATGTCCATAGTTGTCGTAGGCATTCTTTTTTTCTTGATCATTTAGAACAGTATATGCTTCGTTTATTTCTTTGAATTTTGTTTCGCTTTCTTTATCACCCTTGTGTTTATCTGGATGATATTTCATCGCCAAGCGCCGATAGGCGTTTTTAATCGTTGACGCTGAAGCATCGCGCTCCACCCCTAAAATCTTGTAATAATCTGTTTGTGCCATCTGTCTATAAAATAATGTGTTCTTTAAAAAAATTACACCTGTGGTGTTTTTAAGGGGGAAAATAAAATAATCAACCTATTTATTAGTATAAATGGGTTTTATCATAATTATTTTGCCTTTTGCCGCTGTAGCATCGTCAATATCATGGGTTACCAATATGCAAGGGATTTTAGCTTTGCGCGCATGAGAAAAAACAAAACTGCGGAACTTCTTACGTAGCTTCATATCAAGTTTATTGAAGGGTTCGTCCAATAGCAGTGCCGCTGGTCTTGCCAAGAGGGCGCGCATTACAGAAATCCTTGCTCTTTGCCCTCCTGAGAGGGTGGCAGGGTCTTTATTTCCATAGTCCTGCAGACGCGCATCTGCCAAAGCATTTTCCACGATTGTTTTGCGTGCCGCCCCTGTGATACTTTCATCAACGCCAAATGCCAGATTAGCTGCCACTGACATGTTGGGGAAAAGTAAATCATCCTGAAATAGGATGCCTACTCGTCTTTTTTCTGGTGGCAATGCGGTTATATCATCACCATTAAGTAGCACCTTGCCGGAATAGCGAAAGTCCCTGATTAGATTGCCGCAAATAAAATTCAATATAGATGATTTGCCCGAACCGCTAGGTCCCATAATGGTGACTATTTCCCCGCCCCCCACCTTAAGGGATAAGTTATTAATTATTTGAGATGTCCCCATAGTTATGGCAACCTTGTGTAACTCAAGTAGAGATTTATTTTTCATACTGCTTTTTCATGCTGCTATACTGCTAAGCCGCGCCGCCGCCGCGCTTGTAAATTGGGTAATATTAGAGCTATGACAAATACACTAAAAGGTAAGATAGCTTGGAATACTGAGGTCACACTTATTACCCTTCTATCTCCGCCAGCTGCCAGCGCCACCATTTCAGTGGTCAAGGTGCTTATCCTCCCTTCTCCGGCTAGCAGGGTGGGCAAGTACTCGTTTATGCTAACCGCAAAGCCCACCGCAAAGGCATAAATTATAGGACGAAATAAAATAGGCAGTTTCACCCGCACCATCGTCTTTATGCGGGAAACACCAAGTCCGTAAGCGGTCTGCTCATATCTAAGGTCAAAGTTTTGATAAGAAGCATAAAGTATCAGAAAAACATAAGGCAGGACATATAACCAATGCGCCCATATAACGCCCCAGTATCCTTTGGCGTCAAGGTATAGAAGAATTAAATCAAAACCAAAGAGAAAGATAACCTGTGGAATAAGCAGCGGGATATAAAACCAGAAGGGCGTGATTTTATGTTTCTTGGTATATTCCAGCAGTCCGATGACAACTATAAGCGCAAACACAGTTGTAAGGCAAGCAATTAATAAGCTATTGGTAAGGGAGCCACACAGCTGGCAATTAACCCAGTTTTTCACTCCGATGTCGGTTGGCAAAATACTTGGAAAACGCCAAGTTATAGCAAAAGACCATAACACCATTACCAGCAAAGAGCCGAATGCCAGGATAGCAACCATAACCAACATAATATGCGATAAGATGGGAGAGAGATGCTGTCTCATTCCGCGCTTGCCAGTTTTTAATACGTATTCCCATAGCGGAGCAAGAAGTTTTTCAGTGCTTAGCCAGAGGATAACTATCAAAGCAATTAGGCACATCAAAACTATGCCGCCAGCTGCCACCACCAAACGCATAGATAAATCAGGGTCATAGAACCAGTGCAGTAGCATCACCGCGAATGGCGGGGGGGCATTGGGGGCGACAAATATGGCTATATCTACCACGCTCATTGAAAAAATAAGGACTATGAGAATCGGCAGCTTAATTCTTGTGTATATCTGTGGGAGTATCACCTTGAACCAGGCGGTAAAAGGAT
Organism: Gammaproteobacteria bacterium; assembly: GCA_965207945.1. Classification (GTDB taxonomy): domain Bacteria; phylum Pseudomonadota; class Gammaproteobacteria; order CBDBNL01; family JAAOII01; genus JAAOII01. The sequence continues at coordinate 190,421 of OZ242303.1, forward strand.
GATAGCCCATTGAACGAGCTAATATCATATATTTGGGGGCGGCTATTTGCGCCAATGCGCCGTTAATTATGAACAGAAAGAAGGGTATTTCTTTTAGTAGTAAGGTCAGCACTAATATCAAACCATAATTATCTGGCACCAAAGTAAGATTAGGCGGTGTGTCCCAACCGAATATGGTGGCGGGGATGCGAAAGAAAAAACCACTGGGGGCTAATAAGAAGGCAATACCTGCTGCCACAGTTAAGTGGGGAATGGCGAGCAAAGGAGCAAGTATATTCTGCAATGATTTATAAAAACCACTGGTATAGTAGGTGGCGGTTATTAGAACCGCAATGCCGCAGGATAAAATAGTAGCCAATACACCTGAAAATATAGTAAGAGAGATGGAGTGGACTAACCCAGGCATAGCAAATAGGTCACGCCAGGGTTGTAAACTAAACGAAGTGAAGTTCAAAGCGGGGAAGTAGCTGAAAGCAGGCAAGAATACCCAAACCACCCCTAATATAAGAGGCAGGAAAAACAATAAACGAATGCACCACAGAGGGGATTGCGCAATTATGGGTTTTAGTTTAATTTGCAAGGTTCTAATAAGTTATTACAGGTAGATTATACATTAATGCAAGGGCATTACTGCCGGCTTATATAAGAGCATCTTTGCCCACTTATACCCTCTTATATAAGGGTATCGCTGCCCGCTTATACAAGGGCATCACTACCCACTTATATAAGAGCATAACCATACTTTGCCCGCAACAGCAACAGAAGTTTAATCGTATAATAATTTAATGTCAATTATATGGAGCCCTGCTGGAACTGAGCTTACTGCTGCGGAGTTGGAACTCTTAGTCCATCCCCATAGCTCAGGCATTATTCTGTTTGCGTATAATTACGAAAGCCCTCAACAAATAAAGAAACTTATCAGCCAAGCCAAGGAAACGGGCAAAAAAGCAGGCAAGCAAATCATCGTTTCGGTAGACCAAGAAGGAGGGAATATCCAGCGGTTTATCAATGGAATGACGCCGCTACCAAGCGCAGAACAGTTATGGAAAGTATGGGCGCGCGACAAGAAACTCGGATATGAATGTACTTACACTATGGGACGGCTAAATGCCGAAGAGTTGCGCGACTTAGGAGTTAATGTTAACTATGCCCCAGTACTTGATTTGGATAAGGGCATAAGCAAAGTTATAAAGGGCAGGTGTTTTGGCGATACTCCTCAAGGGGCGAGTACCCTGGCTTGCTCTTATATAGAGGGGTTACACAGCGGAGCGATAACGGCAGTTGGCAAACACTTTCCTGGTCATGGCGGCGTTACCAACGATTCGCATTTTGAATTGCCGCAGGATACAAGAGTCCCAAATGAAATTCGCCAAGACCTCATGGCTTTCTCTTTGGCGGCAACGCAATTAAGGGCTATTATGACTTCTCATATAGTTTTTACTACTTTGGATAGCAATGCGGCAAGTTTTTCCCGCTTCTGGCTACGGGAAGTGCTGCGTGATGAGATGAAGTATGATGGGGTTATTATCAGCGATGATTTAACTATGGGTGCAGTAGGAGAAATATATCCGCGTATTGAAGAGGCGGCTGAGGCGGCATTGACTGCTGGTTGTGATTTAGTGTTAATCTGTAATGATGTTGCGGCGGCGCGTAAGGCGATGAACCATTTAGATAAAAACATAGTTGCGCCAACGGCGTCTCATAAAATTGATGAACTGTTGCCCACATATAAAGATGATAAAGTCCATCAGCATGGCGAGTTTGACATTGAGCAGGCACGCGAACAGGCACAGCAAATAATTGCTGGTAAAATATGAGTATATATAGTGGAAATTTAACTTGCGATAAAATATGGGAATGAAAATAGCTGCCGCATTGGCAAGTATCCGCCGTCAATATAAGGGTAGCTCATTAGATATTGCTAAGTCGCCCGCTGACCCCCTAATATTATTTGAGCGGTGGTTTAATGATGTAATTTCCTCCAAGAAAATTCTTGACGCCAATGCCATGTGCTTATCAACAGTTGATAAACGTGGACATCCCCACAACAGAATAGTTTTACTTAAAGGGATTAAGTTAGCAGAGCAAACCAATAAACAATCAGCGGAAAAGTTAACTAGGTTAACTAAGTTAACTAAAGAATCCAGTGGGCTTATTTTTTATACTAACTATGAGAGTGATAAAGGAAAACAATTGGCAATCAATCCTTATGCGGCACTTAATTTTTGGTGGCCCTCTTTAGTGCGGCAAGTGCGCGTGCGCGGCAGAGTGTCCAAGCTTAGCAAGAGTGAATCTGATGAATACTTTGCCACTCGCGACCGCGGCAGCCGTTTAAGTGCTTGGGCATCCTCGCAAAGCCAACAAATAGAAACTTATGACACTTTACTTGAAAGAATGAAGAAGATGGAAGATAAGTTCAACACGGTTGATGTGCCACGTCCCAATTATTGGGGCGGATATATCCTAAAACCAACGGTAATTGAGTTCTGGGAAGGTAGAATTAATCGTTTGCATACCAGAGTGTTATACCAGAAGAAAGGACAGGGATGGGTTAAAAGCCAGCTGGCGCCATGATTTACTTTATGACTTGTCCCATGACTTGCCCCTTTTATCCCCTCACTATAATATATAAATGGTAGCAGCTAAAAAACTTTTTGAGTGCTCTGCTTGTGGCAGTGAATATCCGCAATGGCAAGGACAATGTGCTACCTGCGGCGCCTGGAATTCATTACAAGAAGCAGTAACAAAAGAGGCGCTTGTAAGTGGCGCGCGGGGAGGCAGAGAATTAAATGCCTTACCAAGCAGCTTTACCAAACCAATTCCTATTAGCCAGGTAAAGGTTCATAAAGAACTCAGATTCTCCAGTGGATTTAGTGAGTTTGATAGGGTGTTGGGTGGCGGTTTAGTTTCGGGTTCGGCTATTTTAATTGGCGGCAATCCTGGAGCAGGTAAAAGTACCTTATTGCTGCAATCTATGGCAGCTATCTCTCGCGCTAAATCTGTTTGTTATGTCAGTGGTGAAGAATCTGTCAATCAATTAGTTCTCCATTCGGTTCGCCTGGGGCTATCAAAAGAAAAGATATCTTTGTTAGCGGAAAACCAGCTAGAGAAAATACTTGCCGCCTGTTATGAGATGAAGCCGCAAGTATTAGTGGTGGATTCTATCCAGACGATATACAGCGCTCAGCAGGGTTCAATGATGGGAGGTGTTGCTCAGGTGCGCGAATGCGCGGTGCGCCTGATGGAATATGCTAAGCAAAATAATTGCGCCGTGCTAATGGTGGGGCATGTAACCAAAGAAGGAACGCTCGCGGGACCGCGAGTGCTGGAGCATATAGTTGATGCTTCGTTGGTATTAGAAAGCACCGATGATGCTAAGTTCCGCACTTTGCGCGCCCAGAAAAATCGTTTTGGCGCTGTCAATGAAATAGGGGTGTTTGCTATGACAGATAAAGGTATTAAGCAGGTTAGTAATCCTTCAGCAATTTTTATGTCGCACAATACCGAGCCCGCGTTAGGCAGCGCAACGGCTATTATTCATGAAGGTAGTCGCCAATTATTAGTAGAGATTCAAGCATTAGTAGACCCCCACACTACCACTAACCCTCGGCGCGTGTCGGTTGGTTTAGATAATAATCGCATGGCATTGCTATTGGCAGTTCTTAGTTGTCACTGCAGTTTACCACTTGCCAACAGTAATGTGTTTTTGAACATAGTTGGTGGTTTAAGAATAGAAGAAACTGGCACAGACCTCGCTTGCATGCTGGCGTTAGTATCGGTGATTACCAAACGGGTGTTGCCTCAAGGGTTTGCAGCTTTTGGTGAAATAGGGCTTACTGGGGAAATACGTCCTTCGCCTTATGGGCATGAGAGAATTAAAACTGCTTTCCGCCAGGGCATAAAAAAAATATTAATTCCCACCGCGAATGACCCCAAAGGAGCTTTAAAAGATAAAGGAATTATTAGAGCGGCGACTATCGGAGAAGCACTCTCTGCTGCTTTTTAGTTAGCTCCTCTTAGTTATCTCCCCTCTCTTAATTAGCCCCCCTTTTATTTAGTCCCCCCTAGCCAGAATGTAATTTCAACTCGCTGGTGGAACAACTATTAATGAATGCTGGTTGTTTGAAAATGTAATTCATATACGCCATTAACGGCTGGTATTTTTGTGCATCTCCTCTTATGTTAAGACCAAGAAGCTTAAGCCGCCACAATATGGGGGCAAGAATACAATCAATAATATCCAGTTCTTGAACTTCTTTTTGCGATTCAAAGTCCTCAAAGTATTCAAAAGAAAAGCTAATCAGGTTATCACGCAATCCACGCGCTATTTCCGTTGCCTTAAACTTATTTTTTTCTTTTAGGATTGCATCCGCAGGCATCACTATGCTATTTATTACTTGATGCAATACCGAGCGAAACAAAGCTCTTTCTTGTGGTATTAACGGCATTAAAGGTGGGGTTGGAAAGCGCTCTTCAATATACTGCATTATGATATCTGGATTATGTAGTATTAGCTCTCTCTCCATCAAGATTGGCAAAGTATTGCTGCTGTGGTCAAGATTTAAATCCTTTATTTCTGGTGGCAGCGACTTAACGTCTTCAACCTCTTCAAGTTGAAGCTTAACTTTCTTAATTTGTAGGGCAAAACGGACGCGATGCGAGTAATGGTCTTCATCCTGAGTGAACAAACGCACCGCAGAGATTATGCTGTCCTGGTCATGCGAAAGAGCAGTTGCGAAGTTATTCTTTATAATTACCATGTTTTCAAAGTTTTCAAGGTTTTAAAAGAATTCCAAAAAGATATAATTATGATATTCATATCTCCCTATTATAACAAATGTGATTATGATATTGTAATTTTTTCTGGCAAAAAGCATAATTTTGTGTTATATTATAGTCCTGTTTGTACTAATTGATGAGTCACAACAGATTAAGTAAATTATGAAGATAATGGATTTTAAATATATTAAATTGGGAAGGTTAAGTGAGGGGTTTTATTATTTTATTCGCAGGTTTGCATTTCTGTTGCTTCTACTTTTAGTTGCTTGTGCAGGTGGCGGCGGCGGTGGTGGCGGTGGTGGCGGTGGTGCTGGCAGCGGACCCACGACAGAAGTAAACCCTCTTGATAGAGATGGTGATGGAATTCTTAATGATGTGGATCTCTGCGACTCTGAGGGCAGCGCCACCAACTGGAAATCTAACCGAGCTACGGATGCTGATGGAGATGGCTGCCGCGACTCTGATGAAGATAAATTTCCTAATGATCCCGAAGCTGGTCGCGATATTGATAAGGACAATGATGGCCTGATAGAAATAACTACACCAGAAGAACTAAACCATATCCGCTATGACTATAATGGTAAAGTATTTAAGGTGTCTGCCGATAGAAAAGGAACTAGTGCTGGCTGCGGCAGAAATATATCCGGTGTTGTTGGCTGTAATGGTTATGAGCTTATGGTGGATATTGATCTGTCTGGGTATAATAACGATAACTGGCAACCGATTGGAGATTGCCTTAACACAAATAGTTGCCCTAATGCTTTTAATAGCACTTTTGAAGGGAACAAGCGGATTATCAGCAACCTGAACATAAACGTCCAGGGTTCTACTAGCCCTGTTGGAGTGGGTTTGTTTGGCGCTATAAGCGATAGGTCTGTTATAAGAAATGTGCAGATCCGTAATGCTAAGGTTAAGGGCGGCAGCGCGAATATTGGAATCTTGGCTGGCAGCGCTCAACAAACATCTGAGAATTATACTGTAGAGCGTGTTGTCAATATTTCGTCAAAGGACTATGCGATTGATGGTCGCAGAGTGTTTTTGACTAATCCAGAAGCTGTTAAAATTAATGCAATGCCGCTTACCATTAATAAAATACCCACCGAAAGTAATCAAATAGTATCTATAGTTAATCCAGTACCAGCTACCACCAACGGGACATTTTTGGTGACTGATGGAACTTTGGCGCTTGTCCCCGATGAAGACGTGGTTGTGACTAATGGCATCTTGATTGTGAATAACGGCACCTTGGTTACAGCTAATGAAAACGTGGCTGTGAATGAAAACATCTTGAATATAACTGATGTAATGGGGGTTATAGCTGATGGAATCTTGATTATAACTAAGGGAAGCATAGTTGTGCCTGATGGAATCTTGAGTGTGGCGAATGGAAGCTTGGTTGATGCTAATGGAACGCTGATTGTGCCTAATGGAAACTTTGTTGTGACGAATGGAATAGCTAATTTTTCCTACCCTGAAACTATACAAGCTAAGGTCAGTATACAAATTTTAGCCACTAGAGCGCAGATAGTCAATAGTTCGGTGCAAGGCGAGATTATAAGTCCAGCAGGTAATTACGTGGGCGGCTTGGTAGGTAATGGATTTGACTCTATTATTTCTTTCTCTCATGCGCAGGACTCTTATATAAGTGGCAATTCCTCTGTTGGCGGTTTAATTGGCAATGGACATAATGCAACAACTTATGTATCCTATACGGCAAATGTTATTACGCATGCTGCTAATTCTTCTGCAGGAGGGTTAATTGGCTACGGGCAAGGCGCTGAAGTTTATGCTTCTTATGTTCTGAATGCTAATGTTAGCGCCGCGCAAGAATACGCAGGCGGCTTAGTTGGCGGAGCTCAGAGGGCGCGGATTGAATCATCTTATGTGGCAGGAGGAATAGTCAGCGGTAATGCATCTGTTGGCGGTTTGGTTGGCACTGGCGAGGATGCGCAAATTAAATTTTCTTATGTGGCAATAAAAAATATAGAAGGTTCTAATGATGTTGGTGCCTTAGCTGGATTGTATAATGGCGATTCAATTAGTTCTTCTTATTGGGACTCAAGCATCTTGAATCGCTCTAATATTGATAACGATAATGGCGGCATGCCTCTTACTTTCGCACAACTGAGTTCTGAAACTGATTTCAATGACATTTATGCTGGTTGGGATAGTAATTTCTGGTGCAATATAGGTACTGGAGAGCTTTCTCTTACTGGAGCTGGCACCGCCGATTTTGCTATTGCCGCTAACGTCGTCTGGGATTTAGGAAATGCCACTTCATACCCCATCGTAAGCTGTGCTGCTGCAGAGGATAGCCCCACCACTAATTTACAACTGAATGTCCTTGCAAGTTTACAAGTGTCAGAAGACGGGACTATAGAGCCACCCCCAGTAGAACCACCCCCGGTAACGAATACAGATAACCTTGATAGAGATAATGACGGCATTGGAGATAATGCGGATCTTTGCGATTCTGATGGCAGTGCCACAAACTGGAAATCTAACTCAGCTACGGATGCTGATGGAGACGGCTGCCGCGACTCTGATGAAGATGAAGATGATGATAATCCAGATGCAGCCCACGATATTGATGTGGACAATGATGGTTTGATAGACATAACTACACCAGAAGAATTAAGCCATATCCGCTATGACTATAACGGTAAAGTATTCAGGGTGTTTGCCAATAGAACAGGAACCAGCATCGGCTGCTATGGGGATATGTCTGGCGACGTTGCATGTAATGGTTATGAGCTAGCCGGGAATATTGACTTATCAGAGTATAGTAATTGGCAACCCATTGGGTATTGCCTTACAAGAGATAGTTGTCCTGAAGGTTTAAATAGCACTTTTGAAGGGAATAACCGAGTTATTAGCAACTTGAACATAAGTGTCCAGGGTTTTACTAGCCCTATTGGGGCGGGTTTGTTTGGCGCTATAAACGATAATTCTGTTATAAAAAATGTTCATGTCCGTAATGCTATGGTCAAGGGCGGCAACGAAAATATTGGAATCTTGGTTGGCAGTGCCCAACAAATAGTTGAGGGTTCTGGTCCGCAGATTATCAATAGTTCGGTGCAAGGAGAGGTTATAAGTCCTGGAGGCAGAAGCGTTGGCGGTTTGGTCGGCTATGGAAAAGGCGTCCGCATATCTCGCTCTCAGGCGAGCAATGTTTCTATAGAAGGTCAGTTTTATATCGGCGCTCTGATTGGCTCTGGAGTTGGAGCTAATATCTTATTATCTCAGGTAGATAACATTTTTGTAAATGGGGCTAGGTTTGTAGGTGGTCTGGCTGGTGATGGGCGTGATTCAACAGTTTTTGCATCTTCTGCGAATAATGTTACTGTGTACTCTTATAGTAATAATGTTTCTCATGGTTTTTATGCAGGGGGGTTAATGGGCTCGGCACATGCTGCTCGGGTTTATGCTTCTTATGTTCTGAATGCTAATGTAACGGGGCGGAAGCACGTTGGCGGCTTAGCTGGCTGGGCTGGGTATGCACGGATTGTATCATCTTATTCGGCGCTCGGAAGTGTTGACGGTAATGTCTCTGTTGGCGGCTTAGTTGGCAATGGCATATCGGTTAATATTAAGTCCTCTTATGCCTCAATGGAAAACATAGAAGGTGTTGATGAGGTTGGCGGCTTAGTTGGGAGGAATGGCGGAGCTTCGGTTGAAGATTCTTATTGGGACATTACCCTTAGTGGAATTGCGGATCGCTTGGCAGTTCCTGATAATAAAGAAGGTATACCTCTTGATTACCACCAGCTACAAACTGAAATTAATTTTAGCGGTATTTATGATACTTGGGATGATAATTTATGGTGCGATAGAGTAACTGGAGAGTTCACTACTGATAGTGGCTCATCTCTTGTTAATTATGCCAATAAGGTTTGGAATTTGGGGAGTAATATATCATACCCCATCATAAATTGCGATTCTACACAGGATGGTTTAGCTACTAATGTACAAGCTAATCTTCTGGCGCGAGATGCTGATATGGATGGCGTCGGAGATATTTTTGACAAATTTCCAAACAACGCTTCTGAATCCTCCGATAGGGATGGTGATGGCATAGGCGATAATGCTGACCCAGACGATGATAATGATATGAAAGAAGATGGTAAGGACAACTGCCAGTATGTAGCTAATCAAGGTCAAGAAAATAGTGATACAGATGGACTGGGCGATGCCTGTGATATTGATGATAATAATAATGGACTTATAGACATTACAACTGCATCTGAGTTAAACCAGATTCGTAATAACCCTAACGGAAACTCCTTAATTACAATTAGCTCAACTGGGACTCAAGTGAGTGACCGTGGTTGTGGCATAGGTGATGATTTTGATGCTGAGTGTAACGGCTATGAACTGCTTGCTGACATTGACCTGTCAGGTTATGATAACTGGCAACCAATTGGATATTGCTTTAGTAAAAGTAGTTGTCCCGGTACTTTTAATAGTATTTTTGAAGGAAATAACCATACTATTAGCAACCTGAACATAAATGTCCAGGGTTTTACTAGCTCTGTTGGAGTTGGTTTGTTTGGCGCAATAAGTGCTTCTTCTGTTATCCAAAATACGCATATCCGCAACGCTATGCTCAAGGGCGGACGTGAGCGTATTGGAATCCTGGTTGGCTACGCTGAGAGAATGGCGCAGATTATCAATAGCTCGGCGCAAGGCGAGATTATAAGTCCTGAAGCTGGCGGCGTTGGAGGTTTGGTTGGCTTTGGAGAATATATCCATATCTCTCGCTCTCAAACAAGCAATATTTCTATAAGAGGTGGGCATGGTATTGGCGGTCTGATTGGTCATGGGAGGGGTGCTAGGATCTCATGGTCTCAGACAGATAACATTGTTGTAAATGGGGTTGATTCTGTAGGCGGTCTAGTTGGTAATGGAGGCGAGGTGATGCTTTTTGTATCTTCTGCGAATAATATTATTGTGAATTCTTCTGGTAATTATGTAGGGGGGTTAGTTGGCTGGGCACAAGGAGCTCGCGTTTATGCTTCTTATGTTCTAAATGCTAATGTAACGGGGGTGGATAATGTTGGCGGCTTAGCTGGCTGGACTCAGGGCACAGGGATTACATCATCGTATGCGGCGGGAGGAGAAGTTAGTGGTCGTTATTTTGTCGGAGGATTAGTTGGCATTAGCCAAACATCTAATATTAAGTCCTCTTATGCTGCGATGGAACGTGTAGAAGGTTCTATTGATGTTGGCGGCTTAGTTGGGAGGGCTGCTGGAGATTCTACAGAAGCTTCTTATTGGGATGTTGGGCTCTCTGGAGTTACTGACCGCTTAGAAGTTTCTGATATCAGGGAAGGCATTGGCTTAAACTACCAACAATTACGCTCTAACACCACTTTTAGCGGCATTTATGACACTTGGGATGATAATTTCTGGTGCAACAGAGCAACTGGAGAGTTTACCACTAATAATAGCTCACTTCTTGCTAATTCTACTAACGTTGCTTGGGACTTAGGAGACGCCACTTCGTACCCCATAATAAGCTGTGCCGCTGCAGAGGATAGTTTAACCACTAATTTGCAAAGGAATGCCTTAGCGAATTTACAAGTGAGTGATGCTGATAATGATGGCGTCGCAGATATTTTTGACAAATTTCCAAACGACCCTACTGAAACCTCTAATAGGGATGGTGATGCTATAGGCGATAACGCTGATATTAACAATGACAAAGATTTGCTTAATGATTTTGATAACAATGGTAACAGATTTGACAACTGCCCGTTTACAACTAATGGAGATCAGCAGGATGATGATAAAGATGGGGTAGGCAATGCCTGTGATATTGATAAGAATAATAATGGACTTATAGACATTACAACTGCAGATGAGTTGAACCAGATTCGCAATAACCTTAATGGAAACTCTTTAATTACAATTAGCTCAACTGGGACTCAAGTGCATGACCGCGGTTGTGGCATAGGTGATGATTTTGATGCTGAGTGTAACGGCTATGAATTGCGGGCAGATATTGACTTATCAGAGTATAGTAACTGGCAACCAATTGGATATTGCTCCAATAGCGGTAGTTGTTTCGTTACTTTTAATAGCACTTTTGAAGGCAATAATCATATTATTAGTAATCTGAACATAAGTGTCCAGGATTCTACTAGCCCTACTGGGGTGGGCTTGTTTGGCGCAATAAGTGCTTCTTCTGTTATCCAAAATACGCATATCCGCAATGCTATGGTCAAGGGCGGACGTGAGCGTATTGGAACCCTGGTTGGTTACGCTGAAGGAATGGCGCAGATTATCAATAGCTCGGCACAAGGCGAGATTATAAGTCCTGAAGCTGGTGGCGTTGGAGGTTTGGTTGGCTTTGGAGAATATATCCATATATCTCGCTCTCAGACGAGCAATATTTTTATAAGAGGTCGGCATGGTACTGGCGGTCTGATTGGTCATGGGAAGGGTGCTAATATCTTATTGTCTCATGCGGATAATATTGTTATAAACGGGAATTCTTTTGTCGGCGGTTTGGTTGGTAATGGGCATGATACTACAATTTTTGCATCTTCTGTGAATAATGTTACTGTGAAATCTTCTGGTACTTATATAGGGGGGTTAGTTGGCTGGGCACAAGGAGCTCGCGTTTATGCTTCTTATATTCTGAATGCTAATGTAACGGGGTGGGAGCACGTTGGCGGCTTAGCTGGCTGGGGTAATTATGCGCGGATTATATCATCGTATGCAGCGGGCGGAGAAGTTAGCGGTCATTCTTCTGTCGGAGGATTAGTTGGCATTGCCCAAGGTTCTAATATTAAGTCCTCTTATGCCGCAATGGAACACGTAGAAGGTTCTGCTGATGTTGGTGGCTTAGTTGGGGTAGCTTCGGCTGATTTAATTAAAGATTCTTTTTGGGACATCACTCTCAGTGGAGTTGCAGACCGCTTAGAAATTCCCGATAATAAGGAAGGTACACCCTTTAATCAACACCAACTGATATCTGAAACCGATTTCAGTGGCATTTATAGAACTTGGGATGATGACTTATGGTGCAATAGAGAAACTGGAGAGTTCACTACTGATAGTAGCTCACTTCTTGCTAACTCTACCTACAATGTTTGGGATCTGGGAAGCGATAGGTCTTACCCCATCATAAAATGCGACCCTGCTCGGGATACTTTAGCTACTAATGAACTAGCCATTCTGGCGTCAGATACTGATAATGATGGCGTTTTGGATGTTCTTGACGCATTTCCAAACAACGCTTCTGAATCCTCTGATAGGGATGGTGATGGCACAGGAGATAATGCTGACTCAGACGATGATAATGATGGGGAAAATGATGGCACAGACAACTGTCAGTACGTAGCTAATCAAGGTCAAGATGATGATGATGATGATGGAGTGGGCAATGCCTGTGATATTGATAATAACAATAATGGACTTATAGACATTACGACTGCAGCTGAGTTAAACATGATACGCAATAATCCTGATGGAACTTCCTTAATTAACATTACCCCGTTTGCAACTCAAGTGAATGACCTCGGTTGTGGCATAGGTGGCATAGGTGGCAGTGCCGTTGAGTGTAACGGCTATGAACTGCTTGCCGACATTGACCTAGCAGATCATGGTGAGTGGCAACCAATTGGAAATTGCCCTGGCATTCCTCGTTGTAATGATACTTTAAGACAACCCTTTAATAGCACTTTTGAGGGGAATAACCGAATGATTAGCAACCTGAATATAAAGAGGGGGTATTATGTTGCTCATTACGGTATTGGTTTTTTTGGCACAATAAGCAAAGATAGTGTTATAAGAAACGTTCATATCAATAATGCTAAAATAATAGGGCATTTTGCAACTGGAATATTGGTTGGTGATGTGCAATTTGGTGGAGCGCAGATTATAAATAGTTCAGTACAAGGTAGGGTTGACGCAGATGGTAGTCATGTTGGCGGTATGGTTGGCAGAGGGTTTGACATGGAGATATCTTCATCTAAAGTGTATAACACTTATGTACATTCTAGTCATCGGACGAGAAGCAAGAGTATTGGCGGTATGGTCGGTGGAGGGACTGGCAAGTATGACAAGGGAGGCATTAAGATATCTTCATCTAGTGTGAATAACACTTATGTGGAAGGTTCTACTTCAATTGGTGGTTTGGTTGGTAATGCTTATCAAGGCGAAATTCTTTTATCCTATACAGATAATGTTACTGTGATTGGTTTGGGGTCTGTTGGTGGCTTGGTTGGTTCAGGATGGAAGGCGTTCATCTATGGGTCTTACGCGAAAGATGTTTATGCGAGGGAGAATGGTGTTGGTCCTGCAGGAGGATTGGTGGGTTATATTAGCGAAGGTCGCGTTTATGCTTCTTATGCTATTGTTCGCTTTTTAGCAGGTGATACTAATGTTGGCGGTTTGATTGGCACAATTTCTAATGGTGCCAAGGTTATATCATCTTATGTGATAGCTAAAAGGGTCCAAGGGGAAAGACATGTTGGAGGGTTTGTGGGGCAAGGAGGGCGGAATAGTGAGTCAACAGTAGTTTATAAGTCCTCATATGCGGCAGTGAACGAAGTGTTGGTGGTGAACTTCCCGTACGGTAGATGTTGTACGAGCGCTCACGTTAAAGGTGGATTCATTGCGGGGGGGTATGCAGTTAGTATTACCGATTCTTATTGGGACGTTAGTATATCGGGAATTGAAAAGTGGAGGGCTAAGTCTTCAGGGGGTCTAGCCTTATCTACCACTGCATTGCAGGGGCCAACTAAGTTCGATGATGACAGTGGCATTTACAAAACTTGGGATGATGATTTATGGTGCGATGCGGCAACTGGAGAGTTTACTACTAATAGCACCTCGTCCATTGCTATGAACACTGCCAACAAGGCCTGGGATTTGGGCACTAACAAGCAATACCCAGCACTGACCTGTACTCCAGGTGGTGCGGCAAGACAAAGAGAATAATTGTAATCAGTATATTAACTAAGTCGTTACAAAAATACTCAATTACCTAATTATTTTTAACCATTTGATTATGTCAAAACTAACTGTAGCTGTAAAGCGGCAGTCACCTCGTTTATTAATAAGTAAAGCTAATTCTTGGCGAGTGTTGTTGTTATTCATACTTACTACGTTTCTTGTTTCTTGTGAAACAACCAAGCAAACAGCAAATGAAGTAGTTAACTTAGATGATGCCACAGACATAGATGATGAGGACGAGTTACTATTAAATGAATTAGCAGTGCAAGATGTTGTTGTAATTCCCCAACGGAATAAAATCAACCTTACTTGGACTAATCCTTCTGCTCCTGTTTCTCATATAAATATTTCTTGGACACCAGTAGAAAAGGGGGTGTTACAACCTATCATCGTTGATGATATTTCTGATGTGGATGTGGTATCAAGCACTCAATCAATGCCAATTAATAGGGGAAGTACTAGTAGGGATGCAAGGGCTATTAAAACACAAGAGGTAAGTTCGTTTGCTGTTAGCTCCCTTGATGTTACCCCACTTGCTGCACCCCCGCTTGATGTTACCCCCCTTGCACTGGCAACCCCATCTATGAGGGTTTCTAAAACAATAGAAGGACTCACTGATGGGCAGAAATATACGTTTTACATAATTGCAGTTACAAAGAATGCTGATAACAAGGAGATTGTAACCCCTTTGCCTAAGCCAATTGAGAGAATAATAGGTCCCAATCTGGACAATGATACTTATGCAAATATTGAAGATGAAGATATTGATGGTGATGACATACCAAATGATAAGGACCCAGATGATGATAATGATGGAGTTGAAGATATTCATGATGCCTTTGCTGATAACCCTGCAGAAACAAATGACACAGATGGAGATGGAGTAGGCGATAATTCAGATGCATTTCCTAATAATGCCTCTGCCAGCGCAGATACAGATGGTGATGGCATAGATGATACTCTTGATATGGATACTGATAATGACGGCGTTAATGATGAATATGATGCTTATCCCTTTAATAATAACACCTCTTATTTTCAAGTAGCCAATTTACGCATTATTCCAGCTGCTAACAGAGCGCTAATTATGTGGAGTAATCCGAGTGCTGATATTAAACAAATTAATATTTCTTGGGGCGAATCAGATTCACCAACCGTCCAAAAAGTTGCCATAACAGACCACAGAACTTTATTACCAGAAACATCCTTTGAATTAACAGGTCTAACTAATGATGCATACTATAACTTTAGTATAGAACCTTCTATGCAAGGCGATGATGAGGGTAAACTCACACAGGCAGTTAAAGTTGTTCGCGCCGTAGGTTTGAACTTTGATAAAGATGAGTTTGCTGATATAGAAGATACAGACGATGACAATGATGGGACGGATGATGTTGATGATGCTTTCCCTTTGAATAGTGCCGAGGATACAGATACAGATAAAGATAAAATCGGCAATAATGCTGATCCAGATGATGATAATGATGGCACTGAAGATATTCATGATGCATTTCCTTTGAATAGCACCGAGAATGCAGATACGGACTCTGATAGCATTGGCGATAATGCGGATATTGATGATGATGGCGATGGTCTGATAGAAATTACCACTGCAGCAGAGCTTAACCAAATTCGCTATAACCTGCAAGGGGCTTCTATGAAGGAGTCAGCTGCTGCCGTTGGCAATAGTATAGGTTGCGGCAATGGCGCTAATGTGAATACTTGCTCTGGTTATGAATTGAGTGCAGATATAGATTTAGTTAATTATACCAATTGGCAACCATTGGGTTCTTGCGTTAGCGTAAATATTTGCTCTGTCGCTAGTCAGTTTAATGCTATTTTTGATGGCAATGGGTTTATTGTTAGTAATGTTAATATAAATGCCACTGGTTCTTATGGGGCGGGCTTGTTTGGGGCTATTTCCTCAACTTCAATTTTACGCAATATCCGATTACGCGATGTAAAGATTACAGGCACTTCAGCTTATGTGGGAATGCTGGTTGGCTATGCGGCTGGCGGGTTTATTCATAATTCCTCGGCGCAAGGGGAGATTATGAGTGCAGGGAGTGAATCTGTTGGCGGTTTGGTTGGCAGGGGGCGTTCTTCTGAGATTATTTCTTCTTATGTAGTAGGAGGCGACATTGTGGGCGGCGGTAGTGTTGGCGGCTTAGTTGGTGATGGCGCTTTTGCCCGCATTACTTCTTCTTATGCTGCGGGAGGGGATATAAGAGGTATAAACAATATTGGCGGTTTGGTTGGCAGGGCTAATAATGCAGACATCACCGCCTCTTATGCGGAAGGCGGAGCTGTTATTGGGCAGGCAGTTAATAATAATGTTGGCGGTTTGGTTGGCTTAGGGAACTCTGCCACAATTGCTTATTCTTATGCTGCAGGCGGAATAATACAAGGCAATACTAACGGAAGGTTAAATATCAACGGACTGGTAGGGCGAGGTGTCCTTGCTATGGTTAGTGATTCCTATTGGGATATGGAAACTTCGGGGTTAGTGTCAACATCTGCTTATGGGCAACCAAAAACAACTGTTGAGTTGCAGGAGCCGTCAGGGTTCATCTCTGGTAGTATATATGAGAATTGGGTGGGTTTATGGTGCAATCCAGTTACTGGTGAGTTTACTTCTGACAGAAGTTCTTCACTGGCTGTTGCAGAGAACCAGGCATGGCAATTTGGTACTGACAAAGAATATCCTGCATTGACTTGCACTCCTGGTGGGGTTGAGAGGCAAAGCGGTCCTCATGGGGCAAATAATTTACGCGTGATTCCTGATATTGGAGGAGCTGAGCTACTTTGGAATAATCCGAAAGCAACCATTAGCGAATTTAGCATTTACTATGGGATTAATAATTCGTCATCACCTTTGCAACAATTATCTATTAGTAACCTAGATTACCTTAGTGCTAATCAAATAAATGTTTCTTATGCTATAGCTGGTTTAACTAGTGGAGAGTATTATAAGTTCATAGTTGTTCCCGTATTAGGAGGAGATGATAAGCACAAGAAAACCCTTAAAGCAACTATAGCACGCACTATAGGTTCTAATTTTGATAAGGATGGGTTTGCTGATGTAGTAGATATAGATGATGATAATGATGGCACTGAAGATATTGCTGATGCATTTCCATTTAATAGCACTGAGAATACAGATACAGATAAAGACAAGACCGGCAATAATGCTGACTCCGATGATGATAATGACCTTGTTTTAGATGACGTGGATAACTGCCCGTTAGTCGCAAATAACGGGCAAGACAATTTTGATGCTGATGAATTAGGCGATGCTTGTGATACAGACGATGACAATGATGGTACTGAAGATATTTATGATGCTCTCCCCTTTAATAGTACCGAGAATACAGATACGGATAAAGACAAAATCGGCAATAATGCTGACACTGATGACGATGGTGACCTTATTTTAGACGGTGTGGATAACTGCCCATTAGTCCAGAATGACGAACAAAGCGATCTTGATGCTGATACATTAGGCGATGCTTGTGATATTGATGATGATGGCGATGGTCTGATAGAAGTTATCACTGCGGCAGAGCTTAACCAAATTCGCCACGATCTGCAAGGGACTTCTATTAAGGAGTCCGCGGCGGCTATTAACAATCGCAAGGGTTGCAGCAAGGGTGCTAGTGCAAATACTTGCTCTGGTTATGAATTGAGTGCAGATATAGATTTAGCTAATTATACCAATTGGCAACCATTGGGTTCTTGCGTTAGCGTCAGTATTTGCTCTGTTGCTAGTCAGTTTAACGCTATTTTTGATGGTAATGGGTTTATTGTTAGTAATGTTAATATAAATGCTACTGGTTCTTATGGGGCTGGCTTGTTTGGAGCTATTTCCTCAACTTCAATTTTACGCAATATCCAATTGCACGATGTAAAGATTACAGGCACTTCAGCTTATGTGGGAATGTTGGCTGGTTATGCTGATGGAGGGTTGATTCATAATTCTTCGGCGCAAGGGGATATTATGAGTGCAGGGAGTGAATCTGTTGGAGGTTTGGTTGGCTATGGCCGCAGTTCTGAGATTACTTCTTCTTATGTAGTAGGAGGAGACATTGTGGGTGGCGGTAGTGTTGGCGGCTTGGTTGGTGATGGTACTTTTGCTCGCATTTTTTCTTCTTATGCCGTGGGAGGGGATGTTAGTTCCACTGGGTTAAGTGAGGGGATGCATTCGGTAGGTGGCTTAATTGGCAATGGCAATAATGCGCTTATCCGATCATCTTATGCCGCGGGAGGGGACATAAGAGGCATAAACAATATTGGTGGTCTGGTTGGCATGGCTAATAATGCAGATATCACCGCCTCTTATGCGGAAGGAGGTGCTGTTATTGGGCAAGCAGTTAATAATAATGTTGGTGGTTTGGTTGGTTTAGGGAACTCTGCCACTATTGATTATTCTTATGCGGCAGGAGGAATAATACAAGGCGATACTAGCGGGAGTTTAAATATCAACGGGCTAATAGGGGGAGGCGTCCTCGCTATGGTTAACAGTTCTTATTGGGATATGGAAACTTCTGGGATAGCGTCATCATCCATTTATGGACAGCCAAAAACGACTGCTGAGTTGCAGGGGTTGCCAGGATTCGTCTCTGGCAGTATATATGAGCATTGGGCAGGTTTATGGTGCAATCCAGTTACTGGCGAGTTTACTTCTGATGAAAGTTCTTCACTGGCTGTTGCAGAATACAGAGTATGGCAATTTGGTACTGACAAAGAATATCCCGCTTTGACTTGCACTCCTGGTGGAGTTGAGGCGCAAAGCAGTCCTCATGGAGCGAATAATTTACGTGTGATTCCTGATATTGGAGGAGCTGAGCTACTTTGGAATAATTCTAATGCAACTATTAGAAGATTTAGCATTTACTATGGGATTAATAATTCGTCATCACCTTTGCAACAATTATCTATTAGTGATTCTGCTGCTCTTGGAGCTAATCAAATAAATGTTTCTTATACTATAGCTGGTTTAACCAATGACGAGTATTATAAATTTGTAGTTGTTCCTGTATTAGGAGGAGATGATAAGCACAAGAAAACCCTTAAAGCAACTATAGTTCGCGCTATAGGTTCTAACTTTGATAAAGATGGGTTTGCTGATATAGAAGATACAGACGATGACAATGATGGCACTGAAGATATTTATGACGATATTCCATTTAATAGCACTGAGGATACAGATACAGATAAAGATGACATCGGCAATAATGCCGACCCAGATGATGATAATGACCTTGTTTTAGATGGTGATGATAACTGCCCGTTAGTCGCAAATAACGGACAAGGCAATTTTGATGCTGATGAATTAGGCAATGCTTGTGATACAGATGATGACAATGATGGCACTGAAGATATTTATGATGATTTGCCGTTTAATAGCACCGAGAATACAGATACGGATAAAGATAAAATCGGCAATAATGCTGACCCCGATGATGATAATGACCTTGTTTTAGATGGCGCGGATAATTGTCCATTAGTCCAGAATGACGAACAAAGCAACCTTGATGATGATACATTAGGCGATGTTTGTGAAATTGATGATGATGGTGATGGCCTGATAGAAATTACCACCGTGGAGCAACTTAACCAAATTCGCTACAACTTGCAAGGGACTTCTATGAAGGAGTCAGCTTCTGCCACTGGTAGTAGTATAGGTTGCGGTAATGGCGCTGATGTGATTGCTTGCTCTGGCTATGAAATGAGTGCCAACATAGATTTAGCTAATTATACCAACTGGCAGCCGATAGGAGATTGTGTTGCTGGCGGTTCTTGTCCGCTCGCTTTTAATGGGACTTTTGAAGGAAACGGACATACTATTAGTAACCTCAGGATTAGCATTAATGGGGATGGCACTCCTGTTGGACGGACACGCGACATAGGTTTGTTTGGCGCTATATCCACTGATAGCGTTGTGCGTGGGGTTCATCTGCGAGAATCAAGTATAACAATACAACCTCCAGCAAGCAATGTAGGAATGTTAGTTGGTTATGCGGACAATAAAGATTCCCAATCTGCACTCATTAGCAATAGCTCAGTGACAGGGAATATTACAAGTCCCTCGGCTAGCCAAGTTGGTAGTTTGGTTGGTCTCGGAAATGGAGCATCAATCCATTCCTCTTATGCTGAAAGTGTGATTATAACTGGGAGAGATAACATCGGTGGTTTGGTGGGCGGGGGAAATGGGGCATCAATAAATTCATCTCATACTGAAAGTTTGACTATAACCGGGGGAAATAACATCGGTGGTTTGGTTGGTAGAGGAAATGGGGCATCAGTCCATTCATCTTATGCTGAAGGTGTAACTATAGCTGGGGGAAATAGCATCGGCGGTTTGGTAGGCAGTGGAATTGGAGCACCAGTCCATTCATCTTATGCTGAAAATGTAACTATGGCTGGAAGAGCGAATGTTGGCGGTTTAATTGGTGCTGGGTATGAAGCACCAGTCCATTCATCTTATGTTAAAGAAGGTGCGATGAGGGGTTCAATTAACATAGGTGGTCTGATAGGCGCAGCTACGTCTGCCATTGTCAATTCTTCTTATGCAAGCGACCTTACTGTTGCTGCTGTATCAAGAACTTCTGGATCTTTCCTCGGTGGATTATTAGGTAGCGCTGAAGATGCAATTGTGCATTATTCTTATGTTCAGCGGGTGAAGGTGACAGGACCAGGACAAATAGGAGGTTTAATCGGCACAGGGGATAGGGTGTTAATCCAATCATCCTACGCTCGGGATAGCAGTGTAACTACAACCACTGTTGGTAATGGGAATGATTATGGAGGTTTAGCGGGAAGGGCATGGTCATCTAAGATTATTGCTTCTTATACGCTGAATGTCAATGTTAGCGGAATCAGAAATGTTGGCGGCTTACTCGGTGATGGAAGTTCTTGGTATACAGGAAGAGCATTTTTGGGACCGAGAAGCCAAATTATATCGTCTTATGCGCGTGGTGGAATAGTGAAGGGGGATGCGACTGTTGGCGGCTTGGCTGGCATAGGTAGCGATATGTTGTTAGATTCATCTTATGCGACTACTGAAATTATAAGGTCTGGCTCAAGAGGAGGCCTCCTAGGATTAGGAGGATTGGCTGCTTTTTTAAGTATACCCAACGGAGGTGCAGGCAGTCCTGGTTCTACAGCAATTAATTCGTATTGGGATACTGTGATAACTAAAGTTGCCGACCGTGCTCCAGTACCTGATTCTTTTGAAGGTGCTCCCAAGACGACCGCTGAGCTGCAAAATCCAGTTGGTGCTACAGGTATTTATGCTGGTTGGGCTAACTTCTGGTGCAACCCTGATACTGGCGAGTTTACTTCCGACTCAAACTCGCCGCTTGCTCTGGATAAATATAAAGCTTGGCAGTTTGGGACTATTGAAGAAAATCCTGCATTAACCTGCGCGCCAAATGGTTTTACTTCTCAGTATACTCCTATTGGGGTAAGGAATCTACGCGGTTTTCCACATAATAGTAGCATCACTTTGGAATGGGATAATCCACCAGTTGACATAGGTTATATTAATGTTTCTTATGGCTTAGTTGATATGCTTAATGCGGGGGCTGCTCCACAGGAAATATTGCTTACGGATGCAAATGATATAGCATTTTCTCAAAAAGGCGTGACTATAAACATTACTGGTTTGATTAATAGACAAGAATATAAGTTTATGCTGAGGACTGCTATTACTGGGCTTCATAAGGATAGGCCTATTGCAACTCAGACATTAATAAAAGAGATTGATTTTAATTATGATGGCGATGAGCTTGGCAATAATGCAGATCCTGATGATGATAATGACGGGACAGACGATGTTGCAGACGCTTTTCCTTTTAATATAACGGAGGATACTGATACCGATTCTGATGTCATCGGTAATAATGCGGATGTTGATGACGATGGTGATGGGCTGATAGAAATTGCTAATGCGGATGAGCTTAACCAAGTGCGCTTTAATCTTAGAGGGACAGCGTTGAAATCTTCTGCGGATGATGTTGGCAGCAGCGCTGGTTGTGGCAATGGGGTGGAGGTTACAGCGTGCAATGGCTATGAGGTTATTGCGGATATAGACCTTGCTAAGTATAGCAACTGGCAGCCGATAGGGGTTTTTGTTGCAGATGATAATTCAGATGCTTTTAATAGCACCTTTAATGGCATATTTAATGGCAATGGTTGGACTATAAGTCATCTTACTATTAGCGCCTCTGATGTTGCTGAAGGTATTGGTCTATTTGGCGCAGTATCTGAGCATTCTATCCTGCGTGATGTTCATATTCGTGGAGCAAGGATTAGTGGAGGAGCTAATTATATTGGGATGTTGGCTGGTTCGGTGCGAGGTGTTGAATTGGGGGCTAGCCCAACTATTTTTAATAGTTCGGCAACAGGAGACATTATGAGTCCTTTAGCTGATAGTGTAGGCGGTTTGGTTGGCGGTGGAGCATTGGCTATAATAAACTCTTCTTATGTTAAGCAGAGTTCTATAACAGGCAATAATACTATTGGCGGTTTGCTGGGAGACGGAGAGGGTGCTCAGATTATTTCCTCTCATGCTATGGATAGTTCTGTAACGGGTAATAATATTACTGGCAGTTTGGTTGGTGATGGGAGGTTTGGCAGCAGTGTCCTTTCTTTCGTAACGAATAATGTTGTGAATGGAGTTAGTCATGTTGGTGGCATAGTTGGTTATGGGAAAGGGAGTAGTGTAGTGTCTAATTATGCAAAAAATGTCCAAGTAAACGGCATAGGTGATTATGTTGGCGGCTTGGTTGGTTATGGTTTGTTTACAGAAATTATGACGTCTTATGTAACAGGTGGGAATGTAAGAGGGGATGATAATGTGGGTGGTATAGTTGGTTATGGGGATTCTGCAATTATAAATGCCTCTTATGTGGTTAGTGCTTCTATCCAAGGTGATGATAATGTTGGCGGCTTGGTTGGTAAGCCAACTTTGGATACTGAAGTATTTAATTCTTATTGGAATAATCAGAGTGCTGGTTTCACTGCGCGCCCTGAGTTATCTGCGGCGCAAGAGGGCGCTGGCAAGACAACTGCTGAACTACAAAATCCAGTTAGCGCCATAGATACTGGCATTTATGCTGGTTGGGATAATTTTTGGTGTAACCCTGATACTGGAGAGTTTACTTCCGACACAAGTTCACCGCTTGCTCAGGATAGCTATCAAGCTTGGAGATTTGGTTCTTTTGAAGAATACCCAGTATTATCTTGCACGTCAGATGGATTTGCGGCGCAGTATCCTCCTGTTGGGGTGAGGAATCTGCACGGCATTCCACATAATAGTAGCATCACTCTGGTGTGGGATAACCCGCCAGTTGCTATGGATTATATGAGTATTTCTTATGGCTTGGTTGGTCAGCTTAATGCGGGGACTGACCCACAGGAAATATTGCTTGCGGATGCTAATTATGTTGATGCCTCTGAAATAGGCGTAACTATAAACATTACTGGTTTGATTAATCAACGAGAATATAAGTTCATAGTGGAACCTGTTTTTACTGGAGTTGATAAGGGTAGGGCTGTTATAACTGAGACATTAATAAAAGAGATTGATTTTAATTATGATGGCGATGGACTTGGCAATAATGCAGACCCTGATGATGATAATGACGGGACAGACGATATTGCAGATGCTCTTCCTTTTAATAGCGATGAGAGCACAGATGCGGACTCTGATGGCACGGGCGATAATGCTGATGTTGATGGGGATGGCAATGGGCTGATAGAGATTGCCACTGCGGATGAGCTTAACCAAGTGCGCTTTAATCTTCAAGGGACATCGTTAAAATCTTCTGCGGATGATGTTGGCAGCAGTGCTGGTTGTGGCAATGGGGTTAATATTACAGCGTGCAATGGCTATGAGGTTATTGCGGACATAGACCTTTCTGGGTATGACAACTGGCAACCAATTGGGACTTTTGTTGCAGATGATAGTTCAGTTGCTTTTAATAGTACATTTAATGGCAATGGCTGGACTATAAGTCGCCTTACTATTAGCGCCTCTGATACTGCTGAGGGCATTGGTCTATTTGGCGCGGTATCTGAGTATTCTACCCTACGTGATGTTCATATTCGTGCGGCAAATATTACAGGGGGGGCTAATTATATTGGGATGTTGGTTGGCTCAGCGCGAGGTGTTGAATTGGAGATGGCTCCAGTTATTTTTAATAGTTCGGTAACAGGAGACATTATGAGTCCTTTGGCTGATAATGTTGGCGGTTTGGTTGGCGATGGAGCATTGTCTACAATAAACTCTTCTTATGTTATGGATAGTTCTGTAACAGGCAATAATGTTATTGGTGGTTTGGTGGGAAATGGAGAGGATACTCAGATTATTTCCTCTTATGCTATGGATAGCTCTATAGCAGGCAATTATTATGTTGGCGGTTTGGTTGGTAATGGAGCGTTCGGTAGCAGTGTCCTTTCTTTCGTAGCGAATAGTGTTGTGAATGGGTCTAGTCATGTTGGCGGTATAGTTGGTTATGGGGAAAGGAGTAGCATAGTGTCTAATTATGCAAGAAATGTAAACAGCATAGGTGATAATGTTGGCGGTTTGGTTGGTTATAGTTTGTTTACAGAAATTAAGGCGTCTTATATAGCAGGGGGAAATATAATCGGCAATGATAATGTTGGCGGCTTGGTTGGTTATGGAGATTCTGCAATTATAACTGCCTCTTATTTGGCTAGTGCTTCTATTCAAGGTAATGATAATGTTGGCGGCTTGGTTGGTTATGGAGGTTCTGCAATTATAACTGCCTCTTATTTAGCTAGTGCTTCTATCCAAGGTAATGATAATGTTGGCGCTTTGATAGGTGAGCCAACTTCTGATACTGAAGTATTTAATTCTTATTGGAATAATCAAAGTACTGGACTTACGGCACGCACTGACTTCTCCGCGGCGCAAGAGGGCATCGGCAAGACAACTGCTGAGCTGCAAAATCCAGTTAGCGCCACAGGTATTTATGCTGATTGGTCTGATTTTTGGTGTGACCCTGATACTGGTGAATTTAGTGATGACTTCCGTTCAGTACCTGCGCAGAATAATCAAAATGCTTGGAGATTTGGTTCTGCTGAAGAATATCCTGTATTATCCTGCACGTCAGAAGGGCTTGCAGCACAGTATCCTCCTGTCGGGGTGAGTAATCTGCGTGGTATTCCACATAATAGTAGCATCACTCTAGTATGGGATAACCCGCCAGTTGCTATGGATTTTATTAGTGTTTCTTATGGCTTGGTTGATACGCTTGATGCGGGGACTACCCCACAGGAAATGTTGTTTGCGGGTGCGAATGTTGTAACGGCTTCTGAAATAGGGGCTACTATAAACATTACTGGTTTGATTAATCAACGAGAATATAAGTTCATAGTGAAACCTGTTTTTACTGGAATTAATAAGGGTAGGGCTGTTATACCTCAGACATTAATAAAAGAGATTGATTCTAATTATGATGGAGACGAGCTTGGCAATAATGCAGACCCTGATGATGATAATGACGGGATAGACGATGTTGCGGACGCTCTTCCTTTTAATAGCGATGAGAGTACAGATGCGGACTCTGATGGCACGGGCGATAATGCTGATATTGATGGGGATGGCAATGGGCTGATAGAAATTGCCACTGCGGATGAGCTTCATCAAGTGCGCTTTAATCTTCAAGGAACATCGTTAAAATCTTCTGCGGATGATATTGGCAGCAGTGCTGGTTGTGGCGATGGAGTTGAGATTACAGTGTGTAATGGCTATGAGCTTGTTGCAGACATAGACCTGTCTGGATATAACAACTGGCAACCAATTGGAACTTTTGTTGCAGATGATAATTCAGCTGCTTTTAGTGGCGCCTTTAATGGCAATGGCTGGACTATAAGCCACCTTACTATTAGCGCCTCTGATGTTGCTGAGAGCATTGGTTTATTTGGCGCGGTAGTGGAAAACTCTATCCTGCAGAATGTTCATATTCGTGCGGCAAATATAACAGGGGGAGCTAATTATATTGGGATGTTGGTTGGTTCGGCGCGAGGTTTTGAGTCGGAAGGTATCCCAACTATTTTTAATAGTTCTGCAATAGGAGAGATTATGAGTCCTTTAGCTGATAGTGTTGGCGGTTTGGTTGGCGATGGAGCATTTTCTATAATAAACTCTTCTTATGTTATTCAGAGCTCTGTAATAGGCAATAATATTATTGGCGGCTTGGTGGGAGATGGGGAGGATACTCAGATTATTTCCTCTTATGTTGAGGGTGGTTCTATAGCAGGCAATGACTTTGTTGGCGGCTTGGTTGGTGATGGGGGGTATGGTAGCAGTGTATTTTCTTTCGTAGCGAATAGTGTTGTGAATGGGTCTAGTCATGTTGGCGGCTTAGTTGGTTATGGGGAAGGGAGTATCATAGTATCTAATTATGTAAGAAATGTAAATGTAAGTAGCATAGGTGATTATGTCGGCGGCTTGGTTGGTTACGCTTGGTTTGCAGAAATTATGGCATCTTATGTAGTAGGCGGGAATATAAGTGGCAATGATAGGGTTGGCGGTTTAGTTGGTGATGGATATTCTGCAATTATAGATGCCTCTTATGTGGCTATCGCTTCTATCCAAGGTAATGATTATGTTGGCGGTTTAGTTGGTGATGGATATTCTGCAATTATAAATGCTTCTTATGTGGCTATTGATTCTATTCAAGGCAATGATTATGTAGGCGGTTTAGTAGGTAAGCCAACTTTAGATACTGAAGTATTTAATTCTTATTGGAATAATCAGAGCACTGGATTTACGGCACGCCCCGAATTCTCTGCGGCGCAAGAGGGCGTCGGCAAGACAACTGCTGAGCTGCAAAACCCAGTTAGCGCCACAGATACTGGCATTTATGCTGGTTGGGCTAATTTTTGGTGCAACCCTGATACGGGCGAGTTTACTTCTGACTCAAGCTCACTGCTTGCTCAGAGTAATCGTCAAGCTTGGAGATTTGGTTCTACGCAAGAATATCCTTCCTTATTCTGCACGCCATAAGAGCTTGGTGGTATAATTCCATTGATTAGATTAATTTAATATTAGATACAATGGATAAATTAAAACATAAACTCCCCAGTCGCCATGTTTCGGTAGGACCTGCTAGCGCTCCCCATCGCTCCTATTATTACGCAATGGGAATGACTGAAGAGGAAATAGCTCAGCCCTTCGTAGGGGTTGCAACCTGCTGGAATGAAGCAGCGCCTTGCAATATAGATTTGTCGCGTCAGGCGCAAGCGGTTAAAAAAGGGGTTGAAAGGGCTAAGGGCACGCCGCGTGAGTTCACCACTATTACTGTCACTGATGGCATAGCTATGGGGCATAGCGGGATGAAGAGTTCACTGCCAAGCCGAGATTTAATTGCAGATTCTGTGGAACTTACCATGCGAGGTCATTGCTATGACGGCATAGTTGGTTTAGCTGGCTGTGATAAATCACTTCCCGGCATGATGATGGCAATGTGTCGTTTGAATGTTCCTGCGGTATTCATTTATGGCGGAACTATATTACCTGGTAGGTTTAAAGGCAAGGATGTTACAGTAGCGGATGTCTTTGAAGCGGTGGGCACTCATGCCAGTGGTAATATGAACGATGAAGAATTAAGAGAGCTGGAGCAGTGCGCCTGCCCCTCATCAGGTTCTTGTGGCGGACAGTTCACGGCTAACACGATGGCATGTGTTTCCGAGGCAATTGGTTTAGCCATTCTTGGTTCCGCTGGAACGCCAGCTCCTTATACCTCACGTGATTCCTATTGCGAAGCCAGTGGCGAAAGAGTAATGGAATGCATCCGCACAGGTCTGCGTCCGCGCGATATAGTTACTCTTAAATCATTAGAAAATGCAGCGCGGGTTGTGGCAGCGTCTGGTGGCTCCACTAATGCTGGCTTGCATCTTCCTGCTATTGCTCATGAATGTGGAATTAAATTTGACTTGCAGGATGTTTGTGAGATATTCCGTAGCACTCCATATATAGCCGACTTAAAACCAGCTGGCAAATATGTAGCTAAGGATTTGTTTGAGGTTGGCGGTGTGCCAATTATTCTAAGAACTTTGATGGATGGGGGGTATCTGCATACCGATTGTATAACGGTGAACGGTAAAACCATAGGTGAAAATCTTAAGAAGATAAACTTCCCATCCGAGCAGAAAGTAGTTATGCCAATAGATAAGCCAATAAGTAATACGGGCGGCGTTGTGGGCTTACGCGGCAACTTGGCTCCTGAGGGTGGTATCGTTAAGATTGCTGGTCTTAAGAAATTGCAGTTTCGCGGTCCTGCTCGAATTTTTGATTGCGAGGAAGATGCCTTTGCCGCAGTTACAAATCGCGAGTATCAAGAAGGCGATGTCATAGTTATCAGATATGAAGGACCTAAGGGAGGACCTGGCATGCGTGAGATGTTGGCTACCACTGGAGCTCTTTCGGGTCAAAATATGGGTGGTAAAGTTGCCTTAATCACTGACGGCAGGTTCTCTGGCGCTACACGCGGTTTTTGTGTTGGGCATATAGGACCTGAGGCGGCAATAGGTGGACCGATTGGTTTATTAGAAGATGGAGATATTATAAATCTTGATGCCGAGAAGGGTAGCATAGATGTAGAGCTTGATGAGGCAACCCTTGAGGAAAGAAGGAAAAAATGGCAAGGACGCTCCAATGATTTTCAATCAGGAGCCCTCTGGCGTTACTCCAGTACAGTAGGGTCTGCTAAAGGGGGTGCAGTAACTCATCCAGGCGGAGCTAAAGAAACCCATATATATGCTGATATATAATTGCCTAACCTAATGAAAATATCATCCAACAATATATTAGTATTAATTTTATTGGCGGGTCTGGTAGGAGGCGGTTGTTCATCGCTGATATTAGTTGGACAGAAATCAGGTTTGATTAAAATAATTAGTCAAGAAGAAGCGGCACAGTGTGAAAAGTTGGGTGAAATTCCAGTTAAAGCACTTGCTAAGTTAGGCAAAATAAATCGTGAGCATGCTAAGGTGGAGATAGAAGCAGAAAACATCGCGCGCAATAAAGCAGTGGAGATTAATGCTACCGCTATATCAGCACTTACAGAAATGACTAAAGAAGGCAACCAAACCTTTGCAGCTTATGATTGCCATTGACACTTGGTTTCAGATGATATTTAAAGTAGAATTATGCCAATTAGGGTTATAATTTAAACTATGAAGACACAAAATTTTATTCATTTTACTCATTTTATTCGTTTTATTATAATCACCGCTGCCTCTTTTACTCTTTTGGCGTGTGCTAGTTTTGTTAAGCTTGATCCAGGTGCTGCTAGTATAAGAGTAATAACTATTGAGCAAGCAACCATGTGCACTCTAGTTGGCGAGGTTCTTGTTGAAGTCCTACCTAAAGTGGGAAGTATTAAACGTAAGTCAGAAAAAACTGCTGAAGATGCACAGAGCTTGGCACGTAATAGCGCATTGGGTTTTGAGGCAAATTCAATAGCCCCCTTAGATGAGATTTCCGCAGAAGGTAAACAAACTTACGGAATGTATGACTGCAAAAGATAATTCCCAGATTCTAATAAAGATATTCAATAGTATTCGGTTTTTCAACTCGTATAATTTATGAAGGTATATGTTAATCCTCGCTTGCAGAAGGTAAAAGAATCTGCAACTCTTGCAATAAACGAAAAGGCAGTTAAGCTTAGAAGCCAAGGACAAGATATAGTCCATTTCGGTTTTGGGCAGTCGCCTTTTGCGGTTCATCCTCTTATTATTAAGGCATTGCAGAATAATAGTCACCATAAAGCATATCTTCCCTCTTTGGGGCTTGTAGAATTGCGTGATAATATTGCTGCCTATTACAACAAACGTGGTTATGATTGGCAGGCGTCAAACATAGTGATAGGTCCTGGCAGTAAGGAATTATTGTTTGATTTATTATATTTGCTACAAGGGACATTACTCTTGCCAGCGCCTTCTTGGGTTTCTTATTATCCTCAGGCGCAGTTGGTGGGTAAGGATGTCGTTCCTGTGGTTAGCCGCTCTGATAATGGCTACAAAATAACTCCTAAGGAGTTGCAACAAGCACTGGATAGTCCGCAGGCGAAGGATAGCGAGCAGCTTATATTATTACTAAACAGCCCGAATAATCCTGTTGGTAACTCTTATAACAGCGCAGAATTACAAGAACTGGCAAGTATAGTTAAACAACATAATATCATAATAATAGCCGATGAAATTTATGCCGAGGTCTACTTCGGGGAAGAACCACCGCCCAGCATATATTCTTTTTTACCACAACAAACCATAGTAACCTCAGGGCTTAGTAAGTCATTTTCGGCAGGTGGTTATAGATTAGGTTTTACAGCTATTCCTCCAGTAATTGCCGAGCAGATACTGAAACCACTATCAGCGTTAATTAGTGAGACCTTTAGTTGTGTATCAGCGCCCATTCAGCATGCGGCAGTAGTTGCCTATTCTGATAACCCACAGATAAACCAATATATTCATGATTGCAATCGCATCCATGGATTGATGAGTTCATATATAAGAGGACGTTTGGTTGAGTATAAGATAGGGTGCCCTGTGGGGACTGGCAGTTTTTATTTGTTTCCTGATTTTAATAATTGGACGCAGCAATTGCAAGAACGGGGGATAAAGGATAGCCCATCTTTGTGTGCGGCAATTTTGGATGAGGCGGCGGTGACTTTGTTACCAGCTCAAGATTTTGGTTTGCCTGCAAGCGATTATGTGTGCAGATTAGCAACTGTGGATTATGATGGGGTAAGCTTGATGGAGGCACTGCAAGAAGGAGCAAGCGATGCAGAACTTCTTGCCCTTGCTCCTAAGGTTTCACAAGGATGCGATCGCTTAGGGGAGTGGGTAGCAAAGCTATAGTTATTTAGCGGGCAGAGCATGGCTCGCCCCTACAAGTTATTTAGGGGCTGGACACCTTCAATCGTCTCCTTTGACTCAACCAGATTAAACCTAATAGGAGAAAAGCCGGTATAAAGAAGAGCTCGGGGGGCGGTGTTTGCCGCTTGAGTTGTACATTCACAATTTCCCAGCCAAAATCTATGCCAGCGTTTGAAGCTGGAGTGCCAAAATCAACAAGTCCGGATTGTGGTAATTCGCCATTCATATCCAGTGATAAGCCAGTGGAGCCAATCCTCTCTTGTGCGTTTCCTTCTGAAGGTAATGACAGCAGGACAGTTTTCTCTATCAGCTCTCCTGCAAGATTTCTTCCACGCACCTTAATTCGTAAGTCCTCTTTAACACGGTATTCATCCACCAAAATATTAATGTCCGAGCCAGGATGATATTCGTAGGGATGAATTACTTGGTCCATCCAAAAATTAGGACGAAACAAAGTGAAGGTTACTAATAATAACCCAAGTGTTTCCCACCATTTGCATTTAGTTAGCCAAAATGCCTGAGTTGCAGCCGCAAAGGTTAGCATTGCCACCACCGCGGAAAAAATCACCAATAATAATTCAAAAATATTGTCAATATCTATTAATAAAAGCTCGGTGTTAAATATGAACATAAAGGGTAAAATAGCCGTCCGAATATCATAAGTAAAACCCTGGAGACCAGTTTTTATAGGGTCACTTCTTGCTATAGCAGAGGCGGCAAATGCTGCCAGTCCTACTGGAGGAGTATCGTCTGCAAGAATACCAAAATAAAACACAAACATGTGCACTGCAATTAATGGAACAATTAAATCATTCTGCGCGCCAAGTTCAACTATAACCGGCGCCATCAATGCTGATACAACTATGTAGTTGGCAGTAGTGGGTAATCCCATTCCCAAAACTAAACAGGTAATTGCAGTAAGAATTAAGATTAGAATAAGATTTCCTCCAGACATAAGCTCTACCAGTGATATCATCACATCGCCTATACCAGTGAGAGTGACTGTGCCAACGATGATGCCAGCAGTTGCGGTGGCAACCCCTATGCCCACCATGTTGCGCGCTCCAAGTATCATACCTTCCACTAAATCTCGCCAGCCATGAAGCAAATGAGGCACAAGGTTTTTACTGCCCCTTATTAATGCTGATAAAGGACGATGGGTTAGTAGAATAAAAATCATAAAGCACATCCCGTAGAAGACCGATAGCCCAGGAGATAGCCGTTCTACTGCCAAGCACCATATAAGGACTATAACGGGCAATAAGTAATAAATCCCTGCTTTGAATGTAGGACCTGGTTGTGGTATATGACTTATGGTTTTTGACCAATCATCTTTTTCTAAATCTGGGAAACGCGCCGAGTAAACAACTGCCGCTATATAAGTTATTACGGTTGCTAATCCTATAATGTAAAGGGAGTAGTCAGGCGCAACCACTTTTATCCAGCCTATGCCGTAATAAACTGCGAAACTTAGGACTCCAAAAGAGACAATGAAAAAGGTTAGCCCGATTAAGAACTGGACTATTTTTAGTGGTTCTTTGCGCGGCAGTCCCTTGAGGTCGCCTTTTACTGCTTCCAGATGCACTATGTATATCAGCGCAATATAGGAAATAAGAGCTGGTAGAATTGCATGCTTAATAACTTCTATATATGGGATATTGACATATTCCACCATTAAAAATGCTGCGGCTCCCATTATGGGGGGAGTAAGTTGTCCGTTGGTTGAAGCAGCCACTTCAACTGCTCCCGCTTTGTGAGCAGGGAAGCCAACCTTCTTCATTACTGGAATGGTGAAGTTGCCAGTGGTTACTACATTGGCAATTGAAGAACCTGAAATAATACCGCTTAGCCCTGAAGAGACAACTGCGGCTTTGGCTGGACCACCACGCATGTGTCCGAGTAGAGAAAATGCAATCTTTATAAAATAGTTGCCAGCGCCAGCCCTTTCCATCATTGCGCCGAACAAGACAAATAAGAAGACAAAACTAGTGGATACGCCTAACGCCACACCAAATACCCCTTCGGTAGTTAACCATTGATGTGAAAGCAGCTTGTTTAGTGATGCGCCTTTGTGAGCTATGATGTCTGGCATATAGGCACCGCCAAGAGCATAGAGAAGAAATATGCAGGCGATGGTTACCAGAGCAGGACCAAGAGATCTTCTTGCTGCCTCTAACATTATGAGTAGCCCACCCACTGCAAAAATCTTGTCTGCTAAAGTGGGAGCGCCAGCGCGATCTGCAATCTGGGCATAGAACACAAAAATATAAAGGGCGCAGAATGAACCAATAATCGCTAACCCCCAATCTACAATCGGCACTCGTTTAGAGCCAATCTTTGAAGTGAAACCAAATCCTACGAATGCCAAGAATATTGAGAAAGCAAGATGGATAGAACGGGCTTCTGTGTCATTAATCTTGCCTATATTAAGGATAAAAGGTAAAGGTGAAGCATACCATAGTTGAAAAGCTGACCATAATATGCAGCCAATGGTAAAAATTTTAAGGGCTGCGCCGCTAAGAGTGCGGTTACCTGTTTCGGATAATAGTTCCTTGCTTGATGTTTGTGTGTCCATAGTTAATTCCTATTCGTTTATATAAATTACATTGTGGTTAATTTTATACTGTGTTTGTTGAAAAAGTCCGTCTAATTTGATATTTTTTTGATTAACATTTTATACAATATATTAAGGTATATTATTTTAATATTAGAAATCTAGTGGAAAAACGTATGAAAAATCAGGATGATAAAGGAAAGGGGGCAAAGGAAATAGAAGCAGAAGTTGCGAGCAAGGGGGCAGATAATAAACAACCACGCCCATCAAAGAAAAATGATGCTAATAAGACGCAAGAATTAATAGCTAATTTGCAGGAGTCAAAAGATGAAAATCTACGTTTGCAGGCGGAGATTCAAAATGCCCATAAGCGCTTTGCTCAGGAATTGATTAAGGCAAGGTCTTCTGGCACTGCGGAATTGGCATCTTCTTTGCTTGAAACTGTAGACAATTTAGAGAATGCATTATCCGCGTATAATCCAGAAAAAGGAGGGGAGGCAGGGGATAAAGAAACGCAAGTAAAAAAATCCGCAGAAGCATCCGCGGAAAAATCCGCAGAATCATCAATGCATCAAGGAGTTGAACTAACTTATCAAACCCTATTAGATGTTCTTAAGAGATTCAACATAAAAGAACTAAACCCGCTTGGAGATAAATTTAACCCTGAGTATCATGAGGCATTATCTAAAGTTAAGGTGCCAGGTAAAGAAAGTGGGAGCATAATAGTAGTTATTCAAAAAGGGTATATGATTGAAAATCGCTTATTGCGCGCCGCCAAGGTTCAGGTGGCAGAATAGATAACTTTATTTAATTCCAGGGGTTTAATTCCCTGGAGTTTAATTTCCGGGGTTTAATTACTGG
The DNA here is from genome assembly GCA_965207945.1 of Gammaproteobacteria bacterium. Lineage (GTDB taxonomy): Bacteria > Pseudomonadota > Gammaproteobacteria > CBDBNL01 > JAAOII01 > JAAOII01. Next base: position 224,493 of record OZ242303.1, read on the forward strand.
GGCTTAATTTTGGTTTGCGTGTGCCAATGCTTTGTTTATAGTTTCTTTGACATGTTCAACTGAGTTCCAGGGTAAAAAATGATTTACCCCCTCTAAGACGGTTATGTCAAGTTTAGCATTTGTCATCTTCTCATTCATATAATCTACATTCTTTACTGAGACCAGGGGGTCTACTTCTCCTTGTAACACTACTACTGGGATTGTAATTTTTTGCCATAATGAGGGGAATACTTTTGATTCTTCAATCAGGGCTATAACTTCATCATTGGCTTTTCTTAGCCCACTAGGTAGTAGGTATATAAAGGGTGGATATTGTCCTACTTTTTGGATTGAGGGAGGATTATCTAAGTTAGGGCTCACCGAACCAGCTAAGATAACTATTGCCCCTATCTTATCTGGGTAAAGCGCTGCCATTATTGCGGCAAGGGTTCCGCCATAAGAATGACCAACTAAAATGGATTTCTGCCCTTTTTTATTGGTTCGTAAAAACTTCTCAAAGATCTCTGCCTGGCGCATTATAGGGAGGGCTTCCATCGGATCGCTGTCGCCAAAAGCGGGACGGTCTATGCTTAGATATTGCAGTCCTTGTGGGACATCTGTTATATATGTCGCCCAGGCGCCGCGATCACCTGGGGTGCCGTGCATAAAAATAACTCTTTGCCCATCCTGTTCTCCTTCTAAGTTATAGGTAATGGAACCACCTATATCATTAGGTAATGGTAAAGAATAGACGGTTAAATCTTTCCAGCCCCTCTTATCTTTTTCACTTGGACCGGGGATGGAACATCCAGCAAGCAGTAAAGATGTTGTTATTGATAAAACTCTCAGGTATCTATTTTGTTTCATATTAATCAAAAATTGTCTTTGTATGAATGATTATACAAAATAATTGAAAACATGGATATTATAGTAAAATATAAGTGTTACTGAAAAAAATAAGTGTTACTTAAAGGAAGCTATGTGATGCGATAATAATTATGTAACTGAGTAAATAAATATAATGACTAATGGCAATAATAATGGTCGAATAAATAGAAAACAGTTAAAAGAAGAACTGAGTGATATGCAATATCATGTCACGCAAGAAGGAGGAACTTAAAAACTCTTTAGCGGTGAGTATTATAAAAACGTTACTTATTCATAGCTTTAGATTGCTCATCATCGGGCTTTGTTTTGTTGGGCTGATTGCTTGTGAGAAAAAATCTTTTGTAAATGATATTACTTTTCCACCAATCATAGTTGATAAGGATAGAGATGGATTAATTGAAATTCACTCGTTAGATAAACTTTTTTCCATGGCAAGTGATCTTGACGGTAATGGAATTCCTGACCACTCTGTGCATAATAAAAATCCCACTTTGGAGTTATCGGGATGCCCTGTTGGTTGTTTTGGTTACGAGCTTGATCGCTCACTTGATTTTAGTGACTCGCAGAGTTATGAGGAGGAAATTGTTAACCAAGCTTGGATAAGCGCAGCGGGATGGCAGCCCATTGGTAGCGCGGACAATCCTTGGCGAGCAACATTTGAAGGTAATGGTTTTACGATTAGCCATTTATTTATAAATAACGGTTCGGGGGCTGATATTGGATTGTTTGGAGTGGTGCAGTCAGCAACTCTTCGCAATATAAATATGAATTTTGCTTTTGTCAATGCTTCTTCGCGAGGGGGTGCATTGGTAGGAGTTAGTGATAGCAGTTCTATTAGTCAAATCAATATCGCCGCTGATATTGTAGGTAGTGATACTTTAGGGGGTATTGTAGGCATTAACCGCGGCAACATAACAGCAGCTAATTTTGCTGGCTCCATAACAAAGGATGGTGTAATTTCTTCTAAACTTGACGGCAGAACGCTTGGTGGTATTGCTGGAATTAATTACGAACAGATAAACCGTTCTTCTTTTGTTGGCGTAATATCTGGTTCAAACAATATTGGAGGGATTACTGGAATTAATAAGGGAAGAATAATTTCTTCTTTTGCTAACGCTGGTTTTTTCACCAATTCAATTGTAGGGGGTATAAGCGGGGTGAATGATGGATTGATTATTGCTTCGTATTCGCATGCATTAATTGGTTGTGATGAGGAGGCGGGTGGCTTAGTGGGAGTAAATAATATTGGCGCTTCTATTATTGCTTCTTATGCTAGTGGTAGAATTAGATGCGATAGTCGTTCAGGTGGATTGGTGGGAATGAATAATGGCAGCATGTTATCATCTTATTCCACCGTTTCTGTTAGCGGAACTCATTCTGGCGGGATAGCATCTGTTAATGAAAAAAATATAGAGGCAATCTACACACTAACACCCTTATATAGTAACAGTTCAGGAGGGTTAGTGGATGCTAATCTTAAGGCAGCCAAGATACAGGATAGCTATTGGGGCGAAGAAGCTGATACATTTAAAGGAGATGTTGGACACTTAAATGAAGGAAACTTGTCGGGATCTCACAAATTAACCATCGAAAAATTGAAAGGTTGCGCTTTAGGTGGGGCTAGTTTGGATACTGCAAATCCTGATTTGTGCGGCGAAGACAAAGTTTTTCTGTCACGTTCTTGGAGCAATAAATCTTATGAAGATATAACTTATGGCTGGGATTTTGGAAATGCTAGTGAGTATCCGCTTCTTCGTGTCGGCAATCAAGTAGAGCCCTCTATTTTGCCTATAGATGTGTCTTCAAAATGTAAGCTGGAAAATAATTGTCCGCCAACAATTCATCCTATTGGCGATATCAGCATATCAAAGAGTACCTTTGTTTATATAACCTTGTTGGGGATTAGTGATGGCGGTAATTACATACAGCAGTTAAATTTTAGCATTACTGCCGATAATACTACACTCTTTCCAAACCCTTTCTCTCTTGCTTATGAGCAGAGGAGAACCTCCGCAACTCTTGAAATACGTCCACGGCATAATAGGGTTGGTTCCTCGCTTATTACCATCAATGTTACAGATAAAGATGGTAGCACTGCTGTTAGTTTTAGAGTTAATGTTTTAGAAGTTAATGGTACTGATACCGATAATTTTATATCTATTCCTGCCCCTCCAATAACCATAGTTGATGAGGATAGAGATGGATTAATTGAAATTCACTCGTTAGATAAACTTTTTTCCATGACAAGCGATCTTGACGGTAATGGAATTCCCGACCACTCTGTGCATAATAAAAATGCCACTTTTGAGTTATCGGGATGCCCTGTTGGTTGTTTTGGTTACGAACTTAATCGCTCACTTGATTTTAGGGACTCGCGGAGTTATGAGGGGGGGATTGTAAACCAAACTTGGATAAGTACAGCGGGATGGCAGCCCATTGGCAGTGCTGACAATCCTTGGCGAGCAACATTTGAAGGTAATGGTTTTACGATTAACCATTTATTTATAAATCAAGGTTCGGCAGCTGATATTGGATTATTTGGAGTGGTGAATTCATCAACCATTCACAATATAAATATGAATTTTGCTTTTGTCAATGCTTCCTTGCGAGGGGGCGCATTGGTGGGAGTTAGTTACAATAGTTCTATTAGTCAAATCAATATTGCCGCTGATATTGCAGGCAATAATACTTTAGGAGGTATTGTAGGCATTAACCGAGGTAACATAACAGAAGTTAGTTTTGCTGGCTCCATAACAAGGGATGGTGTAATTTCTCCCAAACTTGACGGTAGAATACTTGGCGGTATTGCTGGAATTAATTATGGGCAGATAAATAGTTCTTCTTTTGCTGGCATAATATCTGGATCAAAAGATATTGGTGGTATTGCTGGAGTCAATAAAGGAAAAATAATTTCTTCTTTTGCTAATGCTGGTTTTTTTACCAATTCAATTGTAGGAGGTGTAAGCGGGGTGAATGATGGATTGATTATTGCTTCGTATTCGCATGCATTAATTGGTTGTGATGAAGGGGCGGGCGGATTAGTAGGAGTAAATAATCTTGATGCTTCTATTATTGCTTCTTATGCTAGTGGCAGAATTAGATGCGATAGTCGTTCAGGCGGATTGGTGGGAATGAATAATGGCAGTATGTTAACATCTTATTCCACCGTTTCTGTTAGTGGAACTCATTCTGGCGGGATAGCATCTGTTAATGAAAAAAATATAGAGGGAATCTACACACTAACTCCTTTATATAGTGACATATCAGGAGGGTTAGTGGAAGATAATCTTATGGGAGCTAAGATACAGGATAGCTATTGGGGCGAAGAAGCTGATACATTTAAAGGAGATGTTGGACACTTAAATGAAGGAAGCTTGTTGGGATCTCATAAATTAAAAACCGAAAAATTGAAAGGATGCGCTTTAGGTGGAAGTAGGTTAGCTACTGCAAATATTTCTTTGATGTGTGATGATGTTTTTCCATCACGTTCTTGGGGCAATAACTCTTATGAAAATATAAATTATGGCTGGGATTTTGGAAATGCTAGTGAGTATCCGCTTCTTCGTGTCAGCAATCAAGTAGAGTCCTCTATTTTGCCTATAGATGTGTCTTCAAAATGTAAGCTGGAAAATAATTGTCCGCCAACAATTCATCCTATTGGCGATATCAGCATATCACAGAGTACCTTTGTTAATATAACCTTGTTGGGGATTAGTGATGGCGGTGATTACACGCAGCAGTTAAATTTTAGCATTACTGCTGATAATCTTATACTTTTTCCTAACCCTTTATCTTTTGCTTATGAGCCGGGGAGTAGCTCCGCAACTCTTGAAATACGTCCACGGCATAATAGGGTTGGTTCCTCACTTATTACCATCAATGTTACAGATAAAGATGGTAGTACTATTGTTAGTTTTCGGGTTAATGTTTTAGGATTTAATGAGCCCCCTTCTTTTGATATATTAATGATTAATGCGAACGATAGTAATGCAATTGTTCAATTAGTTAATATATCAAATGGAGATGACTTGATGGCAACCGAGGCAGGTGACGATTTAACATTTACTCTCACTCAAATTACGCCTGGTTTAATTACGGATTATTCATTCACTCCAATTAATCAACGTAGTTCTAACCTTACTCTTATATATAACAGAAGGGCTTTTGATGATGCAATTTTTGCAATAAATATAACTGATTATGCTATTAGTACTCATAAGAATATTTCTATTAATATAGCTCCAGGTTTTGTCGGACTTCCTTATGTGTTTTCATTGCCGCATAATGCAACTAACCCACAGAATGTGGTTGGGACGCTCAATACCAGGGCATATAGTAGCCCGGTTAGATATCAGCTACAGGGGCAGGATGCTGATATTTTTATTGTTGGAGCAGTTAGTGGGGAAATAACATTAAATAGTTCGGCAGCTGCCCCACTCAATATTGTTAAAGATGAATATCAAGTAACTGCTGTAGCAACCTCCGCACAAAACACCAGCGAAACCTATAATGCCACTGTCCTGATTCAAATCAATTTTGATAATGATGCCGATGCCGATGGTTTTGTAAATAACTACGATGCCCTGCCTTTTAATTCTACAACTCATCTGGTGGGAAGAGGCGAACCATTAAACCCCTATGTGGTTTACACGGTTTATCAGCTGCAAGCAATGGCTGGAGTGGACCATACAGAAACCTTGCTTAATAGTTCAATATTTTCTAGTAATAACTGGCTATATGGAACAGATGAAGAGGAGCAGTTTGGCAAACACTATGCTCTAGGTGGCGATATTCAGGCAGCCGCAACCCGCTCTTGGCGCTCTAATGTAACTGGCGGAGTGCAAGGTTTCACGCCAATAGGGAAGTGTGTAAGTGTGACGATATATTGTAGAACTGTTACTGATACCATACCTTTTACTGGTTCTTTTGTTGGGCGCGGTTATACAATTCACGACCTTTTTATACAACGTCAAGATACAGATGCAAGAGGCAGAGGAGTAGCTCTTTTTGGAGTAATACACGCAACCAATATAACTTCAGTCAACCTTGTTGGAGTAGATATAGCAGGTAATCGTAGTAGCGCTTCTTTGGTGGGAGTTTTATTTGGCAGAAGTAGAATAGATTCTGTTCGCGCTAGTGGTTCGGTTCAGGGGACGGGCATGAATTGTGGCGGTTTAGTGGGGTTACAAGAAGGGATTTCGTTTGGTTCTATGATAATCAACTCATCCGCTGAGGTTAATATATTGTGTAATGATAATGGAGGGGGGCTGGTTGGTATTTTGCGCGGACATATTAGTTCTTCTTTTGCTAGTGGCAATGTAACCACTATGAATAGTGTCAGCGGAGGTTTGGTGGGACAAAGTGGTTTTAACGGTAACATCGCATTCTCTTATGCTACAGGCAGTGTTAGGGGAAGAGAAAAAGTTGGCGGGTTAGTGGGAGAATTAGGTGGGGTGGAAATTTCCTATTCTTATGCCACTGGCAATGTTGACGGCAGTGATCGAGTTGGGGGATTATTCGGTTATTTAATAGGTGATGTTGTTATAGCCAATAATGTATATGCCACTGGGAGCGTAACTGGCGAGAGCTCTGTGGGTGGTTTAGCTGGATATGTACAGAGATATCCGTTCAATGCTGTTTACTCAATAGGTCAAGTCACAGGCGGGACAGATGCAGGTGGGCTAATAGGCGGATCGGGTATTTCTAACTTAGGCCAGCCAATTTTACCTAACTACTGGGATATTAGCACCAGCAAGCAAGAATCTTCTTGGGCTGGCATTGGGCTTAGGACTTCGCAACTACAAGGATGCGCTTGGGGCGGCAATGTCGTTAGTGGCGCGCCGTTAGATACCGACTGTTCATACCAAGGGCAAGAAATATTTCCAATTGACCAATGGAGTGGCAGCAGGAAAGGTGGCATTCAGAGTGGCTGGATTTTTTCTCCTGCGAATGAATACCCAACTCTTTATGCTTTTGACATCAGTCAAGGACAGCACTTGCTGCCTTCGGCGCAACAACAGTATTGTCAGCGAGAGTCAGATAAATGCACGGCAGTTGCTTATAACTATGCCCCATTATTTTTGGCTGCGCCTTATTCGTTTAGCTTTCTGCCATTCAATATGAGCACAGGATTTTTTATCGGGCAAGTAGAAGCAATAGATATTGAGGGTGATGATTTTATATATGAAATACTTGATAGTTCGCTGCCTTTTAGTGTGAATGCAAGTAGCGGGGATATTACAATCAATGGCGCGTTATCTGAACAAGAGTATACAATTGAAATTAGCGCTACAGAAGTATCTGGTTCTGGGATAGGGAGAAGGAGAGGGAGCGCTTGGGTAAGGATTGTCATCAATGAACTTGACGCGCAAGATTTTGATAATGATAAAGTTGCTAATGCGTATGATGCTTTTCCCAATGACAGCGGGCGTAGTGTTAGTGGGCTTGGGACAATAGATGAACCTTATATTATCAACAACATCTATCAGCTACAGGCAATAGCAGGAGTAGATCACACCGCTATTATGCTTAACAGTTCTTCCTATACCGGCAACCAATGGCTTTATGGCAATAACGCCACAGACCAACTCACCAAGCATTATGCTTTAGGACAGGATATAAGAGGGCGGGAATCTCAAACATGGACGAGGGATGCAATGAGCGCGATGCCGTCAGGACAGGGCTTTTATCCCATAGGCAACTGTGGCAAGGTGGTTTGTTCGGCTGCTTCTGCAATGAAATTCTCTGGCAGTTTTTCAGGTAATAATTTTTCTATTGCTGAACTTTTTATTAATATTCCTGATGGGAGTGGTGTTGCTTTATTTGGTTTAATTGAAGGGGCTCAAATAAGCGACCTCATTCTTCAGGATGTTTCTATATTAGGCAGGCATCAAGTAGGTGCTGTAGCCGGCTATGCAATGGGTGTGGCTAACGAAATTTCCTCACTACGTATAAGCGGAAAGATATTAGCGGAATATAAGAAAAATTCACCCCCTAGCGGAAATAGTGTTGGTGGTATTGTTGGGGCAGGTCCTGTTGGGCCAGGTTCTTCGCTTTCTATTCGTAACTCCGTAGTAACGGCAGAAGTGTCTGGGTGGGAAAAGGTGGGTGGCTTGGTCGGTATGCATAATAGCGGGAGCGTGATAACAGGCAGTTATTTCACAGGAGAGATAGCGGGTAGTTTTGATATGATTGGTGGCATAGTAGGCGAGAACCTTGGCAGAATTGAAAGGAGTTACAATGTGGGGTTGATGAGGTTAGGTTCTAGAATTTCTTCGTATCCTGCTCCTCAGAATGCGGGAGGAATAGCTGGCTTTAATTCAGGAGGCGAAATAATTGCCTCTTATGCAGCATCTCCAATGATTCTGCTTAACCCTGCAAAACCTTTGCTATCGTCAGTTAACGGTATGGTAGGAAGTTCAAACCCTGCTTATACTCCAGTATCCTCTTATTGGGATATCAATATAAGCGGTTTAAATGCAACTAAGTTTGATAGCACCGCAGTGTCTACACAACAGCTGCAAGGGTGTTCGTTATCTGGTGTGCGCTTAATGGATGCGCCCGTTAATCTTGATTGTTCAGTTAATGGCGCAGCAATATTTACCTCGCAGGATTGGGATGTGAGTAATAACATGCCGTCTTGGATATTTAGTCCAGCAGATCGTTATCCTATCTTGTCCTTAGATAGTTCTTTTGTTTTGTCAGATCCAGCACAGCAACTATGCGATGGGGATAGAAGTTTTTGTGGGAGGAGATTTTACACTAGCGCTTTTGACCAAGATAGCGATGGCTTTTTGAATGACTATGATAACGCCCCTTATGCTCCTGGAATTATAGGTAATGGAGCAATAGATGAACCTTATGTTATTAACAATGTGTATCAACTACAGGCAATAGCTGGAGTAGACCACACTGGCGTTGCGCTTGACAGTTCTTCCCATACAGGGCATCAATGGCTTTATGGCAATAATCTCAATGAGCAGCTTAGCGGGAGTTATGAACTTGGAAATGATATAACAGCCGCTGTAACACGTAATTGGAATGTTCAAGGAGGTGCAGCTAAGGGCTTTACTCCCATTGGTATATGTACGGGGAGCGCTAGTTGTTTAGGCGGTGGAGATATTGCTTTCAGAGGAAACTTTGCCGGCAATGATTGGGCTATAGATGGTTTGTTTATTAACCGCAGCGAGACAAACTTTATAGGTTTGTTTAGTAGGATTTCTGATACTTCGGTGGAAAATTTGATTCTTAACAATTTTAACCTGCAGGGACGTGATTCTGTAGGAACTTTGGCGGGAGTTATGTTTCAAGGAAGGATCTCCCGAGTGAATGCTAATGGCAATTTATCGGGGGTAAATACTATTGGCGGATTGCTTGGCGCTCATTCTGGTGGAGAGGTCACGAGTTCAGGGGCGATTACCTCTTTGTTTGGCAATGACTATATCGGTGGTTTAGTTGGACAGCAAAGTGGTAACTCTAAGATATTATATTCTCATGCTGGCGGGCATATAACGGTTAATCATTCGTTACCTGCATACCAAGTAGGCGGGTTAGTGGGAGATATGGTTGGGGGTGGTGCATTAATAGACAGCTCTTATGCCGCCATGCATATTTCAGGGGGAGGCAACATAGGCGGTTTGGTAGGGGTTCAAGGTGATAGTACACAAATTATTCGCTCTTATGCGCATGCTGTGATGGATTACATCTCTTATTCAGGGGTTCCCGATCATTTAGGGTCTTTTATAGGTAGGTATAGTGCTGGCACGATTAGTGGCTCGTATGGCTATGCTGAGGAGTTTCCCCTTGGGAACAACAAGTTTATTCCCTTGCTTGGTTTTGCTACCACTTCTACTTTACAACCTCAAAATATTATTGCTTCTTATGGCGTAAGTGTAGTGCCTTCCTTCACAAGAATCATAACTGAGAATCAGTTACTTGGTTGTGGATTGGATGGAGAAATACTTGCAAGCGTTCCTCCTTCCCTCTCACCCGATTATTGTGAAGCTATGGGTAATAGTCGGAATGGGTTCCTTGACCAAACTGCATTTCCAGCAAGTAGCTGGGGTGACAGAAGAGAGGGTGATATATTGAGTGGCTGGATATTTACTCCTACTACTAGAGCGCCAATTTTATTTGCACGGGATACAGTTAGTGATGAGTTATTATTGCCAGAGTCGGCTGTCCAGTATTGTCATCATGATGCGTTATACAATGCCTCGTTATCTGCATCCTCTTGTCGTTAGTGTCGTAATTTATGCTGACTTAGGGCTTAGATATGCTTCCATCTATTGAGATTAATTCCTTAAATTGAGTCATTGCTTTAGCGCGATGACTGAGTGAATTTTTTTCTTCCTCTTGTAATTCTGCGGAGGTCTTGTTTAGCTCGGGGATATAAAATAATGGGTCATAACCAAAACCGTTGTTTCCCTTTTCTGCTGCAGAGTCCATAACTATAGTTCCGTGCCATTCGCCGCTGGCAATAATAGGCAATGGGTCCAATGGATGACGCAGCAGGACAATAACACAAACAAAAAACGCCTTCCTTTCATTTCCAGCCATGCCCTGCATTGCCGTCAGAAGCTTATGGCGATTAGCGGCAGATTGTTCTTCAGCTTTGTTGGAGTTCTGCTTCTCGTTATGCTGCCCATTTTGTTCCTTATTCTGCTTTCCATCCTGCCCCTCATTCTGCTTTCCATTCCACTCCCTATTTTGTTCCCTGCCATCTTGGGCATACCTGGCGGATAGGACTCCTGGCTTGCCATCCAAAGCTGGCACTACTATGCCAGAATCATCTGCAAGTGCCGGTAGATTACTCATTTTTGCGCCAAAGCGTGCCTTAGATAAGGCATTTTCAACGAAGGTTGATTGCTCTTCGGGGGCTGTTTGTTGGGTGAATTGAGATATTGATAGCAGATTTATATTTGTTGTTTGTAACAAATCCTTTATTTCAACTATTTTACCGCGATTAGTGGATACTAAAACTACATCATTGGACTTCATATTTAAATTATATGGTATTTTCTATGCTATAATCACAAACAGGTGCTCTTGGTCTATAATTGTATTTTAGGATAGGATTTTATTGCCGAGGTAGCTCAGTCGGTAGAGCAACTGATTCGTAACCAGTAGGTCGGAGGTTCAATTCCTCTTCTCGGCATGCTATTATGATGTTATAATACTTGAACATATAAATTACTATGGGTATATTGGACAGATTTAAGAAAAAACCCAGTCAGTTGGGTAAACCGCGTGATAATTCATCCGCTGCTTATTCTGCACGTCCGTCTGTGTTAAGAGATAGATCTCCATCCAACTTTAATAACCCTACTCCTGAACCTAACACGCCGCCATCTCATACCCCGCCTAACACGCCACCATCCCATACTCCACCTAACACGCCTCCATCCCATACCCCACCTAACACGCCGCCGCCTAATACATCTCCATTATCTAATATTACTCCTTCAAGTAGCTCATATTCGCCTTCACCATCTAAAGATTTTGGTGGGGATATTTTAGGAGTTAAGAAAAAAATAAATGAAGGCGACGCTCCTATTAAAATTACCATAATGAATGGTAAAGGGGGCAGTGGTAAAAGCACCTTAGCCACTAATTTGGCAACCGTTCTTTCTACCCATGCTAACAGCGTAACCCTTATAGATAATGACCCGCAGTGTTCCAGTATACGTTGGCTAAAAGAAAGGCCTCATTCATCTATTCCCATAAAGGGACTCACAGCAAGTGAGGTAACTGGGTTAAGAAATATCAAACTATGGACCAGTGGCATAGGACCTGAAACCCGTTATGTAATTATTGATACCCAAGCAGGATTAAGGGGAATGGAATTATCCGATGCCATAGACCGCAGCGATATGATAATTATTCCTGTCCTACCTTCTGCTATTGACATGCGTGCTACAGCCGATTTTGTGGCGCAGTTATTCTTGAGTAAATCATATCGGCGCACGCGAAAGCCCATTGGGGTTGTTGCTAATCGCGTCATTAACGATTCCATTATTTACCGTAAATTACAAAAATTTTTGTTGAGTTTACGAATTAACTTTATAAGCACTTTTAATGATAATAAGGCATATCTATGGGCTGCAGAAAAGGGAGTGGGAATTTTTGAACTTAATGAGCCAGGTGTTGATAGAGAGAAAGTAGAATGGGATTTATTACTTAAATGGGTGGAAGATAAAAAGAAAGCCGTTCAGGCAGCTTCTAGTAGATAGTATTATCTACTGAGTGTTCGGCTCTATGAAAATAGCAAGTGAGTATAATCCTCATCCAATAGAAGAGGAAGTTCAAGAGTATTGGGATAAATCAGATTCTTTTAGAGTTACCGAAGACCCTAATAAAGAAAAATTCTATTGCTTGACCATGCTGCCCTATCCAAGTGGTCGTTTACACATAGGTCATCTGCGGGTTTACACCATAGGTGATATTCTAGCAAGATTTCATCGCATGGAAGGCAAGTGTGTTCTGCATCCTATGGGCTGGGATGCCTTTGGCTTGCCCGCAGAGAATGCGGCAATTAAGCACAAAAAATCACCACGCGACTGGACCTATTCCAATATAAGCTATATGAAAACACAGCTTAAGCGTTTGGGTTATTGCTATGATTGGCAGCGCGAATTTGCTACTTGTGATCCGTCTTACTATAAATGGGAGCAGTGGTTCTTTCTACGTATGTATGAAAAGGGTTTGGTCTATCGTAAGAATGCGGTGGTAAACTGGGACCCAGTTGACCAAACCGTGCTCGCCAACGAACAGGTTATTGATGGCAAAGGATGGCGTTCAGGCGCCGAGGTGCAGCAAAAAGAAATTCCTCATTGGTTTATGAAGATAACTGCTTATGCTGATGAGTTACTGGAAGATATTAAGCAGCTGGATGATTGGCCATCTCAGGTTAAGTTAATGCAGGAGCACTGGATAGGTAAATCGCGCGGCTTGCGGATTAATTTTACTTTGGAAGAGGCAGCATTAGCTACATCAGCTACAGGCAAGGATGCAGAGATAGCAGTTTTCACTACTCGTCCTGATACCCTGTTGGGGGTAACTTTTCTTAGCATTGCGCCCGAACATCCTTTGGTTTCTGCGTGGGCGGAACGGCATAAGGATATTGCTGAGTTTGTAAATAATTATCGTAATTCGGTGATGAGTGCTGAAGAGCGTAGCCGCAGCAAGAATGGAATTAAGACACCCTATAAGGCGCGTCATCCTCTTAGTGGGGAGGACGTAGATATATGGATTGGCGACTATGTGTTAATGAGTTATGGCAGCGGGATAGTTATGGGAGTGCCGGCACATGACCAAAGGGATTGGGAATTTTCTAAGCTACATGGCTTGCCGATAAAGCAGGTTATCGCTGAGGCGGATTCTACTACGCAGTGTAATTTAGATAAGGAGGCGTATGAAACCAAAGGAGTAAATGTTAACTCTGCAGAACTTGACGGCTTAGATTTTGCTCAATCTTATGCTGCGGTTAAGCGCAAATTAGCAGAGCTCGGCAAAGGTGAAGAAGAAATAAACTACAGATTGCGCGATTGGGGAGTATCGCGTCAGAGGTTTTGGGGCTGTCCAGTACCGATTATTCATTGCGAGAAATGCGGTGAGGTTGTTGTGCCAGATAAAGACCTGCCAGTTGAATTGCCGACTGATGTGACATTAAGTGGTGGCAGTTCTCCGCTGCGCAATGTGGAAGAATTCTTTAACTGCGAGTGTCCCAAGTGTGGCGGTAAGGCGCAACGAGATACCGATACCTTTGATACTTTTGTAGATTCTTCTTGGTATTATGCCAGATACACCTGTGCCGACTGCGATAGCGCAATGTTGGATGAGAGAGGAGCTTACTGGCTGCCAGTAGACCAGTATATAGGAGGGGTAGAACATGCTATTTTGCATCTGTTGTATTCACGCTTTTTCTATAAGTGTATGGACGACATCCTCAATACTAAGGAGAAGCAAGTTACTAAAGGAAGAGAACCATTTTTACGATTGTTAGCTCAGGGGATGGTATTGAAAGATGGCAAGGCGATGTCCAAGTCGTTAGGTAATGTAGTTGAGCCACAAGGTCTAGTGGATATGTACGGAGCTGATACTTTGAGATTATACATTTTATTTGCCGCCCCTCCTGAAGCGGCTTTGGATTGGTCGGATACTGCGGCAGAGGGCTCTTTTAGATTTTTGAAAAGATTTTGGCGCTTGGCTCATGAGTTACAGGATGATGAGTCCACTTTTTCTGCAACGGACTTAATAAACTTGGCAAACTTGGCGAAATTGAGCCCTGAAGAACAAGCATTGTATAGTAAGTTGAACGCTACCATAATTAAGGTGCGCGATGATGTGCTGCGCCGCCAGAGCTTTAATACAGCAATTGCTGCTATGATGGAATTAGTAAATGCTATCCGTAGTCATATAACGCTGGTAGATACTCAGGGAGGAAGTGAGAGTAGCAATAACGTTAGCCGTCAATTGTGTCGCCATGCAATCCATTGTCTTATTTTGCTATTGGCACCGATTACTCCGCATATCTGTCATCATTTATGGCAGAAGTATGGGGATGGTACTCCTTTGATGGATAACGCTTTGCCACTTGCGGACGAGAATGCCTTGATAAGTGACAAGTTTATTTTAGTGATACAGGTTAATGGCAAGAGACGCGCTGATTTAGAGATGGATATTGGAAGGGAGCAGAATGAAGTTGAGAAAGCAGCTGCGCAAGAAGTGACGAAATTCATTGAAGGTAAAAAAATAATCAAGACCATATATGTGAAGGATAAATTAGTGAACTTTGTCGTGGCGGGCTAATGAGTAACTGCATGACGTCTGTTGTCATTGCTGTTATTTAATCTATTAACTATCCTAATGAAGAATATCTATTCACCATTTTCTGTAGTGGGAAGATTCTTGCTTATATCAGTGCTTTTGCTTATGTTGGGTGGCTGCGCTAGTACCTTTAATAAATCCTATACCTTAAAGAATAAAAGCCCAGTTTATTTAAGTATTAGCAGCAAGGATGAATATTATTTTTCTCTGACTGTGGCAAGAATGCTTGAGCATAGCGGAGTTAGAGTTGTCAAAGATGCGACGCAATCAGCCGTTACGATAAATATCCGCGGACCTGAGTGTAAAAGTTATGTGTTGTTTACCGACACTTCCGGTCAACGCACCGATTATAGATTGGACTGCATAATTAATTACACCATTAAAGTAAATCAGCAGGGAGAGGAAGAGGGAGAAGAAGAGAGAGAGGGAGAGAAGAAGGATAGCGCTAATGTAGAAGAGGCATCTGTGGAAGCTGTATCTGTGGAAGCCAAGAATTATGTAAGGGACTACATAAGAGCATTCGCTTTATTATCCCGCACCTCAAATATAAATGCTTATTTTAAGAGAGAAGAAGAGGCATATAAAACAATTAATGAAAAATTAGCCCGTCAGTTAGTTGCTGCTTTGGCAACCACTAATCTTTAATTCTTTTTGGAATTTTTTTGGAATTCTTTTGCAATTATTTTAGAGCTTATATAAAGTTGGCTGACAACAATTTAAGACGCAGGCACTCTTAGATAAGAAATAGCGGCTGGAGTTATTAGACCTGCCAACCTAAGAGATAACCCTTCCATTAATTGCCAGCAGTCATCAGCCGAACCTCCCTTTGCCGCTCTATCCACCATAGCCGCCAAACGTAGCAGCGAAAATAATTTACCAGTTTGTTTGCCAGCAAAACGATGGGCGGCATTGCGCGCTAACGAGCGCCGCGCACCAAAACAACCAAACTTATATAATTCCTGGTCGCTGATGGAAGGGTGTCCTGATATTTCAATAAGCATGTGAATATCTTTAACGAGTATCCAGTTAATTGTTGAAGGCGCTTCTTTTAGATATTTTAATCGTTGCAGAACACGGCGACAGCGTCCAACATCTCCTGCCAGCATACTATCACTTAGAGCAAATATTTCATAATAAGAACTATCCCCCACCGCCTGCCGAACTTCATCATAGCCAATTTGCTGCTCGCCATAGCTTAAAGATAATTTTTCTAACTCTTGAACTGCGCCATTAAGATTGCCTTCGCTATTCTGCGCTAAGAATTCCACGCACTCGGCGCTTAGATTTAATTTCTTATGTTTAGCCCTTTGAGCTATCCAGGAGCCAAGCTTGGCGCCATCGGGAGGATACAGAGCTATATATTCACCTTGTTTTTCAAGTTCTTTGAACCATTTTTTCTTACGCAGCGCCGGAGAAAGACGCGGCATGCTGATAATTAGTAAGATATCTTCATTAATACTTGCCGCTGCTTGTTCTAATAATTTCTCTGCTTCTTTGTTCAACGGCAGCTGATGGCAAGTAACCAATAGCATTGTTAGCGGACTGAATAAAGATGGATTATTAATCTCAGATAGAATATTGCGATGTTCTGCTTCTTCACCCAGCACAAATCTACTGGGTTGGGGATAGTTTAATTTCTGTGCCTCTTTACGCAACTCCGCTATTTTTTCTGCACGCAGCAAAATCTCATCCGAAGCAACAATATATACCTTTTTCATCTAGTAGTATTATACATAATATGAACTTGTAGGGGCTAGACATACCCGCTTTATAACTCGTTATGTATCGCTACCTGATGATTTTGCGAAGGACTCTGTGATTTTACTAATAGTATTGCTAAAGCGGGATATGATAGCAAGAGATGTTATTAGAACAGGTATTAGGGTAATTGAGAAGAAATTATAAATACCTTCTATTTCATTGTATCCTGAAATATTCCATTTGAATATTAGTTCTAATATTGGCTCTAATAAAAGATATCCAAAAGCAACTAAATAAATAATAATGAATGTATGAAGCGCTAAAGCTACTGCAACTCTAGTAAAACGGCTACGCTTTTGAAATTTATTTTCTCTAACTGCATCTTTTAATTTTATAGCTGCATCTTCTAATTGTATTTGGCCTAGGGTCGCTCCATCTGATAATTCTTCCGCAACCTGAGTTTTTGTGTCTGGCTGATTATTTTCCATATAACATTTATTAGTATTCTATAATTGAAAATCTAGTATTCTTATTAAGAGGTATTTAATAACTGGATCCTTTTTAATTAACGATAGCAGTAAACTCCTTTTTAATATCCTCATCTTTAATATACATACTGTGTGCTTTACGCGCTTTATCCCAGGCACCATCTCCCTCATGGGTTAATTTAATTAAACCACTAACACTTAAATTGCGATATTTTAACCATACTTCATTTAATATTCCGTGGAAAAAATCATTTTCCCATCCCACTATATTAGCTACATTATGAAAAGTTTTAGGATCAAACTCAAGGCAATAACCTGTTATTGGTCTGGGACCAAAGTGTTTTAAATAATGATAAACCTCTGGTATTACAGGTCCCATATCCCACGGTTGAAACATTTCATCCCCCAAGCTTTTCCCTGGATTACGGCATAAATAATAACCCTGAACCATATACATAAGTTTATGAAGATGGAGTTGGGTAATGGGAGCCTTCTCTTGGATTCCTTTGTAAATCAAGGTGTTCGCATAAATTATCTTCTCCATACTTATACATTATATAGGTTAAAATAAAAATTTCAATGGTGCGCAAGAATTAATTTGCTTCCATGCATATCATCATTCCTGTATTTCATAAGGTTGGTTATATGCTCGCTATGTATCTTTATAAACCGCTGCTTGGTGATTTTACGAAGGGTTCTATGATTTTACTAATCGTATTGCTAAAGCGGAATATGATAGTAAGGGATGTTATTAAAACAGGTATTAGGTTTATTATTCTTACAGGTAGTATTTAGTCGTTGGATTCCTCTTGATTAATAACAGCAGTAAACTCATCCTTAATATCCGCCTCTCTGATATACATAATGTGTGCCTGACGGGCTTTATCCCAGCCGCCATCTTTTTTATGGGTCAGTTTAATTAAATCGTTAACACTTAAATAGCGATATTTTAACCATACTTCATTTAATATTCCGTGGAAAACTTTAACTTCCCAACCAACCATATTAGCTACATCGCGAAAAGTTTTAGGGTCAAATTCATAGCAATAATTTGTGATTGGTTTGGGTCCAAAATATTTTAACTGATGATAAATCCCTGGCATTACAGGTCCCATATCCCACGGCTGGAACATTTCGTGCCCCAAAGTTTTCCCAGGATTACGGCATAAATAATAACCCTGAACCATATACATAAGTTTGTGAAGATGAAGTTGGGTGATGGGATTCTTCTCTTGAATTCCGCGGTGTATCAAAGCATTGGCATAAAGAACTTCCTTCATACTTATACATTGTATGGTCTAATAAACAAATTTCAAGGGCTGCGCCCAGCTAATTTCTTACAAAAGCCACTACGCAAGCAGCGAGGGAGATTAGCACCATGCCGTATATTTCTTTGCTATTTACTTTTTCTTTGAAGAACATAGCTCCGGCTATAATTGCCAGCGGCAATTCAATTTGTGCCAGAGTTTTTACATAAGCGGGATGGGCTAAGGCGAAAGCGGAGAACCAGCCAATTGAACCCAGCACTGATGTAATGCTTACAGCTACAACTCTGTTGCGCACCACTAACATATCCTTGAACGAGCCCTTATCAAATATAAAAAGATATATCCCTAATATAACTGCCTGCATGAATATCATTACAGTTAACACCAAAGCAGCGGCAAATACTTGATGTTGTTGCGGTTGTTCTCTTATTGCTAATAGAATACAGATGGCGCATATTGCAAATAGCGCCGATGCTCCTAATCCCAGCCAGGCATCGTTGCGTTTGAAAGCGGATATGAAATCTCCAGCTTCGGCATGTTTGCGTCCCGCCAGAGTTATGAGCATCCCGCAGCTACCGCCTGCCACTGCAATAAATCCCAGCGGTGATAAGCGGTCACCAAGCAGGGTTACTCCTAATATAAAAATTATTAAGGCGTCAAGTTTAGAGAGCATGGTGCTCACCACGAAATTGCGATGTGAGAAAAGACGAATTAACATAGCAGTTGCAGCTATCTGCGCTATGCCGCCAGCAAAGCAATAAACAAAAAATGCTGTACTTAGATTTGAGGGCTTATAGCCGAACGCCATCCATATAAGTGTATATAGTAAAACAAAAGGAAAGGCAAAACCATAGCGCGTCCATACTACTGCCATATCGGATAGCTGTTCTTTTAGTCCTTTCTGTAACGCAGTGCGGGCAATCTGCATAATTGTGGCAAAGATGGTGATTATGATCCATTCCATATATTTAGCTAAGTTTCATTAATTGGTTAGTTGAGTTTAGTTGAGTGCCTTACTTATCGGTTGGAGCTTACCCAGGACTGTAAAGGCATGATTATCTTGTTGTCGGACTGCTTTATATTCTTGGCTAGCGAGAATATTATCTTGTGATATAAGCGGGTTTTCCATTAATCTTTCACTCACTATTGCACTGACGCGGGCTAACATAATAGGCAAAGGGATAATGAGACGAGATTTACCAAGTGAGGATTTAATTATTATATCAATTAGTTGACGCATTGTAATTTCTTCACTTCCCACAGCATTTAGGGATTTGCCTGCAAACTCATTGCGCTTGCTGATAACTTTTTCTATGAGAGCAACCAAATCACTTATGGCGATTGGTTGTGATTTAGCCGCCGTCAGCGGTAAAGGCATAACATAAGCCAGCCGCGCTGCTTTGGTAATTCTGCGGACGAAGTTGGCGTCCTTGCCTATTACTAAGGATGGCTTTATGATGGTGTAATCCAAATTTTTTGTGGTGCAGATTGCTTCTTCTCCTTGACCTTTACTATGAAGGTAGGCGCATCTGGAATCTATGACAGCGCCTTGGGCGCTTAGATGAATCAGATGGATAGATTTGTGTGATTGAGAGTTAGCAGCACAGGATGCAGCTATCTTATGGGGAATTTCTTTATGGGTAAAGTCGTAGGTCTTTTTGATTAAACGGCTATCAAGTTGTGAGTTGATTCGGCTGAACGATAAAAAATTAGTTACTGCGGACTGCAGGTTTTTTTGAGCTTGGTTGAGAATGCCAATAAGATTGATAGCCACGTCCATACCTGCTGTTGCCCGATCTATAGATTGTTGGTTGCAAGGATTGTAAGAAAAGAATTGCAGTTTCTCGGGCAGCTGCTCAGTTCTTATGAGTGTAGATTTTTTACTATTAGGTTTACTATGGGGTTTGTTACCGGGTTTACTGCTGGATTTATTGATAGTGACATCCGTGCCATAGATTGCAACTCTGATTTGAGTGATGTTGGATGCTTGGGATAATTTCCTGATTAGATTTTGCCCTATGAAACCGTAGGCACCGAATAAAACTACCCTCATTGATATAATGTTTTCACTATTTAAGTATTATACTATATGAAAGCTTTAATAAAAGCTATATGAAAGCTGGAATAAAAGCTATATGAAAGCTGGAATAAAAGCTATATGAAAGCTGGAATGAAAACTGGAATGAAAACTGCTATGAGAAAATGTTATGAAACATAAAGACCAAGCCCGTATTGCCGGTGTTGATGAAGCAGGGCGTGGTCCCTTGGCGGGTGGCGTCTATGCTGCTGCAGTAATTCTTAGCGCCGACTCTGAGATTCAAGGCATTAATGATTCTAAGAAGCTTTCGCCGCTGCGGCGGACTGAGCTTGCTAAAATTATTTGCGCTAAAGCCAAAGAATGGTGTGTAGCTTCCGCCACAGTGGAGGAAATAGATAAGATGAATATTCTTCAAGCAAGTTTATTAGCAATGAAAAGAGCAGTGGAAGGGCTTGCCTGCGCTCCACAAAAGATTTTAGTGGACGGTTTGCATCTGCCGCCAGTTTCCTGCGCTGGCGAGGCGATTGTTGGCGGTGATGGCAAGGTTGCGGCAATTGGAGCTGCTTCTATATTAGCAAAAGTTATGCGTGATAAAAATATGCTTGAACTGGACGAGCAGTATCCTGGTTATGGATTCGCTCGTCATAAAGGATATCCTACCAAAATGCATCTTGCATCTTTAAATAATCTGGGGGTATCGCCAGTGCATCGTCGCACCTTTGCTCCAGTGCGTAAGTTGTTGCCATAAATTTGTTTCCATAAATCTCTTGCCTAATGAAAACACGTGTTGACCAAGAAAGAGCATATTTACTGCATCGTCGTTCCTATAGTGAGACGAGCATTATAGGATATTTTTTCACTCGCGAACATGGCATAGTCCATATACTAATCAGAGGAGCAAAAAGAAAGAAAGGCAACTATACTTTATTGCAACCGACTATGGAATTGCTGGTTAGTTGGGCGGGGAAAAGCGAATTGAAAACCATGCGCTCTGTGGAATTATCTCAACGGCATAATCTTTATGATGGCAAGCAGCTTACTATCTTGCTATACCTTACTGAGTTATTGTTAAAACTTCTGAAACCGTTTGATGCCCATACCGCACTTTACGATTATTATCATAATTATCTGGCGGAAGAATCAAAAGAGCATAATGAGGTAAATCTTAGAATACTTGAACAACGTTTGTTTGCGGAGCTTGGCTACGGCTTATCTTATGATAAGGATTATAAAAGCGGTGTTGCGATCACCTCAGACAAGCACTATATATATGAGCCAAATCTTGGTTTCACTGTTTCTTCTTCGGCTAGTCCAATAAATACTTTTAGTGGCAACGAGATTTTTCAAATGGATGCTGGCAACTTTACAAATCCCGCAGTCGGACAAGCAGCCAAACGGTTGGCACGACTTATCATTCATCATCTTATGGAATATCGCCAACTATCCAGCCGTAAACTTATACAGCCGCTAAAGAATAAAGTTGGCATCTGAATTAACTTAGACATTACATATTAAATACTTATTACAATGAAAACTGCTGATATTAACAAGAGGGTATTGTTGGGGGTGAACATAGACCACATTGCCACCATAAGGCAGGCGCGTGGTACAAACTATCCCGACCCTCTCTATGCGGCGAAAGAGGCAGAAGCCGCTGGTGCCGATGGCATAACTGTTCATCTGCGCGAGGATTTACGTCATATCCAAGAAAGAGATGTGCGGCTGCTAAGAGAGAGTATTCTTACTCGCTTGAATCTTGAGATGGCACTCACCCCGTATATGTTAGAGTTTGCCTGTGAGATAAAGCCCGACTTTGTTTGCTTGGTACCAGAAAAGAGAGAAGAACTTACCACCGAAGGAGGGCTTGATGTTGTTAGCAAGTTGGATGATATTAAAGCAGCTAATAAACAACTGCAGGGTTTCGGCATAGCCGTATCGTTGTTTATTGACCCTGATGAGCAGCAGATTAAAGCAGCTAAGGATAGTGGAGCAGAAATAATAGAGCTACATACAGGCGCTTATGCGGATGCTGCAACCCCTAAGGAAAGAGAAGTCCATCTAACCCAGCTTATTAAGGGGGCAGAACTTGCCGCATCTTTAGGTTTAGGCGTTAATGCTGGTCATGGCTTGAACTACGAAAATTTATATCCAATTGTCAGGTTGCCTCATCTTTGTGAGTTAAATATTGGACATGCGATTGTGGCGAGAGCATTGTTTGTAGGGATGAAGCAGGCGGTGGGTGAGATGAAAAAATTACTGGAGATTAATTCAAGTAGTTAATTGCTCCGCTTATATCTGTTTAGATGTGTTTACTTAGATTTAGCTGGATTTAGTTTTTATGTTGTTTAATCATCCTCCTCCTTGGATTATTGCTCATCGCGGATTAAGTGGCAGGTTTCCAGAGAATACTTTAGAAGCATTTCGTGCTGCGTTGGGAACGGATGGATTGGAGCTTGATATAACTTTTAGCAAAGATAATTGCCCTATGGTGATTCATGATGATTCATTGGAACGAACTACCAACGGCACTGGGATGGTGGGAGAACAAACTGCGGCGCAGCTACAAAAGTTAGATGCAGGTAGTTGGTTTGGTGCTGAATTCAAGGGTATACGTATTCCAACTTTGCAAGAAGTGCTGTTTGAGTTTGGTGGGCTAACAATGATTAACATAGAGTTAAAACCTGACAGCCAGGATATAGAGGAAAGCCAGGGGAATATTCAGGGGGGTATAAAAGAGGATATAACCAGAAATATAACCACAGTTAATAAAGAAAAAATAATTGTTGATTTACTTCATAAACTACAAGAAAATCAGTCGCCCCAATTTAAACACTTATATAGCAATATTATTATTTCAAGCTTTGACCATAGCATATTGGCAAATGTCAAAGCCATTGATGACGAGTTGCCGTTGGCTTTGTTGTATTATGAATTACCTCCTGTTGCTGAGGTGGTTCGCAAGGTTCAGGAATTAGACGCCGCTGCCGTTCATCTGTATGCCGATTCGCTAAACGAAAAATGGATGGAAGAATGGCTGGCTTATACAAGGGGGGCTTATAAAAGCGCAGTTCCAGTATTATGCTGGACGGTTGATAATCCGCAGGAGATGCAGGCCCTATTCAGGTGGGGAGTTAGAGGGGTGTTTAGCAATCACCCCGATAAGCTTATTGCCGCCAGAAAATAGATAAGCAAATATTAATGTTGCAATACAAGATGTGATTGCGGCGGCAGCAAAACTTAGCAGCCATGAACTGCCCAATGGGTTATTTATCAACGGAGTAAAATCGGGACGCAGCATAAATAATATCCCGCAACTAATTCCTAAAATAGCGCTGCTTAGTGCTCCTGCCTGACTCAGCCGCTTTGAATATAAACCAAAGAATAAAGGGAAAGCAGTACCAGCGCAGATTAAATCTGCCAGTAGGAACAAGTACAACACGCTATATCCTTGGGTGGCGATGAGAGCAGTAATCAAAGCAAACACACTGGTTGCAATTCTTGCCTGAGAAATCTTAATAGTAAAGTCATTATTATTGCTATTGCCCTTTTTATGCAATGATAGTTCTTCAACCACCAAGCCGCTTAGTGCGTTGAGCATTGTATCCATGCTACTCATTACTAACATTAAAGCGGCAACAGCAAAGGATATGGTTAGCCATAGCGGACTGTTGTTTATCATCAGCTCAAATATTCCAACTTCAGGATCTTCAAGTCCTAATCCAGCATCACGAGCGCTGAGCCCTAAAAAACCTGTGATAAAAATTAGCGGTATCATTATGATGCCGGCAATGAAGAATGCTTGACTCATTGTTTTTTCGTTGCGGCAAGAATAAGCCCGCTGCCACAGCCCTTGATTGAAAACCTGCGCCGCAGCTATAGCAATCACTAAAGTCATACCAAACTCAATACCAGGAAGATGAGATACTGATAGCAACTGAGGTTCTTCTGTCATAATCCTACCCCAAAATGGCTCGGGGGCAGTAATCGCAGTAACCATAGTTATGATGAATATGATGATGAGTAAAGGTATCATCACTGCAAACTGAATTATGTCGGTCCATACCACCATCTTAAAGCCACCGCGATTGGTATAGCCCCATGTAATTAAGGCAATTACTGCAACAGCCATCCAATCTGGGATGTTAGTGAGTAATCCTGCTGCTTTGCCTATGGCAGTTAGCTCTGCAGTAAGAAAGGTTGCCATGTAAAATATGCAGATTAGCAGAGTGGTAATTCTCATTACTCTGCCGTATCTGCTATGAGCCCATTGCGGCAAGGTGTGTCCTTGCGGCAGGGTTCTAAGCAGACGCAAACCCATAAATGAGATGATGATAAGCGGAATTGCCTGCCCTAAGGCATAACCAGTTAGCCCTGCTATGCCAGACCAACTAACTGCTTCAACTGGGCTAAAGAGTATCCAGATGCCAGCAGCCGAGGCAACCAAAGTGGCAACCGATTGCCACAGCCCTAAAGAGCGAGGCATGAGTAAAAAATTTTTATCATCCATAGCCATATTATAATCAAAACTTATTATAAAGGTTTATAATTTAATTCTATGACAACACAAAACCAGTTAACGCAACAAGCGGCTGAGGGACTACATTCTAATATGAGAGAACATATTCAGCGCTACTGTTTACTTGACGGAAAAGATTTTACATTGAGCTCTGGTTCGGGTTCTGCCTATTACTTTGATTGTAAAAAAGCAACTCTTGACGGGGCTTTCCTTAATATGTTTGCTAAATATGTATGCGATTACATCGTTCCGCAGTTACCACAGCAACCAAACGTAGTGGGTGGATTAACTCTGGGCGCAGATTTTATTACCGCGGCTATAGCTATGTATAGCGCCGCTAACAACGGGACTATTACTCAGGGTAGCATAGTCCGTTCCGCAGTCAAAAAACACGGCACCGCAAGTCGCATTGAAAACAAAATAAACGATGGAGATAAGAATATTTTAATAGTGGAAGATGTCATAACTAGCGGTGCCTCTATTGCCAATGCCTGTGATGCATTTATGGAAGCTGGCTATAAGCCGCTTGCTATGCTTACTTTGGTTGATAGAGAAGCAGGCGGTATTGATATGCTTAAGAAGAAGTATTCCATTGAAGTTTTTTCTATTTTAACTTCCTCTGATTTTGTTATCAGTGAATCTTAATCTCACAATTCTGACAATAACACACTACATAATTAACTACAGTAAATAATGGCAAATTGGCTTGAAGGGACAGTTATAGAAAATCGTCATTGGACAGATACACTCTACTCAATTAAAGTGAAGGTTAAAGATTACCCTTCATTTACTGCAGGGCAATTTACCCGCATAGCACTGAAGGTGGGGGATGAGTTGATTGCTCGTCCTTATTCATTAGTAAACGCTCCCGATGAAGAATATTTAGAGTTTTATTCTATTTTGGTGGAAGACGGAATTCTGTCGCCACCTTTGAACGAACTGCAAGCAGGAGATTCTATCTATGTTTCGGATTTGATTAGTGGTTTTTTGGTGTTAGAAGAAGTTCCGCGCCATCATAAAAAGATGTGGCTGATGGCAACTGGCACTGGAATAGGACCGCTGTTGTCAATATTAAAGACCGCTGAAACCTGGGAGAGATTTACTGATGTGGTATTAGTTCATGCAGCGCGTTTCGCTAATGAATTAACCTATAAAGAGGAGATAGATAAATTATTGGCGCAGCATAAGAATATGCAGTATATTCCATTCGTTAGTCGCGAGAAAACAGATTTTGCCTTGCCTGGTCGCATACCTGCAGCTCTTGAAAGCGGAGCATTAGAAGAACGAGCTGAATT
Organism: Gammaproteobacteria bacterium; assembly: GCA_965207945.1. Classification (GTDB taxonomy): domain Bacteria; phylum Pseudomonadota; class Gammaproteobacteria; order CBDBNL01; family JAAOII01; genus JAAOII01. The sequence continues at coordinate 250,493 of OZ242303.1, forward strand.
AAAAATGGATACAAGTGATACACATATAATGCTATGCGGAAACCCTGCTATGTTAAAAGATGTGCAGGGGGTAATGAAGGCAAGAGGGTTCACTCGTAATCGTCGCCGAACTCCTGGACATATAACCACAGAAAACTACTGGTAAAAACTGGTAATAGCTATACTATATAAGTGCCAACTTATCCCGCGCTTTCTTACTGAGTATTTCAAAAACAGGGACTAATAAAGCATCATCCGCAATAATTACCTCGCCCTGCTTGTTGACATAATTTGATAAATTACTAATCGCCCCTTGCAAATAGTCCATCACCAAAGGAATATGCTGCAAGTAACCCGCCTTGCTATCGCGTAGAGATAAGCGGGCAAAAATTCCGCAAACCTTAAGGCAACGTTGAATTCCAATTAAATTAAATTGCGCGGTAATGTAATCTTTATCTTCTAAGTTAAATCTTTCAGCAGTATTTGCAATGAAATCATCAAGCAAACTATCAAAGATATTCTGCGGTAAAAGTATATAGGCATCTCGTAGCAAAGACCAAGCATCATAACAAAAGTGCCCTTGCCTAGCATCTTGGTAATCCAATATGCCTATATACTCATGTTCTTTATCGAGCTCCTTGCCATACTTTTTATCACCACTGCCGCCACCTGGTGTTCCATTCTCTTGTTTGGTTGCTGCTACAACACATAAATTGCGTGAATGAAAATCAAGATGCACACAACATTGCGGTGCCTCAAGTATCTTGCTAGTCAATTGTATGTATAGTTCATTAAGTTGTTGCAGATTAACCTCTTGCTCGCAGCGCAACCAATCGCTCACAAACCATTTGCTGAAGAGCTGCATTTCTTCCATGAGATTTTCTTTATCCAACGACCCAAATTGTGAGGCATCCAGCTGTTGAATTAATTTAAGTTGTTCTAAAGCCATTTTGTATAAATTAGTATTAACCCCGCTTGCGTTGCGTAGAGATAGCAGCTCTTTGCCCATATCCTGCTGTAGTACAACTCCAAGATTTACATCCTGTGCGTACAGCTTTGGCACTTGCACTCCGTTGTCGGCAAAAAAATTAGAGGTTTCAACTATACGCCTGCCATCTTCTTTAGCGGGAGGGAAATGCATCAGTATCAAACTACCGCGTGGATGGAGTATTCTACTATAGGCACGGAAACTGGCATCAGCTATTAAGTCGCCAAACTCCCAGGTGCTTATGCCTATATGAAGCAGCTGATTATTAAGCCATTGTCTTTGTTCGCTGGTTATCTGATGGATTGGAGTATTCATTGAGAGATTGCTTTAATAATTAATATAATATGAAGGTGCTTTTAACTACCTCATTATATACCAATATATTGGTATATAATGAGGTATTATTATGGATAAAAAATTGCGGGATGAATCACATAGCGGATTAAAGCCCAAGAGTAGTAAAACTAAAAATAGAATTAGAAGTAGGACTGGAAATATAACTGGCAATAGAATAGGAAAAGCGGTTAAGTTATCACTCACATTTTTATTTACGTTAATTACTTTCCTGGTTGTGCTGGCGGCAGCTAGTTTTTATTATTTCGTTAACTCAAAACCAGCATCTCTATCCTTAAAGCCGCCGTTTAATGCCACCATCAATAAAGCGCCATCTCTGCCCAGCTCTTATTTTACAGTTCCTCTGCAACTGGATATGCAGGTTATGCAAGAAAAACTTAACGCAGAACTTCCCGATGAAATTAACGTGCAAGATAGGGTGGAAGTTAGCAAAGTATTTGGTGATATTATTTTGAATTGTGATGTATCTCCGCGTCCAGTGGGGTTAACTGGCAACAACGATTTTATTAGCATAGAAATCCCAGTTAAGTTTATTTGTGACATTAAATGGGCAAGATTAAAGGTTGCCTCCACTGAGGTGCGTGGCGACATTAGTTTATTTGTTGATGCTAATGCTCACATAACCAACGAATGGAAAGTTGTTACTGATGTTAAAACATCCTATAAGTGGCATAAAGATTTAACTTTCACTATTTTCAATCAGCGAGTCAATGCCCCAGATTATATTTCCAAACCACTAACAGAAGAGCTACTTAAAATAAGCCAAGAGACGGCTCAAGAATTTTTGGAAAAAGAACTGGACTTGCGCGCTGAATTGGCAAAGTTTTGGGATGATATTCAAACACCAGTTCAAGTATCAGATGACCCCTCTGTCTGGATTTGGCTATCACCGCAAAGCATATTCTTCCCTCCTTGGCAAACTAAAGATAATGTTTTATCATTGCAGCCAGCAATAAAGTTCCGTACCCTTGTGAGTTTGGGTGATAAGCCACAACCTAACAAATATGATTTACCTGACCTTTCCACTGAGGAGCCGCCGAGTAATTACTTTCGCTTGGCAGTTCCTTTGGCGTTAGATTACGAGGTGGTCGCCGCCACTGCCAGCAAAGAATTGAAAGGGAGAGTTATTGATATTAAGGATAGTTTAATATATGAGGATGCCACTATAAACGAGATATATTTTTATCCTTCTGGCGAAAGGATAGTGGTGGGAGTTAATGTTGCTTTGCGTGGGAGCTTGCCCCTTTTTAATGTAAATGGTGATTTTTATGTTTATGCGAATTTAAATTATGACCCTGAAGCCCTTAATATTACTATTAAAGATGTTTCATATAGCCGCGAACTAGATAATGCTTTTTGGTCTTATGCAACCTGGGCGGTATATGCTCCATTGGTTAAGGTGCTTGAGCAGGGCGTTACAATGAATCTGGAGCAGCAGCAACAGGATGCTCTGGCAGAAGTTAATCAGCTGATGCAATTACAACTTGATGATAATATATATATATCTGGTAAAATAACCAGTATTAATTTTAGTGACATTTACTTATTGCGTCAACATCTACTACTGTATGCTTATGTGGTTGGACGCTTGGCTGTTGAGTATCGCTAAGTAGTATATAAGTGGTATAACAATTATTAAATTAGGAGAATTAAATGGAAGTAACTCCAGTTGGCAATTTAATCTGGATTGACCTTGAAATGACAGGGCTGGATTACACCAAAGATAGCATCTTAGAAATAGCGACTGTTATTACAGATAGCAATTTGAATATATTGAGCAAAGGTCCTGACCTTGCAATTTTCCAAGAAGAGGAAGTCATACATAATATGAACTCCTGGTCGGAAGAGCAGCATGAACTCTCGGGGCTAACCGAGAAAGTTCGCAATAGCAAGGTGAATGAGGCGCAAGCCGAACAACAAACTTTAGATTTTCTACAGCAACATGTAAAGGCCTTTACATCGCCTATGTGTGGTAACAGTGTTCATCAGGATAGAATGTTTTTACGCCGTTACATGCCCCGTTTGGAAGGATACTTTCATTATCGTAATTTGGACGTATCATCTTTTAAAATTGCCGCTTCAGCATGGAATCCGGCAATCGTTGATAACATCACTAAAAAAGAAGCTCATACTGCAATGTCTGATGTTTTAGAATCCATTAAGGAGATGAAACACTATCGCGAACACTTAATAATTCGTTTGTAAATTCGTCTGTATATACCCGCCTCAATGTTTATCTTTTGGCGAATTGCCCCCCAAAGAGGAGCGCACATCCACTATTGTGTCGGCAACTTGCTGCTTTTTATCATCGTCGCTGCTGATGGACTCAAGTGACTTTTTTGCATTGTTGCGGTGATTACGCAATCTATCATTATCTGGGTCAATACTTATAGCTTTGTCCCAGTCCTTAATAGTTGCTTTAATCAGCTGACGGGCTAAGGGGATGTTGTTATCCCTTTCTTCAACGCCGGCGCGCAAAAATGAAAGATAGGCGCGTTCATAATAGGCGGATACATCATCGGGGTTAATATCTATTGCCTTATTACAGGCGGCGACGCCTTCTTCAATTGTGCTACGCGCTTTGGCTAGTTTGCCGCGCAGGAACTCGGAATCTGCGCATAAATACTTGCTGCAGGCAATTCCAGTCCAAGCATAGAGGAAGTCGGGATCTCTGTCAAGTTCTTTATGATAGTCGGCAATTGCGGAGTCCACTAAGGCATTTAGGTTGGCGGGCTCCCTTTTGCGGTACTCTATTTCGGCAAGCAAACCTTTCGCTTCGGCGCGCAAGTAAAATAGCTTGGGCTTTTCCACATCATAATTAATTGCTTGGTCATAATCTTCTATTGCGGATAGCAACAGAACTTCGGCATCCATCATTTTACTTTTCCTTTTTTTATGCAATGCCAAGATTACCCGCGCCGCAGCCCTTGATGCATAGGCCTTTTTATCCCCCAGTTTGATGGAGGAATCATAATCTTTGATGCCAGCGTGGGTGAGCTGTTCTGCTAGAAGCGGGGCGCCGGCTTTTTTCTCTAAATATGCCAGTGATTGCTTAACATTGCCGCGTATGCAGTAAATTGAGGCGATGCCTTCTTCAATGCTAATTGCTTTGTCGTGATTATGGATTGCTTCTTTTAGTAGATTTCTGGCGTTGTTTATGTTGTTTTTCTCTAACTGAATATTTGCCAGTTTTTCCTTGATGAGACCGCCGTTGATATAAGAATCAAAGTCGTTCTTATCCATGCTTATCAGAGTATCACAGTCCTCTAACGCGCTAAGCAGCAGGGATTCGGCAGTATCTCTAGCTTTGTGTTCGGCTGAGTCGTTGTTGCCTTCTTTAAGTTGCATATCGGCGAGACGCATCTTAGCGTAAGCCCTTTTGTTATATAGATGGACAGAGTTGGGGTTGTTTTTAATCTGCTTATCATAATCCTCTATTACCTTCTGCGTGGTCTTCACCAGAGAGGAAATGTCATTATTATCCTTGACATTATTCTTCTTGATATTATTATTCTTCATACTACGAACCATTTGTTAATTATTTAATAAACGAATAATCAATATGGCGTATCACCATATTTCATTATTATTCATAGTAGTTATTTGTTTATATGGGTTATCTGGCAATATTCAAGCCCCGCATTCAACTAATTTTATCTTACCCTTGCGGAAGTTTTAAAAATTAAGTCCTCCCGCATATAATAAGAGTGATGAAAGCTATGCTCCTTGCCGCTGGATATGGGAAAAGGTTGAAGCCCCTAACGGATAAAGTGCCTAAACCTTTGATAGAGGTTAATGGCAAACCGCTGATAGATTATGCTTTGATGGGAGCGCGCGCCGCAGGTATCACGGATTGCGTTATTAACCTGTGCTATAAAGGCGAGATGATTGCCGATTATGTGGGGGCAGGGGATAAATGGGGGCTGAGGGTTCAATATAGCCGCGAGCATGATATGCTGGGGACTGGCGGTGGCGTGCTTAATGCTTTGCCTTTATTAGGGGATGAGACATTTTTGTTGCTAAACTGCGACCTGGTGCATGATGTGAACCTAAGTAGATTTATTAGCAGGTGTAGCCAAGATAACCAAAACAACCAAAATAGCCATAAGTCGGTGCTGGCTCATCTATTGTTGGTCCCTTCTGCCGCAAGCGCTGATGGGGATTTTTCGCTTACCGATAATTTAGTTATTCCTGGCAATGATTATACTTTTTGTGGAATAAGTATCATTAATCCGCGCTTATTTGATGCCAGGGGGAGGGAATATGGGGGGAGCAAACCATTTTCCTTGGTTAATATGCTGGATAAAGCAATACAACATAATCAAGTGAGCGGTGAAGTTCATCAAGGCAAGTGGCTTGACTTGGGCACCTTGGAATCGCTAAACAAAGCATCATTAAATCTATAAAGGTATATAGTATAAAAATAGAAGTCCGTTGTATAATGAAGTGTTATGAATAGATTTTATCTTTCCTCTAATTATTCGATAAGTTGCCGTCTATCGCAAGTAGTTGGAATATTTGAATCTTCATGCGGGAGGTTTTTAAGTAGCGCCCGTTCAATAATGCTATCCTTAGCAACGCTGTTGTTGTTAACTACACTTGTTGCTTGTGCCGCTGGTGGCGGTGGTGCTGGCGATGGCGGTGGTGCTGGCGATGGCGGTGGTGCAGGCGTGGATGCTGACGGCGATGGACTGATAGAGATTACCACAGCGGCACAATTAAATCAGATGCGCTATAATCTTCAAGGCAGCAGTATCACTCCCAACCAGGGAAGCATAGGCAATGCTAATGGCTGCGGTAATGGTAAGAGCATCACTGAATGCAACGGCTATGAGCTTGGTGCCGATATATCCCTTGCCGACTATGACAATTGGGAGCCAATCGGCAGCTGTTCTACCAATGCTTGCACTAATAAAAGCACATTCTTCAATGCATCTTTTGATGGTAATGGTTATACAATCAGAGATCTTACTATAACAAATCCTGCTGGCGTCTATGCCAATGCGGCAGGTCTGTTTGGAGCAATCAGCTCTACTGCGCGATTACGCAATGTTAACGTCATTTCCTTCAATATTACTGGCGCTGACACTAATGTGGGTGTGTTGGTTGGTTATGGGGATGGTGCGAGCATTACCTCGTCTTATGCTGTTAACGGGACTGTGAAGGGGAGAATAAATGTAGGCGGTTTGGTTGGTTATGGGGGTGGTGCGAGCATCACAAATAGCCTTGTGTTAGACGGGAATATAAGCGGGGTTGATTTTGTCGGCGGTCTGGTTGGTTCTGGGGAAGGTGCGAGCATTACAAATAGCCTTATGTCAAGCGTGATTGTGAGGGGGGCTGGCAATAGTGTCGGCGGTCTGATTGGTGATGGAAGTTTTGCCACTATCACCTCGTCTTCTGCTGATGGAAGGGCTGTGAGCGGGAGAATTAATGTCGGCGGTTTGGTTGGTTTTGGGGATAATGCGAGCATCACTTCGTCTTATGTTGTGAGCGAGGGAGTGAGAGGGAGTGATTTTGTCGGTGGTCTGGTTGGTTCTGGGGATGGCGCGAGCATCACTTCGTCTTATGTTGTGAGCGAGGGAGTGAGAGGGAGTGATTTTGTCGGTGGTCTGGTTGGTTCTGGGGAAGGTGCCACCATCACCTCGTCTTATGCTGTGAGCGATACAGTGAGCGGGACTAATAGTGTCGGCGGTCTGGTTGGTGGAGGAAGTTTTGCCACCATCACCTCGTCTTATGCTGTGAGCGATACAGTGAGCGGGACTAATAGTGTCGGTGGTCTGGTTGGTGATGGTTTTCTTGCCCTCATCACCTATTCCTATTGGGACAACAGTAGTAGTGGTATAACGGAAGGCAATTATGGTTTGCCCCAAACCACCTATAACTTACAATCGCAAACCAAATTTACGGATATTTATGGAAATTGGACAACTATGTGTGCGGATGGTTCCCGTGCTTGGAACCTTGGTACTAGTTTCCAGTATCCAGCCCTTACATGCACATCTGGCGAATTAACAACCCAACGTTCTCGTGCAACAGCTGGACGTTCTTATGCGGTTACAGGATTACAGGTGATTCCTGGTGATAAAGAAGCCAATATTAGCTGGAATAACCCTCATGCGCAAATAACAAACATTAGTATAAGCTATCAAAGTAATGGTTCTAATGGAGCGCCTCCAATAATAAAAAGCATCACCGAAATAGCACCGAATGCCAATGTGCGGCTTACTATAGATGAACTAACTAATAAAAAATACTATACTTTTACTGTTAATTTAACATTGGGCGGCATTTATGCTGGCAAGGAAGGCGCAGCGCCATCTATTAGTGTAGCTATTGGTCCTAATAATGATGGCGATGGTTTAGCTGATTTTGTAGACCCTGATGATGATAATGACGGCGTTGGAGATAATGCGGATGCCTTCCCTTTTAACTCCACTGAGAGCGTAGATTCAGATAATGACGGCACGGGAGATAATGCTGACTCAGATGATGATAACGATAATGTACTTGATGTATTAGACGTAGATGATGACGGCGATGGACTAATAGAGATTGCCACAGCAGCGCAACTAAATCAGGTGCGTTATAATCTGCTAGGTAATAGTTCCAAAGCCAGTTCGGGAGGTTTTAACAACATCAGCGGCTGTGGTAACGGCACTATGGAAGGCGAGGATATCACAGCATGCAACGGCTATGAGCTTGTCGCAGATATATCTCTTGCTGGTTACAATAACTGGGAGCCAATCGGCAGCTGCACTATTTTCAGTTACAATGCTTGTGAACCCGTAAGTGCATTATTCAACAGCACTTTTGAAGGTAATGGTTGGACAATCAGCGATCTCACTATAGCAAACCCTGTTGTCCCCTATACCGATGCGGCAGGTCTGTTTGGAGCAATCAGTCCTGGGGTGCAATTACGCAATATTCACATCCATTCCGCCAGTATTACTGGAGCCGATATTAATGTAGGCATATTGGTTGGTTATGCAAGAGGCGCGAGTATTATAAATAGCTTTGTGTCAGGAGGGTCTGTGAGCGGGACTAGTAGAGTCGGCGGTCTGGTTGGTTTTGGCGGGGGCGCGAGCATTACCTTGTCTTATGCTTCTGGCGGGTCTGTGAGCGGAACTAATAGTATCGGCGGTCTGGTTGGTGATGGGAGTGGTGCTAATATCACTTCGTCTTATGCTTCTGGAGGGTCTGTGAGCGGGATTAGTAGAGTCGGCGGTCTGGTTGGTTTTGGCGGGGGCGCGAGCATTACCTCGTCTTATGCTTCTGGCAGGTCAGTGAGTGGGGCTAATAGTATCGGCGGTCTGGTTGGTGATGGGAGTGGTGCTAATATCACTTCGTCTTATGCTTCTGGCGGGTCAGTGAGTGGGGCTAATAGTATCGGCGGTCTGGTTGGTGATGGGAGTGGTGCTAATATCACTTCGTCTTATGCTTCTGGCGGGTTAGTGAGCGGAACTAATAGTGTCGGCGGTCTGATTGGTAGTGGAACTCCCCTCTCCATTACCTCATCCTATTGGGACAGTATCACCAGCGGTATAACGGAAGGCAGTTATGGTTTGCCGAAAACTACCCGTGAGTTGCAATTGCCAACAAATTTTGAAAGTAGTATTTATACAACTTGGGAGGATATTGAGTGCGATGATGGGACCCCAGCATGGGATCTTGGCACTAGTTTCCAGTATCCAGCCCTCACCTGCACGCATGGCGAATTAACAGCCCAACGTTCTCGTGCAACAGCCCAACGTTCTTATGCAGTTACAGAATTACAGGCGATTTCTGGTGATAGAGAAGCCAATATTAGCTGGAATAATCCTTATGCGCAAATAACGAGCATTAGCATAAGCTACCAAAGAATTAGTTCTAATGGCGCAGCTCTAACAAGAAGGAGCATCGAAATAGCTCCGAATGCCACTGCGCATACTATAAAAGAACTAATGAATGGAGAAAACTATATCTTTACTGTTAGTTTAACATTGAGTGATATTTATGCTGTCAATGGAGGCACTGAGGCATCTATTGGTTTAACTCTTGATCTTCCAAATTTTGTATATGTGGATGATGACGGCAATGGACTGATAGAGATTGCCACAGCGGCGCAACTAAATCAGGTGCGTTATAATCTGCAGGGTAAAAGCTCCAAAGCCAGTTCGGAAAGTTTCGGCAATACAAACGGTTGCGGCAAGGGCACTATGGGCGAGGATATCACAGCATGCAATGGCTATGAGCTTGTCGCAGATATATCCCTCTTCGGCTACTATAACTGGGAGCCAATCGGCAGCTGCCCTACTTATGATTCTAAACCTTTCAGGTGTACAGATACAGCCGCGTTATTCAATAGCACTTTTGACGGCAATGGTTATATAATCAGCGATCTTACTATAACAAACCCTGCTGGTGTCTATACCAATGCGGCTGGTCTGTTTGGAGCAATCAGTTCTGATGCGCAATTGCGCAATATTCGCATACATTCCTCCAGTATTACGGGTGCTAACAATAATGTGGGTATGTTGGCTGGTTATGCGAGAGATGCGAACATTATAAATAGTTCTGCATCAGATGGGTCTGTGAGCGGGAGTGGTGAAAGTGTCGGTGGTCTGGTTGGTAACGGGCAGTATGCGAACATCGCCTCATCTTATGTTAGAAAGGGGGCTGTCAGTGGCGATGTTTATGTCGGCGGTTTGGTTGGTGACGGTAGGAATGCCAACATCACCTCGTCTTATGCTAGGAGCACGAATGTTATCGGGACGAATAGAGACATCGGCGGTCTGGTGGGTGCTGGGAGCTCTGCTAATATCACCTTGTCTTATGCTATGAGCATGGTTGTTACGGGACCCGCTCCTATTGGCGGTTTGGTTGGTTGGGGAGAGGATGTGACCATCACCTCGTCTTATGCTAATATAGATTCTGTGGTAGGGGAGGGCAACGGCGTTGGCGGTATGATTGGTGCTGGGCTGCGCGCCACCATCACCTCGTCTTATGCTGAAAGCGGGTCTGTCAGAGGGCGTAGTTCTATCGGAGGTCTGATTGGTGATGGGAGGGGTTCCACCATCACCACATCTTATGCTGAAAGCAGGCTTGTGAATGGGGAGGGGAAGGGTGAAAGAGTCGGCGGTCTGGTTGGTGATGGGAGTGATGCTGATATCGACTCGTCTTATGCTGTTAGTAAGAAGGTGTTCGGGGATAAATATGTTGGTGGTCTGGTTGGTGCTGGGATGGGTGTCACCATCACCTCGTCTTATTCCAGGAGCAGTAATATCAAAGGGGATTCTAATATCGGCGGTCTGATTGGTGATGGGGATAGTAACACTGATATTACCGCCTCCTATTGGGAGACCCACATTGGTGATATAATGGCAAATAATTATGGTGAACCCAAAACTATCCGTGACTTGCAATCGCAAACCGATTTTGTGGGTATTTATGCAACTTGGACAACAATGTGTGCCGACGGTTCCCTTGCTTGGGACTTTGGGACTATTTTCCAATACCCAGTCCTTACTTGCCCGCCCAATTTTGACTCTGATCGCGATGGTGCGCCAGACATAACAGATAGAGACGATGATAATGATGGTACTTTGGATACAGCAGACGCTTTCCCGTTCAATCCCACGGAAGATACTGATACAGACAGCGATGGGATTGGAGATAATGCGGATGCTTGCGATGCACAACCAGAGGGATTAACTGACTGGCGTTCAGATGCATTAACAGATGCGGACGGTGATGGTTGCCGTTCTGCGGGTCAAGATGTTGATGATGATGGCAATGGACTAATAGACATACATAATGCTACGGAATTAGACCAGGTGCGAGCAAACCTTACTGGCGAATCTTTTGCCGGAAATAGTGACGGTTGTGGCGGACAAAAAGGATTCACAGAATGCTATGGCTATGAGCTTGTCGCAGATATATCCCTTGATGATTATAATGGTGATGACTGGCAGCCAATTGGCAGCTGCCCTACTTATGCTTCTTCCAGGTGTACAGATACAGCCGTGTTATTTAATAGCATTTTTGACGGTAATGGTTATGTAATCTATGACCTTACTATAACAAACTCTGAGGGCGATTATGATAATGCGTCAGGTTTATTTGGGGCAATCAGCTCTGATTCTGTTTTGCGCAATATTAATATCCGTTCTGCTAATATTAGTGACGGCGGGCGTAATGTGGGGCTATTGGTTGGTTATGCTCGAGGAGCAATTATTAGCAATAGTTCCGTAGAAGGAGAGGTTGATGCCTCAGGCAATAGAGTTGGCGGTTTGGTTGGTGATGGGGGGAATACCCTCATCACGTCGTCTTATGCTGTGAGCGCAGACATCAGCGGGGAGGATGAATCCGGCGGTCTGGTTGGCTATGCGGAAGATGGGCAAATCGCCTGGTCTTATGCTTTTAGCGATAATGTGAGCGGGGCTTCTAATGTAGGTGGTCTGGTTGGTTATGGGGAGGAAAGCTGGATTTTCTCGTCTTATGCTGTGAGCGAGGTAGTGAGTGGGACTAATAACACCGGCGGTTTGGTTGGCTATGGGGAGGGAGGCAGGATCGTCTCATCTTATGCTGTTAGCGATAATGTGAGCGGGGCTTCTAATGTCGGCGGTCTGGTTGGTAATGGGACGGATGCCACCATCACTTCGTCCTATTGGGACAGCACCACCAGCGGTATAACGGTAGGTGATTATGGTGACCCCAAAACCACTACTGACTTACAGGGTCCAACAGATTCTGTGGGTATTTATTTAACTTGGGCAACAAGGTTCAGATGTGATGGTTCCTTTGCTTGGGACTTTGGCACTGCTTCCCAATATCCAGCCCTCACCTGTACACCTGGCGGTGTAGCCGCTCAGCGTTAATAGGTAAAAATTAAAGTGTGAATTAAAGTTATTATAGTTTTATAACTCTCGCCTACCTTGCTATAATGCTATAACATTATGTATGCAAGTAAATTCTTTTTACCTACCTTAAGGGAGGATCCAGCCGGCACAATTCTGGCGAGTCATAAACTTATGATTCGTTCGGGGATGTTGCGCCGCCTTGCCAGCGGGCTGTATAGCTGGTTGCCTTTGGGGTTACGGGTATTCCGCCGCGTGGAAGATATAGTACGCCAGGAAATGAGTAATATTGACGCTTTAGAGATGCGACTTCCTTGCCTGCAGCCCAGTGAACTATGGAAGGAATCAGGGCGTTGGAAGCATTATGGACCAGAACTACTACGTTTGGTTGATAGACATAAACGGGATTTTTGCTTGGGACCCACTCATGAAGAAGTTATAACTGATATTATCCGCAATGAAATAAGTAGCCATAAGCAATTGCCGCTTAAGGTTTATCAAATGCATACCAAATTTCGCGATGAAATTCGTCCGCGCTTTGGCGTAATGCGTGGGCGTGAATTTGCTATGAAAGATGCCTATAGTTTTAATGTGAATCAAGAATCTTTACAAGAGACGTATCAAGATATGCGGGACGCCTACTTGAAAATTTTTACTCGTTTGGGAGTGGAGTTTAAAGTGGTGGCGGCTGATACTGGCAGCATAGGAGGGAGTCGTTCGGAGGAGTTTCATGTTTTGGCAGATTGCGGCGAAGATGCGATTGCTTTTAGCGAGGGAGGCAAGTATGCAGCCAATGTGGAATTGGTGCCAACCCAACCATTAACTACAGAAAGACCAGCTGCAAAAATGGAACTGGAACTTGTGGATACCCCTGGAATGTATACCATAAAAGCATTGCAAGAAGCAATGGGCTTTCATGCCAGTGAAGGAATTAAAACTATGGTGGCGCGTGCTGCGGACTGGAGCGAGGATAACCCTTCTTTGATTGCTTTATTGCTGCGCGGCGACCGTGTGCTGAATGCGGTTAAGGCAGAAAAACTACCAGAGGTGGGAGTACCTTTCACTATGGCAAGCGCCGAAGAAATTGTTAAGGTGTTGGGATGCAAGCCCGGCTCGTTAGGTCCAGTTAATCTTAATATCCCCTACATAGCTGATTATGAAGCAGGACAACTCAGCGATTTTGTTTGCGGCGCAAATCAACAAGATAAGCACTATAAAGGAGTAAATTGGCAACGCGATTGTCCTTTACCGCAACTGGCAGATTTACGCAACATAACTGCTGGTGAAGATAGTCCTGAGGGAGACGGCAAACTGCAAATTAAACGCGGCATAGAAGTGGGACATATTTTTGAATTGGGTGATAAATACTCTAAAGCACTAAACGCTTATACCACCACAGAGAATGGGGATAAGGTTGCTATGTTGATGGGCTGTTATGGTATTGGCATTGATAGAGTGGTTGCCGCCTGCATTGAACAGAATAATGATGACAAGGGAATTATTTGGCCCCGAGAGATTGCGCCTTTTGATGTTATGTTAATCCCGCTGCCTCTTACGGATGACAATGTAATACAACAGAGTAAACGTCTTTATGACGAGCTTACGCAGGCGGGCATTAGTGTGTTGTTTGATGACCGTGACCTGCGTGCTGGCAATAAATTTGCCAATTGTGAACTAATAGGAATTCCATATAGGTTGGTGGTTAGCACTAAATCGTTGGAGAAGAATAGCATTGAATGTAAGGCGCGTAATGAAGATGATGCTGAATTTGTGCCACTTGAGGAGGGGGTATCAGTGCTGAAGAATAAACTTGCTGACTATAGCATTAGATGAATAAATCAATTAGCAAAATAGGGCTGGCAGTAAAATCTGGTGAAGAAGTGGTTAATAACACTTTGCAAGAATTGTTGGCAACTTTTAGTAAGTTTAATTTAGAAATATGTTTTATTGGCGCGCCGCCGAGCGACTTTAATTCTAATGGGTTAGGGGATATTAAGTCAATTGATGAAAAGGAAATCCCTAACCACTGTGAGTTGATTATTGTAGTAGGGGGAGATGGCACATTCTTACGCCACGCCAAAAGTACTGCTGAGTATAAGATTCCGATACTTGGTATAAACTGCGGCAGAGTAGGTTTTTTTACCGAAGTTGCCCGCTCGGATATTGCCTCCGTTATACCAGATATAATTCAAGGCAAATATGTTTCCAGTGAAAGAATTATCTTGTGCGGCAAACTTAATCGTAATGGCGAGGTTTTGTGTCAGTATCGCAGCATTAATGATTTAGTTCTGCATTCACGTAGTGGCAGGATGATGGAGGCGGCACTATATATAGATGATAAATTTGTGTATTGCGAAAGGTCTGATGGGATAATAATAGCCACCTCTTCTGGCAGTACTGCTTATGCTATGTCAGCTGGCGGACCTATAATAGTTCCACAAGCAATGGCAATAGAGGTGGTTAATATATCACCGCATAATCTGACTAGCCGACCTTTGGTGCTGCCCGACTCTGCTAAAATTACCATTGAGGTTAAGGGGGGTGAAAGTATTGCTTTTTATGCCGATGGCTGGGGCAAGATGAATGCTGATGTTGGTGATAAAATTGAAATTCAAAAAGATAGCATTAAAGTACCGTTAATTCATCATGGTTCTTACGATTTTTTTAGCGCTTGTCGTAGCAAGTTGGGTTGGCATTCGCGCGGGGATGTGGAGGGGGAGAGATATTAAGGGATATTAAAGGATATTACGGGATATTAAGGAATAGATAAAGAATCCTTGCTATTCAATAGCATCACTACTCTATCCACTCCCATAGCCACTCCACTACATGGAGGCAATCCTTTCCAAGCATCCTTTACTAATCTAACATTTTCATCCATCATTACTTTTGCTTCTCCTTCAAGTTGCGTATATATCTTGTTGGGCGCTGCCTCTTCTCCGCCGTTAGCAATTTCAATTCCTCGCCAAAATAACTCAAACCTGTTGGCAACCTTTTCTCCTGCCTGATTTTTTGTCACTGTGGTAAACCCTGCTTGTTCACAAGGGAACTCATCCACTATGCACATATATTCACGGCTATCCGCCACCAAGTTTTTATTCTTGGTATCTGCCTGCTCAGCAGGCGGTGATTTTAGTGACTTCAGTGATTCAGCTACCACACTGCCAAATAATAAATCTAGAATCTGACTGCGCTGTAAATGCTTAAGATCGCTATTGCCAATATCACTGCTGACACTTTCATTCTTGTTAGCAGCAAGTGCATGCGCTGCTGCCTCTCGCAGCTCTTCGGTATTTTTACGTAACATCTTTTTGCTATATCCTTTGCTATAACTGCAGCTATGCAAGGGGATGGGAAGTCCTGCCTGCTCAAAAGATTGTTGGTATGTTAGACGGTTAATAGTAAAGGATGTGCCAGGTAACTTGTATTCATGTAACAGGGTGTCCAATAATGAGAGTATATCTTTTTGAATCTCTTGTTGACTCCAGCCGATGCGATACCATTCCAGCATAGTAAATTCTGGGTTATGAATACGCCCTTGCTCTCCTTGGCGAAACGACTGGCATATTTGAAATATGTGCCCTGGAAACCCCTGTGCTATTAGCTCTTTCATTGCGTATTCTGGCGATGCTTGGAGGTATTGAATATTGTCTGCTGTTGCTATTTGGGTTTTCTTGCTTGAACTTAGATTTGCCTCTCCCTGTGTAGCAGATGACGGTATATTAAAAAGCTTTATGTGGGGTTCTTGTAGCCGTTGCGCCAGCATAAGCGGAGTGGTTACTTCAGTGGCGCGACTTTGTGTAAAGAAATTGCGTATGCAGCTGTGGACTCGGCTTTGTTGATAGCACTTATCAAATAATTTGAATTTTGTCAAGTGGATAGTTGTGGAGTTCGGCTTTGTCTGTTATAGATGCAATCCATGCTTTGTTTTGGTTGCCCCAGTCGCCTAAGCATATAAGCTGCCTTTTTTTGCCTTGTATATTTAGTTCAAACTGTTCAGGTTTATGCAGGTGCCCATGAATTAAGATGTCGGCATCATGTTTAATAAATAACTTCTCAATATATTCAGGGTTTATGCATAACTCTTCTGTGTCATGGCTATTGACGTGGGCATTACTTTCTGCAAAATACTGTTGCTTTAACTTTATTCTTTCTGCGGGGCTTTTGCTGATGAATTGTTGTTTCCATTGTTGAGTGCGGGTTAACGTGCGAACCTCTTGAAACTTTTTATCTGCTATACATAATGAATCGCCGTGGGCAACAAAGACCCTTTTGTTGTTAATTTGCAGAACTTCTTCTTCTGCCTCTATTAGCACGCAGCCGCTTAGGTTCAAAAAATCATTGCCAATCAGGAAGTCACGATTGCCTGCTTGGAAGAATACTTGTCCACCGCTTTTCTTGATAGCGTATAACGCAGCTGCTATCTGCTCTTCTTGTGTTGTCATCATATCGTCGCCCAACCAGGCATCAAAGAGGTCACCAAGGATATATAACTGAGATTTCTTTAATGCCATTATTTGGCAGAAATCCAAGAAGCTCTTGTGCCTGTCTAAATATTCAGCGCTAAGATGTAAGTCCGCAATAAAGTAGTGATTTTTCACATAATTATTATAACAGGGGTATATTTGATAGAGTATAGTATAATGACGAGGCACGATAATTATAGTTGTATTGTTGTGTTATTGGTGTGATTAATGTCAGCTAAACTTTATTTATAGATCAGATATAAATCAAAAATTATTGTATATTATGGAATTCCTGAGTGAATATGGGCTTTTTGTAGCCAAAATACTTACCTTCTTACTAGCATTCGTGTTGATTACCGGCTTTATTGCCGCAACAGTGCGTTCACGAGGGCAAGAATCTCGCACTAAACTAAAAGTTGTGCATTTAAATAAGAAACTAAAGAATATTGAAAGACAGTTTAAAAGCATGGTTCTATCTCATAAAGAGTGGAAGTCAATGCTTAAGCTGGATAAAAAAGAAACTAAAAAACTTAATAAACTTAACAAACTTCAAAAACGGCAAAAGAAGAAACAGGATGAACGCAAGGTGGCGTATGTAATTAATTTTAATGGAGATATGAAAGCATCGGATGTTAATTCTTTGACAGACACTATTTCACTTATTATCAAAGTTGCCAAACCAAAAGAAGAAGTGGTGTTGCGTTTGGAGAGTGGTGGCGGTTATGTTCACTCTTATGGGTTGGCGGCAGCGCAATTATTACGTTTGCGTGAACATAAACTGAGTTTGACAGTTTGCGTTGATAAAGTGGCTGCTAGTGGCGGCTATCTTATGGCGGCTATGGCAGATAAAATATGCGCAGCTCCTTTTGCAATACTTGGTTCTATTGGAGTGGTAGGAATGGTGCCAAATATTAACAAACTCCTTAAAAAAGGGAACATTGATGTAGAGTATCATACATCTGGCGAATACAAAAGAACCCTGACAATGGTGGGCGAAAATACCCCTAAGGGGCGTAAAAAATTCCAACAAGATCTGCAGCATACCCATAGCTTGTTTAAAGATATGGTTAAGAAATATCGTCCATCACTTTCTATAGCAAAAGTGGCAACTGGTGAAATATGGTATGGTAGTGACGCGCTGAAGATGAAGCTCACAGATGAGATCATTACTTCTGAGGAGTATTTATTCTTAAAAACGGAAAAAACCGATTTATATGAGGTGTCGGTAAGAGAAAAGAAAAATATTGCAGAACGTTTTGGCAAGGCAAGCGATGAAGCGGTGGGAACCTTTTCGGATAAGTTGTTGTCGCGCATGCAAGAATGGAACTTGTTTAATCGGTAAATATCACTATATAAATACCACTATAATAGAATTCTAAATAAATTATGAGTCAAGTTCAATTGCCCGATGTGGCACAAAATAGTAAACCAGAAGAACCGTCAAGATTAAACTGGGTGGGAATGAAGGGCATAGTCATGCCTCTTGCAATGTCTGATAAGGATTTGGGAGTGCAGAAAGTGCGCTCTGAAATTGATTGTTATGTTGATTTGAATGATCCACAGGCGCGAGGTATTCACATGTCGCGTATGTATTTAAGCTTAACTAAACTAAGTTTATTAGAAAAAGTTAACTACGGGACTTTAGAACAGCTCACCAAAGATTTTGTCTCGTTACAGGAAGGATATAGTACTTCATCTAAAGTGTCTATTCATTTTGACCTATGTGTTGAAAGGGAATCACTTTTGAGCGGACACAAAGGATGGTTGGATTATCCAGTCCAGGTTAGTTTAGTTAATTTAGGCGGCAAGATTAAGTGTCAAATTGAATTTAAGATAATATATTCTTCCACTTGCCCTTGTTCTGCAGCATTATCTCGCCAGCTGATTAGTGATAGATTTGTTAAGCACTTTAACAACGGTAATGCTATTACTAAGGAAAAAGGACAAGAGTGGTTGAAAAATGAAGAGAAAATGATGGCAACTCCACATAGTCAAAGAAGTATTGCGGAGGTGAAACTTGTTGTGAAATCCCAAGATAATTTTCCGTTTTTGCATCTTATCAACATGGCAGAGGATGCGATTAAAACTAGAGTGCAGTCAGTAGTTAAACGGGAAGATGAGCAATCTTTTGCAAGTTTAAATGGAGAGAATCTTATGTTCTGCGAGGATGCGGCGCGGATTCTGCAAAAAGCATTCTCTGGTTTTTCTAAGGACGGTGTCAGCATTAAGGTTCGTCATTTGGAAAGCTTACACCCTCATGACGCAATTGCTGAGGTGTTAGAAGGAGATATAATTACATAGTAATTATATCTATTCTTTAATTCTCCCCCCTTTAATTTCCCCCTTTTCAATCCTACCCTTTCCACTTTCTTAGGGAACTGAATACCTCTGCTGGAGTTGATAGTTTGCCACCTGCAAACTCTTCTGCATTTTTAACTATAGTTGCTTGATCCACTCTTAAGAATGGGTTGGTCTTCAATTCTTCCTCTAGGGTACCTGGAGCGCTTATTCCATTTTGCTGTATTACTTTTTCGGTGTTGCTTAGTCGTTTAAGGAGGTCGGGGTTATCCGGTTCTACCTTGCTGGCGAAGAGTAGATTAGATGTTGTAATTTCATGTCCCCAGTAAAGCTTTGTCTTGGGGGGCAATGCGGCGCATTTTTGTAAGGATTCAAACATCTGCTCCATAGTCCCCTCAGGGACATTGCCACATCCTGCGCCAAATATAACATCACCACATAAGAAGTGCTTGCCGTCAATTATAAATCCTATATGGTCGGAAGCATGTCCAGGGAGGGATAGGACATCAAATTTAACTCCAAGTCGTTCAAAGGAATCGCCTTCGGTAAATGCTTGAGTTATTGATTCTATGTCTTCATTCTCAGGACCAAGCACAGGACAATGATATTGGTCGGTTACATCTTTTATACCAGCGGTGTGGTCACTATGGTTATGAGTTATTAAGATACTGTCAGCTACTAGCCCATTATCTGTTAGATACTTTAATACTGGTTTACTCTTGCCTGGGTCCACTACTATGGCGTCATTATTCTTGCCGATGATAAACCAAAAAATGTTATCTCCGTTTGGATCCTTAATACCTTCTATCTTTACCATACTCTTATCCTCTCATCATTTTTGATGTTCCTAATGTTTTCGATGCTTCTTATATTCCTTGCTATGTTTATAGCTGCATCCATGGTAATGATTATAGGTAAACCCCGCTAATAAGTCAAGGGCAATAATTATTTGCTTGAATTATGGTGTATAAATTCTTGCGACAAACTTTCAACCAATATGACAAATAATAAAAAAATAATTAAAAACTGTTGCAATATTAAAATACTGTGTTATAATACTTGCCAGAACGGGGGGATTTATCCGTTCCAATTATAAGTAGTCGCGATGATTATATATTTTAATATTTATAGCCATGGTGACGCCAGATGAATATTCACTGGCATTTTTTATGATATGGTTGTCAAATATTGATGTTCATATCAAGCAGAAAGAAGAGAATATAAATGGGGATTAAGATTAATACAAATACCAATCTAAATGTTGGTCCACTGCTCAAAGAGGCAGCTCTTGGCATCAGTGCTCAAATCGGAGCTATCCGTTTGATTGCTGCATACGCTATTGCGCAATTGTTTATCAATGGACATACATTATGTTTCTCTATATCCCATACAAGTTATGCAAGATTCATTGCATCAAGATTTATCCAATTATCCAGTTCAGATTTAATTTGGGGAAAGGCCTCCCTGGCGACTGAGATGATAACAGCTGACACATTCAAAGGGGGGAGTCATGCTGCTTATTATTTTAGTTCCTGGGAGGTTATTTTTAAAATAATTCATAAAGCCAAAACGATTTTCATAGTTCATAGTGTGAAGATCTTTCTGGCAGTAGAGATGATGTTGAAATGGCACAATATTAAGAGGGAGCCATACCTCCATCATCTCGCTGCCCGGGAGATTTATAATTCAATATTAAGAGGGAGACGTCTATTCCTCCATCATCTCGCTGCCCGGGAGATTTATAATTCAATATTAAGAGGGAGACGTCTATTCCTCCATCATCTCGCTGCCAGAGAGATTTATATTTCATAGCATATTTCATAGGTACGCAACACTCGGGGCGGTTGGACTCATTCGTGACTTCATCCGCCCTTTCTTTTTAATCATAGTGGGTAATACGGAAATATTATTATAAAATAAGCCATTATGGCAGTGTTTACAATATATACAGATGGCGCCTGTTCGGGCAATCCTGGTCCTGGAGGTTGGGCGGCAATTATTAACCCCGGTATCAATGAGCAGATTATTTATGGAGGTGCTGCGCAAACTACGAATAATAAAATGGAACTTATGGCTGCTATTGAGGGCATAAAGAAAGTTAGTGGCGGACAACAAGTAAAGATTTTTACTGACTCTCAATATGTGCAAAAAGGAATAACCGAATGGATTACTAATTGGCGCGCTAAGGATTGGAAAACTGCCAGTAACAAACCAGTTAAGAATGTTGAGCTATGGCAAGTATTAGATGCTTTGTGTCAACAAATGTCAGTAAGTTGGCATTGGATTAGGGGACATGACAATAATGATGTGAATGAACGGGCAGATAAACTAGCGCGTGCCGCTTTAGAAGAGCATCGTCCAACAAGCTAATAATAAATGAGACGGATAGTCCTTGATACTGAAACCACAGGTATTTGTAAGAATGACCGCATCATAGAAATTGGCGCAGTGGAGTTGGAATATTCGCCGGCCGATTCCTCCCAGAGTTCATATCAGAATAACAACACTGGAGAAAATAGGAATGCTGAAAAAAAAGGAGTTTTTCATTATTATTTGAACCCACAAAAAAAGATACATCCCGATGCAATTAAAGTGCATGGTATTAGTGATAAATTTTTGGAGGATAAGCCGCTATTT
Source organism: Gammaproteobacteria bacterium (assembly GCA_965207945.1). Taxonomy (GTDB): domain Bacteria; phylum Pseudomonadota; class Gammaproteobacteria; order CBDBNL01; family JAAOII01; genus JAAOII01. Next base: position 272,050 of record OZ242303.1, read on the forward strand.
TCTACGGTGGCAGAAGAGTTTGAAGAGTTTATTCGTGATGCGACACTCATTATCCATAATGCGCCTTTTGATTTGTATTATCTGAACTTTGAGTTAGCCCTGTTAGCTCAAGAGCAGCGACGGGAATTTACCCGAGTTGAGGATTTATGTTTGAAGGTTGAGGATACTCTTGTGATAGCTCAAAGTAAGTATCCGGGCCAATCAAATAGTTTGGATGCATTGCTGGCTAGGTTAGGCATAGATTCTTCTGCCAGAGCCAAAGGGCATGGAGCGTTGATTGATGCGCGCTTGCTTGGCGGAGTTTATGAGAGTATGTGTTTAACTCAGTCAGGTTTGGATTTTAACGTGGCGGAAAATAAAACCGATGTTGTAAATACTCAAGTAAACTTTGAAGAACTGGGACCTTTTCGCGTAATAAAACCCACAGCGGAGGAGCTGGCTGCTCATAATAGCATAGTGCAAGAGATTGGACGCGTAACCGACAATAGCTAATTTTATTTTCAGAGTTTAAGTTATAATACATATATTGTGCATCAAGATAAAAATTAGTTGAAACATTGACATGAAGAAGGGATTTATATTTGCGGCTGTTTCTGTCGTTTTACCCATTTTATTATTTGCCTGCGGCGGTGGAAGTGCTGAGGACGGAAGTGGCGCAACAAATGTAGTTGATAATAGCGTCAAAGTCCCAGAGGTTCCAAACGCGCCTATAGTGAGCGTTCTGAGTTCATCTTCCTTACGTATATCTTGGAATGATGTGAGTTCTGCCACTTCTTATAAAGTATTTAGAGACAGCGTCGTAGATCCTGTCAGTGAGACTCCTACTACGAGCTATATTAACAGTAGGCTGAATCGCATGACTACTTATAGTTATGCCATCTCTGCTTGCAACCCAGGTGGATGTTCCGCCAAATCGGCTGCTAGCTCAGCGACTACCGAATATTTTGCAAAAGATAATGCTGGTCGTTTAATCATCAGCGATAATGAGGAGCTTGCCTATATTAGCACTAACGCCGTCACTTTAGCCGATAATTATATCCTAACAGCAGATATAGATCTGTCTGCTGTGCCCAATTGGCAGCCGATTGGCAATTCGTCTAACAAGTTTACAGGTGTTTTAGATGGCAATGGCTTCATCGTCCAAGGTATCACAACTTCTGGCTATGCATATAGTGGTTTGTTTGGTTATATGGAAGGAGCTGTCATCCGTAACCTTATGATTATGGCTAATGATATCGCCTCTTCCTCAAATAATTCTTTTACTGGTGGGTTGGTTGGCTATGCTAAAGAAAGCAGCGTAAGTAATTCTTACGTCCTGCTACAAGGTAATATTTCTAGTTTTTCCAGCGGTTCCATAGCTTATGTGGGCGGGCTAATAGGACATGCTGCTGAGAGTGACATAGAGAATTCTTATGCTTTTCTACAAGGTAATATTTCTAGCTTTTCCAGTGGTTCCGCAGCTTATACAGGCGGGTTGGTAGGATATGCCAATAGAGGTAGTATCAGTAATTCTTTTGCTATGGTAGAGGATAATGTATTCTCCCGTGCTGCTAATGCAGTGTCAAGCCAGAACACACTTCCCCTCAGCGCTTCTGCTGGCGGGCTAGCTGGCTATGCAGATAATAGTTTTATAACAAACTCTTACTCCATAGTGCAAGATGATATTCTTGCTCATTCCAATTCTAATTCATCTTCTGGCGGGTTGATTGGCTATGCCGACAATAGCACAATTAGTAATTCTTATTCTGTAGTTGAAGGTAGTATTTCTACTAGCGGCATTATTAGTTTTAGTGGAGGATTAGTTGGAGGATATAAGGGGAATACTACTATAGGCAACTCCTATTACAACGCCAGCCGTAAATTATCAGAAGGAAGTTTTACTAACAGCAATGGCACTGCGCAAACGCTTGTTGAATTGCGCGCCTTAAATGCTACAGTCACTAATGCCTTTGCTGCTGCTACGGCTAACGAATATGATACTGGCTGGGACGAGACCATCTGGAATTTTAGTACCGATGAGATTTTTCCAATCTTACGCACTAATCCGTCTATAGGTCCCCCCAGGTTCGCTCATGTGTCTTCAACTTCATTGAGGGTATCTTGGAATAGGGTAATTGGCGCCTCCTTTTATAAGGTATTGAAGAATAGCACTATTGTCGCCACGGTTAATGCCCGTTCCAGCAATCCCTTAGTTTACTCCCTTACAGAATTTGGACTAGAAGGCGGCACTTCATTTTCTTACGCGATTAGGGCTTGTAGCGATAAGTACTGTTTTGCAGAAAGTCCTGTGGCATCTCAAACAACCAAGCCCTTTGTCCTTGCAACTTCTCCTGCGGGATATGCCGAAGCTTTGGATATTGATGAGTTTATATTTTCATCAAACTCAACAGATGAATGGTTTAGTCAAACTGAATTAACCTTTGATGGTGAGGATGCGGTACAAAGCCCAGATATCGGAATTGATGGGATTACTTGTTTAGCAACAATAATAGATACAGATAAGGTGGGTCCTGGACGGTTGAATTATTATTTTAAGATATCTTCTGGTGGCTTTCATAAATTCTATATTTATATTGATGGCGAAGAAGTAAGGCAATACTCTGGCGATATAGATTGGACTTTGCAAACCCACGATTTTATATCAGGTACGTATGCTATTTCCTGGTGCTATGAAAAAAATGTGAATGTTGCTGGCGAACCAGGCACTGTTTTGCTTGATAATTTCACTTATACCAGTGATTTAATCTCTCCTAGCCCTAAACTTGACGTTGCGACTTCATCTTCATTAAGTATACTTTGGGATAAAGTATTAGGAGCTACTTTCTATGAGGTCTTTCGTGATGACATTTTTACTGCCAATGTTACTATACCCCGCTCTGATAATACTTTTGTTTATTCCCATACAGATATTGGGTTAGCGAGTGACACTCCATATTCTTACGCTATTAAAGCTTGCAATGATAAGGACTGTTTTAAAATAAGCCCTGAGGTATCTAATGTAACCAAGCCGTTTGTTTTAGAGAATTCTCCCGCCGCATATTCCAGTGCTTTGGATATTGATATTTTTACATTTTCATCAACCACGTCAGCTGAATGGTTTACCCAAACTGACGAAACACAATATGGCGTTGATGCTTTACAAAGCGCAGATATTGGAGGTAGAGAAAATACTTGTCTGGCAACAATCATAGATGCAGATGTTGTGGGTGAGGGACGGTTGAGCTATTATTTTAAGGTGTCCTCTGAGAAGAAATTTGATAATTTAATTATTACCATTAATGGCATAGAAGTGAATCGGTATTCTGGCGAGGTGGATTGGACTTTGCAAACTCATGACTTCACAACAGGCGCTAATACTATTGAATGGTGTTACACAAAAGATGGAATTATGGATAGTGGGTCAGACGCTGTTTTTCTTGACAACTTCTCTTATACCGTCAATGGTTTAATTTCTCCTACCCCAAGATTCGGGGATGTGACTTCATCTGCAATAAATATACTTTGGGGCAAAAAATTGGGCGCCACCTTTTATGAGGTGCTTAGAGATGGTGTTTCTGTTGCCAATGTTACTACACCCAGCCCAGCTAATCGCTCAATTTATTCTTATGCGGATATTGGGTTAGCTGACAGCACTTCATATTCCTATCTCATTAGGGCTTGCAATAATTATGACTGCCTGATAAATGCTCCTGCGGCATCTGAGTCCACCAAGCCTTTCATTGCAGAGAATTCACCTGCAGAATATTCTAGAGCTTTGGACATTGATACTTTTAGATTTTCATCAACTACGTCAGATGAATGGTTTAGCCAAAATATAGAAACCCTAACTGGCAATGATGCTTTGCGAAGCGCAGCTATCGGGGCTTTCGGGAATTCTTGTCTGGCAACAATCATAGATACAGATGCTGTGGGTCCTGGACAGTTAAGCTATTATTTCAAGGTTTCTTCTGAGAAGGAGTTTGACAATTTAATTATTACCATTAATGGCATAGAAGTGGGGAGGCATTCTGGCGAGGTGGATTGGACTTTACAGAACATAGATTTTACAACAGGAGTGAATACCGTTGAATGGTGTTATACAAAAAATGGAATCAGTGAAGGTGAGGAGGACGCTGCTTTTCTTGATGGTTTTACCTACACCTCAAGTTCGCTTTCGGTTAGGATCTATGATGCGAGTTCATCGTCATTAAGTTTACGTTGGAGCGAAAATTCTGAAGCAACTTTTTATAAGATATTTAGAGATGATGTTTTTATTGCCGATGTTACTATGCCAGATCCTGATTATTCCTATCTTTATTTATATAGAGATATTGGACTAGAGGGAGGCACTTCATATTCTTACGTTATTAGAGCTTGTAATGATAGGGGCTGCTTCGCAAAGAGTCCTACGCTATCTGGGGCAACTAATTCTTTTGTCTCAGAAAGTTCATCTGCGGCGTATTCCAGAGCTTTGGATATTGATGTTTTTACGTTTGCATCCGCTACATCTGATGAATGGTTTAATCAAAATACCACAACTCAAGATGGCATTGATGCCTTGCAAAGTGATAAGGTCGGTGGTTATGGGTCTACTTGTCTGACAACAGTTATAGATACAGATGTCATAGGTCCGGGAACATTGGATTATTATCTTAAGGTGTCTTCTGAAGAGGGATCCGACTATTTAACTATCACCATTAATAACGAGATAGTGGGACGGTATTCTGGCGAGGTAAATTGGACTTTGCAACACCACAATTTTGCGACGGGATCACACACTTTTGAATGGTGCTATAGGAAGGGTTTCGTTGTTAGTGAAGGGTTAGATGCAGCTTTTCTTGATAGTTTTTCTTATACTAGTGATTTAGCTTCGGTCTCGCTTATGCCAGGTGACGTGACTTCATCTGCGCTAAATATACTTTGGGACAAAGTATTAGGTGCTACTTTTTATGAGGTGTTTAGAGATGGCGTTTTTGTTGCCAATGTTACTATGTCCGCCCCCACTAACCCCTTGGTTTATTCTTATGCGGACATCGGGCTAGTGAGTGGCACTTCATATTCTTATGCCGTCAGAGCTTGCAATAATTATTATTGTTCGACGGATAGTGTTTTGTTGCATCGGGCAACCAAGTCGTTTTCCTCAGAGAATTCGCCATCCGCATATTCTATCGCTTTGGATATTTATGATTTTACATTTTCATCAACCACGTCAGATGAATGGTTTATCCAAAATAGTATAACCCGTGATGGCGTTGATGCTTTGCAAAGTGCAGATATTGAAAATAACGAGGAAACTTGTCTGGCAACAATCATAGATACAGATACTGTGGGTGGCGGTGGTGGACGGTTAAGCTATTATTTTAAAGTGTCTTCTGAGGAGAGAGGTGACCATTTAACTATTAGTATTAATGGTAGAGAAGTAAGGCGCTATTCTGGCACGATGGATTGGACTCTGCAAACCCACAATTTTATGGCGGGGACACATACTATTGAATGGTGTTATACAAAAAATGGAAGCAATAAAAGAGGGTCAGATGCTGTGTTCCTTGATAATTTTTCTTATACCTTAAACTTGCTTGCGCCTATATTAAGCGAGGTGTCTTCATCTTCATTGAGAGTATCTTGGGACAGTGTAGTAGGTGCCACCTTTTATAAGGTGTTTAGGGATGGTGTGTTTGTCGCTGATGTTAATACTCGCTTCACTAACGCCTTAGTTTATTCCTATACAGACATTGGGTTAGACAGTGGGACTTCATATTCTTACACTATTAGGGCTTGTGATGATAAGCACTGCTTTGCAAAGAGTCCTTCGGCATCTGAGTCCACCAAGTCGCTTGCCTTAGAGAGTTCTCCAGCGGCATATTCCAGCGCTTTGGATACTAGTATTTTTACATTTTCCTCAAATTCAACAGATGAATGGTTTAGCCAAACTGACTTAACCCGAGATAGTGCGGATGCTCTACAAAGTGCTGATATCGGACCTTATGGGTATAGTTGTCTGACAACAATCATAGATGCAGATGTATTAGGTGCTGGACGATTGAATTATTATTTTATGATATCTTCTGAGGAAAAATCTAACTTCACCATTATCATTAATGGCGTAGAAGTGAGGCGACACTCTGGCAATATGCCTTGGACTCTGCAAACTCATAATTTTATAGCAGGGACGCATACTATTTCTTGGTGTTATAACAAAGATGGAAGTGATAATAGTGTCTTAGATGCTGTTTTCCTTGATAACTTCTCTTATAACGTCATTAATTTAATCTCTCCAACCCCTAGGTTTGGCACCGCGACTTCATCCGCATTAGAGGTGCGTTGGGATAAAGTATTCGGAGCCACCTTTTATGAGGTATTTAGGGATGACGTTTTTATTGCCAATATTACTATGCTTGATCCTGCTTATCCCTATTACACGGATCTTGGATTAGTAGGAGGTAGATTATATTCTTACATGATTAGAGCTTGCAATAATGTTATCTGCTTGGCAGAAAGTCCTGCGGCATCTGAGTCCACCAAGCCCCTCGTTTTAGAGAACTCGCCAGCGGCATACTCCAGTGCTTTAGATATTGATACTTTTACATTTTCATCAACCACGATAAATGAATGGTTTAACCAAACTGGCGAAACTCAAGATAGTGAGGATGCCTTACAAAGTGCAAATATTAGGGGTAGTGGAAATACTTGCCTGGCAACAAGAATAGATACAGATGTTGTGGGTGGTGGACAGTTGAGCTATTATTTTAAGGTGTCTTCTGAAAAGAATTTTGACCATTTAATTATTACCATTAATGGCAAAGAAGTGGGGCGGTATTCTGGCGAGGTGGATTGGACTTTGCAAACCTATGATTTGATAACGGGAACGTATACTATTGAATGGTGTTATACAAAAGATAGATTGGTTAATAAAGGGTTGGACGTTGTTTTTCTTGATAATTTTTCTTATATATTAAGCCCGTTTTCGCCTAGGTTCGGTGACGCGGGTTCATCTGTATTGAATATACTTTGGAACAAAGTATTGGGAGCTACCTCTTATGAGGTGTTGAGGGATGGAGTTTCTATTGCTAATATTACTATGCCCAGTAATGATAACCCATCTATTTATTCCTATTCGGATATTGGGTTAGCAAGTAACTCTTCATATTATTATACTATTAGAGCTTGCAATAATGATAACTGTTTTTCAGACAGTTCTGTGGAATCTCAGGCAACCGAAGAGCTTTCCACAGAGAATTCCCCCGCAGCATATTCCAGTGCTTTGGATATTGATGGTTTTACATTTTTATCAACCACGGCGGCTGAATGGTTTAACCAAACTGATGAAACCCAAGATGGTATGGATGCTTTACGAAGCGCTGATATTGGGGACGGAGGAAATACTTGCCTGGCAACAACCATAGATACAGATGTTGCGGGTAGTGGGCGGTTGAGATATTATTTTAAGGTGTCTTCTGAGGAGAGGTTTGACCATTTAACTATTAGCATTAATGGTGTAGAAATTAGGCGGTATTCTGGCGAGGTGGATTGGACTTTGCAAACCCACGATTTGATAACAGGTGCGTATGATATTGAATGGTGTTATACAAAAGATGGAAGTGATAATAGTGGCTTAGATACTATTTTTCTTGATAATTTCTCTTACATTAGCAATGATTTACTCTCTCCTAGACCTAGATTTGGTTCTGCGGGTTCATCTGGATTTAATATACTTTGGGATAGAAAAATGGACACCATATTTAATGCCACTTTTTATGAGCTATTGAGGGATGGTATTCCTGTTGCCAAAGTTACTATGCCTGATCCTGATAATTCCTTGATTTATTCATATATAGACATTGGTTTAGCAGGGGGCACTTCATATTCTTATGCCATTAGGGCTTGCAATAATAACTGTTTACCAGTAAGTTTTTCAACATCTCGGGCAACCAAGCCGTTTGTTTTAGAGAGTTCACCAGCAGCATATTCCAGTGCTTTGGACATTGGTACTTTTACCTTTTCATCAACTACATCAGATGAATGGCTCAATCAAACTAGTGAAACACTAGATGGCACTGATGCTGTCCAAAGTGCAGATATTGGAGATAATGAGGCCACTTGTTTGGCAACAAGAATAGATACAGATGCTGCGAGTGGAAGCGGGCAGTTGAGCTATTATTTCAAGGTGTCTTCTGAGATGGGACTTGATAACTTAATTATTAGAGTTAATGGTACAGAAGTGGGACAGCATTCTGGTGAGGTAGATTGGACTTTGCAAACCCACGATTTTATGTCGGGGGTGCATACTGTGGAATGGTGTTACAGGAAGAATGGAAGCGATAAAGAAGGATTGGACGCTGTTTTCCTTGATAATTTTTCTTACACATTAAATTCACTTGCACCTAGTTTCAGTGAGATATCTTCATCTTCATTGCGAGTATCTTGGGATGAAGTAATTGGCGCTAGCTTTTATGAGGTGTTGAGAGGTAACCTTTCTGTTGCCAACGTTACTATGCCAGACCTTGATAGTTCCTTTACTTATTCCTATACGGATATCGGGTTAGCCGGCGGTATTTTGTATCCTTATATTATTAGGGCTTGTAATGATAATGGGTGTTTCGGAGTAGGCACTGCGGCATCTCAGGTAACCAGACCTTTTGTCTTAGAGAATTCACCTGCGGCATATTCCAGCGCTTTGGATATTGATAATTTTACATTTTCATCAACTACGTCAGGTGAGTGGTTTAACCAGATCGGCGAAACCCAAGATGGTGTTGATGCTTTACAAAGCGCAGATATTGGGAATGACGAAGTTACTTGCCTGGTAACAAGAATAGATGCTGATGCTACGGGTGGAAGAGGCGGACAGTTGAGCTATTATTTTAAGGTGTCTTCTGATGAAGGATTTGATAATTTAACTATTAGCGTTGACGGTATGGAAGTGAGGAGATATTCTGGTGAGGTGGATTGGGATGTGCAAACCCACGATTTTAGAACAGGAGTGCATACTGTGGAATGGTGTTATAGGAAAGATGGCGGTGGTGATGCAGGGGCAGATGCTGCTTATCTTGATAACTTTTCTTATACTGTTCCCATTCCTTCCCCGTAATTCATATCTAGTTTCTATTTAGCTAGCTTCTATCTAGTTAGCCCCTATCTACCCCCCCCTCCTAACTGCTAAGCGCTAGTGCGGAAGTACATCATGTCTCCATCCTGGACTTTATATTCCTTGCCTTCAAGACGCCATAACCCTAGTTTTTTTGCTTCTTGTTCGCCACCACTTTTAATATAATCATCGTAAGCAATAACCTCAGCGCGAATAAAGTGTTTTATGAAATCAGTATGGATTACCCCAGCGGCTTCAACGGCAGTGCCGCCGCTTTTGAGAGTCCAGGCACGTAGTTCTTTAGGACCTGCGGTAAAAAAAGTTAATAAGCCAAGTAATTGATAGGATTTGCGTATAAATACGTCCAAGGCGGTTTCCTTAATGGCAAGTCCTTGCATGAAGTCCTCTCTTTCTTCATCATCAAGTTCCATTAATTCTGCTGCTATTTTCACGTTCATATCAACAGTTCCGCTGCCTTCTTCTTGCGCCATTTTCTTTACTTCACTTATGTCAACATTATCAGTATCCCTTTGGTTAAGGACGTAGATTACTGGTTTGCGAGTTAAAAATCCGTAAGGAGCAATAAGTTCTTGCTCTTCTTTGCTTAGTTCCACAGAACGTAGCTGCCTTCCTTCGTTAAGCGGCGGTATAATTTTCTTTTCAATGAAATTGCATAAATAAACTGCCTCTTTATCGCCTGAGCCAGCTTTGCGCCGATGTTTTTCCAATGACTTAGTGGCGACTTCAATATCACTGAGCGCTAACTCGGTGTTTATTATTTCTATATCTCTTAACGGAGAGATGCTATCCAATGTATGATTAATTCCACCGCCTTCAAAACAACGAACGATATGCGCAATAGCATCAGTTTCCCTGATATGAGATAAAAACTTATTACCTAATCCTTCGCCTTTGGACGCCCCCGCTACTAAGCCAGCTATATCTACAAACTCCATAGTGGTGGGGACTATCTTGGCTGGTTGTAATAGTTTAGCTATGCTTGCCAACCTTGTATCTGGCACATTTACTACTCCAGGATGAGGGTCAATGGTGCAAAAGGCAAAATTCTCTGCTGGCACATCTGATTTAGTAAGGGCGTTAAATAAGGTTGATTTCCCTACATTAGGTAAACCAACTAAACCGCACTTAAGAGCCATTGCTGTTCAAAATTGATATATGATAGTGTAAAGTTGACATATTGAAGAAAGATTAGTTAAAAATAAGTAAAATAATTCGTTAAATAGTATGAAATATTAACATATCTGTAAAAGTATGCTGTTATAATCATTTTACGCTTGTTGTTTATGACTTGTTGTATATTAGCTATTTATTAAAAGATTATTGAGATTTTTATTAAAAAAATCTATTATTCTTTGATAAATAATCGGTTAATTCTATTATAATATTTTACCCTGCTATATTTTTGCCGTGAAAATGGCATTGAAAGGCATGCTATTGCATATTATTAAAAGGTATGCTGTAAAGATATGCTATAGAAAATATACTAAAAGTTATAGGCAAAAATTATAGAAGGATTTCGTTATTTATGACGAATTTATAAGCGACCTTATTATTTATAGACCTTATTATTGATACAAGATTAGATGGTAACAATTAATCAGTTAGTACGCTCACCGCGTAAGGATAAGCCAGTGAAGAACACAGTTCCGGCTTTGCAGGGCTGCCCGCAAAAACGCGGCGTATGCCTCAGAGTGTATACAACTACACCGAAAAAACCTAATTCCGCATTGCGTAAGGTTTGTCGTGTTCGCCTAACTAATGGCTATGAAGTAACTTCCTATATTGGAGGCGAGGGGCATAATTTACAAGAGCACTCTATGGTGCTGATTCGCGGAGGAAGAGTTAAGGATCTTCCTGGCGTTCGCTATCACACGGTTCGTGGCAGTTTAGACACAGCTGGAGTGACAGATCGTAAGCAAGGGCGCTCAAAATATGGCGCTAAAAGAAGTAAGAAGTAGGAAAGAATATGTCACGTAAAAAAGCCGCAGTTAAAAGAAAGATAGAGCCAGACACTCTGTATAACAGTGTTAAGTTGGCTAAGTTTATCAATATGCTTATGTGGAATGGCAAGAAGCCAGTTGCCGAAAAAATTGTTTATGACGCTTTGGATATAGTTGCCAAGAAGCAGAAGCGGGAGCCATTAGAAGTTTTTGAGCAAGTCATAGAAGTGCTTAGCCCCGTCGTAGAAGTAAAATCGCGGCGAGTTGGTGGAGCGACTTATTCTGTCCCTTCAGAGATACGTGCTGATAGAAAACTATTTTTATCTATGGGCTGGCTGATAAATGCGGCACGCAATAGAGGGAGCGGCAATATGACCAGAAAACTCGCAGACGAAATTCAAGATGCTTTGGAAGAAAGAGGAACGGCAATGAAGAAAAAAATTGATGTTCATAAGGCGGCAGAGTCAAGCAAAGCATTTTCACACCTACGTTTCTAACTTTACTAATACATTACCAAGATGAGACAGACACCGATTAATCTGTATCGTAATATAGGAATTGCCGCCCATGTTGATGCTGGCAAGACCACTACAACCGAAAGAATCCTTTTTTATACAGGCATATCTCATAAGATGGGAGAGGTTCATGAAGGAGCCGCAGTAATGGACTGGATGGAGCAGGAGCAAGAGCGCGGCATTACTATTACATCCGCTGCCACCACCTGTTTTTGGCAAGGAATGGATGGCAAACGAGCCAAACATAGAATTAATATAATTGATACTCCTGGGCACGTTGATTTCACCATTGAAGTAGAACGCTCTTTGCGAGTACTTGACGGAGCGGTTGTAGTTTTTTGCGCCACTTCAGGTGTTGAGCCCCAATCCGAAACAGTTTGGCGTCAGGCAAATAGATATAATGTGCCACGCATAGTTTTTGTTAATAAAATGGATAGAGCAGGGGCTGACTTTTTAAGAGTTGTTGAACAAATTAAGGTTAGATTAGGAGCAAATCCAGTGCCGGTGCAATTAGCAATTGGCGCAGAAGAAAACTTTAAAGGAGTAGTTGATTTAGTTGAAGAAACAGCAATTTATTGGGATGATGCATCACAAGGGACGCAATTTCGCCGCGAGGAAATACCTGAGGAGCTAAAGGAGCAAGTAGAAAAATATCGTTCTGCTATGATTGAAGCTGCTGCAGAAGCCAATGAAGATTTAATGAATAAGTATCTTGATAGCGGGAGCTTAAGCGTTGATGAAATTAAACAAGGGCTCAAACAGCGCACACTGGCTGGAGAAATTATTGTTGCTATGTGCGGTACTGCTTTCAAGAATAAAGGAGTGCAAGCAATGCTTGATGGTGTTTTAGATTATTTGCCGTCTCCTGATGAAGTTCCACCTGTCAAGGGTTTGGACGATCGGGATGAGGAAATTGAACGTAAGGGCAATGATGAAGCTCCGTTTTCCGCTTTGGTTTTCAAAATTGCCACAGACCCTTTTGTTGGTTCATTGGCGTTTTTTAGAGTTTATTCAGGAGTTGTCTCTAGTGGAGATGGAATTTACAACTCAACTAAGCAGGAGCGCGAAAGAATAGGGCGCCTGTTGCAAATGCATTCCAATCAAAGACAGGAAATTAAAGAAGTTAGGGCTGGAGATATAGCTGCCGCTGTAGGGCTAAAAGGAGTTACTACTGGTGAGACCCTCTGTGATGTCAATAAGAAGATTATTCTTGAGAAAATGGAGTTTCCCGATCCTGTTATATCTGTGGCTGTTGAGCCCAAATCTAAAGAAGACCAAGATAAAATGGGCATTGCATTAGGCAAGTTAGCTCAAGAGGATCCGTCTTTTCACGTTAAGGTTGATGAAGAATCTGGTCAGACAATTATTTCAGGAATGGGGGAATTGCATTTGGAAGTTCTGGTGGAAAGAATGAGAAGAGAGTTTAATGTGGATGCTAATGTGGGTAAACCCCAGGTTGCATACAGAGAATTTATTCGCTCCAGCATCAATGATGTGGAAGGCAAGTTCATTAGGCAATCGGGAGGTCGCGGTCAATATGGACACGTGGTAATTAATGTTAAACCACTAAAGCCAGAAGATGGTTATGAATTTGAAAACCGCATAGTTGGTGGCACTATTCCTAAGGAATTTATCTCTGCAATAGATAAGGGCATGAAAGCTCAGTTGGAAAATGGTATTCTCGCGGGCTATCCTATGATAGGAGTTCATGTAACTCTGCATGATGGTTCATATCATGATGTTGATTCAAGTGAGTCGGCTTATCGTATGGCTGGTTCTATTGCTATTCGTGAAGCAGCAAAGAAGGCTATGCCTGGTCTGTTAGAACCCCTAATGAAAGTGGAAGTTATTTCGCCTGAAGATTATATGGGAGATGTGGTTGGAGACCTTAATAGAAGACGCGGCATTGTATTGGGTGTAGAGGATTCAGCGGCAGGGAAAATTATCCGCGCCAATGTTCCTTTAGCTGAAATGTTTGGTTATTCAACGAATTTACGCTCTGCTACCCAAGGAAGAGCAGGTTATTCTATGGAATTTGCAAAGTATGCAGAAGTTCCACATAATGTAGCAGAAGATATTATTAAAAAAGCATCGTAAGTTAATAAATAAGTTAATATATTGCAGGTTATTGTGTGTATAATTACGATTACTCCGTGATAAAATTGGGGATAAGATTAGGGGATAAGATTAGAGGATAGAATCGCAATAAGTAAGCGGTCATCACTTACGGAGGAATTACTTGCAAAACTGGATGCAGTGTTCAATATATTTTATTTTGATAATTTATTTTGAAATACGGCATTGAGGAAACTTGTCTCTGTTTGATGTAGATTTTTTGTGGGGGTGTGTAAGGAAATGCGTAAGTAAACGCATAGAAGACGTATAAAAGCGTATAGGAATTATTAAAGTTATTGAAACTATTAAATTATAAATGGCAATTGAGTCGCAAAAAATTAGAATTAATCTAAAGTCCTTTGATTACAGGTTATTGGATGCTTCTACTCAAGAGATAGTAGGTGCAGCCAAGAGAACCCAAGCAAAGGTTATAGGTCCCATACCTTTACCGGTGAGGAAGGAGCGGTTTACTCTATTAATATCTTCTCATGTTGATAAAGATGCTAGGGATCAATATGAAATCCGCACTTATAAAAGAGTCGTTGAGATACTATCTCCAACAGATAAGACCCTTGAAGCATTAAAAGAATTAAATCTTTCCACTGGCGTAGAGGTTAGAATTAGTTTTCCAGAACCTCCTAAGACGATCTCTAAAAAATCTGGCGGGAAAGCTTCAGGTGGGGAAAATAAGAGAGGGAAAGCCATGGGCGGGAAAATTAAGGATGGGAAAACCAAGGAGGGGGAAACTAAGGATGCCAAAACTAAGGACGGGAAAGCTAAGGATACAAAAACTAAGACAACAGTCAAGGCAAAACCAACATCTTCAAAGGCAGAGCCCAAGAAAGAATTAAAGGAGGAAGCGGCAACAGCTCCCACAGAGAAATCAGAGTCGCAGTCGGAAGCTGAACAATCAACAAAAGATGCGGGCGATGAAACCGCTAAAGAAGAATAATTATGAGTATAGGATTAGTTGGAATTAAGTTGGGCATGTCCCGTGTTTTTGAGGAACAAGGTGCATCTGTCCCTGTAACGGTGATTCATGCTGCGCCAAACTTGATATGTCAAATTAAGACAGCTGATAAGGACGGCTATAGCGCATTACAGGTGGCGGTAGGTAACCAAAAGCCCCAAAGATTAAGTAAGTCCTTGCGAGGACACTATGCTAAAAGCAAGGTTCCCACAGGGAAAAATCTTAGAGAGTTTAGGATAGAATCTTCCAAAGAATCTGAATTTTCCATAGGAGATGCGCTTGGCGTAACTCAATTTGTTGCGGGGCAAAAGGTTGATGCAGTTGGTGTATCAAAAGGAAAAGGTTTTGCTGGAACAATAAAGCGTTGGAACTTCGCAGCACAGGATGCAACCCATGGTAATTCTATTTCGCATCGTCATGCTGGTTCTACTGGGCAGTGTCAATGGCCTGGCAAAGTGTGGAAAGGTAAAAAGATGGCTGGGCAATATGGTAATTGCCGTAAAACAGTGCAACGGCTTCAAGTGGCATTAATTGATGAAGAAAATAACCTTTTACTTATTAAGGGAGCGTTACCAGGGGCAAATGGCAGCGAGGTAATTGTTAAACCTGCATGCAAGCAAACAAAAGAGGAGATTAACTTATTTAATAAGCTTATTAAGGAAAGGAATGATGCGCAAGAAGCAGCGATAGAGCAAACAGATACTACCGCAACAGAAGTAACAGAGGATGCTAAACCGCAACAAGAAGCGGCACCAGAGCAAACAGATACTACCGCAACAGAAGTAACAGAGGATGCTAAACCGCAAGAAGAAGCAGTGCCAGAGCAAGCTGATGCTGCCGCAACAGAAGTAACAGAGGATGCTAAACCGCAAGAAGAAGCAAAGCCAGAACAAGCTGACGCGACTGAAACAGAAGTAAAAGGCGAAGAAGCGGAAGCAAAACAAGAGGATAAACCAAATGAAAGTTAGTTTACTGGATACAAGTAAAGAAATTTCACTTTCTGATAAGGTATTTAAACAGGAAATTAATACTGCTTTAATTCATCAAGCAGTTGTTTCACATTTGGCAGGACAAAGGCAAGGTAGCAAAGCGCAAAAGACGCGCGGAGAAGTCAGTGGTGGTGGTAAGAAACCATGGAAACAAAAAGGGACTGGTAGAGCCAGGGTTGGGAGCTCACGTAATCCTGTTTGGCGTGGAGGTGGAGTTACCTTTGCAGCTAAACCACGTTCTTTCAAGCAAAAAATTAACCGCAAGATGTATCGTGGAGCACTGTGCGGTATTTTTTCAGCTCTTATAAAAGATGAACGAATTGTGGTTATAAGTGATATTAAGCTTAAGAGCGCTAAAACAAAAGAATTCTTATCTTTATTAAGTAAGTACAATTTAAGAGAGGATAAATCTAACAGTAATACCAGGGTGGTAGTTAAGAATTTAGATGAAAATTTAATTTACGCTTCACGTAATATTCCTCGGGTTAAGGTTGTGGAAGCATCGGCAATTTCAGCGCCTTTTTTGGTGGGAGCAGATAAATTGCTCATGACCCAAGATGCATGTGAAGAACTCAATGATTATTTAGGCAAATGAACGAAGAACTTTTATATCGCATAATATCTGCTCCGCATGCATCTGAGAAGGGCACCCGAGTAGCGGATAAGTACCGTCAGTATGTGTTTCGTGTTTTGCCGCAAGCAAATAAGAGAGAGATAAAGGAGGCGGTAGAGAAAATTTTTAGTGTGAAGGTTACTACAGTTCGTTCACTCAACCTTAAGCCCCGCGCTACCAGAAATGCACTTAATGGGAAAAAAGGTAAAAAAGGTGGTTATAAAAAAGCGTATGTAACCCTGGCGAAAGGGCAACAAATAACTTTCTTCTCAGAAGGAGCATAATATGGCAGTTATAAGATCTAAACCCACATCTCCCGGCAGACGCCATCATATTAAAATTGATAACTCGCATCTTTATAAAGGTGACCCAGTTAAATCATTAACCAAACCTTTATCTAAGAAAGGCGGCAGGAATAACTTAGGGCGGATAACTGTGCGGCATCAAGGTGGTGGAGCAAAAAGAAAGTATCGCATAATAGATTTCAAAAGAGATAAAGATGGTATTGTGGGTCAGGTTGAACGAGTGGAATATGATCCTAACCGTGCCGCTAATATAGCTCTTATTAAATACATAGACGGTGAACGTAGATATATTATTGCTCCAAGCAATATATCATTGGGTGATGAAGTTATCTCTGGTGATAAGGATGTTGAAATCAATAATGGTAATGCAATGCCGTTGCGTGAGATGCCTTTAGGGACTGTGTTGCACTGTGTAGAATTAAAACCGAAAAGAGGAGCACAAATGGTGCGTAGCGCTGGCGCTTCGGCACAATTGCTTGCTAAAGAAGGTGATTATGCTTCATTGCGCTTACGTTCTGGTGAGGTTCGGCGAGTTCATTTGGAATGCAGAGCAACTATTGGGATTGTAGGCAACTCGGAACACGGACTTATAGCGCTTGGTAAGGCAGGGGCTTCCCGTCATAGAGGTATCCGTCCTACAGTGCGTGGCGTAGCTATGAATCCAGTTGACCATCCACATGGAGGAGGCGAAGGCAAAACCTCTGGTGGAAGACATCCAGTTACTCCTTGGGGCGTTAGTACCAAAGGACATAAGACCAGAGGCAAAAAGAAATCTGATATGTTTATAGTTCGTAAGAGAGGGGCACGTAAGTAATGACACGTTCACTTAAGAAAGCTCCATTTATTGATAATTCTTTGCTAAGAAAAATTGAAAAGGCAGCTGCAGAGAAAAGTAAGAAACCAATTAAGACATGGTCACGGCGTTCAACTATATTCCCTGAAATGGTTGGCTTGACAATGGCGGTTCATAATGGCAAAGCACATATTCCAGTAATAATAACTGATGAAATGGTGGGACATAAATTAGGTGAGTTTGTTCCTACGCGAGTATTTAAGGGGCATTCAGGTGATAAGAAAACTAAATAGTAGGTAAATAATGGCACAAGTTAAATCAACATTTAGGAAAGCGCGCATATCGCCACGTAAGGTTAGGCCATTGGCTAATCTTATTCGCGGGAAAAAGGCATCCGATGCTTTGAATATACTTATGTTTAATAATAGCGGCGCAGCAGTTCCCTTGCGTAAGACATTGATGTCTGCTGTTGCTAATGTAGAACATAATTTGGGAGAGAATGCTGACGATTTTTCTTTAACTAAAGTAACGGTTGATGCAGCGCCAGTAATGAAAAGGATGAGGTTTCGCGCAAGAGGTAGAGCGAATCGTATTATAAAACGTTCCTGCCATGTATCAATAGAATTAGGTAATTAGTAATGGGACAAAAAGTACATCCGATAGGAATGAGATTAGGCATTATAAAACGCCATTCTGCAATATGGTATGCGGAAAAGGGCGAGTATGCTAAAAATTTAATAGCTGACTTAAAGCTACGTGAAGCATTTCATAAGAGATTAGCTAAATCCTCTGTTAGTGAAATAATCATAGAAAGAGAATCCAAAAAAGCACAAGTTACAATTCGCACTGCAGCCCCTGGTGTGGTTATAGGGCGTAAGGGGACAGAAATAGACGTACTAACTGGTATAGCAGCAAAATGTCTGAAAATGGAGAAGAGCGATGTTTATATTAATATTCAAGAGATATCTAAACCAGATTTAGAAAGTAAGTTGGTTGCGGATAATATAGCCCGTCAATTGGAAAGAAGGGTCATGTTTAGGCGCGCAATGAAAAGGGCAGTTGCTAATACAATGAGTGCAGGAGCGGAAGGAGTTAAAATAGAAGTTAGCGGACGTTTAGGGGGAGCGGATATAGCTAGGTCCGAGAGTTATAAAGAGGGGAGAGTTCCTTTGCATACCTTAAGAGCAGATATTGATTATGCTATAGCTGAAGCAATGACAACTTATGGTGTTATAGGGGTTAAAGTATGGATATTTCGTGGAGAAATTTTTGATGTAGCGAAGCAATTTAGCACTACTACAACAGAGGAACCACGTTCTTCGCGCCGTGGTAAACCTAGCATGAGAAGCGGTAAGCACAAAAGCGGCGATGCAAGAGGGCGCAGGGGACCGAGGGATGGACGCGAAGGACCGAGAGATGGACGCGAAGGACCGAGAGACGGAGCACGGGAAGGGACAAGAGATGGACCACGTGAAGGGAAAACAGAAGCATAGAAAATGTTAAGACAACCAAAAGATACAAAGTACCGTAAGCAACAGAAAGGGCGTAATAGAGGATTGGCTCATACAGGAAACACTGTATGTTTTGGTGAGTACGGGTTAAGGTGCACGGAAAATCATAGAATTACTGCACGTCAGATAGAGGCGGCAAGAAGGGCAATGACGCGTCATATTAAACGTGGCGGTAAGATTTGGATGAGAATATTTCCTGATAAGCCAATAACCCAGAAGCCACTTGAGGTTCGTCAGGGTAAGGGTAAAGGTAATGTTGAATACTGGGTTTTTCAGGCAAAACCAGGCACTATTTTATATGAGATTGAGGGAGTGCCAGAGGCATTAGCGCGTGAGGCGTTTACTCTTGCCGCATCTAAACTGCCAGTTAAAACTAATTTTGTAAAGAGAAGCGATTTTTATGGCTAAGGAAAAGAAGGAAAAGAAGGAAAATTTGAGGGACTTAACTCCGAAGGAGTGGTCAAGCTTATTGTTGGAGAAAAGCGAAGATTTATTTCGTTATAGAATGCGCTTCACTACTGGACAATTGGAACAGAACCATCTTATTAGAAAAACCCGAAGAGATATAGCTAGGTTAAAGACATTGCTTAGAGAAAATGAAAACAAACCAGATGGAACAGCAGCAGAATAAACTTAGACGAGTGCTTGAAGGTACTGTAGTAGGCGATAAGATGGATAAGACGGTTACCGTGTTAGTAACACGCAGGGTTAAGCATCCTTTATATGGCAAGTACATAACAAAAACCACTAAAATCCATGCGCATGATAAGGATAACAGCGCAGCGATAGGTGATGTTGTAACTATAGGCAATACTAGACCTTTGTCTAAGACCAAGTTTTTTGAAGTATTAAGTATTAAGTCAACAAAAGAGAAGCAGCAATGATACAAACAGAGTCAGTAATTAATGTCGCAGATAATAGCGGCGCACGCAGAGCTTTGTGTATAAAAGTTCTAGGCGGCTCAAAAAGGAGGTATGCAAGTGTTGGCGACTTAGTGAAGGTTACGGTGAAAGTGGCTATTCCACGTGGACGTGTTAAGAAAGGGGAAGTATTTTTTGCTGTGGTAGTTCGCACTAAAAAAGGAATTAGACGCCCTGATGGCGCGTTGGTTAAGTTTGATGAGAATGCTTGTGTTTTGCTTAATAATCAGCATGCTCCTATAGGGACTCGTATATTTGGTCCAGTAACTCGCGAACTTAGAACAAGTAAGTTTATGAGAATTGTTTCTCTAGCCCCTGAGGTTTTATAAGGACCTTGATTATTAAGAATTTGATATGAAGAAGATAAGAAAGAACGACGAAATTATAGTGATTACCGGCAAGGATAAAGGTAAACGCGGGACTGTTAACAGAATTGTCTCGGAGAAGAAACTCGTAGTGGGAGGAGTTAACGTAGTAAAAAAGCATCAGAAGCCGAATCCTAATGCCAATATTCCTGGAGGAATTATTGATAAAGAAATGCCGCTGGATATTTCCAATGTGGCTATCTATAATAAAGAAACAGACAAAGCAGATAAAGTGGGTTTTATGATTAAGGATGATAAAACCAAAGTCAGAGTGTTTAAATCAACTAAGAAGGAAATTTCTTGATGTCAGTTTTACAAGAAAAATACCGCAAGGAATGTGTTCAAGCAGTAATGAAACATTATTCTATGAAAAGCCCTATGCAGGTGCCGCGTATTCAAAAGGTGGTTATTAATATGGGGGTAGGAGAAGCAGTTAATGATAAGGCGCAGCTGGAAAAGGCGATGCAGGATTTAGTTTATATTAGTGGTCAAAAACCAGTTATGACTAAGGCAAAAAAATCTATAGCGGGTTTTAAGATTCGTCAAGGATGGCCCATTGGTTGTAAGGTTACTTTGCGCAATCATAGAATGTGGCAGTTTTTAGATAAGCTGGTTTTTGTGAATTTGCCGCGGATTCGCGATTTTCGTGGACTAAACCCTAAGTCATTTAATGGCAATGGTGATTTTTCTATGGGCATAAACGAGCAAATAATATTCCCTGAAATTGATTACGATAAAATTGATAAATTGCGTGGGTTAAATATATGTATAACCCTCAGTGGTAGAAATGATGAGGAAAGTTTAATGATGTTAACTAACCTCGGGTTTCCGTTTAAAACATAAATACTTATTGATATGGCAAAGAAATCCGTTATAGCACGACAGCACAAAAGAGAGAAGATGGTTCGCCTTTACGCTAAAAAGCGAGATGAACTTAAAAAGAAAAGAAGTGACGCTTCTCTATCAGAACAGGAAAGATGGGAGGCACAGATTAAATTGCAGAGTTTACCGCGCGACTCTAGCAAAGCAAGATTACGCAATCGTTGTCAATTGACAGGCAGACCTCGCGGTGTCTATAAGAAATTTGCCTTAGGACGTAATAAACTGCGTGAGCTGGCAATGAATGGCGAGATTCCTGGAGTAACTAAAGCAAGTTGGTAGATTTAATATGAGTATGCAAGATCCGTTGGCAGATATGCTGACCCGTATAAGAAATGGTTTAATGGCAAATGCCGTTCAAGTTGATATTCCTTATTCACATTTAAAGGAGGATATAGCAAAAATTCTCACAGAAGAGGGTTATGTGGATTCTTACGAAGTAGTAGGGGAAGGCACCAAGAAGAAGGTGGAAGTGGCACTTAAATATTATAGAGAAAGACCAGTAATTGAAGAGATTAAGAAGATTAGCCGTCCCGGGCTAAGGCGTTATTTTGGAGTTGATGATATACCTTATGTCCGTTCTGGTCTTGGTATATGCATACTTTCTACTTCCAAAGGTATTATTACAGATAAGCGCGCGCGTGAGCTTAAAGTTGGTGGAGAACTTATCTGCACAGTTTTTTAGATTTATTATTATTTATATGACAAGATTTGCCAATATTCCAGTTACGATCCCTGCGGGGGTTGAATTTAATCTTAGTAATAACAAGATTAATGTCAAAGGTAAACTGGGTATGCTTGACTTTGAGGTGCATCATCTCGTTAAATGCGAGCAATCAGATGAGGGTGTATTTTTTAAGCCCAAAACTCAGGAGAAACAAGCAAAAGCTCTCGCTGGAACAACGCATCGTTTAACGCAGAATATGATAAAAGGCGTAGTTGATGGCTTTGAGAAAGGGCTTGAGTTACGCGGCGTTGGTTATAGAGTGGAACAAAAGGGCAATAATCTAATTCTTTCATTAGGTTATTCCAATCAAATAACTTATAATTTACCTGAAGGTATTAGCGCAGTATTGGATGGGCAAACTAAGTTAACTATTAAGGGGATAGATAAACAAAAAGTTGGGCAAGTAGCTGCTGAAATTCGTAATTTAAGGCGCCCTGACCCTTATAAAGGCAAGGGTGTTAGGTATATTGATGAAGTGATAATTCTGAAAGAAACTAAGAAGAAGTAACGGAAAAAAGTAACGGGAATAAGTAACAGGAATAAGTAACGAAAAGAGATAATGAGTGATAGAAGAGAGAAACGGATAAGAAGGGCAAAACGCACCAGAATGAAATTACGCGAGTTAAGAATGCCTCGCTTGAGTGTTTTCCGCTCGTCTGCACATATATATGCGCAGATTATTACTGAAGATGCATCACGGGTTCTTTTTGCTGCATCAACTTTGGATAAAGAATTAAGAAGTAAGAAGCTTAAAGGCAATATTAAAGGAGCAGCAGAAGTGGGAAAAATTATAGCCACTAAAGCTAAGGAGCATAAAATTGATAGGGTAGGGTTTGACAGGTCTGGTTTTAAGTATCATGGCTGCGTTAAAGCGCTTGCTGAGGCAGCGCGTAAAGAAGGATTGAAATTATAATTTATTATGGTAAGAAGTAAGAACCCCAAAGAAGACATTGAGAAAGGAGCTATTCTACAAGAAAAGCAAGTCAAAATTTCTCGCGTCGCTAAGGTTGTAAAGGGCGGAAGAATATTTCGTTTTAGCGCATTAACTGTCGTAGGCGATGGTGATGGAAAGGTTGGTTATGGACGTGGAAAAGTTCGTGAAGTTCCTTTGGCGATGAAGAAGTCATTGGAAGCAGCGAAAAGGAATATGATAGACGTGCGCCTTAATCGTAAGAATAGAACCTTGCAGTATCCTATAACTTCAAGTCATGGAGCATCTACAGTGCACATGAGACCAGCTGCTGAAGGGACGGGAGTAATTGCAGGTGGAGCTATGCGCGCAGTTCTTGAACTTGCTGGAATTCGCAATGTTCTTGCTAAGAGTTATGGTTCTACTAATCCAGCTAACATAGTGCAGGCAACATTCAAGGGACTTAAGCAAATGCAGTCACCTAATTATGTTGCAAAAAAACGGGGAAAAACAATAAAGGATTTACAAGCTAATGCAAAAAGATAGTAAAAAAATTAAGGTGATATTAAGAAAGAGCCCTATAGGGAGATTGCCTAAGCATAAGAAATCCATTTATGGGTTGGGGCTTAGAAGGATAGGTCATCAAGTAGAAGTGGAAGATACTCCTTCTGTGCGTGGAATGATTAATAAAGTCAGCTATATGCTGGAAGTTATAGAATAGTTACTGAATAATGGTTTTTCTAAATAATTTAGCTCCTGGAGCAGGCTCAACTAAAAACCCTATTAGGGTTGGTCGCGGTATAGGGAGTGGTAAGGGCAAGACCTGTGGTCGTGGCCATAAAGGACAAAAAAGTCGTTCCGGGGTTGGCGGCATAACTAAAGGATTTGAAGGTGGTCAAATGCCTTTGCAAAGACGGTTGCCTAAGTTTGGCTTTACTTCTCGCAAGAGTCAATTTGCAGCTGAGGTGCGTCTTGGTGAGTTGAATAAAGTCCCAGGAGGAATTATAGATTTACTGAATCTCAAGGAGAATGGCATCATCAGAAAAGATGTCCTGCAGGTTAAGATTTTCTTATCGGGTGAGATTGATAAGGCAGTTACCATTAAATCGGGAGCGGTGCGAATCACTAAAGGCGCTAAAGAGGCAGTTATTAAAAAGGGAGGTATAGTAGAAGAGCCCTTGAAAAAAGTAAGATCAGCAATGAAGAAGCCGGCAAACAAAAGCCCAGCAGCTAGCGAAGCAGTTAGTAAAGAAGCTAGTAAAGCCGATAGTCCAAGTAAAGCAGCTCCAGTAGCCGACAAAGCAACTCCAGTAGCCGACAAAGTAGCTCCAGCAGATGACAAGCAAACTACTGAAGTGGATAATACAGGAGATACAGAGACGACAGATTCAAACAATGATGAGCCGACTGAAGACACAAATACAGATGATCCATCTGCTGATTTAGAAAAATAATTATGGCAAAGAACAAACGTAAAGACGCAACAGAAAAGGCAGGTTCCATGAATGAATTATGGCGACGCCTCGGCTTTGTGTTAGTTGCTTTGATTATTTATCGTCTTGGAGCTCATATCCCTTTACCTGGGATTAATCCAGTGCGCCTTGAAGAGATATTTACATTAAACCAAGGAACTATAATAAGTTTGTTTAATGTTTTTTCTGGGGGGGCACTTGAAAGAATGAGTATTTTCGCGCTGGGGATAATGCCTTATATTTCTGCTTCCATCATTATGCAACTTATGTCTGCGGTGGTGCCAACTTTTGAGCAGATGCGTAAAGAAGGGGAAAGCGGCAGGAGAAAGATAAATCAATATACCCGCTACCTGACAGTGATGATTTCTGCATTGCAAGGTTTTGGAATAGCAGTGGCTTTGGCAAATCAAGGGATAGCACTTAACCCTGATATTAATTTTTACTTTGTATCAACAGTTAGCTTCGTAACTGGTTCGGTATTTTTAATGTGGTTGGGAGAGCAGGTTACAGAGAGAGGTATTGGCAACGGGATTTCTCTGCTTATATTCGCCAGCATTATCTCGGGTATCCCTGGATTAGTAGGACAATCTGCAACTCTATTAAGAGAGGGTGAGTTGAGTTTGCTTTTGGGATTGATTATGTTCTTGTTTGTTCTGGGCACTATTATTTTTGTTATATTCATAGAAAGAGGTCAGAGAAGGATAACGGTAAATTATGCTAATCGTATGACTCAAGGCGGAATGTATGCTCGTCAGTCCTCTCATCTGCCGCTTAAGATTAATATGGCAGGGGTTATACCAGCTATTTTTGCTTCCAGTTTATTACTTTTTCCCGCCACCATTGGACAATGGTTTGGACAAGGAGAGGGCTTGGGAATACTTCAAGAAGTATCATTGATTTTAGGACCAGGACAGCCCTTGTATAACTTTCTATATGCTGCCGCAGTGATATTCTTTTGCTTTTTTTATACTGCATTGGTATTTAATCCC
The DNA here is from genome assembly GCA_965207945.1 of Gammaproteobacteria bacterium. Classification (GTDB taxonomy): domain Bacteria; phylum Pseudomonadota; class Gammaproteobacteria; order CBDBNL01; family JAAOII01; genus JAAOII01. The sequence continues at coordinate 297,148 of OZ242303.1, forward strand.
AAAGATGTAGCGAGTAATTTACAAAGATCTGGCGCTTTGATACCTGGCATTCGCCCTGGACCCCAGACAGCAAACTATATTGACAATGTGCTAACTCGCCTTACTCTTTTTGGTAGTTTGTATATTACTGCTGTTTCTTTGTTGCCACAGATGATTTTGGTGGGGCTGAATATCCCATTTTTCTTTGCTGGAACGTCTATTCTAATTGTGGTAGTGGTGGTGATGGACTTTTTAACTCAGATTCAATCACACATTATGTCAAGTCAATATAGTTCGGTTCTGAAGAAGGCAAACTTAACTGGAGCGCAGGGTTAATTAAAAACTATATATCCAAGATAGAATTATGAAAGTAAGATCAAGTATTAAGAAAATAACCCGTGATTGCAAAATAGTGCGACGTAAGGGTGTGCTGCGGGTTATAAATAAAAAGCATCCAAGATTTAAACAGAGACAAGGTTAAAGATTATGGCTCGTATAGCAGGAGTAAACATTCCAGATAATAAACATACCGTAATATCATTGACGTATATTTTTGGCATAGGCAGAGCTCGCTCAGTTAAAATTTGTCAAGATTGCAATGTAGATCCAACTACTAACCTTGGTAAGTTGGGAGACGATGAATTGGGTAGATTGCGTGATGAAATAAGAAAATATACTATAGAGGGTGATTTGCGCCGACAGGTTGCAATTAATATAAAAAGATTGGTTGATATGGGAGTTTATCGCGGCTTGCGCCACAGGTTTCATCTACCAGTTAGAGGGCAACGCACTAAAACTAATGCGCGCACAAGGAAAGGACCTACTCGGCAAATTAAGAGATAAGATTTAACACAAGGATATTTATTTATGGCAGATACAAGCAAAAGTAAAAGTAAGAGTAAAAAGAGTAAGAAAAGAATTACAGAGGGAGTAGTGAATATTTACACTTCTTTTAACAATACGATTATTACGGTTACAGATACTCAAGGCAATACGATAAGCTGGGCTACTGCGGGAGGTTCGGGGTTTCGAGGAGCTCGCAAAAGTACCCCTTACGCAGCTCAGGTGGCATGTGAGAAAGCAATTAAGACCGCTCAGGATATGGGGCTTGAAAGGGCGGAAGTTAAGGTTAAGGGACCAGGACCTGGTCGCGATTCTTCTATGCGGGTTATTAATGCTATGGGCGTTAAGATTTCTAAGATTTCAGATGTAACACCATTACCGCATAATGGTTGCAGACCACCAAAAAAGAGGAGAGTATAATGGCAAGGTATTTAGGACCAAAGTGTAAGCTTTCTCGTCGTGAAGGAATGGACTTGGAACATAAGAATTCCATGCGTTCCATAGAGTCAAAATGTAAATATGACAAAATACCCGGACAACAGCAAACACGTCCTGGCAGAAAATCGGATTACTATTTCCAATTACGTGAGAAGCAAAAAGTTAAACGGCTTTATTGTTTACTGGAGAGACAATTCCGCAACTATTATAGAGAGGCGCAGAGACGAAAAGGCGCAACTGGTATGAATTTATTATGGCTGTTAGAAACCAGATTGGACAATGTGGTATACCGCATGGGATTTGCTTCAACCCGCAGTGAATCGCGGCAGCTGATTAGCCATAAGGGCATTCTTGTTAATGATAAATTGGTTAATATACCTTCTTATGAAATAAGACCAGGTGATACCATATCCGTTAATGATAAAGCAAAATCGCAAGAGCGCATAGCTATGGCGCTGGAGATAGTTAAGAGGCGCCAAGAAGATATTTCTTGGATTAATGTTGATGCTGCAGATAAGACAGGTGTTTTTGCAGCTTTGCCCAAACGGGATGAGCTAGAGCAGAACATTAATGAAAACTTAATTGTTGAACTATATTCTAAATAACTATATATACATAAATATATGCAAAATTCACCTTCAAAATTCTTAATACCTCATGATATTGGTGTTGAGGTCTTAGGGCAAACTCAAAATGGCAAGGTTAATCTGGCAAGGATTGCCCTTTCTCCGTTAGAACGGGGATTTGGCTATACATTAGGCAATGCTTTGCGCAGGGTTCTATTATCTTCAATGGCAGGAGTGTCCATTGTTGAAGTTCAAATTAAGGGCGTTCGTCATGAATATGATACCATTGAGGGTATGGAGACAGATGTATTGAATCTATTGCTAAACCTAAAAGGGGTTGCGTTGATTCTCTATGAGGCGGATACTGCCGAAATCACCCTTAATAAACAAGGGGGCTGTGATATTACAGCAGATGATTTAGAACTGCCTCCCAACATGGAAGTAGCTAACCCAGAACATTTTATTGCTCATCTTAATGAAAAAGGTAGCTTGGAAATAAAAATGAAAGTTCAACGCGGCTGTGGTTATGAATCAGTGGAGCAAAGATTTGCTAATGCTGAAAACCAAGAAGAAAGAACAACAAATACTATTTATTTAGACGCTAGTTATTCACCAGTAAGAAGGGTAGTTTACCGAGTTGAAAGCACCAGGGTGGAGCAACAAACTGATTTGGATAGATTGATTATTGATCTTGAAACTGATGGCACTTTAGACCCAACAGCAGCTATACGTCGTGCTACTACTTTATTGCATAAACAACTGCAACCATTTGCGGATTTGGAAAGCAAGGAAATTATTGATATGAAAGCGGATAAAGATCAGATTGATATTATTTATCTTAAACCGCTTAAGGATTTAAATCTTTCAGTTCGTTCGGCTAATTGTCTTGAGCGTGAAAAAATTAATTATGTTGGTGACTTGATTTGTCAGACCGAGACACAACTTTTGGGTAAACCCCATCTTGGTAAGAAATCCTTACAGGAAATAAAAGAAATTCTTAAAGAATTAGGTTTATCTTTGGGAATGCAAATTGATAATTGGCCTCCGAAACATCTAATAGAAGAAGATGAGACATCTTAAAAGAGGCAGTAAGCTTAATCGGACTTCCTCTCATAGGCGTGCTATGTTCAGGAATATGGCAATATCTTTTATAAAGCATGCTGTTATTAAAACAACCTTGCCTAAAGCAAAGGGATTGCGCGTTTTTGTTGAACCGCTTATTACTATGGCAAAAGTAGATAATGTTGCCAAACGTAGACGGGCTTTTGCTATTTTAGGGAATGATGAAGCAGTAAACACATTGTTTACGAAAACCGCAAAATTATGTAGTGCGCGTCCTGGCGGCTATTTAAGTATAATGAAGGCCGGTATTAAGACAGGAGATAAAGCACAGATGGCTTATGTTAGTTTGGTGGATGCTGACGAAAACTATACTGCAGTTCCTAAAGAAACAGACGCTAAGCAAGCAGGATAATTTATTTATCAAAATCAGGTAATTTACTTATGAAAAAACTTTCAAAATTATTAACTATATCAATGGTAAGCATAGTTTCTTGGGGCTTGATGTCATGCGTCACTACAGTGAATCGCGTTGATACCCAAAGCAATATAGATGTTAGTGGAAAGTGGAACGATGTTGACTCTCGTTTGGTATCAGAACAAATAACCACAGACCTATTATCCCAACCTTGGTATGCGCGCTATGTTGCAGATATAAGCCGTAGCCCAGTAATAATAGTTGGCGGTGTTCGCAACGATAGCAGCGAGCATATTAATACTAATACATTTGTTAAGGATATAGAAAGAGCGATGGTGAATTCAGCTAGGTTGGAGGTTGTGGCATCCTCAGATCAACAATCTATTTTGCGCCAACAAAGAGCGGAACAAGACCTATATGTAAGCGAGGAAACTCGCAAGCGACTCGGCAATGAGCTAGGTGCAGATGTGATAATGGTGGGCTCTATAAGTACCATAGAAGATGTTGAGGGTAAAAGAAGTGTCCGTTTCTATCAGGTGGATGTTGAATTAATTGATATAGAAACCAATAGGAAGCTCTGGATAGGGCAAAAGAAAATTAAGAAATTCGTGCGTAAACCATCCGTGCGTCTGTAATTCTTACAAACAATAGAATCATAGTTAATTTACCGATTAGGTAGGAGAATATAAATTATGCCAAAGATGCTGAAAACATTTAGGCATAGAATAGCCCATATACTAATTTATGGATTAGTTAGTTTATGGGGGCTGTCTTTATTGGGCTGTGCTTCTCTTGGAGTTGAAAAATATCAAGACAGCATAACCCAAGGTGACCTTATAAAAGCTGAAGAGATTATAGGGAAGAATAAAGAAAAGATCAATATAATGTTGCGCGATCTGCATTACGGCACCTTAAAGCAACTTGAACAAAAATATCAAGATAGTAATGTTTATCTTGAACAAGCCAAAAAAACAGCGGATAAACGCTCCTCAGTAAGTATTAGTGAGACGGCTGCTGCTATTAGTGTTAATCAGCGGGTATCACAATTCAACGTCAATCATTTTGAAAGGATAATGATATACTTTCATAAGTCCCTCAATTATCTTGCAGCAGGAGATATAAATGGAGCGCGTATAGAAATGAGGCAGGCAGAATTGCTGTTACAAGAAATCAAAGTTGAAGCGAATACATATCCTTTTGTGCCTTTAGTAATTGCTCTGATTTATGAACAGCTGGGAGATGTGGAGAATGCTTTAGTAGCTTATCGGCGGGCAGTTGATGCTTATGGCGCAAGTTCTGCTCCGCAACTATTAAAGAAGAGTTACTTAAACCTGCTAGCAAGGAACAAGCGACAGCGAGAACTTGCAACCAGGGAAAAACAACTTGGCGCAACCGCCGATGCTGATTTGCAGCAGGCAAGTTTATTGATAATTAGCACACGCGGTATACTAACTCCATTAGATTCTTTTACTATCTATCATCTACATCCAGAGTACTCCGTTAATTTTCTAATCGCTCTTCCTTATTACCCTAAGTATAATGGCATAGCTCCTCCACCATCTCTCAATATAGGCGAATATAGCCCGAGCTTTGAGCCCATAATTAATGTTGAAAGGGAAATGCGCAAGTCCTTAGATAAAGCAATGCCAGGAATAGTCGCTATTGCTTTAGCACGCGCTGTGGTGAAAGAGCAAATAAAACAGCAAGCAGATAGACAAGAGAATTCTTTGTTGAGCTTTGCTGCTATTATATATAATGTTGCAAGTGAAATAGCGGATACTCGTAGCTGGGATACCTTGCCACAGGCGTTTTATATGGCGCGCTTAGAACTGCCAGCAGCAGAATATTCTTTAACCCCTTCTTATTATCCAGCTCGGATATCACCAGTCCCAAGCAACATTAACTTAAAACCAGGGTTGAATATTTTATTCGTTCAAGGAAGATAGCAGAATTGTTTATCCATTCAGAGCATCAATAATAGCGGAAAATAGTTCCTTTGCTATCTTATTATTGAGTTCATCTACTAAACGATTTTTAGCGGTCTGCTGGTCTATGCTGCTTGCCTGAATTTTCCAATTAATCTTTCGCGGGGAAAGCCCTTCATAATTAACTGTTATAGTAATTTCTTCGCGATAAATAAACCAGTCATCTCTTTCAATTCCTGGAGTAGCTGATGGGACTATGCTTATATTAAGTTTAGGGTTGTCTGTGGTAACTGGTTCCATTCCTTCTGCAACAAATGATGCGCTTGCAATATTAACAAGATTTTTTCTTGGAGAAGTTATGGCAAAAGATATTTGTTTTGCCCGCTTTCTAAGATTCTGAGAGCTATCATTTGCTTTTGTAACATATCCTCCTTGAGGGTTAACTATCCTTAACCTTTGCGCTAATGAATTATGCTGGATGATTGCTGTATTTATTTCCTTTATTAGATGGATGGCTTGATAAGGAGGTAATTCTTTGCTCAATTTAATCTCGGTTTCCGCAATGACTTTTTTGTAATTGGTGAGCTCAGGCAACCATCTTTGTTCTGCCTCGTGGCGATTTAGAACTGCTAATGCATAATAGATACCATCTTCTGTATCATAAAAATCTTCTGCAATACTCATTCCATCAATATTAATCCTTGCGCTTACTAAAGTAGATCTGGATAGATATTCACTTTTATCTATTTTTTTACCAGTTTTTTGCTGAATGTTCTGACTGAAGATAGAATCATCTTCCACCTTTGCCGAAAATATAGCTGCTAAATTTCCTTTAGCATGTTCACGTGCTTCTCCTAAAGAACTAGCGCTACCAATGGCAGTTAGATAGGTACTTGTAGGGTAACTCTTTTTATTATTTTCAGTAAAATCAATGATTGGGGATGAGGGTAAATTAGCACAACCAACAAGAACTAACACTAGAAAAATAAAATAAATCCTTTTTATAAATTGCATACAGTATTATAGTATGTTATTGATTATGTATATAATTCCCATACTATAAAACAACTTATAGCATTTAATTAATTTAAATTTGTGTTATATTAACAGCGTATTATTTAGTAACCTAAGAATGTTAATTATGTTGATAACGAAAAATCATAAAAGCTTTTATAGCTTAAATTTCTATAAAGTTCTTCTATTAATAGGAGTGCTTATTATTTCATCCTGTGCCGGCAAAAAGAATGCCTTGTCAATAGAAGAGGTTGAAACTGGCGACAGCTGCAATTTTTATAATAGCAACAAAAAAGCTCCCTTGTGGGTGTGTGGCTACCCAATAGAGGGTTTGCCGTTTAGCGCAGTGGGTGTTGTTGAAAAGTCAAAAGCTGGTCTCTCTTTTATGCGGCAACAAGCAGCAGCAGATGGCAGAGTTCAGTTGGCGCAAGAAATGCAAATAGAGGTCCAATCAATGATTAAGACGTTCGTTGAAAGTACAGGCGCTGGGGATGCGGAAACTGTTGATAAGGTTTCCACTGATGTAACGAAACTTATAACTTCAGAAACTTTGAGGGGTAGCAGAATTATCAGAACTGCAACTGGTCCCGATGGAGCACTTTATGTTTTAATTGGTATGGATGAGCAGACAGCACGTTCTGAAGTTAATGACGCGATTAGTGGTAGTTATAAAAATGATGATGCTGCTTGGCAGATATTACGAGCTCAGTCAACACAAGAAGAATTATCTAGAGAAATATCAGAACAACCGTTTACACCGCCAGCGCCACCAGAAAATCCAGCGCCACCAGTTCCTAACCAGTAATTGGACCTTACAGATCTAGTTCATCCAGATCTAGATCATCCAGTTCTAGATCATCTAACAGGTCTAATTCATCTAGCTCTTCTGGAACTTCTTCCAGTTGATATTCGTCCCAAAGGACTTGTCCATCAAGAACTTGGTAGCGACGATTTTGTAAGTATGCATCTCTAATAAAGGTATATCTATCACCAATAATAATCTCTTCGGTTTGTCTTAAACGGTTGCGGTTATTTAATATGCTTATGAAACTGAGAGTCCATCTTTGAGTGTCATTGAAGTCCAGTAATGAGATGCGCGGCGCGTAGAAAAACTCTGTAATAGATGTTACAGAATCCCTGGCAGTGCTGGGTCCTAAAAAGGGCAGGACAGTATAAGGACCTGCAGGGGTTCCCCATGCCCCCAAAGTTTGGCCAAAATCTTCGCTGTGCCTTTCAAGTCCCATATACGCAGCAACATCTATTATCCCGAACAGACCTATGACTGAATTAATGCTAAACCGGGCAAGTCCTTTATAGAAGCTGACCATCTTAAGTTGTAATGCATCGTTAATCATGACATAGGGTTCTCCTACATTATTAAAGAAGTTTGTTGCGCCATCTTGCATTATTTGTGGCGTTATAAAATCGTATCCCTTAGCGGCAGGTAACAGCAAATAGCGATCCAGTCCATTATTGAAAGCATCAACTTTGCGATTACTTTTTTCCCATGGGTCTGTAGGGTTTTGTCCGACAACTATATCGCTGCCCCTATTAGCTGACTTTGGTTGGCTAGCGCAACTAGCAATTAGTAAGATTACTAATATGCTGACTAAACTTCGCCCAAAATACTTGAAGTAATGCATTAAATGTCCGTCAATAAATAATTGAATTAAATAGTTATAAATTACCATTAGTTTGTATAATAATACAAACATCCCTATATGGGTATGTTATGTTATTTTATTATTAATAATTAACCAGAGGTAAAACTTATGGAAGCAATTACTAATTTTATCGGCACTATTAATAGTTTAGTATGGGGTTACCCCATGCTTATTCTTATAGTAGGTGTTGGTTTATACTTATCCGCTGGACTTGGTTTTATGCCATGGCGTAAAATCGGGTATGGCTTCAAAATGTTGTTCGCTAAAGATACTGGTCCCAAAGCTGAGGGCGAGATATCTCCTTTTAGTGCTTTGATGACCGCGTTATCTGCTACTATTGGAACAGGGAATATAGCAGGTGTTGCTACCGCAGTAGCGGTTGGTGGTCCTGGAGCTCTCTTTTGGATGTGGATTACGGCGCTTGTAGGCATGGCCACTAAATATGGTGAAGCTGTATGCGCAGTTAAATATCGTGAAGTGGACGAGAACGGTGATCATGTAGGTGGTCCCATGTATTACATCAAAAACGGTATGGGCAAGTCATGGACTTGGCTTGGTATTCTTTTTGCTGTTTTCGGTGCGATTGCCGCTTTTGGCATTGGTAACACCGTTCAAACCAATTCTATTGCAACCGCATTAAATCAAACCTATAGCGTTCCTCCTGTGGTTACAGGCGTAGTTATAGCTGTTTTAGTTGCGGCGGTAATTCTTGGTGGTATTAAGCGTATTGCAGATGTAGCAAGTAAATTAGTGCCTTTAATGGCAATAATTTATATTGTTGCAGCTCTTGTGGTTATTATCATCAATATAGGTCAGGTTCCTGCGGCTTTCAGTGAAATCTTTTCTCAAGCATTTACCGGCACTGCAGCTGCAGGCGGTTTCTTGGGCATGGTCATTAAAGGCGTTGCGCGAGGAGTTTTCTCTAACGAAGCGGGTCTCGGTAGTGCTGCTATAGCTCATGCTGCGGCTAAGACAGATGATCCTGTTCGCCAAGGAACTGTAGCTATGCTTGGAACCTTTATAGACACTATAGTTGTATGTACCATGACAGGTCTTATTATTGTTATGAGCGGACTGTGGTCTGGTGGTGAGCTTAATGGCGCTCCTCTGACAGCAGGTGCTTTTGACTCTTTCATGACTGGCATAGGCGAACACGTAGTATCTATATGTTTATCTATATTTGCTTTCACCACCGTATTGGGTTGGAGCTTTTATGGAGAAAAATGTGTTGAGTTTCTGTTCGGAGTTAAGGTAATTCTGGCATATCGCATTTTATGGATCCTTGCCACTTTTGTTGGAACAGTCCTGGCATTGGACTTTGTATGGCTGCTCGCAGATACATTGAATGCTATGATGGCTATTCCAAACTTGATTGCTCTATTGATATTGAGTCCGATAATATTTTCATTATCAAGTCAATACTTTAAAAAGCAACAGGCATAATAGTTAAATAAGTCAAATATACTTTGACTTATTAAATATAAAAGGCGAGTTCTTATAACTCGCCTTTTTTTTTGGATTTTTGGATTTTTGGATTTTAGATTTGGGTTTTTTGGGGATACCGATTAAATTAGCTGCCTAGATTGGCACCCTAGATTAGCTCCCCGGACCCTAGATTAGTAGATTGGCTACTCAGCCATTTGTTTATCACTCATAGCAGTTATTTCAAAGCCAGCATCTACGTATATAACCTGTCCAGTTATACCCCTTGCATGTTGTGAACATAAAAAAGCTGCAGTATCGCCTACTTCTTCAATGGTTACATTTCTTCCTAAAGGAGAGCGTGCTTGATTATAATTTAGCATTTTACGAAAATCTCCTATACCTGAAGCGGCTAGGGTCTTAATAGGACCTGCGGAAATAGCGTTTACCCTTGCGCCTTGCTTCCCTAAAGAAACCGCCAAATATCTGGTTGCTGCTTCCAAACTTGCTTTTGCCACCCCCATAACATTGTAATTGGGCAGGGTTTTTTGTGAACCATAATAAGTAAGGGTTAGAAGAGCGCCATTCTCATTGAGAATCTTTTTTGCTCTTTTTGCTAGGGCAATAAAGCTATAGCTGCTTAAATCATGAGCTATGGCAAAACCCTCGCGAGTAGTGGCATCTGTGAAATCTCCTTGTAACTGCTCTCTCGGGGCATATCCTACAGCATGAACTATGCCATCCAAATTGCCCCATACCTTGCTAATATTGTTAAAAAGGTCGTCAATCTGTTCATCTTCTGCTAGGTCACAAGGAAAACAAAGCTCCTTGCCGCTACCGTATTGAGCGGCAATATCTTCCACTCTTCCCTGTAATCTTGAGTTTTGATAGCTAAATACCAATTTCGCGCCTTCGCGGTGCATGGAAGCAGCTATACCTGATGCTATAGACAGCTTGCTTGCCACCCCAACGATCAAGATTTTTTTATCTTTTAATAATGTCATTTGTTTTACTCATAAGTGTTATATAAATTCAATTTGGTTATGAAGAATCACTGAATATTCCAGTTGATACATATCTTTCACCACTGTCACAAATAACGGCTACTATTACTGCATCTTTAGTGTTCTTTGCTATATCCAAAGCAATCTTGGTTGCTGCGCCAGAGGAAGGACCGCACAGAATTCCTTCTTTGCGGGCTAATAATCTTGTGGTTGCAACTGCATCTTCCTCGTTTATCTCCACAATCTTATCTATGTAAGAATCATCAAATATAGCGGGTACATATTCTTTAGGCCACTTCCTAATGCCTGGTATGTTGGCATTATCACAGGGTTGTAAGCCGATTATCTGAACTTCTTGGCTCTTTTCTTTAAAAAAGCGGCTACAACCAGTAATAGTCCCTGTAGTCCCCATGGAGCTTATAAAATGAGTCATGCTGCCTTGGGTCTGCTCCCATATTTCTGGCGCGGTAGTATTATAGTGCATTTGTGGGTTTGCCTGATTGGCAAATTGGTCCAGACGAACAGCATCAGTAGTTGCGGCTATTTCTTCTGCAAGATCGCGCGCCCCTTCCATCCCTTGTTCTTCTGACACTTCTATCAATTCAGCGCCATAAGCAAGCATAAGATCCTTGCGTTCCTGACTACTATTGCTTGGCATAATTAACTTCATCTTATAGCCCTTAAACGCTGCCGCCATAGCTAAAGCAATTCCCGTATTACCACTAGTGGCTTCAACCAGCACCCCGCCTTTTTTGATCATTTCCTTTTTTTCGGCATCTCTTATCATGTTAATTGCGGGACGGGCTTTTACTGAACCTGAGGGATTTTGCATCTCTAACTTAAGAAGAACTTTATTGTGCTCAGTTCCTGGAAGATTTCGCAAACGCACCAAAGGCGTATTTCCTACCATATCCCCCATGTACTTATATTCTGTTGTCATGATTTCAACTCAACGTTAATTTTAATTGTAATTCATTCAATATGATAGCTTTGTCCCGCCAATCAAAGGCAAAATAATCGTAAAATAATATTAGCATGATTATGAAAACTCCAAAATTAGTTAATGTAGGCGGAGTAATGTTATGGACTATCGTTGCACTCATCCCTGCTATTTTAACCCAAATTATTTTTTTTGGCTGGGGAGTTTTAATTAATTTATTTTTAGCCGCTATTGTAGCGGTTGCCACCGAATCTGTAATTCTACGTTTACGGCGCCGTTCCGTTCTATATGAGATTATGGATATAAGCGCTTTGCTTAGTGCAGTAATTCTTGCATTATGCCTGCCTCCACAGCTTGCCCCCCATCTGGTAGTTATAGGAACAATGTTCATGATGATTTTTGGTAAACATATATTTGGTGGTTTGGGGACTAATCCCTTCAATCCTGCTATGCTGGCTTATGTTATGTTACTTCTTAGCTTTCCTACAGCTATGACCGAATGGCTAACCCCTGATGCTTGGGGCTATTTATCCTCAAAAGAGCTAATCGCCCATAAATTTATGTTTGGCACTCAGAGCTCATCTATTGATGTTTATAGTTCAGCTACCGCATTGGATAGTTTTCGGGTTACCAATGACTTTCCTGCGTGGCTAATCACCTGGCAAAACGACCATTCTGTTACTTCTTCTTTCTTGCCGTTTGTAATATTGTCCATAGTATATGCAATAGGAGGATTATTGCTAATAAATAGAGGAATTATTAGCTGGCATATACCTTCTGCTGTATTACTTGGCTTGTTATTACCAGCATTTTTATTCCACTTAATAGACGACAAATTATACCCGCCAGTTTGGTTCCATCTAATATTAGGTGGAACGGTTTTTGGGGCATTCTTCATTGCCACAGATCCAGTATCGGCAGCAACTAATGAATTAGCTCGTTTGGTATATGGCTTTGGCATAGGACTATTCATTTTTATTATTCGCACCTGGGGTGGCTATGCAGATGCGGTTGCCTTTGCAGTATTGTTCTTTAATTTTGCCGCTCCTTTTATAGATAAATATGTTAAACCACGGATATACGGCAATTAATTACTATGGAAAACGAAAGAAAACGGATAATAATATTTTTTAGCTCATTAGGGCTATGCCTATTTTCTTTGCTTACTATGGGACTGGTATTTGTGTTTTATTTTAGCACCGAAGCTCGCATACAAGAGAGTCACCGACTTCACCAAAAGCAAATTCTTTATAGCTTAATTGAAGATAGGGCAGCCGATAATGAAGTGGAGTTTATAGAGATACAAAGTACCGCAGCAACAAAAACTGATGCTATCATAGAGGGCTTTAGTATATTACGGCTCAATATTCCAGAAAATAGAGAACAAGAAAAGTCGTTAGGTGTTATATTAGCAACAACCTCGCAAGACGGTTATTCTGGCAGCATTGATTTATTGGTTGCGATTAACAATGATGGAGAGGTTATTGCCGCAAGAGTTTCTGAACATCACGAAACTCCTGGTTTAGGTGATAAAATAGAGAAGTCAAAATCATCATGGATTGACCAGTTTAAAGGAAAAAAATTGAATTCCACTATCTGGGATGTCCGCAAAGATGGTGGTGACTTTGAATCCCTTACTGGTGCAACCATAAGCTCACGCGCGGTTATAAAAGCAGTAGAGGAATCATTAGTTAAATGGGGTACAATTAATAAATAATGAAAATAGATAATGGGAATAAATAATGGATGACTACTTAATAATTGCAAATTGGAAATCGCATGGTAATTTAGCCGCGGTAACAAAATGGTGTGAAACTATCAAGTCGGAGATTTCTCCTGCAGGACAGCGAGAGTTCTGTATCTGCCCGCCTTTTATTTTACTAGCTAAGTTTGTTGCTGAGATGGGCTCATTATTGCATAATCATAGTTTCGTCTCTCTTGGAGGGCAAAATATAAGTCCTTATGGCGAGGGTGCCTATACTGGTGAAATAAATGGAGCCATGTTAAAAGACATCGGTTGTCGTTATGTAATCATTGGTCATTCGGAAAGAAGAGCAATGTTTAATGAAAAAACTAAAGATCTCAGTAGTAAATTGGCTAATTGTCTCACCAATGGCTTAATTCCAGTTTTTTGTATCGGAGAAAATCAAAAAGAAAGAGAAGCAGATAAGACCAAGTCGTTGATTAAGCAACAATTAGCTCCTGTCATAGATGCTATAGGGCAGAATACAGAAAATGGTTGTGAACTAGTCGTTGCCTATGAGCCAGTATGGGCAATTGGGACTGGACAGGCAGCTTCTGCGGAGGTGGCAGAAGAAACGCATGGTTTTATTAAGCAAACATTGGACAATGCCGCGCCGAATATGACGAATAATATCAGGGTTTTATATGGGGGAAGTGTTAAGCCCGACAATGCGAAGGAATTTCTTAGTATGCCCAGTATTGATGGTTTATTAGTGGGAGGAGCATCTTTAGATGCGGAATCCATCTTAAAAATATATACAGCATAAAATATAGATTGAAATGCAAGACAAGGTGGGCATCAATGCGGGCTTCAATTCAAACTCAGAGTATAATTTACTTTATGAATTGCTTGAAAGAGTGTATTCGGTTGTATAATACTATCTATTTAACATGTATTTAATATGTATTCTATAATTTTAATCGTTCATACTTTGCTGGCAGTTAGCATAGTAATTTTAGTTTTAATGCAGCAGAGTGGCGGTGGCGCGGGAGCTTTAGGTGGCGGCGCTTCGCAGTCGTTTTTCGGCAGTCGCGGTAATTTTAGCTTGATGATGAAAATCACCTCAGTTTGCGCCGGCATTTTCTTCGCCACCAGTTTAGGCCTATCAATAGTAGCTGGCAGACAGGTGGGCTTGGGTATAGATTCTGGAGTTATTCGTCAACAGCAACAGCAGCAACAACAGCCAGGTTCTTCGCTTCCATCATTTGAGGAGCAAGAGCAAGAATTAGAGCAACTGGAAGAGCAAAATCAACAGCCAGTGGAGCAACCAGCTCCTGAACAGGGAGGCCTTCCTGCTTTTGAAGAGCCAAACACTGAATCTGGGAATTAGTTATTCCGGCCGGAGTGGTGGAATTTGGTAGACACGCTACTTTGAGGGGGTAGTGACCTTATTGGTCGTGCCGGTTCAAGTCCGGCCTTCGGCATATTTTTGGATAATACTTTTGAAATAACGTAAATGAAAATTGCGATTGTAGGGGGAGGAACAACAGGCATAACTTTAGCATGGCTTCTCTCTTCTATAGGGGAAGTAGAAGTATATGAAAAAAATAATTGGTTGGGCGGATCTTCTGGCAGTATAAACTATGCTGGTGATGCTAAGCTTGCTGGTGATACTAAGTTTGCTGAACAAACAAACAAACAAATAACAATAGAAAGGTCGCATAACTGTTTTTTCCCTACCTATCATCGTAATTTAGCATCCATATTTGAGTATCTGGATATATATACTGAGCCGCGTCCAACTTCATGCTATTGTGGGGGAGATAATTCTTTTAATGTGCGTTCCTTACCAAACCATAAAATTAACTTTAAAAGATATTCATTTTGGAGCAATCGGGATATTAAGAGTAATTTAGATAAGTTCTGCAATTTCATGGCGGCGCATTATCAAGCGGGTAATCATCCAATCAATCTGGCACTGCAACAATATATCAATAGCTTGCATCTTACGAATTCTGCAATTGAACAGGCAATATCTCCATTAATTGGCATAACTTGGAATTATCCAGCTGAGGAAGCACTCAATCTTG
The DNA here is from genome assembly GCA_965207945.1 of Gammaproteobacteria bacterium. GTDB lineage: Bacteria > Pseudomonadota > Gammaproteobacteria > CBDBNL01 > JAAOII01 > JAAOII01. Next base: position 312,194 of record OZ242303.1, read on the forward strand.
CTGCAGATAAATTTATGAGTTTTCTCAATGAAAGTGAATTACTTACTTCGTCACGCAATAACCAGATGCATTGTATTCCTGGTGGATTTAATAGCTATGTAAATAAGGTGTTGTTTAAGGGAGATGTTAAGTATCAACTTAATAATCCTGTGATGAAAATTAAGCACAATGAAACTTTGGTGGTCCTGACTGATAGCAACAAAAAACGGAAGTCGTATGATAGAGTTATTTTTACTTGCGGCAGAGATGAAATGCTTGATATTTTGGATATATCATTTGAAGGATGGCGTCGAGCTATAGAAAAACTTGACTATTACACTATGCCAGTATTTGTGCATCAGGATAGCAGTTTGTTAAGCGGTCTCCGTAATAATATTATGGGTTATCAAATCCATAGTAACAGAAATAAGCATAGTTGTTCTTATCACTATAACATGAGTATGCTCAGTGACGTGCCAGATAATTTTCCACTATTTCTTTCAATAAACCCGCCGCATAAACCCCGCGAGAGCAAAGTCCTGTATGAAACAACATGGCAGCGAATGAATTTAGGCACTGTTTCTCAACAGGCAATTAAACATATTAATGAGCTGCAGGGTTCGGCTGGTATTTCTTATTGCTCTGATTATTTAAATTACGACACTTCTCCAATGACTGGAGGAATAAACGCAGCTGTTGCTTTTGCCAAAAAACTGGGTATTCCGTTGCCCTTTCAGGTTCAATGATACAAGATTCAATGATAAAAGGGACAGCGCAAACGAACTATAGCAAGCTAGCACTTGACGGCTTATGGAATAATAACCCAGCATTAATTCAGCTGCTCGGACTATGCCCGTTGTTAGCGGTTACAACAAGCTTTGTCAATGGTGCGGGTTTGGGTATTGCAACTTTATTCGTCTTGATGTTGTCTAATCTATGTGTTTCTTTGTCTGCTCCTTTAATTCCTGTTTCAATCAGGTTGCCAGTGTATGTCTTGATAATATCCTCGTTGGTTACATGTGTGGAGTTATTAATCCAAGCATTTTCTTTTGGACTTTATTCTAAACTTGGCATTTTCTTGCCATTAATCGTTACCAACTGCACCATACTTGGGCGCGCCGAGGCATTCGCCGCTAATAACCCTCCGCTAGCTGCTATTGCTGATGGTGCCTTTCACGGTTTAGGATTTGCTGCGATATTAGTACTTTTAGGCGCTATGAGAGAATTACTTGGAGCTGGACACCTATTCTCGGATTTGTCTCTATTAGGGGTGCAGAATTTTGAGGGTATATCTATTGCTGGATATGATGGCTTTCTGTTGTTTATCCTACCACCTGGTGGTTTCATACTGCTTGGGCTATTAATAGTCGTCAAAAATCTTATTGTGGATTATCAACAAAGCAAGGAAGTTAGAACTGCGTTGGTGCCAGGCGCTAAAAGGATAAGGGTTAGTGGTTGATGAACAAATCATCCATAGAGAAGATCTTCGCCCGCTTACAACAAGCGAATAAGAATCCAACCACTGAACTACGATATTCCACTAACTTTGAGCTGCTTATTGCAGTAATTTTGTCGGCGCAATCCACCGACAAAGAGGTTAATAAGGCAACAGCTAAACTTTTTTCAGCGGCTAATACGCCAAGCAAGATAGTTGAGTTAGGAGAGGATAATCTTAGAAAATATATAAGCAGCATAGGTTTATACAACAGCAAGGCGCGAAATATAATTAAAACCTGCGGCATCCTCAAAGACAAGTACCAAGAAACAGTCCCTGAAACACGCGAGCAACTTGAAGAACTCCCCGGAGTGGGAAGAAAGACCGCCAATGTAGTATTAAACACTGCATTTGGTCACGAAACAATTGCGGTGGATACACACATCTTTCGGGTTTCTAATCGCACGGGAATAGCTCCTGGTAAGGATGTGCTGGAGGTTGAACAACAGCTACTTAAAAGAGTGCCACCGGCTTATCGTCGGAATGCTCACCATTGGTTAATTTTGCATGGCAGGTATATCTGTAAAGCGCGCACGCCATTATGCATGCAGTGTCCTATAGTTGACCTTTGTGATTATGATGCAAAAGTATTGTCGTAAGAAAATACTTATAATAGGGCTATGACGAAAACTTATGATGTTCTAGTAGTGGGAGGCGGACATGCTGGAGTGGAGGCAGCATTAGCTGCAGCGCGTATGGGCGCAGACACTTTATTAGTCACCCACAATATTGATACTTTGGGGCAGATGTCTTGCAACCCTGCGATAGGGGGCATAGGCAAGAGCCATCTGGTGCGTGAAATAGATGCAATGGGCGGCATAATGGCGCGGGCGGCAGATGAAGCGGGAATTCATTTCAGAGTATTAAACTCTTCTAAAGGAGCGGCAGTGCGCGCTACCAGAGCCCAAACTGATCGCGAACTATACAAAAGAGCTATTCGTAATGAGCTTGATAAGCAAGCAAATCTGTGGTTATTTCAGCAAACTGTGGCAGACCTCATTGTTGAGAAAGGAACAGTCCGTGGAGTTATTAGTGGTAATGGTTTAGAGTTTCGTGCCGCCTCAGTAGTTCTGGCGACTGGCACATTTTTAGGAGGGATAATTCACATAGGAGGCGCGAATTACCAAGGCGGGCGCGCTGGAGAGGCGCCAGCAAATGCTTTATCCATCCGCCTGCGTTCTTTGCCCTTCAAGGTTGGGCGGCTTAAAACTGGGACACCACCACGTTTGGATAAAAATAGTGTGGATTTTTCTGTTATGCAAGAGCAACCAGGAGATGACCCGCGCCCCGTAATGTCTTATGGAGGAGATGTGGCAAATCATCCACACCAGGTTACTTGTTATATCACACACACCAACCAAAAAACTCATGAGATTGTTGAGAAGCATAAGCATTTATCTCCTATATATAGTGGCGCTATAAACAGCATAGGTCCTCGCTATTGCCCTTCCATTGAAGATAAAATTCATCGCTTCGCGGATAAAAAGAGTCATCAGATATTTGTTGAACCCGAAGGACTAAATAGCATGGAGCTATATCCGAATGGTATTTCTACCGCCTTGCCTTATGAAGTTCAACAAGAATTAGTTAATAGCATCAAAGGTTTTGAAAAAGCACATATTACTCGCCCTGGCTATGCCATTGAGTATGATTATTTTGACCCGCGCGACCTACACAAATCATTAGAGACCCGTCATGTAAAAGGGTTATTTTTTGCTGGACAAATTAACGGCACTACAGGTTACGAAGAGGCAGCGGCTCAGGGTTTAGTGGCAGGAATCAATGCGGCTATACTATCCCAAAATTTATCCCAAAATTTATCCCAAAATTTAGCCCAAAATTTATCCCAGGAATCATCCCAGAAATCATCTAGGAGAATCGGTGCAGAAAATAAAACAGAAGCTTGGCTACCTGCGCGCAGCGAATCTTACATAGGGGTTATGATAGATGATTTAATTTCTAAAGGAGTGAGTGAACCCTATCGTTTGTTTACCAGCAGGGCAGAGTATCGTTTACTGTTGCGCGAAGATAACGCGGATATTCGCCTACGCCCTATAGCCCATAAATTGGGATTAATCAGCGATGCAGTTTGGCGTAGCTTTCAAAATAAACAGGATACCATAGTTAAATACACAGCTCTACTAAAAAGAACTTTAGTTCATCCTGACAAGGATGACTCAGTAAATGAAATATTAAACTCTCCATTAAAGCAAGCAAGTTCTTTATGGTTGTTATTGCGCCGCCCTGAAGTTACTCTGACAAAACTCCAAAGCATAAATAATATTGAGCTGCCACAACTTGATGCGCAAAGCATAATTCAAATTGAGACCGATATAAAGTATGAGGGTTATATCCAAAGGCAAAGCGCAGAAATTAGCAAGATGCAAAGTAAAGAAGAAACTCTTATACCTGATGACTTTGATTATGAACAAGTAAAAGGTTTATCTGTAGAAGCACTGAATGCCCTTATGCAATATCAACCGTCTAATCTGGGGGCGGCAGGGCGGCTAGAGGGTATGACGCCGGCTGCTATCGGGATTATCTCAATGTATTTACATAGACAAGCCAAAGAAGCGCAATCCGCTTAGCGCAGGCGGAGTAGGATTACACTTTGCTACTAAAATTACTCTTATATACCTTTAAGTATGTCCTTATGCTTGGCTGCATACTTTGCTTATCATCTATAGCGGCAGCAGAGGGTGAAAGCGAACCTTTGGAAATAGGAGTTTATGGTTATTTTGGTATAGGAGTTGGCTATGGAGGTAACCTCGGCGCCGCATCTTCTGAATATATCAACAATAATTTACCTCAGCATGAGACATCTGCCAATCCTTATGCATCTTATAACTTAGGATTAATCTGGAAAAGAAAAATTAATCCAGGTTGGCAATCAATGTTTCAAGCCGCCTATCGCCCCTTGAGTTTTAGCGTCTCACAAAATGGTATCAATCACGACTATAGCCAACAGATGCTCTCCTTTGATTTTATTGAATCTTATGCTTTTATTCGGGGCTTCTCTCCTTATGTTGGCATTAGTTGGAATTTATTTGAGTTAAAGTTTAAAGAAACTGGCAGCAAGAACGTAGATAGCGTTATGAATGAGGTGGATAAATCCTCTAGCCAAGTAGGGTTTATCGGTGGTTGGGATCTTGCTAAAACGCCTAACAGCAGGTGGCGATTCCGCACTGACTTTCGTTGGTATTCTGATATATCATTAAGCTATCAAGGACAAAGAGTTACTTTCCCAAACTTTGAGTTTCAACCAATTCAGGTAATAGTTCGCTTCTAACGCGGATGACCCTTTGTATAAAGCAAAACACCATTTTCCTATACACAAACTCTCTTATGTATATCATTCTATACACAAACCCTTTGTATAAAGCAAAATACCATTTTCCTATACACAAACAATTTAATCAGGTATAATGATAATATGCGAAAACCATTTAACCCTGCAACGTTACCTCTACCCCCATCTGCAATTAACTATGATTTGTTAATCAGGCCAGCGTTTATTGCCCATGACCAATTTGCCAAATACAAAGCACTAATGTCAATAATGCCTGCTAGTCCATTATTATTGCTTTCTTCTTTAGGTATTAAAGAGGCGGTGATATCTTCACGCATTGAAGGAATACACACTAAATTGGATGAGGCGTTAGATAATCTGGATGGCGAATCTAAAATGCCAGAATTAGATTTAAAAGATACTATGCTTGGTATGTTTCATAATCAGGGATACCAAGAACAAGAAAAATTTAAGGATCTGCAAGAGGTTCTAAATTATAATCAAGCATTAGAATATGGCGGCAAGCATCTCTCTAAAAGTAAAATCAACCTGAAACTAATTAAACAATGTCACAAGATACTGATGCAATCAGTCCGCGGAAAACTTAAGAACCCCGGAGTATTACGTAAAGAACAAAATTGGATAGGACGTCCAGGGCAGGGAATGGAAGAGGCAATTTTTATTCCCCCTCCACCGCATAAGATTAATGATTTACTAAAAAATTGGATTGATTATGCCGCACAGGACGACTATTCTGGTCCTCTCATACAAAGCGCAATATTGCATGGTCAGTTTGAAATAATCCATCCTTTCCGTGATGGTAATGGAAGGATAGGAAGATTATTAATTCCTATGTTTCTTTATTCAAAAAGATATATCAATATTCCGGCTTTTTATTTATCGGAGTCGCTGGAAAAGAGAAAATCAGAATACTATGAGAGGTTATTAAATATAAGTCAAAAAAACCAATGGAACGAATGGATTATATTTTTTTTAGAGACAATTCAAAAACAGGCAGAAGAAAATATTAAAAAAATATCAGCTATTTTAAATCTATATCAAAATTATAAGAATAATCTTAGCGCTATAACCCATTCGCAATATGGCATGCAAGCTATAGATTATATATTCTCCCGTCCGAGATTCAATGCACCAGGGCTTAGTAAAAAATTAGGAGTGAACTACATCACTGCCAATAACCTGGTTCGTCAGTTAGACAAGCATGGGATAGTGCGAATAGTAATTCCTAAACAAGGCAATCGAGCTGCAAGATGGGAGTTCACAGCATTATTGAAGATTATCCGTGACTAGGTGCGTGGCATAAATACTCGCGATGATGGTCTGTAGGGACGGAGGGCATATATTCATCCCCCCTTGCTCCGCCCGCAAGATGTATAACCATCGCGATAAACCATAAACATGCTCGCTATGAACTCCTGCATGACGTCCAAATTCTTGCCCCGCCCGCAAAATATTCACCCCATAAACAAAACTAAGGTAATTTACATCTTGAATTAATAATAAAAGCCCTTATAAAGATTAATAAGAATTACTGTGTTAAGGAAAAGCGCGTATACATTTAATAAAGCAAACAATGTAATGAAAAATAATCACATAGTTCGTGATCCTATACACAAATTTGTTAGTTATACTAACGAAGAAAAAGTAGTTATTGATTCCCCTCAATTTCAACGCTTACGAGATATTCATCAACTTGCTATGACCTATCTCATATATCCAGGAGCCAGCCATAAACGTTTTGAACATTCATTGGGCGTTATGGAACTCGCCACTAATATATTTGATGTCGTTATGGATGACGATAATCTAACCAAGATATCTCAAGAAATATTTAAAGAGCAATTACAAGATAAGCAATATTGGCGTCAGACATTGCGTATGGCAGCATTATGTCATGATGTGGGACATTTACCATTTTCACACACGGGAGAAAAAATATTAGAAGGAATGAATCATGAAGATCTAACTCGTGGATTAATTGAGGGGGACATGAAGCAATTTTTTGAACAGATACCGGTTAATGCACCCGATGGACGTAAAACATTAGACCCTAAAATAATATCCATAATAGCAACTGACGATTTTGAAAAAACGACAGAAGAAAATCCAGAAGAACTTTGGAAGAAAATATTGAGCAGTATTATAACAAGCGACCTTTTTGGAGCAGATCGAATGGACTATTTATTGCGAGATTCATATCATGTCGGAGTACCTTATGGATTGGTGGATAAAGATAGATTAGTGCGCTCATTACGTATCCTAGATGCACCTTTGAATGATAATAATGAGAGTATTCCTTTAGGAATTCATGAAAAGGATTTACCATTGGTAGAATCTTTATTAATGTCTCGCCATTGGATGTATAGCCAGGTTTATCAGCATCCTACTCGTAAGATATATGATGAGCATTTACAGGATTTTCTTAAGGAATTAATGTATGAAGAGAGTTTTCCAGTTAGTGAGGATAGACCAGAAGGGTATTTAAAATATACGGATTCTGATATACTAAGAGAATTATTTATGATAAAAAAGCATCCTGAACATCGCTTATATAATCACGCTAATAAATTGCTAGAAAGAAAGTATAGATTTAGATTAGTATATAAACAAAATATTGATGATAAAAAGATATTTACGGAATATTTGCGACAAACATCGACTCAAAATTATTCTCCCCAAAGGTTAAGTTTATCTACCCCTACAGAGCTAATATATAGTAAAATTTTAAATGAATTCTCTGAAGAAATTATTAAAAATATTGGCAAAAGTACTGACAAAGATGAAAGCTTGGATTTCCCTGTAAAATTAGAAGATGGTACTATAAAGGAAGTAAGGAATTGCTCTAATATATTTAATCATATAATTTCAACAGATTTTGATTATGGTTATATCTTTGCAGAACCAGATAAGAGTGGTTATATTAAAGAGTGGATTAAGAATAATAAAGATAAGATGCTCCTGAACGGGATGTAATCATAAAAGTTATTATAATGTTTAATATAGAATATATAAGTTATTATTAAAGAGGTATATTATGAAAGAGGAAGATAGAGTTAAGTTTATTTGTTTTTTACTTGACGCACTAAAAGATAAAAATGGTTGGGCTGGGATGATTCATTTACAAAAAGGATGTTATATTGCGCAAGAAATGTTAGGCGTTCCTTTAGATTACAAGTTTATACAGTGTGTTTACGGCCCTTACGCTTTTGACTTAAGAGATGAGGTGCGTATGTTAAATGATAGTTTTATACTGAGCAAAGGATTCCCTCCAGTTGGCTATGGAGTTTCTTATGATTTTTATGAATATGTCGAAAAATATGTTGAAGCAAAAAAAGATAATTACAAGTTCAAAGATGAAATTAATTTTATTGCTGGCTGGTTTTTAGATAAACCAGTTGGTAGATTGGTAGAGCTGGCAGCGGCTTATATGATAAATGAAAAATATCCTGATGCTGAGCGAGAAGAAAGAATGAAAAAGCTGCTTGGATGGAAGCCATTTACGACTGAACTTCGAGCAAAGAAAAGCTTTGATGAAGTTGAAGTAAAAGTTAAAGAAGTAGAGGAGGTGGAGTTTATTAATAATAAAATCAGCGTCTCAGGATAAGCAGACATAAACAAACAACATAGTTTCCATGGGGGCAGGGCAACTGGTGTTTGCCGGAAGAGTGGTCTGAGAAAGAGACCATCATTCTTTGGGATACAGTACACCTATGGAATTCATGGAAAAAGATTTTGAGTCCCAAGTGATATGGGTCCATACAGTCTGGTTGGCTATGCTTATCAAAGCTGGATAAGCAATTCTTATGCGGTGGTTGAAGGTAATATATTATCATCATCATTAGATGATTCATCTTCAAATTCATATTCAGGCGGTCTGGTTGGCGTTGCTGGCGGTAGCCCGATAAGTAATTCTTATGCGGTGGTTGGAGGCAGTATATCATCATCAGGCGGTAATTTATATTCAGGCGGTCTGGTTGGCAGGGCTGATGACGATAGCCCGATAAGTAATTCTTATTACAGTGCTAGCCGTAAATCTTCGGAAGGGGAGTTTACTAATGAACTCGGTACTTCTGAAACCCTTAGTGGATTGCGCGGATTAAATGCAGGGGCTACTGGCTGGGATGAAGGTATCTGGGATTTTGGTTTGGATAATGATCTGCCGATGTTGGTTGATAATCCTCTTACCGTGGATTTGCCGCTGGTTTTTCGGGAGTAGGATTGTGGGGGTTAATCGCGAGCATGGTTATAGTTTGTTGCGAGGGTTAGATATTTAGCGGGCGGAGCAAGGGGGGATGAATATAGGTCCTCCGCCCCTACAGACCATTATCGTATATTTAGACACCACCCAGAAACGAGTCGCAAGAATTTATGCATTATGCATCCACGCGTCGTAATATCAATCTCCTACATATAATATTAGGTGTGAGTGATATACCAGTTATAGATAAGGAAGTTGATGCTGCGGGGTTAAAATGCCCTGAGCCAGTTATGATGCTGCATAATGCTTTAGCGAATCTGGATAAGGGCAAAGTGGTTTTGATGAAGGCAACCGACCCGACCACTATTAGAGATGTGCGCAATTTTTGCACCTATTTAGGCCATGAGCTAATCCATCAGGATGAAGATAATGGCATATTCTCCTATACTATTCGTAAGAAAACCCAACCAACAACCCAACCAACAACCCAACCCATAACCCAATGAATGCCCCAACCAATATAATGACTGATAAAGCAATTTTTGCCGCTGGATGCTTCTGGCACATACAGGTTCTGTTCCATCAAACACCAGGAGTTACAAATACTAGTGTTGGATATAGTGGCGGAACACTTGCCAACCCAACCTATAGGCAGGTTTGCAAAGGTGATACAGGACATGCTGAGGTAGTTCTGGTGGAATATGACCCTGCCAAAATAACATATCAGCAGCTACTGGATATTTTTTGGGATTGCCATAACCCCACCACATTAAATCGCCAGGGTGTTGATATAGGGAGTCAGTATCGCTCGGCTATTTTTTATACTTCTGAGGAACAACAGCAGCAGGCAGAGAAATCCAAAGAAAAGCTGGCGGCATCTGGTAAATACAAACACCCCATAGTTACGCAGATTGTTAAGGAAGCGCCTTTTTACGTGGCGGAAGATTACCATCAGCTTTATTTATTACAAGTGCGTAATGTTTAAGTCATAGCTATAGATGAAGAATAATGAAGAATTCAGATTTAATTAACATAGGTAAGCGCAGTGTAGAAATGGAGCAGGGCGCGGTGCAAGAAATGCTCTCAAGAATTGATGAGAGTTTTGCTCTTGCTTGTCGGACATTGCTTGCTTGTAAAGGACGCATAGTTGTAATAGGGATAGGAAAGTCCGGTCATATAGCGCGTAAAATAGCGTCTACTTTTGCCAGCACTGGCTCACCCGCTTTTTTTGTTCATTCGGCGGAAGCAGGGCATGGAGACATGGGCATGATAACCGAAAAGGATGTAGCCATTATGATTTCATATTCGGGGAAAAGCGAAGAACTGGTGCGCCTGCTTCCTATAGTAAAAAGGATGGGAATAAAGATGATTGCGATGACTGGTTCAGCTACATCCCCATTAGCTAAAGCAGCCGATATACATATTTCGGTGAAAATAAGCAAAGAGGCATGCCCTCTTAATCTTGCCCCCACTTCAAGCACTACAGCGACATTGGTAATGGGTGATGCCATGGCAATTGCTATGTTAGAAGCGCGAGGATTTACTGCGGATGATTTTGCCTTCTCGCATCCTAGCGGAGCTTTGGGACGTAAACTACTGCTAAGAGTATCCGATGTAATGCATTCGGGCAAAGATATACCTATGGTTAATCAGACAGTGAAGGTTGCCAAAGCATTGCATGAGATGACTTCCAAGCGCCTTGGCATGACGACCATTGTGGATGAGAAAAAACAACTCGTAGGTATTTTTACCGATGGGGACTTGCGCCGCTGCTTAGATAAACGGTTGGATGTGCACCAAAAAGCAGTTGGAGAGGTTATGACTACCGAGTTTCAAACGGTTAGAGGAACTGCGTTGGCAGCAGAAGCCCTCAAGCTTATGGACAGTAACAAAATAAATGCTTTGCCTGTGGTGGATGAAGATAATAAACTAATTGGGGCAATGAACATGCATGATTTACTAAAATCAGGGGTCTTGTAGGTATAAGGTGATGCGGATACAGAGGGTGTATATGCAGGGGGCGCACATACCGGGGGTGTATATCGGGGTGTATATAATAGAGTGATGCGTAAAATTATCCATCTGGATATGGATTGTTTCTATGCCGCAGTAGAGATGCGCGATAATCCCACACTTAAAAACAAGCCGATTGCAGTAGGGGGTGGCAACAAACGCGGAGTAGTAGCAACTTGTAACTATGAAGCACGTAAGTTTGGAGTTCACTCGGCTATGAGCGGCGATAATGCAAGAAATAGATGCCCGCAAATTATTTTCCTGCCAGTTAATATGCCTAAATATAAAGAGGCATCTCAAATAATCCGCTCAGTAATGAGAGAGATTACTCCTTTGGTGGAGCCCCTTTCTTTAGATGAGGCATACTTGGATGTTACTGATTGCAAAATATATGATAATAGCGCAACATACATAGCTCACCATCTAAAAGAAGAGATATATGCCAGGACCTCGCTTACCGCATCTGCTGGAGTGGCTGCGAATAAGTTTCTTGCCAAGGTGGCAAGCGATTGGAATAAACCAAATGGCATAAAGGTTGTGCCTCCTGATGAGGTAGCAGATTTCGTGCGAGTGCTTCCTGTTGGCAAGATACCAGGAGTTGGCAAGGTTACTCAAAAAAAGCTTGCCGCTTTAGGGATTAAGACCTGCGCCGATGTTCAAAAATATGATATTGAATATTTGAAGCAGAAGTTTGGTAAATTCGGCTCTATGCTATATGAGCGTTCTTTTGGCATAGATGAGCGGCAGGTTACAACCGAACGTATTAGTAAGTCGCTAAGTGTTGAGAGCACTTTTACAGATGACATTAATGATGATTCTTTGTGTCATGCTCATCTACAAAAGCTATTGGCAGAGTTAGAGAGACGACTTGAAAAAAGTAAGGAAAAAACACGTATCAAAGGGATGTTTGTTAAGGTTAAATTTGCCGACTTCATCATCACTACCAAGCAATCCAGTGGAACTGATATTTCCTTAAGTAAGATTATTGATGTCTATCAAGAGGCGCGCAGTCGCCGCTCCAAGCCAATTCGTTTGTTAGGGTTGGGAGTTTATTTTGCCTCTGAGCAAGATGCTAAACAAAACACCAAGCAAAACACCAAAAATGATTCGCCGTTCTTACAGCTAAATATGATGTAGGGACGGAGGGATAAAATCAAATAAACCAGCTATTGATATTGAGGATTTCCTTATTTTTGAGTAAATAATAAAGCCCGCGTGCATTGCGAACAACCCACCAACCAAAAAAGATCATTGACATGGGCCCTAAGCTGCCCATATTAAAGGGTAAAAATATTCCGCTGTAAGGTATCCAGCTGGTATCAAAGGGCATGATGAAATTAAACCTAAACAAGCCAAATGCTGCGTTAGGTTGTATTGAGATATCAAAGTAGCTCATTAACTGCCACCCATTGTTTAGTAGAGTCACAGGCATCAAGTTGCTGGCAAGATGAAAATTAATAGATGCTTCACCACTGGTTATGATGGCAATAGCAAATACTGCAACAAAGATTATGTGGGCAATGAAAAAATATAGAATACCTATCCAAAACCCTCTTATTTGAAAAGTCAGATGAGTAGATGCAGCAGCCCCTACTTTTTTGCGTAATAAATAAGCGATAATAACTCCAATGCCGCTGGCAAGAAGACCAAAGATTATAGCCAACATATACAAAAAATATATGGTAACCAATATTCTCTTGTAATCTATTACAATATTTTTACTCTTTAAATCCTCCTTCATAACATATACCTCAATAGTTAAGTTTTAAATTGATTAAATCATTATACCCACCAGATTTTTGGATTAGGGACTTTGCTAGAGCGATTAACCAAAACTAGCCCGCGTATGCAACGTGTAATCCACCATGCAATCAACGCCGCGATAGGGATAGCAGCATATAGATATCGCCAATTCCACCATGAGGGGGGAGAGTTCATCATATAGCCCCAGCCACGATGGGATCCCCAACCCCGTCCCCATTCCTGACCCCATCCTCGTCCCCATCCCATCCCACCTTCCCAGTGATGGCCGCGCAAGTCCTGAAAAGTGGAAGTAGGATTATTCCCAGCACCCAGGGCAATGAATAGCACTATTATTCCTGCTATGACAATGGCTATAATGCCGTAAAGAAGCCCCAACCAAAAGGTTCTTTTTTGATAAGTAAAGTGGGAAGCATCTTGTTTGTTTGCATCTTTGCCTAAATAATAAGCAAGAATTATTCCGATAATCGGAGTTATGTCATTAAAAAATCCTACTAAAAATAGCAGATATATTATGATGTGAAGTCGCTTTTGTTTCATGGTAACTATATTTCCTCTGTGATTCCTCTGTGTGTCCTCTATATTTCCTGTGTGTCCTCTGAGTATTCCTCTGAGTATGCCTCTGAAGTTAAAATAACAATATTAAGGAAGTAAACGATAACCAATAATTAGGCATTTTACCTCCTTGCCTAAGTATAGGTCATTGTATCACAAAATATTAATAATATATAAAATTGTATGACCATGCGTCACTTGAAACTCATGTCTATATTTTCGAGATATTATTAAATCACTTCTATTTAATGTTGCATTAATTATTATTTTTTGCTATACTTACTCCATCGGTTGTTATGTTTTAGATGTGTCTTAATATGTTTTAGATGCATCATAATTTGGTTTTTCATAAAGATAAAGAGAACTATACTATGAATAGATATGTTACCACCGATGTTAACCATGTTGGCTTCAAGAATATTGGCTTCAAGAATAGAAGTGTGGCACGGTTCACCAGGACTTTTAGCCCTATACTAAAGAGCCACCTAATAACTTATGCAAGTAAAAAGGGTGCCGTAAATAGACGTTCTTTGTTGCTATCCTTATTTCTACTGTTCATATCAGCATCTATAGCATCTTGCGGGATTCCTGCTCCTGCCGATGATAAAGGTAGTTTTGTTGCTAATTTAGTGGCTAATAAACAACAACAGTATTCTACTTGTTCGCCTAGTAATTCTATTTTGTTATTAATCCCCACCACCTTCACAGATTTAGAATTGACAAATTCAGATGACATAGATTGTTTTAGCTTTACACTAAGTTCGGAACGTACTGTAACCATATCAACAACAAGTTCAATTGATACTGTTGGAAGGCTATACGATTCTAGCGGAAGTTTTATTGCAGAAAATGACGATGGCATCGATAGTAACTTTGAAATTAGCATATTTCTAAGTGCTGGGACCTATTATGTGGAAGTCGCTCCACATAGTAGCTCTTCTGGTGGTTTTTATGACTTAAATATTAATGAGGATTTTATTACCCCTATTACCCCTATTACCCCTACTACCTCTTGTACATCTAGCAGTTCTACCTTTATATCATCTATTCCCTATACATCCTCTGGTTTCTCATTGTCTTCTTCACAGGATATAGATTGTTTTAGCTTTACACTAAACTCGGAACGTAGCGTAACCATATCAACAACAAGTTCAATTGATACTGTTGGAGGATTATATACTTCTGGTGGAAGTTTGATTGAAGAAAATGACGACGTTAGCGACAGCAATAGTAACTTTGAGATTAGCAGAACCCTAAGTGCTGGGACCTATTATGTGGAAGTATCAGAGTTTTTTGGTGATACAGGTCCTTATATTTTTCAAATTTTTAGTAATTAATATTTTTATTATGTATAAATATAAATTGTATTTTAAGGGATATTTATCCCTACTAGTGATGTTATTTTTATCTTCAGCCCCAGTTGGCGCTATGGAGATTGAAGACAGTGATTTGTTAGATGTACATGCCAGCTCTGACGAGTTAGCTGATACAGATGGTGATGGGTTATTAGAAATATATAGCCCAGATTCTTTAGAACTTATCAATTTAGATCTAACCGCTGGTTACGAACTAATTGATGACTTAGTATTATATGATGCTGATGACTGGCAACCCATAGGAACTAATGATAACCCTTTTACTGGTATCTTATTAGGGAATAGCCATCGCGTAACATTTTTAACCTCCTTAGACAATACTAGTGATACTAACGAAGGATTATTTGGCCACTTAAGGGAGGCAAAAATTAGCAACATCTATCTAGAGTTTGATGGATTAGCTGCAGAAGGTCTGTCTGGTATACTAGCGGGCAGCTCTTATAACAGCAATATAACTAATATCCATTTAACAATTATTGGTTCAACAAAAATAACTACAGTTAGCGAGCTATTATTGGGTCGCATAGAAGGAGGAAGCATCTGGGAATCTTCTGCTGGGGTAGAGTTGGATGAGTCGGATAAGCCAAACAAATAAGCATATTAAGCATATATAGTTACCCTGTTCTTATATCCACCAGGTTTGTTTATCGGGGACCATGAAAATTAAAATATTTTTATACAGTATTTGCTTTGTCAGTTGCTTCGCTGGTATACAAACAACTAGGGCGGATGGACTCGCTTACAAATTTCAATTCTTTCTCGGTGGGACGCCAACAACTCCTTCCGCCAAAGGACTAAATGCTGGAAGTCCAGCATCTGATGATTACTCCACTTCTGCTTTAGGTATTGTATCTGACATAATCGTAGATTACAGTCACGCCATTGCAATTGATTATTATAGATTTAGAGAGAACTATAAAGGTACCTATACAGAAACTTATGGGACGCCCAGAACTGAGTTGCGACTTGCAGCTAATGTTGAAGAAAGATATGATGGATTATTATTGGGATATCGTTACCATTTCCCTTTTGGACTCTATCTCGGAGGAGGTTTATTATATTTAGATAATCCGTCAATAAATTTTTCAGTTAATTATAATAATTATGGAAATAGTGAGGTGCTTGCTAGATATAAAGGCGTCCAGCCCTTAGCATTTACTCTTGGATATAATTATATTTCCGAAGGAGGGTTTGTAATAGGATTGCATTTACTTAGAAGTTTACCCATAAATACAAAACTTGAACGTTTTTATGTTGATGATAGGTCTTTGGATTTAACCAATGATATTACTAGTGGTTTTAAATTCAAAGATGATGTCCTTCAATCTTTAGGGTTAGGCATTGGCTTTGTTTTTTAAATTATATGTATAAGAAAACATCAGTACTGCTATTTTTAATCATTTGCGCCTTGTCTCTGGCAGCTTGTGATTTTAAAAGCACCCCTACATTTACAGTTGTAAATCTTCAAGTGATTCCTGGCGACGGCAACGCCATTCTTAGATGGAGTAACCCCCCTGCTCAAATAGTCAACATCAAGATAAGCTACCATAAAGATGGTTCTGACGACTTAAACTCTTTGCCATTAATAACAAGCACCCTTAAAACAGCCGCTAATCTCAAAAATGTGGAGCAAATCATAACCCCGCTAGTCAACGGGGAATACTATACTTTCACTGTAAGTTTGACATTAGCAGGCATAGCTACGGGCAAGGAAGGCACAGCTCCTTCCATTCGCGTGTTTGTTGGTCCCAATTTAGATGGAGACGGTGTCTCCGATTTTATAGATGTGGATGATGACGGCGATGGTCTGATAGAGATTGTAACAGCGAAGGAATTTAACCAAATTCGCTATAACCTTTTTGGTAGTAGTTTCAGGAGCAGGACTACAGGTAATCATAATGCTATAGGATGTGGCGGCAAAAATGATATTAAATCCTGCAATGGCTATGAGCTTATCAATAATATATCTCTTGCCTACTATACCAACTGGCAGCCAATTGGTGGGTGCTCTGACTATTCTTTTATATCTGAACTTTGTGCGGATAAAGCCACATTATTCCATGGTGTTTTTGACGGCAATGGTTATACAATCAAAGATCTTACTATAAGAAACTCTTCTAGCAATTACGCCAATGCGGCGGGTTTGTTTGGGGCAATTGGCACTTATTCGCAATTACGTAATATTCACATACGTAATGCCAGCATTTTTGGCAGAGCCAGCAATGTGGGGCTGTTGGTTGGTCATGCTAAGGAAGGAAGAATTATAAAGAGTTCCGCGGAGGGAGAGATTATAATTAATGGTTCTACTGTTGGTGGTCTGGTTGGTTATGGAGAGGACGCTACCATAACTTCATCTTACATGGCGGGGGGGATTATCAGCGGGTTTTATGAAGTTGGAGGTTTGGTTGGTAATGGGCAGGGCACCACCATCACCTCATCTTATGCGGCGGGTGTGAGCGTCAATGGGGGCGGTAGAGTCGGCGGTCTAGTTGGTTCTGGAAGGGATGCTACTATCAGCTCGTCTTATACAGCTGGAGGGTCTGTGAGCGGGAATAATAGTGTTGGTGGTCTGGTTGGTTATGGAGGTAGTGCTACCATCAATTCTTCTTATGCGGCGGTCATGCTTATGAGCAAATCAAGTAATGTTGGCGGTCTGGTTGGTTCTGGGATTGACGCTATTAATATTACAACATCTTATTGGGACATTGACACCACTGGCATAACAGAAGGATCTTTCGGCGGAGCTAAGACAACTGGGGAATTACAAATACCAACAAGCTTTGGTGGCATTTATACGTCTTGGGCAATGCATAAATGTGCAGACGGCAGTAGTGCCTGGAATCTTGGCACTACCTTCCAATACCCAGCGCTTACCTGTACCCCAGATGGATTAACTAATCAACGCTCTTATGCATTTGCCCAACGTATCTTTGTAGTTACGGGATTACAAGTGATTCCCGGTGATGGCAATGCTACTCTTAGCTGGAATAATCCTTATGTGCAACAAATAGAAAACATTAATATAAACTACGAAATTAATGGCTCTAACGATGTGCAAAATATTTCCATAACGAGCGGCTCTCAAATAACTATCGGCGCCAAGAATGTGCAAGAAACTATAAGCGGGCTAATAAACAATGCAACCTATACCTTTACTGTTAATTTGACATTAGGCGGCGATGATGCGGGCATGGAAGGCACTGCGCCATCTGCTACTTTAGTTATTGGGCCCAATTATGACGGCGATGGTTTAGCTGATATTGTAGACCCTGATGAAAACGGCGATGGAATCATAGACATAGACACAGATAATGATGGCAAACATAATTATTTAGACCCTAATGATGATGGTGATAATTTTTTAGATGGTGATGATAATTGTCCGTTAGTCCAGAATGATGGGCAAGAAGATTTTGATAACGATACAATAGGGGATGCTTGTGATATTGATGAAAATGGCGATGGCATCATAGACATAGACACAGATAATGATGGCACAGATAATTATTTAGACACTAATGACGATGACGATAATTTTTTAGATGGTGATGATAATTGTCCGTTAGTCCAGAATGATGGACAAGAAGATTTTGATAACGATACAGCAGGGGATGCTTGCGACATTGATGATGATGGAGATGGGCTAATAGAGATTGCAACTGCGGAGGAACTTAATCAAATTCACTATAATCTATTGGGTAGCAATTTCACTGTTAGCGATAGAGACGAAGGTGATGCCACAGGATGCGGCAATGGAACTACTGCTGGTGAGGACATCACCGAATGCAACGGCTATGAGCTTAGCGCCAATATATCTCTTGCGGACTATGCCAACTGGCAGCCGATAGGTAGCTGTCCTAACAACAATTTATTTAATTATAGATGCCATAGTAGCCCTGTATTATTCAATAGTATTTTTGACGGTAATGGCTATATAATCAGTAATCTTACTATAGTAAACCCTATTGGCGATTATGCCAATGCGGCGGGTTTATTTGGAGCAATTAGTTCTGATGCACTGTTGCGTAACATTCACATTCGCAATGCCAGTATTAGTGGTGGTACTAATAATGTGGGGCTGTTAGTTGGTTATGCGGGGGGAGCAAGCATTATGAATAGTTCTGCAGAAGGAGAGATTACGAGCACTGCTAATAGAGTTGGTGGTCTGGTTGGTGATGGAGGGAGTGCCGTCATCACCTCGTCTTATGCGTTTGGCATGATTGTAAGTGGTGATGATGACGTCGGCGGTCTGGTTGGTTATGGAGGGAGTGCCGAGATCACTAGGTCCTATGCGTTTGGTATGACTGTGAGTGGTTATGATGATGAAGTTGGCGGTCTGGTTGGTTATGGGGGGAGTGCTATGATCACCTCGTCTTATGCGTTTAACATGACTGTGAGTGGTGATGATGAAGTCGGTGGTCTGGTTGGTTATGGGAGGAGTGCTATGATCACCTCGTCTTATGCTTTGGACGTGACTGTGAGAGGGGGGCGGGAAATCGGCGGTCTGGTTGGTTATGGGAGGAGTGCTATGATCACCTCGTCTTATGTGTCTGGCGGATCTGTGAGAGGGAGTATTGGTATTGGCGGTCTGGTTGGTGATGGATTTAATGTTATTATTGCTTCTTCTTATACGTCTGGCGGAGCTGTTAGTGGGTTTAGGAATGTTGGTGCTCTGGTTGGTGATGCGGGAAGGATTACTATCACCTCCTCTTATTGGAATAGAAATACCACTGGCATAAAGATGGGCAGTTTTGGCTTACCCAAGACCACTGAGGAATTGCAAATGCCAACAAATGCTGCCCCCGGTATTTACGCAGATTGGACGGCAGATGTATGTGATGATGGTAGCGAGGCATGGGATTTTGGCACTTCTTTCCAATACCCTGCTCTTACTTGCACCCCTGGTGGGTTAGCTGTTCAGCGATGATAGCTGAGAACTTATTTCTTATTATGCGATCACTAAGGAGATACTTAAAGGTTTATACATGTAAAAAGGGCATTATAAATAGAAAATCTTTGCTACTATCCTTATTTGTGCTGTCTTTATCAGTATTAATAGTATCTTGCGAATCTTCTGATGGAAATGGTGGTAGAAGTGGTGGTAGAAATGCTCCCCCAGAAGGTTGCAACTCTGGTAATAATACAAAGAATGTTCAGGTACCTTTCACTGAGGTTGGCTTCTTAAGCGGTCTCAGTGATGTGGATTGTTATAAACTTACACTAACTACTTCAGCATTTATAACTGCGTCAACGAATGGTTCAACTGATACAGTTGGTTATTTATATGATTCTAACGGGATTTTGATTGTAGGAAATGATGATATTTTGGCTTCTGGCGATTTTAACTTTTATTTGAATAGATTTCTACACTCTGGGAACTATTATGTGGTAGTGACCGTATCACCTGATGCTATTATTGGTTTTAGTGGTTCTTATATTTTGGATATTAGATAGTTCTGATACAACAATATATTCACTTTCTGTGATTTATCAGATTATATTTATTTAATGTTATATTAACCTTAGAGTTATGTGTTGTTTTATGCACGCTATATACTATTTATATTTTAAAAACTAAGGTAAAAACTATGATTACTAAAACATCTTATTTTATGGGGGTAATGTTAATTGCTGTAAAGCTATTTTTTAATAAACAATTAAACTGGAGTTATATTCGTTTTGGAGCTCTCATTTTGAGTTTACTATTGCTTAGTACAAACTCTTCTGCATTTGAAAGGAGACAACATAAGTTGTTTTTTCATCTGAATACTTTAGGATTATCTGGGACATCATTCAGCCCTGTGGACGCAAAGGATGAGGAGCA
Organism: Gammaproteobacteria bacterium; assembly: GCA_965207945.1. Classification (GTDB taxonomy): domain Bacteria; phylum Pseudomonadota; class Gammaproteobacteria; order CBDBNL01; family JAAOII01; genus JAAOII01. The sequence continues at coordinate 332,705 of OZ242303.1, forward strand.
AGCGGGCTCTGGAATATCTTATGACTATGTAGGCAAAAGAGGGCATTCCCTTGCAATTGAGGCGCATAGTTTACCTTCAGTTGTTGACGAGACAACATTTGCAGGTTCGCTTTCTTATATAGGATATCGTTATCATACTAATGGTGGGTTATATTTCGGATTGGGTTATACTCAGGTGAGTAAAGAGGTAGTGATAAGAACTTGCGAAGATTCTTTGGGGTTCATAGTTGACTGCAGTACATCTTACAGATCTTCGGGATTAGGAGCATCATTGGGATATACTTATGTTTTTGACTCGGGTTTTACATTTGGTGTGTCTGGTCTTTATATACCTGAATCACCAGTAACTGCAGTATTTGAAACGGATACTACTTCTGAAGAAATAGAACCAATTGATGAAGATTCAATGATAGGTGCTCAGAATGTTGGCTTGGTAATAGGTTATACCTGGCGTTAGAACCCATCTGCTTAATCTCCCCATTTAATAAATTAGATTTTTTTAATAAGCAACGGGGTCGCCTTGTTGCTTATTGAATATTTCTTATTGAAGTGTTTTGTGTTGTATTATCAAACGCGGGCGGAGTGCAGCTACCGCCCCTATAGACACATTGTCGTTAATTCACAGCGGAAATATTCTTGCAAAAGATATACGCTTTCCCTATAATGTCTATCATTAATGATAGGCGCGTAGCTCAGCTGGTTAGAGCACTACCTTGACATGGTAGGGGTCGTTGGTTCGAGTCCAATCGTGCCTATTGTTTTAATGAAAACGGAAATTAAAATTTAGCTTATAAAACTTGACAATTAATATAACCTTAGCGGATGGCGCAGTGCGTCAGTATGAACAACCTCTTCCTATTATGGAAGTGGCAGAATCTATAGGTTCAGGGTTAGCCCGCGCTACTCTTGCCGCAGTAGTGGATGGCAAACCGCGCGACACCTCAGACATACTGGCTGCAGATGCGCAACTGAAAATTATAACTGCAAAAGACCCCGCAGGCATAGAAATCATCCGTCATTCCTGTGCTCATTTATTGGGGCATGCTCTTAAACAACTTTACCCCAACAGCAAAATGGCAATAGGTCCAGTCATAGAAGATGGCTTTTATTATGATGTGGCTCTTGATAAACCATTAACTACAGAGGATTTATTAACCATAGAGCAACGGATGAAAGAACTTGCCAAAAGTGGTTATGAGGTTATTAAAAAGACCTTGCCGCGCCAAGAAGTAATAGATGTTTTTACTCAACGCGACGAGTCATATAAACTGGAACTCATCAAGGGTATGCCCAAAGAAACTGAGTTTCAATTGTACTTTCATCAAGAATATGTGGATATGTGCCGCGGTCCGCATGTTCCTAACATGCAGCATATAGGAGCATTCAAACTTATGAAACTTGCTGGCGCCTACTGGCGCGGCGATTCGCGTAACGAAATGTTGCAGCGGATATACGGAACCTGCTGGCTCACCCAAAAGGATCTGGATGAATATCTGCATCGTCTTGCAGAGGCGGAGAAACGTGACCACCGTAAAATTGGTAAGCAACTATCCTTATTCCATTCACAGGAGGAAGCTCCAGGGATGATATTCTGGCACCCACGCGGAACCACGATTTATGTAATAGTAGAAAATTTTATGCGTCAGGTAATGGCTACCGCTGGCTATGATGAAATAAAAACCCCTCAAATAATGGCAAGAGAGCTGTGGGAGAAGTCGGGTCATTGGGATAAATTCCAAGATATGATGTTTACCACTAACTCGGAGAATCGCACTTATGCGATTAAACCTATGAACTGTCCTGGACATGTGCAGATATTTAAACGAGGACTGCATAGTTATCGTGAATTACCTTTAAGGTTTGCCGAGTTTGGTAATGTGCATCGCAATGAGCCATCTGGGACTTTGCATGGCATGCTAAGGGCACGCAACTTTACTCAAGACGATGCTCATATTTTTATCACTGAGGAACAAATCCAACAGGAAGTATCTCGTTGCATCGCATTAACTCAAAAAATTTATGCGGCATTTGGTTTTACTGATATAATTATGAAACTCTCTACAAGGCCCGAGCAAAGAGTGGGCAGTGATGAGATATGGGATAAATCTGAGCGAGCTCTTAAACAGGCGCTGGATAATGAGGATTTGGAATGGGAGCTGTTGCCTGGCGAGGGTGCATTTTATGGACCTAAGATTGAATTTTCTCTTAGAGACCAAATAGGAAGAATCTGGCAGTGCGGGACTATTCAGGCAGATTTTTCTATGCCACAACGTTTGGGAGCAGAGTATGTTGGCACCGATGGGGCAAAACATACCCCAATTATGCTTCATCAAGCAGTTCTTGGCTCAATGGAGAGATTTATTGGTATAATGATAGAGCATTATGCAGGCAGATTACCTTTTTGGTTGGCGCCAGTGCAGATTGCAGTTATGAATATAAGTGAATCTCAGGCATCTTATGCAACTGAGGTTTATAATAAGCTAAAGCAAGGGGCTAATATAGGGGATGAAGGAAGGGAAGGAAGAGAAATGAATAAATTTCGTGTTACACTTGATACGCGAAATGAGAAGATTGGATATAAAATTCGTGAACAGACAATGAACAAAGTAAATTATCAATTAATAGTAGGAGATAAAGAGGTAGCAGCCAAGACCGTTGCTGTCCGCGCAACTCGTAAGGGAGAAGACAAGGATTTGGGTTCCATGTCTCTTGCTAGTTTTGTGCAGCTTTTACACGAAGAACCTTATCCTGATATTCATGCAGATTTAATTAATTTATCTGGTAATAAATCAAATAACCAATCATAAGTAGTAGCAATTTGAACAAAGTAAAAATAAACGATCAAATAAAAACCGACAAGGTTCGTTTGATATCAGATAAGGGAGAGCAAATGGGGATTATAAAATTTGATGATGCCTTGCGTCAAGCAAAAAAACTGAATATGGATTTGGTGCTTATGTCAGAGGATGCAAAACCACTGGTCTGCAAAATACTTGATTACAAAAAACATATCTTTGAAAAGAAGAAACAACTCGGGCAAGCTAAAAAGAAACATAAAAGAACTTTTCTCAAGGAAGTCAAATTCCGTCCTGGTACCGAGCAGGGTGATTATGATGTAAAACTTAGAAATCTAATTAAATTTCTTAATGCTGGTGATAGAGCAAAAGTAACCATAAGATTTAGAGGCAGAGAGGTCGTATATAAGGACAGGGGATATGATATGCTGAAAAGAATTGAAGTTGATTTGGAAGGTATTGCTGATCTTGAACAAAAAACCAAACTGGAAGGTAAGCTTATGGTGACGGTTTTCAAACCTACCTTAAAAAAGAAGGCGTCTAAACCATCGCCTGATGCAGATGCGAAGCCAACTTCAGAGTCAAACCCAGCTCCAGAGTCAAAGCCCGCTCCAGATACAAAATCAGCTCCAGAAGTGAAGCCAGCGTCAGATGCAAAACCAGCTCCAGAAGCAAAGCCGGTGTCAGAAGCGAAGCCAGTGCCAGAAGTAAAGCCAGCACCAGAGCCAGAAGCAATGCCTGAAGTAAAAGCAACTCCGGAAGCAGTATAAATTACTTACCTAAAAATAAAAAATATTTGTAAAACATAACAATTTACTCTCTTTCTTATGTAAAATATACATAATTTTGAAAAATCATTACACAAGTAAACAAGGAATATAAAATATGCCTAAAATTAAGACAGTTAGAGGCGCTGCAAAACGTTTTAAGAAGACCGCTGGGGGTTATAAGCACCGTCAGTCATTCACCAGCCATAATTTTAGTTGCAAAAGCACTAAACGTAAACGCCATCTGCGTAGCCCTAAATTATTGGCGGCTGTTGATGCACGCTTGGTGAAGACAATGTTAGCGCATTAGTTGCTAACAACACATATTACGAATATAGAAATACATAACTAAGATGGCAAGAGTCAAAAAAGCAATCGTAGCCCATAAAAGGCACACTAAAGTCCTAAAACTAGCAAAGGGTTACTATGGAGCGCGTAGCCGCACCTATAAAGTAGCAAAGCAAGCAGTTATTAAAGCCGAACAATACGCCTATCGCGATCGTAGAAATCGGAAAAGAGATATACGCGCTTTATGGATTATTCGCATAAATGCTGCAGTGCGTGAGCATGGTATGAGCTATAGCCAATTTATTGCTGGTCTCAACAAGTGTTCCATAGAGGTGAATCGTAAGATGATGGCTGAATTAGCAGTTAATCATAAAGAGGATTTTGCCACCTTGGCAAGCAAAGTCAAGGCAGCTTTATAAAAGAGCTTTATAAAGCTCTCTATAAAGAACAATTGCGGCAGTGCAGGATATAGAACAGCTTGCACAGGAGATTTCAGATGCTTTAGAAAAAGCGCAAGATGAATCTTCTATTGAAAGCATCAAAATTGCCTATCTTGGCAAAAAGGGGACTTTAACTTTATTACTGAAGCAGCTTGGTTCCTTACCAAGCGACGAGAGGGCGGCGATGGGAGGACGTCTCAATGACATTAAAGTTCACACTCAGCAAGCATTGACTGCAAAATCACAACAACTGGCGCAAGCGAAACTCAATGCGTCCCTGCTGAATGACACCACTGATATAAGCTTACCTAACTATGGAGTAAGATACGGCAGCTGGCATCCAGTAAGCAGGATGAGAAGACGACTTGAAGATATCTTTCGTCAAGCTGGCTATGAGACGGTAGTTGGACCTGAAGTGGAATCTGATTACTACAATTTTCAAGCGCTTAATTTCCCCCCACTGCATCCAGCCCGCACCTTACATGATACCTTCTATTTTGGTGATGGTCAGTTGCTGCGCACCCATACTTCTACTGGGCAGATTAGGGCTATGGAAACTAGACAGCCGCCGATTCGTATAATATGTCCTGGCAAAACATATCGCTGCGACTATGATGCTACTCACACTCCTATGTTTCATCAGGTTGAAGGTATGCTCATAGATAAAGATATTAGTTTCACAGACCTAAAAGGGACTTTACAGAGTTTTATCAATGCCTTTTTTGGCAGAGAGATTAAGCTGCGTTTTCGTGCTTCCTACTTTCCTTTTACCGAGCCCTCAGCAGAAGTTGATATTCTATGGCAGGATGGCAAAGACGAAGGCGAGAAATGGCTGGAAATTCTTGGTTGTGGCATGGTGCATCCCAATGTCTTAAAGCATGGAGGAATTGACCCAGATAAGTATTCGGGTTTTGCCTTTGGCTTAGGCATTGAAAGAATGGCTATGCTTTATTACGGCATTAATGATTTACGTTCTTTTTATGAAAATGATTTACGTTTTCTTCAGCAGTTTGTCTAAGGCAGGTCTTGTAAATGTTAGTTAGCGAAAAATGGTTGCGCGAATGGATTAATCCTCCGCATGACCTTGCAAAAATTGCTTATGATTTAACCCAAGCAGGGCTGGAGGTTGAAAAAACTATATCTCCTGATACTGAACATCTGCAGCATATTAAAGTTGCTGAGGTGCTGGAGACATCTCCCCATCCTAACGCGGACAGGTTAAAACTTTGTAGGGTTACGGATGGCAGCGAAGAATATTCAATTGTATGCGGAGCCGCTAATGTCCGTCCTGGCATCAAAGTAGCCCTTGCTGTGCCAGGCACTAAGTTGCCAGGGGGAATCAAGATAAAAGAGAGTAAGATTCGTGGCACTGCTTCGGCAGGAATGCTTTGCTCTAGCAAGGAGCTGGGATTAAGTGATGAGCATGAGGGAATTATGGAGCTGGACATATATGCGCAACTTGGGGATGCGCAACTTGGCTCTTCAATTGAGAAATACGTTACTGTGGCAGATGCTCAGCTTGATATAAGTATCACTCCTAATCGTGGCGACTGCCTCAGCATAATGGGAGTTGCTAGGGAAGTGGCAGCAATTAATTCTTTACAAATTAATCCACTTGATAGTGAACAGCTGCCTGTTAGCGCTAAAGATGAGTTACCCATAGAGTTATTATCCCCTCAGGATTGTCCTCGCTACCTCGGCAGAGTAATTAAAGGTGTTGATTTATCCCGTCCCACTCCTAACTGGATGCAACAGAAGCTGCGTGATTCGGGACTAAACCCTATAAACATTGCGGTGGATATAACCAACTATGTTATGCAGGAATTAGGACAGCCCCTGCATGCTTTTGACTTAACCAGAATTAAAGGTGGCATAAAAGTGCGGCGCGCCAAGCCCGCTGAAAAGCTAACCCTGCTTGATGGCACGGTGCTTACATTAGCAGAGGATGACCTGCTAATCGCAGATCACGAAAAACCCCTAGCGCTGGCAGGAGTTATGGGTGGCAAGGATTCCGCCATCGCGGATGATACTGTTGATGTGTTTTTAGAGGGAGCTTTCTTTACTCCTGAATCTGTTTTTGGCAAACAACAAAAATATAATCTGGTAACTGAGGCAGCTCACAGATTTGAACGTGGCGTAGACCCACAACTTCCACGGCTGGCAATGGAAAGGGCAACCAAGCTGTTAGTTGACGCAGCTGGCGGCAGCCCTTGTCCCATAACTGAAGCATTGAGTAGCGAGCATCTACCAAAAGCACTTGAGTTAGAACTTGCTCAGGAGTGGACTTGCAGGTTCCTCGGCTTTGAAATCAAAGAGGCACAGATTGAGAAAATTCTTGTTTCTTTAGGAATGGAAATCGTCTCAAAGCAAGATGATAGCGGCAAGGGTGCTGTATGGCAAATCCGCATCCCCAGCCATCGTTCTGATATTGATTGTCCTGCTGCCTTATGTGAAGAACTGGCGCGTATTTATGGTTACGATAAAATTCCTTTGACACTTCCGTCTGGCGCCTTGCAACCGCGCTTGACAGATGAATATACTTTGCGCGAGGATGAGATTCGCGAACTGCTTGCGGCACGTGGATTCAATGAAATCATAACCTACAGTTTTGTTAGTGAAAAAGAAATTGCGCTTATTGACCCCAGTATATCACCACTGAAACTTGTTAATCCTATCTCATCGGATATGGCGGTAATGCGCAATAGTTTGTTGCCAGGCATGCTCAGCACGCTTGCTTATAATCAGCGACACCAATCGGGACACGTAGAGAATCCAAAACTTTTTGAAATGGGCTTATGTTTTGTTCCGCATCAAGACAGTAATAACAAGTTATCTTATGTGCAGCAATCATATATAGGCATGGTGATAGCACAGCCGCAGGGTAATTCTCGCTGGGGAGAGAGTGCTTATGATTTATCCTCTTTAGTGGCGGATATTAATTGCCTCATATCCTTATGGGGAGTAGAGCAAGGAGTATCTGTGGCATATCCCTGGCAGCAATCATCTGAAAACATACCTGAAAACATACCTGGAAACACAGCCGAATCCACATCAAAGAAAACCCCAGATTCAATCTTTCACCCGCGCCAATTTGTTCGTATAGTTAAGTCATCCAAACCTTCTGCTGAGTCGGCGAATAAGAATACAACTAACATAGGCATGGCAGGATTATTGCACCCACAAATTGCAGCCGCTTATAAACTAAAGAAGACTGATGTATATTTTTTGGAAGTCCGCCTTGATGAGCTTGAAGAGAGAGGTAGCACCGATTATGTTAAATTCTCCCGCCAACCTTATGCGCGGCGCGAGCTTGCTTTAGTGCTGGATGAAAACACCAGTTTTGGTTTGTTACAAGAATACATCCAAAATGCTTTAGACAAAAACCTGCGGCAGATAGACCTTCTTGACATATATACTTCATCCGAACTGGGAGCCGGCAAAAAGAGCTTAGCGTTGCGCCTTACTTGGCAGGCAGATGATGCAACTCTGACAGATGAGTATCTTAACTCCTCAGTGGATAAACTCTTACAACAACTGCACACCAAACATGGCATAACCCTGCGCGTTTAAGATTTTAGTGTAAAATATAATTATTATATAAATGAACGGGGCGTAGCGCAGCCTGGTAGCGCACCACGCTGGGGGTGTGGTGGTCGCAGGTTCAAATCCTGCCGTCCCGATTTGAAATAAAGATTATGCGAAATATTTTTGTAACAATACTATTAATTCTGCCGCTGTCAATTGCTTCAGTTTCTAATGTTAGGGCAGAGGATTCACAAAACGCTCATCAAAAATTTATGAGTGCTTACGGCGAACTACTGCAGAAATATCTATCACCCACCGACCGCAAGGAGGGTATTTTTGTAACCTCAGTAAACTATGCTGGTTGGTCGCAAGACCCATTGCATAAGCAGGCGATGGAAAATGCTAAACAAGTAGACCATAAGAACTTATCCCCTGTTGAGGATATGGCTTTTTGGATTAACGTATATAATCTGCTGACCGTTGATTTAATTGTTAGTGAGAAGGAACAAGAAAGCATTCGTAACCTTGATGGGCTAATTCGTAATGTCTGGAAAATACACAAATGGGAACTAGATGGTAAAAAAATTACTTTAGATGACATTGAACATGAAATACTACGACCGATGAATGAACCACGTATTCATTACGCAATAAATTGCGCTTCTTTATCCTGCCCAGATCTACGCGCCGAACCCTATACTAGCAAAGGACTCTTTGCGCAGTTGGAAGAGCAAGAAAGAAAGTTTATTAGCGATCCTACCAAAGGCGTATATATAGTATTTGATGCAAGCGGTAGCAAAGCGAAGGAAGTGCGGCTTTCTAGGTTGTTCAAATGGTATGATGATGATTTTGGGGGTAAAAAGGAAATAAAGAAATTGATAAAAAAATACAAAGGTATTGATATGAAAGAACGCCCAAATTATTTGCCCTATAATTGGAACCTTAACGGAGATTGGTAATATGTATCCAATGACTACTACAGGAGAAAAGCTCCTGCGCGATGAACTGGAACAGCTGGTTAAAGTTGAAAGACCGCACATCATTAAAGCAATTGCCACAGCGCGTGAGCATGGCGACTTAAAAGAGAACGCAGAATACCACACAGCTAAAGACCGCCAAGGATTCATAGAAGCGCGCATCCGGGATATAGAAGCCAAGCTAACCAGCGCCAGGGTTATTGATATTAAAGACGTCCCCTTTGCTGATAGGGTTGTATTTGGTAGCACCATTGACTTACGTAATTTGGAAGATGACTCAACCGTTCAATACCAAATAGTCGGCGATGATGAAGCTAACATAGATAATAATAAAATATCCTATGCATCCCCCGTGGCAAAATCTGCGATGGGCAAAAACACCAAGACAGAAATAGAAGTGCAGCTGCCAGCCAAGAAAATCCGCTACATAATAGAAAAAGTTGAACATATATAGCAGCTGTAGGGGCGGATGCATATATACCCCCCTTGGCTCCGTCCGCCCTCCGCGCTCCGCCCGCTTGCGACTCACGTCTGTAGGGGCTGAGCTGCGCTCCGCCCGCACCATGTTCGCATCATAATAACATGGAATCATACTTAAACCTTCTCCATAAAGTCCGCCAACAAGGTGAGCTGCGTCCCAATCGCACTGGCACAGATGCTTACAGCATCTTTGGACATCAACTCAGAATAAATCTCCAGCAAGGGTTTCCTTTGCTCACTACCAAAAAGGTACATTTCCCCTCAGTAGTCCATGAACTGTTATGGTTCATAAGCGGTGATACTAATGTGAAGTACCTGCAGGATAACGGGGTTCGCATCTGGGATGAATGGGCTGATGAGCAAGGCGAGTTAGGTCCCGTTTACGGCAAACAATGGCGCGGCTGGCAAGCGGCAGATGGCAAACAAGTAGACCAGTTAAAACAGGTAATGCGCTCACTGCGTGAAGACCCTTACAGCAGGAGGCATATCATCGCTGCCTGGAATGTGGGAGAGCTGGATAAAATGGCGTTAGCTCCTTGCCACATATTGTTCCAGTTTTATGTGGATGGCAAACAGCACCTCTCGTGCCATCTCTATCAACGTAGCGCCGATGTCTTTTTAGGAGTGCCTTTCAATATTGCTTCTTATTCTTTACTTACTATGATGATGGCACATGTTCTTGGATTACAACCAGGAGAGCTGCTGCATAGTTTTGGAGACGCACACTTATATAGCAACCATCTTACTCAAACAGATGAGCAGCTAACTCGCCAACCACTGCCCTTGCCGCGGCTGGAACTCAACTCTAAGGTTGACGACATATTCACTTTCACCTATCAGGATATCACTCTCCACGATTACAACCCTCACCCACAGATTAAAGCCCAAGTGGCTGTGTAGCTGTGTTCTTGTTACCTGTATGGTACAGTGTATAAATTTACGACGCAGTTTCTGTAGGGGCTGAGGGCTTTTATTCATCCCCTCCTATATTCATCCCCCCTTGCTCCGCCCGCAAATGCCTGCCACTCGCGAATGAACATGGCAAAAATTAAAAGTAAAAAAAATATAAAAAAATAAAGGAAAAAGTATAAAAAACAGCGATTTTATGTATAATAAACAGCAGTATGATGAATAGTGTTATTATTTATGACTTTATTTATAATACTATTGCCTTTGATATCTTGGCAAGTTTTGAGTTATAAACGATTCTAAGATAGTTGCTAACTCTAATAAGCAAAGAAATCAAAAGCATTCAGCATGGCTTATTGGTATGCGGGAACATATATATGTTGTTGGGTACATTTGGCATGTAAGAATAATATGTATGTGAAAGCATATAATATAGTTATTGAAGTCAGTGAGAACTGACATATTTATTTGTTATAACAAAAGGAGTAATAATCCTATGAAATTTAGAAAATCTTTAATAGCTGCAATGCTAACAGGTGCCGGTGTTATAGCCGTTGCTCCTGCAATCAATGCAGCTGAATACAGCACTTCCGTAAGTGGTAATATACGGGTTCAATCTACGGCCGTTACGGCAACTCATGATGGTGATGGTAACCCTTTAGGTGTTGACAATGCCGCTATTGAAACTCTTTCAACCGACTTCGGTGGTGATGATGATGAAGGAAACACTGGTGGTGACACTTTCCTGCAATGGAATCATAACTTCGCTAACGATGAAGACACCACTACTGGTGGTGGCTTTTTACGCTTCAGAGGCGATGGTACTGTACGTATAAACGTCCACGCTACTTCAGAGCTTGGCAACTATAAAGGCGAACTCAAGGCAGAATGGGAACAAGCTGGTCTTACCAAAGAGGTAACTGGTGATAGAGACCAATTTGCTAAACTAACCCATGTCCCTATTGGTCTTTACTACAAAATAGGTCGTGAACAATGGTTGGATAACAATAAAGGTTATACCAGTGACTTCTTATCACAAACCGAAAAATTTGCTTGGGTTTCTAAAGAAGCTCGCTTTTCTGCCCATGCCCTTGGCTGGAGTGGTGCAGGGATTACTGCCGCTTTGTTAATTCAACGTGATAATTCAGCTAATAGCCATGCTAGACCTTCTGGTCAAGTAGTGTCTCTCGGTGGATCTGAAAACCCCGTGATTACTAGTGTTGAAAATGTAGTGCAATCAGGTTCTGACACTCCTGTAACAGTCATTACAAATACGACCTCCTCTGAGGTAACACCCTACCCGGGAGATGTTTCTGGTTTTGGTATTTTGGTTTCTTATGACGGTGGTGATGCCGTTCCTGTTCAAGCCGACCTTAATGTAGGTTCTGCTACCTTAGCAACTAATAAGGCTCGTATAGACTCTAAAGAAATTGATGCCTCAGTTGCTACTGCTTTTACTCAGTTGCATCTTGCTTTCCCAATCGGTGCTTATGTGCCTTTCTTAAACTTTGGTTCTTCTTCGCTAACAAGAAATTTTGACGGCGACGAAGTTTCATCAGTAACAACCTCTGGTTGGAACTTAGGTGCTTCGCTTGGCTTTGGTGGCTCTGATGTGGTAATTGCTTATGGTTCACAAACTGTAGCTAATAAAGATATTGATGCAACAAAAGCCAGTGTTGGAGATGAAGCAACTAGTGGCTTTGACTTAATCTGGGCTACTAACCAAGAACCTTTGAAGGTTTCTTTGGCTTATAGTGCAGTTACCAAAACCACTCCTAACAATGATGCTGATGAAGATCAAACCGCAAGCCAATATGGCGTGCGTTTGGACTTTGGCTTCTAGTTTGAGTAGCTAATCATAAGAGCTATACTTAACTGCTCATAGGATTTAAAACCTTGGAATAGTTAACGGATAGTTCAAATGGTTCATAAAAGGGAACCTGATAATCTTTTACAGATTACGGTTCCCTTTTTTTATGCCTTAAATTAATTGTTTTACTATAGTTAATCATTAACCTTTTAATATTAACTTGATTATTATTTTTGTTATAATTGTTATATTATTAGGTGTGTTTTAGACACACCATATTTAAATTTTATAAAACTAAAGAAATATACTATGAAAATTAAACTATTCTTATACAGTGTATGTTTTATCTGTTCTTTAACTGGGATACAACAAGTTAGTGCGGATGAACACGATGAAAGAGATATAGGGGGAACTGTTAAATTGTTTATAAGTGGAGGATCATTAAGCCCTTCCTTTCAAACAATAGATTATGAAGATAAAGATGCTGATGACCCTACCACCTCTGGTTCGGGTATTATATTAGACATAAACCTAGGCCGCGGTAATCATGCAATTGCGCTTGATTATTATTCATTTACAGAAACCTACGGCACACCCGAGACTGAGTTTTTGTATGCAACTAATACTGAAGAAAATTTTACTGCATTATTGCTGGGATATCGTTACCATTTTAATGGTGGATTCTATATCGGGGGCGGCATATTAAGCTTAAATGGTCCCACGCTAACTTATACAATTGATCGTAATGAATTTGGAAGCTCTGAAAGTACTTTTGAATACGAGAGTGCACAACCCTTGGCGCTTACTCTTGGATATAACCATATTTTTGATAGTGGATTTACGATAGGAGCACATTTACTTAGAAGCGCATCTGTAGATGCAAAACTTGATTCTGTTTCTTCGGGTGGCAGATCATTTGATGCATCTAGCGCGGATACTAGTGACCTTGACCTCAAAGACGGTATAATTCAATCATTAGGATTAGGTATAGGTTATTCTTGGTAAGTCAATAAACGACTTAGTTTTATGACTAGTGGCTATTATTGTTGGGCGTGTTTTTGATACACCATATTTATATTTTATAAAACTAAATAAATATATCATGAAAAAATATTATTATTATTTATTGCTAGCTATTTTAACTTTATCATTTTCTACTAATTCTTATGGGGCTGTAAAAGTTAAAGCATTCCTTAGTGCCGCCCCTCTTAGTGATAGTTTTCAAGCTATAAACTACAAGGATAAAGGTAGGTTCAATAGTCCAAAAATAAATAATGAGCAGGGCTTCGGTATACTTGTAGATATTATAAATAAAGCATCACATTCTCTATTTATTGATTATTATTCACTTAGTGAAGAAATAAGTTATAGTTCTAGCTTTGAGCCTAAATTTTCAACTTCTAGTTTCGCTTTGGGCTATAAATATAACTTCCCTTCTGGGTTATATTTGGGAGGAGGATTTATGTTTAGTGATTACAATTATGAGGTTGATGATTTTTCAGATTCATATGAAGATACTTTGGGCGATGGTCGTGGTAATGAAATAGCGTTCACTGTTAGGGAAACTGCAAAGACCACTTATAAATTTCCAATGGTAACAACGCCTATGTTTGTATTAGGATATGATTATATTTATGAATCAGGGTTTACTATGGGAGCACATTTGGCGAGAACTCTGCGAGCTGATGTTACAGCAGATTTTAAAAGAGCTGGTGCACATACTCGTTTTGATTTTGATACTGGTGAACCATTTCTTGAGACATATAGCTTTTCTGGTGAAAGAGACTTTGAGAACTTGGTTATTACTACTTTGGGGTTGGGTATAGGCTATACTTGGTAAATTATACAATATTTTATTATTAATTCAAAGAGAGATATTCTATGAAATTTAAACTATTCTTATACAGCTTATTTTTTATCTGCAGTTTAACTGGAATACAAGCAGTTAGTGCGGATGAACTTGACACTAATGGTACTAGTGATGAAAAAGATACTAATGATGAACAGGATACTAGTGATGAGCAGGATACTAATGATGAACAGGATACTAGTGATGAAAAGGACACTAATGCTGAAAAAAATACTAGTAATGAACAGAAGAAAAGAAAAGCTGCTGGTACTATTAAACTTTTCCTCAGTGGAGGATTAGTTCTCCCTGAGCTTCAAACAATAGGTTATAAAGATAAAAATGCTTATGAACCTACTGACTCTGGTGTAGGTTTTGTATTAGATATAAACCCAGGCCGCGGTAATCACGCAGTTGCAGTTGATTATTACACATTTAAAGAAGAATATAGCGAATCCGAGAGCAGTGTAAGGTTTGAGAGCGAAATTGAAGAAAATTTTAATGTATTACTATTGGGATATCGTTACCATTTTAATTTTGGATTATATGTTGGAGGAGGTTTAATGAACTTAAATGATCCAACAATAACTGCCGTAGTGGATACTAATGAAAATAGTGAGAATGAAGTGATTCTTGGATATAAAAGTGTCTCACCCTTGGCGCTTACTCTTGGATATAATCACGTATTCACTAGTGGGTTTACTATAGGGGCGCATTTACTGAGAAGTTCACCTGTAGATTTAGAACTTACTTCTTATTCTATTGATGGTAGATCCATTGATTTAGCTGGTGCTGATACTAGTGATTTTGATATTAAAGATTTTATAATTGAAACTGTCGGATTAGGTATTGGTTATTCTTGGTAAGTCAATAAACGACTCACCTTTATGACTCCAATGAATGGACTTGCTATAGTTAAATTTTAGCCATTAGTTTATATTTAATATTGGCTTAGTATTATTTTTTGTTATAATTGATTTATTGTTGAGCGTGTTTGAGACACGCCGTATTTAAGCTTTATAAAACTATGAAAATTTACATTATGAAAAACAAATTTATTTGGGGGATTATATTATCATTTCTGCTCTTTAGCACTCTAACCCACGCCTCTGATGCAACGGACTGGAGCTTAAGGGATCATGGAGTCAACGAGGCTAAATGGATAAAATT
Source organism: Gammaproteobacteria bacterium (assembly GCA_965207945.1). Taxonomy (GTDB): domain Bacteria; phylum Pseudomonadota; class Gammaproteobacteria; order CBDBNL01; family JAAOII01; genus JAAOII01. The sequence continues at coordinate 347,712 of OZ242303.1, forward strand.
TGAATATTATAATAATTATAATGTGCCGTTATATTCTTTTACCGCTAAATACAATGAAAAAAGACAACTAGTCAGGGGAACAAGAGCCCCTATTGGAAAGGGCGCCGTAGGTACTGCGACAATTAATAGACTGGCAGGAGGAGCGAATAGCAAAAAAGATCTTATAAGAACAGGATATGACACATACGACTATGATAGCAATGGCAAACTTAAATCCGTCACGTCATTCAAATCTAAGAATAAAAAAACACGACGTATACAGCATACTTATGATCAGTCGGGCAAGTTAGTTAAGTCCGAATCTTTTAAAGCCAAAGGAAAAAAGAAGGAAAAGTTAGAGGTATATTCGGAATATAGTCATGACGATAATGGGCTGTTGGTAAGAGAAGACGTTTATAAAGCTAAGGGCAAAAGAAAGGCATATTTCTTAGTGGAGTATGATGTCCAAGATAGACCTGTCCGAGATACCATATACGCTAATAAAGTCAAGGGGGTTGTCATACACTATGAATATAATAAGGATGGAACATTAGCAAATAGTAAAGCAATTTATCCAGGGACCAAAATAGTTAATAGAAGTTATAAATATATATACGAGTAATATCCATTATGGTTTATAAAAGGGAACCTGATAATCTTTTACAGATTACGGTTCCCTTTTTTTATGCCTTAAATTAATTGTTTTACTATAGTTAATCATTAACCTTTTAATATTAACTTGATTATTATTTTTGTTATAATTGTTATATTATTAGGTGTGTTTTAGACGCACTATATTTAAATTTTATAAAACTAAAGAAAGATACTATGAAAATTAAACTATTCTTATACAGTGTATGTTTTATCTGTTCCTTAACTGGCATACAACAAGTTAGCGCGGATGGACATGATGAACGAGATATTGGTGGAACTATTAAATTGTTTCTAAGTGGAGGATCATTAAGCCCTTCCTTGCAAACAATAGATTACGAAGATAAAGATGCTGATGACCCTACCACTTCTGGTGGAGGTATTGTATTAGATATAAATCTGGGCAGAGGTAATCATGCAATTGCACTTGATTATTATACGTTTACTGAAACCTATAGCTCAAGCCAACTCGAGGCAGAATTTGGGTTTGCGATTGATGCTAAAGAAGAGTTTGATGCATTATTGTTGGGATATCGTTACCATTTTAATAGTGGATTCTATATTGGAGGAGGCATATTAAATTTAAATAATCCTACATTCACTGCTACATCTGATATTAATGGATTAGGAAGATTTGAATATATTATCAAACAGAAGAGTGCCCGTCCCTTAGCACTTACTCTTGGATATGACCATGTTTTTGATAGTGGATTTACAATAGGGGCGCATTTACTTAGAAGTGCATCTATAGATGCAAAACCTGATTCCTCGTCTGCTACTTTGATTCTTGATGGCATAGGTGATTTATCTGATTTTATTGATACTAGTGGTGTTGATCTCGAAGATATCGTAATCCAATCTGTAGGATTAGGTATTGGCTATTCTTGGTAAAGCACTCTTATATAGTATTTGTTTTGTCTGTTCTTTAACTGGTATACAACAAGTTAGTGCAGATGGACATAATGAACGAAACATCGGGGGAACTGTTAAATTTTTTCTAAGCGGAGGAGTATTAAGCCCATTCTTCCAAAGGATAGATTACAAATATAAAATATCTAATGAACCTACAACCTCTGGTTCAGGTTTTGTATTAGACATAAAGCCAAACAGAGGTAATCATGCAATTGCACTTGATTATTATACGTTTACAGAAACATATAGATTGCCAGATCTAGAGGCCGAGTTAAATTATGTGATTGATGATGAAGTTAAATTTAATGGATTATTTTTAGGATACCGTTACCATTTTAATAGTGGGTTCTATATTGGAGGGGGGGTATTAAGCTTAGATCATCCAACAAGAACTTTTACATTTAATCGTAATGAAGACAGGAAGTATGAATTGATAGTTGGATATAAAAGTATCTCACCCTTAGCACTTACTCTTGGATATGACCACATCTTCGCTAGTGGGTTTACGTTAGGGGTACATTTACTCGGAAGTTCATCTATAAGATCAGAGATTAATTATATTTCTGTTGATGGTGTAAGCCGTGATTTAACAGGTTTGGATACTACTGTATTCGAACTTAGAGACGGTATAATTCAATCTGTCGGATTAGGTATTGGTTATTCTTGGTAAGTCAATAAACGACTTGCCTTTATGACTCGTGGCGATTATCGTTGCGCTTCTTTTATTTTCATTCTCATGTCCATTCTCATATAATGCTTCGTTGTTTCCATCTGCGGCAGCACTTTGGAAATTAATTTTTATGTCGGGGGTAAATATATCGGCAGTTTTTTCTGCCCATTCCACTAATAGTAAATCCGCATCATTGATATATTCTTCTATGCCAAGGTTATACAGCTCCGCTGGGCTAGATAATCTATAGGCATCAATGTGATTTACTTTTAAGGGGGCGCGGTGCTCACCTCGTATTCTATAACTCTCTATTAATGTATAAGTGGGGCTAGGAGCTATTCCTTGGTAGCCGAGCGCTTGCAGAAGATAACGGCACCAGGTGGTTTTACCACTGCCAAGTTCTCCCTGACAAAATATGCATAGCGGTAAGAGAGATTTTTGCTTGAGGATTATTTGGGCAAAAGTGTTTGCTAAGGATTGAGTTGCTTGTAGAGAGCTAAGTTGAACAACTAACGGAGGCGTCACTATTATATTTAGTGGTATATCTACTACAACAAAGTAATTACTGCAGGAATTAATTTATTAACCCGGCGCGTTCAAATGATGGCAATTTACCCCATGATTCCCAATGGAGCCAGACAAGAAATGCCTTGCCTATTAAATTACTATGGGGAACAAAGCCCCAATAACGACTGTCATTACTGTTATCACGGTTATCGCCCATCACAAAGTAATGTCCCGCGGGGACTTGCCAAGAGTCCTGTTCCTCATCATAGATAAACGAATACTCACGAATAAGGTGCGCTTGGTTATTTAGATATTCCCGCAGGTCTTTATATTCAGGGTATGAGTTGATTAACTCCTCTCTTGGTGCTTCGCCATTAATCTTCAAGGTTTTATTGCTATAGGAAATCATATCTCCTGGCAACCCTATTACTCTTTTGATGTAGCGGACTCTCTCATCTAAGGGGAAGTTGAACACCATAACATCGCCACGTTGTGGCTTACTGAAGGTTAATACTTCATAATTGCTAATGGGAAGCCGCAGCCCGTAATGGTATTTGCTGACCAAAATAAAATCCCCTTGTTCTAAAGTGGGCAGCATAGAACTGCTGGGTATTTGATAGGGTTCCACTATAAAGGAGCGAATCACCACTACTATGGCAATGATAGGGAATAGAGAGCGCGAATAATCAAGCCACCAGGGTATTGATGCTGAGTCGCCTTTGCCGTTAGCTCTGCCGCCGCCACTGCCTGTTTGCTTCCCCGTTAGTTTATTGCTAATAGAATATCCCAGCCAAATTGCTCCGCTTAGAAAGAACAACGGGATTAATATCAAGTTTATGTCAAAATTCATGTTTATAAGAGTCGGATATATAAAAACGCTTTAGTTAAAATATTTTATAAATAATAAAGCATTTTATTATGTTAAATGATTTATGTTGCTTATTATCTGGTTTATAATGCGTAAATAGATATATTATCAGAAATTATGAATAAAGAAGACATTATAAATAAATACCAAACAATGGATAAGGATACTGGCTCAAGTGCCGTCCAAATATCCATTTTGACATTTGGCATCACAAAATTGCAGCAGCACCTTGAGAGTTTCCGTAAGGATTTCCATTCAAGAGTAGGGCTGATGAGAAAAATTAACAAGCGTCGTAATTTGATGCATTTTTTAAAGACCAAAGATCCAGTTAAATATAGAAATTTAATCAAAGATTTAGGAATTAGGGGTTAATCATGGAAGCTATTAGTAAAACATTTCTCTATGGGGATGAAGAATATACCATAGAAACGGGAGTTGTTGCCCGTCAAGCAACAGCAGCAGTTATAGTTAAGACCGCAGGAACTATGGTACTAGTTACTCTGGTGGCAGATAAAAAGTCATCCGATAATTCATTTTTTCCTTTGGGCGTTCATTATATTGAAAAAACTTATGCTACTGGGCGTATTCCTGGTGGATTTTTCAAGCGAGAAGCCCGTCCCAGTGAAAAAGAGGTTCTTACCTCTCGTCTGATTGACAGACCATTGCGTCCATTGTTTCCTAAAGAGTTTAGGAACGAAGTGCAAGTTATATGCACGGTCATATCCAGTGATAAAGATAGAGATCCAGATATAGCAGCAATGTTGGGAGCATCAGCCGTATTAGCCCTTTCGGGATTGCCAGTTTCTGGCGTCTTAGGAGGAGCGAGAGTTGGCTATGACTCTGATAATAATTACATCCTTAACCCACTTTACAGCAAACTGAAAGATTCACGTTTGGATATGGTAGTAGCTGGGACTAAAGATGCAGTTTTAATGGTTGAGTCCGAAGCTTCTGGCCTTAGCGAGCAGATTATGCTTGATGCTGTTGATTATGCACATAAGCAGATGCAGGTTGCAATTAGCACAATTGAAGAACTTGCCGCTCAAGCTGCCAAACCCAGATGGGAATGGAGCGCGCCTCAAGACGGGGAAGACGAGCTGAAAGGAAAGATTCAGTCCGAGTTTACTGGTCCAATCACAGAGGCATACAAAGTAAAAGATAAAACTGAGAGACGTGATGCATTATCAGCCATAAAGGAACAGGTAATGGCAAAATATGTGGCGGAAGATAAGCCAGATGAAGCACAAGTTGTTGAATTTATTTTAGAAGATATATCTGCCTCTATTATCCGTGAAAGGATTCTTAGTGGTGGAGAGCGAATTGACGGTAGAGATACCAGCACGGTTCGTCCAATCACCATAGATGTTGGGATGTTGCCTAATGCTCACGGTTCGGTGTTGTTTACACGCGGCGAAACTCAAGCAATTGTGGCTGCCACCCTCGCCAGCAAACGTTACGCTCAAGTAATTGATGCTTTGGAAGGTGAATACAAAGAAAGCTTCATGTTGCACTATAATTTCCCTCCTTTCTGCGTTGGTGAAGTAGGATTTTTGGGTTCTACCAAAAGACGTGAGATAGGACATGGACGTCTAGCAAAACGAGCAATTAAGGCAGTTCTTCCTAAGGAAGAATCATTTCCTTATGCTTTGCGCATTGTCTCAGAGATTACCGAATCAAATGGCTCCAGTTCTATGGCAAGCGTATGCGGTTCTAGTTTGGCTTTGATGGATGCAGGTGTTCAGATTAAAGGAGCAGTTGCAGGCATAGCCATGGGATTGGTCTTGGAAGGCGATAAGTTTGCCATCCTCACTGACATAATGGGTGATGAAGATCACTTAGGCGATATGGACTTTAAAGTGGCAGGAACAAAAGAAGGTATTACTGCGCTACAAATGGACATTAAAATTCAGGGTGTTACCAAAGAAATAATGGACAAGTCCCTGCAACAAGCCCACGAAGCTAGAATACATATTTTAGGTGAAATGGATAAAGCTCTTGACGCGCCACGCAGTGAGATTTCTCCACGTGCTCCTTATATGATGACTATGACTATTCACCAAGATAAGGTGCGTGATGTTATAGGCAAAGGCGGTAACGTTATTCGCGGCATCATTGAGAAGACAGGCGCCGAAATAGATATAGAAGATAATCACGTAAGCATTTATGGTGAAGATCGTGATTCTGCTATGGCAGCTCGTAAAGAGATAGAAGATATAATTGCAGTTCCTGAAGCGGGACACATATATGAAGGAGTGGTTAGTCGCATTGCCGACTTTGGCGCTTTTGTAGACCTAATCGGTAATAATACTGGCTTGGTACATATATCTCAGATATCCTCTGAAAGAGTGAACAAAGTGGAAGATTATCTTTCCGTTGGACAGACGGTGCGAGTTAAGGTGTTAGAGTTAGGCGATAGAGGGCGTATTCGCCTGAGCATAAAAGAAGCAACTTAGGTTTAATCGGAACTCTGTTAAGGATAAAACGCGCTTTAATCAGCGTATCAGACAAAAGTAACATTGAACAGCTATGCTCGTTATTGAAAGAATACGAGGTTGAGGTTGTTTCAACTGGTGCAACTGCCGCTGCTCTTAAAAAACATCTTGATAATGTTCAAGAGATATCCGAAGTAACTGACTTCCCCGAAATTCTGGATGGCAGGGTTAAAACCCTGCATCCTGCGGTTCATGCTGGAATACTGGCGCGTAAAGACCGCCAAGATGATTTAGCAACTCTCAAAAATCTTAATATCAAACCTTATGACCTTGTAGTCATAAATCTTTACCCTTTTGTCGCTAAGGTGCAACAGGGAGCATCTCTCAGCGAAGTAACCGAGAACATAGATATAGGTGGTTCTACTTTACTACGTGCAGCCGCTAAAAATTATGCGAATGTAACCCTGATAACCAACCCACAAGATTACGACTCTCTGGCACAAGAAATGCGTCTTAATAATGGAGAAGTTAGTCATGAATTTCGCGCCAGCCGCATGGCAGCTGCTTTTGCGTTTAGCGCTGAATATGAGTGTCAGATAGCAAAATATTTTGCTGAGGTGAACAATACTACGTCAGGCACAGGAGTAAGAGAAGTTTTAGCCGCTGGCTATCTTAGTGGCGAATTACGTTATGGAGAGAATCCTCATCAACAGGCAGCCGTTTACACTACATCCCAGCCGCCACACGGCTTAGCAGGGGGTAAATTACTAAATGGCAAACCACTTTCTTATAATAATTTGCTTGACGCGGATTTGGCATGGAAAGCGGTTATTCAGTTTGAAGCTCCGACTTGTGTCATAGTCAAGCATGCCCAACCATGCGGAGCAGCTTCGCATACTGATGAGGCAGTAGCATATCAAAGAGCATTGGATGGAGACAAAGAGTCGGCTTTTGGTGGAATAATTGCTTTTAATTGCCAACTTGGCGCTGCTGCTGCTAGGTTAATTATCAGTCAATTTGCTGAGGTTGTCATTGCCCCTCAGTTTGATGAGGAAGCGCTGAAAATTTTACGCGCTAGAAAGAATTTGCGTCTGCTTGCTTGTGAGGTGATTACAGAAAGTGATGGCTCAGTTAAAAATAGCGTAAAAAGCGTCATTAAAAATATCAATGGCGGCTTCCTTAAACAAAGCATTGATGATGCTATGCCAACCGCTACATCCTTGAAATGGGTAACTAAAAAAAGCATTGATACGATTGAGGATTTATTTTTTGCTTGGGGCATAGTGAAATATTGCCGCTCCAACGCAGTGGTCATAGCTAAAGATGGAGTCAGTTGCGGCATAGGTGCTGGACAAACCAGCAGAGTATTTAGCGTTCGTTGCGCATTGATGCGCGCCAAAGATAATGGAATTGACGTGCGGGGAGCGGTGTTGGCATCTGATGCTTTCTTTCCATTTGCCGATTCTTTGGAATTGATAGCTGAGGCGGGGATTAGTGCTGTCATTCAACCTGGTGGTTCAAAGCGTGATGATGAGGTAATTGCCGCTGCTGATAAGCATAATATAGCTATGGCATTTACTGGGATAAGATGTTTTTACCATGGCTAATACATGGTTAATACATGGTTAATAGATGACTAATACATGGTTAATATAAGACGAAAAGAACTCACCACCCCTACGAACCCCTACATATAATATATAACATGTCTCTAACATATCAACAAAAGATAGCTCGCTGGCAACAACTTCCAACCATACCTATAAAGGAAATCTTTGTATGCGGCTTGGAAAGAGAAGGGATAAGAGTTAATCAGCAGGCGACAAGCGTCCAAACGCCTCATCCAGAGTCGTTGGGTTCTTCCCTAACCAATAAATACATAACTACGGATTTTGCCGAGGCATTATTAGAAATTGTAACTCCTCCTTGCAATGATGTAAATGATTTGATGAGTTGGATGAACGACCTCCATAGCTTTGTAGATGCTAATATCAACGAGGAACTTATTTGGTCTTCTTCTATGCCGCCTATTCTGCCTGACCCAGATAACATCAAAATTGCTGAATATGGAAATTCATATCAAGGCAGAGTCCGCCATATATATCGGCGAGGGCTCGGTCTGAGATACGGCAGAAGAATGCAAGCAATTGCCGGTATCCATCTTAATCTGTCGTTCGGGGATAAATTCTTAGAATATTACAATCAGATAAGCGAAACTGATATTTGCGCCAGCTCAGTATACTTTAATTTACTGCGTAATTATATCCGCAATGGCTGGTTGATAAACTATTTGTTTGGGGCATCTCCTGCCTTAGATACAAGTTTTTTGCAGGGTATGGAAACCCCATCTTTTTTGCAGTCATTTGCTGAGCGTAGTTATTATCATCCTCACTCAACATGTTTGCGCATGGGTAGTATGGGCTATAACAATCGCAAACATAGCTCACTTAATGTTTGTTTTAACAATCTTGAAGAGTATATTAGCACTATAAAGAAACTACTCAAGAAGCCCGAAGAGGAATACCAAAAACATGGCATTAAAGATGATGATGGATACTATCAACAATTAAACACGAATATCCTACAAATAGAAAATGAGTACTATGCGGCTATCAGACCAAAAGCAGTTCGTCGCCCTGATGAAAAAACTATTGATGTACTGATGGAGAAAGGGGTGGAATATGTGGAAATAAGAAACCTTGATATTAATCCATTTTTGCCTTGCGGTATAGATGAACATCAAATTCGTTTCATGCAGTTGTTTTTACTTTATACCTCAATAGCTGACAGCCCTGCCATTACTAGTGAAGAGTGTCAGGATATCCGTAACATGGATGGAGAAATAATAAGGCATAACATAAACAATGATAAGGATTTTAAATTTACTGGCGGTAAAATCCTGAATATTAATGACGATACGAATAGGATGCTGATTGATATGGAACCTCTGGCGCAATTACTTGATGAGTCGGCGCAAAGTAGCGCTTATAGTGACGTGTTACAACTACAAAAAGATAGGGTGGAAGAGGAACATCGCTTGCCAGCAATCCAACAAATGTATTTTTTACGCAATGAAAGATTGGACTTTGTTGAAGGGATGATGAAATTTAGTGAGGGGCATAAATCATTTTATTCCAAGCATTATAAGAATAATAAGCGGCAGGTAGAATTGACTAACGAAGCAGCAACATCTTTACAAAAGGAGAAAGATTTAGTGAAGAACCAAAAAGGTGAGTTCAATGACTTTCTTGCCGATTATCTAAATATGAAAGATAACGGTATTTAATTGTCTACTTTTTCATTAACTTTCCATGATGTAGGGGCTGAGCTGCGCTCCGCCCACAAAAGTTTACCTGTCTACCTTTTCATTAACTTTCCATGAAGTTACAACTAGCACAATCACATAAGGCGGATTACTCGCTCTTATCATTCTTGCCAGACCATCTTCATATTCGCTATAAGTTATATGCCATTGGTTTTGGTCTAAACTGACTAATAACTTATCTTCGTTAAATCCCGCCCTATAATTGCTGTGCGGATAGGGCTCGCCTTTCATCCAATATTCCAATTGCTCTAATGGGATATAAAATCCGCTTTCTTTCTCTATGCTGGCGGTAAGGTCGGAAGGGTCAATTATTTCCTTACCTCTAACCTTTAGCTTAAAAATTTCTTCTTGCTTATTTATCCTCGCTATTTCACCTGTTATCGCAAAGACCTTGGTTTCGTAGTTAAGCTTATATTGCCGCCAAATCAGCTGTGCCTGGCTTGACTTTGTTGCATCGCGATACCCTATTTTAGCTTGCAGGACCCAGCTACTGTTGCTATCTTGTATTATGGCTGGAATAATTTTTTGCGCGGTTTCTTTTGTTCCCTTTCCTCCATTTCCTCCATTTATAGTAGAAGGGGGAAGAGAGGCGCAAGATGCCAACAAAATTATAATTACAAGCTGCGAAAGCCCTGTCCCTATCCTCAGCATTATTCTGAACAATACCCCTTAGGTTGCTAACAAGAATATTCCGCTGCCTGCCAGTATAATCCCACCTCCTAACATCCATACCAATAGACGTAGTTTTCTTATGCTGCGCCGTAATCTAGCGTTCTCTACTTTAATCTTGGGTTCAGCTTTTATGTTATTTCCCATGTTCTCCACGCTCATCATTAAGGCAGATGCAAAATTAGGCAGTCGTACTAATAGCTCCGGGTATATTCGTTGTGCCGACTCAACAAAATTGCAAACACCTACCTCCTTGGCAAGCCAATCTTTTAGGTATGGGGTTGCGGTCTCCCAGATATTTAATTGCGGGTATAATTGTCTGCCAAGCCCTTCAACGTTAATGAGGGTCTTCTGTAGTAACAAAAGTTGCGGTTGAACCTCCATGTTAAATTTTTTGGCGGTTTGCAACAAGCGGGTTAAAACCTGTCCAAAGGGTATTTCGTTTAGTGGCTTGGCAAAGATGGGTTCACAAACCCCTCTGACTGCCGCCTCCAGTTGTTCTACGCGGGTATCGCGACTTACCCAGCCACAGTTGATATGCAATTCTGCTACTCGGCGATAATCACGATTAAAAAAAGCTATAAAATTTAAGGCAAGATATTTCTTATCGGCTTCGGATAAAGAACCCATTATGCCGAAGTCCACTCCCTTATATACAGGATTGGTTGGGTCGCTTATATCAACAAAGATATTTCCTGGATGCATGTCGGCGTGAAAGAATGAATCGCGAAACACCTGAGTAAAGAAAATACTAACACCTTTCTCAGCTAACATCTTTAAATCAATATTGTGCTTTTTGAACTCCTGTATATTATTTATAGCTACTCCGTTAATTCTTTCCATGACCAGGACGTTTACTCGCGAGTAATCCCAATATATCAGGGGGACTTCCATGAGTGGGACTTCTGGCTTTTTTGTTATTGACGCTTTCGTTGATGAATGGCTGCTGAAGTTTCTTCTTAACTGACTAGCGTTTGCGCCTTCCTGCTGCATATCAAGTTCGTTTTCCAGAGTGTACTCAAACTCACGCACAACCTCGTCAAGCCGCAATCTATTTGTGTGGTCAAAGGAGCCAGTTATAAAATCGGCTAGCAGATATAACATCTTGATGTCTTTCTTTATTTGCTGGCGGATACCAGGTTTTATTACCTTAATTGCCACTTGCACCCCTTCTTTTTTTAGCACTCCAAAATGGACCTGAGCAACTGACGCCGAAGCATAGCTTTCTGTTTCAAACTCGCTAAAGTAATCGCTTAACTCGCCTCCCAATGATTGACGCACTATTTGTTTAATCTCTTCGCTATCACAGGGGGGGACTCTATCTTGTAAAAATGATAATTCTGCTATTAGGGCGGCAGGCAAAATATCGCCGCGAGTGGAAAGTATTTGTCCAAATTTTATGAAAATAGGTCCTAGCTCTTCCAATGCTTTGCGTAGGGCAACTTCTTTTGATAGCTTTTTATTGCCGAATAGTTTGCCGCACCATAATAATAAAAATAGTATAAATACTAACGGTAGATTAATGAAACGGATATTAGGAGTCGCCAACACCGTTCCTTTGACAGAGAATCTCCCTAAATTATACTTAATAAAAATGCGACAAATCTCGCCAAGCCGCCACATAAATTAGGGTTTGGTTCCTTTATGAATTGCTACTATCCCCATACTCAGGTTATAGTAATTACAATTTACAAAACCTGCTGCTGAAAACATTCTTCTTAGCTCTTCTTGGCTTGGATGCATGCGAATTGATTCAACCAAGTATTGATAGCTTTGTTCATCGTCTGCTAACCATTTACCCATCTTGGGTATGAAATTAAAAGAGTATGCATCATATAACTTAGCAACCGATTGATTAATCGGCTGAGAAAACTCCATAACTAATAGCTGCCCGCCTGGTTTCAATTTGTCATAAATACAAGATAAAGCGGCACTTTTGTCCGCCATATTGCGTAGCCCAAAGCTTATTAGTGCGCAGTTGAAATGGTTGTTAGGGAAGGGTAAGTTCTCGGCATCCGCCTCAACAAAACTGATATTATCCAGTATGCCCTGATTAATTAAATTCTCTTGCGCCAGTTTAAGCATGTCAGGATTTATATCACTGACAACTAATTCACCATAGTTAGGAAAGTTCTTGGCAATCTTAGCGGCTATGTCGCCACTGCCACTGGCAATATCAAGTATTTTATCGCCTGCTTGAATCTGTGCCATAGACACGAAGGTGCGTTTCCATAAACGATGAGTGCCAATAGACATAACATCGTTCATCAAATCATATTTAGCTGCAACCGAACTGAATACCTGATTAACCCTTGCTGCTTTGTCTTTTAGATTTATTCTGTCAAAGCCAAAGTGAGTCCACTCCTCCGAGCTCTCTGTGCTTCCTGTGTTTCCTACGCTTCCTGTACTTCCGTTACTTTCTGTACTTCCGTTACTTTCTTTGTGTTTTTTCAATTTAAGTTGCGAACCTTAGGCCAATATTGAAATAATGCTTTAATGAAAGTTGCCAATGGAATAGCAAAAGCTACACCCCATATTCCCCATAAGCTGCCAAATATTAAAATAGCCAAGATAACTGAAACAGGATGCAAATTAACTAGCTCTGAGAACAATAGGGGGACTAAAACATAACCGTCAAGTACTTGCAAAATTAAATAGGCAACCACCACATAATAGAACATGCCCTCGGCTCCAAACTGCGCATAAGCCACCAAAACCACTGGGAAGGTTACAAGCGCGGCGCCTACATAAGGTATTATCACCGATACCCCTACGGCGATTGCGAGAAGAAAACTAAAGTTTAATCCAAGGACAAGAAATACTATCCAACTTACGATAAAAACTACAGCCATCTCTATCAACTTGCCAGCTATGTATCTAATCATTTCTGCTTTCATCTTTTTCCCGAGTCGCGCCATTAGCTTGTGTTCCTTGGGAAGGAATTTGGCAAGATAATTCATTAGTTTATCGTAATCCTTGAGGATAAAAAACACCATAACAAAAACCAGCACACAATAGATGAAGAAACTAACAATCTGATTGATAGAGGTTAAAGAAGAGGTGACAAGTCCGCCGCCATAATCAATAATCTGCTGACGGATTAAATTGATAAATCCGTCTATATCTTCTTTAGAGAAAAATTGCGGGTAACTTTCTGGCAGTAAGTAAAACCATTTACTGATTTGTTGAATGATGTCTGGGAATGCCTCCAAAAAAGCAACACTTCTTTCCCACAGCAGAGGCAGAATGAGAAAAATTATGATTGAAGTTACCCCAAGAAACATGAAAAAAGTTGCTAATACGGCTAGGATATGAGGCAAGCCCCTGTTGCGTAATAATGTTACTGCCTCGTTTAGTAAAAATGCTACGAAAACAGCAATAAAAAAAGGCATAAGATACGCCCCTAAATAATAAAATACAGCAGCTGCTAATAATAAAATAAATAGCACCAGCCCTGAATCTTGGTCTGCAAGATAGGTGCGGTACAGCTTTTTACAAAATTCCCACATGGCAGTATATTAACACACAAATAGTTAATTGTAGTTTTACTTTGTCACAATAATATAGTAAAAGTATAGTAAAATGCTGTTATGTAAATAATGATAATTTGCATGTTGCGTGTATAATGACTACATAATAGTATTGTTATAAAACGATTTCATAATATAATCTTTATGATAGTGCATGTATGGCTTATATGGCTTATATACAGCTTATATATAGTATAGAAAATTATTAACTTAGAGAACGGATTTATGTTTAGAAAAATCTTTGATGGGCAAGGAACCATAATGGGACCTGCAATAAAAACTGCAAAGAGTGCACGGAGAGTGTGTTTGCTTTTGTTATTATTCGTGTCTGGTTCTGCCTGGGCAATTCAACCCTATAATCTTCCGCGTGGAGTTACGGATGTAAGCCAGGATATATTTGATTTGCACATGTTTGCTTTTTGGATTTGTGTTGCTATAGGTGTGTTGGTATTTGGCATAATGCTATGGTCTATAATATTTCATCGCAAGTCAACTGGCATTAAACCTGCTAAATTTAGTCATTCCACTACGTTTGAGATAATATGGACTGTTATCCCAATTATTATTCTGGTAGTGTTAATGGTGCCCGCATCCTTTAAGTTAATTGAAATGTATGATGTTGGGGAACCAGAAATTGATATAAAGGTTACTGGTTATCAATGGCGCTGGCATTATGAGTATCTTGGTGAAAATGTTGAATTTTTTAGTAACCTTAAGACCCCTCAAGAACAGATAGACAATACCCAAGCAAAGACCGCCAACTACCTTTTAGAGGTTGATGAAGAATTGGTTGTGCCCATAGGCACTCGCGTGAGATTTCTTTTTACCGCCGCAGACGTCCTGCATTCCTGGTGGGTTCCTGAACTTAGTGTTAAGAGGGATGCCATACCTGGATTTATTAATGAGGCATGGGCTGTGGTTAATGAAAAAGGCACCTATCGCGGACAATGCACTGAGCTTTGCGGCACCAATCATGGTTTTATGCCAATAGTGGTGCGAGCTGTGGATGAGCAGGAGTATAATGACTGGCTTGGCGCACGCAAACAAGCCGGAGCTGCAGAAGAAGCATTGGCTGAAAGAACCGAGTGGTCTGCTGAAGAACTTATAGAACGCGGTTCGCAGGTTTATGCAATTAACTGTGTTGCTTGTCATCAGGCACAAGGACAGGGCATCCCGCCAGCTTTTCCCGCTTTGGATGGCAGCCCAGTGGTTACTGGTGATATAGAAGCGCAAATAGATATAGTTTTAAATGGTCGCCCGGGTACAACTATGGCGGCTTATGGCGGTTTGCTTAGTGATAATGATATTGCTGCAGTAATTACTTATACCCGTAACGCTTGGGGCAATAAAGGCAATGTTCAAAAGAATGTGGTGCTTCCAGCAGATGTAGCCAATTCAAGGAAATAGATTTTATTTTTATAATTTAATTAAGAGGTAATTAATAATGGCAGATGTAGGTGTTATTAGAAATAATGAGGGGATAGAGCATCATGATGAGCATCACAATGAGCATCACGGTCCAGCAAAAGGAATAACCCGCTGGTTATATACCACTAATCATAAAGATATAGGAACCCTGTATCTTTTATTCAGTTTGTTAATGTTATTTGTTGGTGGGTCTATGGCTTTGGTGATTCGCACTGAGTTATTTGCTCCTGGTATGCAGATAACAACTCCAGAGTTTTATAACCAGATGGTAAGCATGCATGGTTTAGTGATGGTGTTTTTGGTGGTTATGCCGAGTTTCGTTGGCTTGGCGAACTGGATGGTTCCTTTGATGATAGGAGCCCCCGACATGGCATTGCCGCGGTTAAATAACTGGAGTTTTTGGATTTTGGTTGCTGCCGCTATAATTTTAGTTTCCACTTTCTTCATGGAAGGAGGGGCTCCTTCTGGTGGCTGGACTTTTTATGCCCCGCTTTCTACTGTATATGCTAAACCTAGCATAACTTTTCTTATTTTGGGTATTCACTTGTTAGGAATATCTTCTATTATGGGAGCACTTAATATCGTAGCCACTATATTAAATCTACGTGCGCCAGGGATGGGCTTTATGAAAATGCCACTTTTTGTATGGACCTGGTTCATAACCGCTTTTCTACTGTTAGCTGTTATGCCTGTGTTAGCGGGAACTGTTACTATGATGCTTACAGATATTCATTTTGGCACTAGTTTCTTCAATGCTGCTGGTGGCGGCGATCCAGTGCTCTTTCAGCATCTCTTTTGGTTTTTTGGCCACCCTGAAGTGTATATTATGGTTCTGCCAGCTTTCGGTATCATATCTACGATTCTCCCCACTTTTAGCCGCAAAAAGATTTTTGGTTATACATCTATGGTTTATGCTACGGCTTCAATTGCTGGTTTATCTATGATTGTTTGGGCACATCACATGTTTACTGTTGGGATGCCGTTGGTGGGCGAGATTTTCTTCATGGTTACCACCATGGTAATTGCAGTCCCCACTGGAATTAAGGTATTTAACTGGTTGGCAACGATGTTTCGTGGCGCTATGACCTTTGAGACCCCTATGCTTTTTGCTATCGCCTTTGTGGCTCTGTTTACTATAGGCGGACTTTCTGGAGTTATGATGGCTATGGCTTCGGTGGATATCCAATACCACGACACTTATTTTATTGTCGCTCATTTCCATTATGTTTTAGTACCTGGCGCTCTGTTTGGTATTTTTGCTGGAGTTTATTATTGGATTCCTAAGTGGACTGGCAGGATGTATAACGAAACACTAGGACAGATTCACTTTTGGCTGTCATTTATTGCAGTTAATGTAACTTTCTTCCCTATGCATTTCGTTGGTTTGGCGGGTATGCCACGACGCATCCCTGATTACCCGTTGCAGTTTAGTGATTTCAATGCTATAGCAACCATAGGAGCATTTGGCTTTGGTATAAGTCAATTGCTATTTGCCTACATAGTTATTCGCGCTATTTATGTTGGCAAAAAAGCAACTAGCGCAGTATGGGATAACCCTGAGGGCCTTGAATGGACAATTCCTTCACCAGCGCCTTACCATACCTTTCAGACGCCGCCCAAGATTGATTAATAGGTTGACTAATTTAGTTAGATTGATATGAAATCATTACAAGAGCAACAAAAGAAAGGAATTAAGAAAACCCTGATTAGGTCTGGGATTCTCTTAGTTTCAATGTTCGCTTTTGCTTTCGCACTGGTTCCTTTGTATGAGGTTTTCTGTGAGGTGACGGGACTAAACGGCAAAAGCAGTAATTTAGTTGAAGAGACATCACAAAACTCTATTGATGAAATAGTGGTGGATACTAGCAGGGAAGTGCGAGTCCAGTTTGTAGCAAACAATAACAAACACATGCCATGGGATTTTGCTCCAGTTGTTGATGAGGTATATCTTAATCCCGGTAAGATTCAAACATTTATATTCAAGGCAAAAAATCGCACTGGCAAGGATATGGTGGCTCAAGCGGTTCCCAGTGTAAGCCCCAATGAAGCGGCATCTTATTTACGTAAAATTGAATGCTTCTGTTTTGATACTCAGGCATTAAGGGCGGGGGAAAGCGTGGATATGCCAGTTAGATTATATGTTCATAGTGCCTTGCCTAAGGACATCACAACTCTCACTTTGGCTTACTCTTTATTTGATGTGACCCCTGCTGATGGAGTTGATTTTGAAGAATTGGATGGTCATTATGATGATGGACACACTCATGACGATGATGATGCTCATGGCGACGATGACCACGAGAAAATCTAAAACGAATTTAATTTTTAATAAGAGGTATTTTTATGACAACTAACACAAACTATTACGTTCCCCCGCAGAGTAAGCTTCCAATCATAGCTTCTTTAACTCTGCTATTAACATTTTTTGCTTTTGGAACAATGCTTAATGCAATGAAGGCGGAGTCCTCAATTGCTTTTTCAAGTATTTTAATGACGGTTGGGACTGTCTTGCTTATGGTAGTTGTTTTCTTTTGGTTTCGCGTGGTCGTTTGGGAAAGTCGCAATAAGATGCATGGTTCTTTGATGGATAAATCATATCGCTGGGGCATGGGTTGGTTTATATTCACAGAAGTAATGTTTTTTGCCACCTTTTTTGGCACATTATTTTATGCCAGATATCTTTCAGTCCCTTGGTTATCATCTGAAGGGTATAAGAATATGAATGTCTTGTTATGGCCCAATTTTATTGGCAGCTGGCCCCTATTTGAAACCCCCGACCAATCTAAGTTTCAAGGACCTGAAGGACTTATCAATCCTTTTCATTTACCCTTACTCAACACTATTATCTTGGTGACTTCAAGCTTTACCCTTACCTGGGCGCATCATGCGTTGCGTGAAGGTAATCGTCAAGTTTTAAAGTATTGGCTTATGGCAACCATTGCTCTTGGAATATTGTTTCTATATTTTCAGGCAACAGAGTATGTTGAGGCATATAAAGAATTAGGATTAACTTTTGCTAGCGGTATATATGGTAATACCTTTTATATCCTAACTGGCTTCCATGGCGCTCATGTAACCTTGGGGACTATAATGCTTATAACCATGTTGGCACGCATTATGAAAGGGCATTTTAACGCTCAAAACCATTTTGCTTTTGAAGCCACTTCTTGGTATTGGCATTTTGTTGATGTTGTGTGGATTGGACTATTTCTTTTTGTCTATATCCTATAAAAGATATACTTGAAAGGCACTTCGAGGAGCGGGTTAGGAGTGCGGAGTTGGGGGGGTATTTGTGTGTGTTTGTATAGTGTTTTCTATACTAATTAAAACTGCGGTGGTGAAATTGATAACTCACCTGAATAATATCCATATATTAGCATCCCTATTAACAAAGCCGATAGCCCTACCCGAACAAATAAAGTGTTAACCATGCGGTTCTTACTTCCTTTGTCGCGCATCATAAAGAAGAAGCTTAACCATAAAGAAATGACTACACAAAGAAACACAATCCCAAGCAATATTTTAAACATACTATCAATTATAAGACCTTCAGATGCTTTTACTGGGTAACTCATATAAATGGCAACATAATATATGGGTAACCTTATCCTGCATTAGTGGAGTTATCCTATTTATTATGTTGAGCATTTGGCAGATTACCCGCGGCATTGATAAAAGCCAAGAACTATCAATAATTGATTACCAAGACAAACAGCCATACCTTAGTTTGTCTGATATGCAACTTATACAACAAGACGCTGCCACATCACCAACCTTATTTTTTCACCCAGTAAACATAAGAGGGCGTTTTGTAGATAAGACCTTTTTATTGGATAATTCAATATATAAAGATATGCTTGTAACCGATAAAACAGCAGAGATTGATAACCCCTATTGTTATTTGCTTTCAACCTGCGGTAAGAAAGTAGGTAGTTCCAAAGTTGGTTATAGAATATTCGGACTATTTTTGCCCGATGATGCCGCGCAATTACTTTTAGTGGAGCGTGGTTGGGTGGATGGTTCTGCAGGACGAGCTCAAATTCCTATCATAGAAGTTCCTGACGCCACAGTTAATCTACAGGGAATAATAATGCCAAATGCTGGACGCAGGCGCGTGCTGCTTGAAGATGTTCTTGATGTCCATGCGGCGCAGCAATTAGTGCAAAAAGTAGCGGCTGATGAATATGAGGAAGCATTGGGGCTTGACATATATACCCACCCAATTATTTTGGCAGCTAACTCTCCTGGCGCTTTGACAGTATTTGCTCCTTTAGCAAATTTTTCCTATCTAAGCGCCGCTCGTCATTATGGCTACGCCTTTCAGTGGTTGTTAATGGCGTTAGCTCTGCTAACTTTGTATATAATAGTATCACTAAAGAAACAAGATAATCAATGAAACATAAATACACTTTTCCTATCATCCCATTAATAATATTTGGTATGGGCATTATCCCCTTATTTATTGGGTTGTTCCTGTATCTAAATCCGCAATATCTCAGCGGTAAAATTACCGTGCGCGGTGAATTATTCACGCCTCCTTTGGATGCCCGCCCTTGGTTTGATGAATCCGGCAAATGGCAAATACTTTTAGTTGCTCCTGCCGAGTGCGGTGAGGAATGTCAACAAATGCTTTATTATGGCAGACAAGTTCATGAAGCATTAAAAGAGGAGAGACAAAACAGGGTAGAAAGATCGGTGTTTGTTCGCCGCCCCTTGCCAGAGGATATTATGCGGGTATTGGAATCTCAAAGCCCGCCAATTACCATCATAGATATTTCTGACCAGGAACTTAGCAATTTATTTTTACCATCACTGCCAGATATTAAGCAGGTAGAGAATAATATTTTTATCGTAGACCCGCTTGGTAATCTTATGTTGCGCCATAAACCCATTAGTAGCATTAAACAGGCAAAGAATTTATTGAAAGATATTAACCATCTGTTACGTGCCTCTCATATAGGATGATAAACTGGATGATAAATAGAATGATAAATAGAATGATAAATAGAATAATATGAAGAGATTTACCGAACTCACCTTGCTGCTAACCTTTATAGTAATTTTATTGGGAGCTTACACTAGATTACAAGATGCAGGATTGGGCTGTCCTGACTGGCCTGGTTGCTACGGCACTCTTACCGTACCGAACAGCGAGGAACAAATCAATAGTGCCACCGAAAAATATCCCGATAGCGCCTTTGATAAAGGCAAAGCATGGACTGAAGTAAGCCATCGTATGGTGGCGGGTACTCTTGGTCTGCTCATTTTTGCTATGACCATAATCAACCTGTTTCATAGCCGCCGCCATAAAACTAAAGTATCTTTTTTCTTAATTGCTGCCAGTATGGTAGTGGTGTTTCAAGCATTACTAGGTATGTGGACTGTAACCCTGAAACTATTGCCTCAGGTAGTAACCGCCCATTTATTCGGTGGATTATTAATCTTGTGCTTAATCTTCTTACATTTATTGCAAGTTTATCGCCAATCAGGAACAGGCATCTTTGCTATGAGTGCCGCTGATAGTGCATTATCAATCCAATCGCCAGCTTCATCTCAAGTTCCATCTCAAGCTCCAGCAATAGCAAGAAATAAGCTGCTATTATTCACTTATATAGGTTTATTCTTGGTGGTGGGGCAAATATTTTTAGGCGGCTGGGTTTCCACCAATTATGCCGCATTAGCATGCGCCGACTTTCCTTTGTGCAATGGTAAATTACTTCCTGATACAGATTTTGCTGCTGGTTTTAATTTCTTTCACCCAATTGGAGTGAACTATGAGGGTGGGATACTTGATGAACCAGCGCGCACTGCCATCCACTTTGCTCATCGCATCGGGGCTTTGTTAGTTGCCACCTATTGGTTTGCTTTTTACATAATTGTTCGCATCAAGAGCTCGCCAATACAAGAAGAGTTATCTCTGATAATAGCGGCGATTATTTGCCAAATAATTCTGGGTATAACCAATGTACTTGGCGGCTTACCTCTCTTGATAGCCACTGCCCATAATGGTGTGGCGGCATTATTATTGCTATCCGTGTTGCTATTGGTGTTTAATCTGCATACCCGCACTTTATAATGTATATATGTATCTACAAGACACTTATATAACTGATGGTATAACTAATGGCTGAAAAAACCGCCTCATATATTGGTACTAACCTGACTGAAACTCTAAGCAACTATTTAGAGCTGTGCAAACCAGGAGTGGTTCTGCTGATGATTATAACTACGCTTGCTGGCATGTTTTTGGCAGTCCCAGCCCTTCCACCGCTTAGCGTCTTGCTATGGGGTAATCTTGGCGTAGCCCTGTGTGCTTCATCTGCGGCAGCACTAAATCATATCCTTGACCGCTATCTGGATCGTGAAATGAACCGCACTAAAAAACGCCCCCTGGCGCGCAGTAAAATTAAACCCTTGTCTGCTTTTATTTTTTCTTTCACAATTGGGGTGGCGGGTTTCACAATTTTATTTTTCATCATCAATCCACTTACCGCTTATTTAACTCTGCTGTCTTTGGTGGGCTATGCGGTTGTCTATACTATGTATCTAAAATGGGCTACTCCGCAGAACATAGTAATAGGTGGCTTATCTGGCGCCATGCCTCCTTTATTAGGATGGACTGCCGTTACCAATAGCATTGATGCCTATCCGTTAATTCTGGTTGCCATTATATATGTTTGGACGCCTCCTCACTTTTGGGCTTTGGCGCTACAAAAGAAAAAGGAATATGCCGCTGGGGGAGTGCCTATGCTGCCAGTTACGCACGGCGATAAAATAACCCGCCTACATATAACCTTATATGCAGTTCTTACCTCGCTATTCACTTTATTCCCCTATCTAATGAATGAAGCAGGTTTGCTCTATCTTGGCGGAGCTATAGCGGTTAATCTGCTATGGGGATATAGGGTTTGGCAGATATGGGATAGTAAGCTAAAGCAAGCTCCTTATGGATTATTCAAACATAGCATCAATTATCTTGGCATAATCTTCTTATTGTTATTAATTGACCACTGGTTGCTAACAATAACATCAATAGTCCTCCTTTAGCCACTAAATCCCCTTATAATAAACATTACAACTTTATTTATCCAAAGTCGGAGAGGTGCCTGAGTGGTTGAAAGGGCTCGCCTGGAAAGCGTGTATACGGTTCCCGTATCGAGGGTTCGAATCCCTCTCTCTCCGCCATATTTTGGCATGATGAATTAGGAAACATCATTTACAAATAATCCCCCTTTAATTACGGCAATCGCTTCACAACAGCAATAGTTCCCGCATAATATATAGCGGAGAGTTGCCGGAGCGGTTGAACGGGACGGTCTCGAAAATCGTTATGCCCTTCGGGGCATCGAGGGTTCGAATCCCTCACTCTCCGCCATTTTACGCTGCGGTATAATTTTTCATCTTTTGAGGGTTACTCACCCCTATACGCCTAACAATTTTTGCCATAATGTGAAACACGGGCAGAGCATGGCACAGCCCCACAGTCGTTTATAATAATAAGGTATGTCTAATCCCATTATAGTTAAGCATAGCCAAGGCGAGTATCCTATTCACATAGCCGCCCATCTGTCGCAGCTTCAGCCCGCGCTGGCAGTAGCGCTTGATGGTGTTGACCACGCAATAATCGTTGCTAATGAATCAGTTATGTCTGCTCATAGCACTCAATTACAAGAATTTATAGCAAGTGTAGGTATACTGACGCAACCCATATTAATCCCAGATGGAGAGCAGGTTAAAACCCTGGCACATCTTGAACAACTGTGCGTGGCTTTTAGCAAGCAAGGATTATCGCGCCAATCAGTAGTGGTTGCTATTGGCGGCGGAGTTACAACGGACTTGGCGGGTTTTGCTGCTGCCTGCTACATGCGTGGGATAGGATGTATTCAGGTTCCTACCACTTTGTTGGCTCAGGTGGATGCTTCTATAGGGGGGAAGACCGCGGTTAACATAACTACAGGCAAGAACTTAGTGGGTGCCTTCCACCAGCCCTTGGCGGTGTTAATTAGCACTGATTTTTTGGCTACATTGCCAGCAGAGGAAATATCTTGTGGTTATGCTGAGATTATCAAACATGCTTTGTTGGCAGATATGAATTTCTTTGAAATGTTGGAAGCATCATTGATAAATGGCGCTGCCTCTATTACAGATGAGAAGCTGCAAGAGATAATTAGTCGCGCTTGTCATATCAAGGTTGACATTGTAGAAGAAGATGAGCGAGAGAGAATAGGGCGCAATCCTCAAAGAGCCCTGCTAAATTTGGGGCATACTTTTGCCCATGCTTTGGAGGCATCCTCGCAATATCAGAGTATCAAGCATGGCCAAGCGGTTGCCAAAGGTATAGCTATTGCCGCATATATATCGTATATGTTGGGGGATTTATCAGAGGAGCAGTGTTCTCGCATAGTGCGTTTGTTAGTGATGGCGGGGTTGTCTTGTAAATTGGCAGATGATTTAGATATTGATGATATGGTTGATTTCATAAGTCGGGATAAAAAGAAACACGGAGCAGGGGTGCCTTTAATATTACTTAAGGACTTGGGCACGGCTTATGTTAGTGAGCCCTATAATTCTGCGCAGATGAAAGACCTTATAAGCAGAGCGGTTGCTTTTTTGCAGTGATTTATTCATCCCCATCCCCATCCCCATCCCCAACCCCAGCACTTTCCAAGGCAGATTCTCATGTTACTTCTCATGCTACTTCCCACATTACTCCTCATGCTACTTCCCCAGAGACCTCTATAATGAATAACACACACTTCCAGATGGGTAAATATCAATTGCCACTGAGTTCACCGCATATAATGGGCATCCTTAATATCACGGAAGATTCATTTTACGATGGAGGGCGTTGGCTTGATAAACATGCGGCGCTCAGTCATGCAGAACAGATGGCGGAAGAAGGAGCTTGCATTATAGACATAGGAGGTGAATCCACTCGTCCAGGGGCAAAGCAAGTGGACTCGGAAGAAGAAATATCACGAACCCTTGAAATAATAGCAACTCTTAGCCAACGATTAGATATTCCTATTTCGGTGGATACTAGTAATCCTAAATTAATTCAGCTGGCAGCCAGTGCTGGTTGCTCATTGATTAATGACGTGCGGGCTTTGACTAATCCAGATGCTATGTCAGCCGTGTCTGCAGTGTCAGCAGCGCAATCAGGTGGCTTGCCAGTATGCCTGATGCATATCCAAGGGACGCCCAGCACTATGCAGCATAATCCAACTTACGAAAATGTGGTGGAGGAGGTAAAAGATTATCTAAAACAAAGAAAGCAACAGGCAATTGCTAATGGCATTGCCGCAACTCAAATTATCCTTGACCCTGGTTTTGGTTTTGGCAAGAATTTTGAGCATAATCGCTTGCTTATGAGTAATCTTGATTCTTTTAAAGATTTGGATTGTCCTTTGCTGGTGGGGTTATCACGCAAGGAATTTTTAGGTAAAATAACAGGCAAGGAACCAGAGCAAAGGTTGTGGGCTACTATAGCTTCTACGGCTTTGTTGGTTGAGCGGGGAGCATGGATAGTGAGAGTCCATGATGTAGCGGCAAATGTGGATGCTATGAAGCTTGCCGTAGCAATGATAGAGAATTAAAGCAAAGAACTATATAGGTATAAACATGAAATATTTTGGCACTGATGGAATAAGAGGAAGGGTTGGCGAGAACGCTATAACGCCGCAATTTTTTACCCAAATCGGTTGGGCGTTAGGACAGGTTTTTAGAAATAAAGGTTCACATGCTCGCGTCCTGATTGGTAAGGATACTCGCATATCTGGTTATATGTTTGAGTCAGCATTACAAGCAGGATTGGCTTCAGCAGGAGCGGATACAATGTTAGTAGGTCCTATGCCCACCCCGGCTATTGCTTATTTAACCCGAACCTTTAATGCAGATGTAGGAGTGGTTATCAGTGCTTCACATAATAACTACTTAGATAATGGAGTGAAGTTTTTTTCTAATCAGGGAACCAAACTTGACGATGATCTTGAGCATAAACTTGAAGAGCAGTTAGACAAAAGTATGGTGTTGGTGGGTGCTTTAGATTTGGGTAGAGCAGCGCGTGTGGTGGATGCGAAAGGCCGTTATATTGAGTTTTGTAAAAGCACCTTGCCGCGTAATATTGATATAAAGGATATGAAATTGCTTGTAGATTGCGCTAATGGAGCAACCTACAATGTAGCTGGCAAAGTGTTTTCTGAGTTGGGAGCCGATGTAACAATTATTAATAATGAGCCCGATGGTATAAATATTAATGAGGAATGTGGCAGTACCTTTCCTGATTGCATAAGGAAAGAGGCAGTTAAATATAAAGCCGAGATAGGTATTGCCTTTGATGGTGATGGCGACCGACTAGTAATGTGCGACCACCAAGGCGAAATAATTGACGGTGATATCTTGCTATATATTCTCGCTAAATATATGAAAGATATCGGCACCTTACAGAGTAATATCGTGGTGGGAACTGTTGCCACCAATTATGGACTTGAAAGGTCACTGCAGAAACTTGGTGTGGAATTACAAAGAGTAAAAGTTGGCGATCGCCACATTATAGAAGCGTTAGTAGATAAAGGGCAGGGCAATTTAGGGGGAGAATCATCGGGGCACATGGTATGCACCCGCTATACCACCACTGGAGATGGGATAATAATTGCGTTGCAGGTTTTGGCGGCGTTGCGTCACTTTAAGTCGGACTTTGCAACCCTTGCTAAAGAAGCAGCGTTGGTTCCTGCAGATGTAGAAAATTTCCCCTGCAAAAACCCCAGGGTGCTCATAGAGAAAAAAGAAATGCAACAGGCGATTAGTCACGCCGAACAACAGATTAATTCACAAGGCAGATTATTAGTTCGCCCTTCAGGAACCGAACCCCTGCTACGTATAAATGTGGAATCAGAAGACGAGTCATTACGCAAAAAAACCATAGCCGATATAACAGAAGTGGCGCGTCGACTAAATGCTTGATAAACGAGTTGAAGATATACTTTCTAAGGGTTCTTTCCACCAGATTGGCAAAATAATCAATGAGGAAATAAAGCCAGTAGATGTAGCGCGGCTTATTGAATCTTCTCCGCCGCAAGAACGACAGGTCCTTTTGGGGCTTATCGCAGAAGAGAGCCGAGGACAGGTGCTGCAACATCTGGATGAAGACATAAGAGCCGACTTTCTTAATGAACTGAAGGCAGAAGAAATAGCTCATAGTATTGAGGAGCTAAGCGATGATGATGTAGCCGATATGCTGCAACAGCTGCCAGAACTTGTTATAGACCAAGTTCTCAATAGCATGGAGGTTGATGATAGGAAAAGAGTCAAACGGCTGTTGGATTATCCTGAGGGGACGGTAGGGGCTATAATGACAACCGAATTCTTAACTGTGCGTCCAAATATTGAATTGGATGTAGTTATCCGCTATTTGCGCCGTGCTGAAAAAATAACTATTAGTGCCAGTAAGTTGGTGGTTATTGACAGGGAAAATAAGTTTATGGGAGTTCTTCCACTTACTACTTTGGTGCAAAGTCCTCCAGGTAAAAGGGTTTCCGATGTGATGGATACCGATATAATCACTCTGAAACCAGATGATGATGACCGTCGCGCCGTAGAAGTATTTGAAAGATATGACTTTATATCTGTTCCAGTTACAGATGAAGAGCACAAATTCCTTGGTGTGGTAACAGTTGATGATGTTTTTGATTTGGCTTTGGAGCAGCGCGATAAAGCATTGTTAAGTGGCGCGGGTTTGGGTAATGAAGAGGATACATTTGCCCCTCTAAAGAAGGTCGCAGACCGTAGAATATTTTGGTTGGGAATCAATCTGTTTACTGTCATGTTGGCATCTTTCTTTATTGGAATATTTCAAGAAACTTTGGATAAGGTGGTGGCATTGGCGGTATTGATGCCGGTGGTGGCAAGTATGGGAGGCATAGCTGGATTACAATCAATGACAATAATGGTGCGCGCCCAAGCACTTGGCAGAATAACTTCTTCCAATGTTCGCTGGCTATTTGCGCGTGAAAGTATGGTGGGTTTAATTAATGGATTTTTATGGTCTGTAGTGGTGAGTATCCTGGCGTATATTTGGTTTAACGATAAATTTGTTGCCCTTGCCCTTAGTATGGCTTTGATTATTAACTTATTAGTTGGTTCAATACTCGGAGTGATAATACCAGTTATTTTGGCAAGAAATAAAATTGACCCAGCAAATGCTGGCGGAGTTTTGCTTACTACTGCAACTGATATAGTAGGTTTTGTTGCCTTTCTTGGCATTGCAACTATTTTTTACGCTTTATAATTATGGAAAATACCAACAATCTTTTATACGCACAAGCCAAACAATCAATCCCTGGCGGAGTTAATTCTCCAGTGCGCTCGTTCAAGTCCGTGGGAGGAGACCCCGTTTTTATTGATAGAGCAAAGGGTGCTTATCTATTTGACACGCAAGGGAAGAGCTACGTAGATATGATTTGCTCGTGGGGTGCGATGATTTTAGGGCATGGCAACGAAGATGCTGCCGCACTTGCTCATGAGCAAGCACTCAAAGGGCTCAGCTACGGAGCCGCAACCTATCTTGAGGTTGAGATAGCAGAGAAGATAAAGTCAATGATGCCAGCAATTGAACTGCTGCGTATGGTAAATTCAGGCACCGAAGCAACAATGAGCGCTATCCGTTTAGCGCGAGGATATACTGGGCGTAATAAACTGGTAAAGTTTAATGGTTGTTATCACGGGCATAGTGATTGTTTGTTGGCTCAGGCCGGCTCAGGCGTCTTATCTATGTCTTCCCCTAGTTCTCCTGGTGTTCCTGCCGAAATAGTCAAGGATACCATAAACCTTGAGTTCAATGATAGTGATGGACTGGAAGAATACTTCAAAACCAGCGGCGATAGTACATCTGCGCTAATAATAGAGCCAATCGCAGGTAATATGAACTTCATTCCTGCTGATAAAGAGTTCCTGCAACAAATTCGTAAACTCTGCGATAAGCACGGGGTTGTGCTTATTTTTGATGAGGTTATGAGTGGGTTTCGTGTAGCACGTGGTGGTGCGCAAGAGCACTATGGCATAGTCCCTGATTTAGTATGTTTAGGCAAGGTTATTGGTGGCGGATTGCCTGTGGGGGCATTTGGTGGCAAGAAGGATATAATGCAACATCTCGCCCCTATTGGCTCAGTATATCAAGCAGGAACCCTGTCAGGCAACCCTTTGGTGGCAACCCTTGGCTTGCATACACTAAATCAATTAGACAGTTATAGCAACAACAACGGCGATGATGCGTATCAAATGTTGCAACAGTCATCTAATGCTATAGTTGATGCGGTTCACCAAACTGCCAAGGATAAAGGTCTCAAAGTGTGTGCTCAATCATTAGGTGGCATGATAGGCATATACTATGGGTTGGATAAGCCACCACGTAATATGTTGGAGGCGCAGAATATGGACCATGATCTATTCAAAAAGGTGTTTCACGCTATGTTAAAAGAAGGAATTCATCTACCTCCATCTGATTTTGAAGCATGTTTTGTATCTTTGGCACATACAAGCATTGAAACAGAAAAATTTAAGCAATCTTTTTCTTCATTTTTATAAAAAATAATAATATTTAATTGTTTTTGTGTAGTATTTGTCAGATATAGACATATAATTACATCATTGCCGTCTCTTTTTGCAAACGCATTAAGAACATTGGCGGCTAGATCTAAAAGAGATAATAGAATAGAATCCTATCAAATAATTTGTGTGAGTACTAACGGCGAAATAAATTCGCAGTTAAGTTCGCAATTTTATTGCGTCTTAATTGAGTCATGAATTCAACAACTTAGGTTGTTGTTTTAATTGAAGAGTTTGATCATGGCTCAGATTGAACGCTGGCGGTAGGCCTAAAACATGCAAGTCGAGGGGTAACAGGAGATAGTTTACTATCTTGCTGACGACCGGCGAACGGGTGAGTAACGCGTAGGAATCTACCTCAAAGCGGGGGATAGCCCGAGGAAACTCGGATTAATACCGCATATGTTCTAAGGAATAAAGATGCCTTTTAGGTGTCACTTTGAGAAGAGCCTGCGTCCGATTAGCTAGTTGGTGAGATAAAAGCTCACCAAGGCAACGATCGGTAGCTGGTCTGAGAGGACGTACAGCCACACTGGGACTGAGACACGGCCCAGACTCCTACGGGAGGCAGCAGTTGGGAATATTGCGCAATGGGGGAAACCCTGACGCAGCCATACCGCGTGGGTGAAGAAGGCCTTAGGGTCGTAAAGCCCTTTCAGTAAAGAAAAAAACCCATATATTAATAGTATGTGGGCTTGATGTTATTTAAAGAAGAAGCACCGGCTAACTCCGTGCCAGCAGCCGCGGTAATACGGAGGGTGCAAGCGTTAATCGGAATCACTGGGCGTAAAGAGTATGTAGGTGGTTATGAAAGTTGGATGTGAAAGCCCTGGGCTCAACCGAGGAATTGCATCCAAAACTCCATAACTAGAGTATGGTAGAGGGTGGCGGAATTTCCGGTGTAGCGGTGAAATGCGTAGATATCGGAAGGAACACCAATGGCGAAGGCAGCTGCCTGGACCAATACTGACACTGAGATACGAAAGCGTGGGTAGCAAACAGGATTAGATACCCTGGTAGTCCACGCCGTAAACGATGTCTACTAGCTGTTGCCTTGCTATTTAATAGGCGAATTCATTATATTATTTTTATACTTAATGAATCGTTTATCAAATAGCAGGGTTGTGGCGTAGCTAACGCGATAAGTAGACCGCCTGGGGAGTACGGCCGCAAGGTTAAAACTCAAATGAATTGACGGGGACCCGCACAAGCGGTGGAGCATGTGGTTTAATTCGATGCAACGCGAAGAACCTTACCTACTCTTGACATCCACGAGAGCTCTTGTAATGAGAGTGTGCCTTCGGGAATCGTGTGACAGGTGCTGCATGGCTGTCGTCAGCTCGTGTTGTGAGATGTTG
This sequence comes from Gammaproteobacteria bacterium, assembly GCA_965207945.1. Taxonomy (GTDB): domain Bacteria; phylum Pseudomonadota; class Gammaproteobacteria; order CBDBNL01; family JAAOII01; genus JAAOII01. The sequence goes on from OZ242303.1 coordinate 377,643, forward strand.
GGTTAAGTCCCGCAACGAGCGCAACCCTAATTGCTAGTTGCCATCAGTTCGGCTGGGCACTTTAGCGAAACTGCCGGTGATAAACCGGAGGAAGGTTGGGATGACGTCAAGTCATCATGGCTCTTACGAGTAGGGCTACACACGTGCTACAATGGGAAGTACAAAGGGTTACTAAGCCGCGAGGCCAAGTCAATCCCAAAAAGCTTCTCTTAGTCCGGATTGCAGTCTGCAACTCGACTGCATGAAGTCGGAATCGCTAGTAATCGCGAATCAGAATGTCGCGGTGAATACGTTCTCGGGTCTTGTACACACCGCCCGTCAAACCATGGAAGTGGATTGCACCAGAAGCAGCTCGTTTAACCTTCGGGAGAACGGTTACCACGGTGTGATTCATGACTGGGGTTAAGTCGTAACAAGGTAGCCGTAGGGGAATCTGCGGCTGGATTACCTCCTTAAATAAATTGTGTTGGCTTCTTGGAATTAGTTCCATGAGTCAACACAAAAAATGCTGTTAGTGCTCACTCAAATTGTTTGATGATTCTATTTTTTATCTCTTTTATTTCTTTTCTTTTTCCATTCTTGATCGTTGGATTGAGATTATTTTCTATAATACCTAACTTTCGTATAGGATTACCTTATAACCTGTTATGAACTTTTATATTGCAGTCCATCTTACTGCCTCCCTACTAGCAATTCCTTTGGGTACCTGGATTTTATTTAGGAAAAAGGGTGACAAACTGCATAAAGCATCTGGCAAAACCTTCTCAGGATTAATTCTTATATCCTGTATTTCATCTTTGGCTATTCGTGACTCGCTAGGTAATTTTACATACATACATATATTAACTGCATGGACTATGATATGTATAGTGATATCTTTGTTAGCAATTAAAAATAAGAATATCAGAATTCATCGCGGCTTTATGATTGGAAGTTTTGTTGGGTTAGTTAGCGCAGGAATACTTGCCATAGCTATGCCGGGTAGAATATTACATTCTTTTTTTATTTCATTCGTTGTATAATAACTTGCAGAAACTTATAGAAACCTATATAAACTTGGAGGTATAATTAATGAAGCGGAGAACATTTATCTTAACCATCACTGCTATCCTTGCAGCTTTGGTAGGAGTATTTACAGGGATGCGTATTCCTGACGTCAAGAAACAAGCGCAAACACTACCATCAAAAACTAAGAAAATTTTTGAGTGGAAGATGGTAACTTCTTGGCCCGCAGGCGCGCCTGGGACAGGGAGAACGGCAGAAAGATTGGCTAAGCGAATCTCTACCTTATCCGAAAATCAAATCCAAATAACTGTTTATGCAGCGGGTGATTTGGTGGGAGGGTTAGAAGTATTTGATGCGGTATCTCGGGGGGTTGCCGCGTTAGGGCATTCGGCATCTTTTTTCTGGCAGGGCAAAACAGCACTATCCCCTTTTTTTACGGCAGTTCCTTTTGGACTTAATCCTGCTCAGCATCATTGTTGGCTTTATGAAGGTGGGGGACAGAAACTATGGGACGAGGTATATGCGGACTTTGGATTAAAGCCACTAGCTGCTGGCAATACAGGTCCCAGTATGGGTGGCTGGTTTAAAAAACCTATAGGGGAGTCAAGCAGCCAGAGTTTGGCAGGGGTAAAGTTTAGAATGCCTGGCTTAGGCGGCAAAGTAATTAAAGAACTTGGCGCCTTGCCTGTATCCATCCCACCATCTGAGATTTTTCCAGCTCTGCAAAGTGGAGCGATTGATGCGGCAGAATTTCTTGCTCCTTGGAGTGATAGAGCATTTGGGCTGCATAGAGCAGCTAAGTATTGTTATTATCCTGGGTTCCACGAACCCAATGGTTCGGCGGAGCTACTTATCAATCGCACTGCTTATGAATCCTTGCCTGTTCATCTCCAAGCGGTTATTCAGGAATCCTGCCGTACCGAAAATATTATAGGTTTATCTGAGAGTGATTGGTTTAATGCTGTTGCGTTGAAGCAGTTACGAGAAGAAGGTATACAGTTTATCGCCTATTCTGAACAGCTGTTGAATAGATTACAAGAGGTTAGCAAGCAGGTTGTATATGAAACTGCAACTCAAAGTGATTTGGGGCGGCGATTATATAACTCTTATGATAAAGCGCGAACAATTACTTCATCCTGGGGAGAAGTCCAGAAACTTCCCCCAATTTTTTAGTCCGCCCCGAGATTTGTAAATATTTATTTAGATGGACATTGAGCTATATGCAACATTCTATGGTCCATAAGAACTAAAGCCAACATTGCCTCAACTATGGGGACGGCTCTTATTCCTACGCATGGGTCATGTCGTCCTTTTACCACAACCTTAGTATTTTCTCCGCTACTAGTGACAGTCCCGCCTGGTTTTAAGATACTAGAGGTGGGCTTAAATGGAACCCTGATAATAAGATTCTCTCCGTTGCTAATCCCACCTAACACGCCACCAGCATTGTTTGAAAGAAATCCTTTCTCATTCATTTCATCGCGATGCTCACTGCCACGTTGCGCTACTGCAGCAAACCCCGCCCCTATTTCTACCCCTTTGGAAGCATTGATGCTGAGCATTGCTTTGGCTATATCCGCATCAAGGCGGTCAAATACGGGAGAGCCCCAACCAATTGGTACACCACTTGCTTCTACCTGTACGCATGCTCCCACTGAGTCATTATCTTTACGTAGCTTATCAAATAAAGCTGGCAAAGATTCTGCCATCTTTTCATCGGCGCAGAAGAAAGGGTTACTATCTATGATTTCTTTAGAAAAATTAGTTGCTTGAATATCGCCAACTTGGACAATATGTCCCCAAATATTTACTCCGCACTCCTCTTGTAAAAACTTGCGAGCTATCGCTCCTGCTGCAACTCTAATTGCTGTTTCACGCGCTGAGGAACGTCCTCCGCCGCGATGATCGCGAATCCCATATTTATGCTGATAGGTATAATCAGCGTGTCCAGGACGAAAGACCTCTTTGATATCTTCGTAGTCCTTAGATTTTGCATCAATGTTTCTAATTAATATTCCTATTGGAGTTCCAGTGGTCTTACCTTCAAACACTCCTGAAAGGATTTCCACCTGGTCTGTTTCACGTCTTTGGGTGGTATACTTTGATTGCCCGGGGCGACGACGATTAAGCTGTATTTGTATATCCTGCTCATTAATCTCCATCCCTGGTGGGCAGCCATCCACTATTCCGCCAATAGCTGGACCATGACTTTCACCAAAGGTGGTGGTGCGAAATATTCTACCGAAAGTATTACCTGACATGGTTAATAATACACATTATTGAAATCAACGTTGAAAATGGTCTTTTAATTGGTGGCTCATCACTAGAGCTGTTTTCAGGGTAGCAATACCTGATTCAGCAGTTACCAATGGTTCTCGTCCTGTGCGGACGGCATCCACACAGTCCTGAATTTCCATTTGCAGGGTATCGCTTGGCGTGATAAAATCATGGTCTTCTTTCTCAATAAAGCCATTCTCTGCTCTCTTAGCTACTGTGTAGGTTTTCTCTTGTAAGTCCGCTGATATATATAATTCCCGTTGAAAAGTGCGCATCTTTCGCGACTTATTAAAGCTTATACGGCTTACACTAATATTAGCCACACAATCATTTTCAAAGGTTATATAAGCATTGGCGGCATCAGTATATTTAGAAATTATCTTTAGTCCTAAGCACCTGATATCTTTAATAGGGCTATCCACCAATTGCAATACCAAGTCCAAATCGTGAATCATTAAATCCAACACAACATTTATATCCATTGAACGGTTGGTATTCTTCGCTAATCTTTCGGTAGTGATATATTCAGGTTTGGTGCACAATTCTTTTACTCTTTGGAATACTGGATTAAATCTTTCTATATGTCCTATGCTAAGCATCAGAGAGTTCTTATTGGCGAGCTCTTTCATTTCTTCTGCTTCTTCAAGAGTTGTTGCTATGGGTTTTTCAACCAAGCAATTAACCCCGCTATTTAGAAAGTCGCAGGTAACTTTATGATGATTATTTGTTGGAACCACAACACTTACTAAATCTGTTTTATCAAGCAACTCTCGGTAGTCGCGATAATAGGAGCAGCCAAGTACAGATGCATGTTCTTTTCCAACTTCTTCGTTTATGTCAGAAACCCCTACGAGGTCCACGCCATCCATAGCGGCATATTTCTGCGCATGAAATTTTCCAAGGTGTCCTACGCCTATTACGGCGCATCTTAATTTGTTTTTCGCTTTACTTTTTGCCATCTTTATACTCCAATGCTTTCCTATAAAACAGTTTCTTACTTTTTTTCCTTATCTGTGCTGCTATATCGGTGGCTGTGTTTACTGGTAAACAATCCAGTAACAATTTTAACACATGTTCATCTTCATCTTGCAATTTATCTTCATTTTCACGGTTAAATCCTGCAAGGACTAAAGTTATTTCTCCTTTACTTTCGTTGTTTGCAATATGCTCACGGATTTCTGCCAAGGTCCCCGAACGTATTGTTTGATATGTCTTGGTAAGTTCACGCGCTAACAAAGCATGGCGTTGCTCTCCCCAAAGTTCGCACAAGTCCTGCAGACATTCCTTTATGCGGTGAGGTGACTCATAATAAACTGATGGATGGGGAATATTCTTATGCTCAATAATAAATTTCTTTCTAGAAACTGAAGCGCTTGGGAAGTAACCACCAAAGAAGAAGGACGATGAAGAATAGCCGCTAACTGATAAGGCAGCTATTGCCGCACAGGGACCAGGGATAGGGATTACTGGAACCTTTTCCTTGTGGGCAAGGCGAACTACAGCAGCGCCAGGGTCAGAAATTGTTGGGCTGCCAGCATCGCTTACTATAACTATGTTTATATCATTACGCAACCTATTAACGAAAGCCGTGTCATTACATAGCTGATTTTCTTTATGTGAGTCGCATCTTATCAAGTATTTGGACGTTATTTTGTTTATTCCACACAAAGTAAGTAGTTTGGCAGTTCTCTTGGTATCTTCAGCAAGAATTAGCTCCGCCTGTTTAAGGGTTTCCAGTACCCGTGGGCTCATATCCTCAAGGTTGCCTATGGGAGTGGCAACAACAAAAAGGGGCATAGTTTAGTTTTTCTTAGGGGCTGGTTGTATGTTCAAAACTTGGGTATCCTGTTGTGTTGGCTGCTTTTTTTGCTGCATTTCTTTACGCGCCATTTCAGTATTCATACTAATGCATATCGCTCTAATATAGTCCCAAGAATAAATTCCAGTTTTGTGTCCATCGTTGAAGTAAATTTGAACTGCATAATTACCTATTGAACGTACCTCGTCAATTGCTACGTTGGGATTGTATTCGGCGGGTTTATCTTTGTTTTCTGCGGAGGTAGATTTTACTCGGAGATAAGCAGCGGGCAAGATAAAGTTATTACCTGCATAAATAACTTCTAAAGTGCGCGACTTCTTATGCAGAATTAGTTTTTCAGGTATCATTTATCAGTATCATTTTGTTCATTATTTTCCTTACTCTCTTTATCATCCCCGCCTTTAGATATGCTTAATTTATCACGCAAAGGGCTAAGTAATTCCCACGCTTGTTTTCTTGTTTGTGGTTCAGTTAACATTGTTTGCATGTTCTCCAATATTATCGGATTTTGTTGTAGAGTTGTATATTCTTGTGGCAGATAAAGAGAAGTTTCTTCTCCTAAAATAATTAGCCATTGGCATTGCCACTTTGTTAGCAGTGATGTGACGAAAGCAGAGCAGGCATCCCGAAGTCCATTCTCTCCTTGGGTTACACTAGAATATATAAGTGGAATAATAGGGGGGTACACTAAAGTAGGGTCTTTAACGCTGACTCCATTGCTTAGGTCTATACCGCACTTGGCAAGCATTCTACGCAGTAATTCTTTCTCATTATTAGGCATAGTCGCATTATCTTGCAAAGAGTAGAGTACTATAACTGGAGGAAAGATAGCGGCACTCAGGCGAATTGATTTTTGATTTTGTAATGATGGGCTAGGTTTTACAGTACTTCTATCAATAGCATCGTTAGCATCACTAGCTGGTAACGCATCCTTAGAGCTTGAATCATTATTACGAACATGACTTGTTGCAGGGGATGAAGCATGCTCACCATGCTCACCATGCCCACCATGTTCATCTCGCTTTACACCCACAGGGGAGGCGGGGATGACTGGACGAGTTGGAGGTGTCTGAGGTATCGCCTCACTGCCAGATGATAACTCATCCTCGGCTGCTTTGGCTACTACCTGCCTACTAACCCAAGGAACAATACTCAGCTGGTTTAGGTACCTATTTATATTTTCTCTGTTCAAGGTGTGAGCGTATCTCTGTTTTGAGGGTTCATCTGGGGGTTCATTTTGATGTCTTCTTGCAAAATATTTATGGCGTTTATATATGCTTTGGCTGAAGCGGTAATTATATCCAAATCAGAACCCGAGCCATTTACTACTCTTCCATTTTTTTGCAAACGCACCATCACTTCTCCCAATGCATCGGTACCTTCTGTTATTGCATTCACCGAATAAAGCACCAACGATGCATCGCAATCAGTAATCTTGCGGATGGCTTCAAATATCGCGTCAACTGGTCCGTTACCATCACTCTCATACTTCAGTTCCTTTCCTTCTTTGCTAAGGGCTACCTCTGCGCTTGCCTTCTTGTTGCTCTGGGTATTAATTGCGACATACTTTAAAGCATAATTATGTTCGTTACGTCTGGTTGTGGAACTGGATAGAGAGTGCAAATCCTCATCATAAACCGTATGCTTATGGTCTGCCAGTTCCTTGAAGCTATTGAACATGTTATCTAACTCCTCGCCATCAAGCTTATAGCCCAATTCTTTCATCCTTTTGCTAAAGGCGTTACGTCCTGAATGCTTGCCCAGCACCAGTTTGTTTGCATGCCAGCCCACATCTTCCGCCTTCATTATTTCGTAGGTCTGGCGATGCTTAATCACACCATCTTGATGAATTCCCGCTTCATGCGCAAAAGCATTGGCGCCGACTATGGCTTTATTGGGTTGAACTGGAAAACCAGTTATTTGGGATACAAGTTTAGAAATAGGAACTATTTGAGAGATATCAATGTCTGTATCCAAGCCACTAAAATCCTTGCGGGTTTTCACTGCCATAACAATCTCTTCTAAAGCGGCATTGCCAGCGCGCTCGCCTAAACCATTTATAGTGCACTCAACTTGCCGTGCTCCAGCGCCCAATGCCGCCAAAGAGTTGGCAACTGCCAGCCCCAAATCATTATGACAATGAGCAGAGAACACTGCTTTGGAAGAATTGGGCACTCTTGTGATTATATCCTTGACAAGTTCACCAAATTGTTGTGGCATAGCATAGCCCACAGTATCGGGGATATTTATGGTTGATGCTCCTGCCTCAATTGCCTTTTCAATTATTCGGCATAAAAAATCTGCTTCCGAACGACCCGCATCCTCGCAGGAGAACTCAACATCATCACATAGGTTGCGCGCTAGTTTTACTGCTTGAACTGCATTTTCTAGGACTTCATCTTCTGTCATTTTCAGCTTGTATTTGATATGGATAGGCGAGGTGGCAATAAAAGTATGCAATCTCTTACGACTGGCAGGTTTAATTGCCTCGGCGGCTCTTTCTATATCAATCTTCTTAGCGCGCGCCAATCCACACACGGATGAATTCTTTATGGTCTTGGCAACTGCGCGAACTGAAGCATAATCTCCTTCGCTGGATATAGGGAAGCCAGCTTCAATTATGTCCACTTTCAGTTTTTCTAACATTTGAGCGATGCGAACTTTTTCTTCCAAAGTCATTGATGCTCCAGGACTTTGTTCGCCATCTCTCAATGTAGTATCAAAAATTATTAATTTGTTTTGCATTAGTAAATTTGCTTAATTGTTTAGTTTAAGTATTTTATAAAAAAAAAGGGGGAATTATACTCTCTATTTGTATTTTGTCAATAATAATTTATAATTAGGATATGACTAATAAGCAATATAATTTAATAACTTTACCCAACATCCTTACTTATATGCGGGTTTTCGGAGTGTTGCTCATGGTGGTGTTCTATTACTTACCGTGGTCGTGGAGTCATTATGCCGCCGCTACTGTTTTTGTTTTGGCTGCGATTAGCGACTGGGTGGATGGCTATCTAGCGCGCAACTGGGATATGAAATCAAAGATAGGAGAGTTTTTAGATCCAGTAGCTGACAAGCTTTTAGTATGCACAGCTTTAATCCTCATGGTGCAGTCCTACGATAATATCATCATAGTATTTATTGCTATGGTAATTATTGGACGTGAGATAGCGGTTATGGCGATGCGTAGTTGGTTGGCAGAAGAAGCTGGCTCAATGACGCCAGATTCTATCAAGGTTAGCTTGTTAGGTAAAATAAAAACTCTCTTGCAGTTGTTGGGAATTGCTTTCTTTTTTGCCTTTCCGCCAGGTGGAGTTAATATATACTTGCCGTGGATTTCTTTGGCTGTTCTTACGGTTGCCGCAGTTATAACCTTGTGGTCGGCTTTTTTGTACGGACGCGCTATTTTACTTAACTACGCCGCTAATGATGAAGATTAACAAAGTAGTCCTGGCATATTCTGGCGGCTTAGATACTACGGCGATTGCCAAGTGGCTTGAGGTTGAATACAAGTGTGAGGTTATAGTATTTACTGCAGATGTAGGGCAGGGTGAAGAAATTGAAGCAGCACGCACCCGCGCTTTAGATATTGGAATTAAACCACAGAATATCCACATAGAAGATTTGCGTGAAGAATTTACCCGCGATTTCGTTTTCCCGATGATGCGTGCTAACACTATTTATGAAGGTGAGTACTTGCTTGGCACTGCCATAGCCCGACCCTTGATAGCTAAAAGATTAGTGGAAATAGCGAGTGAGCACTCAGCCGATGCCATTTCCCATGGAGCCACTGGCAAGGGCAATGACCAAGTTCGTTTTGAATTAGCGGCTTATGCTTTACAGCCACAAATTAAGGTCATAGCTCCTTGGCGTGAATGGAGTTATAATTCACGACAGGATTTATTAGATTTTTGTGCCTCTCAAGGAATAAGTTATGGCGATAGCGGCAGCAATAAACCTCCTTACTCAATGGATGCCAATTTACTGCATGTTTCTTACGAGGGATGCGAGTTGGAAGACCCAGCAGTTGCTCCTAAGGATGACATGTGGCAAAGAAGCGTATCCCCTCAAGATGCTCCTGATGAAACGACTACTTTAGAGATTGAATTTAAAGGAGGGGATCCTTGCGCTATAAATGGCAAAAAGATGAGCGCGGCATCATTACTTGCAGAACTAAATCGTATTGGGGGAGAGAATGGTATTGGTAGAGTGGATATGGTGGAAAACCGTTATGTGGGAATGAAATCTCGTGGTTGCTATGAGACCCCAGGCGGCACTATAATTATCAAGGCACATCGTGCTATGGAATCGCTTACCCTGGATCGCGAAACCGCTCACTTAAAGGATTCTTTGATGCCGCGCTATGCAGAGATGATTTATAATGGTAATTGGTGGGCACCAGAAAGATTGGCTTTGCAGCGCATGATTGATGAGACCCAACAAAGGGTTGAAGGGAAGGTAAGATTGCAACTTTATAAGGGCAATGTTATGGTAATTGGCAGAACGTCACCCAAGAGTTTGTTTAATTCCAAGTTGGCAACTTTTGAAGATAGCGAAGATGCTTATAGTCAAAAGGATGCAGCAGGTTTTATTCGGCTTAATGCGTTGCGTTTTTTGCATCCCGATAATAGCGACACTTAATTAGTAATTAGTATATTTTTAACAGGAACTTAATATAAAAATGGTTGGAATGGAAGCAAAAGAAGGGGTTATCTGGTTTGACGGAAAAATGGTGGAATGGAAGGACGCCAAAGTGCATGTCCTAACTCATACACTTCATTACGGATTAGGAGTATTTGAAGGAGTGCGGGCTTATCCGACAGGCCCAACAGACCAAGATACAGCAATTTTTCGTCTTGAAGACCATACTCGCCGCTTATTCAATTCGGCTCATATTCTTAATATGAAAATACCATTTAAGCCCGAAGAAATATCTCAAGCACAGATTGATGCCGCACGCATCAATAAACTTCAACGTGGCTACATACGCCCCATGTGCTTTTATGGTAGTGAAGAGATGGGCTTACGGGCACAGAATCTTAAAACTCATGTCATAGTGGCTGCTTGGGAATGGCCATCTTATATGTCGCTTGAGGACCAGGAAAAGGGCATTAAGGTTCGCACTTCATCTTATACTCGCCACCATGTCAATATAACAATGTGCAAAGCCAAGACCAACGGTAATTACGTTAATTCTATTCTGGCATTGGAAGAGGCGTTCAGCTGCGGTTGCTCTGAAGCTCTGCTCCTGGATAATGAGGGTTATGCTGCCGAAGGGACTGGCGAAAATTTATTCTTAGTCCAAAATGGCGAGTTGCATACCCCAGCCCTTACTTCATGTTTAGATGGCATAACACGTCGCACCATAATATCCCTGGCTGATGATTTAGGGATAAAATGCACTGCACGGCAAATTACCCGGGATGAGATTTATGTTGCTGATGAAGCATTTTTCTGTGGCACTGCTGCCGAAGTTGTTCCCATTCATAGTTTGGATGATAGGATAATAGGCAAGGGTAACAGAGGTCCTATAACCGAAAAATTACAAAAGAAATATTTTGAGTGTACTATGGGCAAAGATAATTCGCATAGTGATTGGCTCACTCATGTTAATAAATGAGTGGAGCAATCCAAGAACGAATTGAAAATAAAATAACCAACAAGTTCTCTCCACTTTACTTGCAACTAACCAACGAAAGCGGCAAACATTCATCAGGGATGAATAATCCTCAAGCTGAGACCCATTTTAAGCTGGTGTTAGTCAGCAATGAATTCAAAGAAATTAATCTCGTAAATCGCCATCGTCTAATTTATCAACTATTGGACGAAGAACTTAAGGGCGGCGTCCATGCGCTGTCCCTCCAATTATTTGCTCCACAAGAATGGCAAGGTAAGGTCGTTGATACTCCACCCTGTGCCGGTGAAAATCATTAAAAAAACTATCCCTCTTGACAGACGCATTATCTATGCGCTGGATGTTGCGGACTTTAAGCAAGCCAAAGAATGGGTAGATCTATTATTCCCCGAGGTTAAATTCTTTAAGGTAGGATTACAGTTATTTCTTGCTGCGGGCTGGCAACCAATTGATTATATTCTTGACAAGGGAGGGGAGGTTATGCTGGACTTAAAATTTCTTGATATACCCGCTACTGTGGCAAAATCTGTTGAGCAGGTTATCCGTCAAGCACCTAAAGTATCTTTGTTAACCATCCATGCCCATAGCAGCATAATTAAGGCAGCTGCTGAGGTGTGCCAAAACTCTGAGATAAAAATTTTAGCAGTTACTCTGCTAACAAGCTTTGGTAAGCAGGACATGGAAGAGTTTACTGGAGATTCAGACAGTGTATTAACTCCAGCAGCATTGGTTGAAAAACGCGCAGAAATTGCTCTTGCAGCAGGAGCTGATGGGCTGGTGGCATCCCCCCAAGAAGCAGCAGAATTACGAGCAAAATATGGCAATGATTTTTTATTAGTGACCCCTGGCGTTCGCCTTGATGATAACCAAAATGAAGTAAGCGACCAAGTTAGGATTGCTACACCACAACAAGCAGTCCAAGCAGGAGCGGATTATCTGGTTATAGGACGTCCTATCAGAATGGCAAAAGACCCTGTGTCACGTGTCCAACACATAAAGTCATTGTTATAAATTAATGATATAATGTAACCAATAAATACATTAATTCTAAACACATAAAGATAATATGTTTAGGAGGCAGTAATTTAGGAGGCAATGATTTAGGTAATAATTATGTTTACATTTCTTATTAAATTAGCGTCGTCTTTAGTTACATCAACTTTTATATTGGTGCTTGTTTTTTTTGCTACATCAGTGATGGCGTCTAGTAAAGATATTCCGTATTCTCATAAACTTGATAAAAAGTATCGCAAGGGCTTTTTTATTTCTTATGAGTTTCTGACTGGAATTCAACAGTCAGAAATAACTCTTACGTATGATGAAGATGAAGGAATTGCTAGCTTTGTTGATAGCAATATTGATGACAGCATTGCTGGAAGAACTTCTGAGACCTATTTTCCTGTTTCTTGTATTCATACCAAAATAGGAGGAGGAGTAAATAATCATTTACTTATTTATGTTCCTTTGATTGGCGGTTGCATAGGCACCAATACAGGGGGTGCATCCTTTTTTGAGTTAATGTCGATATATCCATTTGGCTTCGGAAATGTCGGGATGACATATTTTTTTAGTGATACCCAACCTTCTAACTTCATTGATTTCCAGTTATTATTTTTTACTAAAGGGTTGTCATATAACGTTCGTAAGGTTAACTATACAAGTGAACAAGCTAGAGAAAGAGAATTGAGAAATGATAATGAGGTATTTGATTCCGAACTTTTTCTTCCTGGGGGTTTTGCCTTTGGATTCGGTAGAGAGTTTGAAAGCAAGCTAAGAATGTCAATTATTTTACGATTCACTACAGGTCAAGCATTCAGATTATTGAGTCGTAGTGGTAGGACTGAAACTTCAACATCTATTTATTATTCTATCGGTAAAGCATTTTATTAATATGCATAATCAACAACTTATACCAACTCAATATAACAAATTAATTTTTGCTTTGCTATTGTTTTTTGCATCAAGCTCATTATTAGTCCCACAAAAATCTTTTGCGGATTCAAGTCCTTATACTCATAAGTTGGATGGCGAAACACGCAAAGGATTCTTTTATACTTTGGAGTTCTTGTTTGGAATAAATACAGCGGATGCAGAGTTTTTTACTGCGCGCAGCCATTCCTCTGAAAATGGATATTTTTATCGCGGTGATAAATATGGAGAGATTAAGGGGTTGGGTAGGTCTCCAATTATTTGTATGAATATAAAACTTGGAGGAGGAGTTACTGAAAGAGTTCTGTTGTATGCAACTCTGCCTGATTGGTGCTCGGCAGGACCAGGGGATTTTAGATTATTTGGACTCACTTATTTTTTTCGCAAGAGTTGGCCTTCATACTTCATAGATTTTTCTCTTATGGGGACGAATCAATATACATTTAGATATAACTATAATGACGTTACTTATGAGAGTGACAGACATCAAAAAGAATATACGCCATCTTACGATGACGGAAAGAGCGCTTCACCCTCCTTTGCGACGGAAGCCATTATCCACCCTCAGTATGTTCCCGCAATGTCCTTTGCTTTTGGTAAGGAGTTTGCAAATCGCTTAAGAATGTCTTTGGAATTGAGAACATCATTTAACCCTACCTTGTCATATTATCCAGATAAAGATAATTATCAAGCAGAAACAAATGTTAAGTTTGATAATATTTTTTCAGCTTATTATTATGTGGGGTATGCCCACTATTAGCGGATACTTGTAATTAGCTAACTAACGGTTGCCTGTTTACTGCTGGCGATTTGTTTATTGAAAAAATCTAAAATAGCTACAGCCACTGAGTCGTCATTTGTGATTGTGCTCATGGTCTGGCGGGCACGCTGGACATTTTCTTCGCCAATCTTCGTCAATCTTTTATCCATCAGTTTGAGGAAATATTCTTTACTAAACTCGGGGTGACCTTGAAAACTTATGAAATTCCTTTCATAAGATATGAGCGCGGCTATAGCGCAAAAATCACTGCTTGCCAGTAGTTGTGCCTCCTCGGGTTTTTCTACAACTTGGTCCTGATGAGTGGCGATTATGGAGAAGCAATCACTCAGGTTGCCAATTTTTTCTGTTTTTTCTATTTTTTCTCTAGCATCGTTCATGGAATAGTTATGAACGCCTACTCCCCACCCTTTGGATGATTTAACTACCTTGCCGCCAAAGGCAACTGCCAATGCCTGATGTCCGAAGCATATTCCCGCCTGAGGCACGCCTGCTTCAGAAATATCTCTTATAAGAAGCATCAGTTCATTAATCCAAGGATGCTCTTGACTTTCATAGACGCCTGCCTTGCTGCCAGTTATGATGTACCCATCGCACTGCTCAATGGGATCTGGTTTTTCCCCTTTGGTTACATCAAAAATTTTAAATTTTAGGTGTGGCGCGACCTGTAAAAATAACTTTTTAAACATATCAGGATAGCAACCAAAAGTTTGCTGCAAGTCAGCAGCAACATCATCTGTTTTTAATACCCCAATAACTTTAATCATACTCATATCTTACATAATTCCGCAATAATATTATAAATAGAGTGATTTATGTAATAGTTTCCAGCATTACGGCGATTTCCATTACATTTACACACCTCTATTAGTAATTGTAAATTATTCATAGCAATATATACACAAATATAGTTATAATTTATATAAAATCCACCATAATGAAACTGTAATGAACCCCGTAATGAATAAAACCGCTCTAATAACTGGAGGTGCTAAGAGATTAGGCAGAGAAATGGCAATTGCTTTGGCAGCCCGTGGCTATGATTTAGCAGTGCACTATAATAGCTCTCTCGCCGAAGCACGTGAGTGTCAGAAGTTAGTAGAACAGCATAATAAAAAATGCATCACAATTCAAGGCGAATTAACTGATGATGCCGCATGTAAAAAAATATTTGATGAGGCACGCTCATCATTAGGAACTATATCCCTTTTAATAAATAATGCTTCAGTATTTAATTCTCAAGGGTTTATGCAAACCGGTAGTGCCCAGTTTGATAAGGATGTGGGACTAAACCTTAAAGCCCCGTTCTTTCTTACTCAAAATTTTGCCCGTCAGATACATGATAATTCATCTACAAAATTATCCGTAGCAGAAGACTTTCAAAAAGATTTCCCAGAGGACTTAATGATAGTTAATATGTTGGACTGCAATCATGCCAAATTGCGCGAAGATTATTTTTTATATCATCTCACTAAGAATGCCCTACACCATTTTACTCTTATGGCAGCCAAAGAACTGGCGCCTAATATACGAGTCAATGCCATTGCGCCTGGAGCTGCTTTGCCACCACCGCATAAAGATGATGCGTATTTGCAAAAAGTTTCATCTACTGCTCCTTTAGGAATAGCTAGCCCTCCTGATACCATTACTCATGGGTTAGAGTATCTGCTGGATGCCAGAACAGTTACTGGGCAGGTCTTATATGTCGCATCGGGGATGCAATTATAAAAACCAAATCACTATTTAACTCTTGTGTCAAACGAAGCTAATACCCCTATGATGAAGCAGTATTTGGGAATTAAAAAGAATTACCCAGATACTCTGCTCTTTTATCGCATGGGCGACTTTTACGAACTTTTCTTTGATGATGCTAAAAAGGCATCACGTTTATTGGATATAACTCTAACCGCGCGCGGAACCTCACAAGGCAATCCTATTCCCATGGCGGGGGTGCCTTTTCATGCTGCAGATTCTTATATTAAAAAACTAATCAGTCAAGGAGAGTCGGTGGTTATTTGCGAGCAAACTGGTGAAATTATGGTGGATAGCGGCGGCAAAGTAGATGCTGCTAAGGGAACTACCAAGGGAAGCACTAAAGGAACCATGGAGAGAAAGGTAGTCCGCATCATCACCCCTGGTACTGCAACAGAGGAGGATTTAATAGATGAATCTAGAGATAATTTGGTTGGCGCCTTGTGCTTGCAAGATAGCAAATATGGTTTGGCATGGATAAATCTTGGTAGCGGAAACTTTCACACGCAAACTTTAGATAAACTTGATAACCTGAATAACGAACTGGCAAGATTGCAGATCAACGAACTATTATTGCAAGCAAAGCAACCAGGACTAGTGGGCGATATCCGCAACACTCGTTTTTATGATAGCGCATATTTTAGCAAAGCCGCAGCGAGCGAGCTCCTTGAAGAAGAGTTTGGTAAGGAATGTCTGCAAGATATATCCCAATCTGCTTTGTGTGCTGCGGGAGCTTTATTATCTTTCATCAAGGAAACGCAACTCAATCCTTTACGTCATCTTAATCCACCAAAATCAAGTGTAGAGAACGAAGCAATTATTATTGACCCGCAGAGTCGGCGCAATCTGGGAATTGATACTAATGGCGCATCTGGGATGGACCTTTTTGGAATACTCAATAAATGCTCAACTCCAATGGGTGCTAGATTTTTACGCAATCAATTGCATCGTCCTTTGCGCAACATTGATATTTTAGAGGCACGTCACGAGGCAGTTGAGGAAATAATAACCTTAAGATGTCATGATACATTGCGTAGCGAGATTAAAAAAGCTGGCGATATGGAACGGGCTCTTGGACGAATTTCCTTACGCAATGCGCGTCCGCGTGACTTTCTACGCATTAGAATGGGTTTGGATGTTGTTGGGATATTGCATAATAATTTGGGACTAAGTTCTGCGCTGGCACAGCGGATTAACGATGAAATGCAACCCCTTGAAGAACTAAACAATCTATTACGCCGCGCTTTGGTTGAGACCCTGCCAGCAACTATCAGAAATGGAGGAGTGATAGCCGATGGTTATGATGAAGAACTTGATGAGCTTAGGCAACTGCAAAAAAATAGTGGCGAATATCTGCTACAACTTGAACAGCGAGAAAAACAAAACAGCGGAATATCTACTCTTAAGGTTGGATATAATCGGGCTTTTGGTTATTACATTGAAATTAGTCGCGCTCAATCTGCTAACGCGCCCGAGCATTTTATCCGTCGTCAGACATTAAAAAATGCGGAAAGGTTCATAACCCCCGAACTCAAAGAATATGAAGATAAGGCGCTTAGCAGTCATAGTCGCGCTCTGGCAAGGGAGAAACAATTGTATGATAATTTGTTTACTGAGGTTGATAAGCACTTGCCAGTATTACAAAAAAATTGCTTATCATTAATTCGTCTGGACTTCTTAACCACACTCGCGGAGAGGGCGCTTGCTCTTAATTGGCAAAAGCCGGAGTTGAATGTTTCCCATTGCATTAACATAGAAGAAGGACGTCATCCTCTGGTGGAATACTATTCGGCAGAGCCATTTATTGCCAATAATTTATTGCTTGACTCTAAGCAACGTTTATTGATTATTACAGGACCCAATATGGGGGGTAAGTCCACTTATATGCGTCAATCAGCGTTAATAGTTTTATTAGCTTATATAGGTAGCTTCGTGCCAGCAACTAAGGCGGAGATAGGTAGAGTGGACAAAATTTTTACTCGCATCGGGTCGGGAGATGATTTAGCCGCAGGCAGTTCAACTTTTATGACAGAGATGACTGAGACCGCGCATATTCTTAATAATGCTACGGAGGATAGTTTAATTTTGATGGATGAAATAGGGCGAGGTACCAGCACTTATGATGGTATGTCTTTGGCATGGGCATGCGCCCACTATATATGTAATAACCTTAGGTCTTATGCTTTGTTTGCAACTCATTATTTTGAGATAACCGAGCTCGCCAAAGAACTTGAAGGGGCAAAGAACGTTCATCTTGCGGCACGTGAGCATGATAACGATGTGATATTCTTATATCAAATTAGAACTGGTCCCACTAACCGCAGTTATGGTTTACAGGTGGCAAAATTGGCTGGAGTGCCAGGCAAAGTAACCGATTATGCTAATGAACTGTTAAATCAATTGCAAAGTTCTAAGGGGGAAGATGCTTATATACATACAAATTTATCGGCGCAGCCCACAGTTAGCGAGCAAAAAGATATGTTTGTTGAGGATGAGTTAAGAACGCGCCTTACCAAACTTGAACCTGATGAGTTAAGTCCGCGTGATGCTTTGGCAGAACTTTATCGGCTTAAGGAACTTAT
The DNA here is from genome assembly GCA_965207945.1 of Gammaproteobacteria bacterium. Lineage (GTDB taxonomy): Bacteria > Pseudomonadota > Gammaproteobacteria > CBDBNL01 > JAAOII01 > JAAOII01. The sequence goes on from OZ242303.1 coordinate 395,423, forward strand.
ATAATACTCTATGCCGATGCTTGACGGCTTAACTCAAGCGCTCTATCCATATCCACCGACACTATTCGTGATATTCCTGGCTCAGACATGGTAACCCCTATCATGTGTTTTGCCTCCTGCATGCTAAGTTTGCTATGAGTAATTAAGATAAACTGAATATCATCAGCCATACTATTAAGCATTTGGTTAAATCTCTTTATATTATTATCGTCCAGCATAGCATCTGCTTCATCCATTAAACAAAAAGGTGCAGGGTTTAAGTGAAATATAGCCATAATAAAGGCGATGGCTGTTACTGATTTTTCTCCCCCAGATAATAACGATAACATAGTGTTACGTCTGCCAGGTGGGCGAACCATTATCCTGATGCCATGATTTTCCGTATCCTCCTCTTCAAGTTTTGCCTTGCCTCCATTAGTAAGGCGATTAAACAGTTCAGCGAAAACCTTATTGATTTGCTTGAATGTCTTATCAAATTTAACTCTTGACTCGCGGTCAATTCTTTTAATTGCTTTATGTAGATTATCAAGAGCTTTATTTATTTGCTCTTGTTGTTCCAGCAGTTTATCAAGCCGCTCTTTTTGTTCTTGGTATTCAACCAATGCTAACATATTTACATCCCCTATACGAAAGTTCTCCCTTTCTAGAATTTTGATCTGCGAGTTGATTGCTTTGGGGTCGGCATACGTAGTTGCTTTTGCCAAGTCATCCATTTTTTTCATAGCTTCTATGCTTTCCTTCCCTTCTAACCCTTGAGTGCGACGCGATATTTCATCCAGCTCCAGTTCCAGTTGCTGTTCTATTCCGCGACTTTGTTGTAAGTCCTTCTCAGCTAAGGCAATATCCTTTTCTGCCTTGTTCATTTTGTTATCTATGCTCCTGATTTCTTTTTCTTGTTCCGCAATTTGATTTTCCATTTTGCTTATTATGGCGCCAAGATCTTTGTCTTCAGTAGTAAGTTTTGATAATTCAGCGTCGTGTTGTTTAAGGGCATTACGTAGATTAAATATTTCGCTTAACAAATTTTCCTTTTCATTATTAAGTTCTCCGCGTCTAACTTTTGCTCCAGCAATGCTTGACTCCAGGCGAGCAATTAGGGATAAAAGTTCTTCACGTCTTACTTGATTGGCATTTCTTGCTTCTCTCTCTTTACGTTGGGTTGATTTTAGAGAAGAAAGTAGGGCGGTTAACTCGGCGCGTTTCTTTTCTGCTATTTGCAATGCTTCATCTTGCTTTTGTTTTTCGGCAAGGGACTTAAGTTCCTCTTTCTCCGTTGCGCTAATTTCTGTTTTTAGTTGTTTTAATCTTGCTTCGTTGTCATGTCTTTGCTTATTAACTTCATCCTTGCGTTTTTCCCATAGAGAGGTTGCTTCTTGTTTGCGGATGATTACTTCTTTTTGTTGCTGCATATTTTGACGAAGTCCAACTATCTGTTTGTGAGTGCTTTCAATCTGCTCATTACTTTGCTTAATATTTTTTTCACACTCTGCCAAAGAAGCAGCAAGTTCTCGTTTACTCCCGCTTAGAACGTTGAGTTCTCCGTTTAACAACTCAAGTCGCTTTTTCCTTGCCAACGAATATTTGTCTTCTTTATTATTGGTTGTCCCACTTTGTATAATAGCCCAATTTTTACCAACCCAGTCGCCATTTTTGGTTGCCAAACTTTGATGGGAGTTAAGCTTGTCGCGTAGGTTAATCGCCTGCGGTAAATCATCACAGGCAAAAACATGGTCTAAAAATGAAGGAATATGCTCAGCTTTTACCATAGATGATAAAGATTTTTTATCACCAAATTTTTGTTCCTTGCTTGAGACGCTGCTCTTGTAGTCGCCAATTAGTTCCAGCTGAACATCTTTAGTATCTTTTAATAAGCCAAGCGCTGAATTAAGATTTTTAGTCAGGCGAGCTTGAAGCATCTGTCCTGCCACCAAATCTAATGCCTTCTCCCAACCAGCTGTTATTTGAATCTTGTCTCCCCAAGCTGTGGCGGGATTTATCTTAATCTTGTTGAGCAATGATTTTATTGAGTTGGATAGTTTTTCATCGGATGGCTCTTTACTTAATTCTTCAATCATAGTGCTATGCTTGAGATAACTATCTTCTACTAAACGATACTTTTGATTTATTTGGGTAGATTTTTTACGGGCATCCTCTCTTTCATTTATCGCTTTCGTCTCTTGTGTTTCAAGTTGTTTAATCTTGGTATTTAACAACTCATATTCTTTCTTTAGCTTAACAATGTCCGTCCCATCTTCAGTTCTTTCTTGTTCTTGTTTTTGTTGAGTTGTTAGAATACGTCTTTCTTCTTCTTGGAGAGAGATTAATCTATTTTTTGCATCCTGATGTTTGGCGCGTGTTTCTCCTGCTTGATTCATTGCCTGTCGCCATTGTTGGTTCAACTGCTCAAGTTCTTCTTCTGCAGAGCTAAGCTCATTGTTAATGATTGGGGATGTTTTATCTTTTAATTCTTTTTGATGGCTTAGCTCATTTTGTGCCGCCTCAAGTTGCTCTTGCTCCTGGACAATGCGACTAGCAATTTTTTTCAGTTCATCTTCATCAGCTGCAAGGGATGCTTCTTTTTCCGCTAAACTTTTGGATTCATATCTTTGTCTTGCTTCAATATCCATAATTTTGCTGCTAAGAGTTTTTTGTTTTTCCAGTTCTTTGTTTAATCTTATTCTCTCTTCCTCAACTGCTATTGCCAATTGCTGTTTGTTTAGTTGTAGTATTCCAGCGCTATTTTTATCTTCGTTCATTTTTTGCACCAGCTCATTCAATTTGCGTCTGCTTTGATTTTTTTGCCCCATTAGCTGGCGATATGTGGATAGGGCGAGCTGCTCTTTTAATTCTGCAAGTTGATTTTCATTTTCCTTACGTGCTTTTGCGCTATCTGCTTGCTTTTCTAAAGTTCTAACTCTTCCTTTAATTTCTGTAATATTCAGGTTGATGCTTTTAAGATTCTCGCGAGTGCTGCGAATATGAGAAAGAGTTTCTTTTCGTTTGTTTAGATATCCAGTGATATCTGCTGCCTCCTCAATCATGGCGCGAATATGTTCTGGACGGCTTTCAACAATATTATGTACCGCGCCTTGGGTAACTATGGCGTAATCACTTTTACCAGTTAACCCCATGCCAGCAAAAATTTCCGCTATATCTTTTTTACGGCAGGGTGAATTATTTATATAGTAGCGCGAATCACTATCCCTTTCCAGAGTTCGTTTTATCCTAATTTGTTTTGTCCCATGGTACTTGCCTTCAAGACGATTTTTGTTGTTCTCAAATACCATCTCAACCATAGCGCGTCCCCTGGGAGGATTATTCTCTGTACCATTAAAAATAACATCTTCCATTGATTCGCTGCGCAAACCTGATGCGGTGCTTTCCCCCAATACCCATCTGATGGCATCAATAATATTAGACTTCCCACAGCCGTTAGGACCTACCAAAACCGTGCGGTTGGCGGGGAAGTCCAAAGAAATTGGCTCACAGAATGACTTAAAGCCAGCTAGTTTGATAGAAGATAATCTCATTGCTAATAATTATATATCCTTTGCCTCTGTAAAAGGCATAAATACTGATATATATTATTCAATATTTTTACACTATAATTACACTATAATTACACTATAATTACCGCATGACTGAAAAGATACATAAATGCATATTTCCAGCAGCTGGCTATGGAACTCGCTTCCTGCCAGTAACTAAGTCCATGCCTAAAGAAATGCTTCCTTTGGTAGACAAACCATTAATTCATTATGGTGTTGATGAATCCTATCAAGCGGGGATGAATGATATAACATTTATAGTTGGTCGCAATAAAGAGGCAATCGTCAATTATTTTGACATTAACTTTGAATTGGAAACCCGCATAAAAGGCACTAATAAAGAAGAAATGCTAAAAGGTATTCGTAATCTTCTTGACAAATGCGCTTTTTCTTACATCCGTCAACGGGAAATCAACGGACTGGGGAGCGCGATTCTTTGTGCTAAATATCATATAGAGAGGCGTCCATTCGCTGTCCTGTTAGCGGATGACTTGTGTTTTGCTCCTCCTGGTAAAGAAGTCCTGAGTCAAATGCAAGAAATCTACACTCAGGAAAAATGCACTATATTGGCAGTTACAGAAATTGATATTGAGCAGAGTTCTAATTATGGCATAGTGGAGGTATCACCTAAGGGCGATAATTTATTTAAGGTGACTAACATGGTTGAAAAGCCAAAGCCACAGGATGCTCCCAGCAATCTTGCCATAATCGGCAGGTATGTTTTGATGCCAAGTATTTTTGATTATCTGGAAAAACAGCCCTTGGGAAAAGATAATGAATTGCAAATAACAGATGCTCTGGCACAGCAGGCGCAAGATGAGCAAGTGCTGGCATATAAGATTGAAGCAGATAGATTTGATTGCGGAAGTCATAAAGGATTCAAAGAAGCGTTATTATATCTGTTTGAGCAACAGGGCTATTAGATTAATAGGCAAACATTTAAAACATTCCATTTAAAACATTAATTGTCTTGATGAATAACTATTAATACCATGAGTTATTTTTTACTTAATTATGCTGTTCTGCTGGGGGAAGGTTGGTTCCTTTATCTTAATTTATCTCTGGCAGGATTAATTGCTGGCAGTTTCTGCACCACCTTAATTCACCGCTTGCCGCTTATGCTTGAGCAGGAGTTTCAGCTAAATATTCCGAACAGTCAAATTGATAAAGAAGGGGCACCATTTTATCCATTTTATAGAGTATCATTATCTTCCCCCGCATCCCATTGCACATCGTGCCATAAACCGATTCCCTTTTATTTGAATATTCCGTTATTTGGCTATCTTATAAGTGGTGGCAAGTGTATTCATTGCCATAAGAAGATTGATATATTTTATCCTATCACCGAACTTACCTGCTTGCTTGCGGCGCTTATTGCTGGCTGGTTATGGGGAGCAAGTCCCGTAATAATTCCTATGCTTTTGTTATTCTGGGCATTGATTACTCTTGCTATCATTGATATCCGCAGTGGCTTGCTGCCTGATTTACTAACACTGGGAATACTATGGATAGGACTGCTGTTAAATCCTTGGCTTCCTTATGCCTCTCTGCGGCAAGCAATACTGGGAGCTGCAATTGCTTATATATCACTTACTGTGCTTAATTATGTTTATAAATTACTTCGCCAACGCGATGGTATGGGCGGCGGCGACATAAAACTTTTTGCTGCACTGGGAGCTTTCTTTGGTTGGCAATCATTGTTACCCATCTTGATGGTATCAAGTATTTCGGGGCTAATATTCTTTAGCACTATTGCTATTGCGCAAGGATTATGGCAGCGTTTCAGTCCTTCATCAGCCACAACTTCAAGTAGTTTAAGTGAGAAAGAGGAATCTTTCATGCATAGACAACAGATATGGGGACCTCATATAGTCCTGGCAGCATTTTTATACATAGTTATTTCCTTAAAAGTCCCTTACATATTGCAACCATTTAATATTTATCTGTCATTGTGACTTGCCCTAAATGAAAACCGCAAACTCTTGCCCAGTCATAGGGCTCACTGGAGGAATAGCGAGCGGCAAGGGGACTGCGACGCAGATGTTTGCTGCAAAGGGCATAATGACAGTTGATGCAGATGATGTGTCGCGCCGCATTAGTCATGAAGATGGCGAGGTAACAGCAAAAATAATCAAACATTTTGGCAATAGTATAGTTGCTGAAGGAGAAAAAATAAATCGGGCTGCACTGAGAGAAATAGTTTTCAATGATGCAAAAGCACTTAAATGGCTTGAGGGTCTACTTCATCCATTAATCAGAGAAGAATTAGTGCAACAATTAGCCAAATATGCGAAGAGTGATGCTTCCTCCTGTCACTCCTGCCCATATTGTCTGCTAGTTTCGCCTTTACTGCTTGAAACATCTCAGCATCAGCTATGCGATAAAATCATTGTTATGGATGTTAATCAAGAGACCCAAATCAAAAGGGCATGTTCGCGCGATAATATGGATGAAAAACTGGCGGAGCAAATAATTAATAGTCAGATGCCACAACAAGAAAAGTGTAATAAAGCCGATTACCTGCTGGACAATAACCAAGATAAACAGCATCTTGCCGCCCAGGTGGATATCCTCCACCAAAAATTACTTAAGCTATCCAATTAATGAACAAATAAGGAATAAACGAATAAACATGAGAGATATAAAACCAATAATCAAAGTTAGAACTATTGGCTATAATTTAGAGGAATTGCCCCCCAAAGATACTTTTCTGCTTAAGGGTCTTATGGATAAATATGAATTTGTGCATGATATAGCCGCGCCAGATTTAGTTATAGTATATTGTTGTACTAGAACACAAGCACACAAGAATTTTATACATCTTTATAAAACTTATGGATTTAGACCATTTATTGTAGGCGTAACTAGTGAAGCACATATTGTAGATAAACATAATGCGGATTACACTTTTTCTTATCAAGTAGATAGTGACAGCAATAGTTTTCTTGTTACTTTCACTGACGCGCCATTCGCCAATTCATACTTTAATCTTATGCTCAATAATAGGTTAAATGAAGAGATACACATGCTCAAAAATATTCCTAAGAACAAGTTTTGTAATTTTGTTTATTCCAATACAAATCCGCGCTTGCCTGCAACTATTCTTCGCAAGAAATTCTGTCAACAACTTATGCAATATAAACATGTTGATTGTGCGGGCAAGGTACTTAACAATACGGTGGAACTACAACTAGCGGATAGAGGGCATCTCTTATATACTAATAAATTAAAATTTATTGCCAAATATAAATTTTCAATTGCCTTTGAAAATCGTATTTATCTAAATTATGTAACGGAAAAAATTTATGACGCTTTTGTAGTGGGAAGTATTCCTATATACCGAGGTTGTCCTGAGATTGCCAAATTTTTTAACCCTGAAGCATTTATTAATTGCGCCGACTATGCTTCTTTTGAAGAGGTTATAGAAAGAGTAAAACAAGTAGATAATGATCCTGCTTTGTATAAAAAATATATTTCAGCCCCACCCATTCTAGCGGATTCATTGCTGCATAATAATAGCGAAGCCAATTTGGCAATTAAGATGGATATGGTAATTAAGAAAGTGTTGGCAAAGAAAAACACTTATGCTCAAAAGAATTCACCGGCTAAGTATAATGCTATAAAAATGTTTCTGTGGAGGATGAAAAATCTTGACCGTGAAATAATTGTCCTGTTAGGAATGTTATTAGGGCTATTACGAAACTTACTTAGAAGATAACAAAGGTTACACTCGCAACAAACTATCCCCATACTCGCGATAATCACTTGGTATGATGCATAATTTTATGTATAATCTACTTATATCATGTTTGGAAATTTTAGTGACAAAATAAAATCGACGTTGGATGGGATTCGTAAACAAGCCCACATAACAGAAGATAACATAAAGCCAGTATTACAGGAACTCCGTTTAACTCTATTAGAGGCGGATACCGCTTTGCCGGTAGTTAAATCTATAATAGAAAATCTACAAGAGAAGGCGCTTGGGATACAAGTTCAGAAATCATTAAACCCGAGTCAAATGTTCATATCTTTAGTTCATCGTGAAATAGTTGACATTTTAGGTGGTAAGCAAGAAATCCTTAATCTAAGAGTGCAACCGCCCGCAGTAATAATGTTGGTGGGTCTGCAAGGCGCGGGTAAAACTACCAATCTGGTAAAAAGTGCTTTGTGGTTGCGTAAGATGCGCAAAAAGAAGGTGCTACTGGTAAGTTTGGATATAAGCCGTCCAGCAGCAGCTGAGCAGCTTGCCGTGTTGGCTAAACAAGCCGAATTGGATTACTATGATGGGGCGCAAAGAACTAATATACTTGAACTTGCAAAGGATGTTCTGCAACAAGCGCAACTTGGCGGCTATGATTGCTTATTAGTAGATACCGCTGGACGGGTTCAAACAGACAAGCAGACAATGGAAGAATTAAAACTAATTCACAGCACTATAACGCCAGCAGAGGTTCTGTACACTATGGATGCAATGGGCGGACAAGATGCCGCAAGGGCAGCCACAGCTTTTAGCGAAGCAGTCCCCATAAGCGGTATAATCGCCACCAAGCTGGACTCTGCAGCTCGCGGTGGCGCTATTCTTTCTGTGAAATATCTCACTGGTAAGCCAATTAAGCTATTAAGCAGTGGAGAAAAATTAACTGATATTATGGATTTTGATCCTTCAGCAATGGCGGAAAACATAATGGGGATGGGAAATGCTATGGCGGTCATCAAGCAGGCAGAAATGACTATTGATGAAAAAGACGCCGATGGACTTGCCCAGAGTGCAAAAGGTAAAAGTAAATTTGATTTTAATGCCTTTCTCTTGCAACTTCAACAGATGCAGAAAATGGGAGGTATGGCTTCAATGGCAACAAAGATGGGGCTAAGTAAAGAGATGGCGCAAATAGTAGAACAAAAACAAATGGACCCGCAAACTAAAAAATTCATAGGGTTAATACACTCAATGACTCCCAAGGAAAGGAAATTCCCCGAAGTCCTTAGTGGCTCGCGCAAGATGCGTATATCAAAAGGGGCTGGCAGTAATATGGCGGAAATAAACCAGATGTTAAAGAGATATAAGCAGGTGCAAAAAATGATGCAAAAAACCAGAACTGCTGCAGGTAAGCAGAAGTTTATGAATCAGCTTATGCCAAGTGCTGGTCCTTCTCCTTTTGGACCCAGCTAAGCAAATAATTCCAGACAAACAATTTTATACAACTAATTTACCCCGTTATTTAACATGAACTATATAGACGTTGAGAAGATTACCATATCAGATAAGCAGCAAGGCAGACGACTGGATAATTTTCTTCTTACTCGCATAAAGGGCGTTCCTAAGTCGCGCATTTATTCAATAATTCGCCGCGGTGAGGTTAGAATTAATAGCAAAAGGTCCAAGCCCTCCAGCCGCATTAATGCCGGTGATATTATCCGTATTCCACCTTTGCGCCGCCCTGCAGAGCGCAGTGATGAACCAAATGCGGAACTTATTACCAAAATAAAAGACAGCATAATATTTCAAAACGATGATTTAATTGTAATTAATAAACCCAGATGGGTAGGTTCGCATGGAGGCATTAATCAACGTCACGGAGTAATTGAAACACTGCAACATATTATGCAGGACAAAGAAATATATTTAGTGCATAGGTTAGACCTGGAAACAACCGGGGTATTAATTATTGCCCTAAACCTTGACACCTTACGCGCGATAAATCAAGTATGGCATGAAGCAGATTGTCACAAGATATACCTGATGAGAACTTATGGTTCATGGGAAGCAAAAGAAAAGAAAGTGGTCACTCACTTAGCAAAATCATATAAAAGCGGTGAGTACTTAATGCAATCACTGCCAGAGGTTAGCAAGGACAAGAAAGCGGAAGAGAATAGGTATAAGAATAATCCAGTAGGCAAGGAGGCAATTACTCTTTTCAAATTAGTTAAGAAAGGAAAGGATTCTTCACTGGTGGAGGCGGAACTACAAACAGGACGCACCCATCAAATAAGATTACAATGCGCCGAGTTAGGGCATCCAATAGTCGGCGATAGTAAGTATTCTTTTATGGCAGGAATTAAAGAACAGTCAAAAGAATTAGCCCTTCACTGTTGGAAAATTGAAATCAAGATTGCTGGTAAGCAGCACAAGTTTGAGGCACCACTCCCCACGGTATTCCAAAACAACCCCACCTAAACATACACCGTCCATAATTACGGTGTTTGAATTCTTGCGATAAACGTCTGTAGGGGCGGAGCCATGCTCCGCCCGCAATATGCCTAACCCTCGTAACGAACCATCGGTATGCTCGCAATGTCCTTATGTATGGTGTTTGAATTCATTGCGATGAATGTCTGGTGGGGCATCCGCCCCAACCCAAAATATTATTTTAGGTTGACTTTTGCCTGTAAACATGTATAATCTAATCACGTTGACGAGTTCATAAAATTCGTTGACGTGATTTTATTTTTAACAAATGAGGTATCTAAAAAGATGAACGATAATCAAAGTAAAAATGGGGATATTGGTAATATTGACGAAGGTAGGTATAGTCCTGGCGCAATAGTTAAGGATGCTAAAGGAAAATTATGGGAGAAGTTGCCTGATGATAACAATAGGGTAGATTGTTCCAGTGATTCCCCTGACGTCTCGACTGCTTCCCTAAACGGTAACAAAAGAAGTTGTGTATATGGTGATAGAGAATATGAGCACAACGAGACCAGGTCTCAGGATAATGTACTATGGGTATGTAACGACGGTAAATGGGAGAAGGCTGAATAACATAGTTATTATAGTTTTATTTCTGTCCATTACGCAGAGTATGAACGACATGTTAAAAAGATAAATAAGAGGATGTTTAAAATACTAGGAATAGTTGTGATAGTTTTATTCATGTCTATTCCACAAAGTATACTGGCTGCTGGCAACAATGGTTCTGCAGAGGTTTCTACCGAAAAAGATATTACAAAAGTCCGAGTCAAAAAGTTCACTAATCCTAAAACCAGGGGAGTTATTAAGTATAAAAATAAAGGCGGTAATGATGGCATTTGCTTACAGCCCTTATCTTTTAGTAGCGGGAGATCAAGTAAAAGTGTTAAATTAAGAGCAGGTACTACACAACTAGTAAATGGTGAATTTGGGTATAATAGTACTGTTTCTTTAGATCAAGTGGTAGTAGCGGAACTTTTAAGAGGTGCTTTTTTTCAACTTTGTAATGAAAAACAAATTGGCAATATAGACAATACACGATATAATGCGGCAACCCAAAGATTAATGCTTGCTGTTACATTGTTCACTATACAGGATATTCTATCGGATGTGAGTGATAATACAGCAGAACATATATTGGATTTACTTGGTAAACAATATAATGAAGTTTCTATTTATTGTATCCATGAAAACAAGAAGTATAGCCCAGGTTCAACAATAAAAAGTCTTAATGGAAAGAAAACGTATGAATGTAAAAAGAATAAAGATGGAGATTATGTTTTCCAACGCATAGAAGGCGAATAACTATATAATTCAGTATACGAATAGTGGAGTGCGGTATTTTCTTGTCTTACAAACAAACGATAAATTTATAAAAAATTAGTCGCGAGCATGGCGATGGTTCATTGCAAGAGTTATATATTTTGCGGGCGGAGCGCAGCTCCGCCCCTACAGACCTTTATCGCAAGAATTTATGCACCACACATAAGGGTATTAATTGCAAGAATTTGTGCGCCGCACATAAAGGTATTAATCGCGAGAATTTATGCACCGTGCATAAGGATGTTAATTGCAAGAATTCAAATGCCATATATAAGAACGATGCGAGAATGGTAATGGTTTGTTGCAAGTGTTATGCATTTTGCGGGCGGAGGAAGGGGGGATGAATATACGGCACCGCATATAAGGGTATTAATTGCGAGAATTTATGCGTCATGCATACAGATGACGCGAGTGTAGTGTAGCCCCTATACAGGGAATATTCTTTCTCCGCTCTTTATATCAAAGTAGTAGAGGTCTTTTACCTTAACCTTTAGGGCTACTGGATCTCCTATCTTGCCCTTGAAGTTGCCAAAATGCTTGGCGGTAATTGAACCGTTTGATTCTTTTACTGTTATCAAAGAAGATTCTCCTAAAAGTTCTGAAGAATAGATAGTGGATTTTATAACATCTTTGGCGGCGCCTGCTTCACTGGGTGACATAGGGATGATGTTTTCGGCGCGAATTCCTAAGTAGCACTTAATTTCTTTATCTTTAAGTCCTTTGATAAACTTAGGGGGCACTGGTAATTTTATATTGCCACTAACAAACTTTCCTTTGCTTATCTGACCTTTAATCAGATTCATTGCTGGCGAACCTATAAAGCTTGCAACAAATGTGTCCCTTGGTTTATTGTATATCTCTTCGGGAGCGCCTATCTGACGAATCTCTCCTTGACGCATAATAGCAACTCTATCTGCCAAAGTCATTGCCTCTACCTGGTCATGAGTTACAAATACAGTGGTTGTTTGTAATTTATGTTGTAAATGCTTAAGCTCTGCCCGCATAGTTGCTCTGAGTTTAGCATCCAAATTAGATAACGGTTCATCCATCAAAAAGCAATTAGGTTCTCGCACCATTGCTCTTGCCAAAGCAACCCTCTGCTTCTGACCACCAGATAAAGCCCGTGGTTTGCGATGCAGGAAATCTTCCATCTCTACCATTTTTGCTGCCTTTAGCACATGTTTTTTATGTTCCATCTTTGGAATCTTACGCATCTTAAGAGGGAATCTAATATTTTCATAAGTGCTAAGATGCGGATACAAGCCATAAGATTGAAACACCATAGCAATGTCTCTATCCTTGGGCTGGAGATTGTTCACCTTTTTATCGCCTATCCATATCTCCCCTCCACTTGGATCTTCCAAACCAGCAATCATCCTCATGGTGGTTGTCTTACCGCAACCTGATGGTCCCAATAAAACAAGAAATTCTTTATCTTCAATCGTTAGGTTTATATTCTTGGCTCCATAAAAATCTTTCCATTTTTTAGTTAGGTTCTTTAATACTATCTTTGCCATAATACTTTAGTTTTGTTAAATATAGTTAGTTGGTTCATCATAAGGTGTGCCATGATCAACCTTTTACTGCGCCCTGTACCAAACCAGATACCACCTGCTTCTGAAAGAAAAGAATTACCAGGACTATCGGCAGGGTGATGGATATAGCACCAGCTGCAGTTATTGACCAATATCTAATATCTTCTGCTCCAAATTGGGAAATAGCAACTGGCATAGTGGCACTATCTGTTGCGCTTAAAATAAGCGGCATTAAGAATTCGTTATAGGCAAGCAAGAAGGTAAACAGGGCAGTGGATATCACCCCAGGCCACATAACGGGGACTATAACTTTTATAAATGCCTTAAATCTACTACAACCATCCACCATAGCCGCCTCTTCTAAATCCTTAGGTATTGTCATAAAAAATGAACGCAACATCCATATAGTGAAGGGCTGGTTCATTGATACCATAACCAAAATTAAAATCAGATGGGTATCATATAGTCCGGTTATACGCGATATATGAAAGAAAGGAATCACAAATACCATGCGCGGCAAGGCACGAAAAATTAGAGCGAAAAATAGCAGCCAAAAACCTATGGATCCGCTATAACGGGCTAGGGCATAACCAGCCAAACATCCTATGCTAATAGAAACAACCACTGTCCCAATGGTGACTATCATAGAGTTAATAAAGAAAAACCAAAACCCTTCTTCTAACCACAAGCTCACATAATGCTCAAAGGTTGGGCGAAAGACCCACACTGGCGGGCTTGCAAATGCTTCACGAGTTTCCTTGATGGAAGTAAGAAAGGTCCAGAGGAAAGGGAATATACATATCACTACCCATATAGCCATAGATGCATATATGTAATAGGACAGAAAAGTGCGTTCTTTTATCATCTCTCAGTTGTTTGTTCTCTATAGGTTAGGTACAGAAATGGAATTAGCAGAACAAAGATTCCGATTACGGTTATCACTGCTACCGCGCTACCCTTTGCCACAGAATCTTGTAAGATGGCAACCCGATAATTATAAAACTGCAAGGACTCAGTGTTATGCAGCCCCCTAGTCATCACCGCGATGGGGTCAAATATGCGATAGGCATCCATCAAACTAATTATGGTTACAAACATAATTAATGAATACAAGTGAGGGATTGTTACATACAACAATCTTTGCCAAGCATTAGCTCCGTCTACTATAGCCGCCTCTAAACTATCTTGGGGCACTGACTGCAACCCTGCAAAAAATACTACGATGGCAAAGGGAGTTACATGCCATATATTATGTAATATCAGCAGAGTTCTAGCGTTAACCTCGTTGGCAAACCAGAATACTTCTATTCCTAACTCACTCAGCAGGTAGGTTATAAAACCAAAGTCGCGAAACAACCAAGCAAATACGAGGGTGCCTACAACTGGAGTTACTATGAAAGGCAATAGTGAAGAGGAAATAACGAAGCCGCGAGCATATTTATTTTTGATAGAATCAATGCCTAGTGCTACAGCCAAGCCCAATATGAGCTGGATAGGCATACTGATGAAGGTGAATAGTAGTGTAAACTCAAAGGAATCCCAGAAATTACCGTCCCCCAATATATCAATGTAATTGTTCCAGCCAACCCAATTTAGGTTGCCATAGAAATCAAACCTATGAAAGCCCAAGTAGACGGTTATACCCAAAGGCAATGCCATTAAGCCGAACATAGCAATTATGCAAGGGGAGGTAAAATAGAAAAAGGTTTTTAGATTCATATCTTTTAATAGTTTGAACTTATCTATAGATTATAAACTACTATCTCCTCTAATCCAAAACTAAATGAGATGACTTATCTTTTATTATCCCAGCCCTTGCCATCAAGCAGGTCTATGTCATATTGACGAAAGAAATCTATGAGGTCTAACAATACCCAGTTATCTACTATCTTGCCATCTTTTACTTGCCAAAAATCCATATAGCGTAAGGATATTTCTCTGCCATCACCTTCCTTCCCCATAAATTCACCAGTATGTTTAGAAGTAACCACGCCAGTAGCTGCCGCATATTCACCTTCGGCTATAAATATATCCCAGGTTCCTTGTTTCTCAGGGAAAGCGTTAAGGAAAGGTTTTTGCCATCCTTGTTGGAATTCTTTGAGTGAATTTTTGGTGCCAGCACCAGCAGGACCGCGCCACTTGGCTTCATCAGTCCAGTATTCTTCTTGTCCTTCAATGACATGCCTATTAAGTGATTCAAGCATCTCGCGGACTACTTTTTTAGTTTCTTCTGCTTGTCTTTGTTTCTCCTCAGGAGATATATTAGTTTGGTTCATAGTTTAAAAAATATTTATAATAGTTAAAAACCTGTTATGCGACAGCTGTTATGCTGACAACTTTTACAACAGCACCTTACGATAAATTCTGTCAAGATTACCGCTCATAATCTTATTGATGTCATCTTCCTTATAGTTGCGTTTTTGTAACTCTTTTATTATGAGAGTTATGCCTTGTGGTTTATCTAGTCCCTGAGCATAATCATTACTTCTTTCGCTGAATTTTATGCCATTTACTATGCCTGGATGACGTTCATAGAGAGTAGGGGTGGGGCTATCAATGCCTGACACATCGCCTCCTATAGCGACATGCTCAATACCCACCAAAGCAGCAATATGCTCAATGTGATTTACGAGGTCTGCAACCTCAACCTGCTTCTTATCAACAGCAATTAAGTCGGCATAAAAACTAACAGCCATCACTCCGCCAGTTGCCGCGAGTTGCTTAATTCTTTCATCACTAAGATTTAGCGGATGCTCGGAAAGCGCCGCACAATTAGCCCGGCTATTTAACAAGGGCGCGTCTGTAAGTTCGGTTATATGAGTAAAGCCCTCGTCAGTTATAGCTGCGCTATCAATTATCATCCCCAGACGTGTCATCTCTTTTACCACGTCCACGCCAAAATAAGTCAATCTACCCTTAGTGCGCTTCTCAGCTACTCCGTCTGCGCTGCGATTGCGACCATGACTTGCTATCTGTACCACCCGTAATCCAAAACGATGAAAATGCCGCAAGTTTGATAAGAGATTAAGATTAGCTTTGCCCTCAAGAGGTCTGCCGCCACCTAAGGCAATAATAACTCCTGCTTTTTTCTGTTTAGCTGCTGAGGCAATATCATCATACTTCAGCACAGGCAGCCACTTGCTGTCTGCTGAGCTATTATTATCTTTATTGTTCTGTTGGTTTTCTTGGTCGCACAACAAAATATCCATTCCATTCATCGCATTCCAAAAATAATTCTCTGACGCGGTATTAAGGACTCTGGTTACCCAGTCGCCTCCTATATCCAAATGAAATATTCCAACCCCCGCATCAAGCAGTGGCATTACCAGTTCTTCGTTCAAACTGAATTTACGAAACTGATGGAAATCATTGATTACCTTTTCAGGTAGATGGATATGTGCCAATATGCTATTGGCTTGATTAGTATTACTGCTCATTATTTATCTGTAGTATTGTGCTTTTAACATGTATCTTTCTAATGCCTTTCACTGTTGTTAAACTATTATTTTCTAAAATCATCTAGTACCCCCTTAACCAATGGTCTCAGAATAAACTCTCATCAAATTCTCTCCCATAACCTTCCGCACATCTTGTTCGCTAAAGCCGCGCTTTAGCATGGCATCGGTTATCAACCCCATATTCTCAGGCGCTTTTAACTCCTCAAGAATTATCCCGCCCTGCGGCATACCTGTTTGGATGCCTTCAATGGAACCAGGATAAGGGCTCCAGCAGTTGAAGATATTATGAAAGGTAGCAAACTCATCCATATCACTGCCAATAAAAACATGGTCCATGGAACCAACTAGATTAGCAATATACTCAATGTGAGTTACCAAATCATCCACTGTGGCATCATTGTTGTTCATCGCCCCGCGCCGCAAATATTCTTTGATAAAACATAAGCCCATAGCACCTCCCGTTTTAGCCATTGCCTTGATTCTTTCATCCTTTAAGTTGCGTGGATGGTCGGAGATAGAATAAACATTGCTGTGGCTATCAATTAAAGGTTTGCTGACAATGTCTAAGGTATCATAAAACATCCTATCAGTCATCTGGCATACATCAACAGGCAT
Organism: Gammaproteobacteria bacterium; assembly: GCA_965207945.1. GTDB lineage: Bacteria > Pseudomonadota > Gammaproteobacteria > CBDBNL01 > JAAOII01 > JAAOII01. Next base: position 412,092 of record OZ242303.1, read on the forward strand.
GCCGATCTGTTCCATCTCACGAATTACCGAAACACCAAAATTGGTTAATCCTGCGCCTGCCGCCATCTCTCCAGTGCCATCACCCATCATAGTGCGCCCCGAGGATACTATACAGATGGTGCGCATCCCTAAACGATAAAGTGTTCGTAACAGAGCAAGATTAAGCTCTTGGGGGTTGCCATCCATAGCCCGACTTGACTCAACTTTCAACATCATGGCTATCTTTCCTTCTGCAACGCAGGAGCGAATTTCTGCCACCGACTGACAAATCTTAAATGTCTTAGAAACTTCTTCTTCCTTACGCAACATATCAATCTGGGTTAGCATCCCCCAAAGGATGTGATCCGTCATATATGCCAAGCAGGGAGAATTAGCCCCAACGACAAAATCTATAACATTAACTCCGCCGGCCTGCAAACGTGGCGCCCAATATTTATCAAAAGTGTTGGTCTCGCCCTTATCAATTAGGCGAAACATATCCATCATTATTTGGTTATGTCCGTCTGCTACTAACATCTCTGAATGCAACTTTGCTGCTTGTTCGGATATTTTTATATCAGGTTTTAGAATTTGTTGTGTATTACTCATAAATTAAATATTAATTATTTGTTATTGTATATGATAAGTTATGATTTAACTATTAAAAATCACTTAATGAGCCAATTACGTATAGCAATATTAACTGCATCTGGCTGTTCCAAGGGGGTAAGGTGCCCGCTGTCTTTTATTTCAACAATATCCTTGGTGATATTATCCGCCAGTAAACCAAACATCTCCTGATGGCGAAAGGGAGGGCATAATAAATCTTTTTCTCCATACAAAATTAATGTGGGGCAACTAACCTGTTGCATTGTTTGAGTGTAATCGCGTCTATCTCTTAACGCTACAGATTGATTAGCAAATACCTCATTGCCCTGTTGCAATGCCATATCTAATATTAGATCTAAAAATTCTTGTGGATAGACGTGCCCTGGCAGCATATAAGCTGGCTTCATTCTGGTAATCATAATATCACGCAAACCACCATTCATAACTTCTTCAATCTCTCTCTTTCTTGACTTTTGTCGCGACATGATTTCCGCGCGATGATTGGTATCCATAAGAATACAGCTACTTATCCTTTCAGGACAAACCCGCAGTAGTTCCATTAAAATTATGCCACCCATAGATAAACCAGCTACAGCAAAGCTACACTCTGGCAAAGAATCTATAATTGTTTGGGCAACCTCCTCAATGGTGTTATGTTTGCCTATCTCAGGAACATGAATTTGATATTCAGTAGAAAAATGTTCTATTTGATGTCGCCACAATCTGTGGTCACACATCATGCCTGGGATGAGTACTAGATGGGGGAGTGAATTATCAGGATTAGCAGGCATGGCTGTTTATTTTTTGTGGAGGCGAGCGGTGCTCGTCTCACGAGCGGAGCGCGGCTTGTTTCACTGGCGGAGCACAGTTCGTTTCACGGGCGGAGCGCAGCTGCCGCCCCTACAACAAGGGAGCGCAATTTAGCATAAGTAATATCAGCATCTACGACGCCAAAACCAGCAAAGGTAGAAAATCCACAATCAGTCCCAGCAATCACTCTATCTTTCCCCATAATATCAACAAATTTAGTTAAGCGGTCGGCAACCACCTGTGGATGCTCAATAAAGTTGGTGGTAGAATCAATTGCTCCAGGCACTAGAATATGGTCATCCCTAAGCGACATATCTTGCCATATTCGCCACTCATGCGCATGCCGAGGATTAGAGTTTTCAAATAATAAAATTGAGGGCTTTGCTTTAGCAACTATCAATGGCATTATTTTTGCCATATCTAAATCACAATGATGAGGACCTTCATAATTACCCCAGCAAATATGCAGCCGAACCGACTGAGAGTCAATTCCAGCTAAGGCATGATTTAACGCCTCAACATGTAACTCTGCCTGAGTGATAAACTCATCATCGCTCTTATCCTTATACATAATATGTCTGCCAAGCGCCAGGTCAGGAGCATCAATCTGTAAAGTTAAGCCGCTATCTACTATGGCTTTATACTCAATGCTCATAGCATCTGCCAGTTCATACAAGTAATCCTTATACTGCTTATGATACTCGGATGGTTGAAACATACTTATAACCCCCGGCGAAGCAGAATTCATAAAACCTTGTTGGTAATCATGTTCTTTCATTGCATCAAGCATATTTTGTATGTCTGTTTGCAATGGCTCAATATTTTTTACCTTAATCTGTCCTACACACTTGGGTTTCTTGTAGGTGGGAGTGCCGCCACTTGCCGCAATCTTTTTTAAATAATTAGGGTAGTCCTCCAAGTCAGCTGGAGGTTGGCGCGGGCTATCACCAGCAAAACCACTTAATCTTTCTCCTATATAGGTTGCATAAGATATTTTGCTCATCTCCCCATCGGATGGGATAGATATGCCCACATCCTTTTGCCGTCCAACAACCTCAAATACCGAAGCCCTTACTAGCTTAGCTAACTCTGATTCATCGGCAAGCTCGCCTCTATCCTTGGCAAATATTAGTTCGGTTAAACGTTCGCCGCGTGGCAAACTACCAACATGAGTGGTCAACATATATATTTAGTAGATATTTAGTACAGGTTAATTATGTTTGCAGTTCAGGGTAATTAGTGAATTAGAAAGCTTAAGAAAATTCAAGAGAATAGAGGCGCACTGGGATTATCACCACCATGCACTACAAAAGCAGCTGTATCGGCAGCATTACTTTCCCAACTACGCTCTGCCCCTACAGGAATAGTAAGAATATCACCACTTTTTAAGGTGATTTGTTCTTCTTCTCCATTATTGCTCAAATTAATTATTAACTCTCCTTTATACATCATAATAACTTCTTCTTCAGTCCTTGTATGCTTGGCTATTGATGCGCCCTTATCCATCTTGACACAACGGAGGTTAAAACCATGCTTCCACCAACCTGATATGGGACCGCTATTAAAGCCATCGTTAGTATCCTGTGGTGTTATAACAGGGCATTCCTCAACACTTCCTTTGGTCTCTAACAAAAGATTCGCTGAGGGGGTATTAGTAAGAGAATCAAAGCTAACTACCACTCCTGCCATATCTGAGTTTGAAGGGGACTTAAGCTGAGCAAGCTCATCCTCACTTGGAGGGTGCTCCAACTCTGCATCTGCTGGCACTTCTTCTCCCTGAGTGGTATCAATGAGTTTACCGCCTTTTAGTAGAACTAAGCCATGTTCCTTTGCCAGCTCAAAAACAGCAGGCGCCCAGATTACACGTCCAGGATCATCTCCCCCTAAAACCGCAAACATAAAACCTGTATCATTGCCTATGTTTTCAAAACCACGGAACATATTGGTAGGCAAAGAGATGGTATCACCAGGACCCATTTCAATGGAACCATCGTCTCCATTGACTCCCCATTTAAATTTCCATTTACCTGAATGGACAATAAACACCTCAGCAGTGAGGTGACTGTGTTGAGAATTCAAGCAGCCCACTGGCTGACGAGCTCCCCCTATATTAAATCCGTGCGGCACTGGTATGTGTACATGCTGGTTAGGATTTTCTGATACTCCGGGACCAATTATGGTGAAGTTTTCTTTTTGGTCGGAGCCAGGGCTACGACTATCAACAAATGCATTTTTGCACGGGATTAGTTCATCATAACGAACTAACATATTCTGTAATGAGTTTGACATATTGAATTGAAAAAAATACAGGGAGTGTATAACTCCCTGTATTGAATATTATTGAGTTGGGAACTATTTAATAAAGCCCTTAACTTTTGCTTCTTTAGTATACTCGTTGGCAGCATTGTTTAATGCCTCAGCAGCTGTCAGTTTATCTGACAGAGCATCAGCAACATAAGTACCAAGTGCAGTATGCGCTATAGCGAAGTATGGTGAACCAGGATATGCTGGAGATCCTCCTTTTATAGTATCTAATAGAGCAGGCCAATAGCGATTCTTCTTAACTAAATCAGCATTAGTATTAACTGATTCACGTGAGAAGAATGCCAAATCACCGCCAGACAACATACTTTCACTATCTGTAGCTTCTGCTATTATCTGAAATGCCAGCTCGCGTTGAGACGCAGGGACATTTGCAGGAATAGCGTAGCCATCCCAGAAGACAGTTGAAGCAGGAGCTCCTTTGCCTTTAGCGGCAGGAGCTGCTGAATAAGCAACCTTGCCTACAAATTGAGAAACTTTAGCATCGTCCATATTACCAGCACGGGAAGCCCAGAGGTTTCCTAATACTGATTTACCTTGTTGAAATGCAACCATAGTATCATCATTAGAAAATGATAAGGCGTTAGGTGACATATAAGGAAGCATACTTTTCATTATCTTAATGGCTTCTTTACCAGCTTTATCAGTATTAAAAACAGGATGAAGATCGCTATCAAAGAATTTACCGCCTAAAGACATATATATGTTGGTGAACTCAGTAGCCAAGCTCCAACCACGGCCGAAGGTTTGACCTATAGGATAATCTATCCCTTCTGTTCTTTTGAGTTTAGCCGCAGCCCTAACTACATCGCGATAATTGCGTGGTGGTTTAATATTATGCTTCTCAAAAAGGTCTGAGCGATAAAAGAAGTGCTGTAAATTTTGTTGCACTGGAATCACATATATTTCGCCATTGTAGGTTACCGTATCCCAAGCAGCTTGAGGTATATCATCAAAATTATATTTTGATTTGTATTTCTCTACATACTGGGTTATGGGGGTTATCCATCCTCTTTGAACATATTCTAAGAAGTCATTGTTTGACAACTGAATTATTTGATAGCTTGCTTTGCCCTTTGAAGACATAGCTAACTTCTTAAGCTCAACGTGTTCTTTGGTTAGCTTGGCGCGCACTCTTAATTTTCCTCCAGAACAAGATTCCATCTGCTTAGCCAAGTGGTTAACCGAAGGAAAGGTGTTTGAAAGTATATCAATATTAGTTCTTGAAGAGGGTTTTTCAACAACACAATCAGCAGCTGCATAGCCGCTTATAAAAAACATAAGAAAACCTAGCAAAATTGCAAAGGACTTTATCTTTGTTTTCATATTTCTTTTAATATTATCTAATATCATAATTATATTTAGTTAGTTAATAGGTTTATATTTCTGGACTGCTACTTATTGAGGTTCTTTCTATAGTTCTATAAAATAACCTTACAAACAAGAAGCGTCTTTTTGAAATTACACATCATTATAACACTTCCTCCTTATCAATGATAAAGTTAATTTTTTGCTATCTGCGAGAGAATAGCAATTTCATCAACCAGATTCCATTCACTGATAATCTTTCCATCATAGACATTACTATGAGTTATGCCTAAAATTTTTACCCCTGTAGCATTGGCGTTGCCGAATCTACCGCCACCACTATAATCCCCTTCAAGAGTCCATCTAAGCGCTATCCTCAAGGGCGCATTAGTATCCTGATTGACGGTTATACTATCTATAGAGAATTTTGCCCGCGGGAACGAAGCCGCATAGCTAATAAAAAATCTTTCAGCTGCATCATGCCCATAATCTACTATGCCTCCAGGCAAAAACAAGGTGCAAGCGCTATGATATATTTCCCTAATTTTGGCTGCATCACTTTGCGCTCTAATTTGTGTTATTTGGCGCAGATAAATATCCAACTGCTTGCGGGCAAGGGCGCCAAGATGCTTCAAGTTATCTGTTGCTATATTAGCCCTCATAATCTTAGTTTTAATTTTTTTAGCTGCAGCGCTTTTATCTTTGGTATCTTTGGCTTGCTTATTATTTATTGATGCTGCATTACTCTGGGCATTACTCTGGGCTAGTTCCTTCATCCTAACAACAAACTCAAGTGGATCCCAGTTTAGCTGTTTGACTATGGCGAGGTGATCCCGCACTAGCCATTCGCGATAAATCATATTATTGTGAACAGCACAATCTGCGATGGTATATACCAGCACTCTCTTGCCAGTTGCATTACCATAGATGCCATTCCCTCTGTGATGCATGGTTGAAATAATTCTATGAGAAGAAAAATAGTACTCTTCTGATTTGCTTTTCTCCTCAGCAGTAATAATATCGTGGGGGAGTAATCGCCTATCAGGGAATATACTTAGCATTTGGGCGGTATTATGAACTGTATCATCAACCCCCACTATATCTCCTCCTTGGGTATGAATTACCACATCCTTGGCGTAGTAATCTCTAATTTGGTCAAGCCCGCGCCCTTCCCATATTTCCGCTGTTATCTGCTCTATATAATCGCGCAGATTAGCAAATTTTTTGTCAAATCCTTTCATTTTCATATTAGTAAGTTAGAAACATCAATCAATTATACCTAAAATAATGGATTAATAGAGATTTTTCAGTAAAGGAATATAATTCTACCAACTCAATAAATAATAGCATTTAATATAGTGTTATAATAGTTTTCAATTATCGCCCAGGTAGCTCAGCCGGTAGAGCAGAGGACTGAAAATCCTTGTGTCGGTGGTTCGATTCCGCCCCTGGGCATATAATTAAGTATATGTTATGAACATGTACATGTAGGCATGTATTAGACATGCAATTAATGCAAAAAAAGATATTATTATGAAAAATATTTTATTGGTTAGTTTCCTATCATTATTATTGTTAGGATGCGGTAACAAAGTGTCGGATAGGAAGGTTGAATCAGAAGATGATCTTGCCGATGATAAAGAAAAGCTAAGCTATAGTTTAGGTGTATATTTTGGCAATCAGATCAAGTTATTTGAGTCACTTGACCTTGATGTTCTTATGACAGGCATTAAGCATTCGTATACGGATCAAGAACCAATTTTTGACGAACAACAAATAGGAGATATTATTATTGAAAATCAACAAGAAGCATTACGCAAAGCAACCGAAGAGGCAACTGGTAAATCTGACGAGTTCCTCACCAAGAATGCTGAGAATGAAGAGTACACTGTATTGGACAGTGGCGTTCAATATCGCGTAATCACTGAAGGTAGTGGGGATATGCCCACTATTGATGACACCATTGAAGTTCACTATAAAGGGACTTTGGTTAATGGTGAAGAATTTGATAGTTCTTATCAAAGAAATATGACAGCTGTATTCCCGCTTAACGGAGTAATCCCCGGTTGGCAAGAGGTTTTACCCTTAATGTCAATTGGTTCCACTTGGGAAGTTATTATTCCCCCTGATTTAGCTTATGGGGAAAGAGGAAGCGGAAGAATAGGGCCAAATGAAGTTTTAATCTTTGAAATAAACCTTATTGACATTAAAAAGTAACCCCCCAAATCAGTACCCTGTTGCTATCCTAGGTGATAAAACGCTTAGTAGTGATACTATAGTATTCACTTCTTTTATATCCGTTATCGTGCATATTATGCTGATAATGGGTATAAGTTTTGCCTTTACATCACCGCAGGATAGCGCCAGTGTAGAACTGGTGCTGCTGCAGCAGGAAGCTAAAGATAAGCCATACAAGTCAGAGTTTAGTGCTCGGGCAAATCAAAAGGGTAGTGGTGAGGATGACAAAAACCTGGCTGCGCGTATTCTGCATTCTCCTTTATTGGTTAGTCCCGATTTACGTCCTCAAAGTCGCTTAGTATTTAGCGACAACCTTGCGGCTACAGAACCGAGTTTCAATAGAGATCGCGGTGGTAAAAACGAATTAACTTCTATCAACTCACGTGTTTATTCTAATCAAGGACCGCGTGGTGCCCTCGCCAATAGTCAGTTACTTGGAGTAGAGAGCACTCAATTACAGGCAGAAATTGCCAGTGTTGAAGCATATTTAGGTGAATTGGAAAGGGAGTATGCCAAGAAGCCCAAAATTAAAAGATATACTTCAATTGCTGCTCAACGTGCGGTTGAAGCCGATTATATTCATCGTTGGGTTAAGAAAATAGAAGTTGTTGGCAATTTAAATTATCCTTCTCAGGCAATAAAAGGAAAGATTAGCGGTAGTTTACGTTTGTTAGTTATTGTTTCAAACGAGGGTAGGATAATAGGCACACACATACTCAAGGGTTCAGGACATAAGATTTTAGATGATGCAGCTCGTCAAATAGCACACTTAGCGGCTCCTTTTGGCAGCTTCCCTGATGAACTTAAAAGAGAAACAGATATTATTGAAATTGTCCGCACCTGGAATTTTTTTGTTGAGGGTGGTGAGAATGGACTTAAATTTGGTACCCAAAGCATAGGCATATAAACACATAAATAGATAAATGCATGGAAAATTATAACGAAATTGAAGAATCTCTCGCATTATATAAGCTAAGCCCAGCTGCTATTGATGCTGTTGCCTGGGCGCGCATTATTGGCGGACTTGGTAGTTTTGATGATGACAAGAATTACCTAAAACACTTCTTGGAAAGTGATGAAGAGGTAATCTACGATTTTTTTATTAACCGAGTTGCAAATAATAATTCTTTATTGGAGGAGGATGAACTATCTTTATTATTACCTGATGATGATGCGGATATGGAACTTAGATTGCAAGCACTCTCTTCATGGTGTGATACATTCATTTCTTCTTTAGGATGCAGTGAGCATCTAAAAAATAAGGGCTTTACTGCGAAGATTGACCCTTTCTTGCGCGACTTGGCTGAAATATCAAAAGTAGATACAGCTAATAGCAGTGATGATTATAATAATATTGAAGAGACGGAAATTGCTTTTATGGAGCTATATGAATTTGTGCGGGTAACAATAATATCTTTAGACATAGAGTTCAAAACCTTTGCTACACGATAGCTACTTGCAACGGCGGGCTAAAGTCCTTGAACGTATGGCAACAAATAGTGCTTTGTTACTTTTTGGTTCTTCGTTCACAATTAAGCATGAGGCATCAAATGCCATTGGCACTGACCATAAGCAAAATAGTGACTTCTATTACTTAAGTGGATTTAACGAAAGAAACTCTGCTTTATTACTAATCAATCGGGGAAAAAAAGATAGAAAGCAATTTATATTTTGTCAACCTCCTGACAATTTTAACAAGCTATGGACGGGCTCTTTGTCTGGTCCAACAAAAGCAGCGCGACAATTAAAATTTGATAAAGGGTTATTGGTTAACGAGTTTGCGGAAGCTCTCGGTGAACTGCTCAAGGGTTTAAGCAAGATTTATTATCCCGTTTATTATCCCCTTCATTATCAAGGGGAGCAAAACTCTGCGCTCAATGAGACCATAAACCAAATTCTATGTAGATTAAACACCGCCAGTACCAGACGCGGGATTGTAACCCCCCAACAGATTATTAATAGTGATGAAATATTAGCTCCGCTGAGATTGATAAAATCTAAAGATGAAATATCCACTATTACCAAGTCCGCGCAGATAAGCGTAGGAGGGCATCGCCGCTTACTTGATAAGCTGCCAACATTTAATTATGAATACCAGGCAGAGGCAGAGCTGGTATTCCACTATCGCCATCATAATGGAGAGCATGCATTCCCTCCAATAGTAGCGGGTGGAGCACGCTCGTGTATTTTGCACTATACGGATAATAATATGCCGCTCAGAAAAGAAGATTCATTGCTGGTAGATTCTGGCGCTCAGTTTAATCACTATGCCGCAGATATGACACGAACTCATCCACCGCGCAGCTCAAAGAATATTCAAGCATTCAATAGAGTTTATAAAGCAGTGCTAAAGACACAAAAGTTGGTTTGCAAGAGCGCCACAGCAGGTAAGAAATTTGAGGTGCTGCACAAAACTGCAGTTCGCAACCTTATAAAAGAATTAATTATTATGGGCATATTAAAAGGTGATGCTAAAAAATGTTTAGCGGATGGCTCATATAAAAGATATTTTCCACATCTGACTTCTCATTGGATTGGGTTGGATGTGCATGATGTTGGAGGATATGCCGACCAAAATCTACAAGCAGGAATGGTGTTTAGCGTTGAACCAGGATTGTACTTTGCCAAAGACGATGAAAGCGTTGCCCATCAGTGGCGCGGAATAGGTGTAAGGATTGAAGATACTTTGGCTATAACAGAAAAGGGCACAGATAATCTTACCTGTGACATGCCTTACTATTCGGCGGAATAAAAGATGGCACAGCACTATGACGGAGTAATCATGGGAGGGGGGTTAACAGGTACTGCTTTATTTGTTGCCTTAGCTGATGATTTCATCAAGCACAACAAGTCCCTTGTTTTATGTGAGAGATCCACCGCTCCCATTGATGATAATCGCATGTTGGCATTGGGCTATGCGGGTAGCCGCTTACTTGCCGAGTTTGGAATATGGGATGATATTCTCCCTCACGCCTATCCGATTGATGAGATAGAGATTACCTATAAACATAAAAATACTTTCATAGTTCACGCTTCAGAAATTGGCCTGCCAGTTATAGGATGGACCATTCCCCATAAAAAATTGCAAGATATTCTGTGGCAAAGGATTGAGGATATTACCAAAAAGCATAGCAATATGAAAGTTAATATTCCTTTTGAGATGACGGACTTGGACCTCTCTTATGAATATGCAAGAATTGACCAAACAACAGAAAAGAAAGAGCAATTACAAAGTGGAATTATCTTTGTTGCAGCTGGAACCTCTTCTTTAGCAGCACAACAAGTAAAAATTAATTATCGTCAGTTTAATGGAGTGGATAGTAAACACAACATCAAGTATAGTGATGACTCCTTGCAGTCACCCAGTTTTGCTGTTGCAGCAGTCGGACTCACAGATTATTCTCCCAATCGTGGCTATTGGTTCGGGGGGAATATGGGGAGTAATCAAAGCGCTAAACAGCAAGAACACAGCGGAGGAGTAACTCTGGCATTAACCCCCCATATTAAAGGCGATGGTAGGTTCGTTGCTATTGCTTCTCTGCCTGCTGGCACTGCCAATAAACCAGACGCTCATTTATATAAAGCATGGTATAAAGAATTGTTAAACGAAATAACTGGTGGGCTTATTAATGAAGTTTACGAGCAGCCAGTTGTATTCCCTGCTCGCACCTATTTAGCCGATGAAAGAGTCAAGGGTCCTGTAGTTTTATTAGGTAATGCGGCGCATAGTGTAGCTCCCTTAGGCGGGCAGAATTTTAATCTAACCTTGTGGACTATTGCCAAATTAAAGTCATCGTTGCATAGTCATCTGGCAGCGGGTAAAGAGATTACAAATCATACTTTCTTAGGGGACTTTATTACCCAAACAGAACCTTTACTTAATAATCATATACAACTTATTCACCAAGCAGATAAGCTGCTCTCTTCGGCAAGCGATTCAGAATCAGTCGGCATAAACAATATACTAAAACATCAGCTACCAGATAATATAAACACCTTAATTGTTTCAGCTTTTATGGGAATAATTGATAAATCCCCTTTAATTCGCAATAAAATATTCGCTAGTGCCGCTGGCGTCTCACGCTTGGGCATTAGTCCCCTATAATATTAACTATGGCAAATTACAGCACTAGTGAGTTTAAAGCAGGACTCAAAATAATAGTTGACGGTTCTCCTTGTAGTATTGTTGAGAACGAGTTTATTAAGCCCGGCAAGGGACAAGCATTTAATCGTGTGCGCATGCGCAATTTAATGACTGGTCAGGTATGGGATAAAATTTATAAGTCGGGAGAAAAGCTGGAGGCAGCTGATGTCCTAGATATTGAAGCCCAATATCTATATACAGACGGCGAACTTTGGCACTTTATGAACAATGATGGTACTTATGAACAGCTTGCAGCTCGCGGTAAAGCATTGGACACTGCATCTATGTGGATTCAAGAAGGGGATATTTGCGCTATTACATTGTTTAACGGCGAGCCCATATCTGTTGAAGCACCTCAGACAGTGGACATTGAAGTTAGCGAGACAGACCCAGGATTAAAAGGCGATACTGTAAGCGGCGGCACCAAGCCAGCAGTGCTTGTAACGGGCGCCAAAGTAAAAGTACCTTTATTCGTTAGGACTGGAGAGAAAGTTCGGGTGAATACTCGCACGGGTGAATATCTTAGTCGTTCCGCAAAATAGTTTTATCCAACCATTAGTTGTTAGATGATAAGAGCGGGCTTCTTAATGTCTCCGATAGGCGATATCACTGTTGTCAAGGATACAACGTTGGCGTTGTTATTGGCGGTGCAGCAAAAAGGATGGCAGTTGGAGTACATGGAAACGCAGGATTTATGGGTTAATAATGGAATTGCCGGCGCCAACGCTAAGGCACTAAAGGTCTGGGATGACGAAAAGAAATGGTTTGATTTATCTCCAGCCAAGCAGACACCCCTTACTGAATATGATGTTATTTTTATGCGTCTTGACCCTCCAGTTGATAGCGATTATATTTATGCTACCCAGTTACTTGAATTGGCAGAAAATGCTGGAGTGCTGGTAGTTAACCCTCCAGCGCCTTTGCGTGATTTTAACGAAAAGATTTTTGCTACCCATTTCCCTGAACTCATGCCGCCTCACCTATTGAGTTCTAATATTGCAGACCTAACTAGCTTTCATGAAAAAAACCAAACAACGGTATTCAAGCCGTTAAATGCTATGGGAGGAAAGGGAATTTTTATGATTAAGCAAGGAGATTTAAATCTACGCTCGGTACTGGAGGGGTTAACTGAGGGAGGTAAGCATCTAATAATGGCTCAAGAGTATGTCCCTGATATTATTGAGGGCGGCGACAAAAGAGTATTTTTGTTTGATGGAGTTCCCTATCCTAAAATGGTGGTGCGTATTCCTCAAAGCAATGATTTTCGTGCTAATCTGGCAGCAGGCGGCAGGTATTTAATCAAGGATACTGGTAAAGAAGAACTGAGAATATGTGAAAAAGTTGCGCCATTAATGAAAGAGAACTCTCTTTATTTTGTTGGTTTGGATATCATTGGCGGGTTTCTTACTGAGATAAACATAACCTGTCCAACAGGAATGAGAGAAGCTGCAGCTAAAACTAAGGAAAATCCAGCGGAGTTCTTTATAGACCTTATAGCGGAGAAACTATGACTCAACAAGTTGCGGTGATTGATTATGGGATGGGTAATATTCATTCAATAGACAAAGCCCTGAAGTTCGTGTCACCGCAGGATGATATTCAAGTTGTGCATGATGCGCAACAAATAGCCAATGCCGACAGAGTAGTGTTTCCTGGTGTTGGAGCAATCCGCGATTGCATGGCTGCTTTAAAGGAGAGTGGATTGGATAATGCCATCAGAAAAGCATCTCAAGAAAAACCATTGCTGGCAATTTGCGTTGGCATGCAGGCGCTTTTCCAAGAAAATGAGGAGCATAGCGCAAGTCAAGGATTAGGTATATTAGCGGGCGAAGTTAAACGGCTGCATGATACGGAAGAATCCTCGTCAGCAGATGGACTTGATGCAAGCAAGCATCACAAGCAACATGAGCAACATGAGCAACAGGGCACAAGCACCTCTAAGCTTAAGATACCCCATATAGGATGGAATAATGTTTCATTCCTAAATTCGTATATGTGGAGTGGGATTGAGGAAAATAGTTACTTTTATTTTGTGCATAGCTATTATTGTGTAAGTAAGAATAATGCAATATCTGCTGCCAAATGCCACTATGGAGTTGATTTTGACGCCGCAGTGCAAGATGGTAATATTTTTGCCACTCAGTTTCATCCAGAAAAAAGCCACAAAGATGGCTTGCAGCTTTTAAAGAATTTCTTTCAATGGAAGGGGAGCGACTAAGTGCTTATCATCCCTGCAATTGACATAAAAAACGGCAAGTGTGTGCGGCTCACTCAGGGCAAAGCAGATAAAGAAACTGTTTATTATGAAAATCCGCTGGAGTGCGCTAAGCACTGGCAATCATTGGGCGCTGAGCGACTACACCTTGTAGACCTGGATGGAGCGTTTCAAGGCAACAGCGTAAACTTTGAGGTTATTAGCAACATAATTAGCAGCTACCCAAGCATGCAGATACAGGTGGGGGGAGGTATCAGAGATGTTGAAGCAGCAGATAGATATTTTACTCAAGCAGGAGCTGATTATATAATCATAGGAACCATTGCTCTTGAAAAACCTCAGTTGGTTATAGATATGACTGCACTCTTCCCTGGGAAGGTTTATATATCATTGGATATAATGCAAGGTAAAATATATAGCCGAGGTTGGAAAAAAGAAACCTCGGTTACTCTCGCTGATATATTCAAAAATTTTCTTCATATTCCTTTGGCAGGATTCATAGTTACGGATATTAAAAATGATGGAATGCTTACAGGGGTTGATGTTAGTGCTTTTACTCATGTAGCACAATTAACCTCACTACCAGTTATAGCTGCAGGTGGAATAACTGATCTGCAAGATATAAAGTTATTAAAAAATAGTAGGAGAATAGCAGGGGCTATATGCGGTAAATCACTTTATGAAAAAACCTTGGACTTGCGGCAAGCATTGAGTATATAGTTGTGTTGGCAAAGAGAATAATCCCATGCTTGGACGTATGTGATGGCAGAGTAGTTAAAGGAATTAAATTCAAACAGCTTAAGGATGCTGGAGACCCGGTAGAGGCAGCGCGCAGATACGGAGAATCAGGCGCTGATGAGTTGGCGGTACTGGATATATCGGCAAGTGAGGAGGGAAGGAAAACCACAGTTAATCTGATAGATAAGATTGCGTCTCAAGTATTTATTCCTTTGGTGGTAGGGGGAGGGATATCAGAACTTAACGATATAAAAATGTTATTGCGTGCTGGGGCGGATAAGGTAAGTATCAATACAGCTGCGGTGCTAAACCCAAATTTTGTGAAGGAAGCAGCAGATATGTTTGGACGGCAGTGTATAACTGTGGCAATAGATGTCAAGTATGACTCTCAGAATAATTGGAAAGTTTATACCCATGGCGGTAAAAATAAAACCTCACTTGATGCTATAAAATGGGCGGATAGGATGGCTGATTCAGGTGCTGGAGAGATCCTCCTAACCAGTATGGATAATGATGGCGGCTTGAAAGGTTTTGACTTAGAAGTTACTCGCAGAATTAGCGAAGTAATTCCCATACCTGTAATCGCATCTGGCGGAGTTGGCACACTTGAACATTTGGCAGAAGGCATATTAAAGGGTAAGGCGGATGCGGTGTTAGCTGCCAGCATATTCCATTTTGGCGCTTATTCCATTATTCAGGCAAAAGATTTTATGCAAAGTTGTGGAATAACTATGCGAAACGCAAAATAATTACTAATAATTATTATCATTAATGTAAAATAGATAAATTATGCAATACTCATTCATACAAACAGTCCAAGAGTTTTTGGATTTAGGCAAGGACCCTATCGGTAAGAAACAGACATTACTTCTGTGTTTAGTGGCATACTTATTTGGCGTTATGTGTCGCTCATTTTATTTATGGACGGCTCTTGATATTCCAGGAATGCTATTAAATGGGGTTCCGATGATTAGTACGGAGGATGGTTACTATTTTGCCAGTATAGTAAATAGTAATCTTTCAGGTGCTGCGGAAGGGGTTTTTCAGCAATTAACAACACCAGGTGGATTGGGTTCTTTGATTACCATAACTATTTTATTAGTTAAGATTCTGCCATTTAGCTTAGAGCAGATTGCGGTATTCATCCCCATGGTTTTTGCTCCATTGGTTGCGCTGCCTATGATTTACATTGGACGTCTGTTAGGAAGTACCGCTATGGGGTTTGGCGCTGGACTTCTTACTACAATAGGACTACCCTATATGAAGCGAACCTCTTTTGCTTATTTTGATACGGATATTTTTGGCTTATTCGGTCCCTCGCTTGTGGTAGCGGTTGGTATATATGCTATTATAAATCCGGGTCTAAGACAAATCCTAATATTAGGGTTAGTCGCATGCATAAGCAAATGGCTTGATAAAGCACAAATTGCAGAGCTTATATATGCCACAGCTTTCGTAGTATATGTGCTTGTTAATTTTAAAAATCCTAACATATATAGGCATGTTATTCTGCTTTGCTTTCCATTATGGAGTTATATTTGGTATGAAATAATGCTATATATGATAATTGCTTATGGTGTTCTATGGGCTCAAGAACGTTGGTATCCCCAAATCCCGCTTAAAGCATGGCAAGCGGCTGCTGCGTTATTTGTTATTTATACTGTGTATCAATCCCCTCTATATAGCGTTGTCAGAAGTTATATGGGGTTCTATGGTTCAGCAAGTAGAGGAGTGGGTAATAGATTTTCTGGGCAGGGTTGGAATTTTTATCAAGTGGCGGGAACTATTGTTGAGGCGCGTAAGATAAATCTTATTCAATTAACTCGTGAGACAAGCGGCTATATATTTCTTTTTTGGTTGGGTTTAGCAGGCGCTATATTAGCGCTTTTTAGATACCCCTTACTGGTTGTTGGGGGTGTCCTTTTGGGAATAGGATTGTTCTCTTTGGAGGGAGGAATAAGGTTTAGTTTATATCTCGTTCCCATTCTTTCGGTAGGCACAGCTTATCTTATACTTCTAATTAGTCGTTACGCTTATGTAAAACAACTGCACAAAATTAAATTTCTTAATTGGGCAATTGCTGCGTTGCTATTAGCTGGTTGTTTATATCCTGGATTTGATTTAGCATACAACTACAGACCAAGGACAGTTGCTCAACTACCTCAAGTGGATATGTTACAAAGATTAAATGAGAAAACATCAAATGAAGATTACATTATTTCTTGGTGGGATTATGGTTATGTAATGAGTTTTTATTCTGATATGAGAAACATTATTAACGGGGGCAAGCATGATAAAGATAACTATGTGGTATCTAAGGCATTTGCTTCCACTTCACCAATATTGGCTGCTAACCTTATTAGAGAGGGCGTTGAAATATATGAGGATAGTGCCCTAAGTAGCCGAGACGGTACTACAATGGATAGGTTACTCGGAGCTCGTAGAGAAGGTTTTAATCCCGCAGATTTTATAAATAGCATGGCATCACCAAATTATGCATTGCAAAGAGAGAAAACCCGCGAGATTTATATTTATATGCCATACCAGATGCTTCCTATTTACGGAGTTGTTCGTTATTTTAGCGATTTAAACCTGGCAACTGGCAAGGTTAGAAGAGCGCCTTTAATTACTACGCGTCATTACAGAGTGGATCAAGAAAATCAACGAATATTACTTCCTAATTCAGTGGTTGCTGATATTGCCAAGGGTGAGTTATTGGAGAAAGGTAAGGTGGTAGGCAAGCTCAACTCTATACACAGCCACCAAGTCAGAAATAATCAATCAGAAATGACTACCACTAATATTAATAGTTTGGGATACTATCATGTCATCATATCGGGATATTATGGAATAGTATATGTAATGGGACCTGAGGCATTTAAGTCCAATTTTACTCAGATGTTTTTCTTCAGGAACTATGATGAAAGATATTTTGAACTGATAGAAAATAATCCTTTAGCTATGCTATATAGATTGAAAATATAGATTTATCTATTTTCTCTCGTTTTTTCTAGCTTTTTATAGCTGATTAAATCTTCTATTGTACCAATCTTAAGCTTATACATAGCGGCAAATTCTTGCAACTGTACATCGCGTGCCATAGTCCCATCAGGGTTCATTATTTCCACTATCACCGCTGCTGGCATTAGTCCCGCCAATGCCGCTAATTCTGTAGCTGCTTCAGTGTGACCCGCACGCCCTAATACTCCTTGCGGATGAGCCATTATAGGAAAAATATGTCCAGGGCGAACTAACTCATAAGGTTTTGTATTAGAGTCAACTATGGTCTGTATAGTTCTGGCTCTATCTTCTGCAGATATGCCAGTGCTAATGCCTTCTTTAGCATCCACCGAAACAGTAAAATTAGTGCCATGCTCCGAGTTGTTATCTTCATTGTCAACCATTAAAGAAAGATTAAGTTCACGGCATCTGCTCGGAGTTAAGGCAATACATATTAGCCCTCGCGCTTCAGTAGCCATAAAATTAATATGCCACGCCGCAACTTTCTCTGCTGCCATGACAATATCGCCTTCGTTCTCTCTTTCCTTATCATCACACAAAACAATCATTTCACCTTGTTTTAGAGCAGTAGTAAGTTCTTCTATGTTATTAAACTTAAGTTGCATTACTATTAAATACTTCAATCATTATGTTACACAATATCCTTTAGATACTTGCCAGTTACAGAATCTTTTTGTTTAGCTAACTCTTGCGGTTCACCACATCCTATGATAACTCCCCCGTTGTTCCCTCCTTCTGGTCCCATATCTATAACCCAGTCCGCGGTCTTAATTACATCTAAATTGTGTTCTATGACTACTATGGTGTTGCCTAGATTTCTAAGCTTATGTAAAACATTAAGTAGCTGCTGCACATCATGGAAATGAAGCCCAGTCGTCGGCTCATCCAATATATAAAGAGTTTGCCCTGTGTTCTTACGACTTAATTCTTTAGAAAGTTTAATTCTTTGTGCTTCCCCGCCAGATAACAGCGGAGCGCTATGTCCTAACTTAAGATAGCTAAGCCCAACCTCCATTAGTACCTGAAGTTTTTGCTTCAGTGATGGGATATTAGTAAAAAACTCATTCGCCTCTTCAATCGTCATTTCTAAAACATCATATATGTTTTTACCGCGATACTGTATTTCCAGGGTTTCACGACCATACCTTTTACCTCTGCAAGAATCACATGGGACATATATATCTGATAAAAAGTGCATTTCTACTTTAATCAATCCATCTCCTTGACATGCTTCACACCTGCCGCCTTTAACATTAAAACTAAATCTACCAGGATTATAACCACGCGTCCTTGACTCTTGAGTGGCGGCAAATAGTTCTCTTATGTATGTGAAAAGCCCAGTATAGGTGGCAGGATTTGAACGCGGAGTTCTACCAATAGGGCTTTGATCAATACTAATAACCTTATCTAACATATCCAACCCCTTGATACTATCATAAGGTTTAGGTTCTATCAAAGAGGCATTATTAAGCTCTCTTGCTGCTATAGGATATAGGGTCTGGTTTATTAAGGTTGATTTACCGGAACCTGATACTCCAGTGACACAAGTAAATAATCCTAGTGGAAGTTTCAATTCCACATTTTTTAGATTATTCCCCTTTGCCCCTTTCACAACGACCAGTTTATCCTTATCGTAAGAATACTTTTTGGATATAATTTCTATTTTTTTTCTCCCGGCAAGATAATCTCCAGTGAGAGAATTCTTTACTTTCATTATATCTTTGGCTTTTCCTTGAGCCACTAATTCCCCTCCATGAATTCCTGCTCCTGGTCCTATATCAATAATATGATCTGCCTCCATCATTGTTTCCTTATCATGCTCCACCACTAAGACACTATTACCTAATTCGCGTAAGTTCTTTAGAGTATTAAGTAGACGTTGATTATCCCTTTGATGCAAACCTATGGATGGCTCATCTAAGACATAAAGCACACCCACCAGACCAGAACCTATTTGACTGGCAAGGCGAATTCTTTGCGCTTCACCACCTGATAAAGTTTCGGCACTACGTTCCAACGTTAGATATCCCAGACCTACATCGGTTAAGAACAGTAATCTTGAGCGCACTTCTTTAAGAATTTTTTCCGCCACCACTCCTTTCTTACCACTTATTTTTAGCTTCTCAAAGAAATCACGGCACTTGTCAATAGGTAGTTGGTTAATCCAAGCAATATTCTTATCATTTATTCGCACATGAAATGCCTCTTTGCAAAGTCGCGAACCCTCGCATTCAGGACAACGCGATATACTCATATATTTATTTAATTCCTCTTGAATGGCAAATGACTCACTTTCTTGATAACGTCTTTTAAGATTGGGAATGACTCCTTCATAAGAGCGGTACTTGTTATATCTGCCTGAGTGGAAAGAAATTTTCTCACCGCTGCTGCCATTTAACAAGATATCTTTATCTGTATCTTTTAACTTCTTGAAGTCCTTATCCATTGGAATGTTGTAATGGGAACAGACATCTTGTAACATAGCAAAAGAGTAAGGATTGCGTCTATTCCAGCCACGGATAGCCCCTTCGTTTAAAGATAACTCCTCATGCACAAGTCGTTTTATGTCAAAAAACTTCTTATTGCCAAGCCCTTGGCAATGTGAGCAGGCACCATGTGGATTATTAAACGAAAATAAACGAGGTTCCAGTTCGGGGATGCTGTAATCGCATTGCGAGCATGAGAACTTAGAAGAAAACATTAGTCCTTTACTATTATTCTTCTTTCCCTGCTTTTTATTATCTTTTTCAACATCTATCGGTTCTACCCTTGCCAGCCCATCACTGAGTTTAAGCGCATTCTCCAAGGACTCGGCAATTCTTAAAGCAGAATCTTGTTTTACTCTTAGGCGATCAACTATTGCATTAATATTATGCTTCTTGTTCTTATCCAGTTTAGGAGGATTATCAAGTTCATAAATGATGCCGTCAATCTGCGCTCTTATATATCCTTGACGATGCAGATTTTCCAGCATACCAATGTATTCCCCTTTGCGTCCTCTTATTATGGGCGCCATTATCATCACTCGCTCATTGTCATATTGTTGTATCACCTTATCGGTCATCTCGCTTATGACTTGCGCCTCTAGTGGAATATTATGGTCAGGGCAATAAGCGGTGCCAGCACGCGCATATAACAGACGTAGATAATCATGAATTTCGGTAACCGTTCCCACAGTTGAACGTGGATTATGCGAGGCGCTTTTTTGCTGAATTGCAATAGAAGGGGACAAGCCATCTATTGAATCCATGTCTGGCTTCTCCATCATTGACAGAAACTGTCGCGCATAAGCAGATAATGACTCTGTATATCTTCTTTGCCCCTCTGCATAGAGAGTATCAAATGCCAATGACGACTTACCTGAACCAGATATACCAGTTATTACCACTAGCTTATCACGTGGAATATCCAGATCAATGTTTTTCAGATTATGAGTGCGTGCCCCGAGAATACTAATATGGTCTTTCATAAAATTTATTATTTATTATGATACCATAGGAAACCCGCAATAATCTATTATTTCAAACAATAATACATGCTATAACAACGATATTCCATAATTTATTCCATATAATTATGAAATATGAGTAGTAAAAAGAAAGCGCTTATTACGGGCATAACTGGACAAGATGGATATTATCTAGCTAAATTATTGCTGGAAAAAGGATATGAAGTTCATGGTATAAAAAGGCGCTCTTCACTTATCAATACAGGAAGGATTGATACGTTATATGAAGACCCGCACAATCAAGGTGTATCCTTATTCCTAAGCTTTGGAGATCTCACTGATATTTCGACAGTAGTCCGTATTCTTAATCAAGTACAGCCAGATGAAGTATATAATCTTGCAGCACAGAGTCATGTGCGGGTATCATTTGATATGCCTGAATATACTGCGGATGCTAATGCCACAGGGACTCTTAGGATATTGGAAGCCATTCATTCTATGGGGATGGATAAAAAAGTGAAATTTTATCAGGCCTCTTCCAGTGAGATGTTTGGTAAGGTTCTTGAGGTGCCCCAAAAAGAGACAACGCCTTTTTATCCACGCTCTCCTTATGCGGCAGCTAAAGTTTTTGGCTACTGGATCACGATTAATTATCGCGAATCTTATGATATGTTCGCCAGCAATGGAATTTTATTTAATCATGAGTCGCCATTTAGAGGAGAGACATTCGTAACCAGAAAAATCGCTCGTTCTGCAGCTCGCATTAAAGAAGGGGTTCAACAAAAACTGTATATTGGCAATTTAGACGCACAAAGGGATTGGGGACATGCTCAAGATTACGTATATGGTATGTGGTTGATGCTACAGCATAATAAGGCAGATGATTTTGTTTTGGCAACTGGTCGCACTGAATCAGTGCGTTTTTTCTTGGAGAAATCATTTGAGTGTGTAGGTATAGATATTGCTTGGCAGGGGCAGGGGACAGAAGAAGTAGGCATCAACAAAGCAACAGGAAAAGAAATTGTGATTATTGATGAACGTTATTTTCGTCCTACAGAGGTTGACCTTTTAATAGGAGATGCTTCCAAAGCGCGCAAAGAATTGGGCTGGAAACCGCGCATAACTTTGGAGGAGATTATTGAAGAAATGACAAACTCTGAACTCGCAGCTTTGCAAAAATGATAATATTGCAATATTGCCTGTAGAAAAATTAACTCTCTGACTCTGTCCCGCAGAACTAATTAATCTTATTTATGATGGAAAAACAGTCAAAAATTCTAGTTACTGGTAGCAGCGGTATGGTAGGTTCTGCGGTAGCGCGAGCACTGCAAGCAGCTGGCTATAGTAATATAATCAAGGCACGTCATGCCGAAGTTGATTTAACTAACCAACAGCAAACTCATGATTTTTTTGCCTCTCATAAACCAGATTATGTTTTTTTAGCTGCCGCTAAAGTCGGCGGTATCTACGCCAATAACACTTATCCTGCAGATTTTATTTATGATAACCTGATGATTGCTAGTAACATTATCAGTTCTTCTCATAAATTTAATGTTAAGCGCCTATTGTTCTTTGGCAGTTCTTGTATTTACCCCAAACATGCCAAGCAACCCATGACAGAAGATTCTCTTTTAACTGGGGTGCTGGAACCAACTAATGAGCCGTACGCAATTGCCAAGATTGCTGGCATAAAATTATGTGAATCATTTAATCGTCAGCATCAAACCGACTTCCGTTCACTTATGCCAACCAATGTTTATGGAATAGGAGATAACTTTCATCTAAAAAATAGCCATGTTGCCGCTGCCATGCTGCATAAGTTCCATCTTGCAAAAAAACAAAACCAATCCCAAATTGTGCTATGGGGTACTGGTTCGCCGTGCCGTGAATTTATTTATGTGGACGATCTCGCAGATGCCGCATTATTTATAATGAATCTTCCTAAGGAAAAATTAGCTCAACGGACTTATGAGATGCGCTCGCATATAAATGTGGGCAGTGGAACTGACATATCAATTAAGGAGTTGGCAAACCTTGTCAAAGAAATTGTAGGTTTCTCAGGAGAAATAGTGTGGGATGATAAGATGCCAGATGGAACCCCGCGCAAATTGTTGGATGTTTCATTGCTCGCAGATTTGGGCTGGCGTAGTAAAACAGATATTAAGCAAGGTATGGAGGCAACCTATAAATGGTTTATTGCTAACGAGTTAAACTTGCGTCTAAGATAAAAGACGTAAGATGAAAGATGAAATACTAATCGTTGACTTTGGTTCTCAATACACACAACTAATTGCTAGACGACTTAGAGAAGGAGGGTATTATTCTTACATTCTCTCGTGTAATAACCATAAAGAACTTAACAAATTTAACGGCAAAGGAATCATTCTCGCTGGCAGTCACCGTTCTACTACTACCAATGACGAAGAAGCACTGCTAAAGTTCATTAATAATTTAACAGTACCAATTCTTGGAATATGCTATGGCATGCAATTATTGGCGCGAATATATGGAGGGCAGGTGCGCAAAGGGACAAGTGGAGAATATGGTCGTGGCAAGTTAGAAGTACTGCAAAAGAGTATTCTTTTAGGCGATAATATTGAAGATGTTTGGATGAGTCATGGCGATGAAGTTCACTCTCTACCGCAAGATTTTATATGCACCGCGCGCAGTGATGATGGAATTATTGCCGCTTTTGAAAACCCTGCCAAGTCAATATATGCTTTGCAATTTCATCCAGAAGTATCCCATACACCAGGCGGCAGTGAACTGCTATGCCGTTTTGCCTCAGACATAAGTGGTTGCGCTAACAACTGGGTTAGCAAGAATATTGTAGAATCCATAGTTGAGGATATGCAACAGCGTATAAACCCGCAGGATAAAGCGCTTATTGCCCTATCAGGAGGAGTAGATTCAACAGTGGCAACAGTATTGGTGCAAAAGGTTTTTGGCAAAAACATTGTACCGATTTTAATTGATAATGGGCTCTTGCGTAAGAACGAAGCTCAAGATGTGGTTAATGCTTTATCTGAGTTGGATATTAAAGTTGTGCTGGTGGATGCTGCGGCAATTTTTCTTGCAGCACTTAAGGGGGTAACCGATCCCGAACAAAAACGTAAAATTATAGGCAAACTATTCATTGACTTGTTTGAGGAGCATGCCAAAAAAATAGGGGGAGCGCAATGGTTAGTGCAGGGAACTATATACCCGGACGTTATTGAATCATCGGGGAATGAGGCATCGGTAGCTCAGGTTATAAAATCCCACCACAATGTGGGAGGATTGCCAGAAACAATGACGCTTCCTTTATTGGAACCACTGCGTATGTTGTTTAAAGATGAAGTTAGGAAGATTGGTAGCGAACTAGGGATTCCTCATCATATATTAGGGCGTCATCCTTTTCCTGGTCCTGGTTTAGCTGTGCGGATATTAGGTGAAGTGAAAGAAGAATATTTAGAGATACTTAGGGATGCAGATTACATATTTATTGATGAGCTCCGAAAGTCCGACCATTACAACAAAATTAGTCAGGCATTTTGTGTTTTTCTTCCAGTGAAGTCCGTTGGAGTTATAGGAGATGCTCGCTCTTATGGTTATGTTATTTGCCTAAGAGCAGTAGTAACTATGGATTTTATGACAGCGGAAAGCGCGGTTATTCCCAATGATATTTTAACCAAAATATCATCACGGATAATGAATGAGATTACTTCTGTCAGCAGGGTTGTATTTGACTATTCTTCAAAACCCCCAGCCACCATTGAATGGGAATAAGCATAGATATTATTAAAAATTAGGAGGGATTTGGAGCTACTAAGGACGGCGGGCGGCAAAAAAGACCTGCATTAATTCCCGCGCTTCATCAGCAAGAACTCCACCACGGTGAGAGAACTTCCAACCTAACATCTTGCCTTCTAATATTTCTCCGCTGCTTACTAATGCCCCTGACTTGGGCTCTTCACAGCCATAAACCACTTGTTTAATTCTGGCATTACTAATCGCCGCAGCGCACATAGCGCAGGGTTCCACAGTTACATAAAGGGTTGTTCCATTTAATCTATAGTTGCCACTATTAGATGCTGCGTTCCGAATTGCAATAATCTCAGCATGGGCGGTGGGGTCGTTTGTGGATATTGGACAATTGAATCCTTTGCCAATTATTTCGTCCTCTCTTACAATTACCGCCCCTACTGGAACTTCAGCGGCATTAGCAGCTTTTTCTGCTAGTTGCAGAGCTATTTTCATCCAGTATTTATCCAAACTGATTAGCTCCTGCGCAAGTTAATATGAGGGATGCACTATGGTGACATGGGGGGCACCCCAGCATTCGCTTCCCATGTCGCGCGCCATAAAAGCCAATGCCTCTGTTTCAATGTGCAGATGGTAGATATCTTCTGGGTAGAGCAATCCTTTGCGATGTAACTCTCCATTAACCAACAGCATAGTACCGCCAACCCCATCCAAAGAAACTAAATCATATTCTTGTAAATCCGATAAATATAGCCGCCCAAAACTACGCGGCGGTTGCAATAGTCCATCCTTTATGTAGCTGCGCCAGTTTTTCTTTCTATCTTGCTTATACTTGAAACTATTCAGATCAAAGGTTTTACCATCTTCTCTAACGCAATGTGGCGCAACTATATCTTTGTTGAAGCTAAGTAACTGCTCAATTACATCTTTATCCCAACTCATAACATCTGCATCAATCCATAGTACCCATTGATGCTCATCTTTTAAGCATAACTTTAACAGATGATTGCGCGCCTTGGCAATGATAGTTCGCCTCATCAATTGCGCTTTGAGTTTCCACCTTCTATGATCAATGCTGGCAGCACTGCTAAAATCTTTCTTATGAAGTTCTACTTTATGAAAGCTTTGTTGCAGCCGCTCAGTCATTTTTTGCATCTGTCCATAAGTGTCATCAGTACTATCGCCTTCCAGCATCCCTATACTTATAAGATACTTAGGGTAGCTGAGTGATTGAAGATTATTCTCAAGAGTTGGTAAGAATCTTTCCACATTCTTGCCTATTATCAATATAAGCACTGATGGTGGCTGACTCCCATTTCCAATTCCTCCAATTTTCCTAATTCTATTGCGTGGGACATTTTTATAGCAATCAGAGGGATTAGTAAAGCGCGCATTCGGCAATAATTGCTGCAGAGTAACTCCATTTAACGTTGAAATAATGGAATCACGCACACTAATCAGCAAATTTAATAATTTACGAGCGAATATCTTAGCCATTCTTATAATATTTTTTATTGAATTAATATACTGTTATAATGGTATACATCAGTATGATTATAAAGTATCACTAAGTAGGATGGCAGAATATTTAATTAAGTGCCCTGATTCGCCTCTTAAACAACGCTATGACGTAGGTTTAGTAGTTCCAGTATTTAACCGCTTCAATTATGTTAATAAGTTTCTAAAATCAATTGCTAAGTCGGATCTTAACGACAGCATGGTGGCGTTTGTTGATGATGTAAGTGATGATCCAAGAGTCATCAATACTATAGAGGGCTTTCAACATAAGGATGCCGATTGTGTGGCAATTAGACGTCAACACAGAGATAGTTACCACTTAACTAAGACCTTGCATGATAACCTCAGTTTCACTATAAACTATTTATTTTATCAACGCCATTGTAAGTATATATGTATCATAGATTCAGATACCGTAGTTAAACCATATTGGCTTAAGCGACTAAAAGAGGTTTATGCAAGAGAGAAGTTATCACAGCCCATGATTGTCTCAGGATTTAACACCATCAATCATCCTGTTATTGAGAAATACCAGGACTATTATCGTAAAAAATCTTTCGGAGGAGTGAATATGTTTTTTGATAAGGATACTTACGAAAAGGTTTTTGTTCCTATATCACCCTATTGGGATGAGGCAATTAACCATCGGATGAGTATCAACCAGTATCCCCTTCTATGCACTAGACCATCGGTAGTGCAGCACATGGGATATAAAGGAACATTTTCTTTTTTATTAAAGGTAGATATTGCTTATGATTACATTTATCCTCCTATTATTGGCTTGGCTTTTTATTATTCAACCAGAGGTGCATTGAATCTATTGTTATATATCAATAGGTTGCGGCGGACTGTTCTGCGTATACTGGGTATTAAGGACACCTTTAAGTTCAGAGAAATAAAGTAAAAAATAATGAATATGCGTATACCCCTTATATTGCATCAAACATATAAGGATAACAATATACCAGCTTCTTTGCAGGGATTTCAGAAATCATGGAGGAGGCACAACCCGAACTGGGAATATAGGTTTTGGGATGACTTAGCCATTCAAAGTTTTTTTAAGCAACACTATCCTACTTTCTTGCCGGTCTTTGATGCTTATCCTCACAATATTATGAGGGTAGATGCCTTTCGTTATTTTTTGCTTTATCATTATGGTGGTATTTATGCTGATATGGACTTTGAATGCTTGCGTCCGCTGGACAAAATTCTGGTATCCAAGGATATATTGCTAATCCCAGAACCTCAATTGCATTTTCAAAAACATAAAGCACGTGTTAGAAACCTGGATTACATAGTATCCAATGCTCTGATGGCTTCAGTGCCGCGTCATCCTTTTTGGCAGCAAGTTATAAAAATGCTTGAAGGGCATAAAGATGAACTTGATATACTGGATGCCACAGGTCCTTTTATGCTAACTGCAGCTCATATAGAATTCACTCCAACAATACCTATAGCGGAAGGTAGATGTTTTGGGACAGTGTTTAGCGATGAAAAAGACCGACGTCGTATTGAAAGTAAGGATATAGCAGAAGATGCTTATGCACAGCACCACTGGATGGGAAGCTGGTGGAAGAAAAATTTTATATTGGAATGGGGTATTAGTATTGTCAAGTTGCTGAGAGAAATACTAGGAGACGCATTGATGCCTAAATTATTCTTTAACTTTCGTATTCGCGCCTATCTAAAACAAAATCCTCAGCCATTGCCTCATACCTCTCCTAACCTTTCCAATGAATCTCAATATCCGTTATCGGCAACTGCTACAAGCGCAAAAATGTCTACAGATAAAGTGGATACTTCTGAGTGCAGGGCACTCATCTTGAACAAAGGCAAGGTTTATCGTGACGAGATAATCAATTTGGCAGCAGCTACAAAACAGCTACCAACTAATGATAAGTTGCCCTTAGTATCTGCGCTGTTAGTTACCAAGGATAGGCATATAGCAGCAATGAAGTCAGTAGAATGTTTTTTGGCTCAGTCCTATCCCAACAAAGAACTAATTATTATTGATGAGGGCGGCTATGAACTACAAGATAAAATAAGTAAATTAAACAGTCCGTTAATTTTCTATCAGCGTAATGAAAAACCGACTTCTTTAGGCAAGTTAAGAAACCGCGCTGTGAGTTTGGCGCATGGTGAATATGTATGTCAGTGGGACGATGATGATTTATTTCACCCGCAAAAAATTAACTATCAATTAGCTGCCTGTTTACAATATGATACAGATGCTTGTTTTTTATTACGTGAGATATTGTTACATGATAGCACAAAGAGATTGGCTATTTCAGATAATCGTTTATGGGAAGGGACGATATTGGCGAAAAAACTTATGATGACCTCTTATCCTCATTGGGCAAGGGCAGAAGATTATCCTGCAGTTCATCGTTTAGTGGGTAAACGTAAAGTGGTGGCACTTGACCTTCCTGAACTATACATTTATAATATACATGGTAACAACACCTGGCATCAGAAGCACATGATGCAGGTTTGGCAGAATGCTACCAAGAGATATTTTTTATCACGAGATGTAGAGAACAAATTTATGGAACTGAAAAAGGACTATCCTCATTTATGAGCAAACTCAATAATATTTTGGGCGAACCGCCTTATCTTTATTTCATTGCGGATTCATCTTATGGTATGAATAACCTGCCTTATCTTAGCGAGCAAGCAGTTAAAGGCGGTACACAGTTAGTGCAATTAAGAGCAAAAGACACCTCTGAGCAGCAGATTATCGCAATCACTGAAGCAATCCAACAAAAAATTACCCCCTATAATGCTTTGTTATTAATTAATGACGTGCCGCAGTTAGGCAAGGAAATTCATTGTAATGGGGTTCATTTAGGGCAAGAAGACATGTCGCCAATTGAAGCAAGAACAATACTCGGCAAAGAAGCAATTATTGGATTAACCATTCACTCTTACGATGAAGCACTTAATGCCCCTTATGAGTGTATTGATTACGTGGGCTTAGGGGCAATGTTCCCCAGCATGAGCAAATTGATGCAAGATATAATGGACTTTGACCAATTACAAAAAATTACGCAACACATCAGAAAGGAAAGTGACTCCGCTATTTTTGGTGTTGGTGGGATTAACCAAGACAATATGGATCAACTACAGCAATATAACCTTGATGGTATTGCAATCATAGCTGCCATTTCCAAAGCGGATGACCCCGCTGCAATATCTCGTAAAATAAAACGCAAGCTAAGTAATTGGAAATAGCTAAAGCTCTTACCATCGCTGGTTCTGATTCAGGAGGAGGGGCGGGTATCCAAGCCGATATCAAAACTTTTTCTGCTCTTGGAGTATATGGGGCGAGCGTCATAACTGCGTTAACCGCACAAAACACTTGTGGTGTTGAAGGGGTGAGTGAGGTCTCTGCCAACTTTGTCACCCAGCAGCTAAATGCAGTATGCACTGATATACATATAGATGCAGTAAAGATAGGAATGCTGGCTAATAAAGATATTGTGACTGCGGTAGTTGCAGGGATAAAGAAATTTTCTCTGAAACCAGTTGTTGTGGATCCAGTTATGGTTGCTCAGTCCGGTGATAGATTACTAACAGATGATGCGGTTGACGCAATTAAAAGCCAACTTCTACCACTGGCAGATATTATAACCCCCAATCTGCCTGAGGCAGCGGTATTGCTGCAAGTGACAGAAGATGAGATTATCAAAAATCCATGGGAGGCGGCACAAGGGCTACTTGATATGGGAGGCAAGGATACTACAGCGGTCTTACTTAAGGGGGGTCATGGTAAGGGGACTATGATTAAGGATTATCTGTTGACGAAAGAACATAAAGAGTTGCTTGAGAAAGAAAGAATTGAAACCACTAATACTCATGGCACTGGTTGCACATTATCTGCGGCTATCTGTGCTTATTTGGCGCGAGGCATGTCACTAACGCAGGCGGTTAGGCGAGCTGACATTTATCTTCAGGGGGCAATACAGGCAGCAGTTGATATTAATTTAGGCAAGGGTAATGGTCCTGTCCATCATTTTTATAGAAATACTTATGAATAAATCCGATGATTAACTTCATAGGTAAAAATGGAGAAGGGGTAACATTTTTTCATGTTCCCAAGACCGGTGGAACTACTGTACTTGAAGGAATTTTTGCATATCATCAATTTACAGGGAATTGGATGAAATATAACAGCTATTCTTATAACGATGGGAACGGGAAGTTTTCAGACCATTTTACTTATATGGAGGCAAAGAGACGCGGATTTAAGATTCATAACCGTTCTTTAGCTTTTGTCAGAAATCCTTGGAGAAGATGTGTATCTGCCTATCTTTATGGTTTATCAACTGAGTCGTTCTTGTGGAGAATCCCTGCTAATATGTCTTTTAAGCAGTGGGTCAATCAGCGTTGGATAGCGGATGAGTATTATGAATGGCGCCCTGGCGGCTGGCATCAGCAATATGAATATTTGGTTAATGATAGCCAAGAAATTATGGTTACAGATGTTCACCGTCTTGAAGATGTGGATATATTTGATGTATTTGAGGACTTATTAGGATGTAAGGTCCCGCGTGTAGAGCACAATGTTACGCCTGCTACAGACCGTAAAGAAAAAGATTATAAGGATTATCGCGATTTCTACGATACCGCTCTTATTGATAAGGTGGCTGAGATTTACCACAAAGATATTGAATTATTTGGCTATACTTTTGAGTAAAAGGATATGGTATATTATTATCTATGAAAAAATTAAGTATTTGTAATTGGAAAGAATTAAAAGAACAAGAAATTAAAGGGGTATTAGTAGCTAATGTTGATTTAATAGTAGTCCGCTACGGGGATAAGGTTTCAGTATTATATGGCAGATGTCTCCATCGTGGGGCTATGCTAGCAGACGGTCACATCAGTGGGGAGAATGTAGTATGTGGAGTACATGGCTGGGATTTTAAATATGATAGCGGCATCAGCTCTTATAACAAAAATGAGAAGCTGCATAAATTTAGCGCTTGGGTGGAAGATGGCAAGGTATGGGTTGATAAAGATGAAGTAGCAGCATGGGAAGAAGCAAACCCGCAGCCCTATAAACGTAAAGAATATTTAGGACAATATGCCGATCACAAAAGCAAAAGTCCAACATCCGCCGAACCCCACAACAAGGCAATCCAAAACCTTGCAAAATATGGCTTGCAAGGAGAACATGGCGAAATGGGTGCTATGGGCGTGCCCTATCATAAGCTGCCTGGTTGGGATGATATTCAACTTATAACCGCCCAGTTGCATAAATTTCCTTTACTTGATGACGAGAAAGTAGGAACTGACTTAGTAATAGGTAAAGGAACAAAAAAACCCTTACGTTTGAAGATACCATTATTTGTTTCAGATATGAGCTTTGGCGCCCTATCAGAAGAAGCAAAAATTGCTTTGGCAAAAGGAGCGGAAATGGCGGGAACAGGTATATGCAGTGGGGAAGGGGGCATGTTACCCGAAGAACAAAAAAACAATAGCCGTTATTTTTATGAATTGGCATCAGCCCGTTTTGGCTATTCTATGGATAAGGTTAAAAAATGTCAGGCGTTTCACTTCAAAGGAGGGCAGGCAGCTAAAACAGGTACAGGCGGACATCTTTCAGGCGCTAAGGTTTCTGGCAAGATTGCCAAGGTGCGCGGACTTAAGGAAGGCACTGCGGCAATCTCACCATCGCGCTTTCCCGATTGGGATAGCATAAGTGAGCTAAGGGATTTTGCTACTAAGGTGCGCGAGGTAACTGGTGGGATTCCGATTGGCTATAAACTTTCCGCACAACATATTGAGAAGGACATAGATGCGGCACTGGACATAGGAGTAAATTATATTATTTTAGATGGCAGGGGCGGTGGCACTGGAGCAGCGCCACTTATTTTTCGTGACAATATATCTGTTCCCACAATTCCCGCTTTGGCAAGAGCAAGAAGGCATCTGGATAAGATGGCGCGCCCTGATGTTGCTCTTATAATAACTGGTGGCTTAAGGATGCCCGCAGATTTTATTAAGGCGTTGGCTTTGGGGGCGGATGGCATAGCTCTTGCCAATTCAGCGATGCAGGCGATAGGTTGTTTGGGAATGCGCGCCTGCCATACCAATAACTGCCCAGTAGGTATTGCCACCCAGAAGGATGACTTACGGGCTCGTTTGATAATTGATGAATCAGCTAAGCGGTTGGCAAGGTTTTTCTCTGCTTCAGTTAAGTTGATGCAAATAATGGCGCGTGCTTGCGGGCATGACCACATCAATAAATTATCACTTGATGACCTTACCACCTTTAATAAGGACATTGCCGATCTATCTGGCATTCCTTATGCTGGGGTAAGAAGAAGTTAACCAGCGCAATATACAATACAGAATATAATACAAAACATAACACACAATAGAAAGTACGATGGCAAAAAAATGGTTCAAAGTTCTTAAAACCACAGAACTACAAGATAACAGGGTTACTTCAGTTTCATGCGGTAATCAAACCCTGTGCATTACCAAGTTTCAAGGCAAATATGGCGCCATGGATAATAGATGTCCGCATCAAGGAGGACCCTTGGGAGAGGGCTCAATTGAAAACGGCATGTTGCGTTGTCCTTGGCATGGCTGGGACTTTCACCCAATAACTGGCTTATCGCCAGGAACCCATGAAGATGGAGTGCCAACCTTTGAAGTGGAGGAGCGTGAGGATGGTGTGTATGTGGCATTGGAAGAAGAACAGGCACATGAAACCACAGTTAGTGATATCATGGCGCAGACCATGGTTAATTGGGGAGTGCGTCAGGTGTTTGGCATGGTGGGGCATTCCAATTTAGGACTTGCCGATGCGATTCGTCGCCAGTGTAAAAAAGGAGATATGAATTACTTTGGCGTCCGCCACGAGGGCAGTGCGGCATTTGCCTGTTCTGGCTATGCCAAACTAACTGGCAGACCTGCCGCATGCTTGGCTATAGCTGGACCTGGTTCCACTAATCTGTTGACGGGCTTATGGGACGCTCATGTTGATAGGGCGCCAGTATTGGCACTATCTGGTCAGGTGGAAAGCCAATTCTTAGGTCCTGGAGCTTTCCAGGAAATAGACCTGCAGGCAGCATTTGGACAAGTGGCTCAGTTTAGTCAGGTTGTGTTACCAGATAGCAAACACGCAGAGTTGATAAATCTGGCATGCAAGAGCTCCCTGCTTAACCGCAATGTATCCCACCTAATATTCCCCGATCAAGTTCAAACCCATCCTGCTGTTGAAAATAGCGCCCCTGGCAGCCCAGCTGGACGTGTAGCTAATCGTGAGATAATACCAGCTCAACAGTCGCTGGATGATGCAGTTAAGATGTTGAAAGATGCCAAGCAGCCAATTATTATCTGTGGGCATGGCGCAAGATTTGAAATGGATAAAATTATTCCCTTGGCGGAAGAATTAAATGTTCCGCTCCTTACTACGTTTAAGGGCAAAGGAGTGATTGCGGATAGCCATCCACTGGCTTGTGGAGTCCTTGGCAGAAGTGGAACACCTATCGCCAGCTGGTTTATGAATGAGTGTGACACAATTTTAGTGTTTGGTGCCAGCTTTAGCAACCATACTGGCATCACCACCAAGAAGAAATTGATTCAAGTTGATTATGACTTAATGAACCTCGGCAAGTTCCATGCGGTGGATGTGCCGCTATGGGGCGAGATTGGAGTAAGCGCTAATCTGTTGCGCGAGCAGCTGCAAGGATGCGCTAAGGAGGATAGAAAAGATGAGGTTGCCGAAAGATGGAGATTATGGCGTGAGGAAAAAAGTAAGCGGATGAAAGATGATAATGGCAAGGGCATAAACTCGTGCCTTATCTTTGAATCGCTGGCAAAACATGCCCCTAAGGATGCGGTAATCGCAGTTGACGTTGGCAACAACACCTATTCTTTTGGCAGGTACTTTGAATCCAAAGATAATCAGGCAGTGCTTATGTCGGGCTATCTGGGTTCAATTGGCTTTGCCTTGCCAGCGGCTATAGGCGCCTGGACGGCGACTCAAGAGGATGACCCTAAATTTAAGGGACGCAAGGTAATCTCTATTTCTGGAGATGGTGGCTTGGGGCAATATTTGGCGGATATCACCACCGCCATAAAGTATAAGATGAATATCACTCATATATTGTTGCATAACCAAGAGCTTGGCAAAATCAGCAAAGAACAACGGATTGGTGGATTTGATGTGTGGCAGACCTCTTTGCATAACCCCGACTTTTCAAAGTTTGTTGATTCCTGCGGAGGATTGGGCATAAGAGTAGGTCCTAATAACTCAGCCGATGTGGACGCAGCTATTGGCAAAGCGATGAAGCACTCTGGCTTTGCCCTGGTAGAAATAATGACCGACGCCCTCCTAACCTAAACATTGGCTATAAACGAACACATAAAATCCGCTAAACACCTGCTGCTATTTTTACTTGACCCACAGCAGAAACATGGGTTAAATAATGTTCTTCTGCGAGCATTGTTAAGATTACACCCTGATTCGTGCCAAGATCAAGAAGACAACGCTCATATTCATATTAACAGCATTTGCTGGGGGCTTCCAATTGATGCGGCGGCAATGCCAGGACTCCAGCACGGTGAATTGATGATGGGCAGCGATTCCCACTTATATATAGAAACAGAACGGCATGTAATTGCGATTGCCACCGACTTAGGCACAGCTGATGATTTAGTGACAAACTCCCAATCAACAGATCAATCATCATCCCAATCATCAACCATAACATCCCTTATACCTAAAATTGCAACTAAACAAAACAAGAAGTATCTGTTGTTTGCACTACAAGCCGAAAAGCCAGATGACAGCCAGGAAGCATTGTTTATATCTTATAAAGAGTTTGCTGATTCAGTGGATGAAGTTCTTGCCTCAGTTAAGGGCTCACCAAATGTCCCCGGCAATAGCCCGTATAACCCTCATCTACTACTCTTCTATAATTTATTGTTAGGAGATTCTAATTCCCAAAAGGAGAATCAAAAGGAGAGTAAAGAGGAGGGCAGGGAAGAAAGCAGAAAAGAAGACATATCAGCAAGCATGCCAACCAAGCCAACTATCACTACTGAGTCAATCCGTCAATGGTGCATTTTTGCCGAGGATAAGATAAAACTGCTGGAAGAGATGCGCGACCACCAGCAGAGTTTATTCAATAAGCAAAACACTCCATCCAACCCACCCAGCTCATTACATTGTTGGCTATGGTATCCTCGCAAACTAAGAGAGAGTTTGCATCCTGATGGCTTGCCGTTCTTGGTTTATGAGATAGAACATCCCACCACTGGGAAAATCACCTTAGATTTGCATTATGATGTGAAGGCAAATCATTGGCGCATGGATATATTCAGAAGACCAGGACGTGATGGCAAAGTAGTATCCGATTTGTTGCAAGAAAAAGGAATTAAATGGCAGGATATAGATCATCAAGAAAATTATGTCCCTAAATATATAGTTGCCATAGTCCCAGATGAAGCAGGCAAGCATGAGTTGATGAAGCTGGTGGATAGCATAATTGCTAGATTAATAGAAGGAAAATAATCAAAATAGCAATACATTGTATAATGTGAGTATAACCACTATGCACAATACAATTATGGATATTGAAGCAAAGGTCATAGACCGCAAAGTTATTCGTGAACACTTGGCAGGCATTAATCCTGTTATTTATCCCGATACAGAACGGCGTGAATACCTGCTGAATAAAATCAAACAACTGCTAAAGCAAAAGAACGCAGTCGTTGTCGCTCATTATTATGTGGATGATTCGTTGCAGGAGTTGGCGGAAGAGACGGGCGGCTTAGTCAGTGATTCGCTTGAGATGGCGCATTTTGGCAACAAACATGATGCTTTCACTTTAGTTGTAGTCGGCGTCAAGTTTATGGGGGAGACCGCAAAAATACTCAACCCCGAAAAGACCATCCTCATGCCCACCCTTGAAGCAACCTGCTCATTGGATTTGGGCTGCCCCGTCAAAGAATTCTCAGCATTTTGTGATGCCCATCCCGACAGAACTGTGGTGGTATATGCCAACACTTCTGCCGAGGTAAAAGCCCGCGCCGATTGGGTGGTAACTTCCAGCATCGCTGTAGATATTGTTGAGCATCTGGACTCTCAGGGCAAGAAAATACTCTGGGCTCCCGACAAGCATTTAGGACATTATGTGCAGCAAAAAACAGGCGCCGATATGCTGTTATGGGATGGGGCTTGCATAGTCCACGAAGAGTTCAAGACCAAAGGACTGGAAGAATTAAAATATCTGCATCCTGATGCTGGAGTGCTGGCTCATCCTGAATCGCCATCAGATGTTTTGGCAATGGCGGACGCAGTCGGTTCTACGAGTCGTCTCATTCAAGCGGCACAGGACTTGCCGCATAAAGAATTCATAGTTGCTACCGATAAAGGCATTTTTTATAAGATGAAGCAGGGTGCTCCTGGTAAAACATTTATCCCTGCACCCACTGCCGGCAAAGGAGCTACTTGCCGTAGCTGCGCTCATTGCCCATGGATGGCGATGAATTCATTGGAGCTGGTTGCCTCAACATTGGAAAAAGGCGATAATGAAATAGTTATCCCTCAGGAGACCATCAAGAGAGCCGCTGTTTCATTACAACGGATGATGGATTTTCGCGATCTAAACTTTAATAAGCCCACTAAACCCCATAAAAATCATACTGATTAATCCTGCGGTTATCATACCAATAGCAGCTCCACGAAATGGCTTGGGCACATCCATTAATTCAATTCTTTCACGCAAAGCCGAGAACAAAATCAACACCAACGAAAAACCCAACGACGCCCCCAATCCATAAAACACCGCATTAACAAAAGAATCAATACGATTTATGGTTAGTAGCGCCACCCCCAGCACCGCACAATTTGAAGTAATAAGTGGCAGAAAAATCCCCAGAACCCGATACATCATCGGACTAATTCTTCTAACGGTTATTTCAGTAAGCTGCACCAAAGAAGCAATTACCATTATCAGCACTATGGTGCGCATAAACTCCACTTCCAACGGAACCAAAATATAGTGATAAACCAAGTAAGCCGCGGCGCTTGATAACGTCAGGACAAAAGAAGTCGCCATAGACATACTAAGAGTATTGGCGAACTTATTAGAAACCCCCATAAAAGGACACAAACCCAAAAACTGAGTTAGCACAAAATTATTCACCAAGACCGTACTAAGCAATATTATTGCTATTTCTGTCATAGATAGACGAGAGTATAGATTGAACTAATCAACTTTTTATGGCTTTGGCTTTGTAGAGTAACTGCATAACGGCTTAACTTCTTCGCCAAAAGAAGCAGTATTAATCTTTACTTGTATATTATTGCCAGGGTGGTTTAGCTCGGTTTTCTCATACTTTCCATGCCCACCGTTGCCTCCTTTCTTTTGTATAGTAAAAAACTTGTTTAACTTTATAACGCCCTTATCAGTAACCTGCACATCCATTATGCTATTCATTACTTCCAACACATCTTTCATAAGATATACCTGCATTTTGCTTTCCCCTTCATTAAATAACACAAATAGTTTTGGAGCTTCGTCGCCACATATTGAATATCTGACTATATCTAATGCTTTGCCCTTAAAGTAATCAATGATAACATCGCTATCTTGTGGTGAAATAAATGGTTCATTGCGGGTATCCTGTGCCTTTCTTAATATGGAATCAATGATTATCTTGCCTATATTCTGCGGTATAGTAAATTTTTCTATAAAGCTGTTGGGATGCATTCGCATAGCTTGGTTAAAACCAGATGTACTATCCTTGTATGATTTTATATTTGCCCCAACCATTTTGCCCCCTATATTTATAATTACATCTGCTTTGCCGCCATCCCCTCCTGTTTTATAGCTCTTGTTTACGCCACTATCACTTTTGATGGATAATGCTTCTTTTATAGCATCTATGCACTTTGATTGGGTCCTTATGCTATTTTTAAATAGGTTTTCTGTTTTTGTACCTCTTGCAGCATTTGTGTTGGCTGTCATGCCACAATACCATTAAAAACCTTTTCAATTATAGGAGGCATAACCGCATTGCCAAGTTGTTTATATCCTTCTCTGCCACTACTTAGTTTATGACTGGCATCAAACCCCATTATCTCTTTGCATTCTTCTATATGCAACCTTCTAATCTTGCCATCCACTAAATATAACCCAGTATTAGCTCCAGCACCTCCTGTGGTGGCTGCGATGGTTACGCTATGCCCCTTTATTGAGTATATTCTTTCCCCTTGATGAGCTTTATTAACATATCCTATCCTAATGGGTTTTAATTCGTTTGTTGTAGCGTCTTCTTTTAGGAAGGTATCTTTTCTATCAACTATTAAATCTTGACAATGCTTATTATCCATAACTATGTCTTTCAGGTATATTTTTTCGTTAGTGGCTTCGGGCAGAGAGTAGCTCATACCTTCCCCTTTTTTTAGACACACAAAATAAACCCGCTCTCTCTTTTGAGGTATCCCGTGCATGGAAGCATTAATCACATCAAAAAAGACATCATACCCCAAAGCGCCGAGCTCTTTATAAATAACTTTTATAACCTTTCTATTATCTATGGTTAATATATTCTTAACATTTTCTAACAGCATTATTTTGGGTTTGCGTTTACTGGCAATACGCACAATTTCGTAAAATAACTTGCCTCTTGAATCATCTATACCCTTATGTTTGCCAGATATACTAAATGGTTGGCAAGGAAAGCCAGCGCATAGAATATCATGCGCCGGGATTTTATTTGTGGGAATTTGGGTTATATCTCCAGATGGTAGTTCATTGAAATTCTCTTTATAGGCAGCTTGAGCTTTAGTATCAATATCACTGGAAAAAACACACTCATGACCTTTCTTCTGCAACGCAGTCCTAAACCCTCCAATACCGCAGAATAAATCTATAAACTTCAATTTGTAATGATGATAATGTTAATAATTAATAATAATATACAGGACAGACAAGCTCCATAACAGATAATCGACCTGCATAACTTACATAAAATATTTTATGCCATTATCGTTAAATTACAACAGGTTTTTATTATTTATCTGCAGCCGCTTTATACGATTAATCTTCCTATTAATCTTCTGGGGATTCAATTCATGCTCCCATATACGAATAACCTGCCAACCCTTTTGTTTTAATGTGCGAGAGACCTTCTTATCCCTTTGAACATTATTACTAATTTTCTGCTCCCAATACTCGGTATTGGAAGAAGGCAATCTCCCATGAATTGGGCACCCATGCCAAAAACAACCATCAATAAAAACCGCAACCCGTGACTTAGAAAAAATAAAATCTGGCTTGCCAAATACCGGCTGATGCCGCCGCCATCCAGTTATATGATGTTGCCTAAGAAAACCAATAAATTTAATCTCCGTGGACTTATTACCCTTGTCCCTAACATGGGACATTATTTCAGATCTTTTTGAGGGGGAAACAGTATCAGTCAAAAATTACCTTAATTTGTTTGTCTAATGATGTTAATACGGCGATACATAGCTTTTAGTATTCTTTATTTTATCTTACCTAGATTATCAAGCTTCTTATCCAGTTTATCTAATATTCGGGCTTCTTTTAGTCCTTCTATTTCTTTTAGTATCCCTTTAATCTGCTGCAAAGCATCCCCAGTAAAATAAATGATTTGACTGCTTTTCCCTACCTCCTGTCTTGAATCAGAACCAAATGTATTAATTTGAAATCCATCATCTCTTATAAAATACTCCGCCTTTGAAGTAGTTTGCTCGCTTATCTTATCGGGTTTATCTACCCTTTTCATGTTCTTAATAATTGCCATAATTGATTTTATTTGATAGTTACTTATTTATTGTAGGTATAGCTAATATGCTTACATATATACTCGTATTATAAAACTATACTCTACTATTAGTTAGCATTTTTAATTCCAAATCAAGCTGTGACATAATCCCTCTATTTTTTATAGTTAATGTATAATTATTCATAGTTAAAGAAAATGCACAACCAATAAAATGATAGTTTCTTATAGATATAGACAAACGGGTAAATTTACAAAGACCATTAAAATAAATGGCTCTCTTTTTTATAAAGAAGAGTTTACTTTAAGGGTAAAGAAATAGAATGAAGCATACTCATCCTTTTAGCTTTTCTCCTAACATTATTAATTTGTTAGGTAATGAACTTATTCAAGAGAAAAAAATTGCCATAGCCGAGTTAGTTAAAAATGCTTATGATGCTGATGCCCAGAATGCTTATGTTGAGATCGTTGATAATAAAATTACTATACTTGATGATGGGCAAGGTATGGATATAAATACAGTAAGAAATTATTGGCTAAATCCAGGTAGTAGCGAAAAAAGAGATAACCCTAAAAGAAGTCCTAAGTATAGTAGATTACCATTAGGAGAAAAGGGAGTGGGGCGTCTCGGAGTTCATCATTTAGGTCGGATAGTTGAAATTATTTCCAAAATGAAAAATAGCAAGGAGGTGCAGTTTAAAATTGACTGGGATAGTTTTAACAATAAAGAAAAGATGGAAGATGTAGAACCCGTCACAATTACTGAAAATGATATCCCTAAAGAATTTGATGATTTAAGAACTGGAACAAAAATTATTATTACAGATCTTCGGGAGACATTTGATCAAGATGATCTTGAAAAACTCAATAATGATTTATTTAAATTATTGTCTCCTTTTCACAATTTTGAAGATAGATTTATAGTTAATTTATATAACGCTGCAGGGAAGTTTAAATCTAAAAAAAGTCTTAGCTTAGATAATATTAAAGATAATGCGTTATTTCATTTTGGTATTACATTTGAGAAAGGAGAAATAACTGATTTTAAATATAAATTTATTCCACCTTCTCATGACAAAATAAAGCATAGAGAACTTCAATTGAGAGATATAAAGGGAGATACTAAAAGTTTTTTTCATAAAGCTATGAAAAAACCTGAATATTCTAATTTTATAGAGGGGGCTAAAAACAAAAATTTTAAAGACATAGGAACAGTTACTTTTAGAGGGTATGTTTTTGAACCTAAATTAACAAAAGATATTATTGGTAATTTTGATAGAGAAATTACTAAGTATCTGGATAAAAATGGAGGTATTAGGGTTTATAGAGATGGAGTTAGAATTTATAACTATGGCGAAGGAAGAAAAAATAATGATATACTTGATCTAGATGCAAAACGAATAAAAAAACTAGGTGAGCACATCGGTTATAACCAAATATTAGCTACTATAGAATTAGAGAGGGAAAAAAGCATGGAATTAAAAGAAAAAACTAACCGAGAAGGATTTATACATAACGATGCTTTTTTATATTTACAAGAGGGACTTGATTTTTGTCTGAGTACATTTAATTATTATCGTCAACAAGATAGGGCATTAGTTAAGGAGCTGGTTGGTAAGGAGTATGATAAAGGTTATATAGGCAATAAACTAGCAATAATAGTTAAGGATGTTGAAAGTTTAAGCATAGATGAATCTAAAAAAGAAATACTAAAACGAAAAATAAATGATTTTAATGAACAATTTGAAGATATTAAGGAAATATTTTTAGCTGCCTCTAATACAGGACTGAATCTATCTTTTTTAGTTCATGAAGTAGATAAAATTATATACCACTTAGAAAAAGAAATTAATAGTGGAGATATCATAATAATAAAAAAGGTCTTTAATTATTTGAAGGAAACCATTTCTATGTATAAAGATGTTATCAAAATTTCTAAGAAAAAATCTATCTACAAAGTAAAAAATATAATTGAACAAGCAATGTTTTCCGCTAATTATAGATTCGAATCCCACGGTATTAAAATTCATCGAGAGATAGAAGAAGATTTAGAAATTAACTGTAAAAAGAATTTTATTGTAGGGGCAATTAATAATTTATTTGATAACTCAATATATTGGTTAGATTTTTATGAGATAGAAAAAAAAGAAATATTTATAAAAGGTTACAAACAAGGAAAACATGTTTATTTAATAATTGCCGATAATGGCAAGGGATTCAATATTGACTTTGATGCAGCTATACGCCCTTTTATTAGTGGAAAATTTGATGATAGTAGTATGGGAATTGGATTACATTTAACCGATCAAATTATGAATGCTAATAATGGTGAACTAATACTTGGAGATTATAAACAAGAGAATTTGCCAAAGCAATTTTCTATTGGCGCAATACTAAAACTAAAATTTAACATAGAGAAATAAAATGCTTTATGATGTTTTGTTAATTGATGATGATTTTTCAGGGGAGAATCGTATCAATCCTTATCCTGTTGCTACTGAACTACTCTATTCTCTTTTACGGATAAATTGCAGAGTTACTTTTACGACAGGCGAATTAGATGATTTATTTGGCTTAAAAAAACATGATTTATCTTTAATTAAATTTATATTTCTTGATTTAGACTTTACACCCCCAGGAATACCCAGTCAAGTAAATAAAATAGATGTTTCAAAAATTATAGGGATAATGGATTATATTGCTAAAAATACTATAACCAAAGAGATTGTTGTTCATATTAATAGCCATATTAGTGACGAAGATGAAAGAAAGAATTTAAAAAATGAATTAAAAAAAATGTTTAAAGAAAAATTTATGGTGCGTGAGGAAACTAAAGAAAAAAATTTTCTTACTGATGATATGGAACGTGAGTTAAAGTGTGCATCATTAAATGTATATACAAGAAATCATATTATTATAGAACATATTGACGTGGATAATCTCCTTAAAGAAATTATGGAAAAGTTAGGATCAGATCTAGATGAATATGAGACAACATTTTCAATAAGACTAGAAAAAATTAGAGAAAAACTTAACTCAAAAAAAGGTAAAGCATTATATAAACAAATGGATTTATTAAATAAAATTAGAAATCAACTGGCACATAATGAATATCCAACTATGGAACATATTGAAATAAAGGGAATAAAAAAAGATTTAATGGATTGTTTTTGCAATGATGTTTGCAAGGGTAAATGTGGTAGAAATAACTGTATTAATAGAAAGGATGCAATTAAATTTCAAGATTTTGACATGCTAGTTAACTACTTGAATAGCGTTGAACTATTAAAAGAAAGATTAGATGAATGGCACAAAACACAAGTAATAAATAAATCCTTTTCTTCCGATAAGCGATTAAAAGTAAGCAAAAAATAAAACTCACATCAACTAAATTACAATCTAATAAGATTAAAATCTTATATTAGTTATTAAATGGCTTATCTAAAATCACATTAGGGAGCAGGCATAAATGCCCACTCACATAATGCTTTAATATCATTATCCTTAGAGCGAATTCTAAGGAACAATGAAATTCTAAAATCAGTAACTATATATTATGTAGTATACGGGTTTTCCGTCTAAATATCCAGGTGGATGTAATCTTTCTTTGACGAGCATCCCTTTATTGTTATATTCATAAACTATAGTTACTTCTGGTTTTCCTTTGGTTGAGAATATATCATCACGTATTGGCTTCCCTTTATCATTAAAGGTTGATGTAGTATAACCATCATCTTTACCTTTACCTGTGTAAGAGTCCTCTCTTATCTGATACCCTTTGTCGTTGTAGGTATAGGTTAAGTATTCTTCTAACTTGCCTTTGTCATCAAATACTTCTACTTTTGTAAGCTGTCCATCACTGTTGTAGCTATATGTTATATAAGCTTCTAGTTTACCTTTAGAACTATGCAACTTAGATTTACTAAGCTTACCAGCGGAGTTATAACTATGCTTAACAGTTCCTGCAATCTTACCATTAGGTTGGTGCTCAACTTCTTTAATTCTTTGTCCTGCAGCATTATAGGTTGCAATTGAATAATGCTCAATTTTGCCATCTTCATTGTGAACATCCGAGCGCTTCCATTTATCATCAGTGCTATAAGCAATCATGCTAACAGTAGTTAGCAAAGCAATGGGTATAGTTTGTAAATATTTGTTCATATAGTTAATAGGAGTTTAGTGTAATAACAGATTATACATAATGGAGGGTAATATGATGAGGACAGACCCTGTGTTTCTTCTGTATAATGGTATTATTAAACAAAAGTGTTGTGAAATATGAATAATAAATGCATTGGAAATCAAACTGACATATTAAGGGAATTTTTTATAAATCATCCTAATCAAGATATTACCCAGTCAATGGTGGTGGATTGGGTAACTGCCGAATGGAAAAAACGAACAGGCAAGATATTCCGCCATCCTGGAAGTACACTAAGAAACTTATTTCATAGGGGATATTTACTTAAACCTAAAAGAGGTTGCTATCGTTATGACCCTAAACAATCAATAGTCAGAAAGCCCCCTCATTTTTCTGACACTCAAAGAAAGCAGATACTTATGCGAGATAGTCATAAATGCGTAGTGTGTGGTTTGGGGAAAAGAGAAGGAGAAGATATATATGCTACACATTTATATATAGATGCATCTATACCTGG
Source organism: Gammaproteobacteria bacterium (assembly GCA_965207945.1). GTDB lineage: Bacteria > Pseudomonadota > Gammaproteobacteria > CBDBNL01 > JAAOII01 > JAAOII01. The sequence continues at coordinate 456,620 of OZ242303.1, forward strand.
TAATCAGTCAGGAGAAGGAATAACACTATGCGGTAAACATAAAAACATTCTGCTGGCATCATCCAAAACCACTCATATCAGCAAAGATATTTTTATTACTCTATATAATAAGGCAAGAAATAAATCAGACCACAAAATAATGAATTTCTACCAAGATATATTAGGGGTCTATAAAAAACACAAAATTGATGATCATATAGATTGGGATGAATAATAACGCAGGGTTAAATGTGAATATATACCAAAGAGTATTTTAATTATGGAAAAACAGTATACAAAAGATGTTAAAAATAATTTAGAGAATAAACGTCTATTTTGGAAAAAATATAAGGAATATGTTAACAAAAAATATGGAAAAATTATAAAATCCCCCCCTCACGTTATAACTGCTAATTCATTGGGATATAAAGTAGCTATAAAAAGAATCCTCACTTATACTGAAATTACAATAGGAGATTCAAGTGAGATAAGATGTTCTTTATACATCAGAAAAGATAAACCCTTAAAAACTTATAATAGAAAAGATTTTTATGACTACCTCTGTAAAATTAAAAAGGATATAAAGTTACCTGGAAATTGGAGTAATGAATTAGATTCTTTAAGTATCAAATATATTCGCAAGGTTCCGGATATATTTGACGTTTCTAAAGAAGAAGAATATTTTGATTGGCTTTATCAAGCATCAGAATTCTTTGCTAATGAATTCCCTAAATATTATGATGAATATAATGAAGGTATATCTAATAATAAGAATAAAACAGAAAAAGAAAGTAATAGTTCTGCCACAAAAAAAGATGAGATTATAGAAAATCAACCACTAAATCAAATACTTTATGGTCCTCCTGGAACTGGTAAAACTTATGAGACTAAAGCGTTAGCAGTAGAGATAATAACTGGAGAATATATAAGAGATCGAGCTCAGCTAAATATTCGTTATAAATCTCTTGTTAAAAGAAGACAAATAGAATTTGTTACATTCCACCAAAGCTATGGTTATGAAGATTTTGTGGAGGGCATAAAACCAAAACTAGATAAGCGAACGGAAGGAGGTGTTCAGTATGAAATAAAAAAAGGTATCTTACGCCAGATATGTGATAGGTGTAATCCATTCGGCACTATAAAACAACAAGAGTATGAAGATGTGAAAGTTTGGAGCACTCGGCTTGCTGATAGCAATGGCAGTTTTGACTGGACTGAGAAATGTTTTAATGATGAAGAACCTTGCATAATTGTTGGTAAGAATAATGAAAGCATAATTAGGAGCATCAAGAAAGGAGACATAGTAGTAGTTCCTGCTATAGATACAAGTGGAGAAGAAACGAGTCGTTTATTTTATGGGTTAGGTAGAGTAATTGATGATGAACCTACTGAATATGATAATGACTGGTTATACAGAAATGTAGAATGGATATGGAAAGATATTAATCCTAATAATTATAAGAACATTAGTGACGTCTGGTCTAAGAGATTAGGTAGAAATGCTGTTTATGAATTAGAAAATATAGACAAGGAAGGACTTCTAGAATTAGTTAATTTCCGTAATACCGTCAATTCCCATAAAAATTTTGTCCTAATAATTGATGAAATAAACCGTGGCAATATATCCAAGATACTTGGAGAACTTATAACCCTGTTAGAAGATGATAAGAGGTTAGGTAATGATGAAGCATTGGAAGTCACTTTGCCGTATTCAGTTGATAAATTTAGTATCCCTAATAATCTATACATAATCGGCACAATGAATACAGCAGATAGATCCATTGCTTTTTTAGATACGGCACTTAGAAGGAGATTTGACTTCAGGGAGATGATGCCTGACTCAAAAATATTAGAGGACAGAATAATTGAAGGAGTTAATTTACAACAATTATTAGATACGATCAACTTTAAAATAAGAGAAGAACTTGACAGAGACCATCAGATAGGACACAGTTACCTGCTAAAGATTAAAGATACATCAGATATTGCCAGAGCTTTCAGGAATAAAATATGTCCTTTGTTGGATGAGTATTTTCATGACCGCAGAGAAAAGATTAACGATATTTTAAATAGCAGTAAATTAATTGCAAATACTGCTAAAGATAATTGGGGTTGGGGAGATGATACAGTGTTTAGAGAACCTAAAAACTACATCAAAATATACGAAGATAAATGACAACGAATAATATTCGCTTAGATTGGAACTGGAATAATTATAGGGGAAAATATGAGTTCTAAGTATGGAGAGGTAGAAGTCGTAGTGGTATCCATTGATAACCCTCGTCGCATAGGAAGTCACGGATACAATAATTGGAAGTATTTCTATCCTTCTTATGGATATCCCTTCAAAATACAGGATATATTAGATGCAAGAGAGGCTGCAAGATCCAAGGGAGTATTGGCTGTAAATGCAGATGGAAGTGCAGATGATAATAATGACATAAGGCATATTTTATGGGATTTGGAGTACGGGCTTACCAAACTAAAAAACCCTGCTGATGTTGAGTTATTCAGAGGTAATCCCGGAGTTTATAATGGTATTAAAAAACATCAAGGAGAACAAAAATTTGATGATTCTATAGCCCCGGGTCTCCCATCAGTACCTAAGTCCATACTTAAATCTTATGACTTTCCTCTAAACCAAATACTTTATGGTCCTCCTGGAACAGGTAAAACTTATGAAACTAAATCTCTGGCGGTGGAGATAATAACTGGAGAGAAACCAATTAATAGGAGGGAATTAAATAGTCGCTATAATTTACTTGTTAAAGATAGCCGTATACAATTCATAACCTTTCATCAAAGCTATGGCTATGAAGATTTTGTTGAAGGGATAAAGCCAAAATTAGATAAGCCAGAAGGAGGAGATGTTGAATATGAAATTAAGGATGGAATATTTAAGCAATTATGCGAGAAGGCATCAGATAAAAAATATTTAACTAATAGCTTAAGAGAGGTTGCACCTTCTGCCAAGTTAGATACCCCGCAAGAAACTGTACTAGACCCTAAAGAATATCAAGGACACAAAGTGTGGCAACTTAGAGTAGGACCTCATGGTTACTTAAATGAAGTGACAATAGCGATAGATGGTATTAGTTGGTTTGATAAATATAACTTAGAGGATGAAGTTAAAAATAGCCAAGGAGATGTAAAAAAATTCACAGAAATGTTAGAGCAAAATATTTCAGAACAAAGAACACAAGGTAAAGCTTCTTATCATACGATTAGGGATACTGCTGCTAAAAAGAACATGAGACAATTTTGCTTAAAAATTAAAGAAGGTGATTTGATCATAGTTCATGAACGACCTAGAGGCAACAAAAAGCCAAACCAAATTTTGGCGATAGTTGAAATAAGTGGAGATTATAAGTATGAAGAGGGAGAAAGATATTGCCATACTAGAAAAATTAAATTCTTATGGCGTAAAGAAGATAATGGACTTAACTTAAATGGTCAAGATTTAAGTGAGCGCGTTATATGTGAAGATAGTTCCATAAGACCTGAAGAACTCATAAAGAAAGTTAATGAGCGTATTGGACCTATTCAAGAGAGTGAAGTTACTCAATATGAAGAATTAGTCGTTTCTAATTCTGATCATACACACCCACAGAATCGTTTTGTTCTAATCATTGATGAAATAAACCGCGGAAATATATCCAAGATACTTGGAGAACTCATAACCCTATTAGAAGAAGATAAAAGGTTAGGTAACGAGGAGGCGTTGGAAGTTACTTTGCCATATTCAGGAGATAAGTTTAGTATCCCTAATAATCTATATATAATCGGCACAATGAATACTGCAGATAGGTCCATTGCATTTTTAGATACAGCGCTTAGAAGAAGGTTTGATTTTAGAGAAATGATGCCTGACTCAAAAATATTAGAATACAAAATATTTGAAGGGGTTAACTTGCAACAATTATTAGATGCAATCAACTTTAAAATAAGAGAAGAACTTGATAGAGATCACCAGATAGGACATAGCTATCTGATTAATGTTAAAAGTATATCCGATCTTGCCAGAGCTTTCAAGAATAAAATATGTCCTTTACTGGATGAATATTTTCATGACCGCAGAGAAAAAGTAAACTCTATTTTAAATAACAGCAATTTAATTATAAATGGAGATAAAGATAATTGGGATTGGGCAAATGATGGGGCATTTCAAAACCCAGAAAATTATAAAGTTGTTTATAAGGTAAATAGTGGTTAATAATAGTGAATGGAAACGTAGAATGGATGATAAAAATTTATTAATAATTGATTATGAATACAAAAGAAAGAATACTAAATATAGTACAAAATAAATTTGATGACCAAGAATGGTATGACAAAAGTGAGTGGAGAACTATTATAGAGGAAATGGATTTCTATTTCCAAAAGGGCAAAGATGCTTATGATGATTTTATTAATCATAAAATATCTAAACCGCAACTAGAACATGCTTTGAATGAAATTAAGGAAATTCAGGATATGGATGATATTAGAAGTCGTTTGGAAGAATTAGGTTTTGATAAAAAGTTTGAACAAAAGATTGAAACTCTTGTTGCGTATCTTGATGAAAAGGCGCGGAATAAAAAGAAATGGAATGAGTATAAGCCTCCAAGGACTGTTTCAAGGAGTGGAGTGTACCAACCTTACTGGACTAAACAATTAATTAAGTTTAGTATCTATAAGGATATAAATGAGCTGAAAGGTTCTATTCGTAATTCCATTAACTACATAAATTATCCAAAGAATAATATTAGTATTACTTCTTTAAAACAAAGAAAATTAATATCAGAGAAAGTATTAGGAACTGAATTTAATAATGAAACTTTTTATAAAGATATTAAACAATTATTCGCTGATTATGTAGGGAAAGTTAGGAACCCTAAAAATGTCAGTGTTTTGTGTGGATATATGCTATGGGAGAAGGAATCTAAAAAATTATGGGATAATAAAAGCTCTTCGTCTGAATTAAATAATCAATTATCAGTTACATCAAAAAGAGATATTAATATGAAAAAGCAACCATTAAACCAAATACTTTACGGTCCTCCAGGTACAGGTAAAACTTATGAAACCAAAGAACTGGCAGTTAATATAATTACAGGGGAGGATGCCAAAACAAGAAAAGAGATGAATGAGATATATAACAGACTTGTTCAGGAAGGGCGAATAGAGTTTATCACCTTCCACCAAAGCTATGGATATGAGGAATTTGTAGAGGGTATAAAACCAACATTATCTAATGGAGAAGAAAGTGAGAATTCTAATAATGAAGATATTAGCTATGAAATTAAGGATGGTATATTTAAAAAACTATGCGCAAGAGCGGAACTTGCCTCTACTCCTAATTTTATAAATGATTATAAACCTACTGATTTTGAAAGTTCAATGGTATGGAAGATAGATCTTGGACCAGGAGGGAAACATGTAGAAGATTGTTTAAAGTACAAACGCATTTGTATAGGATGGGGTCATATAAAAGAATTGGATAAAAAGAGTGGTGAAGAATTATTAAGGGATTCTGATGCTCTCTACAGATTTTATAGAGCTATGAACCCAGATAATAATGATTTAGTGATTGTGAGGTCTGGGTCTTTCCGTCATATTATTGCCGCAGGTATAATAGGAGAATATAAGTTTGATGAAAGTTTAGGTGAATATTGCCATACACGAGAAGTTAATTGGATTTGGAAGAAGGGTAAAAATGAAGAGATGATAGATATATATGATATTAATAATAACAATAAATTTAATAGAAGGCACGTTGTTCATAGAACTAAAATTAAGCCCTACGATTTATTTCAAAAAATCATTTCAGATAAAAATAAAAAGGTTAATAAATCTAATAATAAAATAAATGGGGATAACAAGCAAAACTATGTCCTCATAATTGATGAAATAAATCGCGGAAATATATCTAAGATACTTGGCGAGCTAATAACTTTGGTTGAAAAGGACAAAAGATTAGATAACAAAGAGCAGTTAAAAATAACCCTCCCATATTCAGGTGAAAGATTTGGTGTGCCCAATAATTTATATATAATTGGCACGATGAATACTGCAGATAGATCTATTGCATTTTTGGATACTGCGCTTAGAAGAAGGTTTGCATTTAATAAAAAAGATCCACAACCTGAAATTCTTGAAAATGTAGGAGGTATAAATTTATCTAAAATGCTATCTACTATGAATAATAAGATATGCAAAGAATTAGATAAGGGGCATAGGATTGGGCATAGTTATTTTATAAATGTTAATAACATAGAAGAACTTGCGGAAGTTTTTAGAGTTAGTATCTGCCCGTTATTAGAAGAATATTTTAATGAGGATGGGGCTAGAATATCAAAAGTTATCGGTGACCAGTTTTTGGATATGAATAACGAAGAGGATCATTCTTGGGAATGGAAGGTAGATGCTTTTTCTAAAGTAGAGAATTATAAAAAGATATATAATTCAAAGGATAAAAAGTCCAGTTAACTATTAAATAATTGAATTTTTATAATGCCCGATAAGCTCATCATAATAAAGGAATACGAATGGTTGTATAAAGGCGGCTCTAATGTTAAAGAAGTTGCTGGCAAAAAGTACCTTCCAGAAGAAGAATTTGAAGAATTAAAAGTTCACATATTAAGTTATAAAGATAGGAAACAAGAAGATATTCACTCCTCACAAATAGACACTAAAAGTGATAATCAATTGCCTTTAGATGTTGGCAATGATAGATTACAAGCTCGCAACTATGTTGGCACTATACAAGTTAATCAGGATACCCAAATTCAAATTCTGCCCAAAATACATTTAGGTAAAGATAACATTTCTAAGGAAGCAGATGAAATGGAGACCCGTAGTATTTTTATAAAAATGCTCAAGGTATATTTAGGAGAGAACTATTTACAATTTGATGATGCATCTTTGGACATAGAAGATATGCCGTTATTAGAAGTTTTCATATTTGTATTTCTTAATTTAGTTGATAAATTGATTAGACGAGGATTGGGGCGTGCTTATGTTCCTTGTGAAGATAACCTTTATTGCTTAAAGGGTAAGATAGATTTCACTAATCATTTGAGATATAACTTAGTTCATAAGGAAAGATTTTATGTTAAGTATGACGAGTTCAGTATAGATAGACCTGTGAATAGAGTTATTAAAAAAGCTATTCAATGTGCTCAAAAAATTGCTAAGCATAGTGATAACTATCGCTTAGTAAATAGAATTATTCCTCACTTTGATGAGGTTAGTGATGTTAAGGATTGGAAACATGAACATAAGATTAGCAATGTTGATAGGAACATTAAGGATAGCTACAAAAATGTTCTTAGCTGGGCTGAGTTAATTCTAAATAATCTTGCGCCAATAAATTGGCATGGAAAGCAGGATACAGTATCTTTGCTATTCCCGATGGAAAAAATATTTGAGTATTATGTTACTCATGAATTGAAAAAATATATTAATGAGGAGTATTCCATGTATGGTAATAAAATTAATTTTAGTAGTCAAGGGTCAGGTAATAGAAAAGTTATGCGGCAGGTAAAAGATGATTTTACTCACAAGTTAGTATCTTTCGCTATTAGACCTGATATGGTTGTAAAAATTAAAGATAACTCTTTTATCTTGGATACTAAATGGAAAATATTAGACCAAGATAATTTTGATAATGGAAATAAATATGGTATTAGTCAAGCAGATATTTACCAGCTGTACTCTTATGGTAAGGTTTATCAACGAGAATCTCCCCACAATGAAGATAGAATAAGCACCGAGTTATTTTTGTTATATCCGCGCAATGAAAAATTTAATAGAGTAATTACTTTATCGGAAGATGGGACAGATAACGGCAATGATAATAATCTTATCCTGAAAATAATCCCAGTGGATTTACCTGATTTGGAAGGTGCTAAGGAGATGATAGATATAATTTGCGATAGGCATAACCTTACAAAAGTTAAATCCGCATCTTAGTCATGATATATTGGCTAAGAAATTAAAGTTCTTCTTCAGGTATAGGAATACGTAATATTCTGGATATCTCTCCCTCTATCCATTTTTTTCTATCCAGATAAGTAGTATCATTCCACCCCTTTTTTTCATATTTTGTAAGATGTGTAGTAATTCCAAATCCTGTTATTCCATCTTCACCTTTCCCTTCATCATTAAGATAATTTATTTTTAATTTTTCATTAAAAGGTTTATCACTTGCTTTAATATTTTTGCTGCCACTTAGAAGAGTTAGATTGCCCAGACGGTTAATTATTTTTTCTTTGTCAGTTATACCTTCCCATGCTTTGCTATGTTTTTTGTGATTAAATGGCAATATGTGTTCAATATGTATTTTTCTATTATCATCTTGGAGCAATAATTGCAAGTTAGAATCATATCTTCCCATGTCTACAGTAAGCAATAGTGGTTTAATCCATTTTGTATTGTAAATATTTTCATATCTTAGAGAATCCCAAACTTTTGTAATTATATTATCATTTGTCAGCTTCTCTTCCAATGTATTATTAATATATTCAATAGTTTTATCCCCTTCAGATATATATTTAATAACATTAAATGATGTTTGCTTTATAGAGCTTATGGTGAGCCCCGCTATCCAGTATAAATAGTAAAAGCGTTTGATAGAGTCCGCTAATTTTTTCCAATCCATCTTGGATTTTCTTTTCTCGTTCATGTAAAAAGCAGATGTTAACATAGTTCGCCAATATATTTGATGCCTAAGGTAAATTAAAGAATTAACACTGTTATAGTTAGAGTTTCTTAATTCTTTATAACATTCCACAAATTCTTTGAGTTCGTGTAGTGCAGCCATTGCATTATTCTGAGATTGCTCGTAAAATGGTGATTTTTTCTTATCCATCAGTGACTCATATAGCCCCTTAGGAATATCATTCTTGTATAAAAAATATGAATAGTATAGTAGTAAATTTTCTAAGGAAACATCTAGATCATTTACCATATCCTCCAATCTAGTCCAATCGGTTTTTAGTGTGCTTCTATCTTCTTTTCTAATGCAATTAAAAAGGTAACTTTTAATTAAATCAGAAATTGATAGGTCTAGTCCTTTAGCATTTAATGTTTGGAAAATTTGTATAGCAGTTTCCATATTCTTGCAGGTTATGATTACAACATTTACATTGTCTAGAATATAATTAATAAAATCCTTAAGTTTGGTTTTATCCTCAAAACCTTCAATTTTGTTTTGGAATATTTGAGCTGTATTTAAAAATTTTTTTTGTGTTTTATCTTTTTTCGATAGTCTAGGACCATCTAAATTTATTTTATCAATTATTTCTTTATGAAATAATGCATTTTCGCTATCTTGAGCTTTTAAAGTAACTCTGTCTTTATCATCATTAGAGATAAGTTCTTCTATCCTTTTAATTTTAATTGTTTTATCATCAATTTTTTGAGCAACGAACATATCTCTTAAGACACATAAAAGTATTATCAGTGTCACTAATCGTTGTTGTCCATCTATTACATCATATCGTTCTCCAGCCGCACTCTCAGTCAATACTAATGACCCTAAAAAATATCCATTCTTTTTATTATCTTTACTTTTCCATGCTTCAAACATATCATCCCATAGCTCCTCCACTTCATCATCTCCCCATGAATAAGGGCGTTGATAATCCGGTATTTCATAAAAACTATCTTGATTCCCTAAAACTCCTCTAATATTTTTTTCGTCTGTTTCAAATAATTTAGCCATAATGTATTTTTAATTTGTCATAATATTGAAAAATCATTGTAAATCATTTTTATATTAATTTATTATGTACTATAAAATAATATTAATTAATATATTTACTAAATGAATTATTTATCATGATAAGCAAGGGAGCAAAGAAAGTAGCAGTCGTAGTTGCTAAAAAGGCAGCTAAGAAAGCTGCAATTATGGTTACAAAAAAAGTGGCAATAAAAGTTGCCAAGAAGCAGGTAACTAAGGTTGCCGCCAAATCAGCGGTCAAAATTCTTAACGAAATAAAGAAAAAATGATTGTGAGTAGGTGTTGTATTTAAACCACTACCAATCAATCTAAAATCTCTAAAATTTTATCAATAATATTTATTATGTCTGTCCTATGGGCGGGGCTAAGTATGCCAAATATTTTCACTAAATGTAGAATCACTTCATAGTTGTTTTTATCTAATATAAACATTGCGTGTTCTTTTGCTTCTGCACTCCTGCCAATTAATGGTGGATTTGTAATAAGTTCTGATACTGGTATACAAACGTACAGCATAGGTTGGTTTCCAACTGCCCGTTGTTTTTCCTTAATAGTAATTTCGGCAATAAGGTTATACGGTTTAAAATCATAAATTAATTGAGGATACTCTGCTTTCATCATTAAAAAATTTGAACCACAAATATTTAATGTTTGATCTAGTTCAGTTCTTTTTATTTGGCAATGAGGATGATTGCTTATAAAATCTTGTTCTTTGAGCAGTTTTAATTGTGTTTTTAACTCATTAATTTTATTAGGGCTAATAACTCCCCATTTCACAAAATAATATAAATACTCAGATAGTTCAGAAAAATAATTAATCTTATTGTTATAGAGCTGAAAACTTATTGGCTTTTGATTATCAACCCCAAACTCTAATATGTCGGTTCCATAACTAATTTGCCATTCCATATAACAGTTTTGATTAAGTGGTTTTTGTTTTGTAGCAATAGGAAGCCCATACTCAATAGGCATATTTCTTTGCTTAACTCTAGCTTTTCTAGTATGCTCAGTAATAGGAAGAAAAACCCTAATAGTTTTACTTGCCTCATGAATTTCACTAACTGACATTCTTATCTATCTTGCTTGTCATCACTCATCAACATAATGTTCCCTCAAAAACTCCTTAAAGTATTCGTCAATTTTTTCTTGGCATTCTACTTCGGAGAATATGGGCTTATCGTAATCAGGTAAGTACTCACATAAAAAAGGATTATGTATCATTCCGTAATTCAAAAAGTAGCTGCGGTATTGTTTGAAAAGTTCATTATCAATCATCACATTGCAATTGCCAAAGTAGTAGGGCACTCGCTCACTAAATCTTTTGAATACATCCACATATATATAGTATTCCAATTGCTGCGGTTTAATCATAATTACATTAGGACCTGGTCTATCAACAAAGGTGCGGTTTCTCTTTAGTGCATTAATATCTCGCTGCGTCCAGAACATTGGCACTTTTTTTGCCTGTGAGGTAAATAAATCCTTGCCATTATTACTGGGGTATTTATCCAAATAATTATCAATGTAGTCAAAGTCATTCAAGCTAAAGGTTTTATTCTTGCCAATTTTGAATCTGAACTCTTTAATCTGTTGATAATTGGTGCCACTCTTATCCCTAATATACAAAGCAATTAATATGGGGAAGTGGGTCTTGGCAGAGTTCTGCGCAAATCTGCCACTGCTTATTATGACGCCTTCGGTTAATTTGTAATTGTGAGTAAACTGCCTAATAATATTAAAATTAGTTGGCTTTATTAAATAGGATAGAGGATGCAAAACACACACAACATCTGCCTTCAGCTTGTTATAGGATAGCAGGAAAGAGAAACCCAAATCCCTGGTGGCTATATCCCAATCCATATCCTTAGTCATATCACCACCCAAGCGCTTAATGCCATTTCTTATTATGGACTTAGTATCGTTATATGGAGGGTTTCCTATTATGCAAATACTATCTTCATCTTTGAGTCCATATTGTTTTCTGCTGACATTTTTAAGGGCATTATCAACTTTGAATTCTGCTTGGATGTCATTTGCCTTAGCCACCTCAATGGCTTGAGCATCAATGTCACATCCTATTTTGTACTGGGTAGTTTGTGAGCGGAGAAATCCGCCATAGCCGCAAGAGCTGTCCACTAAGATGGTTCTATCATTTATATGTGGAGATATGAGACGATAGACAAAATCAATGTAGAAAGGATTAGTGTAGTAGCTTCCTTGGTTAATTCTTTGCTCGCGGTTTAGATGATTTTGTTTCATAGACAATATTATTTTATAACATAGTTTGTTGCGAGCATGCCGAAGATTTTATTGCAAGAACTAGGCACTTTGCGGGCGCAGCGCAGCTACGCCCCTACAGAAACTTTATCGTTAATTTGGCATATCTGTAAAATTGTGTTTAACAAATTAATCATTCAGTTTATAATCATAATAATGCAAGTTAAAACATAGCAGCAACATAACAAATGGCAAAACCAAGCACAACAGTGAAATACGATGCCTCTTCCATAGAGGTTCTCAGTGGGCTAGAGCCGGTTTATACTCGCCCTGGCATGTACACCGACACATCCAGCCCTAATCATATAGCGCAGGAGGTAATAGATAACAGCGTAGATGAGGCAATTATTGGCTATGCCAAGAACATCACTTTAGAATTAACTCCAACGGGGGAGATGATAGTAACTGATGACGGCAGGGGCATGCCAGTGGATATTCACCCCAAGCATGGGATATCGGGGATAGAACTCATTCTTACCCGCTTACATTCTGGAGCAAAGTTCTCTTCTAAAAGCTACAAGTTCTCTGGAGGTTTGCACGGAGTAGGGGTTTCGGTAGTCAATGCACTTTCGGACACTCTAAAAGTAGAGGTTTGGAAGGAGGGCAGAAAACACCAGATGACCTTTGCCAACGGCAAGAAAACACAAGATTTATCTGTCAGTGATGGTATTGATAAAAACATAACCCATGGCACTCGCATAACTTTCAAGCCCAATCCCAAATACTTTGATACGCCAGAGTTTTCCGTCACTCATATTCGCAATATCCTTCGCTCCAAAGCGGTTCTGTGCCAGGGGCTTGGAGTAACTTTCATAAATAATCGTAATGAAAAATCCAAGAAAGAGCAATGGCGTTATAGAAAAGGCATCAAGCAGTATATGCTTGAGCAGTTGGATGGCAGCACCATGCTGCCCAACGAGCCATTGGAGTTTAATGCAAGCACCGAGGATAAAGAATTACTCTGGGCTGCCTTTTGGGATGGACGCGGAGACACATCTGGCGCTCAAAAACTTGCCGAGAGTTACGTCAATTTAATCCCTACTATATTAGGCGGCACTCATGTTAATAATTTCCGCACTGGGCTTTATGAAGGCATCAAAGAGTTCTGCGAGCAACGCAAACTTTTGCCGCGTGAACTACGTATTAATTCAGATGATATATGGGCTAATTGCAACTATTTACTTTCGGTTAAGATAGATAATCCCCATTTCTCAGGTCAAACCAAAGAGAAGCTTTCTTCCCAAGAGCAAACGGCTTTTGTTGCCACTAAGGTAAAGGATGCATTTATTTTATGGCTTAACTCCCACCCACAAATTGCCGAATCAATAGCCAAGATGGTTATCTACAATGCTAATGAGCGTCTCAAACGAGCTAAGCAGGCAAAAAAGAATAAGAACATATTCGGCAACATATTGCCAAGCAAACTTTCCAACTGCCTCAGCAAGAAGCCAGAGGATTGCGAGTTGTTTTTAGTGGAGGGCGATTCTGCTGGCGGCTCAGCAAAGCAGGCACGCGATAAAAAATATCAAGCAGTTATGCCTCTACGCGGCAAGATTCTTAACACATGGGAGCTCAACGAAAACAGAATTATGGAATCGCAAGAGGTGCAAGACATAATCCAGGCAATCGGCGTCATGCCAGATAGCCCTGATTTAGACGGCATCCGTTATCATAAAATTTGTGTCTTAGCCGATGCGGACTCAGATGGCATGCACATAGCGGCGCTACTCTGCGCTTTGTTTGTGCGCCATTTCCCTGCTCTGGTGCGCACCAAAAGAATCCACATAGCCATGCCGCCATTGTATCGTATTGACCATGGCAAGCAGGTATTCTATGCTTTGGATGAGAAGGAAAAAGATGAGGTTGTGAGCACCATTACCAAGAATGCGCCAAAGAATTCCAAACCACAAGTGAATATCCAACGTTTCAAAGGGTTGGGCGAGATGAATCCAATCCAGCTAAAAGAAACTACGATGGCTCCCGCCACTCGTCGTTTAATAGCACTTGAGATGGAAGATGAAACAAAAATGCATAAAAAACTCTCCATGTTTTTTAGCAAGAAGCAAGCATCTGATAGACGCGAGTGGCTTGAGAGCAAAGGTAATCTTGCTCGCATTGCCTAAAAATCAATATAGCCATTATTTTTTGAGGGGTGTTGCTGTTATAATAGCAAGTTATTTATGTATTATTTAAAAAGATTACTTGAAAAAAAGTTTCTATTCATTTTCCTTCTATTCTTTGTTGCCTCATCGGCTCAATCTGCTGAAGATAATATCCTAGAAGAACTATTGATAGCAGCGCAAAAGAACGATAATCAGTTATTAATTGCTAAAGCGCGGCTTGATGCCGCCAAAGCAGTCGCCCGCCAGAACTTGGCTCCAATATTGCCGCAGGTAAGTTTGAGCATCCAATCATCACAAAAAGGAGTTGAATGCAAGGGCTGTCCTCCTGAGAGCTCCGAAGATTCCACTGAGAATCAAGGCAGGTTTCAGGTCAGCCAAACCATCTACGAACCAATTAAGTATCGTGTCTATAAGGCATCAGCAGCCCGCGCCGAGCAGTTAGGTTATGAATATGGCAGCGCATATTTGGAACTATTCCAAAGATTATTACAACAGTATTTGGATATCCTAACCGAGACCGATAGATTAAGAACCTTGGGAGCACAACGGGATAGATTACTTAAGCAATTACAAGTAGTTCGCACTCTGGCGGCAGAAGGTTCTCGTTCTCCTGTAGATGTGGCAGAAATTGAGGCAAACGCCGCTCTTAGTGAAGCACAATATCTACAGAGTCAGATTTCCCTGCGCACCTTTTACGAAGGGCTTAGCGAAAGCGTAAAACTTAGTATCAAGAATTTGCCGCCAGTTCATGCCGACCTTGATTTGCCTCCGCTTGACAACAAGGACCCACAATATTGGAAAGAAATTGCTTTAAAGAATAATCTAAAGTTATTAGCTGCCAGGGCTGCAGTGGCCGCCGCCGAAGAGGACCTCAAAATAAGTAATCGTGGTCACATTCCAAGCTTTAACCTTTTTGCCGCATATACTCAAAGCGACCAGGCGTTTGAAAATTATGACAGAGATTTTACCCAAACCGAAGTGGGAATTATGTTTAACGTCCCTATATTTTCGGGTGGCTCGGTTTTTGCCAGCATCAAATCAGCTAAAGCTAGATTAGAACAAGCAAAAAGGCAGCTAGCACTTATTTCTATTGAAGTTAGAACTCTGGTGCCCTCTTTAGTTCGCCTGATTAATAATGGTGACAAGTTCATTGGTGCCGCTAAACAGACCTTAGATGCCAGAAAGGCGCTGGTCTCACAAACGGAGTCGAACTATCGCTTAGGAGCTACCGACATCATTGATTTACTGACAGTTTATGAAAGATTATTTCAAGCGGAGCGTGATTATTATTCCTCGCTTTATAGTCATATCAAGAACTATGCCGATTTTTATATAAGAACCGGGCAGCTAAATGACGAGCAGCTACAACAGTTTTATAAAATAGGCGATGTATCCAACTACGACCCCAACAAAGCTGTCTACCAATCTATAGAAGAATAGAGATGCGTGGAGAGGCAGAGGGCGGGCGGAGCGCGGCTCCGCCCCTACATGACACTCGCAATTAACTATCGGTATGCTTGCAGCTTTTATGCCTTAAAATACTTTCATGCTTGCAAACACCACAATTAGGACTTGCTTATTAATATGTTGCGTCCCATCTTTATTATTGATGGCAAGATTGAACGCAGCGGAAAACTTACCACCAGGTTGGGTTGAGCATGAACGCCCCTCATCAGGCACCTCATCAAATGCCCCCGCTCCTGTTTGTCGCGGCTCTTATGTATGGAAAAAAGCCGTAGGAGCCGATGATAGCAACATTAAACTACGCGCCGCAGAAGTCACTAACCTGAACGACTCAACAATCATGCGTGGTGGAGTTGAGGTCGTATCTGGCAACACCACATTAAACAGTGACGAAGCAATTTATTACAAAGAAGAACAACTAGTGCAATTAACTGGCAGAGTGGAGATAAATTCCCCTGATCTAATTGCCCGCACCGAAGATACTTTTTACTATATCCCTGCAGAGGGCGAAGAGGAAAACATTCAACTTCTCGCCAGCGAATTTAGCCAACCAGCATCTCATATTCACGGCAGCAGTTCAGAACTTACCCAGAAGGGTTCAATCATTGAATTAAAAGATGCTTCCATAAGTTTTTGCGACCCAGATGAAAACACCTGGCATATTGAAAGCCGCTCGTTGCGTCTTAATCTAAACACTATGCAAGGCAATGCGCGGGGAGCTAAGTTTTATTTAGGTAAGGCGCCTGTTATGTACTTTCCCTATCTACCTTTCCCCATAGGTGATGAAAGGCAGACAGGTTTTTTATATCCTAATGTTAACATTGACAGTCGCGCTGGTTTTGAATATAGCCAGCCGCTTTATATTAATATTGCTCCCAATTATGACAACACCTTTTACTTTCATGCTATTCAGAATCGCGGTCTTTTGTTAGAGCAGGATTTTAGATGGCTAACTTCTGCTGGCACGGGGACTTTAGGTTATGGTTATATTGCTGGGGATGCTCTATATAAAGACGATAAAGGAAAGGCAGATGAAAGATATACTCAACACTTTGATTTTTCATCGGTGGTTAAGGATGGCTGGGCTGGGGATATAACTTGGACAGGAGTTAGCGACAGAGAATACACAGATGACTTACCCACTTTTTTTACTCCTAAAAGCGATTTAGCTTTGCCAAGGCGGGCGCAAATCCGCTATGCAGATAAATGGGCTGATTGGACATTAGGGCTGCGGGATTATCAAGTCATAGCTAATGACGATAGTTTTTTCACCTCTCCTTATAAGCAGTTACCCTATACGCGGTTAGAATTATACAGCCCAACTATTAGCGGCTTTTATCTATCCAATAACATAGATTACAGTGCCTTTGAGTTTGATAAACAAGGTTCAGCAGATGAGGAGTCAAGTCCAGAGTCAAATATAGGCTCAAGCATAGAAGGTTCAAACATAGGCTCAATTACAGAGTCAGGCAATAATGGAAGATTGCATAATGACCTAACTCTTGGTTGGGGTTACACTCCCTACTGGGGGAGTGTAAAATCCAGATTAAACTGGCAACTAACAGATTATCAACTGCAAGAGCAAAACAAAGTTGCAGGTAGCGGTGAATTTCGCCGCAACCATAATGCTTTTGATATTGATTCTTCTTTGATATTTTCTACTCTTTTACAAACCAAAAGTTGCAATTGCTACTTTACTTTTCAGCCACGCCTGTATGCTCTTTCTTCCGAACAGGATGTTAGCGAAACCCCAGCGGGAGCATTTGATGCTGTAGTATTTGATACCACTCATAAAATTATTAATTACGACTACCTGTTTAGTCCCGAAAGATATGTGGGGTTTGATAGAGATATTGCCGAGAAAAGAGTAAGCATAGGCATAGAAAGCGGTTTGATTAATCTAGCAGGAACTGATGAATACCGTTTTAGATTAGGTAAAGTTATTTCTACAGATATTGACCAACAAGCGGCTGATGACGCAGGACAATCAAACTTATATAGCAATTTATCAGAACCTTGGTCTATGGATATTCTATGGAGAATCGGCAAGCGTAGTTATATGGATGTGGATATTACCGGGGACGATAAAAGCACCCATTCGTATGGTTCTGCTTTGCGTTATGCAAATGCTAAAAAATCTGGGGTATCAGTTATCTATCGTCATCAGCAGGGCAACTTTTATCAAACAGAAGCAGACCAAATAGGTAATAATTTTGTATGGTATCCTGTTCCAAGATGGTCTTGGTTTGGCGGCTGGCGTTACGATTTATTGGAGGATAAATCAGTTAATGCTATTAGCGGTTTTGGCTACGAAAATTGCTGTTTTAGCACCAGATTGGGTGTTTATCAAAAACTAACTAATAATAAACAAGATAATGGCGTCTTAGTCCAGTTTAACTTTATTCCCTTGGGCTCTTTTGGCGCTAAATCCAGCAGTTATTCACTTGGTGGTATAGAATACATATATGACGAGTTCAATAACTAATGCTTGCGTGAGGGCACTTAATACTGTCAAGTTAACTGCCGCATCATGTTTGTTATTTTTAACCCTTACTCCATTTGCTGATACCCATGCCGATGAAATTGTTGCAGTGGTTAATAGCGGAGTTATTCTCAAATCGGAGCTTGATAGAGCTTATGCCTCAGTTCTTAATGCCCCTAACACCCCTAATTTTAAAAAGCCCAGCCAAAAGGAGGTGCTGGAAGAGCTGGCAACTAGAAAGATTCAGTTGGACTTGGCAAAACAACTCGGTATATATGTAGGTAATATTGAAATTGAAGAATACATCAAAGATACACTTAAACAAAATAAATTGACCAGAAGCCAACAGGAAAGAATATTAATTCGTCAGGGATTAACATTCCAAGATTGGCGGATAGAAATTAGCAATTCGCTAATAATACGCAAGCTGCAACTTCAGCAACTAAGGTCTTATGTTAAGGTCAATGAATCAGAAATTAATAGCTTCTTAATATCTAACCCACCTTCACAACTACAACAATCTTCTTATAACCTAGCCCACATCATAATTGACGCCAGTGAAGTTACTGCAGAACAAATTGAATTATATGCAGGGCAACTTGTTAATGCGCAATCTGTGGATGAGGTAACGGCAATTTCAGATAGCTGGGGCTATGATGAATTAAGGGTAAATTCTTTTCCTTATCGCACTCTTACTAAGTTGCCAGAACTATTTCACACGCAACTACTCCTCACCAATAAGGGAGAAATCCGTCATTTCCAATCAGATGGTTTTTGGCATATTCTTAAGGTCTTTGATATTAAGCATGCAAAGGGAATATCCCGCCAGGAATATAAGATTTCTATTATCTCGCTACTGAGTAATATTATTTATACTGGCGAGCAGCTTAAGGTTAGAATTTCTGACATCCACCAGCAATTACAAGATGATAAAGATTTCAACGAACTGGCGTCCATCTATTCAGACCAGACCTCTTCTTTTCAAGGATACACATTGAATTGGGTGCCCAGGAATTCCTTGCCGCGAAAGTTACAAAACATAATAGCAAAGCTTAAGCCAAATCAATTTTCTCAGCCATTCAATACCAATGATGGTTGGCATATAGTTCTGCTGGAGGAAGAACGTATTAATGATATAACTATTCAACAATTACGCGACCAAACCTTTCAGCTGCTAGCAAATCGCAAGCTTACCATAACCCTCCCTTTTTGGATTAATGATATTCTTAGCCGTTCTTATGTTGAATATCGCCTCTAAGGCATAAACTAGCATAAACTCTATTTTGCAATTCAATTGCCCGATCTTAATTACTCCCCCTCTGATAATCTGCTAAGCAAAGAACAAATTTATCCTAAGCTTAGTGCTTCCGCTCAAAATATGTTCCCTCCTGAGAGATTTCATATTGAGTTAAGTGTTGAATCCACCAACGACCATATCAAAAAGTTGCCTCCTTCTTGCCTGCTGTTAGCCGAGCAACAAACCCAAGGTAAAGGACGTTATGGCAGGCAATGGAATAGCCCTTTTGCCGCCGGTATTTATCTTTCTATGCATTTTGAAAGTTCACGCTTTAATCGCGGCTTGGATGGACTGAGCTTGGCTGTGGGAATAATGGCGGCGCGGTGTTTAGCTGAGATGAATATTAAAATAGGAATTAAGTGGCCCAATGACTTAGTTCTACCGGATAATCCCCAAGTCAAGTTAGGCGGTATCTTAGTTGAGGTCTACGATGATTCTGTTATCATAGGTATAGGAA
Source organism: Gammaproteobacteria bacterium (assembly GCA_965207945.1). GTDB lineage: Bacteria > Pseudomonadota > Gammaproteobacteria > CBDBNL01 > JAAOII01 > JAAOII01. Next base: position 476,423 of record OZ242303.1, read on the forward strand.
TAAACTATTCTAATTGCAGGGATAATGATAATGACGGCAGCAATATTACTTCTATTAAGCAACTCCATAATAAAGATGTACTTATTAACCGATCAATGGCAACAGTGTTATTAATAAACTCCCTCGCCTCAGGACTGACTGATTTCTTTACACAAGGTTTTAGTGTGCTTTATAAAGAATGGAATAAATACGATGCCCTGAACGGCAGAACAGTTGCCATAAACAGCGGCTCAAATAATACCAGTATTAATAGAGTAGAAGGGGTATGCTCTGGTGTGGATGAATCTGGAGCATTGCTACTTAAACAGGACGGACATGGCGGGGTAATTCATAAAGTCATGAGCGGCAGTATTGAATTTATATGATTTTAGATTTAGACATAGGCAACAGCGGAATATCCTGGCTGCTTGCAACTGAAGCCGGCATTGAAACTAATATTGAAAAAACCGCCATTGAAGCAGGCATTGAAGCCGCCATTGAAAAAAATGGTAGAGCAAACACTTTTGCTGAACTAAAAAATCAGGTTAACTCTGCAGCGTCTTCTGCGGCATCTAAGGACGCTCAATTGCGCCGCATCCGCATTGCTTGCGTGTTGCGTGACGAGAAGATAAAATCACAATTACTCCAACAAATCCAAGATGGTATTATTGAAAATACCCCAGACAGCGTTAATAATTGCGAGAACACCAAGAATACCCAGATTGATATTGCCAAAGTAGTTAAGGAACATAGTGGAGTGACGATCGCCTATACTGAACCGCACAACCTTGGGGTTGATAGGTGGTTGGCATTATTAGCAGCTCATCATTATGTTAAGCAGGGTATTGAACAAGATGTTGAGCAGGATGCAGCGTCAAGCAGCTGGTTAATAATTGATGCTGGAACTGCAGTTACAGTTGACCTAATGGACAAGGGTAAGCACTTAGGCGGGATGATTATCCCTGGTTTGCAATTACTGCGTGACTCTTTTTATGACAAGACCCAAATTATTCCATCTAATACTTCTCAACCCGTGGAAGATGAGATAAATAAAAACTCCAACAAAGAAGAATCCAAAAAAATATCCAAAAAAATATCCAAAAAAGTATATTGGGGAACCGACACGGATTCATGCCTTAACATAGGAACTCGTTTGGCGTTAGAAGCTTTCATCCAACAAAACCTAACCAATTTCTTTGCCACTTATCCCGATGGCGGTAGCAGAGGTAGAGGCAAAGGAAGAGGAAGAGTAATGTTTACTGGTGGCTACGGAGACAAATTATTTAAGCAAGCAAGCAAGATATACCGCCCAGGCGAGCAGGTTTATTATGATAGTCACCTGGTTTGTCGCGGGCTTGCTCATGCTTTGCCTTGAATTAACAGTAATATTTGAATAAACATAATAAAAAACCCATTAAAACTCTCAAAACGCATTTTATGTGATGTAAAATGAGTGCTTTATTATTACAATCTAAATATTTAACGAATACATGCCTTCTATTGAATTAAAAGAAGATGAATCTTTTGACTTTGCATTACGTAGATTTAAACGTAAGTGCGACCGTGCTGGTATAATTTCTGAAGCCAGACGTCGCGAGTTTTATGAAAAACCTACTTGGATACGTAAACGTAAGATGCAAGTAGCGGTAAAAAACGCTAAAAGGATGCATAGATTAAATTCTCCCCGTAATCAAGCTAAATACATTAACGTATCTTTTCCTACGCTCGGCAGCGAGTAGTTTATGATTAATATTCGCGAGGATATCCGTCATAAGGTTAACGACTGCATGCGCCAAGGTGATAAAGAACGGCTTGGTGTTTTCAGAATCGTAAATTCTGAAATAGGTAAGCACGAGATAGACGCTCGTAAACCAATAACCCAAGAAGAGTTCGTCCAGCTGTTGAATCGCATGCGCAAGCAACATCAAGCATCTATGGACCAATTTCAGGCGGCTGGCAGAGATGATTTATATCAAAAAGAGTCGGCAGAAAAAGAGATTATAGAAACTCTATTGCCTAAGCAGCTAACTAGCGAAGAGATTGCAGTTTTTGTAGACGAGGCAATCAAGAGTAGCGGAGCCCAAGGAGTCCAGGATATGGGCAAGGCGATGCAAGCAATAAAAGACAAGGTTTTCGGCAAAGCCGATATGGGGGAAGTTAGTCAGTTAATCAAAAGCAAGCTAACTCAAGGATAAATTTAGGGGAGGGGAGAAGCGTAGCATAGCGCTACAAATGCGCTACAAATATTCTGCTACAAATATTCTAATGGCGAAATTAATGACTCAATTAATGACGCAGCAATTCCGAAGTACTACTAATATCTTCTGCTGATAGCAAGCCATTTTGTTCTTCTTTTGTTGCCAGCTTTTGTATCAGTTTGGCAATTAGCTTCATATCAACCTGCTCCTGCGAGCTATAAATTTTCTCAATCAATTCAGGGTTAAGGGATAATCCCAATCTATCCGCCTCTAAATAAATAAACTCTTTTAAATGCTTGTGGTTAAGTGGTTCTACTTTAAACACATAAAAAGTTGCTAACCTAGTGGCAAGGTCATTGAGGGCGCAGTTAATTTCTGAAGGGGGGCTATTAGCACTGCATAAAAATGGAATATTTTCCTCATAACACTTAAGCAATAGCGACAGCAAATACTCCTCTTTATCTTTGCTTCCCAGCACGGTTTGAATGTCATCAAAAACCATAACCGAAAGTTGATTTGAAGTAAAGTTTATGTCATCCAACAGCAGATTACCACCGCTGATATAATTGGCTGTCATCCCTTGTTCCTGCCAATGAGCACAATAGGCGCGCAATAAATGGCTTTTGCCGCTGCCACCAACCGACCAGCAATAAATTGAGTTATCATAGCCGTATTCATAAGGATGCAGAGATTGCAGCATATTACATAACTCTTGATTGTTACCTGTAATGAAATTATCAAAAGTTTGACTGTACCCTAAGTTAAGGTCAAGCAGTAGCTGGCGCGGATATTTTATAGCAGACATATATGTAAGTAAAAAAACGCCGAATTGGCAAACATATCGCTACCGCTGCTTCATTTCTGATCTGACGGGGTTAACAATTAGTCACCAACCCGACGCATAAATTATTATAGGGGATTCTTAGCGGGATTCCAAGATAGGACAGCCAAGTTTTACAATAATTTGGCAAATTATTATATCTCTCCAGGAAAACGGCGTATTACCGATTAGGAAGAATGTCCTTAATCTTAGCGGCGCTTTCAAGTAAGATCTTTTCCGTGGTTTCCCAATCAATACAGGCATCTGTCACAGATACACCATACTTCATTTTACTTTTATCCAAGTTAATTGGCTGATTGCCTTCTTCTAGGTTGCTCTCTATCATGACACCTATGATTGAGTTATTACCTTTGACAATTTGATTTACCACATCTTCTAATACCAACGGCTGATATTTATGATTCTTGCCTGAATTAGCATGACTAACATCAATCATTATATTTGGCTTTAACCCATTCTTTTTTAGTGCTTCTTCGCAATTTGCCACACTAACTGAATCAAAATTGGTCTTGCCACCGCCACCGCGTAAAACCACATGCGCCATTTTATTGCCACGTGTCTTCAAAACTGCTACTTGTCCCTTGTCACTTATCCCCAAAAAACTATGGGGAGATAGTACCGATTGCAATGCATTAATTGCCACGGTCAAGCCGCCATCAGTACCGTTTTTAAAACCTATGGCAGTTGATAATCCACTTGACATTTCACGGTGAGTTTGGGATTCTGTAGTCCTGGCTCCTATTGCCGACCAGCAGATTAAATCTTGAATATACTGAGGAACTATGGCATTTAATGCTTCGGTAGCTGCGGGCATTCCCATTTCCGCCAAATCAATCAATAATTGTCTTCCTTGATGCAGCCCTAAGTTTATATCAAAACTATCGTCCATTTCTGGGTCATTAATCAAACCTTTCCAACCAACGGTGGTGCGAGGTTTCTCAAAATAAACTCTCATAACTATATACAGAGAATCCTTTACTTTTTCAGCTAATTCCTTGAGCTTATGCGCATATTCATGCGCTGCTTTGATATCATGAATTGAGCAAGGACCTATCACAGTTATAAGGCGAGGGTCTTTTCTTTGTAAGATATTTTCAATTGATGTGCGCGCATCTAGTACGTTATTTAATGCTTGCTGCGACAGAGGGAGCTCTTTTTTCAGCGATTCTGGGGTGATTAGTACCTCTTCCGCCAAAACATTAACGTTATATAATTTTGCTTCTAAATCGTTCATATTAAAATATTACAGTCGTTCATACCTTGAGATTGTTGAAAAACAATCTTATAGACACAGATTCTAATAGGACGAACCATGTTCCCCCATTCCTCTCACGAGTTATTCGTCCAAATATTGTCATTGGTTATCTTTATAAATATATTTTTCACTAAATATGTCCATATAATGACAATAACTATTATAATGGCTTACATGACATTATATATTGTTGTTTTTATTTATTATGGCATTAATTAGCAAAGAATTGCAGCAGATTATACGCGTTCAAATTGAGCGACTTGGGTATATTTTATGGGGAATAGAAGTTATTCCCACTAGATACTCCTATTTAGCACGTATATACATAGACAAATCCGATGGAGTGGACATTGATGATTGCGCTTTGGTTAATCGCACCTTAAACATGTGTTTAAGGGACGAGAACATAGGATTGGAAGTATCCTCACCAGGACTCAAAAGAAAACTTTTTGAATCAGTGCAGTATCAAAGTTATGTAGGACAACACATTAAAGTTAAGACCAAACAACCTATAAATGGGCAGAAGAATTTCGTCGGTAAATTGCTTGCTACAGACGAAAAATCTTTGTTCCTTGCATATCAAGGAGAAAAGAAAGAATTTATGCATCAACATATAGAGATTGGACAATTAGAACCAGATTATAGTGAGATTTTTAAGAGATAATGGACGCAAAAGAAATTTTAAATATGATGGAAGCGCTTTCCATACAGCGTGGGATTAATAAAGAATCAGTGGCGGTTGCCCTGGAGGATTCAATAGCAGCTGCAGTTAGCAAACAACTGCATTTAGCGCACGATGAGGAAGAAGTAGGTATAAGGGTTAATATTAACCGTGATACTGGCGACTTCAAGATTATCAAATTAACCTTAAAAGAAGGCATAGAATTAGGGGAATACGATTACATTAATGAGCTTTCTGATGATATGTTGGATACAGAAGAGCTACCCGATGTGGTCTTTGATAGAGTATCAATTCAAGCAGCCAAACAGTTAATTCTACAAAAGGTAAAAGAAGCAGAGAGGCATCAATTGGTAGAGGACTATCGTCCCCGACTTAACAAGATGGTTAGCGGAGTGGTTAAAAGAATAACCCGCTCCAAGGATATAATAGTCCTGCTTAGCGATAGAATTGAAGCAATTCTACCTTATGATTCCACCCTGCCAAATGATGATTATCAGCCCGACGACGAAGTTTCTGCAATTCTTGAGGACATAGACCCAATTAAGAGCACCCACCAATTGTTCTTAAGCCGCACCAATGACAACATGGTAAGTGAATTATTTGTTCAAGAGGTGCCAGAAATTGCTCAACAAATAGTAGAAATATGTTCCATTGCACGTTTGCCCGGGATTCGCTCTAAAGTTGCAGTTCGCCCTAAAGATAGGCGTATAGATGCAATGAGTGCTTGCATAGGTATTCAAGGTAAAAGAGTGCAGGGTGTGCAGAGAGAATTACAAGGAGAAAAAATTGATATTCTGGAGTGGGATGATGACCCAGAGCAGTTGGTCAAAAATGTTTTAGCAAATGCAAACATAACTTCCGTGAATATTAACCCCGACATCCACACTATAGATGTTGCCGTTCCTTCCGAGCATGTTGGTGAAATACTAGGCAAAAACGGACAAAACATCCGTTTAGCTACCCAGCTTATAGGATGGGAAATCAATATAATGAAAGAAGAAGAAGCAATGGAAAAACGTTCTAAAAAACTGGATGAATTGCGTAATTCTTTTATGGAGATTTTGGATGCAGAAGACGTTATTGCAGGTGATTTAGTGAAAGGTGGTTTTAGCAGCGTAAAGCAAATTGCTTATGCCCCTACAGAAAAGTTTTTACGCATAGAAGGTTTTGATGAGGACTTAGCCAGCGAGATTCGCAATCGCGCGCGCGAATATTTACTTTCTTATGCGTTAGATGATAACTTAGAGCTTAGTGGTAAAGGCAAGGAACACCTTAGAGAATTGATGCAGCTTGAAAATATGACTATAGAGATGGCACAATCTCTGACTTCACAAAAAATATCTACTATTTCAGAATTAGCTGAGCATTCAATAGATGAGCTTGAAGAAGTCATCCCCGATATTGATGGAAAAGAGGCAGCTAAAATTATTTTAGAAGCAAGACGTTTTTCTGCTAATGTATAGTAATTTCAATATAATTACTTTATAATAAAAATTCAATGAACACAAAAGCAACAGTTAGACAACTGGCTGCAGAAACCGGAACCGACCCTCAATTTTTGCTTAGAAAGCTTAAAGAGGCAGGTCTACCTCATTCTAAACTTGATGATTCCATAGAACCTCAAGATAAAGATAAGATGAGAGGCGTTTTATCACGCCCTAAGAAGACCTTAAAACGAACTACTCTGCGCAGTAATACCCCTCCCACCATTGATTTTGTTAAGAAACAAAATCCAGGTCCCCAACGAAGCCCTCAACAAGGAACTCGGGACAATGAACAAAGACCTGCATATCGCGGCGGGGGTGATAGAGATGGCAGAACAACAGGCGATAGAGAACACTCCAAGCCATATAGATCACCTGAGAGATCTTATACAACTGGCAGCAGACCAGTACAAGGGCAGGGAGGCAGACCAGGTTATGGTCAAGGGCAAGGTTACGGACAAAGAACCGGCCAAGGCGACAGACCAGGTTATGGTCAAAGAACAGGGCAGGGTCAAGGTTACGGACAAAGAACAGGACAAGGCGATAGACCAGGTTACGGGCAAAGGTCAGGTCAAGGCGATAGACCAGGTTACGGCCAAAGAACCGGACAAGGCGACAGACCAGGTTATGGACAAAGAACAGGTCAAGGCGACAGACCAGGATACGGACAAAGAACAGGTCAAGGCGACAGACCAAGTTACGGTCAAAGAACAGGTCAAGGCGACAGACCAGGTTATGGACAAAGAACAGGTCAAGGCGACAGACCAGGATACGGACAAAGAACCGGTCAAGGTGATAGACCAGGTTATGGTCAAAGAACCGGTCAAGGCGATAGACCAGGTTACGGCCAAAGAACCGGTCAAGGCGACAGACCAAGTTACGGTCAAAGAACAGGACAAGGCGACAGACCGGGATATGGACAAAGAACAGGTCAAGGCGACAGACCGGGATATGGACAAAGAACAGGTCAAGGCGACAGACCGGGATACGGCCAAAGAACAGGTCAAGGCGACAGACCAGGTTATGGACAAAGAACAGGTCAAGGCGACAGACCAGGATACGGACAAAGAACAGGTCAAGGGCAGGGTACAGGGCAAGGATACGGACAAAGAACAGGTTCAGGCAACAGACCAGCTTACGGTCAAAGAACAGGTCAAGGGCAGGGTACAGGATCAGGTTATGGACAAAGAACAGGCACCCAAGGTGGGGGAGGCAGAACCTATTCTTCCCCCAGCAAAGATGGTAGCAGATATAGTCCAGGAACAGGCGCTAACAGGAGTCCAGGCAAGAGTTTTTCTAATAACAAACCTGGTTTCAAACCAGCATTCAATGCTGCATCTAAAGACAAGAAACCTAAAGTTAAGAGCAAGCTAAGCCCTGAGTTACGCGACAAAGAGGAGAAGGCAGCTCAACGTTACGGGGTGCAAATAACTGCGGAGGATGCTTTGGAGTTTACTGAGGCAATTAAAGGAGAGAATGTTAAAGACCTCTCTTTTGACCAAATCAGAACTCTGAATATCAAGAAAAGTGATATAAAAATTGAGAATCACCATAAATTTATCAGACCAACTTCCTCAATAGCCAAAGAAGTTAGCCTTGAAGGTGATTTAAGTTTGGCTGAACTTGCTCGCAAGCTTGCTATTAAAAAAGATAAGCTGCTAAGACAATTAAAGAAGATGGGTGCTACCCCAGATGAGAAAGGAATTATAGATAAAGAGACAGCTGTTTTGGTGTCTGAGGAGCTTGGCTATAGTGTGGAAACACCCTTATCAACAGAAGAAGCATTTCAGGAAACATATAGTTTGCCTGAGGATGCAAAATATGAAGCCCGTCCTCCAATAGTTACAGTTATGGGGCATGTTGACCATGGCAAAACAACTCTGCTGGATTATATCCGTAAAAGTAATCAGGCAGATAGCGAGGCAGGCAAAATAACTCAACATTTTGGAGCTTATAGCGTCACCTTAGATAACGACAAGATTACATTCTTTGACACTCCAGGTCATGCGGCTTTTAGTGATATGAGAGCGCGCGGAGCTAAGCTAACTGATATAGTTGTGCTGGTAGTGGCTGCAGATGATGGAATGAAACCTCAAACTGTGGAAGCAATTAAGCATGCGCAAGCAGCAAACACTCCAATCATAGTGGCAATTAATAAAATGGATGCTGAAGGAGCCGATGCAGAGCAGGCGCGTAAAGATATTTCTGGTTATGGTTTACATCCAGAAGAATGGGGCGGCGATGTCCAGTTTGTGGAAATATCAGCAAAAAGTGGCGATGGAGTAGATAAACTATTAAAATCCATTGTAGCCCAAACGTCTGTTATGGAACTCAAGGCAGCATTAAATGTTCCTGGACGAGGTCATGTCATTGAATCCAATCTGGATAAAAACATAGGACCTTCGGCTACCGTCATCCTGCAACACGGTAATATTAATCGCGGCGACATAGTGTTAGTTGGCACCTATTACGGAAAGATTAAAATAATGAAAGATGATACCGGGGCTCAGATTAAGTCCGCAGGTCCTTCCACTCCAGTTAATATTCTTGGTTTGAATGGAGTTCCCCAAGCGGGAGATGTATTGATGGTGGTTAGTAATGAAAAAGAAGCACGTCGGATGGCAGAAATTGCCGAATCCCATAATGACATCACTAAGGGCAAGCCATTAGTTGCCGACATAGACGTAACGGAATTACTGGAATCAACCGAACCAGAAATGCGCAAGCTAAATCTGATAATCAAAACAGATGTTACTGGTTCTTTGGAGGCAATACGCAGCATGATTGTTGATATTAAAAGTGAACAGGCAGAGTTCAATTTGGTCTCCTTTGGGGTAGGTGCAATTAGTGCTACTGATGTCAGCTTAGCCAGTGCTACGGGAGCTACTATAATAGGTTTTAATGTTCGTCTTGACCCAGCGGCTAAGCAAGCAATTAAGCAACCGCCGATTCCCGAACTTCACTATTTTAACGTTATTTATGAACTATCAGACCAGTTGAACAAAGCACTTACCGAAGACGCTGCTCTCCAGGATGTTGATAAGATATTAGGGGTTGCTGTAGTGAAAGATGTCTTTAGCGCTAAGAGGTTTGGTCAGATAGCTGGCTGTGAAGTGTCGGAAGGCATAATTTACAAAGATAAGCCAATTAGAGTTCTGCGTGATGACAAAGTCATATATGAAGGAGTGCTTGAATCTTTACGCCGATTTAAAGAAAATGTGAAAGAAGTGCATAAAGGAATTGAATGCGGCATAGGAGTTAAGGATTATAAAAATGTCAAGGCAGGTGACCAAATAGAAGTATATGACAGGGTAGATGGAAGTCCTTCATAATGCACAAGGTATCTTTTCGCAAAGATAGGGTTGCTAAATTACTAGTTAAAGCAGTATCACAAATCCTTGATGGAAAGAGAGGGGTTCTTAATTTGCCATTGTTAACAGTTGCTTATATAAAAATGAGCAACGACTTAAAAATTGCAAATATTTACTTTAGCTTTTATAGGACAGAATCTGATGAGATTCATAATCCACAAGAAATTGCCGCTATTCTCAATGATAAAAGTCATCTCTTACGGCGTGAACTCAGTTCTTTAGTATACTTAAAATCTCTGCCTGAATTACGTTTTCATCACGATCAACATTTAGAAGAAGGCAATAAAATCCTGGATATAATTGAGACAATCAAGCATTAAAAGGACTGAAGTCAACGGGATATTGCTTCTTGATAAGTCGCCTGATATGACTTCTAACACCGCTTTGCAAAAGTGTAAAAGATTATTCAACGCTCGCAAAGCAGGTCATGGCGGAACGCTTGATGAAGCAGCTGAAGGTGCCTTACCGATAATGTTTGGTCATTACACCAAACTCGCTGGTTATTTTTTAAATTCCTATAAGATTTACGAATGTAAGTTTAAGTTGGGCGCTACAACTGATACTGGCGATGCCCAAGGAACTATCTTAGAAGAGAAACCCATCCCTCAACTTAATAAAGAAAAACTTGACGCCTGTTTAGAGAAGTTCCGTGGTCTTATAGTCCAACGTCCTCCAATATATTCTGCACTTAAATATATGGGAAAACGTATGCATGAGTATGCTCGTAAAGGAGAGGATGTTCCTATCAAGTTGCGCACAGTTGATATTCGCACCTTAGAGTTATTAGATATGGACGAGGATAACTCTACATTAAAACTTAGGGTTGAATGCTCAAAAGGTACATATATCCGCAGTATGGCAGTAGACATAGGAAAAGAATTGGGATGTGGTGCTCATGTTAATTGGCTAAGGCGCACTCATTTAGAGGGTATTCCTTCAAAGTACATGGTAACCCTAACAGAACTTACAGAGCAACCTTTGGAGCAAAGAAATGATTTTTTGGTAAACTCCCAGGAAATTCTTACAGATATCACAAGCATATTTATATCTAGTGATGAAGCGAGCGACTTCTGCCATGGCAGGGTTGTTACTCATAAAGAAGATATATCCGCAGGAGAAGTATGTGTGTTTTTAAAGGGCTATGATGAGGATGGGGATGTAGCCGTTAATAGCAAACTGCTTGGCATAGGAGAATGGGCAAATAATCAATTACAACCACGTCGAATATTCTGTGCTACTACCAATCCTCCTGCTGCGTCGGATACTCCGTCCGATACCCCATCCGATGCCCCATCTAATGCCCCTGGCAATACCCCTGGCAATAACAATGCTGGCGACTCAGTTATGTCAGTTGTATGAATATCGTATAATATAACCATGCCTGCATTGAACAAACGCCCTCAAGGACTTACGAATATATCCGATTATCGCGATAACTGCGGCCTTGGATTAACTGCCCATATTAAGGGTGTGTCCAGCCATGGTTTAATCCAACAAGGCATAAGTTCATTATTATGCATGGCACATCGTGGCGCCATTAATTCTGATAGCAAAACAGGAGATGGTTGCGGCTTGATGTTACAGATGCCGCATAAATTCTTTCAAGAAGAATGCGCTAACAACAATATTAAACTAACTGATTCTTATGCGGTAGGAGTAATATTTTTATCTCCCGATGCCAAAGAAATGCAGCAGCAACAGCAAGCAGTTAATGAAGAAATTGCCAAGCATAAGGGGACCGAATTAGCTGGCTGGAGAGAAGTTCCAACCAATCCAAGTTGTTTAGGAGAAATTGCTAAACGCACCACACCATCTTTTTGGCAAGTTTTTATTAATCTATCATTTGAACAGGGAGGGGGGATTACACCAGGGGGGATGAATAAAGGAGGGCTCGCACAAGGGGGGCTTATAGAGGAACAACAAAAGAGAGTAATAATCTACAAGCTAAAACGTTCCATACTATCCCGTATGCGAGCCGCAGAGCATTTTTATATAGCATCGCTTTCTTGTGATACTATATCCTACAAAGGAATAATTCTTTCATCCGCCTTGCAGGATTTTTTCCCTGATTTGAATGACCAACGTCTTGAGACGGCTATCTGCATATTTCATCAAAGGTTTGCCACCAACACTGCGCCACAATGGCGTCTAGCTCATCCTTTTCAGTATATTGCCCATAACGGTGAGGTAAACACCATAAGCGGCAATCGTAACTGGGCACAAGCCAGATTCACCAAATTTAAGCACGGCTTATTGAATGATTTATCCGCAGATATTCCATTGATTGATATGGACGTATCAGATTCAATGAGCTTGGATAATATGCTAGAACTATTATTAGCGGGAGGAATGGATTTATTCAGAGCGCTACGTATGATGGTCCCCCCAGCATGGCAGAACAATGATATGATGAGCCGCCATATTCGTTCTTTCCATGAATATAACTCCACTAAAATGGAGCCCTGGGATGGTCCTGCTGGAATAGTTATGACAGAAGGGCGCTATGCAGTTTGCGCTCTTGATAGAAACGGCTTGCGTCCAGCTAAATGGATATTGGGAACAGATGATATTATTACTCTGGCTTCAGAAACAGGTATAAGAGATATAGCGCCTCAGGATATTGTAGACAAAGGCAGGGTTGAGCCAGGTGGGATTATTGCGGTGGACACTTCAAATGGACAGATATTAAAAACAGAAGAGATTGATAATGTTCTAAGCGCTGAATATCCTTATAAGTCCTGGTTAAAAAAGCAGCTCTATCGTCTTGAATCAACTATTGATAATCCAACTTATGAATTTGCCGACTTTGATAAGGAGAAACTTAAATCCTTTAAAAAGCTTTTCTGCTTTCACGATGAGGAAAGAGAATATATCCTAAGACCTTTGGCAGAAAAAGCTCAAGAGGCAGTTGCAGCTATGGGAGATGACACTCCTATGGCGGTTATGTCCCGTCAAAGACGTTTAGTCACCGATTATTTTAGACAGAAGTTTGCGCAGGTAACCAATCCAGCAATTGACCCAATTCGCGAGAGTATGGTAATGTCATTAGAGACATTTATAGGTAAAGAAAAAAACATATTTGATATTTGCGAAGAGAGTGCTCATCGTATTGCTTTGAACTCTCCTATTCTTTCTCCTTATAAATTTAAGTCCCTCCACCAGCAACAGGGTATGCCTGTTGTCACTCTGGATGCGCTATTCAACGCCAAACAAACATTGAAAGATGCCATTAGCCATATAAGTTCTGAAGCTATTAAGCAAGCAGGGCAGGGCAAGATTGTTTTAGTGATAAGTGACCGTTCAGCTAGCCCTGACTTACTGCCAATTCCCATGCCTATGGCTTTAGGAGCCATCCACCATGCGCTTATTAAGGCAAACCTACGTTGCGATGTTAATTTAGTAGCAGAAACCGCATACGCTCGCGAGTCGCATCAGTTTGCCGTTCTGCTTGGTTTAGGCGCAACTGCTATTTTCCCTTACTTTGCTTATGCAATACTTGATGAAGGAGTGCGCAATGCACTTATTGATGTTCACCCTCAACGAGTATTCAAGAATTATCGTAAAGGAATTGATAAAGGGTTGCTAAAGATTATTTCCAAGATGGGCATATCTACTATTGCCTCTTATCGCGGCGCCCAACTATTTGAAGTAATAGGAATTGGTGATGAGATAGTATCAACCTGTTTTAAAGGAATTAGTAGCCGTATAGCTGGAGTTGGTTTTGATTTCTTTGATAAAGAAGTTAAGATATTGTCAAAAAATGCCTGGAACAAAATGGTTCCATTGCATCCTGGCGGCTTCATCAAGTATACCTATGATTCAGAGGCGCATGCTTTTGATGCTGATATAGTGGAAACACTTAGAAAAGTGGTGCGAGATAATTCTCAGCGCGACTATGATAAGTATGCCCAATTGGTTAACTCACGCTATCCAATGCATCTGCGCGACCTTATGGAATTAAAATTGGCAAAGGAGCCGATTCCTTTGCAAGAAGTGGAGCCACGTGAAAGTATTCTAAAAAGATTTGATACTGCGGCAATGAGTTTGGGCGCATTATCCCCTGAGGCGCATGAGACCTTGGCAAGAGCGATGAATGATTTAGGCGGCCGCTCTAATTGCGGTGAAGGAGGAGAAGATTCAGCGCGTTTCAATAGTCCAGGTAACTCAAAAATAAAGCAAATTGCCTCTGGCAGATTTGGAGTTACTCCTCATTATTTAATAAATGCTGAGGTTCTACAGATAAAGATTGCGCAAGGAGCCAAGCCAGGTGAAGGTGGCCAGCTTCCAGGTGGCAAGGTCAATGAGCTGATTGCTCGGTTAAGGTTTGCCTCACCAGGAGTTACTTTAATTTCACCTCCGCCGCATCATGATATTTATTCTATTGAAGATTTAGCGCAATTAATTTATGATTTAAAAGAAGTTAACCCTGATGCATTAGTGTCAGTTAAGTTAGTATCCTTGCCAGGAGTGGGAGTAGTAGCTGCAGGAGTTGCTAAATGTCGCGCTGATTTGATTACTATATCAGGTTATGATGGCGGGACGGCGGCAAGCCCTTTAAGTTCTATTCGCTATGCTGGTTCTCCTTGGGAACTTGGTTTAAGTGAAACCCATCAAGCATTGCAGCTAAATGGTTTTCGCGACAAGGTGCGGGTGCAAACCGATGGGGGTTTAAAGACAGGATTAGATGTAATTAAAGCCGCTTTACTTGGAGCTGAATCTTTTGGCTTTGGCACCGCTCCTATGGTTGCTATGGGTTGCAAATACTTGCGTCTGTGCCATCTAAATAATTGCCCCACTGGAATTGCCACTCAATATAAACCGCTACGCGATGACCATTTTATTGGGACAGTGGAGATGGTTAAGAATTTCTTTTATTTTGTTGCTGATGATGTTAGAAAGTATCTTTCTCTGTTGGGTTATAGGTCAATGGACGAAATCATTGGACGCCCCGACCTGTTACAATTAAAAGATAGTGAGGATGAAAAGCATTCTTCTTTAGACATTTCAAGAGTTCTGGCGCGGGTTGCTCCTGAAGCACCGCGTTTTTGTACTGCTCCTTATAATCCAGTATTCAAAGTTGGCGACCTTGCGCAACGAATGCAACAGGATATGATGCCAAGTATTGAGAAAAATAAGAGTGCTAGTCATAGCTATAAAATATGCAATCAAGACCGTAGTATAGGTGGCGGACTATCCGGTATCATTGCTAAAAAATATGGACCTCAGGGCATTGAAGATAACTCACTTGATATTTCTTTTGAGGGGACTGCAGGGCAAAGCTTTGGCGCTTGGAATATTGGCGGACTTAATATGCATTTGAATGGCTCTGCAAATGATTATGTTGGGAAGGGAATGGCTGGTGGTAAAATTGTAATCACTATGCCACAGGATGATGACGCAAGTTCTCTTGCCTTAGCAGGCAACACTTGCCTTTACGGGGCAACTGGGGGAAAGATGTTTATAGCAGGCAATGCGGGTGAAAGATTTGCAGTGCGCAATTCAGGTGCGTTGGCTATTATAGAAGGGGTCGGCGATCACTGCTGTGAATATATGACAGGTGGTGTGGTGGCGGTATTAGGACCGACCGGAAATAATTTCGGCGCTGGAATGACAGGCGGTTTCGCTTATGTGTGGGATCCGCATCGTCATTTTGCCGATAAATATAATGAAGAATTAATAGAAATAGACAAAATTGTCAGTGAAGAAATGGAAATATATCGTAATTATTTACGTCAGTTAATACAAGAGTTTGTTACAGAAACAAATAGCGCCAGGATTTCAAGAATACTTGAAGATTTTGACGACCACATTAACCGCTTTTGGTTGGTTAAGCCCAAGGCAACTAGTGCTGCAAGCTTAATAGAAAACATAGAAAATCGAGCGGCTTAGTAATGGTTAAAGATAGTAAAAACGTCCGAGTGGAAGGAAAGGTCATGACTAAAATGCCTAACGCAATGTTTAAGATAAAACTTAAAAATGAGCGCGAGTTGGTGGCAACTCTTTCGGGAAAGATGCGTAAAAATTACATAAGAATTCTGCCGGGGGATGAGGTTACCGTTGAAATAACTCCTTACGACTTGACAAAGGGGCGGATTGTTTATCGCGGCAAGTCATAAAGCGACTAAATGCCCCAAGAAAGCCCCCAAGGAATACATCAGGGAATACCTCATGAAAGACCTGCCGTCCCTTTACTGGACAGCATTAATAATCCTCAGCAACTCAGAAAACTAAACCAACATGAGTTACCGCAGTTAGCGAACGAGCTTCGTCAGTTCCTCATGTATTCAGTGGGGCAGACCGGCGGACATCTAGGGGCAGGACTCGGTGTAGTTGAGCTTACCATTGCTCTTCATTATGTCTTCAATACTCCTACAGACCAACTCGTATGGGATGTGGGACATCAGTGCTACCCGCATAAAATCCTTACCGAAAGGCGTGAGCGAATGGATAGTATCCGCCAGCAAGATGGCTTAGCCCCTTTCCCCAGCCGTGAAGAAAGTGAGTATGATGTTTTTGGCGCAGGTCATTCCAGCACTTCTATTAGCGCAGCTATGGGGATAGCCGAAGCAGGGCGTATTTTAGGGCAAAATCATCGAACAGTGGCAATCATAGGAGATGGCGCCATGACCGCTGGTATGGCATTTGAGGCGCTAAATAATGCTGGTGATATGAAGTCCAATATCCTGGTGATATTAAATGATAACGCAATGTCTATATCCCATAATGTAGGCGCTCTTTCCAAATATTTTGCCAAATTTATGGCAGGCAAAACATACTTAACTTTGAAGGAACTGATTAAACCTGGCTTAGACCATATACCGCCCTTGCGCCAATTTATGCATCAAACTGAAGAGGGATTAAAACATCTGTTCTTACCGCCCAGCGCTTTTTTTGAAACACTTGGTTTTAACTATACTGGTATTTTAGACGGACATAATCTAACAAATCTCATTCCAGTGTTACAGAATATTAAGGATATTCAAGGAGCGCGGATCTTACACATTAAAACCTGCAAAGGCAAGGGATTTGCAGCCGCCGAAAAAGATCCAGTTGCTTACCATGCTCTTACTAAGATTGCTCCTGCTGCTCAACGTCAATCCCCCAAAACCAAGAAAATTAAGTACACCGATGTATTTAGTCAATGGATTTGTGATGTAGCAGCTAAAGACGATAAGGTGGTTGCTATAACCCCTGCCATGCGTGAGGGTTCGGGCTTGGTTGAATTTTCCCAAAGCTTTAGCGACAGATATTATGATGTGGGAATAGCCGAACAACATTCATTAACTATGGCGGCAGGTATGGCATGTCGTGGCATCAAACCCGTAGTAGCAATATATTCAACTTTCCTACAACGTGGCTACGACCAGTTGATTCATGATATATGTCTGCAAAATCTGCCAGTTATTTTTGCTGTAGACCGAGCTGGTTTGGTTGGGGAAGACGGTCCTACCCATCATGGCAGTTATGATTTAAGTTTCTTATGCTGTATTCCCAATATGACGGTTATGACCCCATCCGATGAGAATGAAACCTACAGAATGTTAAGCACTGCCTTATCCTTAGGCGAGCCCGTTGCGGTGCGTTATCCACGCGGTGAGGCAAGCGGAATTGATTTTGTTAAGAATTCAGAGCCCCTTGAGATTGGCAAGGGTAGGATAGTCCGCACTAGGAAATTAGTTGAGTCGCAATCAAATAGCGCAAAGAGTTCTTCCCCAGCGTTATTAGTTTTTGGCGCGCCGCTCATAGAGGCACGAGCAGTAGCTGATAAGTATAATCTCACCATTGCAGATATGAGATTCGCCAAACCCTTGGATGAAGAATTAATTATTTCGTTGGCAGGCAAGCACACCCGTTTGGTAACTATTGAAGAAAACGTTATTAAAGGAGGAGCAGGTAGTTCGGTTGTTGAGTTTTTAGCTCGTAATAATATTGAGTGTGATGTTCTTATGTTGGGAATACAAGATGATTTTATAACTCATGGCTCACAAGATTCATTGCGCCATCAGGTTGGGTTGGATGCAGATAGCATTGCCAATAGCATCACGACTAAATGGCAAGATATTCCAGATATTCAAGATATTCAAGATATTGCTGCTGACTAAGCTAACAACTTAATTATAGTCATGCACTTTATCCACTAGATAAGCCACCATATCTGGATTGGTGTTTGGGTAAATTCCATGTCCTAAATTAAAAATGTGGCGTCCATTCTGCGGACGTGCCGCCATAACATTCTCTATTTCTTTATCCAATAATTCCTTATCCGCATATAGCGCGGCTGGATCCATATTGCCTTGCAAGGCAACACTTTCACCAACCTGATTAAAAGCACTCACCAAATCCGTCTGCCAGTCAATACCTAAACAATCAGGGTTACTCTTTGCCATCTCCTGCGGCATGAGAGGTGTTCCTTTGGCAAAAAGTATTACAGGAGTTTGTGGGGCTACACTTTTTATATTGTTAATTATCTGGGTAATATAGTGCAAAGAAAAAGTGCGGTAGTAGTCGCCATTAAGTAAGGACGCCCAGGAATCAAATATTTGAATGATGTCTGCGCCATTTTTTATTTGCATCAAAGCAAGTTCGCTTACCTCTGTTGTTAATCGCTGCAAGAGTTTATGCAATAGCTGTGGCTCCGCGTACATTATCTTGCGTAATTTAGCAAAAACTTTAGAACCCTCTCCCTCAACTGCATAAGCTGCTAAAGTCCAGGGGCTGCCAACAAACCCTATTAACGGCGCTCCTGTTGTTCCTAATTCTTGTTTAACTCCACGTAAGCTTTGCGCTAAAAAATCATACTTATCAAGATCTGGTTCACTAGATAATTGTTGCAAAGCACTATCATTGTTAATAGGATTATTTATGACAGGACCTTTGTTGGCTTCAAAATTAACTGGTATTCCAATTGCATCCAAGGCAATAAGAATATCGCTAAATATAATTGCCGCATCCAGCGGGAACCTTTTCAACGGCATCATGGTTACCTCAACTGCTAATTCAGGAGTGAGGTATAGGTTTTTAAAACTCTTTGCTTTTTCTCTCAGCATGCAATATTCAGGAAGATACCTGCCTGCCTGTCTCATCACCCATACGGGAGTGTGGGAGGGCTTATTGCCTGTTAGAACGTTTAATATTGGACTCATATATTATTGTATATCATTTCCGCAAAACACTAAATTATAGATTCTTGCGACGATGGTCTGCTGTAGGGGCGGAGCTGCGCTCCGCCCACAAGCTGCTTGAATTAACGACGCACTGAATCATAGATAAATGCGCGGTTCTATGGTCAGGGATACATCAAACTTGGATAAAACTTTCGTTTGAATTTCATCCGCTAAAGCAATGACATCATCTTGTTGGGCTCCCCCCAAATTAACCATGCATAAAGCATGCTGCTTGGACATACCTACTTTGCCATTGCCATAGCCCTTAAATCCACATATCTCAAGTAGCGAAGCCGCAGCTAACCGAACCTGGTTATCTGCCAGCGCAAAACCTATTACTTTAGGGAACTCTTGTTTAATCTTGCTAAATATTTCGTCAGATACTGTTGGATTATGAAAAAAACTTCCCACATTACCCATAACCTCAGGGTTCGGCAAAGTCCCTTTCCTTAGACGAACAACTGCATTAAATACGTCCAGGGGAGTAACATCAAGGGAGTCAATACCTTTCTCACGACTCAGTTCAGCGCGTAGCCGTTCATAAGCAAGGTTAACTTTTGCTTCAGTGCTTAGTTTCATTGTTACTGAAGTAATAATAAACTTATCTCGCCACTGATGTTTAAACTTGCTGCTGCGATAAGATAATTCGCACTCACTTGCAGAGAAAATATACATCGCGCCACTTGTTATCTCCACGGCTTGAACTGATACTAAAAAATCTTTAAGCTCGCTTCCATAAGCGCCTATGTTTTGTATTGGAGCAGCTCCCACCGAACCAGGAATTAAAGCTAAATTCTCTAACCCAAAGAATCCATTATTAACACAATACTCAGTTAACTTATGCCAGTTCTCTCCCGCCATAACTTCCAATAGCACATCATTTTTATTTTTTTCTAATACCCGCACTCCCCGTATAGCAATTTTTAAGCACAAGCAGTTCCAATCATGAGGCAGAATTACATTACTGGCTTCACCTAAGGGGATAGGAGGTCCAGCATTATCATGCGAAATTACTAATGCGTCCTGCAAATCAGCAACTGAACAAATTTCTGCATAATGAGCAACTTTGCAGGGTAATCCAAAACTATTATTAGCTTTCACATTAAAACTTTTTATAATACTCCATAACTTAGGTTAATTTATGGCAAATCAACCAATTATGTTATATAATTGGCTTTAATAATTTAGATTATGCAAAGTTAAGTATATTTTATGATTTTTATAACGACAAACCTAATAACTTTATTCCAAGGTAATAATAAGCTGGGCAACCTCAGTAAGACATTCGGCAGGGCATTCATGCTTATGACATTGATTTTATTTGTTTCTTCATGCGCTTCGCGTTCTGCTGCCCTGGTCTCCGATGATCAGCCGCAGGATTTAGGCAATTTTGAGAATTTTGAAGAAGCGTTCACTCAAGCGGCAGAGCGAAGCGTTATAGGCGATTATGTTGGCAAAGGACGTGCCTCTAATTTAGTTATTTATTTTGATTATGATAGCGCCTATTTAGCCCTGGATGGTCGAGCTGCTTTGGATACAGAAATACAAAAAATTATAGCCACCATTAATGCAAAGGGAGGGAATAAAGTGGTAATTCGCATTGAAGGCCATACAGATGAAAGAGGGAGTGATGAATATAATTTAGCTCTTGGACAAAGGCGCTCAGATAGTGTGGCTCGTTATATGGTTACTAAAGGAATTGGGCGCAATCAAGTCCAATCGGTGAGTTATGGCGAAAATAGACCATTATCTCGCGGTGGAGGGGAGGCAGCATGGGCGGAAAACAGAAGAGTTGAAATTAATTATTGAATTTAACAATTAAGCCACTATAATAAACTATAAGAGTATCGTTGTTGTTTAATTATGATGATGCTTACTTGAGAGTTTGTGTGAATTTATTTTATAACTATTATAACTAAAGGTAACTTATATGAAATATACAAAAATTTTATTGACTATGTCATTGTTTGCATTTTTTGCAGCTTGTTCTTCAACCCCCGTGGCTGTAGATCCTGAAACAGATGCAGGTGGTGGTGATGTTGTTGACCGTATTTATTTTGATTTTGATAGATCAGATATAAAGCCAGAATCAATTGAAGTGCTAGACCAGCATGTAGATGCCATAAAGAAAGCTGTGGAAGCTAATTCTGACCTTGTTGTTCGTATTGAAGGACACTGTGATGAAAGAGGAACCATTGATTACAATTTTGCGTTGGGCAATCGCCGAGCACAAGCAGTTTCTAGGTATCTAAGAGTTAAAGGCGTTCCCGCCAATAGCTTAGAAACTATAAGCTATGGTGAAGAACAGCCAGCAAAAAATGAATCAAATGAGGCAGCTTGGTCTTTGAACCGCAGAGCAGTATTAGTTTATTAGCATTGCTGTAAGATAAAACTGTTTTACTAAAAAAACCGATGCTTATTTTAAGACATCGGTTTTTTTGTTTATAAGAGCCCGTGTCATATATTCGTATAAGCGGAGGCAAGCATAGAAATAAGCGACTTGTCATTCCTTTGCTAGCAGGAATTCGTCCCGCTCAATCTGCAGTGCGTTCTACTTTATTTAACTGGTATGGCAATGATTTAACTAATAAACGTTGTTTAGATTTATTTGCTGGGACGGGGATACTATCATGGGAAGTTCTATCAAGAGGCGCTTCTCATGTTACTTTGGTAGAGCAAAAACCATCTGCTTGCAGTAATTTACGTCGTCAAGGACAGTTGCTTGGGTATGATAGAAATCATTTCTCAGTTTTGCAAAGAGATGTTTTGCGTTGGTTACAAAAGCAAAAGGATTCTTGCCAATTTGATTTAATCTTTTTGGATCCTCCATATAATACCGATTATTTTTTAAAATGCTGTCAGCTATTAATGCAAAAAGGATTAATTGCGCCTAATGGGCGTATTTTCTATGAGATTGACAGAAAAGCGTCTACTGGTTTGCCTGCTATAATTGAGCAGCAGACGCAACACATAGATTCAACATTATCACCTGAATCTTCTAGTCCTAAGACAATCTACTCTTTACTTAAATCGGCGCATCGTGGCAATACACACTTTGGTCTTATTGGCTAATATAGCCAATCATTATATCCATTAGGTTTGTTCCTGTGGGTCCCGTATCAATAGTTGCTTGAACTTCCTCTAATACCTGGGTGCTGTTTGCGTTTTTAATTGCTTCTTCCCCTGACATCCCACAATTCTTTATATCCTTCATTGTTTGGTTGGTGACCAGCGCTCCTGCATAATGGGTAAATCCGTCACTGCCGTCAGTTCCTATTGAAGCAAATAGCGACTCTGTATCTCCATCTCCATCCCCCGCCATAATCCTTGCCATTAGTAGAGCAAGATGCTGGTTTCTTCCTCCTATACCGGGTTGTGGTGGCAAAGTGACAACTGGTTCACCGCCAAAGATGTTGATAGCGCCACGATTATCATTCATCAATTCATATATTTTTTGTGCGGTTTCTTCCACATCCGCTGTCATTAAAAAATCATGATTGACTACACTATAGCCAAGTTCACTAGCTGCCGTTGCAACTTCTTGACGCGCGGTGGCATTATCCGCCAGCACCTTGTGAGTAATCCGCGTAGCCGTAGTAATCGTATCACTTGGTGTTGCCAATATCCCTGACCCTATTACCGCCACATCATTTGTTGGAACATCCGAAAGATACAAGGCAAGTATATTAGTATCAGGCATCAGACGCGCTAATCCACCGTCTTTTATTAAAGATATTTCTTTCCTTTTTTTATTGATCTGAGATATATCCACTCCAGTGCTTAGCATTTCTTTATTTAACTGTTGCAATTGTTTCAGATCCCATCCTTCTTTTAGCACCTCTGCTAGTGCTGAAGTGCCTCCTGATATGAGTGCCAGCATAAAGGGATTGGAGGACTGATTGATAGCCGTCCCCATTTTAACAATCGCCTCGCCAGCGCGTAAAGAGTTTTCATCCGGTACTGGATGGGCGCTTTCTATAATCTGTAAATTTGGGCATATTTCATCCAATGAATTATCATTGTGATGATATTTAGTTACCACTAAAGCGTTACCGCTAAAATGGTGTGAGTTGCTATTTATTGCCATAATTGCCCCGCGTGTCATACTAACTGCCGCTTTGCCAATTGCAACTATTGCTTGAGGAATATAGGATGTATCCCCTGCTGCTTCCTGCCCCTTGTTGCTATATTCATTATTAGCACCCCAATTTTCTTGGATAGTATTGCGGATATAATTTTCTACCAGTTTCTCCCCGCTGATGTTGGTTAAGCTTGTCGTTATGATGGTCTTAAAATCTTGAGCAAAATCTTTAGATGCTTTTGTTTTAGTCATAATTTCATTATTAATTGGGGTATTATGTAGATTAATATATTGTATAATCTATCATTGTATAAAAAGAGTAGCACTTAAGGTTGTAAAAAACCTGTAAAGTCATATTTTTACTATTTTATATGCCTTTTTGCTAATTATTTAATATACAATACTTTATTATTATTATTTGAATTTATGAAGAGTTATCATCTCAAAGGAAATTTTGATACCAAGTGGTATTTAGTTGACGCAGCAGGAGCAGTTCCTGGACGTCTTGCGACTCAGATCGCCCATAGGTTGCGTGGCAAACACCTTCCCGAATTTACTCCATCTGCCGATATGGGAGACGGTATTATCGTTATTAACGCTCACAAAGTAAGGTTTAGCGGACAAAAAATGGATCAAAAGCTTTATTATAGACATAGCAGTTATCCAGGTGGATTAAAGAGCACTCTTTTGCGCGATAAAATGGAAAAGAAACCACAAGAGGTTTTATATCTGGCAGTGCAAGGCATGTTGCCACGTGGTCCTTTGGGCAGAGCTATGCTACAGAGATTAAAGGTATATGCATCAGCAGAGCATCCTCATAGTGCGCAACAGCCCACAACGTTGGAATTGTAAGAATTATATAAACTAATATGGCAGATAAAGAAAAATCCGCGGGAAATACACCCGAAGAAAACTTGGGCAAAGAGAATTTAGACAGAGAAAACGTGGGAAAAGAAAATTTAGATAGAGAAAACTTGGATAAACAAGATACCAAAGATCAGCAGGAGACCGAACAGGTTCAAGGCGTTGAGGCAGCTGGCAGTTCAACTGACACCCCAGCTGATGCCCTGGCTGAATCTGATGCTCCAGCTGATGCCCCGGCTGAATCTGATGCTCCAGCTGATGCCCCGGCTGAATCTGATGCTCCAACTGACACCCCCGCTGAATCTGACGCCTCGGCTAAATCTGAATCCCCTGCTGAAGATAGCGAGGATAAGACCGCAAAGGATGCAAAACCAGCAGCTAAGTCAAAAGCAAAACCAAATATAAAGAAAGAAAGCATAAAAGAAGTATCGGAGGACAAACAAAAAACAGCACCAGCAATTGCTGGCATGTCGCAAGAAATCAAGCCAGTTCCTCTAAAAGCTGCTCCTGAATCATCTCAGTTTGAGAAATCAGAATACAGAGGAGATAAGAGAACGGATTTATCTTCATTTCAAGAAACCAGTGCTGAGGCAGAAGAGATTGCTGCACCGAAAGTATTAAAAACTCCCCCAAAGAATGAAATATTCTATGCTACAGGAAGACGTAAAACTTCAAGTGCTAGAGTATACATGCAAGGTGGTAAAGGGACGGTAAGTATTAATGGCAATTCAATGGATGAATATTTCCCTTTTAAGAAAGTTCAAGAAGAAGCATTGAGACCTCTCAGGCGGCTTGAAGCAGGAGATATGTTCAATCTCAAAATAAGTGTCAGAGGAGGAGGCACCGAAGGACAAGCAGGGGCGATAAGGCATGGTCTTGCTCGGGCATTACTCAAATACGATGAAACATTAAGGAGTTTTCTCAGAAAGAACGGATTTTTAACGCGCGACCCGCGCAGTGTAGAAAGGAAGAAGGTAGGATTTCACAAAGCGCGCAAGAGCCCGCAATTCTCCAAAAGATAATCTCACGACACAGGTCTGCAGGGGCGAGCTACGCTTGCCCTTTAAACTATTAGGAATTATTGGGGAACTATCAGAATCCTTGCGAACAAGTTAGGTATTACAAATAATTAAATTCCCAGCTTCAACGCTGCTGGCAAAAGTTCCAACAAACCTCTGCGATAAACATCCCGCTTGAAATAAAATGCTTGGTGGATTGCGCTCCAATAAGGTGCCCAACACCAGCTCTGAAATTCGGGCTTCTCCATATTATTAAAGTGTATTACCTTATCTGATGCAGTGAGCTTAAGTAAAAACCAGATTTGCTTTTGCCCTTTAATGGTATCCCCCCCTTTAATAATATTCCCCCCTTGAATAGTATCCCCCCCTTGAATAATATGCCCCTTTCGTCTATACTTTGCTGGTATTTTATAGCTCAAGTACCCTTGTGAACGAGCGCTTATAATTGCGTGTTGCGAACCTATACCAGTTTCCTCTTCAAGTTCGCGCCACATTGCTTTTTCAGCTGATTCATTATCTTCTATTCCTCCTTGCGGAAGTTGCCAACTATTCTTATGAAAAGACCTTTCCAATAAGAGAATACGCCCTTTCTTTATCACTACCATAGCAACATTTGGGCGATATTCATCTTCAACTTTACTCGCTTGATTAGGTTCAACGAATAATTTTTTGTTTGTAACAGATGGACTGCGATGTTTTATCATAATTCTTCTATATGTTCTATTGCAAGCATAGCGCTTTCATCCCTTCCTCTATACTGAGGCAGCATAAGACGATAGGCAATTCTTAAATATTTTGTTTCAAGTGGATAAGGACGCATACCATAATTAAAGCACGCAGCATTTAATGGTTTATCGTCATCTTTTTGTTTAAGGACTAGATGCAGATGGGATTTATCATTTAGCTTCTGGTTAATTATTCTAAACGTGCCATCAAATAAAGGAGTAGGAAAACCCTTTCCCCAAGGCGCAAACGTTTGTAACATTATAGCTATTTTAGAATTCATAAGAGATGAGGGGAGTTCTCCATCAGTAGTTATAGAGGAGTCCTCTTGTGTTCCGTTATTAATTTTACCCACTTTATTTTCAAAGCATGCGCTAAACCTAGTTAGGTTGTCTTCCTTGATTGTTATTCCTGCAGCGCTGTAATGGCCACCAAATCTCTCTATTAAATCTGGCTCATCTTCGTTTAATTCCTGCAATAAATCATGGATAGAAACTCCTGCAATTGAACGGATGGATGCTTTTAGCATACCTACTTTATTATTCTGTTCGGCTTTACTCGCGTTATTAGAACCCTCCGCCTCAGTTCTCTCTTCACTTTGCTTGGCAAACACCGCTGCTGGGCTATTATAAGTATCCTTAAGGTATCCAGCCAATAACCCAGTTAAACCTACATGCCATTGCTCATCATATAAGGATATAGATCTTTGAGTTTTTGTTTGTCCTGTCTTCATAATCTCATTAGCATCCTCTTTCATTTGACTCAGCATTTTTTTGCGAGCCCGATTCATTGAATGCAGTTTTGATGCCTGCTGCTTAGCTTCATCTAAGGTTTCGCTCAGAAGGCAATTAATTGAAATTGACATATCATCTAATCTGCCAGCAGAGTTCATAAGAGGCGCAATTCCAAAAGCAATGTTCTCACTTCCTATATTACGTAAATCTGGGCTGCCAAGTAAAGCTCTAATTCCCAGCATAGTTTTTCCAGCGCGAATTCTCCTTAAACCGCGCTCCACTAAAATACGATTAATCCAGTCCATCTCTACCATATCTGCAATGGTTCCTATCGCCACCAAATCCAAATATTGCGCCATATTTGGAGGAGGGGAGGAATTGTATAAGAAATACTTACGCTGAGCTAGTTCTTTGCGCACTGCGCACATAAGATAAAAACAAACCCCAACTCCCGCAAGATTTTTGCCAATAAAAGGACAGTCATTTCGGTTGGGGTTGATAATCGCATCGGCTGCGGGCAGATTATCTGTTGCCAGATGGTGGTCGCATATCACCGTGATGATATTTGCTTTTTTCAACAAATCCACAGCATCGTTGCTTTTAATGCCATTATCAACTGTAAGCACCAACCCTGGCTCATGTTGCATTATCTTTGGCAGCATTTCGGGATTTAGCCCGTAATCGTCATATTGTCTATTGGGAACTATAAACTCCACGCTATGAAGTCCACACGCCTGAAAGAATTTTTTAGCTAAAACTACGGAAGTAGCTCCATCAACATCATAATCCCCCACTATGACTATTTTTGTTTGGTTGACTATAGCGTCTGCAAGTAATTTTGTCCCTTTGTTTATATCCTGCAATTCTGCTGGAGAGGGCAGGTCATCCAAACTAAATGTTAGTTCCTTATCATCAAGAATTCCTCTACTAACCAAAATTGGTTTGAGGATTTCTGGCACAGCATCAGATAACGAATCAATATTGCTCTTGCAATCCCGACGCGCTATCTTGCTTGAATTTGAATTATTTTGAATTTTGGTTATTTGATTGCCCGCTTATCTGGCGTATCTTTCAAGCCAGAATTTTTCTACTCTTTCCATCCAGGAAGGATGTGGTTCAGGAAGAACCCTGCCTAATTCTTGTGGGCTCAAAGTAGCAGGACCAAGAGGAAGGTTTTCAAATAGTTCTCTGTCTGCTGAGTTCAGCTGACTCATTCCAAGAACTGTAGGGTCTCCCCAGATACTCGGATCTGATTTCCTAACCTGCGCTTCAGCAGATATAAGAAAATCTGCCACTACTTGAGCTGCAGCTTTGGCGTTAGCGTTATAGGGAATGGCAACAAAATGAGTATTTCCTATAGTGCCGCCTTCCATTACAAAAGTGCGAACTGTTGCCGGCAATCTGCCATCGCTAATGGCTTCGGATGCATGACCAGGGTTAAAGGTTATGGCAATATCAATTTCATTATCTGCTAAAAGCCGTTCCATAGTGCTGCTATCCTTTGGATAATTATCACCTCTCTGCCACAGATGAGGATTTATGTTATCCAAAAATGTTACCAGACCGCGTATACCCTTCCTAAAAGATGCATCGTTAACCGGCTGTTGTAGGACACTGCTATCCTCTAATGTTTCATAAAGAACCTGTTTTAAAAAGGTGCTGCCCATGAAATCAGGTGGCGCCGGGTAGGTTATCCGTCCTGGATTCTCTTTTGCATAAGCAAGCATTTTCTCTAATGAGTTAGGAGGAGTTGTAATTCTGGTACTGTCGTATATGAAGTTAAGTTGCGCCATTCCCCAGGGAGATTCAAATCCATCTGTAGGGATGGTAAAGTCCACCAAAGTGGTGGGCTTATTTTCCGTATCCACTAAGCTAAAATTAGGAAGTTTCTCAGCAAAGGGACCGAATAGCAAACCGTTCTCTTTCATTGATTTAAAGTTTTCACCATTAATCCATACCATATCAACTGAGCCGCCTTCGTCTTTGCCACTAGTTTTTTCCGCCAAAACTTGTGAGACCACATTGGCGGTATCAGATATTTTGACATGAGTAAGTTTTATTCCATAGCGTGTTTTTACCTCTTCGGCAACCCACACTATATAGCTATTGATAATAGGACTGCCTCCCCAAGCATGCCAAAACATTTCTTGTCCTTCTGCTGCGGCAACTAACGCATCCCAATCATTGGTGGCAGGGTCTACTTGCTCTACATTTTTATCTGGGGCTTTATTATTCTGGGCGCAGGAAATTAAAACTAATAGAGTAAGCATAGCTATTAATTGCCCAAATATTCTAAAATTAATCATTGTCATAAAATTTGTCATAGTTAAATAATCGTATCATCAAATACCTCCCTATAAATAAGTGCCGATTATACCATATATGTGTTGTAAAAACATAGAAGATAAAATGGGGTGAACGATGGGTTTCGAACCCACGACATCAGGAACCACAATCCTGCGCTCTACCAACTGAGCTACGCTCACCACGATAATTTCATGATAATTTTGGAATTACTCTTATATATGCCTATTGTATATCTATATTCTTGTGGAATTATATAGTAATTCTAAAAAAATAGTAACAAAAGAGTAACACGCCTGGCAGGAATCGAACCTGCAACCTACGGCTTAGAAGGCCGTTGCTCTATCCGATTGAGCTACAGGCGCATATTATCCAAAATTATTATATACTCTGTGAGCGTTGGATTACCATTTTATTATTTATAATAAACTTAATATGGTATTTAACAAGAGGTATTTTGTAATTGGAACATAAGGATATAATCAAAGGCAGTCAGGTGGCAATAGTCACCCCGATGAATGATGATGGTTCAATAGATTGGGAATCCACTCAAGGACTTGTAGAGTGGCATATTAAAGAGGGCAGTGATGGCTTAGTGGTTGCTGGCACAACTGGTGAATCCGCTACGTTAAGCCCCAAGGAGCACAAAGAATTAATTTCATTTATTATCAAACAAGTTGACAAGCGGGTGTCAGTAATAGCCGGCACTGGTTCAAACTCCACCGATGAAGCAATAGAATTATCCGCGTATGCCAAACAAGCAGGCGCAGATGCCGTCCTGTTAGTTGTTCCTTATTACAATAAGCCAACTCAACAAGGATTGATTAAGCACTTCTCTAAAATTGCGGAAGAAGTTGATGTGCCTCAAATTTTATACAATGTCCCTTCGCGCACCATCACAGATATGTTGCCGCAAACTGTAGGGGAAGTAGCGCAATTCAAAAACATCATAGGAATAAAAGAAGCAAGTGGAGATGTTTCACGTGTTGCCACATTACGCGAGTTGTGCGGCGAGAGTTTCATTATACTTTCTGGTGATGACCCGACTTGCTGTGAGCTGATTTTAGCAGGAGGAAACGGCTGTATTTCTGTAACTGCCAATGTGGCTCCAGCATTAATACATGAACTATGCACTTTAGCGCAAGAAGGTAAAGCTGAGCAAGCACGTGCCTTGCAACAAAGATTAATGCCGTTGCATGATGTTTTGTTTTTAGAATCTAATCCTATTCCAGTTAAGCATGCAATGCACCTAAAACATAAGATGGGAACAAAAATTCGTTTACCCCTGACTAACCTTTCCTTGTCTCATGAGCCACAGCTTAAATCTGTTATGCACAGTTTGGCTTTGCTTGATTAATGAGAGCGTCATTGACAAAATATACGCTAACCATAGCAACAATAGCGATTATGCTATTAATTAGCAGCTGTGCTGCCAAACGAGATGGTTTCCTGGCTGCTGTTGATGGTCCTCCTATTCGTCTGCCTGAAGATGCAATAAATCCAATACCTGCCTATAGTGTGCCGCCTGCTACAAACGCAGAGAAAGAAATTGTATTTGTCAGCAGGCCAAGACCACAACCAGAATTTATTGGCAGAGCGCCAGATGGCTATGAGCCGAGCAAAATTAAAAGCAGCGATGTTTTGCTGCAAAGTTTGGATTTAGGATATAACACTATCAAGCAAGCAACCCTCAGATTATCCCCTTATAACTCTGAGTCGCATAGCGAGCAATTAAAGTTAACTCTTAATGCCATAGGTTTGCATGAGCAGGCAGGGGCAAGGGACGGAGACGGGGCAGGGGAAGAGAAAGGAGAAACAGAAACTATATTCACGACTGGGGCGTCTTTTGAATATGAGAAGCCAGCAAAAATTAAACTGTATCTTTACAATCGTTTGATAATGCTAAGCATTGTTCATGATGATGATAAAGAGGAAATTGATATAAACGATGATTTTAACCTGTTAGAGCGAATCAGAGATGAATTTTTATCGCTTTAATGCTGAAGTTAATACCTAGTAAGAAGACAAGACAATTATGAAGAAAGGAGAACATATTTATTCAGGCAAGGGCAAAAGCATATTTGCCACTGATAATAAATCGCAAGTAATAATGCATTTTCGCGATGACCTAACGGCATTCAATGGTGAAAAGAAAGATGTTTGCGAAGGTAAGGGCATCTTCAATAATCACATTAACGCTTTTTTGATGAAAAAACTGGCGGATGCTGGTATTAATGTTGGTTTTATTGAACTACTCAATAATAGGGAAACTTTAGTGAGGCGTTTAGAAATGATTAAACTGGAGTTTGTAATGCGTAATATAGCCGCCGGCACCATTACAAAACGGCTTGGACTTAACAAGGGGACAACTCTGCAACCAGCGGTGCAAGAATTATTCTTAAAGGATGATGATTTAGGTGACCCTTTTATTAATATATCGCATGTCAAGACCTTAAAACTTGCAGATATTGACATAGTTGACCAGGCAGAAAAGATTACTATGCAAGTAAATATGGTACTAAAAGATGTTTTTAGTAATGTTGGCATAGACCTAGTAGATTTTAAATTAGAGTTTGGAATGGCGGATGGCAAGCTATATGTAGGGGATGAAATATCCGCGGATAGCTGTCGTTTATGGGAGCAGAATACTAAACGTCCGTTTGATAAAGATTTATTTCGTTTTGACCTTGGAGATATAGCAACATCCTACAAGAGCTTAACAGAAATGTTAGGGATAGAAATAATTGATAGCGACACAGACGTGTAATTAGAGGAGAGTTCTATTCCCAATTAACTCTATTACTTAATTTCCAATTTCCCCAACCATTTCCCCAATATAGTTTTTTGCGAGTTGGCGCTTAAGAAAGGCATTGCGCCGCGCATAATCTTGCAAACCATTTTTTTCACTTTGCCCCAATAGCCAGGATGACTTTGTCCATAAACCACTAAGAGTATAACCATTAGCAAAAATAGCCCCTTGTTTAATTGCCTTTCTTAATGGCGGATAACTGGCGGTTGCAATATCCGCAGCTACTGGCATAAGAACTATATGTTTTTCTTGTTTAATTGCTGCGTCAATAAAGTCCATAGCGTCATCAGGTAAATTACCGCCCCCCATTCCTATGATAACAGCCAGCTTCCAGTTCTTGTTGCGAGCAAGGGAAGCGAGTTTACCTATATTAAAGCCAGGGACTGCTTGTAACAAAATAGCTTTATCGCTAAAGTAAGGCAAAAAAGAAGATGGACGGGCAGCAGCGTGCCTAATGAAACTGGGGGCGCAGTTGGAGGTGCTGCTGGGGATACAGCTGGGGGCGCTGCTGGAGAACTTAATTTTACTTGCAGTTATCTGTGCTAATGGCGCAGTAAAAGGAGTAGTGAAAACATCATCCGCAGTATTTGATATTTTCATTGCCCGACAGGCACGCCAAACGTTAGCACCCATAACTATTGATGCTTCTCTAATATCACTGCAAGCCAAGCGTAACGCATTGCTAAGGTTGCGTTCGGCATCACTGTTAGGCACATCAGGAGTTCGCTGCGAGCCAGTGAATACAATAGGGGCTGGCGGGTTGGCGCCGAAAGCATAAGAAATTGCAGCCGCAGAATATGCCATGGTGTCGGTGCCATGACTCACCACAAAACCATCATAATTAGCAAGGTTATCATAAATTGCTTCAGCTATGAGCCGCCACTCTTTAGTGGCAACTTCACTGCTATCCAAATAGCATAGATTATGAAAAGAAACATCTGCTATTTTTTTGATGTTTGGGAATAGCTTGGCGTAATTGTGTGGCTTGGCAGGGATACGACTTTTACCATTAGTAGTTACCATACCAATAGTCCCGCCAGTAATCATAACTGCAATTTTTTTCATTGTATTATTTTATGCTGAGTTGATTATGCGGGCTATTGCATAATTGATAAAAATCTCTTATAATATAGAGATATACGCGAGAGTGGCGGAATTGGTAGACGCGCAGGACTTAGAATCCTGTATCGCAAGATGTGAGAGTTCGAGTCTCTCCTTTCGCATTAAATTCTAATCAGTGATATTAACGAAATCCCAGGAAATCTTGAGGAATGTTAGGGAATATAGGAATTAAGTATAATTAAATATATAGACGCATAGTATATTTATCACAGTACTAGTTGAATAATAGGAATTAAGACATAAATAGCATTAATAATGGACATAATAAAGGAAGACGGATTAAACAGAACAGTAAGTTTAACCTTGCCTTTTACGGAATTACAAAAAGGTATTGATAAGAAAATCTCGCAACTGGCAAAAACTGCTTCGGTAGCTGGATTTCGCAAGGGGAAAGTTCCCATTGACGTGATTAAGCAAAAATACGCTAAATCGTTATTGGGTGAGGTGGCGGATGATGTAATGAAGGATCATTTCCTTCAAACGGCTATAGACAAGGATATCAAGTTGGCAGGAGTTATTTCAATGCAACCCAAGCAACTAGATTTTGATAAGGACTTCACCTTTGAAGTTAATTACGAAGTGTATCCCAGTGTGGAAGTTACTATCACACCCAATACCAAGCTGGAAAAAGTATCAGCTAAGGTTACCGAGGATGATATAAATAGCACCATTGAAGATATGCGTTCCCGCGCTGCTAAATATGAGGACGCCTTGATAGGAGTTGAAGCAAAAGATGAGCATATTGCTATCATTGATTTTGATGCGGAAACTACAGATGCTGAGAAGAAAAAATTTGCCAACAATGACATGTCAGTTGACCTTAGCACACAGCAGCCCAGCGCTAATTTTGTTACCCAAATAAAAGGCATGAAAGATGGCGAACAAAAATCATTTACAGATAAAGTTAAACTTAGAGTGGATGATGGCAAGGGTGATGGAAGTGGGGATAGCGAAGACGTTCAAGAGCGTGAGGCGTTATTCAATGTTCGCTTGAAAAAGCTGCAAAGGAAAGTCCTACCCGAAGTTAACAATGATTTTTTTAAGAAATACGGAGTTGAAGGAGATGAGCAAGAGTTTCGTTTACAAGTTCGTAAGAATATGGAATTTGAATTAAATTCGGCGATTAACCGCATAAAGTATCACAAGTTAACAGCTATTATCTTGGACAATAATAAGGGGTTAGAAGTTCCCAGTACACAAATTAATCGTGAGGCATCAAGAATGAGAGATGATGCAATTAAAAGATGGGGTCAGCTAATGGGGGGACAACGAGCGCCAGAGCCAGATAAACTGCCATTGGATTTGTTCAAAGAAAAAGCAGAAGAAAAGATTAAGGCAGGCCTATTCATAGGTGAATTTGCGCGCAAAGAAAACCTTGTTCCCTCAGAAGAACAGGTTAATATTAGCATCAAGGAGTTGTCTCAAACCTACGAAAACCCCAAGGAAGTTGAAAAACAATATCTACAGAACGATGCCCTAAAAGAACAGGTGCGTAATAAATTACTGGAAGACATGGCTATGGATAAGTTTATCGCCTTGCTTGACGTTACAGAAAGGGAAGTTACTTATCAAGAGGCAATGGCTATTAGTGCTAAAATAACCTAATATAATGATGAAACAAAATAATAATTCGCGCGATGATTTAGCCGCGAGTAAAATAGCGGCGACATTAGTTCCTATAGTTGTGGAACAATCGGCGCGTGGCGAGAGAGCTTATGATATTTATTCTCGCCTATTAAAAGACCGCATAATTTTTTTAGTGGGACCAATAGAAGATAACATTGCTAATTTGGTCATGGCTCAGATGCTATTTTTAGAATCGGAAAACGCGCAAAAGGACATTCACCTGTATATTAATTCTCCCGGAGGTTCGGTTACCTCTGGTCTTTCCATTTATGATACTATGCAGTTTATTGCTCCAGAGGTTAGCACTATGTGTGTGGGTCAAGCATCCAGTATGGGAGCCCTGCTACTTGCTGGCGGCGCTGCTGGTAAAAGATTTATCCTGCCTAATTCACGAATTATGATACATCAGCCGCTGGGAGCTTTTCAAGGACAAGCCAGCGATATTCAGATTCATGCGCAAGAAATACAGCAGACCAAAGATAGGTTAAATAAGATTATTGCTAAGCACACGGGTAAGAAATTAAATACTATAATGAAAGATACGGAGAGAGATAATTTTATGAGTGCAGACGAAGCTCAACAATATGGCTTGGTGGATAAAATTTTATTGAGTCGTAAAGGTTAACCTGTTAGAGAGTTCGTTATAGTTTTTGATTTATTAATCTTGCATTTAAGTTAAATGACACCAACAATAGTTATATATGCCTAAAGATGAGAGAAAAGATATAAAACGTTGTTCTTTTTGCTATAAAAGTTCAGAAGAAGCGTTAATTCTTACTTCAGAGAATTGCTGTATATGCGAGGAATGCGTTCGTGTATCAATGAAAGCACTGGAGGATGAATCGCATAAACAAAGTGTTGATAAATTTAATTATCTACCCAAGCCATCAGAGGTGCGGACATTTCTTGACCAATATGTTATAGGGCAAGAACAAGCAAAGAAAATTCTCTCAGTGGCAGTATATAACCACTACAAGAAGCTTTACTACGAAGAGAATCCCAGTTTATCCGATAACCTATCATCTAATCCAGTGGAAATTGGCAAAAGTAATGTTTTGCTAATAGGTCCTACTGGCAGTGGCAAGACCCTGCTAGCGGAAACTCTATCACGCATATTGGATATTCCTTTTGCTATAGCAGATGCCACCACTTTAACCGAAGCAGGATATGTTGGCGAAGATGTTGAGAATATAATTCAAAGATTATTGCAAAAATGTAATTATGATGTGGAAAAAGCGCAGAGAGGGATAATATACATAGATGAGATAGATAAAATTGCCCGTAAGGCAGAAAATGTATCAATAACTCGTGACGTTTCTGGTGAAGGAGTTCAGCAGGCGCTACTTAAATTAATTGAGGGAACCGTAGCGGCTATCCCTCCTCAAGGTGGACGCAAGCATCCCAATCAAGAATTTCTTCATGTGGATACTTCTGGTATTCTCTTTATATGTGGTGGGGCATTTAATGGTTTAGAAAAAATTATTCATCAGCGCACAGATAAGAGCAATATAGGGTTTGCCGCCAATCTTAAGTCACAAGCAGGCGGCGGGGGGGAAAAGAATCGTTATGAATTAATGAAGGATGTAGAACCTCAAGATTTAGTTAAGTATGGACTTATCCCTGAGTTTGTAGGAAGAATGCCTTTGACTGTAGCTCTTGAGGAGCTTGACGAAAATACTTTGGTTAAGATTTTAACTGAGCCAAAAAACTCTTTAATTAAACAGTATAAAAAACTTTTTCATTGGGATAATGTGGAGCTCCAATACGAAGCATCCGCCTTGCGTGCAGTAGCGCGTAAAGCAAAGGAAAGGAAAACAGGCGCTCGAGGTCTGCGCTCAATACTTGATTTAGCGATGTTAGACACTATGTATGATATACCATCTGATGATCGCATCAGTAAGGTAATTATTACTCGCGATACCATAGAAAATGGCTCAAAACCTATTATGGCGTATAAACCAGAACATAAACCAGAACATAAATTAAAAGGAGGAAAGAATGCAACAGGAAACTAAAGTCAACAAGACAACCGAAACTCTATCATTAATACCTTTAAGAGGTATGGTGGTTTATCCACATCTTGCCACTTCACTATATATTGGCAGGAAGGTATCTTTGAAGTCGCTTATTCGTGCTCATGAAAATAATAGTAAGATTATTCTAACGGCACAGAAGGATGGTGAAATTGAGAACCCAACTTTTAAGGATATGTACACTGTGGGCACTCTCGCTACAGTAGTCAATTGCAAGCAATTACCGGATAACACCATTAGGGCTTTGGTGGAAGGCGAAAAAAGGGTGGAAATTATGGCAATAAACGAAACCGATGATGGCTATACTTGCGAGTACCAGAAAATACAAACCACAAAGACCAGCCAACGTCTCGCAGAAACCATGCGCAAGACCCTCTTGGATAATGTAAAGCAGTATTTTGAGATGAAA
The DNA here is from genome assembly GCA_965207945.1 of Gammaproteobacteria bacterium. Lineage (GTDB taxonomy): Bacteria > Pseudomonadota > Gammaproteobacteria > CBDBNL01 > JAAOII01 > JAAOII01. The sequence continues at coordinate 513,121 of OZ242303.1, forward strand.
GAAAAGGGTGAAGAACTCACCAACATAATGCATAGCTTAAAGGATTTAGAAAGGTGTGTAGATACAGTTGCTTCCTGCTTTCCTCTAACATTGGAAGAAAGTCAAAAGATTTTGGCATTGCGCAATATTGAAGCACGTTTTAATTATCTGATGAAGTACATTAAATCCGAGCTTGAGCTTGCTTCTATGGATCGCCGTATCCAACAAAGGGTCCGGGAACAGATAGACAAAAGCCAAAAAGAATATTACCTTAACGAGCAGGTGAAGGCAATTCGTCGTGAACTTGGCGGTAATGACGACAAGAACGAGATTGAAGAATTAGAAGCGCGAGCTAAGAAGAAGAATTTTTCTAAAGAGGGAGAGGAAAAATTTAATTCAGAAATAAAAAAGCTTAAGGCAATGGCTCCAATGTCAGCAGAAACAACAGTAGTGCGTAACTATTTGGAATGGATGTTGGATTTACCTTGGGGACACAAAACTCGTAGCCGCAATGTTAATATTGACCGCGCCGAGAAAATTCTGGATAAAGAACACTACGGCTTGAAGGAAGTAAAAGAAAGAATACTAGAATACCTGGCTCTTTATAAGAGAGTGGAAAAAAACAAGGCGCCGTTAATACTGTTAGTGGGACCTCCTGGAGTAGGTAAAACATCTTTGGGTAATGCTATGGCAAAAGCAACTGGCAGAAAGCTAGCGCGTTTTTCTTTAGGTGGAGTTCATGATGAAGCGGAAATTCGCGGTCATCGTAGAACCTATATAGGAGCTATGCCAGGCAAGATAATCCAGAAACTGGCTAAGGTTAAAACAGATAATCCGTTATTTTTATTGGACGAAATTGATAAGATATCATCGGATTTTCGTGGCGACCCTTCTTCAGCATTGTTGGAAGCATTAGACCCAGAGCAGAACAGCAGCTTCAACGACCACTATATGGAAGTGGATTATGACCTTTCGGATGTAATGTTTGTTTCTACTGCAAATTCTTTGAATATTCCGCCAGCTCTGTTAGACCGCATGGAAGTGATTCGTCTGCCAGGATATACCGATGACGAAAAAATTTCCATAGCAAAAAAACATCTCATACCGAAGCAGCTAAAACTTTGTGGCTTGGATAAAAGCCAGGTTAAGTTTGCCAGCGGAGCGTTGAATACCATCATAGATAAATATACCCGTGAAGCGGGGGTACGCGAACTTGAAAGACAATTATCTAAGATTATGCGCAAGATTGTGTTGATGATAAGTCGCAATGAGAAATCAGTGCCTATAACCATAACCAACTTGAACTTGGAAGATTTCTTAGGAGTTCACAGATACTCTTACACTAAGTTGCCAAGCAGCGCCGGACAGATTGGACAAGTATCTGGTTTGGCTTGGACCAGTGTTGGCGGTGACATTTTAACCATAGAAGCATCAGTATTACCTGGTTCGGGTAAGGTTATTAAGACCGGTCATCTTGGTGAGGTTATGCAAGAATCAATTCAAGCAGCCATCAGCATAGTTCGTAGTCGTAGCTCGGCTTTGGGTATCCCTGATGATTTTTATCAGAAATGTGATTATCATATTCATGCTCCTGAAGGGGCAACTCCTAAAGATGGACCAAGCGCTGGTCTGGCAATTTCCTTGGCTTTAATATCATGCCTTATAGGGTTGCCTGTGCGTTCAGATGTTGCCATGACAGGTGAGATTACTCTGCGTGGTGAAGTGCTGAAAATTGGCGGCTTAAAAGAAAAACTTTTGGCAGCTCAAAGGAGTAAAATTAAAACCGTAATAATCCCCGAAGAGAATTATAGAGAGTTAAAGGAAATTAACAAAGCAATAAAAGGCAAGCTGGATGTTAGACCAGTTAAGAGCATTGATGAAGCGCTTACCATTGCATTTAAGAAACTTCCTAAGAATTTGGACATCAAAAAGTTTGGTAATATACCTGTTCTAAATATAGAACGGGATAAGGATGTCCCATCCACTCATTATCAATAATTCTTCCAATAATACTGCTGAAGTGAAGGTTCTGTAATGAGTTCCCATAAGACGGCTAAGTACAACGAAACACTGGCGCTCGCTGCAGTTATGCAGTCGGCTTCTTTGGTTAATCAAGTTGCCTTTACTGGCAAAATTAAGGACGAGGATTGTTTCAATGCTTCCATTAATTCGGTGTTAAAACTTAATCAAGATGATGTAATTGACATCTATGGTTCGGTTAAGAATTTGCTGTTGGGGTTAACCGACTTGGAGTTCTATCTCAAACGTGAAGTATTGGAACCAAACTTCAATCACAAAGTTAAATATATGACGCAACTCAACAGATTAGGTAATCTATTAAGTGGCAGCCCTGATATGGGGGGACGCATAGCCGAATCTATTAAGATGGGCAAAGTTAGTGCCAATAGCGTCAAACCATCTGCTAAGGTCGTTGAGAATCTTGCCAAAGCATATTATGAGAACTTTAGCGCCCTACCGACTAATCGTAGAATTGTTGTTATGGGGAAAAAAGAGTACCTTGGAATTGATAAAAATGTTGTCCGTATAAGAGCGCTCCTACTTGCAGGAGTTAGGGCTGCGCTGTTATGGCGTAATAATGGCGGCGGTATGTTAACCCTTTTCTTTCAAAGAAAGCAGATGATTGCAGATATCCAAGAAATTAAACGCACTATTTAACAATCAACAATTAATAAACAACCAATGACTGACCCTTTGTTATCCCTTTCTCCCCTGGACGGTCGCTATCATAAGAAGTTTGAGGAACTATCTCCCGTATTTAGCGAATATGGTTTTATCAAACACCGTCTGGAAGTAGAAATTAAATGGCTGATTCACCTAGCAAATAACAAGAATATCCCTGAGATTAAACCATTATCTGCATCGCATCAAAAGAAAATCAATAAACTCTGGCAGGATTTTTCACCGACTGATGCCAAACAGGTTAAGAAAATTGAGAAACGTATTCTTCACGATATGAAGTCAGTTGAGTTATGGCTTAGTCAACGGCTAAGTACTATGGGCTTAGAGTCGTATACTCCTTTTGTGCACTTTGGTTGCACGTCTGAGGATATAAATAATCTTTCTTATGGGCTAATGATTAAGAGCGGCAGAGATATCCTGCATAGCAAACTTCTTGCCATTCACCGTCAGTTCATATCAATGGCGCGCGAATATGCAGATGTCCCAATGGTAGCGCGCACTCATGGACAGGGGGCATCACCTACCACTTTAGGCAAGGAGATGGCGGTATTCGCTTATCGTCTATGGAGCCAGCAAAAAACCTTAATGGACGTGGAGATATGCGGCAAGCTCAATGGAGCCACAGGTAATTACAACACCTGGCATTTGGCTTATCCTAAAATTAACTGGCAAAGTGAAAGCAAAAATTTTGTTACATCACTTGGCTTAAAGTGGAATCCTTATACCACACAAATAGAATCTCACGACAATACTGCGCAGCTATTGCATGCTTTCATTCGGGTAAATATGATTCTGGTTGATTTTTGCCGCGATACTTGGGGATACATTGCTTTGGATTATTTTGGATTAAAAAAATATGATGCTGAAGTTGGCTCATCCACTATGCCGCACAAGATTAACCCCGAAAAGTTTGAAAACAGCGAGGGCAACTTAGAATTCGCAACAGCGGGTGCCTCTTTTTTGGCAGCTAGATTACCTCTCTCTCGTTGGCAAAGGGACTTAAGTGATTCAACTTTGCAACGTAATCTTGGTAGTGTTTTTGGCTATTGTTTGTTGGGTTATGATTCTTGCTTAACGGGAATAGAACGGCTTACAGCAAACAAAGATGTAATTAGCGCCGACCTTAAAGGACGTTGGCAATTGCTAACAGAGGGAGTCCAAACCCTAATGCGTAAAGCTAAAGACCAAAATGCTTATGAGAAGATTAAAAAGCAAGCAAGAGGTGCTGAATTCAACAGAGAATCTTATGAGAAAATGGTTCGTAACAGCGGACTTGATGAAAAAACTCAGAATCACTTACTTAAATTGAGTGTTGCGGATTACACAGGTATTGCATCCTCTCTGGCAAAAAACGTCCACAAACACTGCAAATAATTATTGGCGAATAGTTATTAACCTGAACTTGCAGTTTGCCGCTATAAAAGATGCAAGAAATCATGTAAGAAATCATGCAAGAAAATATGCAAGAAATAATAAGAATTAAAATAACACCATCAACAACTTTCAAACTTCTGTTAGCCGCAGTCCATATAGCTGCAATCATAGCTATAGTTATCAGTGGATTATATGTTTGGATGAAACTTCTTTTTGTGGGCTTAGTCATCATAAACTACCTTATGATGTATCGCAAATATCGCAGAGATAACCCAATTACCCCGCAGGAGATAATCTACCGCGATGACCTCTCATCCCGCAAAAAGCGCAGTCACATTAAACAGCGGTTCGGCTGGCAGATTATAAGAAGTGCTGGCGTGAGTGCTGGCATAGAAAGCGCTGACATAGAAAGTGCTGGCGTGAGTGCTGGCATAAGGAATGAAAGCCCCGTCATCCTATTACCACAAAGCATCGTGCTGGGCTTTTATATTTTGTTAGTCTTTAGATTACAGGATAGCGGCAGGGTGATTCACTTGCCCATTTTCTCCTTTGATGTAGCTAAAGATGATTTTCGTGCCTTAAAGATTTTATTACGCTTTAATAGATAAGACAAACTTGGCTATAACTAAGAATATCGTCAACTATTGGTTGCATTTTAATGGGCGGAGCGGTTTTCTTTATCAGCCATGACATTAGGTCTGGGTCATCTTCTTCCAATAATAATTTATACAGCTGCTGCATGTTATCAGGAAGTATTGAATAGCGATTGGTAACATAATTACTCAACAAAATATCAAGTTCTAAAGCACCTCTTCTGCTATGCCAAAGCAGGCGATTAATTTCAGCAGAATTTGTCATAAGGGTTATTATAGTTGAGTATTGTAATAAGAACATTTAACAAAGCTCTAATAAATACTTGGTAAATTATTCCTCTAAATAAATTATTATTGTAAAATAAAAACATGAGTAATATTACTATTATAGATTCAAATACCCATTGTATAGACGCTTATTATGCCTACCCACAACGTGGCTGTGTATATTTAATCCATAATAATGGCGAATATGCACTGGTAGATAGCGGCACTGCTATGTCTGCAATTTACATTATGTATGCGCTGCGCAAATTAAATGTTGACCCGCAGGCAGTAAAATATATTCTCCCAACTCACGTCCACCTTGACCATGCTGGTGGAGCAGGTGTTCTGTGCAAAGAACTGCCGAATGCTATGGTTTATGTTCATCCGCACGGACACAAGCATTTGATTGACCCAACTAAATTGGTGCAAGGGAGTAAGATAATTTACGGGGAAAAAATGATGAAGTACACTATAGGGGAAACCCAACCTGTGCCAGCAACAAGATGCAAAGAGGCAGAGGACAAGATGGAATTACCACTTGGCAATATTAAGCTAATGCTTCATTTTACTCCTGGCCATGCTAATCACCATTATGGGATTTTTGATGCCCATAGCGGCAACTATTTTGGTGGTGATGTTCTCGGTAATAGTTACCGCATTATGGACAAAGACGATAAACATCTCATGTTTTTATGTTCAGCACCAGTGCAATATAATTCTGTAGCATGGCATAAATCTCTTGATGAAATTTCCGCCATATCTCCTAAACTTGGATGTATTTGTCATTATGGTGTAATTGATAATCTGCAACAAGGAATAGAAGACATGCACAGATTGTTGGATAAAAGCGACAAACTGGCAATGCCATTATTAGAAATAAAAGAAGACGATAAAAGAAGAGAAGGAGTTGAAGAACTGATATGGGAACTATTTTGGGATGAGTTTGCTTCCTATAAAATACCAATGGAAAGAAAGCATGCTTATGAATGGATGAAAAAGGATGTTCATATATCCACTGAGGGCGTAAGTCATTGGTTGAAACAAAAGTTAAAATCAGCATAAAAATATAATAATATTAGTTTTATAAGTAAGATTAATTAGTATAATGATGTAAGGGGGGGCAATATACCTGGATGTATGCTAATAGGTATGCTGGAAATATATGCCCCCGTCCAAAGATGTCTATCAAATATTTTTGAATAGACACATATTAAGATATATTTGATATAACAATGAATGATAAAGTAAAAACCGCCGTGGATACTAAACAGTCATCCGATAAAAAGGAAGCAGCTTCCTTATACGCCATCTTTGAGAGCGGTGGTAAACAACATATAGCCCGTTTGGGAAGACGCTTGTCGTTGGATAAGCTAACCGTGAAAGTGGGAGAACAAGTAACCTTTGATAAGGTTCTTATGTTAGTTAATGGAGAGACCAAAGAGTTTGGTTCCCCCTACATCAATGGCGCAACTATAGGCGCTAATGTGCTGGAGTATGGCAAAGGTCCTAAGGTGCGGATCATCAAATTTAAACGTCGCAAACATCACATGAAAAGAGGGACGGCGCGTCAAGAATACACAGAAGTTGAAATAAACAGTATTGGTGATGTCAAAGCAAAAGCCACTAAAACAGGTAGCGCTGCTAAAACTGGTAGCACTGCTAAAGCAAAAACTGCCGCTGCTACAACCACAGTGCCTAAAACTACCAAAGAAGCAACAACAAAAGAAGCACCAGCTAAAAAAGCCAGTGCTAAACCAGTTGAAGCAAAAGCGACTGCAGCAAGCAAGCCCGCAGCAAGCAAAGATAGCGACATGAAGGATGCAAGTTCTGCAAGTTCTAAAGCCCCTTCAGCTAAAGCGGAATAAGATTTACTATTTAATATTAATTAACCAATATGGCTCATAAAAAAGCAGCAGGTAGCACCCGTAATGGCAGGGATTCACAATCCAAACGGCTGGGTGTAAAAAGATTTGGCGGACAGTTAGTGTCTGCTGGCACCATCATAATTCGTCAACGTGGCACTAAATTTCATCCAGGTAGCAACACAGGTTGTGGTAGAGACCATACCATTTTTGCCTTAACCGATGGCGTAGTCGCTTTTGCCACAAGAGGCAAGCACTCGCGCAAATTTGTTGAAGTTGTCGCCAGTAACTAATTACTCTAAATAACGAATTTTATTCTTGTAGAGGTGAGCGATGCTCGCCTCATAAGCAAGTGATAGATGTCTCTAAAGGCGAACATCAGAGACGAATATCAGAAGTAAACATCAGGGATGAACATACTCTGCTCTCCCAATTATCTTCTATTCCTTCCCCACACCACACTCAAGCATAGTTATTCACAATGCAATTTGTTGATAATGCATCCTTAATAGTTCATGCCGGCGATGGCGGTAGCGGTATAGTAAGTTTCAGACGCGAAAAATACATTCCACAAGGCGGTCCCGATGGCGGCAATGGAGGAGATGGCGGTAGCATCTACTTTGTTGGAGATGAGCATCTTAATACTCTATTAGATTACAAGTATCGGAGCACCTATAAAGCTGATAATGGTAAATCTGGAGGGGGTAAAAATTGCACTGGCGGTAAAGGTAAAGATGTATTCTTACCTCTGCCACTCGGCACAATAATTTACAACAGCGAGACCGAAGAAAATATAGGCGAGATTTTGCAAGAAGGGGATAAGGTTATAGTCGCTAAAGGAGGAAGAGGCGGCGCTGGCAACAGTAGTTTTAAGTCATCAGTGCGCCGTTCTCCAGATTATTGCACTACAGGTACTCAAGGAGAAAAGCGCAAACTACAACTAGAACTTAGGGTTTTAACTGATGCTGCTTTGGTGGGCTTGCCTAATGCTGGCAAATCATCATTACTCAGAGTGGTCTCAGCTGCTCGTCCAAAGGTAGCAGATTATCCTTTCACCACTCTAACCCCTCAACCTGGCATAGTCAATGTAGGCATTGGTCCAGATCAAAAACCTTTTGTAATTACTGATATACCTGGCATAATTGAGGGCGCTGCGGAAGGTAGCGGACTTGGGATAACTTTTCTCCAGCATATCAAACGAGCAATACTATTGTTGCATTTAGTGGATCTTAGTTCTCCTGATATTAGGCACGACATTAAAATTTTTGAAAACGAGCTTACCAAATTCTCACCAGAACTAGCAGCCATGCCACGTTGGTTGATAGGCAGCAAAACGGACTTGCTATCTGAGGATGAACTGGCACAGCAAACTGCAATACTGGCGGATACAGGCAGACGTTACTTTGTGCTATCTTCTTTACAAAAGACAGGACTCACTAAGCTATGTGGTGATGTGCGCACTTTCCTTGATGAGATACCTCTTCAAGATAGTCAGGATAGCCAGGTTAACCTCCCTAAAATATAATGGCAAGCAAAACAATATGGGTGGTTAAGATAGGAAGTTCTCTATTATCTCATCAAGGCACAGCACTCAACGAACCATTAATTACATCATTAGCAGAACAATTTTCTAAAATTCGCGCCGCAGGCAAGGATATTATCCTCATATCATCTGGCTCAGTTGCCATAGGCAGGCAAAAACTTGGCATGTCAGTTGGTGCAGCTAAGAAAGGCAGCGAAGCAAAAACAGCCGATAAGCTACAAGACATTCAGGCAGCAGCAGCAGTTGGGCAAACAGGACTAATGGCTGTTTATGAAAGAGTGCTGGGGAAAGCAGGGATAGTGGCAGCTCAGATTTTACTTACCCACTATGATTTGCAAAGACGTAAAAGCTACCTTAATTCTCGCGCCACCCTTAGTAGATTATTGGCTCTTAATGTCCTACCAATTATTAACGAAAACGATACTCTGCTGGATGAAGAGGTTTGTTTTGGCGACAACGACACTTTAGCTGCTATGACAGCTAACCTTATGGCGGCGGAGCTGTTAATAATCCTTACAGATACCGAGGGCTTGTACACTGCAAACCCTAGGCATAATCCTGATGCTGAATTAGTAAAAGAAATAAAAGCCGAAGACCCTCGCTTGGATACTATGGCAAGTAAAGAAGGAGGAGCGCTGGGTAAAGGCGGAATGCTCAGCAAGATTAATGCGGCGCGGCTTGCCATGCGTTCTGCAACCTGTACCATTGTGGCGGATGGACGCAACAATGACACCTTAACAAAGATTCTAGCTGGGGACAATCCAGGCACTAAGTTCACCTCGGAGCGCGAGACATCTGTAGCACGTAAAAGATGGTTGGCAGGACAGCTCAGACCATTGGGGCAAATCCATCTTGATGCTGGTGCCGCCCAGGCATTGCGCGAAAGAGGGGTTAGTTTATTATCTATTGGCGTCCTATCTGTGGCAGGGAAGTTTGGACGCGGCGACCCAGTTAGTTGCTATGATGATAAAGGAGTAGAAATTGCTCGCGGCTTGGTTAATTACAGCAATGAAGATTGCGATAAAATCAAACGTCAGCCGAGTAATAAGATTGCCACAATTCTTGGCTATGAATACGAACCAGAATTAATTCATCGCGATAATCTTGCTTTGCTGTAAGTGCTTGTAGAGGCGGAGTTATCTCTACTCGCCGCTCTGCAAAACACCTGACGCTTAATTTTTTATGCCTACTGGTATAAATTTTAAATTTAACTAATATACAAGCATAACTTTCGTTATACAATGATGTTTTATGAAAACTAACTACTCAATATTATTCATTGCGGGGGCGATTATCCTGCTTACTTCATGTGCTTATGATGGCATCAGTGGTTCTTCTGGTGGTGCTGGTGGACTATGGATTCAGGCAGAGGGAGCCACATTAACAGGGGAGGACTCTCCTTCTTGTGGCTGTAGATTGCGAGGAACAGAAAACGGAACTCCACGTCGCTGCTTCAACTATTTTACCGACAGTAAAGTAGTTTCTGGTTACTTGAAAATATCAGGTTCTTATGATGATGGATGTGCTAGCGAATACTCATTATCCGATGCAGACAAGAAAGAATTATTTAGTTTAATAGATGCTGCTATTCAAAGTGATGCAGGTTCATCGCGACAAAGAGGTGTAGCAGATTTTGTGCCAGGCAAATTTAAGATTGTAGCTAGAAATCAAGTTGTATCTGGCCGCCCAGATGGCGTATATTTCAATATAGATTATCCTACTGGAGTTATTGGAAAAGCTGGTTTATTTATCGTATGCTCAGCTTATGCTCCTGGCAATGATGAGAATGAATTATTTATAGCAGCTGAAGAAAGTGGCGGTTTCAAAGCCCAGCCGCGTGATGTTGAGCGATGTAATAGTGCCAGGCATACTAATTTGGTTAAATATACTAAGTATGATAGATAGCCGCTATTTCTATAGAATAACCACACATAAACAGATGTTTTTATTAATTATGAATTCTTCATGGCGTTCTGTGCCTATAGTTGCCTCTGCAGTTTCTTTACTATTAGCGCTATCAACTGCTGCGCTTGCTGATAATCATCAAGGAGGCGATTCATCAGAAACATCAGGAGCATCCGGGTTACCTGCTTCAAACCTCGGCGATTGGTATCTAGATGGCGAACTAAAAGCTGCTATATTCATTGATACTGTGCATAATGACCCAACCATCAGGGCTTCACGCACTGAGGTCTTTGGTGATGATGGCAGCAACTTACAGGAACAGGGTTCCGATAATAGTAAAATCCCAACAAAATTAGATGACGATGGTAACATAGCCACGAGCCGTCCCTTAGCAACTGATACACCAGAGTTTGGCGGCACTATAACTGGTTCGCGTCTGGCGATTGGTAATCGCGGTGCCAACCACAATGTGTTAATTGAGGGTGGATTTTTCTCCAATGATAGCCCTTACACTCCGCAATTACATCGTCTATGGGCTGAATACGGCACTGTGGGCATAGGACTCGGCTGGTCTACTTTTATGGATTTTAAGGGCTACAACTATCCGCGCACTTTTGATTACACAGGTCCTGTTGGAGCTGCTTATGCGCGGCAGATTGCGTTGAGATTTCGCCTGAGTGATAACTGGTATTTTGGTTTGGAAGAACCTCAAGATTCTGCTTACTTAGGATTTAATTTTGATAGCTCCCACAACGAAGATAGTGTATATAACAAAAGACAAATTCAGACAACAGATGTAAATGATGTCACCCGTATTTATGAAGTAGATAATAAACTAAGGACTCGTCATTTTCTCCCTAATCTTATATTTACCTACTATGGGCAAGGCAATAGAGATGGAAAACATATTAATTTCTTTTCCTCCATTTTGTTGCAACGTGTAGAACTGGATGATAATTCACCACTATTTTTAGAATCAGATGAAGGGCTAACCCGACTTATAGAAGATACTCGAGCTATTGATGGGAATGATGCTATCACTGCTGTTGAGAGGGAACTACAGCTTAATGATGACCTCTCAGGTGGACTGGGGGCATACAATACCGCCCTGCATCTTGGAGTGAATGGCGCCATGCGTCGTGGAAGCAACAACAAATTTAACCTTGCTTACATATATAACGGCGGACGTTATCTGCGCGATAATCCTAATCCAGCACATATTGTAGTGTCCAAAGATATTAAATGTAATAGCAGTTGTGATTACAAACTAGTGAATATTATCAGCCATTCATATCTTATGGACTTTACTTTTCGTGAGAAGATTGGCTTGATTTTTAGCGGCACAGTTACCGATAATGAGTACGGCACTCGCCTTGGTGGGGCGGCAACCAAGCAGGTTCATGGCACCTACTTGAACTTCTATCAAGAAGTATCCAAAGGATTAAACTCGGTCTATGAGCTTGGCTATAGCTACCGCCAGGCATTTAATACTCGCAGTAACTCTGAATACCCTCGGCTTAGATTTTCTTACGGAATAAGCTATTCCTTCTAACCTAACCACGCATCTGCTGTAAAATATCACTGATGATTGACAGGATATTTAATTTTGCTCGGCATGGTGACAAAGTCACTCAACTTGCCAAAAACAAGCTCAGCAAATATGTTGGTTTTGATGGCGACTTTGGCAACCTTGCCAAGGACTGGTGGCAACCTGCAGGACCTTTAGCCCCTTTACATAAAATAAATCCTCTACGCGCTATGTATCTGGATACTCATATTTCCCTACAAGGTAAAACTTTGCTTGATGTGGGCTGTGGAGGAGGGCTGTTCTCTGAGGCGATGGCAGAGCGCGGGGCTAAGGTTACTGGAATTGATCCAAGTGAAGAGTTAATCTCTGCAGCTAGGTCTCATTGCAAAGGCGTAGGCAAAAACAAAGAAGGCAATATACTGACAATTGATTATCAATGCACCACCGCAGCGGAACTAATTGGCAAATGCAAGGGCGGCTCTAAGGGGGGTGTAGAGAAGCAATATGATGTAGTTGCCTGCCTGGAAGTTCTTGAACATCTGGAGAACCCCGCCACTCTGATAAGAGAGTGCGTCCAGTTACTTAAACCTGGCGGTTGGGGCTATTTTTCCACCATTAACAAAACCCCCAGTGCTTTTTTACTTGCCATAGTAGGAGCAGAGTATGTGTTAAGATGGTTGCCGCGCGGAAGTCATTCTTACGAATATTTCATTAAGCCCGCCGAACTATGTGGTTGGTTACGCAATTATGATATGACCCCCAAGCACATCAAAGGTTTAACTTTTGAACCACTAAGCCGTAGATTTACCCTTTCATCCAATGTTAATACTAATTATTTGCTGTTGGCTCAAAAGGACCCAGCATGACCCAACATTGCTTCAATATCTTTCATGCTTACAAAACCTATAATCTAAAACCTATAAAATGATAAAATCATTATGCGCAAACAACTTTTCTTAATATCCTTAGCAATAGTAGTAGCAGACCAAATCACTAAATGGCTGATCATCAGCAACATTGCCCTTGGCGAGTTAGTCCCAGTTTTCTTTTGGTTTGATTTAACCAATATTGGCAACAGAGGGGTTGCTTTCAGTATGTTTGCTAATCTGGGTGCCGCCAACATCATTTTTATGGTGGTTGCGTTAGTTGCTGTTATTGCAATATTTTTCTGGTTATGGCGTTATGGGCATAAAGAAAACGTCATAACTCGTTATGCCATGCTGTTTATTATGGGGGGGGCTTGCGGCAATCTTATAGATAGAGTAAGGTTTGGCTATGTAATTGATTTTATCGCCGTGCACTATAAGAACTGGTATTACCCCAGCTTCAATATTGCCGATGCGGCAATCACCATAGGAGCATTAATGTTAGTCGCAGATATTCTCTTACGCGCTAAAAAGAAGGAGTTATCCTAAACGCAACTCTAACCTCTTATTTAACTTGACACATATTATAATAAAACCATGACAACAAAAGTTAGTCAAAAGATTATACTAGCCCAGCCGCGCGGTTTCTGTGCTGGTGTGGATAGGGCGGTGCTGATGGTTGAAAGAGCGCTGGAATTATTTGGTAAGCCGATATATATTCGTCACGAAATAGTGCATAACAAATATGTGGTGCAAAATCTGCAAGAAAAGGGAGCGATATTTGTAGAAAATATCCATAGTATTCCTTCCAATAGCATAACCATATTCAGTGCCCATGGAGTTTCACAGCAGGTGCGCGAGGATGCTAAAGGGCGTAACTTAAAGGTATTTGATGCCACATGTCCTTTGGTTACCAAAGTTCATCTTGAAGTGCATAAGTTTAGTCGTGAGGGGCGTGAATGCATTCTTATAGGGCATGCAGGACATCCCGAAGTGGAAGGTACTTTAGGACAATATGAGAATTCAGGCGGAGGTAATATCTATCTGGTGGAAGATCTGGAGCAGGCAAATAATTTACAGGTTCATAATCCACAACTTCTTGCTTATGTAACCCAAACTACATTGTCAATAGATGATACAGCAAACATAATTGCAGTGCTTAAACAAAGATTTCCCAAGATAAAAGAACCCTATAAAGATGATATATGTTACGCCACGCAGAATCGTCAAAACGCGGTAAAAGATTTGGCAAAGCAATGCCAATTGATTATAGTTATTGGTTCGCGGAATAGTTCCAACTCTAATCGCTTGAGCGAGCTATCTATTCGCGAGGGAACTCAGGCATATTTAGTGGATAATGAAAAGGAATTACGGCGTGAATGGCTGGCAGAGGAAGGGGTTGAGAATATAGGAATTACTGCTGGCGCCTCCGCCCCCGAAAAACTAGTGCTGGATGTAATTAATCAGCTAAAAGAATGGGGCGTTAGTGAAGTGCTGCAAGCAGATGGCAAAAAAGAAAATGTGGTCTTTAATTTACCTGCTGATATGAGAAAAATATCATCTCCTCAAGCCGAAAAAATTGAAATAAACCAAATATAATCCAGTAGCATCATGTCTAAATTATTCACCCGCACCTACTGCGCTTTTTATGGGGCAGCACTATGCTTTGCATCTTTGCTTATCGCCTACTTTTATTTTCAGTTGTACTTGGGCTTACCACCTTGCCCACTATGTATTCTTGATAGAATTGTTATAGCTGCCCTTGGACTGCTATTCACGCTCAGTTTTTTCTGGCGTGGATTTGCATTACGGACATTAAATTGGCTATTGCTATTGGCAGGGTTGGCTGTGGGTGGCAGACATATATGGCTGGAAAGGTTCTCCCATAGTGATGAAACCGCAACATGCATCCCTCAGGCAGGGACGCAAAGTGTGCTGGAATGGCTTACCTCTGCTTTTGTGGGAACCTCAGATTGTAGCGTAATATACTGGCAATTGCTGGGTCTAAGCATAGCTGACCTAACCTTTGTCTTATACTTAGTTCTAACTGCATTATTATTAAAAATAGGATTGACTAAATCGTCGTAGAACTTACGACACAGGCCTGTAGGGGCGGAGCTGCGCTCCGCCCGCAACCAGTATAACCCTCGCAATAAACTATAACCATACTCGCGACGGACATAATTATGATGCATAAATTCTTGCAACACAGTTCTGGTACGGCACATAAATTCCTGCAACGATTACAACGTCTATATGAATGGTGGTCAAACTTACAACACAGTTCTGGTATGGTGTATAAATTCTTGGAATGATGGTCTGTAGGGGCGGAGCCATGCTCCGCCCGCAATCAGTATAACCCTCGCAACAAACTATAACCATACTTGCGACATACATAATTATGGTGCATAAATTCTTGGAATGATGGTCTGTAGGGGCGGAGCCATGCTCCGCCCGCAATCAGTATAACTCTCGCAACAAACCAGAACCATGCTCGCAACACACATAATTATGGCATATAAATTCCTGCAACGATTACAACGTCTATATGAATGATGGTTGAACGGACGATGATGGTCTGTAGGGGCGGAGCCATGCTCCGCCCGCAATCAGTATAACTCTCGCAACAAACCATAACTATGCTCGCCTTGTATCTATTAAAAATATTTTTATATTCTAACTATTCAACTATAATATAAATATTCTAATACAACTAAAAATGAACTTATATGAAAAACTCTATTAATAGACTAACGGCGACTATGTTATCAATAATCGGATTAATGCTGGTTACACCTGCCTATGCAGAAAGTGCTTCTAACACAGAAGGATTGGGACCTTTGGGCTGGACGCTTATCATTGTGGGAGGCATCATCTTTTTGGCGTTGGCGTCATGGGCTAAAGCAGAGATGGAAAAAAAGCAGATAGAAGATCAACTTAAAGATTTACTCCAATATCTAAATATAACAGTAAGTGATGAAGTTCGCCAGACGTTAAGAGATAGGGTGGAATCATACATGAGAAGCAAATGGGCAGAAGAAAGTAGATGGAGTGGAGAATTTGATGATGCGGAAAAAATAATAAAAGAAAAAATGGAACAAGAAGGAGTAAGTAGTGGTGACAAAATAGAGTTAGAGCGAGAACTGGAACAATTGCTAGAAAAAAAGGATATTATGATGGAAGACATAGCAGAAGAGCAGGAGAGAAAGTGGGAAATACTAAAAGAGAATATCTTGCAAGAATTACAACAAGAAATGTAAATGAAAATATAGTTGAGATATTGCACTTTTTGTAGGAACCTCAGATTGTAGCGTAATCTACTGGCAATTGCTGGGTCTAAGCATAGCTGACCTAACCTTTGTCTTATACTTAGTTTTAACTGCATTATTATTAAAAACAGGTATTAAAAACAGGACTGACTAAATCCACTAGCCATTAAAATTATATTTGTATAAAAACGATGATTTTATACTTAAGTTATCTTGGTATATAAAATGCATGAGTTTTATACTTAAGTTATCTTGGGTATATAAAATGCATGAGTTTTATACTTAAGTTATGTTGGGTATATAAAATGCATGAGTTTTATACTTAAGTTATCTTGGGTATATAAAATGCATGAGTTTTATACTTAAGTTATGTTGGGTATATAAAATGCATGAGTTTTATACTTAAGTTATGTTGGGTATATAAAATGCATAAGTTTTATACTTAAGTTATCTTGGGTATATAAAATGCATGAGTTTTATACTTAAGTTATGTTAAGTATAAAAAAACGGGAATTTTATATTATAATAGGTGTTTATGACCAAGTTTATTAACCCTTTATTCTCTGATAATTTATCAAAGAGATTTGTCTCAAATAGCAATATTATTCAAAAATTAATCAGCTGTTCCTCTGTTTTGGGGGAATTAAGAGGTATAGGACAAGTAATCCCTAATGAAAAAATTATACTAGATACTTTGCCTTTACAAGAGGCAGGAGATAGTTCAGCTATTGAAAATATAGTTACTACCCAAGATATTTTATACAAGGAAAGAATAGGATTATCAAATCTTCCACCTGCTGCCAAAGAAGTAGCTAAGTATAGAGAAGCGATGGAACATGGCTATCAAGCAGTCATAGAAGATAATAAAGCTATAAAAATCTCTACTATCCTTGAAGTACAGGAGATATTAATGGGCAATAATGAAGGTATTCGCAGCAAACCAGGAACAATTGTTGGGAATTCACGCACGGGAGAAGTTGTTTGGAGACCTCCACAGGATCATGAAAAGATAATGGAGCATCTCAATCATCTAATAAGATATATAAATAGCGACACTTTACTGCATCCATTAGTTAAGCTGGCACTTATTCATCACGAATTTGAGAGCATTCATCCTTTTTATGATGGTAATGGCAGAACGGGGCGGATTATTAACATCCTTTATCTCATTAGTCAAGGATTATTACATAGCCCAATATTGTATATGAGCCGCTTTATCAACCATAATCGCTCTGACTACTATCGTCTTCTAAGGGAAGTTCAAAACGGTAAAAATGTAGAAGAATGGGTTGTCTATATTCTTACAGCTATAGAAATGACGGCAAAGCAGACCATAGTAACTGTGGATAAGATATATACTCTTCTAAAGGAACATAAAATTGCGATTAAAAGCAAGCATAGCTTTTATAGTCAAGAACTCATTAACCATATTTTTTATTATCCATATACCAAGAGAGAATTTTTAGTTAGGGACTTGAAAGTGACTCGTATAACTGCCGCTAAGTATTTGGATATTCTTGCCGATGATGGAATATTGAACAAGGTCAAGAAGGGTAAGTACAGCTATTACATTAATGTCGGACTTACTGATATTTTGTTTAACCTTCCTTCGCTGGCAATCAAGGATGATTCTGAAACTTATATTACTGATACTACTACTGATATCACTACTCATAACACCACCCCCGACGCATAATGCTCAACATAGCAGATAATCTTGCTAAGCTGCGCCAACAAGTAAATCTTACATTAGAGTCCTGTTCGCGCTCTGCGGATTCGCTACTAATTATTGCAGTATCCAAGACCCGTCCTGCCTCATACATAGAAGCAGCTCATGCAGCTGGACAGCAGCATTTTGCCGAAAATTACATGCAAGAAGCTGTAGAAAAAATTCAACAATTGCATTCATTACCTTTAACCTGGCATTTCATTGGGCATTTGCAATCCAACAAAGCGCGGCTAGCTGCAGAGAACTTTGATTGGGTGCATAGCGTCAGCTCCTTGAAGTTGGCGCGAAAGCTCAATGAATATCGTTCGCCAACTGCGCCTGCCTTGAATGCTTTGAATACTTTGAATGCTTTGAATATATGTGTCCAAGTCAACATAAGCCGCGAAGACAATAAATCGGGAGTTATTCCCGAAGAGGTGGTTGCCTTCTGTGCTGAATTACAAAGCTTTGAGCGTCTATCATTGCGTGGATTGATGGCAATTGTTGAGAATACGGATGACACTGCCAAGCAGAAAGAATATTTTAGCCAGATGTATCAATTGTTTACCGCAGTGCAGAATGAGCTACCCCCCCCCAAATGGGATACTTTATCAATGGGAATGAGTGCGGATATGATAAGCGCAATTGAAGAAGGGGCAACTATGATAAGAATTGGCAGCGCTATTTTTGGTTCCCGCCAGGTTTCCCATCAGTAGGCCCATTAACATTAATAATTATAATTTACTCGCGAAGGTTAAAATTTATGTATAATTACAACAGGGACAGGTTTAAATCTATTGAGCAACCTGTTGCTATTATATTATTGAAAGGAGTAATTAAAACCAAATGACCTATGTTGTAACTGGTGCTTGCATTAATTGCAAATACACCGATTGTGTGGCAGTTTGTCCAGTAGATTGTTTTACGGAGGGGCAAAATTTTCTTGCCATTGACCCCGAGCTATGTGTTGATTGTCATCTATGTGTTCCTGAATGTCCAGTAGATGCAATTTACCCTGAAGAAGAAGTTCCCGCAGGGCAAGAACATTACACTGCGCTTAATGCTGAATTAGCAAAGGAATGGGAACCCATAACAGAAGTAATAGATGCCCTTGCGGATGCAGATGAATGGGCAAAAGTTGCTGTGGCTGATAGAGAGGATAAACTCATTCGCTAAATGCACTATAAGTTGAATGTGCTACACCCGAGGATATGAATACGGGAAATATTAGGATGGGGACAAGCAATACCAAAAGAAATGTATCAATACAATAATTACGATAAGCAGCTTGTCTTAGAGCGAGTAGCTCAGTATCGTTTGCAGACCAAAAGGTATCTAGCAGGCAAGCTAACTGACGACCAATTTCGCCCCCTCAGATTAATGAACGGGCTATATATTCAAACCCATGCTCCTATGCTGCGAATAGCAATCCCTTATGGCTTGCTTTCCTCCAAGCAGTTGCGACGCTTGGGGCATATTACTCGCAAATACGACAAAGGAAGCGGGCACTTCACCACTCGGCAGAATCTGCAGTTGAACTGGCCCAAGCTTGAAGAAGTTCCTGATATTCTTGAGTCATTGGCAGAAGTTGAAATGCATGCCATTCAAACTAGCGGCAACTGCATCCGCAATGTCACTGCAGACCATCTAGCAGGGGTATCTCCAGATGAGCTGGACGACCCGCGTGTTTATTGCGAGATTATTCGTCAATGGTCAACCTTTCACCCCGAATTTTCTTTCTTGCCGCGCAAGTTTAAAATTGCAATATCTGGAGCATCTTATGATAGGGCGGCAACTCAGTTTCACGACATCGGCATATATCTGCACAAGAATAAAAAAGGAGAAACAGGGCTACAGGTTTTGGTTGGCGGCGGGCTTGGCAGAACCCCAATCATCGGCAAGGTAATAAATGAGTTCCTTGAAGAGAAACATCTTCTTTCATATTTAGAAGCAATTATGCGCACCTACAACGAACACGGCAGACGCGACAACATCTACAAGGCGCGGATTAAGATTTTAGTTAACGCGCTTGGTATTGCCGAATTCAAAAAACAGGTTGATGCTGAATGGAACAGAATAAAAGATGATGAATCGTTGCTGCTAAGTGCCGACTATGTTGCCGAAATCCGTGCTTTTTTCATGCCTCAGCAATATGACAAAGAAGAGGCATTAAGTGAGGCACCTGAAGAGAAGCACAAAGATGATAAAGAGTTCTTGCGTTGGTTTAATCATAATACTGCAGCACACAAGGTTGCAGGTTATAGAGCGGTATACCTTTCACTTAAGCATCCTGATTTGGCGCCTGGTGATATGACCGCAGAGCAGATGGAACAGGTTGCCGACCTTGCCGCCGAATATTCTTTTGACGAGCTGCGTGTCACCCACACTCAGAACTTAGTATTTGCTGATGTCCCTCGTTCGCGACTTTACGAACTATGGCAACAACTTGACAAGATTAATCTTGCTACTCCAAATATAGGAACTCTCACAGACGTAATTTGCTGTCCAGGGTTGGATTTCTGCAGTTTGGCAAATGCTGGAACAATTGAGATTGCCACCCAAATAAATGATGCTTTTCGCGACCTTGATTATCTTCACGACCTTGGCGATATTCGGGTTAATATGTCTGGCTGTATGAATGCCTGCGCTCATCATCATGCCGGTAATATAGGTATCCTTGGGGTTGAGAAGCATGGCATAGAGTGGTATCAAATCCAGCTCGGCGGCAGTTCTGCTAACTCTGCGGCGTTGGGTAAAGTATTGGGCGCGGCGCTTCCTAAAGACCAAGTTGCCTCCACTCTAAGAAAAATACTTGATGTGTATAAGGACAAGCGTGAGGAGGGAGAGAATTTTTTAGAAACCTATAATCGCATAGGCATAACTCCTTTCAAACAAAAGGTTTATCAGAGCTAATGCAAATTAGCCAATTATTATTTTCCTCGCCTAGTATTTAACAATGACATTGTTAATTAACTCAAAAGCAGCGCCCATTGAAAACGACCCTTGGCAGCGCGTCCCAGATAATGGGGATAATGAAGATAACAAAGACATCACATCTGACCATAGTATCATATCTGCCGATACTTGGTTTAACTATAGCGTAGAAAAGCGAGCTTCCTTGCTGCAACAATTCCCTAATATAGGGCTGGAACTAAATCCCGAATTGCCTGCAGACGAACTGGTTGCCAAACTTAGTAATGAACAAGAATTGCACAAAATCTCTCTCCTGCAACTCAATATTCCCAATGTTAAAGACGGTCGCTGTTACAGCTTGGCGGCACGCCTCAGATCACAATACAAGTATCAAGGTGAAATACGAGCGATTGGAGATTACCTAATAGACCAGATTTACTTCTTGTTAAGATGCGGGTTTAACACCTTTGTTATACAAGATGAATCACCCTCCGACCTTGAAGATTTAGCAAAGACAATTTCCCCATTTACTGAGGTTTATCAAAAATCTACTGATAAAAACACCACTGTCATAGAAAAAAGATTATTACCGCAAACAGAAAAAGTTAGTTAGTTGGAATACTTCCCACTTTTCTTAGATATCAGAGGTAAAAGGATATTGGTAGTAGGGGGTGGCATTATTGCTTTCCGCAAGATTAAACTAATTTTAGCGGCAGGCGGCAAGCCCGCTGTGGTTGCCCCTGATATAACTCCTGAGCTTCAACAGCTGCTTGACAAGGAAAAATTACCCGCCCAACAAAGAAAATTTGTTGCGGATGACATTAAAGATGCAACCTTGATTTTTGTTGCGGTAGATGATAGCCAACTGCAGCAAGAAATTAATTCTTTAGCCAGCGCGCATAATATTCCCGTCAATGTAGTGGACAACCAACCACTATGCAGTTTTATAACTCCAGCAATTGTTGACCGCGACCCTTTATTAGTTGCTGTTTCCAGTGGCGGAAAATCTCCTGTCGCAGCACGGCGCTTGCGCGAGGACTTAGAAGCCCGCTTGCCCACGCACCATGGCAAGATGGCAGAGTTTATGAGCGAGCTACGCAATGCAGTAAAAGCAAAGTTGCCAGAAGAGAGACGCCGCCATTTTTATGAAGAGTTATGGGATAGCAGCGCAGCCGACTTACTTCACCAGGGGAAAAAGGATAAGGCATTACAAGTTGCCCAGCAGATTATGGATGGCTTATCAACGGCTGGCATGGTATGGCTGGCAGGGGCAGGTCCTGGCAGCGCCGACACTCTAACCTTAAGAACCCTACGTCTCATGCATAGTGCTGACATAATAATGCACGATAGATTAGTAAGCAATGAAGTCCTGCAAATGGCGCGGCGTGATGCAACAGTTGTCCCTGTAGGCAAGCCCGATATCACACAGCTTCAAATTAACCAAATGATGGTGAAGTTCGCTAAGCAAGGTAAGAAAGTATTACGTTTAAAAGGCGGGGACCCAGCTATCTTTGGTCGCCTTGCCGAAGAGATGGAATATCTTCGTTCCCACGCAGTGACCTTTCATATATCCCCTGGTTTAACTGCAGCTTTGGATTGCGCCGCTTATGCTAATGTTCCTCTAACCAGCAGGACTGCTGCCTGCGGGGTGGTATTCTTGAGTTTACAAAGTATGAAATCGTCTACTACCAATACTCATAAACTTGCTCCTTATATTGTTCAAATCTTGCGTGACAATGCTCGTGATGATAGAACTTTAGTAATTTATATGGGGGTAGAAAATATTGCTTTAGGAGTGGCGGAACTTTTAGATGCAGGAATGGATAAGCAAATGCCCGCTATTGTGATTGAAAAATCTGGCTTCCCCGAACAAAATATTTTGAGAACAGAATTAAAGTCGCTAACCCAAGAAATGCAAGCGAGTCATATTACTTCCCCCGCGATTATCATCATTGGCAGAGTTGTCTCAGAATAAATATTCTTTAAATTAATGATATACAATATTGAAATATGAAATTTATCCGTGATGTTGCCCTTCAAGGAAAAAAAGTCCTAATGCGCTTGGACTTAAATGTTCCAATAAAGGATGGCAAAATACTTGACGACACCCGCATAACAGCGTCGCTGCCTACTATCCGCTTGGCTTTACAGCAAGGGGGGAAGAATAAAGAGGGGAAGATTATTATAATGTCTCATCTGGGACGCCCTGATAGCAGCAAATCCGCCGCCGAACAACCACAATTCTCACTTGCTCCAGTTGCCGCTAGATTAAGTGAACTACTCAATTTAAAGATAGAGCATGTTTCTATTGAGGCAGCTCCTGCTGCGCTGGCTAACAATGATATTGTTATGCTGGAAAACACTAGATTTTGGCAGGGAGAAACCAATAACGACACCCAATTGGCTCAATCACTGGCGCAATTATGTGATGTTTTTGTAATGGATGCTTTTGGTAGCGCCCATCGCGCCCATGCCTCTACTGAGGGAGTGGCTCGTTCTGCGCCCTTATCCTGCGCTGGCTTACTGCTACAAAAAGAGATAGAGGCGTTAAATAAAGCGCTGGATAATCCTCCCTCTCCCGTGCTAGCAATAGTTGGCGGAGCAAAAGTTGGTGAGAAACTTAGATTATTGGATAAATTAGCCAATGTAGCTGATGTCCTTATAGTGGGTGGCGGCATTGCCAACACTTTTCTTGCTGCCGCTGGCAAAGCGGTTGGTAACTCGCTATACGAAGCGGACTTACAACTTATGGCGCAGGGCATTATTGATAAAACACAGGTGTTATTGCCTGTGGATGTTGTGGTAGCGGAGGGACTTGACAGTCCAAGCGGGAAAGATGTTTTGGTGGACGAAGTTACGCCACAGGATATGATTTTAGATGTTGGCAAGCGCACAATGAGCGCTTATGCCGAAGCAATCAACGCCGCCAAAACTATTATCTGGAATGGTCCTCTTGGAGTGTTTGAAAAAGAACCCTTTGCTGCTGGCACTCAATCCTTAGTCCATAGCATAAGCAATAGTTCTGCCTATTCATTAGCGGGTGGTGGCGAAACATTAGCCGCCATTAGCCGCTTTAGTCAAGGCGATGGTATTGATTATATTTCTACTGGCGGAGGAGCTTTCTTAGAATATATTGAAAAAGGCACTCTGCCTGGTATAGCTGTATTGGATAATGCCTAAACATAAGTTTAAACATAAACAGGTCCCAGTAGCTCAGCAGGATAGAGCAACTCCCTCCTAAGGAGTAGGTCGGGTGTTCGAATCATCCCTGGGACGTTTTTATTCCATGTTTTCCGCATTTTCCACATCTTTTGCTACGGCTATTGTCATTGTTACGTTAGGCACAACTAGCGCAATCACTAGCTTTGCCTTTGATAGAGCCCCCACTAAGGCGGTTGACCTACAAGAAATTTTACCATTTGATTCTGTAAAAAAAGATAACATAACCTCGGAAGCCCTACAAGGTGTCAGCAGTGTTACGACAACTTTTGATAAAGCGCCGCAGGTGCGAGTGCGTCCTGATATAAGCTCACGCGCCTATATGGTTGTAGACCCTCACACTAATACGGAAATCATATCCTATAATGCTGATGTGGCGCTTCCGCCTGCCAGCTTAACCAAAATAATGACTGCTTATGTTGTAGCAGATTATATCTATAATAAAAAAATTGACTTACAAGCAGAGGTGCCTGTCTCGGTTAAAGCACTTAAGACCCCAGGTTCCAAGATGTTCATTCAACCTAATAGAGCGGTTACAGTAGACCAGCTGCTGTTCGGTTTAATCATAGTATCAGGTAATGATGCCGCAGTGGCATTGGCGGAGTATATTTCAGGAAACGAAGACGATTTTGCTGTGTTAATGAATCAGTATGCCCAATCACTTGGGATGACAAATTGCTTCTTTACTAATAGTAATGGCTTGCCTGACCCAGACATGCTATGTAGCATCAACGATATTATGATTTTATGCAAAGAACTCATAACTAAATATCCTGCTTTTTATAAGAGATACTTTGGACTCAAGCAATACACCTACAATGATATTACCCAAAGAAACCGCAACAGCTTAATATTTTATGCAAGCGATGAGATTGACGGCATTAAGACCGGCAATACGGAATCAGCTGGCTACAATTTAATTGCCTCTGGTGTGCGCGGTTATCGTCTTATTGCTGGAGTTATGGGGGCGGGTGGCATTGAATTACGCACCACTGAGGTATCAAAGTTACTAAACCATGCTTATGTGTATTACAACAGATATCTTCACTATCGCCAAGAAGAAAAAATTGCGGATATAAGAGTTCGCAAAGGCAATAAGGACTCATTAGCGGTTGGCTTGGCAGAAGACCTCTACACCACTCTTCCTTTTGTGCTGCGTGAAAGTTTTAGCGTTACAATTGATGCTCCAAGGGTCATGCGAGCGCCAATTTCCAAAGGAGAGCAGCTGGGAGAATTAATACTAAAATTTGAAGGTGGCGAGATTCTTAAACGTCCTTTAATTGCGCTGGAAAACATTCCTCCAGCTGGCTTTTTGGGAAGCACCTTTGATGAAATGATGATATTCTTAGGGCTGTAGGGCGTGAGTTATTTTCTTAGCGCATCAAGTCATCTACAAGTCGTCATATAATTAAACCATGCCAAGAGTTATAGTTCAGA
This sequence comes from Gammaproteobacteria bacterium, assembly GCA_965207945.1. GTDB lineage: Bacteria > Pseudomonadota > Gammaproteobacteria > CBDBNL01 > JAAOII01 > JAAOII01. Next base: position 538,284 of record OZ242303.1, read on the forward strand.
AATACGGCGGCACCTCTGTAGGTTCAATTGAAAGAATTAACCGAGTTGCCGATAACATCAAGAAACACCTTGACCAAGGCGACCAGGTGGCGGTCGTGGTTTCGGCAATGGGCGGAGATACAGATAAATTGGAGGATTACGCCTACTCACTTGCTGAGAACCCCAGTCGTCGTGAATTGGACGTCCTGCTATCTAGTGGCGAACAGGTAAGCGCCTCACTGCTTGCTATAGCGCTGCATCATAGACACATCGCCTCTCATTCCTATATGGGCTGGCAGATTCCGATTAAAACTGACCAGTATCATACCAAAGCACGCATATTATCTGTAGGTGGCAAGAGGATAAAAGAAAAGCTTGATAGCGGATATGTTACGGTGATTGCTGGTTTTCAAGGAGTGGCGCCAGATGGAGAGATTACCACCTTAGGACGTGGTGGCTCGGATACCACTGCAGTGGCTGTGGCGGCAAGCATAAAAGCAGAGGAGTGTCAGATTTATACGGATGTAGATGGAATCTATACCGCAGACCCACGAGTAGAACCGCGCGCCCGTTTATTAGAAAAAATTACGTTTGAAGAAATGATGGAACTTGCCGGACTGGGCTCCAAAGTTTTACATAGTAGGTCAGTTAATTTGGCAGCGGGACAAGGAATGCCCTTGCGGGTTCTATCAAGTTTTAAAGACGGAATTTCTCAGAAAGGAACATTAGTAGTTAAAAAAGGAGATGAAGAGATGGAAAAAACTATAGTATCGGGCATAGCCCACAACAAAAACGAAGCAAAGATAACTGTCAGCGGTGTGCCAGATAAACCAGGTATGGCAGCTAAAATATTACAAGCAGTAAGCAACGAGAACTTAGAAGTGGATATGATAGTCCAAAATATTAGTGATAAAGGCAATACAGATTTCACTTTTACAGTCCACAGATCGGACTACAAAAAGGCAAGGCAAATAGTAAATACTCTTGGCAAAGAATTAGGGGCTGGGGTAATAAAGGGAGACATCACTATTGCCAAGGTTTCAGTGGTTGGCTTAGGAATGAAAAATCATTCTGGGGTTGCGGCACAAATGTTTACTGCCTTGGCAAACGAAGGCATAAATATTCAAATCATCTCTACTTCAGAGATTAAGGTTTCGGTTGTAGTGGAGGAAAAATACTTGGAACTAGCTGTCCGCTGTTTACATAAAGCGTTTAATTTGCATCAAAAAGCTAAATAATAAAACTTCTGTTTCTACATTTACCTATCATTTCTCTATATTTCCCTACATAGCTCTCTGGAAAAACTACTCCAATGCTAACAGACGATTTATCCACAACCATAAAAATAATCGACTTAGGCATCACGGATTATCAACAAACTATGGCTCGCATGAGGCAATGGACTCTTGCCAGAACTGAGAAAACACCTGATGAATGTTGGATTACTTCGCATGATGCAGTGTTTTCTCTGGGGCAAAACTCAGATGCCTCACATCTGCTGAATAACCCTCTTAACATTGCAGTTACACAAAGCGATAGAGGCGGACAAATAACCTATCATGGTCCTGGTCAAATCATCTTATACTTGTTGCTTGATTTACGCAGGCGAAAAATGTCTGTGAAGGAATTAATTTATAACAGCGAAGAATTAGTGATTAATTTTCTCAACGCTTATCAATTGCAAGAAGGGCTGCACCCTCATCGCCGTTCCTCTATGCCAGGGGTTTATGTGAATAATGCTAAGCTTGCTTCTTTAGGTTTTAGAGTGCGGCATGGAAGGTGTTATCATGGAATCAGCATTAATCACTCTATGGACTTGTCACCTTTTTCTTATATTAATGTATGTGGTTATGATAATTTAGAGGTTGTTGATTTATCATCCCTTGGAATTAATATCTCCCACCAACAAGCGCTGAAGGACCTAACGCAATCATTGACATCTACATTTTAAATAAAAAATATTAAAAAATTATGTATATACTCTCCTTATAAGGTAAAATAACCCCTTATTAAAGAGTTTACTCAGGGAGGGGGTAATGAATAGCAGGAGGGATAAATAGCAGTAAAAACTATAGAACATTAACTTATACTTTAATTATGGCAGTTCAGAAAAGTAAAAAATCGCGTTCCAAACGTGATATGAGGCGTTCGCATCATGGTGCAAAGCCCGCAGCATATTCGGTAGATTCTACCACTGGCGAACTACACCTTCGTCATAATATGACAGAAAGCGGTTATTATCGCGGCAAACAAGTAGTTCGCGTCAATATTAAGACCGAAGAAACACAAGACGAAGAATCCCCTCAATAGATATAGTAGATATACAAGATAGGGATGAGTATAAACGGAAACACAAATCTAAAACAAGCATCTAAAAGGATTTACATATAAATAATGACAGTTGCGTTTGTCTTTCCTGGTCAAGGTTCTCAATATGTGGGTATGTTGCAAAAGTTTGCATCAGAACCCATAATCAAAAAAACTTATGCTCTTGCTGCCGAGGTTCTCGGGTTTGACTTATGGGCTATGTGCTGCCCCGATCCATCTACAGCCCCATCTACAGCAGATGCAGCGAGCACAAACACCAGCAAAGAAGAGGAATTAAACAACACCATTAACACCCAGCCCGCGTTGCTAACTGCAGGGGTTGCCCTATGGCAGCTGTGGCGTGACAAAGGCGGACGACTTCCTTCTTATATGGCAGGACACAGTTTAGGCGAATACACCGCGCTGGTTTGCGCTGATGCTTTAGATTTTTCCACTGCCTTGAATTTGGTGCGTAATCGCGGCAAATACATGAAAATGTCTATGGGCGAGAACAAAGGTGCTATGGCAGCAATTTTAGGATTAGATGAGGCAAAAGTGACAGAGATATGCAGTGAGGCATCTTCCTCCTCTTATGTTTTCCCTGCTAATATAAACTCCCCCAAGCAAGTGGTTATATCTGGTTATGCTATAGGAGTTGAAAAAGCTATGGCAAAAGCAAAAAAAGCTGGCGCTAAGAGAGCGGTTCTTTTATCTGTAAGTGTCCCTTCACATTGTGCTTTGATGCAGCCCGCCGCCGATTTACTAGCAGGTGACCTTGAAACAATCAACATCAATATGCCCAAAATTCCTGTGCTACATAATATAGATGCATCCATATCTACATCCCCTGATGAGATTAAAATAAAATTAATCCGCCAATTAGTAAAATCTGTGCAGTGGGTTGACACTATTAAGGCAATGCAAAAAAATGGAGTTAAGTCATTAGTAGAGTGCGGACCCAAGAAAGTTCTTACCTCGCTTAACAAGAGCATTACTCCTGATGTAAAATTGTATGAAATTGGAGAAGACCCTGATAGGTTTGCTCTCGCCCTTAACGAACTAAGCAAATAATGACATCTACTACATCATCGCCTAATACCTCGCCCGACGCTCCCTCTATCGCCCCCCCCATTACATTAGTAACTGGCGCTAGCCGCGGGCTAGGCAAAGCCATCGCCGAACAATTGGCGCAACAAGGAAACACAGTCATTGGCACTGCTACCACGCAAGAAGGCGCAGACGCGATTACTAAGCATCTCAGTCCTATTTCCCCCCAATCTTGCGGCAAGGTTTTGCGCCAAGAAAACGAAGATTCAGTCACTCAACTATTCAAGGAATTAGCAGAACAAAATTCCTCACCACTAGTACTAGTGGCTAACGCAGGCATAACTGCGGACAATCTAATTCTCAGAATGAAAGCCGAAGAATGGCAACGGGTAATGGATGTAAACCTAACGGGTTCCTTTCTTTTATGCAAGCATGCGGTTAAGGCGATGATTAAAGCCAGATGGGGCAGAATCATTTTTATTGGTTCGGTAGTGGGTAGCATAGGCAACCTTGGGCAAGCAAATTATTCTGCGGCAAAAGCAGGACTATCGGGATTATGCAAATCATTAGCACGTGAATTCGCTTCAAGGAACATAACTGCAAATCTCATAGCTCCAGGATTCATTGAGACAGATATGACAGATCAACTTGATGAAAAAATAAAAGAGCAGCTGCTGGCAAGTATTCCACTGCACCGCTATGGCAAACCGCATGAAATAGCTGCGGCTGCAAGTTTCTTAGCTTCTAATGGCGCCGATTATATTACTGGTCAAACATTACATATAAATGGTGGAATGGCGATGAATTAAACTATAATCTAATTTATAATCTAACTTATAATCTATTTTAGTTTATACAATTAGTTTATAAAAAGGCGAGGATTAATATTGTCTTTTAGACGTTAAACATACAAAATTATTATTATTAATATTTACACTTATAGAGGAGTTAATAAATATGGACCCTAAAGATATTGAAAAATCTGTAAAAGAAATTACAGCAGAACAACTTAACATAGAATTGGATGTTATTAAAAACACTTCTTCTTTTGTAGATGATCTTGGTGCTGATTCATTGGATACCGTTGAGCTAGTAATGGCTTTGGAAGACCATTTTGAAACAGAAATCCCCGATGAAGAAGCGGAGAACATCAAGACCATTCAAAATGCGGTTGACTACATAACTAAAATTTCCGCAAAATAAATAGCCAATCAACAAGTAGGCAAAGGGCTTGATGGATGCTATATAGATGCTATCGCGCCCTTACAACCTCCTTATTTGAACTTGGCAATTTTTGCTTTAAGTCACACGCAGCAACATGAAAAAATATGACGCAACGTAGAGTCGTTATTACGGGGTTGGGGATGGTATCACCACTGGGTAATGACGTCAAATCCAATTGGGATGCCCTTACCAAAGGTACTAGTGGTATTGATTCTATAAGTGGGTTTGACACTTCAGGTTGCGCTACTACTTTTGCAGGTCAGCTTAAAGGTTTTAATGCTGATGGCATTGTAGAACCTAAAGAGCAACGTCGCTTGGATATTTTTATTGTCTATAGCACCGTAGCCGCTTTTCAGGCACTGCAGGATGCGGGAGTTTCCCCCAACCCTGCTAATGCCGAAAGAATTGCTATATACATAGGTTCTGGTATTGGCGGTATTGATACTATCTACGAAACCTCCAATACTCTTACTCAAAAGGGTTATAGCAGGGTATCACCATTTTTTGTTCCTGGCAATATTATCAATATGGCGGCTGGACTTATTTCCATTAAGTATGGTCTTAGAGGTCCCAGCATCGCTGTTGGAACTGCCTGCACCACTGGTACTCATTCCATAGGGCTCGGTTACCGTTCTATCGCTTATGGTGAAGTAGATATGGCTGTTACAGGTGGCAGTGAAGCACCGATTAATCCCTTAGGACTAGCAGGATTCATGGCTACCAAAGCTATCTCCACTCGTAATGATTCTCCGCAACAGGCAAGTCGTCCGTGGGATAAAGGGCGCGATGGTTTTGTGCTGGGCGAAGGAGCTGGTATTCTCGTGCTGGAAGAATACGAACACGCCAAGAAACGCAATGCAAATATTTATGCCGAAATTACAGGTTTTGGTATGAGTTCAGATGCTCATCATATAACGGCACCGCCCGAAGATGGTTCCGGCGCTGCTCTCTCTATGCAGAATGCTCTGCATGACGCCTCTGTTAATTCTGCTGATATTCAGTATATTAATGCCCATGGAACTTCCACTATGCTGGGAGACCTAGCAGAAGTTAGAGCCATAAAAAGTGTATTTGGTAATGACGCTAGTTCTTCGGTAATCAGTTCCACCAAATCCATGACAGGACATCTGTTAGGAGCGGCTGGAGCCATAGAAGCAATCTACACCGTCCTTACGATTAAAGAAGGGGCTGTTCCTCCTACCATTAACCTTGATGAACCAGATGCTGAGTGTGATTTGGACTTTATCCCCCACACTGCGCGAGAACTTAAAGTTGATAAAGCACTTTCAAACTCTTTTGGTTTTGGCGGCACCAACGCATCATTAATTTTTAGTCGGGTCTAATAATTATGCCCGGCATCAAAACCGGCTTTACTAAAAAGCATATAAATTATGCTAAATATATTGCGGTTATTCTTATATGTATAATCCTAGCTAACTTTGCGCTACGTGGCATTGCTTATTTAAGTATTTCACGCCAGCTAAATAATGTTCCCGCTAATTATGTCCTAAAGGTAGAGGCGGGCAGCGGGTTAATTGCTATTATTAACGACTTGGCGACGAATGATTTAATCAATAACCCGCGCCGCTTAAAGCTATGGTATTACATTTATGGTATTCCAAGTAATTTGCAACGTGGCGAATATCAAGTATCAAAGGGGATGAGCATACACGACTTGGTGCTTAACATAGCGACTGGCAAACAACAGTTATATTATATAACTGCGGACATAGGGACAACCTTTGCCGATTTTTATGCCAAGTTGATAAGTCATCCGCACCTGACCCCCACCACCAAAGATATGGAAGTAACGGATATTATGAATTTGATTGCCTCCGATTACCGCCATCCCGAAGGCCTTTTCTATGCCGACACATATTATTTTTATGCTGGAGATAAAGATATTTCTATCCTCAAAAAATCTAATGAACGCCTGCTAAAAGTTCTACAAGAAGAATGGTCGGCTCGTCGTGAAGGAGTGGTTTACAAAGACCCTTACGAGGCATTGATAATGGCATCCATCGTAGAAAAAGAAACTGGGTTAGATGAGGAGCGTCCATTAATAGCTGGCGTCTTTAATAAAAGATTATCAATAGGAATGAGATTACAGACAGACCCAACCGTAATTTACGGCATGGGGGATAATTACAATGGTAATATCCGCCGCTCTGACCTGCGCCGCCGCACTCCTTATAATACTTATGTGATTTATGGTTTGCCGCCAACGCCCATTGCTTTGGTGGATAGTCGGGCAATTAATGCGGCACTTAATCCTATTGATACAGAGTACCTGTTTTTTGTAGCCAAAGGCGATAGCAGTAGGTCGCATTATTTCTCCACGACCTTGAAGGAGCACAATGCTGCAGTGAGAAAGTTTCAACTTCGCAAATCTAAATGAGCCAATCTTTGAGTCAGTCAGGGAGCCAATCAGTGAAACAATCTTTGAGCCAACCGGGAAAATTTATATGTCTTGAAGGTATTGATGGCGCTGGCAAAACATCTTATTGCCAACGACTGGCTGATTTCCTGCGCAGCAAAAACTACCAAGTTGTCCAAACCAAAGAACCAGGCGGAACTCCGCTTGCTGACGAATTGGCAAAAATCCTGCTCAATTTCAAACAGGAAAATATAGTCCCTCAAACCGAACTTCTTCTTTTCTTTGCCGCTAGATGCCAGCACATTCACAATTTCATACAACCGCAACTTGCGCAGGGAACCTGGGTGATATGCGACAGATACATCCCTTCATCTTATGCTTATCAAGGGGCAGGGCGGCAGCTCGGCAATGAAGCGGTTGCCAACCTTGAGGTATACCTGCCAACCTTAACTCCAGACATAACCCTTGTATTTGATATTGGAATTGAGGAGAGCATCAAAAGATGGAAGAGCATGGGCAGAGATAGATTTGAAGAAATTGATAGTCTTGACAAGGACTTTTATCAGCGGGTGAGAGGTGCATATCTTGAATATGCCAAATCTCATAAAGAATGCAAGGTGCTTGATGCATCCCTTTCTCAAGATGAAGTGTGGCAAAATATGTTGCCTTTGATTACTCAACTACTATAAGAAGCGATGAGTTCATCGCAAGTATCAACTTATGGCGGGCGGAGCGCAGCTCCGCCCCTACAAATCATATAATATTAATATGAACGACTCCTTGGCGCTTTACGAATGGCATACTTCTCAGTGGGACAAAATACGTTCTTATAAAGAACAACTCCCCCACGCTATTTTGTTGGCAGGTCCCCAAGGGCTCGGCAAAATGCGCTTTGCCAACTACTTAGCTAAATATATCCTCTGCAAGAATACTTCATCCGCAAAAAAACCAAACGACTCTGAAGCTCCAAACCCTACCTCCAAAATAGAAGCCCCGTGTAATGACTGCTCTTCATGCCGCCTGATAAAGTCCGCCACTAACCCAGACCTGCGATTAGCCGAGTCATCCAAAGCAGGGCAGGTATTAATTGAAAGCATCGGTGAAATAAAAAACTTCTTACAACACAGCTCACATCTGGGTGGAGCAAAGGTTGCAATAATCCCCCAAGCAGAAAAAATGAACCGCAGTTCCTCCAACGCATTGTTAAAGATTTTAGAAGAACCACCGCCACGCAAATATATCATCTTAACTACTGGTATTGTTTCCAGTTTGCTTCCTACTATTATTAGTCGTTGCATCTGTCTCCATTTTGTGCCTCCGCCTGTTGCCACATCCAAACGTTGGGTTTCGGATAATGTCCCTGGACACAATCAAGATTTATTAAATAATGATGTGCTATTAGATATAAACAACCGAGCACCTTTAGCGCTGGCGGATATGTTACAAAGCGGTAAAGGCGAGGCAATTAATCGTTTTAGTGATTGCTTGCGGGCTCTTCAAGGCGGGCATAAATGGACTAACATTAATCTTGCTGACTATAAAGAGTTAGAATTACTGGAGATGATAGATGTTTTGCTATGGGAGTTGGATAGAATTATCAAGGAAAGATTAAGCAAGAAAGATGATAAAGCGGACAAAGACAACTCGCGTCTTTTTAATTTGCGAGACATATTTATGAAGAGACGGATGATGTTGCTTGCCAAAATTAATCTTAACAAGGATTTATTGTTAGAGGAATGCCTTATCCTGTGGCAAGGCGTAGTTCATAATTAAAACGTAAATCTATATATATGCTCAAAAAGAAAGTCACACTACAACATAGATTACTCAAAGAAGGCGCTGCTATAGCTGGGTTCTTTTTTACTTTCATGCTGTGTGTTATTCTATTAAGTTATAGCCCCACAGACAGCAGTAGTTTTTATGCATCAGGTGAGGCAACCACTGTAAACCTGGCAGGTCGGCTGGGGGCATACATTGCCGCCTATCTTTATTATTGGTTGGGCTATGCTGCATATATACTGATTTTGTTCTTAGCCATTGCTGCAATAGGCATGCTCAAAAAAGATACCAGCGGAGTATATATCAAACTAATTAAACGACTCAGTGGTTTACTATTGCTGTTCAGCACCGCAGGTCTGCTATCTCTTCAAGGTGGTGTGGGGGGGAATACCTGGGGGGAGAATACCTGGGGAGAAAATATGCCCGCATCAGCAGGTGGTTTCATAGGCATGATAACTGCTCGCAACGCCCTTGGGCTACTTGGCGTGTTTGGCGCTAAGGGAGTTCTTATTTTTTTAGTGGCGATATCTCTGAGTTTATTCACTGGACTATCCTGGATGCAGATACTTGAAGTCATAGGTGGAACAGTGATGTTTATTGCTCATAAGCTTAAACTAAAACAGGTTATTAAGCTTCCGCTGATTCCCAGCAAACGAGCAATTGAAATGTTAGCGCATAGGAGTCGGCAAAACGCTACGAGCAAAAGTGGGACTTATGACGACAAGAATAATGCCAAACGTATAGAACCCAGATTCGTATTTATGCCAGGGCATAGTTCCATCAAAGAAACAAACCCACTTGAAGTGGCTGAGGAAAAAAGGCAACAAGTTACTGAACAACAGAACTCAACATCGTCAGAGGCACCAAATAGTCCGGCAGCTACTGCAAATAATCAGTCGCCTTTGCCCCCCAAACTTTTTGGCAAACTGCGCTCGCCAGCAGGACAGACAACAGACGGAACGCCCAATCAAGCAGCATCAAACTTGCAGGGGGCGGGGGTTGGAGGTGCTGCCCAAGCCCAATCTCAATCTCAGCCCCCCGCTCCCGCCCAGTCAGGGCATCTCAAGTACGCCTTACCATCTTTGGAATTATTGGAACAGTCATCACAAGTCGCGCCAGAGGTAGCCAAGCAGGATTTAGACACTATGGGAACTACTTTGGTAACCACCCTAAACGACTTTGGCATAAAAGCAGAATTACTCGGCTATAGCCCAGGTCCAGTAGTAACGATGTTTGAGTTGCAACCAGCGGCAGGGATTAAGGCATCTAAGATATCCAATCTATCAGGCGACTTAGCCCGCTCTTTAGCTGTAGGGAATGTGCGAGTGGTGGAGTTTATCAGGGGCAAGTCATGTATCGGTATAGAGGTTCCCAACCCCAATCGCCAAATTGTCTATTTACGTAATCTCATAGACAGTGAAGAATTTAAGCATCCTTCATTGCGTCTTCCTTTGGCATTAGGACAGGATATCGGCGGGCAAACTGTTATAGCCGACCTGGCAGATATGCCTCACCTATTGGTTGCAGGCACCACTGGCTCAGGTAAATCCATTGGCATAAACGCAATGCTTATAAGCTTACTATATAAGTATTCCCCCGAGCAACTACGTCTCATATTAGTTGACCCTAAGATGTTGGAACTTTCTTCTTATAACGGCATTCCTCATCTGCTAATACCCGTCATAACGGATATGAGCTTGGCAGCCAAAAGTATTGGTTGGTGTGTTATTGAGATGGATAAAAGATACAAGAAAATGGCAGAAAAAGGAGTCAGGAACATTGCTGGCTATAATGAGATGCTGGCAAAAAATCCGCCATCGTCTCCCGCTCCAACGGATAGCGATACAGCTGATGAGCAAGAAGACAACAGCCCCATGCCTTACCTGGTGGTGGTTATTGACGAATATGCAGACATGATTATGAGCAACCGCAAGGTGGAAGAGCATATAGTGCGTTTAGCGCAAAAAGCTCGCGCTGCAGGCATTCATCTAGTGCTGGCAACTCAACGCCCATCTGTTGATGTGATTACTGGGCTAATAAAAGCCAATATCCCAGCGCGCATTTCTTTCAAGGTTTCTTCACGCATTGACTCAAGAACCGTATTAGACAAAAACGGCGCCGAACAACTGCTGGGCAAAGGGGATATGTTGTATATGCATTCAGGCGGTTCTCTGCCACTGAGAGTTCATGGTCCTCTGGTAGTTGATGGCGAGGTTAATGACGTAACAAAACATTGGAAGCAACAAGGCGAACCCGAATATAAGAACGAAGTATTAGAGGCAGCGGCAGCGGGAGAATCATCCAGCAATGGCGCTGCGGGTGGAGATGAAGAAGAAGACGAATTCTACTCGGCAGCAGTTGACTTTGTTAGACAAGCCGAGAGGGTATCAATTTCATCAGTGCAAAGAAAGTTTAAGATTGGCTACAATCGCGCCGCTCGCATCATAGAATATATGGAAAAAGAAGGAGTTGTCAGTGACATGGATTCAGGCGGCAAGCGGGTGGTGCTGAATAAGTGATATGAAGCAATACCAGTCCAACGCCAGGGAAACACCAGGGAAACACCAGACCAGCGCCTATTCACTTATATATGTTATATCCTATAATATAGTTCTATGAAAATATTTCCAGTAATACTTGCCGGTGGTTCGGGAACACGGCTATGGCCTGTTTCGCGCCCAGATTTTCCCAAGCAGTTCATCTCCTTAACTAAAGGAGAGGATTCTTTATTCCAGCTGACCTATCGCAGAATATACGAATCATCAATAAAGCACAAACTGCAACAGCCATTAATCATAACCAACGAAGAATATAGATTCACCGTTAGTAAATTACTAAGTGACTTAGGAGTCAAAGATGCCCCAATTATTTTAGAGCCAATCGCCAAAAATACTGCTCCCGCTGTAGCCCTAGCAGCTCATTACATTAGGCAAGAATTAGACACTGACGCCGATTCAGATTCAGTGATGTTGGTTTTACCGTCTGACGCTTATATAAGTGCTCAAGACCATGATAAGTTTATTCAATTATTGGACACAGCATTACAGCACTGTTCGGGGCAGGGCGGGGACGGGAACGAGAGCGGGAAAGGAGACGGGGACGGAAACGGGAACAGAGTAGCAGCGACAGGCACTGGAAACAAGATAGGGACTTTTGGTATAAAACCAACATTCCCTCATACTGGCTATGGCTATATCAATGTTGGGGAAACAGAGGAAAATGGAAAGACCAGGCAGGGTGGAGATAGTAATCCTGCCATCCTTCATGTCCGCAAGTTTGTAGAAAAGCCAGCACACGACAAGGCGCAGGAATATATTGCTACGGGCAACTATTACTGGAATAGCGGAATGTTTGCGCTAAACACTAAAGCATATCTGCAGAGTTTACAAAAACTGGCGCCACAGATAAACCAATCCTGCGAGTCGGCTATCCAAGCCCATCAAAGTGATAACAATTTTGTCCGTCCCGATATGGAAAGATTCAGTGAGTGCCCTGCTGATTCCATTGACTACGCGGTTATGGAAAAAGAAGCGGATATTTTCCTTGTCCCGATGGATATCCAGTGGAGTGATGTGGGCTCATGGCAGTCGTTAGCCGACCTATACGACAAGGATGCAAATAACAATAGCACTAAAGGCGATGCAGTACTTTATGAATCAAAGAATAGTTTTGCGTTTTCTTCAAGCAAGCGATTACTGACTGCTTTGGGTGTGGAGGACTTGGTAATAGTAGATACTCCAGATGCTTTATTGGTGGCAAATAAAAACAAAACCGAAGAGGTCAAGGTTTTGGTGCAATCCCTCAAAGAAAAAAAATATCCTCAGGTGGAGGAGCAGTATCGCACTTATCGCCCTTGGGGTTGGTATGAGTCATTGATTATGAGACAGGGCTTTCAGGTTAAAAGGTTGGGGGTGTCTCCTGGCAGTGCTTTATCTTTGCAATCTCATAAGCACCGTTCCGAACATTGGGTGGTAGTGCGCGGAGTTGCGCTGGTAACCAAAGGAGAGGAAAAAATTACTCTGCACAAGAACGAATCAATATATCTTCCATTGGGCTGCAAGCATCGTCTGGAGAATGAAGGTGCAGAGTTTCTTGAAATAATAGAAGTACAAAGTGGCGATTACTTAGGGGAAGATGATATCATTAGATACGAAGACATATATAAGAGAACATAAATCATATAGAACTCATGCGATGTCTTTTATCTATTCATTACTGCTGTCCTGCTTGCTACCTTTCTTTTACATCAAAAGAATACTTGATCGTTTCAAGTCCAAGTCCAATCTCAAACCCAAGCTCAAACTGGCGACGCCCACGCCTACAACGAGTCACTCCCCGCTTTGGATTCATGCGGTTTCTGTTGGCGAGGTAAACGCCGCCTTTATATTGCTACGCGCAATCTCCACCACCTCCCCTCAACTACCAATCCTCATAACTTCTGCCACCGCGGCAGGCATCCAACAAGCGCGCCAACACATCCAACACATAGAACGCGATAAAATTTCCAATAAAATATCATTAAGCTACCCGCCTTATGATTTACCCATTTTCATCAATCGCTTCCTCAAACGTTTTGCCCCCCGTGCCCTGGTGATAATGGAAGCTGATATCTGGAGGAACACTCTAAGATGCTGTCGCCAACAAAATATTCCTACAATACTGGCAAACGCTCGTCTTAACCAATCATCGCTAAAAAGAAGGCAGAGGTTTTCTTTTACTATGCCGCGCCCGCAGGATATGCCAAATCTAATCTGCGCTCAGTCATCTACCGATGCCCAAAACTTTTCCGTGCTGGGAAAAAGCTATTCAACTATTCCTTCAACCACCCCTTCAATTATTAAGGTGTGTGGCAATATAAAGTTTGACGCAGTAGCGGGCGGAGGCAGCTCTGTAAGTTCCATCAGTTCTGCCAGTTCTGTAGAGGCGGAGGCGGAAGCAGAGCAGGGGGGAGCAGAGGAGGCGCAAGCATATTCTCGCCTCCCTCCTACTCTACAACAATTTCTAACAAACGCCAATAGAATATGGATTGCGGCAAGCACTCATGCTCCAGAAGAAGATGCAGTACTTGATGCTCATATTAAATTACTGCAACAGGACAAGTCAACACAGCCAATACTGCTTATACTGGCGCCGCGTCACTCGCGTAGGTTTGCAGAAGTGGCGCGTCTTATCAGAAACAAAGGTCTCAAAGTGCTGTGCCTAAGTGAGGTATTATTAAACTCTTCACGTAACACTAAGAGCAGTTCCTCCAGCAATGCCATGAAACCCTCTCCGCTTTCATCAAACCCCACCGGCGAGGAAGTCCTATTAGTTGATACTATCGGCGACTTGCCTCTTATATATAAGTGGGCTGACTTTGCTTTTGTTGGCGGCAGTTTGGCGTCGCGCGGCGGACATAATATTTTAGAGCCCTTGGCATTGCAGGTTCCTGTTATTTTAGGACCTCATCATCATAATCTCATCCCCATCATTAATTTAATAAATGAGCAAACAACTCAAGCCACAGCAATACATATCATTACTAACAAAGAAGATATGGTGAGGAAAATATCAGAGTATGCATCTATGCCACGTTCTCAGCTCAAAGGACTTGCCTTGGATGCTAAGCACGCCATCAACGCCAACCGCGGGGCATCAGCAACCACCGCGGCATTAATTGATAAATTGCTGTAAAAAGCAATATAAAGGCATTCTTATTTTTTTTCTAAAAAAGGTGCTTTTTTATTAAAAAGGGTTGTTTTTTTATACTTATTTCATAAAATGGAGTATTGGAATGTTTAGGTAGTGCTATGTGGCAAGTACGGGATAGGTATCAATGTTAATATCTAACTTTGGCTTTAATAGACATCCAAAAGAATGAACAAATCACTATGAATATTGTTAATTACACACAAGAGAATTTAGCTGAGGTATCCCAGCAAAATTGGTTATTTATGTCAATTAGTAACCTGGCTGTTTTACGGTCAAAGCTAATCGGCATTTATTATTGTTATTTAAATTACTAAAAGATAATATCTTCACATTAAATTAAACTATGTCAAACTTTCCGCAAAAGATAACTTCGGTTATAAAAACTTTTTCTTCATTTATTGTTGTTTCACTTATCGCCGCTTTGGTGGTATCCTGTGCTTCCTCTTCTGGTGGTGGTGGTGGCGGTAGCGCTGCTGGCACTGGTACTGGCGGCGGTGGCGGCGATGATAGGGTAAGTGTTTTTTCTCACAGTGGATATACCTTTATACCTGTTGACCGAAATATTACACTGGGCGATGCACCAGTAACAGTAGGTCGTGTCTTAGTCAAAAATGCGGAAATAAGGAAACTAGTTGCGACTGAAATTAATAGATTAATAGATGCAGGAAATTCTGAAGCGGAAAAAGTAGAAGCAGATGACATAGGCGATGCGGGAAAACCTAACTACACTATAAAATACTCTTTTGTAGGAGCTGATGCGGATGATCCCAACTATGATGTCAACTCAGTATTAAACAGATATTTTGAAATTACCCCCGTTGACCCTAATGGCGGAATAATCAAAGTTAGGAGTCCTTACTCCTTTCCAGTTTCACTTGAAGATATTTTCAAAGATGTTTCACCAGTTATGGTTGAAGTGGAAGTTACTATTACAAACCCACCTAACGGCGTTGAGGTAGAGAAGCCCTTATCCTATACTGTGCGCGTGAATTTTCCTGGTACTACAGATACTCCTCCTAATATATACGATGCGGTTTCATTTGACCTTAATAGTAAGGGAGTTTCTGGGAAGGACGATCCGGGGGTGCAAGATATTATGCCTAACCAACCTTACACGGGCACCTTATCAGGTACCTTGAGTGGTGATGGTGACGACGCCGTGGCACTTAACGGCACCGGTGCACTTTCTTTTACTAGTTTGTGGGTGGCAGCGAACGCAGAAGAACAAACTGACCCGGCTAATGGAAAAATTCTTGAGAACACGTTTGTGCGTGGTGATTTACTCAATACAGCTGGAACTGATGTAATACAAATTATCACAGTGACGCTTACACCTCCATCTGGAGCAGATATCCCTGATTATGTTTATGCATCTGCAGCCACTCCAGCCGCCCCTGTTTCAATTGAGGATCTTAACGGTGATAACTCAATTGCTGATTCTTTGCTAAAGGCAATATCAGATGCTGATGTAAATGAACATTACACGATGATCAATGCTGATGATATTCAGGTTCTAAACGCTTCAATTGCTTGGAGTTTTACATATACATATCAACGTGATTTTCAACCTAATCCTATTCCTGAAGCAGGCAAAGTTGAATTAAATGGCACCGCCCAATTTAAAGAAGAACAAGCCGTAACTGCTACTATAGATATAGATGAAGTTGATAATGCTCTAAATAGATATGGTGTTGTAGTTAAGAAGGAGGAACAACGGACGGTTTTCTTTACTTTGCTTGAGTCCCCTACTGAGCCAGGTTCCTGTGCTAACGCTAATATCTATCTTGATAATCAGAATGCTCAGGTACAGGTAAAGGCAGGCACATCATTTAATTATGAAGACCTTGACACAGAAGCAGAGCGTCAACACAAATGTGTCCTTGGCGCTTCTTTTGATGGAACAAACCACGAACGCTTAACCGCAGTTATAAATAGCTCAAGAGATATTGCTGGTCAACAAGCTATTGGCCAAGATGCTACTGATTGCCGCGGTGATGCTGATGAAAGTTGCTATTATGCATCCCTAACCGTAAGCATCACTGACGTTGATGAAGCGCCTACTATAGAAGAACGTTCCGACCTATCAATTGCTGAAGGAAAGGGAGCAGATCCTAAATACCCGGGACTTAACCCTGTGTTAGGCACATTAGCTCCAACTCCTGATAATGCACTTGCTATAGTAGTCAACGATATAACAATTACAGACACTGATGAAGCAGCTGATGGAATCGCTAAACTTCCAGTTAATGTAACAGAAACTAAGGTTATCTCCGTTTTTCCCGCTCATGGTGCTGGACTGTTTAGTATAGATAAGACAACAGGAAATAATAACCATTTCACCCTTAGCGTGAATGCCACTGAATTAGATTACGAAAAATTCGTTGAAGAAGACGACTTAAATGCCGCAGGTAAAGCTATCTATATGGTTACCATAACCACGCAAGATCTACCCAATGATAAAGAAGGTTTTGATAAAGTCATAGTTAAAACCATGCAAGTTCCTGTTGAAATTACAGACGTTAGATACGCCCCAGTTCCAGTTGCTACTGGCTTTACGAGTTATCCTAATATAGGAAACAGGTCAGATAGAACAATAGTGCTATTGCCTGGCGCTTCCATGCTTGCCAATGGACTCAATGCCCTTGGCGCAGTCAAGGCAGTTAACCCTGAAACTGACAGTGATAAAGGATTATTTTATGCGGTTATCCCCGTTCAAGAAGGTGATTCTATAAGTGCTGATGTAGCAGCAGCTTCTGCTTTACATTCGCCCAATTTTGCGGTTGTTACTGGCTTAGGTGATGGCACCACTCCACAGAATCTTATACTTAGGGGGCTGAGTTTAGTGGATGGTACTGGATTCCCCATACTAGTCAGAGCAGTTTATCAGCCCGCCGATTTTAATTCAGATGATCCTAGTAACATTCAAACAGCGCTAGGAGGTACAGGCGTAAACATACCTATATCCATTGTGGTTGAAGCTGGTGCTGAAGAATACGCAGATCTAGACCTATTAAACTCAGCTACATCGCCTACATTCACAGTACGCCAACTGCAGGGTAGTGTGAATGAGGGGACTGCTGGTGATGATTTTACAGGTGTGCATCCTGTTACAAACGATGATTTTTCGGTTCTCAATCCTGGTTTAGTTAATGTTCCTGCGGATTTGGATATTATCCCACATTTTGCTTTGGTAAAAGCGACTGATTTTGATGCTTTCGGCACATCAGCAGAACTGAAGGTTTTAGGCATTAATACTGCTGACAGTGCTTTATTTAGTATAAATTCTAGTTCTGGAGCTATTTCTTTGCTGGAAGAGAGCGAGGTAGTGTTCCCTGTTTTTTATAATCTGGTTGTTCGTCTTGCCAATGCCAGTGCTGGAGATGCCATTTTACTAAGCCATGACTATGCTGTAGTGACCGTTTTAGTTAACGATGAAAATACTGCTCCAGAGCTTTCTGATTTCACTAATTTCCCCACAGCAGTAAACGGTGAAGGCAGTTTTAATAATGAAACAGGAAATGCATTAAATATTACTATTGACGAGAACACTCCTGTTGGCACAGTATTAGCCACTTTTACAGTTACAGATGACAATGATGGCGCGTTTACCGTGGACCCGCTTACCTTTGCTGCTGCTACTGCTGCTGATGATTTCTATCTAGGTGCAGTTGAATTGACTTTTGTACCTGTAGCGCCTGCAGAAGGAAGTAAGGAAAGAACCTCTACTGCAACCCTAACTCTGGTTAAGTCATTAAGTTTTGAGGATTTTGCTGCGGACTTAGTTACTGCCAATGGGGCCACTATTACTGACACAATAGATATATCAGACGAAGGTAGGTATGAACTTAACCCCCTAAAAGGACAGACACAACCTGTAACCGTGACTCCTCCGGAACCTGATAGCGTATTGACTACCTCATTAGAATTCAATTTAATAGTGCGTGATGTTGCGGAAAAACTTTTGATTGATACAGCTAGTGTGACTAGCGGTTCTATATCGGAAAACTCTAATCCAGAAAATAAAGTTGCTGGCATTGCCATCATTATATCCAATATTAACTCCACAGATGCATCATTGGTGTATGAGTTGAGTGGTAATGCTAAATTTGACGAAGTTTTTGATGTCGTTGTAGATGAAGGTTCTTCTAATGATAATGTGCGCGTATTGCAGCTTGAGGTGGTAGATGCGGATGCACTTGAAAATCTTGGTGATGGACAGGTTCACACCAGTACTCTTACGATAATTAACAACACAAGTCCCCAAGATAAAAGTGACCAAATAACCATTCAAGTGAAAGTTAATGATGAGGAGCAAGATATAACACCTATTACTTTGTCTGCTAATACTTTTGCTATAGCAGAAACAGATGTGGACGGTGGTGTTGCTGATAGAACCTATGAAATTACGGATTCTCTGTTTACATATAGAGCAACTGATGTATCTAAAGATGCTGATGATTTTGTTACTATTGGCGGAAAACGTTCTTCTTTAGTTTCCGTAGATTATTCTATAACCGGTGTATCATTTGGTTCTTCAACCCCTGATGTTGCAGAGAATATTGACTCCAATTCACCGCCAGCTCTCTCTTTGAAAGCGCCTCTTGATAACGGCAGTGTAAGCTTAGTTGTTGGTGATACCGATTATATTGAAGCATCTCTGTTTGGCACTATTACTGCAACATTAAATGTTACGGGAACTGCCATAGGTCGGACAGTGCCCTTTATGAATGGAGACAGCACTTTTACAGTTACTGTGGCAGAAGCTGCTGATAAAGTGGTGAGCTACAATACTACCGGTGATAATGCACCAGTATATGGATTTGAATATACTCAAAGTGAGTATGCTGCTGAAATTGCAGAAGGAGAAGCGGTTCTAGCTACTACGGTTAACAGCGAAAATGGCTTGGACAGCCAAGTTCTAATTGATGTTGATGGTGAGAAATATAACACCACATCAGTTAGCGTTCCAGGTAATACTGTCAACACCTATTTCATTGAACGTAGTGTTTCTGAAGATATTGTTGCGATTGGTGATAATATGCATGCTGTTCATACTGGAACCTTAGTAATTCCTTTTACTTCAGATGAGGACATCACAGATGTCACAGAGATGCAAATTCTTTCTGAGGACGCTTCAGGCAAATTAGAAGATGTTACTAATTTTGATAATTACTTTGATATTAAGGTCAACAATACTTATACCCTTGATGCTGGAGGAAATACAGTGTCTGAACATCAAGTACTACTTATAACCCAAAAGCAATTTGATGTTATTAATAGCAGTGGAGTTGCAGATGCAGTCATCAAATATAATGCTCTTGACACTATCCCCTTATTCAAAGGAGAAACAAAAGATGATGAAGAAACAACCCGCACCTATTATATTCGCGCGAGTCAGGGCAGCGATAACGCAAGCACTTATGCTTTAGCGCAGTTCTATGTGGATGTTGAAGCAGCTGGCTTAAACATTCCTGCAAAAATTGAGGAATTATATGTTAATGAAGTTGATATTGCCCTTGATGTTGACCTTGGCGCTGCCGCTGATATAAACTTTAATGTTGATCCGGAAGCTGGTTCGCTTGCTGGCATGATAAATGAAAATGGTATTACTCAAAATAACTTTGATGATTACTCTCTATTTATTAATGTATCCAATAATGATTATACTGAGAATCAAGTAGGAGGCACAACAGTAATTACAGTTTCTGTCCCAAGTGATGGTACTCCTCCAACTGATGTCACTAACCCTGTTGATGGTTCTAATAAGGAAGCATCCAACAATCAACTTATAGCATTAAGAACGGCTGGTGGAAGCGCTGCTCCGTTGGATGCAAATACAAATAATGTTGTTATCACTCAAGATGCGGGTGTCTATGAAACGCATAACATTGATTTTGCTCTTGCCCGCAATGTTTATGGTACTGCCACCATTAATATCGAGATACAAGAAAATGATGCAAGTGGTAGTGAAATTGATGTTAATGATTATGAATTTACATTAACTGTAAATGAAGACGCTGGTGTAAATACTCCTCCCACCATTACTCCCCAGCTGACTGCTGGTGCGAGTGTGAAAGACCCGGAAGCTGGCACTTTAAATTTCTTATTAAATGAAGATTTAGACCTGCTTGCTGGCACTTCTGGTGATCCATCAGAAAAAGCGATTACTATAGCACACGGCGATGTAAGTGCTAATGATGCCATTAGAAGTCAAACAGGAGTTATAACTTCAATAAATGTCGCACATGATGATAATAACCCTGAGACTAATAATAGAAATAAGGAAGTTTTTACTCATACTCCTAATGCTGTTACTATGAACTATCAAGAACATGGCTGGGGCATCACTGATATTGCCTATCTAATCACAGAAACTGAGCCACGTGGTTTTGGTGAAGTTACTGCCACGTATACTACAGACCTACCCTCACGTGTTACAGTCACTCAGGTGAATGACATTGCTACTATGCATAGTGTAGAAAGTGTGACTTTTGAATTAAGTGAATTTCAAGTTAATGACGCATTTAGTACTACTGAAAACCCTGACCCTAAGATATTAACCATAACCTATGACGATCCTGATTTGAAGTTTGCAGATTTTCCAACAGTTGCTGTAAATAATGTGCTGCCTGAAAAAATTGTCGCAGGAGTGCCGGTTATCACACCTAATTCTCTTGATGCCGCTTTATTGATAGTTCCTGATACTGGCAGCGCGCCTGCAGAAGTTTCAGGATCAGATACCCGATTCATGGTTACTTTTACAACTGATTTCGACGCTCTAAATAGTGCTCAGTATACCACCATTAATACTCAAGCTGTTGGTGCAAATTATGCGGTTGTATTTGCTGGAAATAATGTTGATGCTGCTGAAAATGTGCCTGTGAATATACCAATAACAACTACTGTTAATAACTTTGTAGTGCAGGATGCAAGTGATGCAGTATTTAAATCTGCTACCATTACTGGGGAAATATTACCCATTAATGAAAAAGAATCTGACGATTTTGTAATTGCAACAATTGATATTGAAGATTTGGATTTCGCTAGACCCTTACCTGATGCACAAAAGGAAAGCATAGTATTTACAATTGGTACTATTGAAAAAAATAGTGGTGTAAGTAATTTAGAAAATAAAATTGAGTGGTCAGCACCAACAATTAACGGTACTCCTGATGCTAGTAGTGCAACCGAAAGATCTAACACAATTACTGTAGACGAATTAGACGATACTGATGTGGGCACTTATACAGTCAATTGGATGATAACTCAAGGACTTGGTACTAATTCTCCCTTGATGGGCAGCTTCATTTTAGATGTTCAGAATGTACTAGAAGATATTAGTCTAGATACTGAAGGCGTTGTTACAATAAATGAGGATGATATAAAAACATTGCCAACGATTGCTAGTCAGATAAACCGAACTATTGCAACTGTTAGTGGAATTACTATCAGTGGTGATGACCTTAACTTGCCTGCTGATGCGGGTTATGGCATTTTATTTACTATAACCCCTAATAACATTGAGAGCGGTATAAACGTTCTTGGCTATGATGCGGATAATGCTACTACGGTTTTTGGCGGAAAAAATAGACAAATTATTGATTTGGTTGATGTTAGTCACATAGGTCCATCTACTCGATTTGGTGTTACTAGTGGTACTAAGCCTTCGTTAACATATTTTGTAAAAACCTCAGATATTCCAGAAAATAGGGAACTCCCTGCATTCAATTTACTCGCTGATGAAGGAGTTGCTGGAGACGAATTTAATGTCACTGTTCGTATCTCTTTAGCGACAGGTGCTTCAACTTCAGGTGAAGTGGGCACACCAATTACAAGAACATTTGAAACTAACTACGATATCCAATCCCCACCATCAGTGCCTACTATAGCTACCACTGGAGCTTTTAATGGTGATAGCTCAGATTTAGTTATACTAGAAAACAATAATGGCAATATAGTAGCAACTTTTACGGATAAAAATATTGATGATGGTACATTAGAAACCTTTGATAGTATGCCTATTGAAGCATTTAGCGCTAATTTTAAAATTTTGGGTAGTGATGATACTATGCCTCCTTTATATGACGTAAACTTCACTAATGCTGCTGATTTCGTGGCTACGGCAGGCAGTAATATTGCTACATTGACTATCCCTTTTGCTGCAACTAATGAAAATGCTGTTGGCATAAGAGGATATGAGCTTACCCTTAAGGATAGCCGTACTGAGGACACAATTCGTACCGTGACAGGAAACATAGATATTCAGCCACAAAATAGTGATGTTTTCGTGGGTATCAGGTTAGATACAGTGTTGGGTACGCCTCAAACACTTGATAATACTATTGCTGGTAATGATATAAGAATTGTAGTGAACGTAACTACTGAAGATTTTATTGAAGGTGATGACAACTATGAAGTGACTGATATTACTATAGGAGAAGTTGTTTTTACTATGTCAATAGGAGGAGGCGATACCTTTGATTGTTCCGCCGGAAGTCGTGCTATTTCTTCGTCTGATTCCGAGCGCCCTACAACTTTTGTTAATGGTGGTGATGATCATAGACAAGCCCTCCTTCTGAAAGTACCACTCGACGAAATTGATTCTTCAGGTACTGCTAACTGCGCAAGGTTGGACGCTGATATAGTTAATGTTCGTACGTTAGGTACAGTAACTGTTACATTAAGTAACGGAAGAGATGCATACACGGTACCAAACGGGAATCTGGATACCACAAATTCAAATACTGTAATAAATGATAGAGATCATGTCTATCAGAGAACTGGCATACGTCTCATAGCTCCTTCTGTTGCGCCCGTTAGTCCTACTGCTAGCGTGGCTACTGGTGGAACGGTACCAATAAGGTTCGCAGTAACAGATAATGATGATGATGATAATCCACCTCTTGGCATTCAAGATGCTAGATATGGTTTTGAACTAACAACAGTAGATAGTGCTGGCGGTGAATGTGTTTTACCAAGATGGGGCACGAGTACTTCAACGGTTAGTGGCGGAGCGTATGTTTACACAGTGAGTGTGACTGCAGGTACTGCCGTTGCTGGAGAATCTTGCATGGTGAGTGTAGTGGCTTCTGAAGATGGAATAGATTCAGTTATAAGTGATGTAACAACTGTTACTATAGCTAATATTCCCGCGCCTGTTATTGCTGATGCAACTGGCAGTGTAGTTGCCAACCTCCTTGACAGGACTGTAGGTGTGTCGGGTAAGAACCTCGGTACCTTTGCTATTAGCAGAGCTGCAGAGCAGGGTCTCATAGGTCAGTTTGGTCTCGTGCTTAGTGTAGATGCTGCTGTAGCTGATAGCGGCTGTATTGGCATAACAATTACTGATGGTGCTCAACCTCCTGCAGGCACACCTGGTAGCTATTCATTCAATTATGCTATTGATAACACTGCTATTACGGTACCTGAAACCACCTGTACTGTAACAATTACAGCTACAGAAACAATTACTTCTGGTGGTAGTGCCACATTCTCTACTACAAAGACAGTTAATATTACACCTCGCCGTGAGATAGCACCTGAGATAACTTCTCTTAATGCTGGTAGCTTGGCTGGTATAACAAATTATGGTCTTGGCACCTCTGATGCAACCAAAACTTTCACAGTTACTGCGGTGGTCAAAGATGGCGATGATGATGACTTACACGCGGATGTCTCCAGTACTTTGAATGTGGGTGATACTGATATTTGTCAGTTAATAGACCCAGCTGCCCAAACTTCAGTAGCTCTTGTAGATACTTTAACTTGGGATGTTAGGGTTGTTGGAATGGCGGGTCAGACATGTGCTTTGACCTTAACTTCTACTTCTAGTGGTTTGCCACCTGTTACAAGTCCTGTATTAGAAGTTATGTTACCCCCAATTGCTCCGACTTTTACTGTTGTCCCTGCCTTTGCTGAAGGAGTGACAGGCACCCCAGTTCAAGTGCTTGTTACTATTACCGATACTGATAATGATGGTTTCGGTACAACCGAGGTTGGTTTTGCACCCACAGCTAGTTCTGATTGCGTATATGAGATAATTAGTGGTGCTAATACTGGTTCACAAATATGGGGAGTTGTCTCTTCTATGGATATGACAAGGTGCATCATCGCTGTTACGGTTACTGAAGATGGTACCCCAACATCAGCGATAACGGCGCCAGCTATTACATTTATGGAAGTAACTGAAATTGCTCCAACTATTACTACTTCTGCAGTCCCAGCTACTACAGTGTTAGGCAATACAGTTCAAGTAACTGCCACGATAGATGATAGTGATACAGAAGACGGCTTTGATAATGCGGCGCTTACTTTTACTGCTTCCACCACGGGTTGCTTTGTTAATGCGGATAGTGATCTAAATTTTGTTAGTGATAGCCAAGCTACTCAAGTAGTTAATATTACTACTACTGCCACTGTAGCAATAAATTGCCTGATCCGTTTTAGTGCTACGGAAAATGGAACTGGAGCAGATGAAGCGCCAACGACAAAAGTGGTGAGGGTTCCATTTGTGCCACCTACTCCAGTTGTTACGGGAATTAAGCTACCTAGTGATAATGCACCTGTAGGCACGGGAGGACTTTTAGTAAATGTTACTATTGAAGATGTTGGTCCTGTAGGAATAGATGATGATGTTATTGACCTTATAGTAACTGGTGGGACATCTGATTGTAGCATTAGAAAAGATACTGAGGATTATCCATTAGAAGTGGATCAATTTAGAGTAAATGATATTTTTCAACGAATTTATGTTGAGGCGACTACCCATGGAACATGCACTATCGCAGCTAATACTACGAGAGCCGGTGTTGAATCCGAACGCTTTACAACGATGACTCTAGATGATGGTACGGTGGTGAGTGAGATAATTTTTCATGCTCCTCCGCGTATTGATAGCATTACCCTATTGGCTGGAGGGGCTTCACAGGTTAGTAACAATGGGGATCTGACTCCAATTTTAATAGATGAAACTGTAGGCACCGATGTTACTTTAACTGTTAGTATTAGTGATACGGAAGATAATGGTTTATCAGGTGCCAATGTTATAGTTAACTTCGCAGTTGGAGGTGGAGGGGCTTCTAGTAATTGCAGAGTTGATGGTATGTCTGATTTTACAAAGAATGCTGACGGAGGTGTTGTAACATTTGTTATTACCGCCGACGGTGATGCTGCAACATGTAAAGCATCTATTTTTGCTATTGAAGATGGTGCTCAAAGTACTGGCTTTATACCGAATCCAGTAATTACGTTTACCAGAGGAGAAGTTGCTCCAACTGTTCTTAGGATTGATACATCACCTGGAGATTCAGTACCAGTAGGTCAGACAATTAGCGCAACTGTTCATCTTATGGATAACGATCCAGCTGACGGTTTTGGTAGTAGCGAGATTACGGTTGAAACTTCATCAGATTGCCGAGTCGATGGTAAAGATATAGCAGTAATAAAGAATGCTTTCTCGGGTTATGCATCATTTAACATTACCGCCCCTGCCGCGACAACGACATGCATACTTACTGTTGGAACTGCGGAAGATAATGGATTCACTTCATCTACGTCTCGACCTCTTACCTTTACCGAACCTGTTGATGAAGGTATCGTTCTGGCTTGGTCTGATCAGTTGAAAGATGCTGAATTTGGTGGCTATATGTCAATTGGAGATACATTGACATCCGGTCTTGCCACAACAGCAGCAGTGTTAAATAATGGTGATAATAAAGAAAAGATACTTATACCTTTTGCTGGGGATGCTGAGGGCGACACAAACTTTACACTTGTCCCTACTAGTATAGCTACTCGTTTAGCTATGGTGCAGTTAAGATTTGCAAGTGCAGCTGCGATTGCAACAAATTATGGTGAAACTATATTTGCGGCAGCTGATTCAATACATAAGGATTCGCATAATGTAATTAATTTCTTCCTTCCTCTGTTGGAAAGAGGGGAATATGTTAGCGCTACTAATAGAGATGAAGCACTCTTTTATGCTGATACGTCCTCTCCTTATTTTAATACTACTGCGACAAATAGCGTGTTAACTCCTGAGGCTAAAGGAAAATTAAAAATGGCAGAGATTCAACGTTACCTTAGGTTTACGACTCTGGCTGGTGGTAGTGCCGCTCAAAATATGAGAAGTGTTGCAACTATTCCATTTGCTGCTACTTATACTGGGGTAGAGCGTAGTCTTAGAAATATAGCCAACACTGGTTATACTGGAAATTTGAGTGATACTGCTACAGAGGCAGGCATCACTGATCTGATTAATATTGATGTATCAAATGTACCAGCTGAAGGAGCGAAAATTAGTGCCAGTATATGTCGCTTAACTAACTTTGATGGCAGCATGACTGATGATGCAGACCTTAATACTGGTACTTGTACTACTCCTGCCGATGCGCAACAAACACAAAGAATCTTGCTGCTTGGTGGTTACTGGAATAGAACAGGAGATTTTGCTACGTGCAGAGCTGGATCTAGTGGTGGTTTTCATTCTTGGGGACAATTATTTAATGTTGACAATCCGAATCTTGAGTCACTTTATTCCTGTACTGCAAACAGTGCTAATCCCAAGCCACTAGCTGGTATTACTCATGAAAAGACATTAGCTCCTAATAGTGGCGATACAACCTTTCCTATGCACATTAGACAATTTATGAATACTAATCCATTGGCTGCTGATACTACTGATATAGCTAAGTTGAATGACTATTCATTGAACGAGAAGAATGGATATTATTTAATTACTATTCAAGCACAAGATAATAGTGGTGTGAAAATTCCAGATAGTAATGAGCTTAAGATGCTATTTCATATTGGCTGGAGACAATAATAAACTTATGATGCTATTTCATACTAACATCAATGTGTAGTAATTAATCTACGCAAATAGATAATAAAAGGGACGAGCATTGCTCGTCCTTTTTGCGTATATAGCCCCATATTCTAATTCCCCCTTTACTCAATCCCCCTAATACACAATGCCCACCAGATTGAACTCGGACGACTTATAATAATACTCAACGGCAGGATTTTATACTTAACCTTGCCCTTTATAATGATGAAGGAGTTTTGCTTAGCGCTGCTTCCCTCTTGTTTTTTCTCCTCTAAATGTATTTTTTTTATTAAAAAAGGTTACTTTTTTCTACTTATTTCATAAAATAGGTAAATACTTATGAATTATTAGAAAACATAAGTAGTGTTATTGTGTGCTGCGTAGCAAGTGTTTATTACTTATACTCTTGTACAGGTGCGTAATATAAATGTTATATTGATTGAATTATTCAGATAAATTTATTTAATATTTTTGCTATTAATATTATTAAGATTGAAATTATGCCTTTGTTGTGTTATATTAGCGACATGGGTGTTTTTTGTACGTCAGCTAAACGAGATAAAGCAAGGTATTTGCTTGGTCATAAAACGTTTGGTATCAATACTAATATTTAATTTTAGCTTTGATAGACAGGCAAAAGAATAAACAAATCACTATGAATATTGTTAATTACACACAAAAGAATTTAGCTGGGTATCCCAGCAAAATTGGTTATTTATGTCAATTAGTAATCTGGCTGTTTTTCAGTCAAAACTAATCGGCATTTATTATTGTTATTTAAATTATTAAAAGATATTACCTTCACATTAAATTAAACTATGTCAAACTTTCCGCAAAAGATAACTTCGGTTACAAA
The DNA here is from genome assembly GCA_965207945.1 of Gammaproteobacteria bacterium. Taxonomy (GTDB): domain Bacteria; phylum Pseudomonadota; class Gammaproteobacteria; order CBDBNL01; family JAAOII01; genus JAAOII01. Next base: position 566,370 of record OZ242303.1, read on the forward strand.
AACTTTTTCTTCATTTATTATTGTTTCACTTATCGCCGCTTTGGTGGTATCCTGTGCTTCCTCTTCTAGTAGTGATGGTGATAGTGCTGGCACTGGTACTGGCGGTGGCGGCGATGATAGGGTAAGTGTTTTTTCTCACAGTGGATATACCTTTATACCTGTTAACAAAAATATTACACTGGGCGATGCAGCAGTAACAGTAGGTCGTGTCTTAGTCAAAAATGCGGAAATAAGGAAACTAGTTGCGACTGAGATTAATAGATTAATAGATGCAGGAAATTCTGAAGCGGATAAAGTAGAAGCAGATGACATAGGCGATGCGGAAAAACCTAACTACACTGTAAAATACTCTTTTGTAGGGGCTGATGCGGATGATCCCAACTATGATGTCAACTCAGTATTAAACAGATATTTTGAAATTACCCCCGTTGACCCTAATGGCGGAATAATCAAAGTTAAGAGTCCTTACTCCTTTCCAGTTTCACTTGAAGATATTTTCAAAGATGTTCCATCAGTTACGGTTAAAGTGGAAGTCACTATTACAAACCCACCTAACGGCGTTGAGGTAGAGAAGCCCTTATCCTATACTGTGCTCGTGAATTTTCCTGGTGTTGCGGATGAGGATATGCCTAATGTAAACGATGCAATTTTATTTGATATTGCTAAAGTTTCCGAGAAGGACAAAACGAGGACGCCAGAAGCTATGACCAACCAAGATTACACTGGCACCTTGGAAGGCACCTTGCCAGTTAAAACAGCACTCAATGGCAGTGCCGCACTTTCATTTACTAGTTTATGGACGGCAGTGAACGCAGATGAACAAGATGACCCAGCTGGTGGGAAAATTCTTAAGAACACGTTTGTGCGTGGTGATTTACTTAATGCAACTGAAACTGGCGTAATACAAAGTATTACAGTGACTCTTACACCTGAATCTGGAGTAGCGGGTGAATTTGCCTATACTTATCCTGCTTCGGGTGCTCCCACTGCAGATGCTCCTGTTGATGTTAACATTCTTAATGGCAATATTTCAACTGATAATTCTTTGTTGAAGGAAATATCAGAAGCTGCTGGCAATGAAAATTACACGATGATTGATGGTGGTGTTCTGGTTCTAAATGCTTCAATTGACTGGAGTTTTACATATACTTATCAGCGCGATTTTCAACCTAATGACGTTACTATACCAGGCAAAGTTGAGTTAAATCGTACAGCCCTATTTGGTGAAGAACAACTGGTAACTACTGCCATATCTATAGATGGAGTTAATAATGCTCTAAATCGCTATGGTTTTACACCTAAGGCAACAGAACAACGGACTATCTTCTTTACTTTGCTTGATTCTCCTGGTGCCCCCGCTAATTCCTGTGATTCCAGTGATGTCTATCTTGATAATCAGGACGCTCAGGTAAAGGCAGGCACATCATTTAACTATGAAGACCTTGACACAGAAGCAGAACGTCAGCATAAATGTATTCTCGCAGCTTCATTTACTGGTGCGGATGCAGATTATCAAGCATTAATTGCTGAAATAAATGAAACAACACCTGTTGATAGCAATGCAGTTTCTGGAGTTACTTGTACCGAAGGTTTTAATTGCTATTATGCATCCCTAACCGTAAACATCACTAACGTTGATGAAGCTCCGACTATAGAAGATCGTTCCGACCTATCAATTGCTGAAGGGAAGGGAGTGGAAAATAAATATTTAGTGCGTGATTCTGGAGGTGTTGTAACGGGACCTGTGCCTTTATCAGGCGCCTTGAGCGACTTAACTTCTAATGATGCTGCCACAGGAAATCTTGCTAATATAGATATTGATATAACAATTGCAGATACTGATAAAGGCGCTGATGGCAATGTACTTTCAGTTAATGCAACAGAAACTAAGGTTACATCCGTTTCCCCGGCTCATGGTGCTGGACTGTTTAGTATAGTTAAGACAGCAGGAGATGATAATGATTTTACTCTAAGAGTAAATGCCACTGAATTAGATTACGAAAAATTCGTTGAAGAAGACGACTTAAATGCCGCAGGTAAAGCTATCTATATGGTTACCATAAGCACGCAAGATTTACCTGAAGATTCCGATGATAAAGAAGGTTTTGATAAAGTCATAGTTAAAACCATGCAAGTTCCTGTTGAAATTACAGATGTTAGATACGCCCCAGTTATGACTGGCGAAGGGCAGGGTTTTACAAGAAATACTAATATAGAAAACAGGTCAGGTGATACAGTAGTGGTATTGCCAGGTGCTTCCATGCTTGCTAATGGACTCAATGCCCTTGGCACAGTCAAGGCAGTTAACCCTGAAACTGACAGTGATAAAGGATTGTTTTATGCTGTTGAAAATATTGTCCCAACTGCGCCTGCAAGCAATTTTGCTGTTGTTACTGGGTTAGGTGACGGCGCCACTCCACAGAATCTTATACTTAGGGGTCTGGGCTTAGCAGATGCTAATGCTTTTGACTTAACAGTTGTAGCATTTTCTATTCCTACTGACTTTAACTCACAAGATTCTGCTGGTGTTCAAGCTGCGTTGGCAGGGAGTATTGGTGGACTAGGTACAGGCGTAAACATATCTATATCCATTGAGGTTGATGCTGCTGCATACATTGGTGAGGTTGATACGAATATAAATATAAGTAGAGCAGATTTATTAGATCCAACTACAGCGCCTACATTCACAATGCGCCAATTGGCGGGTAACATAACCGAAGGAACTGCTGGCGCTAACGTATTGGTTGATGTTCCAGCACCTTCACCTGTGTCTCCACTTCCGCTCACTTTATTTATTTCTGCTGACTCTACTATTGATCTTGTTAATGTTCCAGAAAACATGGATATTACCCCCGCTTTTGCTTTGGTAACAGCGACTGAATTTGAGTCTGCGTCTTCCATCACAACAGAGCAACTGAAGGCTTTAGGCATTAATCCTGCCCACAGTGCTTTGTTTAGTATAAATTCCAGCACTGGTGCTATTTCCTTGCAGGAAGAAAACGAAGCAGAGTTCCCCGCCTTTTATAATCTGGTAGTTCGTCTTGCCAATGCCAGTGATATTGGTAGTATTTCATTCAACCAGGATTTTGCCGTAGTTAGCGTCCTAGTTAATGATGTAAACACCGCTCCAGTAATTTCCGATCCCACTGATTACCCCACAGCAGTAAATGGCTTGGGCGATTTTAATAAATCAGCAAATGTATTAGATGTTACTATTGACGAAAATACCCCTGTTGGCACAGTATTAGCCACTTTTACAGTTACAGATGACAATGATGGTGTATTTGCCGAGGATGATTTTACCTTTGGTGCTCTTACTGGTACAGCCAATTCAGACCTTATAGATGATTTCTATCAAGACGCGGTTAAATTGACTTTTGCACCTGTAGTACCTGCAGAAGGGAGCAAGGAAAGAGTTTCTACTGCAACTTTAACTTTGGTTAAGTCCTTAAATTTTGAGGATTTTGCTGATGGCTTAGTTGATGGCAATAAAGTCACTCTTCCTGAAACAATCACTATATCAGATAAAGGTATGTATACGTATAACCCATTAGAAGGGGATACAAAACCTGAACCTGTGAATCCTGACGTTGGATTGTCTGCCTCATTGGAATTTAATTTAATAGTGCGCGATGTTGCAGAAAAACCACTGATTGATACAGAAAGTATAATCAGCGGTTCTGTATCGGAAAATGCTACAGTAAATACTGATGTTGGAGGCATTGCTATCACTATAGCAAATACTAATGCCACAAATGCCGATTCATTTATATATGAGTTGAGCAATGGATTTGAAGAAATTTTTAATGTTGCTATAGATAAGGCGGATGTTAATAAATTTGTATTGGGACTGAAGGTAGCTGATGCAGATAAACTTGAAAATCTTGGTGATGGACAGGTTCATACTAGCACTCTTACGATAAGCAACAACACAGGAGGCACGGGTCTCCAAGATGCGAGTGATCCCATAACCATTCAAGTCACGGTTACTGATGTGCAGCAACCAATAAAACCTATTGTTTTGTCCCCTGGTGCTAATGATTTAGAAATAAAAGAAACAGATGTTGATGGAGGTGTTGGTGACCGGAGCGCGGTAATTACGAACTCTCTGTTTACATATAAAGCAACTGATGTATCTAAAGATGCTGATGATTTTGTTACCATTGGCAGAAAACGTTCTTCTTTAGTTGACATATCCTATGCTATAACTGACGTATCCTTAGTAAGTTCAACTCCAGAGGATGCAAATGATATTGATGTTGCGGATAGAATTAACTCCAATTTGTTGCCAGTTTTCTTTTTGAAAGCGCCTAATTCCAACGGTAATGTGAGCTTAGTTGTTGAAGATACCAATTATATTGAAGCATCTTTGTTTGGTAATGTCAAAGCAAAGTTAACTGTTACAGTTAGTTTTATAGGTAATACAGTATCCCCTGAAACAGATGAAAGTGATTTTACACTTAGTGTGGCAAAAGCTGACCCTAAAAATGTAGAGTACGATACTATCAGTGACAATGCACCTGTATATGGCTTTAGCTATACTCAGAGCGATTATACCGATGTAGATGCCGAAGTGGCAGCAGACGCTGTAGGGGAAAATGTTACATTAGCTACCGATATTAACGGTGAAAATGGCTTGGACAGTCCAGCAGGTGGCAGAGCGAATCAAATTAACGTTGATGGTGCCAACTATAACACCGCATTAGTTCGCGTTCCCACTAATTCTGATGCAGAGGGCTATTTCATTGAACGTGTTGCTTTTGCCGATATTAGCAAGATTGAGGTGCCAGTAAGTGATGCTAATGCGCATGATGTTGATGACAATGGAGTCATAGTAATTCCTTTTACTACGATTAATAATGAGAATGTCACAAACATACAAATTCTTTCTGAGAGTGCTTCAGGTAAATTAGAAGTTGCTACTAATTTTGCTAATTACTTTGATATTAAGGTTAACAATACTTATAACATTGGTGATTCAGGAGCTACTGAAGGCGACGATAGTGTACTGCTTATAACCCAAAAACAATTTGCGGTTATTAATAGCAGTGGAGATGTAGATGCAACTGTCAAATATAATGCCCTTGACACTATCCCCTTGTTCAAAGGAGCAACAGAAGAAACAAGACGCATCTATTATATTCGCGCAAGTCAAGGAGACGATAATGCGAGCAATTATGCTTTAGCGCAGTTCTATGTAGATGTTGAAGCATCTGGCTTAAACATTCCAGCAAAAATTGAGGAATTATATGTTAATGAAGTTGATATTGCCCTTGATGTTGACCTTGGCGCTGCCGCTGATATAAACTTTAATGTTGATCCGGAAGCTGGTTCGCTTGCTGGCATGATAAATGAAAATGGTATTACTCAAAACAACTTTGATGATTACTCTCTATTTATTAATGTATCCAATAATGATTATACTGAGAATCAAGTAGGAGGCACAACAGTAATTACAGTTTCTGTCCCAAGTGATGGTACTGCTCCAACTGATGTCACTAACCCTGTTGATGGTTCTAATAAGCGAGTATCTGACAATCAACTTATAGCATTAAGAACGGCTGGTGGAAGCGCTGCTCCGTTGGATGCAAATACAAATAATGTTGTTATCATTCAAGATGCGGGTGTCTATGAAACGCATAACATTGATTTTGCTCTTGCCCGCAATGTTTATGGCACTGCCACCATTAATATCAAGATACAAGAAAATGATGCAAGTGGTAGTGAAATTGATTCTAATGATTATGAATTTACATTAACTGTAAATGAAGATGCTGGTGTAAATACTCCTCCCACCATTACTCCTGGGCTGAGTGACAGTGTAACTACTGTAGGGCCATCAGGGTCTATTCCTTTGGGCTTTGAATTTATGGAAGATCTTACGCTGCTTGCTGGTGCTTCTGGTAATCCAGCAACAAAAATTATTACTATAGTGCCTGGTCCTGTAACTACTAATGATGTCGATAGAGGTCAAGAAGGAGAGGCAGTTGTAGCATCTGTTACTCATGTTGATGTTCCTGGTGTAAATCGTAATGATGTCCCTCATTTCGTTTATGACCGTAGCACTTCAGTTGACTCTATGATATATCAACAGCATGGCTGGGGCATCACTGATATTGTCTATACAGTTACAGAAACGGAGTCACGTGGTTTTGGTGCAGTTACTGCCACATATACTACAGATATGACCTCGCGTATTACAGTCACTCAGTTGCCTGATGCGGCTACTCTTGTTGGTGAAGCAGATGTTACTGGTTATAACATACGTGACTTTGAAACTAGTGGCGCATTTATGCCAGGTAAGCTTCCTGCAGCCAGACCAATAATCATAACCTATGATGACCCTGATTTAAAATTTGCTGATTTTCCAGAATCGCCAATCGCTGATGGTTCAGTAGTGCCCAGAACAATTAACGCAGGTGTTATAACTCCTGTGAGTCCTGCTCCTAATATATTATCTTTATCTAATGCTGATGTAGAGCCCGTTGCAGGACCTGGTTCAACAGAGTTTAGAGCTAGTTTTGAAAGTAGAATTCTCGCACTAACGCAAGCTAACCATATGACTATCGCTAGACTAGATGCTAGCGCAGATTATGGTGTTTCATTTACTGCGTCTGATGGTGTAGCTGGCGCTGTAAATGTACCTGTTACAATATCAATAATAGTTGAATCCAGTGACCATGAAATATTGCCGGCCAGTGACGGTGCATTTAGAGGTGAGAAAAGAACTATTATTGAAAATAATGGTCCCTTAGCTCTTACCGTAAATGTTAGAGATACGGACTTGGCAAGAAATTTAGTTAGAAGTGAAAACATAACTTTTGCTGAAGTGACTGCTATAGAAACGACTACAAGTAATGATATAAGCGATAAAATTACTTGGAACAGTGAGTTTATTGAAGGAAATAATATTGATGACACAATATCTAACACATTGAATATAATTGAGTTAAATGATGAAGATGTGGGAACTTATGAAGTTACTTGGGAGATAAGTGACAGACTTAAAGCCACAGATAGAGTCAGTACTAGAACCTTCACTTTAGAAGTTCAGAATGTACTAGAACCAATTGCTTTAGCAGGTGGAACTGTTACACTAAATTATGAAGGAAAGGCATTGGACGAGACGAATAGAACTCTTGCAACCATTGATGATATTACTATCAGTGGTGATGACGTAAACTTACTGGCTAGTGGCTTGGGCTACGGCATTCTACTGACTATAACTCCCGAGAATATTGATAGACCAGGAGTAATTACTTATACTAATGAGGATGGTAATGCGGTGTCAGTTATTAGATTAGATAGCGTTGGTAATGTATTGCTTGGTAATGAATTGGGAGTGTATGACGACGAATTTGCTCTAAAATATTTTATAAGTGCTGATGATATTGCAGCAGGTGATACTATTCCCAGGTTCAAGCTAAATGCTGATAATGATATTGCTGGTGATGAATTTAATATCACGATTAATGCTGTTTTAGCAACCAGTTCTGGTGAAGGTGATGCCGCCTCAACTGCTGCTGTGGCAGTAATAAGTGCTGAGACTGCAACAATAACGATTGAAACCGAATATGATATCCAATCCCCACCATCAGTGCCTGCTATAACTACCACTGGAGATTTTACTGGTACTGGCTCAAATTTAGCTATAACAGAAGGTAGTAGTGGCGCGATAGTAGTAACTTTTACGGATAAAAATATTGAGAATGGCACATTAGAAACCTTTGGTGGAATACCTATTGAAGCATTTAGCGCTAATTTTAAAATTTTGGGTAGCGATCCTCTTCCATATGATATGAACTTTGCTACTCCTGCTGATTTCGTGATTACGGCAGGCACTGATATGGCAACATTGACTATCCCCTTTGATGCAACTAATGAACTTGCTGTTGGCGTCAGAGGATATAAACTTACCCTTATGGATAGCCGTACTGAGGACACAGTTCGCGCCGTGACAGGAAACATAAATATTCAGAGAGCGGATAGTGCTGTTGATCTGGGTATCAGGTTAGATACAATATTGGGCACGCCTGAAACACTTGATAATACTATGGTTGGTGATGATATAAGAATTGTAGTGAACGTAACTACTGAAGATTTTGTTGAAGGTGGTAATGAGCATGCAGTGACCGATATTACTATAGAAAATGTTATCTTTTCTATGTCAATAAGCGGCGGCAGTACCTTTGATTGTTCTGCCGGAAGTCGTGTTGTTTCTTCGTCTGGATCCGAAAGCCCTACAACTTTTAATGATAAGAATGAGGATATTAGACAAGCCCTCCTTCTGAAAATACCACTCGACGGAATTGATGCTACAGGTAATTCTGACTGCGCAAGGTTGGACGCTGATATAGTTAATGTTCGTGCAGATGGTGAAGTGAATGTTACATTAAGTAATGGATTAGGTTCACGCACGGTATCAACTCTTACCACAACAAATAATAGAGATCATGTCTATGAGAGAACTGGCATGCGTTCCATAGTTCCTACTGTTGCGTCAAACCCTATGGCTATAGTGGCTGTTGGTGGCGGAGTAGCAACATTAGAGTTCAGCGTAACAGATGTTGATGATGACGATGGTCCAGATAATGTTATTAGGAATGGTAGATATACGAGAGTATTATCATCAGTGAGTAGTGCTGGTGGCAGCTGTGATTCGTCAAAATGGACTCTGAGTACTCCAACCTTTAAAGATGGTGCCAACGATGTTTACATAGTGAATGTGACTGCAAATACTGGCTCTAATGGTGCTCCTGTCGGAGAACATTGTGATGTAACCTTAGTGGTTTCTGAGGATGGCGATGAATCTATTCCCTCTATAGTAAGGGTTGCTGTTGTTGATGTTGCAGTGCCTACGATTGATGCTCCCACTGACAGTGATGTTAGCAATGCCACTGCCAGGGCTATAGGAATATCAAATAAGAGGCTCGGTACCTTTAATATTGGCAGACCTACAGCTTCTATCGACATAACTAATCTTGGTCTTGTGCTTAGTGTAACCGCTACAAAAGCTACTGATAAGTGTCTTGGTATAACAATCGCTAATGGAAACCAACCCGCAGCAGGTTCACCTGGTTCCTATTCATTTACTTATAGTATTGCTAGTAATGCTGTTAGTGGTGATGATTGCGTTATAACAATTAAAGCTACAGAAACTGCTACTGGTGGTGCCACATTCTCTAATACAACGACAGTTAGTATTATACCTCGCCGTGAGGAAAAACCTACCCTAAGTGCTTTGAGTGGTAATGCTGATAGTGTAACAAATTATGGTACTGGTAGTGTTCCTGGAACAAAAACTTTCAGAGTTAGTGCAACGGTCACTGATGTAGATGATGGTAACCGTGGCACAGTAACCAGCACTTTGACTACTGGGAGTAGTAGTATTTGTACGGTGCCTTCACCAACAATGACTGGACCAGGGCTGAAAAATTGGGATGTTGTTATTGGTGCTGCTGGAAGACCTGGTAATAGTAATGCCTGCGTGGTAATTTTAAATTCTGAAGCTGATAGTGCTGATGCAGATGAAAGGAGAAAAACTATTAACTTGCCCCAAATTGCTCCGACTTTTACTTTTAACAACTATCCTACTACTGGAGTTAAAAACAACCCAGTTTCAGTATCTATCTCTGTTACAGACACTGACAATGATGTTAAATATGGAACTGCTGAAATTATAGAACTCACAACAGGTTGTAATCCTGGTGCTGTTAGTGGTGGTAATACTGCTAGTCAAACGTTTACTATTACCTCTCCTACTGCGCAAGGATGTAACTTCAAAGTTAAAATTGATGAAGATGGTGAAATTACGACGTCAGACGAACAAACTATTACGTTTGTTAACCCTGTAACCCTGGCTTGGTCTGATCAGTTGAATGATGACCCATTCAATGGCTATATGTCAATTGGAGATACGAGGGGTACAGCTGGTAGACAAATCCCCTGGCGTGAGCTAAAGAGTTTTGTCCCTAATAGCATAGGTGCTCGCTTGGCTATGGTGAACACAAGGTTTCCCATTCCCCATAATGATGCTATTGCATTGAATTATATTGAAACTAAATTCGCAATATCTGATTTTAAGCGTGAGGCACATAGTGACATTTTGAATTTCGCTAGGCATTTGGAAGATACTACATATATTGGTCCTAATAATAGAGATTACATTACGTTTTATGCCAATACTAACTATGAGAATTTTAATTCTAAAGCGTTAACTGGTGTGGCTAAAACCCAATTAACGACCGCAGGGATTGAACGTTATCTCAGATTTACATCTAGAATACTTAGAGGTTTGGGTAATAAACAACTAGGTAGTGTTAGAAGTCCTACTACTATTTCATTTGTTGGTACTTATACTGGGGAATCACGTATAATCAGAAATGCGGCTAACGATGCTAATGCAACTGGTGACGTTCCTGTTATTGGTAATACAGATATCACTGATTTGATTAATATTGATGTATCAAATATACCAGCTGGACAATCTGTTAACATTAGTGCCAGTATGTGCCGTTTAGATGGTTTTAATTCTACTGCCACTGAGATTTCAGAAACCAATCTTAATTGTGGTGCTGAAGCCACTCCCGCGCAATTGCAAAGAATTTTGCTGCTTGATGGTTACTGGAAGAAGGAGGGCTTTGAAAATGCTGCTTGTACGATATATAAAGATACGCCGCCCATTGGTTTTAATTCTTATGGGTGGGTGAAAAACACTACGGATGCGCATGCGAGGGATTATTACTGCACTGGAAACAATGCTGTTCCTGTGCCTCAAACAGGTGTTAGCACTTATAAAGTTTTATCTAACGACAATTCCTTTCCTATGCACATTAGACAATTCATGAACACTCATCCGCATACTACTAATGTTAGGCCGAATGACTATTCATTGAACGAGTATAATGGATATTATTTGATTACTATTACTGCTAAAACTAATGGTGCTGGCGGAACAAAAATTACTGGCAGTAATGAGCTTAAGATGCTATTTCATGTTGGTACTCTACGATCATTCCCTAGGTAATTTGCATAAATACATCACGGAAATACATTATAAAAGGGACGAGCAATGCTCGTCCTTTTTGCGTATATACCCCTATACTCATTCCCCCAGATTGAACACGGACGACTTATAATAATACTATGCAAGCATTTACTACATTTCACGGCACTGCTATACCACTTATGTTATCTAATATAGATACCGATCGCATTATCCCCAAACAATATCTGAAGACAGTTAAACGGAGCGGTCTTGGAAGATACCTGTTTGATGAGATGCGTTATACGGATGCTGGCTTCCCTGATAAACCGCAAAGCCAACGCACTCAACGGCAGGATTTTATACTGAACCTTGCTCCTTATAATAATGAGGACAATAAAGGAGGGGTCTTGCTTAGCGGTGCTAACTTTGCTTGCGGTTCTAGTCGCGAACATGCGGTGTGGGCGCTAATGGATTTTGGTATTCGTGTGGTTATAGCTCCAAGCTTTGCGGATATATTTTTTACTAATTGCGTAAAAAATGGTTTGCTGACGGTGGAACTACCATTGGATGTTATTACTGGACTTGCTGATTTGGCTGCGCAATCTCCCGGTTATAAGATTAATGTTGATTTAGCTCAACAGGTGCTGCAAGGTGATGAGGGCGAACAATTTAGTTTTAATATTGATGCCACTCGTAAGAAAATATTTTTAGAGGGGTTGGATGATGTAGGGGTTACTCTGCAAGCTGCAGATAAAATAACACAATTTGAGGAAAAGCATAATCGCAGCCAACCATGGCTGCAGCAAGGTATCAATTAAGGTATCCATTAAGGCATCCATTAAAGATAAGAAAGAACTGCGCTGCCAGCTTGGCTACAACTTGATATAACATCACCTTCTTTGGCAATATCTGCGGTTCTTATTCCTGCTTCAATTGCCTTAGTTACTGCATTGTCAATTGCTGCTGCCGCTTCTTCCTGTTGAAAAGAATAACGCAACATCATAGCAGCAGAAAGAATCGTAGCATAAGGATTGCTTTGGTTCTTGCCAGCAATATCAGGGGCGCTGCCATGCACTGGTTCATATAAACCCTTGCTGTCTTCTCTTATAGACGCTGAAGGCAGCATTCCAATAGAGCCGACTAACTGAGCGCTTATATCAGAAAGCACATCACCAAATAGATTCTCGGTTACTATCACATCAAAAGAAGTTGGTTCACGCACCAACTGCATAGCGGCATTATCTACATAAAGATGTGATAGCTCCACATTGGGGTATTCATCAGCAAGTTCAGTAATAGTGCTGCGCCATAAACGTGATACTTCCAGAACATTTGCTTTATCTACCGAGCATAATTTACCGCGTCTATTAGCTGCTGCAACGAAGGCGAGACGCCCTAAACGGACTATCTCGTCTTTGCTATAGCGCATAGTATTATAGGCGGCGCTGGCATCTTCATTGAAGCCACGCGGTTCGCCGAAGTATAAGCCGCCAGTGAGCTCGCGTAGAATTAAAAGGTCTACTCCCTTCACTAGCTCAGTTTTTATTGGGGACGCATCGGCTAATGCCGTATATAAGGTAGCAGGGCGATAATTAGCAAAGAAGCCAAAGTGACTACGCAATTGCAGGAGTCCTTTCTCGGGGCTTTGTTCTAATGGCAACCCATCCCATTTAGGACCTCCGATTGCCCCCATTAAGATTGCGTCCGCCTGCTCGGCAAGTTCAATAGTTGCTGCGGGGAGAGGTGAGTTAGCTGTATCTATGGCAGCTCCGCCAATAACCCCTTGCGTGAAAGTTATGCCGAGTTTATAGGTGGCATTGCATTTTTGTAACACCAACTTGGCTTGGGAGATTACTTCGGGACCTATGCCGTCGCCAGGCAGCAATAGGCAGGTAAATGATTTGTCGTTCATATCCCTATTATAATACTCTGCAACACCGCAAATAGTTAATCCATTAAAAATAATATTTGACTTAAAAAAAGTATATAATTAGAAGAGTATGAGTTACAAAAGAGTTGACGTCGCCATAGTAGGGGCAACTGGCGCGGTAGGAGAAATAATGCTGAAAATTCTTGAGCAACGGGATTTTCCTGCTGGGGAGATATTCCCGCTTGCCAGCATCCGTTCTGTAGGCAGGACGGTTGAGTATAAGAACAAACCGATTTCAATTATTAATTTAGAGGAGTTTGATTTTTCCCGTTGTCAATTAGCTCTTTTCTCGGCTGGTAGCGCCATCTCAGAGAAATACGTTCCTATTGCCTTGGAGAAGGGTTGCTTTGTCATTGATAACACTTCTCTTTTCCGCCGTGATAAGAATGTCCCTTTAATTGTATCCGAGGTTAATCCCCATTGCCTGAATAAAGATAGCGGGCGGCTTATCGCCAACCCCAATTGCTCCACTATGGGTATGCTGGTTGCACTTAAACCATTGCATGAACACTTCGGCATCAAAAGAATTAACGTCGCAACCTATCAGGCGGTCTCTGGCGCCGGTAAAAAAGCAATTAACTGTCTGTCGCAGCAAACTATGCACATGATGCGTAATGAAGGGATAAGCCGTGATGATTACCCTCCCTTTACCAAACAAATAGCATTTAATGCAATTCCTCATATAGGGGGCTTTACAGAGAACGGCTATACGATTGAAGAGATGAAGATGGTTTGGGAAACTCATAAAATACTTGAGGACGAGGATATTATGGTAAACGTTACTTGCGTGCGCGTCCCAGTTTTTTATGGACATTCTTTGGTGGTTAATTTAGAACTCAACAAAGAGTTGGACGAACACAAAGCGCGCGATATACTTGCCAACTCCCCATCTATTAGTGTTATGGATAAACGAGAAGATGGCGGCTATCCTACTCCGCTTAATGAGGGTGGCAAGGATGATGTATTTGTTGGCAGGATTAGAAAAGACATATCCCACCCGAATGCTTTAACTATGTGGATTGTGGCAGATAATCTGCGTAAGGGCGCAGCTCTGAATTCTGTGCAGCTGGCAGAACTTGCCATTGAGAAGCAATGCCTGTAGGAAAAATGGGGATGCTTTATAGACGGCTTGATAGGCGGTTGGGCGCTCTGATATTGGCGCCAGTCATATTGCTAATGTTGATATGCTTTCCATTACCCGCCGCTGCAGTGGAGTTGAACGAGCTTCTTATTTCACGTGAAAAGGATGACTTACGTGGCGTCATATTGGTGGGCGACCTTAAAAGAAGTAATCGCAATATTAGGGTTGTGTTGCCAGAGCAGCCAGTATATAGAACTTTCAATATTGATTACAGCAATTTCTTACGCGACCTTACAGCGGATTTCAATCGGATTAATAGCAAAAACGGCAGGATTACAATTGTGTTTCCTTATGAGCCAGTTGATTCTTTTGATTTGTTAGTGGAAATCAGTTGGGACACTGGTAAATTGCTGCGCCGCTATGCAGTTAGTTTGCGCGGTTTGTTGCCGGATGCTTCAGGCAATGCTGTAGCCCGAATTAGTCCGATTGAAGTTGATGCTGGTGATGACGCATCTTCTTCTAATTCTGCTGCCAATAAAGGCAAAGAGCAGAGGGTAGAAAAGATTAACAGAGACATTCAGAAGATATCTGTGGAAACAGTAGAAGGAGATAGCTGGCGTAATGTGGCAGTTGCAATGCGTCAGGCGTACTTGCAAGATGAACCGCTCAACGAAGAGCAAATTATGTTAGCCCTGCGTGATAAAAACCCTAATGCTTTTGTGGATGGACGTTCATTACGCATTGGCATAGCCCTTGCTCTGCCAGATTATTATGAAATAAACGAAAAAAACAAAGCAGAAGCGCAACGGATAATCCGCGCCATGTTTAGAAGAACATATTCTCGTCCACGCTTGGAGATTGCCACTGCGGGGCAGCCAGATGTTATAGTGGCAGCGCAACCTGCTATTTCAGTGGAAGAATCGCAGCTGTTAGAACAGTCCGAGAGCCAGTCGGCTGAGGTTGGCGCCAGAGAAGTTGTATCCCTTGAAGAGATTGATAAGGAGCAGCGCGCCGAAGGGGAAGCCAGCGGAAGATTAAGCTTGATTCGTAGACAGCTGGAACAAGTGGAAAAACTTATCACTCTTAAATCAGTTCGCTTAATATCCTTGCAGGATGAGATTACTGAGAATAAAATACAAACAGATATCCCAAGGGCTGAAACTAATACATCGGCTTGTGGGGATGAGCCATGCTCTGCCCGCGAGCTAACCGACTTACTTGAACAACGGCTGCAAGTTCTTAAACAAGAAATTAGAACTAATCCTTTATTCTGGTCTATTCTTGGCTTTGCAACCCTTACGGTTTTTATTCTGTTATTATTCTTTTATGCGCGAATTAGATTGCTACGGATTCCTCGCTCACGCGCTGCAATTATGAAGAACCTTAGGAAGGGCTCTGCCGCGCCAAGCGCTTCTGCGAATCGGGCTTTAATCTTTGAAGATGATGATTTTCCTATAAGTAAGAGGGAGGATCCTACTTCACCACTTCCTGATTTTACCAATCCATCTGCGCTGAATACAAGGGCTGGAAGGGCGGAAAGGATGGAAAAGAAGAGAACTTCTGAGTCAAGGAAATCACCCGGCGCAATCTCTGCTTCGCGCAGAAACTCTCCATCTACAGATAATTTCTTACAGGATAATTTAGTTAATGCTAACCTTGATTTAGCGCGCGCTTATATCAATATGGGCGAGAGCAGTAGAGCTCGCTCTATGTTGGAAGATGTCATAAATAATGGCAGCAGCGAAGAACAGAAAAGAGCTCGCCAACTCATCGCCCAAATAAAATAATTCCCCTTGTGGGAAGGGGGGACCTTCCAGCAAACCTGCATCTAACATCCCCGCCTCTAGCATCTCCCGCTTGCGGCTATACTCTCCTTCTCCTTGTATTCTTGCAAACATAAATAATCACAATGCCATTCTTTGTCCATAATAGGTGACTTTATGCATAAATTAGAAAAAAAATGGTAAATTATGGTTATTTATGACATATTATGGTATAATTTGGTTATTTATGGTGAATAGTAAATTTATATGACAGGTTTTTTTGGACAGTATGCAGTCAATCTTGACGCTCAGAATCGTATCGTGGTTCCTGTGCGGCTTCGTGATGCTTTGCTAAAACATAAGAAAGAGTCATTGTATATTTCCCCCGGCATAGAAGAGAAGGAAAAGTATCTAACTATCTACCCATCAAAACTTTGGGAAAGCATAGCCAGTCAGATCAGAATGTTCCGCAACATTGAAGATGAAACATTTGCCGACCGCCGTCTTAAAAAACATTTCTTTGGTTCTACCCACTCACTGGAAGTTGATAATAATGGCAGGGCATTATTACCGAATGAATTGCGCAGCTATGCCAACTTGAATAAAAAAATAATCCTAATAGGCATGCAAGAAGTAATTGAAATATGGGATGAGGAGAAATGGCTTAAAACTACCAAGGATGACAACCTACATTCTTTGCTTGAAAAAGGCGCCCGCAAGGGAATTCGTCTTTATTAATATGAGTGATTTCCCTTCAGTTCATAAGCCCATTATGGTGCAGGAAGTGGTGGAACTTCTTATTACCAATAAAGATGGTTTTTATATTGATGCCACTTTTGGTGATGGCGGACATACTCAAGCGCTGTTAAGTCATACCTCAAAAGATGCGCTAATACTGGGAATTGATAGAGACCCTGAGGCGGTTGAACGTGGCTTAAAGAAGTTTGCTGCCGAGCCCAAACTAATTATTAAACATGGAAAATTCTCTTCAATAGATTTAGTTGTTGATAATATTGACAGGGAGGTATCTGGTATCTTAATGGATGTTGGCATATCTTCCCGTCAATTAGATGATGCGGAGAGAGGGTTTAGTTTTTCTGCAGACGGTCCCTTGGATATGCGGATGGATAAATCCACAGGGGAACCAGTTAGCGCTTGGTTGCAGAAGGTGAGCTTGACAGAGCTAGAAAAGGTGCTCAAAGAGTTTGGCGATGAGCCGCATGCCCGTTCAATCGCAGCGGCAATTATTGACTATCGTAAGAAATATCCTATCACCAGCACTAAACAATTTGCTGCTATCGTAGTCCAAGCCAAGCCGCGCTCACTTGCTAAAAGAATTCATTCCGCTACCCGCAGTTTTCAAGCCGTGCGAATTTTTATTAATCAAGAGATGCAGGAATTGCAGCAGGGACTAACCAAAGCAGAGGAAGTTCTGAAGCCCAAAGGGCGGCTGGCAGTTATCAGCTTTCATTCTTTGGAGCATCGGATGGTGAAATCGCTCACTCCCAAAATGAAATTAATACATAAGGTTAAGCCAAGCATTGAAGAGGTCCGCGCTAATAAACGGAGTCGTAGTTCATTGTTAAGAGTATTGGAGAAGGCAGCATAATGAACGGAATAATTAAAGAAACAATTAAAGAAACAATTAAAGATATTGGACTCCTGGTGTTTAGCCGCTGGAGAGAAATATGCTTAATTGCTTTAATAGTAACTTCGGCAGGAAGAGTTTTCTTAGTTCATGAAAGTCGCGCCGTGGTCAAGCATTTATCCAAGCTTAAATATGTTGAAGAGTTGGAGTTAAAACAAAGAACACGTCTTACATTGGAGAAGAGTGTGCTAATTCGTCCAGCGCGTCTGCGGGACTATGCAACAAGTAAACTCGGTTTACAGAAGCCACGTAAGATTAAAAATATTAGCAGCATCAAATTGCTGTCACAAAGGGAAACTAATTAACTAATTAACGATTATGAATAATCTATATAAAGGAAGAATTTGGCTGGCGCAGGGTGTTTTTGTTTTGTTAGGTTTACTCTTGACTTATCGTATGTTGGAAATCCAGTTCTTTTATCCTTATGCGGATGAAATAGCAAAAGTTAAGCAGCAACAGATTAATCTTGAGGAGGTGGCGCAGAAACGGGTTGATATTTTAGACCGTAATGGTGCGCAATTAGCAGTTAGCTCGGAAAACTATAACATATATGTGTCGGGTGATGTGTTCACTAAATCAAACTCTCAAGTCAAACAGGAGTTTTTGTTTGAGTATCTTGCTTCTGTGCAAAAGCTTAGAAATGATGCAGTCAAATTAATTCCCGCTCAAAAGACAACTTTAATTGCCAAGGAACTCACTCCCGCGGAAACGGATTATATTCGCTCTTTACGTTTGAGCGGTCTATGGGCAGATAAATATTACACCCGCTATTATCCCGCTGCTGAGGTTGCTGCTCAGCTGCTCGGTTTTGTAGATAAAGAAAATCGCGGTATTGAAGGTATTGAATTGCTATATGATAATACTCTAAGCGATATTCATCGCACTGGTTCCAGCTTGCGCGATGCCCATGGCAATACTATAAAGATTTTTAATAGTGATAGTAGTTCCAATAAAGATGCCCTGTATCTTTCGGTAGATTTACAATTGCAATATACGGCGTATCATCATCTGGTAAACGGCTGCCGCACCAGCGGCGCTAAAGCTGGTATAGCAATTACCCTTGATGCGCTCAATGGCGAGGTGTTAGCTATGGCACAGTATCCTTCTTTTAATCCAAATAATCGTAAAGGACTTGATGTTAACGCAGTGCGCAATCGCGCTCTTACAGATGTTTTTGAGCCCGGCTCTACTTTCAAACCCTTAGTGCTTGCCAGTATCTTGGAGAATACCAATTATGATTTGAAGCACAAGGTAAATACTAGCCCAGGTTATGTAAAACTTGGCGGAGTTACTATACGTGATTCCAGAAACCTTGGAGCGTTGGAGATTACTGATGTTATTGCTAAGTCCAGTAATGTAGGTATGTCGCGGCTTTCAGGTGAAGTTACAAGTCGCAGGTTAATTGATTCTCTGTATCGTTTGGGCATCGGCAGAAAAACGGGCAGTGGTTTTCCTGGAGAAAGAGAGGGCTACTTACCTCTTAAGCCACTTTCATCAAGTACCAAAGCAATTCTTTCTTATGGTTATGGATTGTCGGTAACTCCCATGCAGCTTGCCAAAGCTTATGGAGTATTAGCCAATGGAGGAGAAGATTTTTTTGTAACCCTTTTAAAAGATGGTGGCTTGGAGAAAAAGCCAGTAATAGATAAAAAGGTTACTACACAGGTTATACAGGCAATGAGAAAAGTTATATCCCCGAACGGGACTGGCAGAAGAGCTCAGATATCAGGTTATATGTTGGCAGGGAAAACTGGCACGGTGCATAAAAGTGATGAACGTGGTTATGCTAAGGATAAATATATTGCAGTATTTGTGGGAGTGGCGCCAGCGATTAATCCACGTTTCGTTACTCTGATTATGCTGGATGAACCAAGTAGCAATAAATATTATGGAGGTGAGGCGGCAGCTCCTATATTTGCTTCTTATATGAAAGATTTATTTAATATTTATGCTATCCCACCAGATAACGAAATTTAATTTATGCCTACATTGCCGCACAAAATGAATAATCAGTA
This sequence comes from Gammaproteobacteria bacterium, assembly GCA_965207945.1. GTDB lineage: Bacteria > Pseudomonadota > Gammaproteobacteria > CBDBNL01 > JAAOII01 > JAAOII01. The sequence continues at coordinate 585,794 of OZ242303.1, forward strand.
CAGCACAACAATCGGTGAGCTCGTAAAGGAATTTACGGGCTCTCCGATATTTTGTGACGTTTCTTCGTTAACTGTGCGCGGCTTGGCTTTGCATCATTCACAATTAGAACAAGGTTGGGTGTTTGTTGCTTTGAAGGGTTGGCAACGTCATGGTTTGGATTACTTGCGTCAAGCGCAAGACAGCGGCGCGGTGGCGGTTTTAACCGAAGCGCAAGATTTAACTCAGAGTGAGTATAGCGGCTCTACTTCTCCCATCCCTATTATTCCGATTAATGATTTACATTCGCGCCTTCCTGTGTTGGCAGACCGCATGTTTGGTGAAGATAAATTGCAGTGGTTGGGGATTACTGGAACTAACGGCAAAAGCTCGGTTGCCCATATTTTGGCTCAGGCGCTGGGACACCTCGGTTGTAAAACCGCGGTTGTTGGGACTGTGTACAATGGCTTTCCTGCTGTTAGTAAAGATGGAGATGCTGGAGATACAGACGATACAGATGATGCTTCCCACGCATCTCTAACAATGACAACTCCAGATATTTTAACTCTTAGAAGATTGGGCGCTGAGTTTCAAAGCAAAGGAGCAAAGTGCGTGGCTATAGAGTGTTCTTCTCATGCCCTCCATCAAAACCGCATAGAAGGATTGAATATTAATGTTGGTGTGTTTACCAATATAACAGATGAACATCGTGATTATCACGGTAATATGAACTCTTATATTGCTGCTAAAAGACGTCTTTTCCAACTGCCATCTCTTAAGTTTGCCGTGCTTAATTGTGATGATAATATGGGGGTTAAATGGCATCGCGAACTAAAAGATTCAGATACCCCTTGCTATACTTATGGAATTAATAACTCAACTGCGGATATTTGCGCCACTCAGCTTTGCGTTAACTTTGAAGGTAGCAGCGCGCATATAACTACTGCGCAGGGTAGTGGTATGTTGCACACTAAGATTCTGGGAACCTGGGGTATAGCGAATAATTTAGCAGCTTTGGGGGTGATGTTGCATAAGGGCAATGATTTAGGGTGTGATTTGGGTTATGATTTATCTGATTGCTTATCTGCTTTATCTAAAGCAGTTCCTTTGGCGGGGCGGATGCAGAAAGTAGAATCTCCCAGCGGCGCTATATTCATAGTGGATTATGCGCATACGCCTGATGCTATGGAGAAATTGCTTAGTAACCTTAAACAGCTATCTGGCAAAAATCGTAGGGGCGGAGCTGCACTCCGCCCCCAAAAGTATAATAAAGGGGATAATGAAATTGCTAACAAAACCCGTAGGGGCGAAGCTGCGCTCCGCCCGCAAGGAAAATTGTGGGTGGTGTTTGGTTGTGGCGGTAATCGCGATCGCGAGAAACGAGGGGTTATGGGTAACATAGCCGCAAATTATGCGGACAAGGTGGTGCTCACTAATGATAATCCGCGCGATGAAAAACCAGTTAAGATAATTGCCGATATAATGGCAGGAATTACAGCTACTACTGAGGTGGTAGTTGAGGTTGATAGAAGCAAAGCGCTTGAATTAGTGCTATCCAACGCCTCTGCCGATGATGTGGTTGTGGTGGCAGGCAAGGGACATGAGTCATATCAAGAAGTAGCTGGGGAAAGAAGCTTTTTCAATGATTATCAGTATCTGCAACACAGAATTAATCAACAATGCCACTAATGTTTGACAAGCTGGAAGAACTACAAACCCCATGATTATCAGTATCTACAACACGGAATTAATCAATAATGCCACTAATGCCATTAATGTTTGATAAGTTAGAAGAACTGCAAACCCCATTAGCTGGTCGCCTAATAGGCGAAAGCGGCGCTGTATTTCACGGCATAAATACCGATACTCGCAGTATCAAGAAGGGCGACTTATTTGTTGCTTTGGTGGGGGAAAAAGATGACGGACACGATTTTATTGATAATGCGATTTCTAAGGGCGCTGCCGCCTTGATAACTAGCCATGAAGTTACCGCTGCGGTTCCATCACTTGTAGTGGATGATACAGCCAATGCTTTAGGAAGAATGGGGGCATTAAGTCGCCTCGGTTGGAATGGGCAATTGGCAGCGGTTACTGGTTCTAACGGTAAGACCACAGTGAAAGAAATGTTAGGAGCAATTCTTGCGCAAGATGAGCCAACCTTAATCACAGCTGCCAATGAGAATAATCAACTTGGAGTTCCGCTAACCCTACTCAAATTATCCGCTGAGCATAAATATGCAGTAATAGAATTGGGGACTGATAAACCCGGCGAAATTGCCTATAGCGCTTCCCTTATTAAGCCCTCGGTGGCAATTATTAACAATGCTGGCAAGGCGCATCTTGGTGGTTTTGGCAGCGAAAAAAGTATTGCGGAGGAGAAGGGAACTTTACTTAATTTTTTGGCGGCGGATGGAGTAGCAGTCCTAAATGCTGATGATGAATATTTTCCCGTATGGAAAGATTTAGTGGTTGGGAGACGGATTATTAAATTTGGTTGTGGCGAGGATGCAGATGTTAAGGTTGAGAATATAAAGCAGAGTGCTAAGGGTATTTCTTTTAATCTTGTTTTTAGGACAAGTATGACGCAAGCAGAGAATAGCACTGCCTTTACAGAGAGTAAAATTCTTATGAAGATTCCTCTTCTTGGCAAGCATAATGCAATGAATGCTGCTGCTGCTTGTGCTGCTGCCTGGGCTATGAATATAGAACCATCGGTTATGCAGCAAGCATTGGGTGATTTCTCTCCTATTAAGGGGCGTCTTGATTATTTAGCTCTTGATAATGATTGTTTTCTTATTGATGATTCATATAACGCTAACCCTGTTTCAATGGAAGCAGCCCTCAGAACTTTGGTGGACTTGCAGTTGACTGGAACAGCGGGAATAGAGGAGATGGCAGGAACGGAGAATACAGGAACGGAGAAGACGGAGCATATTAACCGGGTCGCAATCCTTGGAGATATGCGCGAGCTGGGAGAATCTTCAACAGCCGAGCATAAAAAGTTAGGTGAATTGGCTGCGGATTTAAGAATTGATACTTTGCTAACCTGCGGAGATGCGGCAGAGAATTGTTTGCATAGCTTTCGTCAATCTGGAAAACAAAATGTTGAGCAATCGGCTATCCCGAGTAAGAGTTTTAATGCTGCGCAAGAAGTTAACGATTATCTTGACAAGATAGAACCTGACAAAATGAAGGCAACAATTTTTTTAGTGAAGGGGAGTCGCGCCGCGTTTATGGATAAGGTGGCGCAGCATATTGTCCATAAACTTGGCAGCCCCAATATTGTTTAACGATGTTGTTTAACTACACACCTTCTGCGCAAATTAATATTTCATTATGATTATATGGCTTTCTGATTTTTTGGCTGATTTTGATAGCTCCTTTGCAGTTTTTCAGTATATAACTCTGCGAGCTATTTTTGCTACCGTAACAGCATTGTTAATAACTCTGCTTTTAGGTCCGCGTATTATTAATTACTTGAAGAAACTTCGCTGGGGGCAGGTGGTGCGTTTGGACGGTCCCGCTACTCATCATCAAAAACAGAATACTCCCACTATGGGAGGAGTACTGATAGCAATTTCTATAGTTATAAGTTGCTTAATCTGGGCGGATATAACTGTGCGTAATGTCCTGTTGTTATTGGCGACTCTGGTAATCTTTGTTCTTATAGGAGCGCGTGATGATTATCAAAAAATAACTAAACGTGATGCTAATGGAATGAAAGCCCGAGTTAAGTTTTTGTTACAATCAGTTGGAGCAATGGCTATAGTCGTATATATGTATTACTCGGCAGAGTTCAGCGCGGAAACTTTATTTATTCTACCAATCCTTAAGGATATAACCTTAGACCTGGGAGCGGGATTTATTTTAATTGGGTATTTGGTAATAGTGGCGTCTGCTAATTCGGTTAATATGACGGATGGTTTGGATGGACTGGTTCTTATACCAAGCATCCTTATCATGGCGGCGCTTACGGTTTTTGCTTATGTAACGGGTAATCTCATAATGGCAGATTATTTACAAATGCCTTATATTCCTGGCATGGGTGAAGCGGCTATTTTTGGTAGCGCTTTTGTTGGCGCCTGCCTCGGCTTTCTTTGGTATAACACTTATCCTGCCGAAATTTTTATGGGCGATGCTGGTTCAATGATGTTGGGCGCTTGCTTGGGAGTGATGGCTATTTTGGTGCGGCAAGAATTAGTTTATTTTGTAATGAGTGGAGTATTTGTTGCGGAGACCATGTCAGTAATTTTGCAGGTTGGTTATTACAAACTATACGGCAAAAGAATTTTCCGCATGGCTCCGCTTCATCATCACTTTGAACTTATGGGGATTCCCGAGCCCAAAGTAATTGTTAGGTTTTGGATAGTTACTTTAGTATTGGTGGCTATAGGTATGGCAACACTTAAAATCAGATAATTAGCATAATTAACATGGAAGCAGCAGTGAAAATAGCAAGTGATAGGAAAAGATTGGTCGTAGGTTTGGGAGAAACTGGCTGGTCTGCAGCCCGTTTTTTACATGCGCAAGGAATGAGTTTTATTGTTGCGGATAGCCGAGCTGATAGCAAAGAACCCCCGCCATATTTATCACAGATGAAGAACAGCATGCCTGATACCGAATTGCATTTAGGAAATGTTTCTCCCTCATTAATGGCTGCAGTTGATGAAGTTGTGCTAAGTCCTGGCATGGCGTTATCTCATCCTATAGCTAAGTTGGCTCATAATATGGGTAAGCCCATAATAAGTGATATAGAACTCTGGCGGCGTTCTTTGCATAAACCACTAATAGCGGTTAGCGGTTCAAATGGTAAGAGCACGTTGGTAACTTTACTAGATTTAATGGCGCGGCGTCAAAATATTAATTCTGCGTTGGGAGGTAACCTGGGAACCCCAGTCCTTGACCTTAACCCAAATGCGGACTTATATATAATTGAAATATCTAGTTATCAATTGGATATTACTGCCAACCTTGATGCAAGTGTTGCATGTTTGTTAAATGTAACTCCCGACCATTTAGAACGTTATGGCAGCTTTATTAATTATTATCAATCCAAACAACGAATATTTAGCGGCTGCAAAGCAGTAGTGTATAACAAAGAGGATATGCTAACTCGCCCTATGGCGGCTCCAGCAGGTAAAGTCCTATCCTTTAGTGGCAATCAACCAGACATTAATGAGTTTGGTATCTTACAAAGAAAAGATGGCAAGTATCTTGCTTATGGTGGCAAGCTATTGTTGCCAGTTGCGGAATTGAATATTGCGGGACTGCATAACTATAAGAATATTTTGGCGGCTTTGGCAATCGCAAAGTTAATGGATTGGTCTATAGATGATTGTATTAAGGTGGCGGCAGAGTTTACGGGCTTGCCGCATCGCTGTGAGAAAGTTGGCGAAGTTAATGGAGTGATTTATATCAATGACTCAAAGGCAACGAACCCCGAAGCGGCGTGCGCTGCCCTACAGAGTTTAGCGGCAACAACTGCTGGAAGAATTCATATAATAATTGGTGGCAGTCATAAGGGAGCTAACTTCACTAAATTAGCAGAGTGCATAAAAAATTATAAAGCAGTTGCTTATTTGATAGGAGAAGAGGCGGAGAGATTAGATAATTGTTTACATGCTGATACTCAACGAATTATGTGCGCAGGGGGATTACGAGAAGCGCTTAACATCATCAAACAAAAGGCGCAAGCAGGTGACTTGGCATTGCTTTCTCCTGCCTGTGCTAGCTTTGATTCTTATAAGAACTTTGTTGAGCGTGGCATGGATTTTGCCAGCGCTGTAGGGGAATTATCAGGGGAATTATCCTCATCTCCAGATTCACGGAAGCAAGATTTATACAAGGGAGATTCATAATGTTATCTATTTTAAATTTTATGGGGCTCAAAGTTGGTTCGCAACATAATGGTGAACATAGTTTACGTTTAGATTTAACTATCCTTGTTCCAATTTTTGGCTTAGTTATTATAGGTATGTTAACGATAATGTCGGCATCCAGTGAGTATTCCGCTCAATATTACAACACTCCTTTTTATTTTGTAATCAAGCAGGGCATATTAATGGTTATAGGAGTTGTGGCGCTTATAGTAGGAATGTGTGTCCCGTTAAGGTTTTGGCAAGGTCAAGCTCCTGTTATTTTATTTTTAAATATTCTCTTATTGTTGTTGGTTTTTGTGCCCACCATAGGTAGAGAGATTAATGCCAGCTCTCGTTGGTTGAACTTAGGATTTATTAATTTTCAGCCATCCGAGCTGCTTAAGTTTTCTTTGCCGCTTTTTTGCGCTGCTTATGTAACTCATAGTGATATGAAACTACGACAAGGGCTGGAGGGCTTGCTAATTCCCGCCGCAGCATTAATCTTTGTGGTAGGGCTTTTATTATTACAGCCCGACTTTGGTTCTGCAGTTGTTTATAGTATTACTGTTTTTGCTATATTATTCTTTGCCGGTATGAGATGGCAGCATATTATGTTTCTCATAGTGGGGGCAATATCGTCAGGATTTTTATTAATAGCTATTCAACCCTACAGGTTATTAAGATTACTATGTATGGAAGATGCTAATATATGGCAATATTTTTATAATCAATGTTATCAGGCGGGGCAATCTTTGGTGGCGATAGAAAGAGGAGGTGTTTGGGGCTTAGGTCTTGGCGCTAGTATCCAGAAGAACTTTTATTTGCCGGAATCATATACAGATTTTGTTTTTGCTATATTGGTAGAAGAATTGGGGATGGTGTTCGGTCTGTTATTAATCTGCTTATTCCTGTTTTTAATTTTTCGTATGATGCGTTTGGCAACCCACGCCTTAGAACAAAAGAATTATTTTGCCGCCTATTTTGTTATGGGTATAGCAGTGCTGTGGGGGTTGCAAGCAATGTTTAATATGGGAGTATCTTTAACCTATTTCCCTATTACTGGGCTCACGCTTCCTTTTATAAGTTATGGGGGAAGTAGTTTAGTTGTGAATTTATTTTTGGTGGGGATTATAATGCGTGTATTTAACGAATGTTCCAGCGATTAATCTTTAGCGACTATATGAACTATATGAACTATTTGAAGTTATGTTTGCCATGCGCGACTCATTGAATATGAAAATGCTGATATCTGCAGGAGGAACTGGCGGCCATATCATGCCTGCACTCGCAGTGGCGCGTGAATTGCGTGGTCATGCTAATTGGGAAATACATTGGATGGGAGGCAATGGAATGGAGTCATCTACTATTACGAAAGACAATTTCCCTTTTTATAAAATTAATATCAATGCCTTGCGAGGCGCTGGTCTAATGAGAAAGATTAATTATCCTTTTATAATTACTCGCGCCGTAATCCAAGCGCTAAAGATTATTAAACGGATTAAACCCTGCGCAATTTTTATCACTGGTGGTTACACTGGAGTGCCTGCAGCATTGGCGGGTGCCTTGTTAAGAAAACCAGTATTTGTGCAGGAACAGAATATTCATGGCGGCATGGCGACTAAACTTGCCTCTTTAATTGCCACCAGAATATATAACGGTTTTCCAACACCGCAGAGTAATCAAGCAACAGATGCTAAGTATTCAAAGGATACAAAAACAGTATTTTGCGGTAATCCAACTCCACTTGAAGATGAACTTAATCTGCGCCCTTGCGATAAACCTCTGACTCGCTATCAGGCAAGGGGGATGGGAATGGGAAGTGGACAGAAAGAATCGCTAAGGATTTTTGTAACCGGTGGAAGTCAAGGAGCAGAGGTTTTTAATAAGTTTCTTCCTGAGTGTTTGGCAGGGTTTCCTGCTAACAGCTATAGTGTTTGGCATCAGGCAGGGACGGGCAAGGCGAGCAACACCGCTAAGCTTTATAAAAAGCATGGTATTAATGCCCGAGTTGACGATTTTATCCCCTCAATGAGAGATTGCTATTGCTGGGCAGATTTGGTTATAGCCAGAGCAGGAGCCCTTACTTTGGCAGAACTGGCTATTGTTGGGGTGGCAAGTATTTTAGTGCCGTTTCCCTACGCAGCCGATAATCATCAGATGAAGAATGCAATGATTTATGCTAACAACCAGGCAGCTATAGTTTGTAATCAGAATGATTTTACTATAAAGAAACTATCCGCTATTATGGGCAGCTATATCAGCGATAAAGAAATAGGACAGATTAATGCCCGCAAGAGATTAGGCGAAATGGCGACAAAGATGCATAATATGGCAACGCCAGGCGCCGCTTCGTTTATAGTAAATGATATGCTGAGGATAATGAAATGTGCTTAGATAAATGTGCCCGGATAAATGCGTTTAGATAAATGGGCTCAGGCGGGACTTACCCGCGTCAAGCATGTCCATTTTATTGGCATTGGCGGCTCAGGTATGTGTGGCTTGGCTGAGATACTGCATGGATTGGGTTATGAGGTTAGTGGTTCTGATGAAAAAACTTCTGCGGTGATGAAACGTCTAACAGAGTTGGGAATTAATGCTTATGTTGGACACAAAGCAGCGCATATTAAGGGTGCACATCTTATCGTCCGCTCTACTGCAATTGACGATGATAATGTAGAAATTCGTGCTGCCGAAAAAGCCAGTATTCCTATTGCCCAGCGCGCCGAGATGCTTGCTGAGATTATGCGTTTTGGCTTTGGTATAGCTATTGCCGGTACCCATGGCAAAACCACAACTACTAGTATGATGGCAAAGGTTTTGGCGGCTGGCGGAGAAGATGTAACTTTTATTGTGGGAGGGTTAGTTAAAAGTTCTAAGACCAACGCTAAATTGGGTTCAGGTAAATATGTTGTGGCAGAAGCGGATGAAAGCGATGCTTCTTTTTTATATTTGCAGCCAGCAATATCAATTGTCACAAATATTGATAGAGAGCACATGAGCAAATACGACAATGATTTTGAAGTTCTAAAAAACACCTTTTTACAATTTTTACATCGTCTGCCTTTTTATGGTCTGGCGGTCTTGTGTATAGATGATGAAAACTTGCGTGACATTGAAAGCCGCGTGGCTCGCCCTATAGTTAAATATGGATTTAGCAAGGATGCGGATTATCAGGCATCAAATGTGAGTCAATTTGAAATGACCACTCAGTTTGATGTTGTTTTTCCAGACGGAGAAAAGCGTCATTTAACTATTAATGTGCCAGGCAAACACAATGTCCTAAATGCTCTTGCATGTATAGCTACAGCTACTGAGTTAGGCATAGCGAGGGACAGGGCTTGTAAAGGTATTAGTGAATTTAGTGGAGTATCTCGTCGTCAAGATTGCTTGGGTAACTTTGATAGTATTAGCCAAGAAAAAGATATAAAGAATATTATGCTGATTGATGATTACGGACATCATCCACGCGAAATTAAGGTAACTCTTAATGCTATCAAGGAAGGTTGGCATAAAAGAAGATGTGTGATGATTTTTCAACCACATAGATATAGCCGCACTAAAGAATTGTATGATGAGTTCGTCCAGGAATTAAGCAATGCGAATGTTTTACTTTTGCTTGAGGTATATGCTGCAGGTGAAGAAGTGTTGCCAGGCGCCGACTCAAAAAGTTTGGCATCAAGCATAAGGCAATTTGGCAAGATAGACCCCATCTATATTAACAACACTGATGAGTTACCTCAAATACTTGGCAGGGTTTTGTTGTCTAATGATATTTTAATAACTCAGGGTGCAGGTAGCATAGGAATGCTGGCACAAGACCTGGCTGATAATAATTTATATTTAAGCTAATGTCAATTTTTAATTCTTTAATTTCGGCCCCCCATAATAAGAGCGGTTTATGGTTACATAATCTAATCCGCTCTTATTCTTTGTTAAATTTTTTGTTTGGATCTTCGGGCTCTTCAGCGCATTTTGTGTCGCTTGAAGAGCAAGGTAAATCTGGTGACTTTTGGAAAATGCTATCACCTAAAGAACAGTATAGCGATGAAGCGGAGGTGTTCACAGTTCGTTCTTACTTTATGATGATGGGACAGGTTTTTATTATGCTGGCGGCGCTTTTGATATTCTTAATATGGATTTTTGCCAGTGTGCTGCAAAGTAATACTAAAGCAGAAATTTTTATTAATGCTGAGCTAGCGCCTGCAGAAAAGAGTGAGATTAAATATTCGTTAAGCAAACAAGATAGTTTGGAAGAGATGCAAGCAACACTTGAAGCAACTCCTTGGATTAGGCACGCTACAATTAAGAAACATGCTGGTGTTGATAACCCTATAATATTGATTGAGATTGAAAAATCTATGCCGTTAGGACGACTTGATAGCCAACGACTAGTATTTATGAACGCTGAGTCAATTAGTGTTATTGCTTATGAGGATGATAACGGCATAAATAGCGGTGAGCAGAATATTCCGCTTATAAAAGGAGATTTTTATGATAAAGTTCTCAATGCGCAACCTGTGGCAACTGAGATGACAATGACAATGACTATGTCTATGTCTATGTCTATGACAATGAGAAGAGCGGCGCAAATATTATCCACAGCGAATATAGAAGTAAGTGAATATTCAATCAGTCCAAGCGGCGTGCTGCTGATAATTTTTGAGAATAATGGGGTAATAAGATTAGGCGCATCTGACCATACAGGAAGATTGTCAAGGTTGCAGAAATTTTTACAATCATATCCATCAGATTTAGCGCGTATAAAGTCCATTGACCTTAGATATGATAATAAAATAGCAGTTTCTTATAAAGGGGGTAGCAAAGCATAATTATGAAAGATAACATACTAACAGTTCTTGATGTAGGTAGCTCAAAGGTTGCCTCATTAATGGGGCGTCTGCTTAATGATGGCAGTATAGACGTAATCGGCATGGGCGTGGCTCCCTGCAAAGGAATTGAACAGGGAACAGTAGTAGATATTAAGGCGACAGAAGACGCCATTCAGCAGGCGGTATCCGAAGTTCGGGCAACTGCAGGTATGAATGTTACCAGTGTTTATTTGGGTACTGGAGGTATTCATATTGCTGGACGCACTTCGCACGGTTCAACCGCTATACGCGGTAAAGAGGTGGAGATGGAAGATGTAGAAACAGTTATAGGAGCTGCTAAAGCCATAGCTTTTCCGCAAGATGAGTTGCTAATCCATGCTCTGCCACAAAACTTCAGCATAGATGGGCAGCATAATGTGCGCCGCCCCTTGGGAATGTCTGGTGTTCGTTTGGAAGTGAATTCTTATTTAATTAGTGGGTTAGGCAATATAGTGCGTAATCTGCATAAATGTGTTGCGCGCTGTAATCTATCAGTTGAAAGAGTGGTGGTGGAACAGATAGCCGATAGCTATTGCGCTTTGCAACAAGACGAAAGAGAAGCAGGGGTATGCCTGATTAATATAGGAGCAGGGACGGTGAAAACATTGGTTATAAAAGATAGCGCTCCGCTCTTCATTAGCACGCTTCCTACTGGCGGTGATAATGTCACAAATGATATTGCGGCTGCTTTGCGTATCCCCACCAGATTAGCAGAAGATTACAAAAAGAGATACGGCTGCGCTTTGGCGGATAGAACTAAAGCAGAAGATGTAGTAAAGATTTCACGCGTTGATTATCGCAGCGAGCAGGAGGTTAGCCGCCAAACTTTGGCAAGCTTCATCCAACCACGTTATGAGGAGATGCTAAGCTTTGTAGAAGAGCAATTGATTAAGGAAGAACTTAAGCACAAAATAGCGGCTGGAGTTGTGTTGGTAGGCGGTGCCTCCCGTATTGAAGGATTGTCGGATTTAGCAGCAGAGATAATGCACTCTGCGGTTAGAGTAGGAACTCCGTTGAACATTTCTACCGCCTCTGCATCTAATAGCACTTCTGTTGCCACTTCCACTAACCAGATGATAAAAGATAATCCTGCCTTTACAGCCGCTTGCGGTATGTTAGAGTTTGGTCTTGAAGAGAGAATTCAAGCTCGGCATAGTGATGGCTTTTTTTACAATCATAATCCTTTTGGCAGGTCTGCCTGGTTTGATAGGATTCATAATTGGGTAGGCAAGAACTTTTAGTCAGACGATATTACGATTTAATTTATTATTAACATGAGGAAACTTAGATATGAGAGAAGATATATTTGAAAATCAGTCCATTCCCTTTGAAACTGCCAAAATAGTAGTGGCAGGAATAGGAGGCGGTGGCTGTAATGCAGTTCGGCACATGGTGCTGGAAAAGATAACAGGTGTTCACTTTTTATGTGTTAACACTGATGTTAAAGACCTATCCAAAGTCCAAGGACAAGAGCATTTACCTATTGGTAAAAGGTTGACCAAAGGTCTTGGAGCTGGCGGTGACCCAGTGCGTGGCAGAGAAGCCGCGTTGGAAGATAAAGAGGATATTCGCGCTAGTTTAGAAGGCGCTGATATGCTGTTTATTACCGCGGGCTTAGGTGGTGGAACTGGAACAGGAGCCGCTCCTGTGATGGCAGAAGCCGCTAAGGAATTAGGTATATTGACGGTGGCAGTAGTTACCAAACCATTTAAGTTTGAAGGCAATAGAAGAAATGAAATTGCCAGCAAAGGATTGGAACAATTGCATAATTCAGTTGATGCTTTAATAGTTATCCCTAATGATAGATTATTAGAAAAATATGGTCAGGGTATGAAGATATTAGATGCCTTTGCTGCGGTAAATAATGTTTTGCTAAACGCAGTGCGCGGTATAGCTAACCTTATTACTTGCCCCGGTGAAATCAACGTTGATTTTGCTGATGTGAAGTCGGTTATGTCTGATATGGGCATGTCTATGATGGGAACTGGCTACTCTAATGAGGAAGGCGCGGCAATTAAAGCAGTTGAACAGGCGATAGCCAGTCCATTACTGGATAATGTCCAGTTGCAAGGTGCTAAAGGCATATTGGTTAATGTTACAGGAAATGATAATCTTACCCTTAATGACTTTCAACAAGTATGCGATAGAATGCATGAATGCGCTTCCCCCGATTCAAAAATCATTACAGGTATGACGATTGAAGAAGGAATGGAAGATGCCATCAGAGTAACTATCGTTGCCGCTGGAATTGACAAAGGAAAGCCCGACTTTAATATACATAAGTCGGATAATTTGGTAACTAATGATAAAACTGATGAGCCCGATAGCGAATCCGTTATGGATGTACCAACATTCTTACGGCGTCAAATGGACTAAGGGTTAATATTCTTCTCATATTATAGTTTCCTCCGTTTGTGCCCGTTTGTGTATGAGGCGAGCCATGCTCGCCTCTGCATTGTTTACATATACATTGCCTTATAAAACCTTGAAATTTCTTAAAATATCTATATAATACATTTATTATGAAACGAATATTACTTTTTGTTCTTACGAACCTTATGGTCCTGCTGGTATTTTCTATAGTATTTGCTGTAGTATCATCAATTCTCGCATCCCAGGGCATAGATATTGCCTATTATTCCAGTCAATACGGAATTAATTTAGGCGGCCTGTTTATTTTCTGTGCTATCTTCGGTATAGGCGGGGCATTTTTATCTCTCTTTATGTCCAAAACCATAGCCAAAATGTCTATGGGGGTAAAAATTATTAATCCCGAAAAGTCCAGTTCTGGCGAGAAACAGCTGCTGGATATGGTGCAAAAATTGGCAAATGATGCTGGTGTCAAAATGCCTGAGGTTGGGATATTTTCTTCGGCGCAGCCAAATGCTTTCGCAACTGGTTGGAATAAGGATGCCGCTTTAGTTGCGGTTAGTCAGGGCATGCTCCAGCAATTTGAGGCGCGTGAAATCAGAGCTGTTATGGCTCATGAAATGGGGCACGTAGCCAATGGAGATATGGTAACCCTTGCACTTATACAAGGAGTGGTAAACGTATTTGTGCTATTTGCTGCTCGCGTAGTTGCTTTTTTTGTGGATAGAGTGTTGTTTCGCCGCGAGGGAGGAGGCATAGGAATTGGCTATTTCTTTACAGTTCTATTTTTTGATATGGTATTTGGCATTTTTGCTTCAATATTGGTTTGTTATTTTTCACGCTGGCGTGAGTATCGCGCTGACCGCTTTGCCGCAATTGCAACTTCACCGGCAGATATGATATCCGCCTTACAGAGTTTGCAAAGGGTTTATAATCAACCTGCTGAGATGCCCGATAGTTTACTTGCTTTTGGCATTAAAGGTGGCAGAAACAGATTATTAGGATTATTAGCTACCCATCCTCCATTGGAAAAAAGAATAGCAGCCCTGAAGAGTTTACCTCCCTCTGTCTCTTAGTTTAAAGAATATAAACATCGTCCTTGTAGAACCACTTTATGGTGGCAATATAGGTGCGGCGGCTCGTGTGATGAAAAACATGGGTCTTGGTAGACTTTCGTTGGTGCGTCCGCGCCAGTTCCCCAGTAAAGAGGCAACATTGTTTGCAGCCAGCGCTTCAGATCTATTAGCTAAAGTGCAAGTTTTTGATGGACTGGATGAGGCGCTCAAAGGATGCGCCAACATCATAGCAACCAGCAGCCGTTCCCGACGACTACCTATCCAAACTTACCCCGTTCGCGAAGGGACAAAAGAGCTAATCCCAATTGTGAGCAAAGCAGAGGAAGAAATTGCTATACTATTTGGTAGTGAGGACAGGGGGCTAACCAATGATGAATTGCTTAGATGCCGTATGCACTTTTTTATTCCTACAGATATGGAATACCCAGTTCTTAATCTGGCATCTGCGGTGCAAATTGTGTGCTACGAATTACTATGCGGAGCGCAAGATTTTGATAAGACACAAATGATAGAACCACTGCAAGATGGCAAAATAAACAAAAGCAACAGGTTAGCCCGCCATAAAGAAATGCCGTTGGCAGATGATGCTGCTATGGAGAGTTTTTACCAGCATCTGGAAGAATGGTTGCATCAGATTAAATTTTTTAATCCACAAAGACCAGCAAGCATAATGCGTAAAATGCGCCGAATTTTTAACCGAGTTCCTTTATACGCTAACGAAGCTGATATGCTGCGCGGCGTCATAACTCATAGTATCCGTCACTGCAAAAATAATGATGAATAAAGAAGAGTTTCCTTTATAATTAGCCAATTAAATTTTGTTATAATGACTTTAATGGCTACCACTAATCTTTACAACTTATAGATGTTCACAGCATTTAGGGAGGACATAGCAACCTACAAGCAGAAGGATCCTGCCTCGCGCCACATCTTCGAAATAATTACCTGTTATCCTGGCTTGCATGCCACCTGGATATACCGTTTTACCCATTTATTATGGAATATTCAATTGAAGTGGCTGGCGCGTTTTATATCTCAATTTGCGCGGTTTCTAACTCAGGTGGAGATTCACCCCGCAGCGCAAATTGGCAAGAGATTTTTTATTGACCATGGTTGTGGTGTGGTGGTAGGCGAGACCGCAGAAATAGGCGATGATTGTTCTTTGTATCAGAAGGCAACCTTAGGTGGCACCAACTTTCAGCGTGGAGTAAAACGCCATCCCACTTTGCATAACAACGTGACCATAGGGGCAGGGGCTAAGATTTTGGGACCTATTACTGTGGGCAATAACTCTATGGTAGGTGCTAATGCAGTAGTACTAAAAGATGTACCAGCAGACACCTCAGTAGTGGGAATACCCGCATATATAGTGCGAACTAAAGGGCGCAAACCGCCTGGCATCCGCCCCGATATCAAGCAAATAGCAAAAGAATTAGATGCTCTTAAAAAGGAAGTAGCGCAACTCAAAAAAGGTAAATAGCCGCTTGTATGGGAATAATAGAGAGCGGGTGTAGTTCAATGGTAGAACAGCAGCTTCCCAAGCTACTAACGAGGGTTCGATTCCCTTCACCCGCTTATATTGTTATGTATAACATGTATAACAATGTATAATAGGGCAAGATGAGTAAAAAATATATTTTTGTAACTGGTGGCGTTGTGTCATCCCTGGGTAAAGGGATTTGTTCATCATCTCTTGGGACTTTGCTTGCGGCGCGTGGCAACAAAATAGCAATGCTTAAACTAGACCCTTATATAAATGTTGACCCAGGCACAATGAATCCCTTGCAACACGGCGAGGTTTTTGTTACCAGTGATGGCGCTGAGACCGACTTGGATTTGGGGCACTATGAAAGATTTACTGGCGCTTATATGAGTAAAAAGAATAACTATACTGCGGGTCGTATTTATGCCGATGTAATTGCAAAAGAAAGAAAAGGTGAATACTTGGGCGCAACCGTGCAAGTTATTCCCCATATAACCAATGAGATTAGGTCTATTATTGAGAAAAGTGGCGAGGATGCGGATATTACTTTGGTGGAGATAGGCGGCACAGTTGGAGATATAGAGTCGCTGCCATTTTTAGAAGCAATTCGTCAGATGCGTTTGGCGCTTGGCAGCAGTAACACCCTTTTTGTGCATGTCACTATGGTGCCGTATATGAAAAATGCAGGCGAGATTAAAACCAAACCCACTCAGCATTCGGTGAAGGAGATGCGTTCTATCGGTCTGCAGCCAGATATATTAATATGTCGCAGCGAGGATAGCATACCAGTTAGTGCCCTAAACAAAATATCTATGTTTACTAATGTGGAATCTGAAGCTGTGATTCCAATGGAGAACCAAGACAATATATATAAAATACCTTTTATATTGCACGAACGTAAGCTTGATGAGATTGTGTTGAACAAACTCAATCTTAAAAGCAGCGTGCCGCAGTTGAAGGAATGGCGCAAAATAAATGAGTTGCAGCATAAGAATATAGTTAACATAGGAATTATAGGCAAGTATATAGATATTAAGGACGCTTATAAGTCCATCAGCGAAGCAATAATTCACTCGGGTTTTCAGACCGGGATAGGGGCAAAAATAACCTATATTGATTCAGAGGACTTGGAGAACTCTAACGGTAATGAACTGCTGGAGAATCTTGATGCAATCCTTATACCTGGCGGTTTCGGTAATCGCGGCACCAAAGGCAAGCTCAAGGCAGTAGAGTTTGCCCGCTCTCATAAGATACCCTATTTGGGTATATGCTTTGGCATGCAGATGGCGGTTTTGGAGTTTATGCGCAACAAGTTGAACTTGAAAGGTGCTAATAGCACTGAGCTTGCGGCAAAGTGCGCAGAGCCAGTTATTTCATTGGTAACCGAATGGGATGATGATTCACAAGGCACTCAAGGCGCTCAAGGTACTCAAGGAGCTGTGCAGTCAGGCAAGAAGAAATTTGACTTATCTCAAGATATGGGAGGGACAATGCGTTTGGGCGAGCAAGAATGCTTATTGAATAAAAATTCGTTGATTGCTAAGATTTATGGCAAACAGAATATTCATGAACGTCATCGCCATAGATATGAGGTAAATCCATCTTATCTTACTCGCCTTGAAGAGGGTGGGATGAGTGTATCTGGTAAATCACGTGATGGCTTGGTTGAGGTTATAGAGCTTCCTGACCATCCATGGTTTATTGGTTGCCAATTTCATCCTGAGTTCACTTCTTCACCAACTAAGGGACATCCATTATTTTCCAGTTTTGCTAGAGCGGCTGACGAGTATAAGAATAGCAAAGAGCTTAATTTACCCTCTCATTAATTTATCCCCCCATTAATTTATCCCCCATTAAAAATATGAAAACACCGGCTAAAACAATCCAGATCGGCAAGAGTTCGTTTAACAATACCTTACCCATAGCGCTTATTGGTGGCATTAATGTGCTGGAGTCGCGTCAACTGGCAATGGAAGTGGCGCAAGAATTTGTTTCCACTACTAAGGAACAGGGAATCCCTTTTGTATTTAAGGCATCTTTTGATAAAGCAAACCGCTCTTCAATTAATTCGTTTAGAGGTCCTGGACTGGAAGAGGGCATGCAGATTTTAGGGGACATTAAGGAAAAATTTGATGTGCCAGTTATCACTGATGTGCATGAGCCGCATCAAGCAGCGCCTGCTGCTGAAGTGTGCGATGCTTTACAGCTGCCTGCCTTCTTGGCAAGGCAAACAGATTTAGTGGCAGCCCTTGCTGCTACCAAGAAACCAGTAAATATTAAGAAACCACAGTTTATTAGTCATCAAGAAATGGGTAACATAATAAATAAGTTTAGTGCGGCTGGCAATGAAGAATTGTTGTTATGCGAGCGTGGCAACAGTTTTGGCTATAACAATTTGGTGGTGGATATGCTCGGGTTTGGCATTATGAAGAGGACTGGCTATCCTGTAGTTTTTGATGTAACTCATTCGTTACAATTACCAGGGGGGAATAAAGATGCTGCTGGTGGCAGAGGAGAAGCAGTATTTGATTTAGCTATGGCTGGAGTGTCTCAAGGGATAGCAGGTATTTTCTTGGAAACTCACCCAGACCCGCAAGTAGCCAAGTGCGATGGTCCTTGTGCCTTGCCTTTGGCGCAACTGCCTAAGTTCCTCCAACACGTCAAACAACTTGACACCCTAATTAAGAATTTATGAACACAATTAAACAACTTAAGGGAAGAGAAGTCCTTGACTCACGCGGTAACCCAACCGTTGAAGCAGAAATTATCCTAACCAATGGCGTTCGCGCTTCGGCAATTGCTCCATCAGGAGCATCAACTGGTTCCCGTGAAGCGCTTGAGCTGCGCGATAAAGACGCTAATCGCTACCTTGGCAAAGGAGTGCTAAAAGCAGTTGCCAATATAAACGAAATTATCGCCCCCAAACTCACTGGACTTGACGCTGCCAATCAAGCACAGGTAGATGAAATAATGCTAACTCTTGATGCCTCAAAGGATAAATCAACCTTAGGTGCTAATGCTATTTTGGCTTGCTCATTAGCGGCAGCGCGCGCTGCGGCATTTGCCCAGGATGTTCCTTTATTTTCACATATCGCACAACTTGCGGGCGAAACTAATCCAACTCTTATGCCCTTGCCCATGATGAATATCATTAACGGAGGAGAGCATGCCGACAATAATCTTGACATACAAGAGTTTATGATTATTCCTCGCCGAGCAGAATCATTTAGTGATGCCTTAAGAATGGGCGCAGAGATTTTTCATCGTCTTAAGAGCAATTTACACAAGCAGAGATTTAATACCGCGGTAGGTGATGAAGGCGGCTTTGCTCCCAATTTGCCAAGTAATCGCGCTGCTCTTGACATTATCTGTGAAACTATAACCGCCAGCGGACTAAAACCAGGCAAGGATGTTGCCATAGCATTGGATTGCGCCTCATCTGAGTTTTATAATGATGGCGTGTATACAGTGGAAGGCAAGGATTTTAACTCAGAAGAATTTATTGGTTATCTGGCGCAACTTTGCCAGGATTATCCAATAGTATCTATTGAGGATGGGCTTGACGAAGGCGATTGGGATGGCTGGAAGGCACTAACCGAAGTACTTGGTGATAAAATTCAGCTGGTAGGCGATGACCTTTTCGTCACCAACACCGAGATTTTACAACAGGGCATAGAGAGGGATATAGCCAATGCTATTTTGATTAAGTTAAACCAGATAGGGACTCTTAGTGAAACCCTGGACTGTATAGCAACCGCCCATAAAGCAAATTATCGTTGTGTTATTTCTCATCGCTCAGGAGAAAGCGAAGATACTACTATAGCGGATTTATCTGTAGCAATCAATGCTGGGCAGATTAAAACTGGTTCGCTGTCGCGCAGTGAACGCATTGCTAAATATAACCAACTCCTAAGAATTGAAGAAGAACTCGGCTCTAAAGCAAAATTCACCGACCCATTTACTGACTCTTCTACAAACAATTAAGCTCTGTAGCGTCTCAAGCATAAATTCTTGCGACGATGGTCTGTTGTAGGGGCGGAGCTGCGCTCCGCCCGCTAAATGCCTGAAACTTGGAACAATATATCCCCATGCTCGCGACACATATATCCATTATCCCCATGCTCGCAACTTTCATATTATGCTGATGTCATTTTTTGAAAATATAACTCTCTTAATTTATCTATGCTCAGCAACTTTCCATTCTCTTCTATATACCAAAAGGCCCAACCATTATTACTTTCCTTCCCCAACATATCAGCGCTCACTCTGTGAATAGAACCAATATATTTACCGTTTTTTAATGTCCCATCTGCCATAACTTTTGCCCAGTGCTTTTTATCTTTTGAGTACATTTTTTCACCTACTTTTATGTAGCTACTTTCAATAAGATTGCCAAAAGGCACACGCGGCTTTGGCACCTCTTGATAATTGAAAGTATATTCCTTACTATACGGTTTAATTTTTGCTATTCTTGCTTTCGCTACCTTCACATACTTCTTCTCTTTCTCTATACCTATGAAATCTCTGTTTAGTAGTTTAGCTATAGCTCCTGTTGTTCCGCTGCCAAAGAATGGATCAAGCACGACATCACCTTCTTTTGAGCTTGCTAAGATAATTCTTTTTAATAATTCTGCTGGCTTTTGTGTTGAATGGGCTTTATTCCCATTTTCATCTTTTAATCTTTCTTTACCAGAACATATTGGAATAATCCAATTGCTCCTCATTTGTAAATCATCATTGAATACTTTCATCGTCTTGTAGTTGAAAGTAAATTTTGCTTTTTCATCTTTTGAAACCCAAAGCAACGTTTCGTGCGCATTAGTAAATCGCGTTCCTTTGAAGTTAGGCATTGGATTTGATTTTATCCAAACAATATCATTAAGTATCCAAAAACCTAAATCTTGTAAAATATTGCCCACTCTATAAATATTATGATATGAGCCGATAACCCATAGAGTGCCATCCTTCTTTAATATTCTTTTACACTCATTTAGCCAACTAGTAGTAAACTTATCATATTCCTTGAAACTTGAAAATTTATCCCACTCATCAGTTACTCCGTCAACTTTAGTTTCATTTGGCCTATACAATTCTTTTTTAAGCTGTAAGTTGTAAGGTGGGTCAGCAAAGATTAAATCAACTGATTCATCTGGGATGGTTTTTAATATCTCAAGTGAATCTCCTTGTAAAACTTTATTTAAGAATTGTTCCATATTCCGATTATACCAGTTTTGATTTATTTGTCTTCTGCTTTTTTTCAAGCCAAACAAATACTAAAATCAGCCAACTCGCGAGAAGAAGCATACAACAAACTCAAACCACTCCGTATTTTTGTTCGTCTCCTATCCAGCGTGAGATAAGAGCAAGCTGCCTGTCTTCGGGCATCTCAATCATACGCTTGGTTATTTCTGCGCTTTGCGAGATGATGCTTTGGTGTTTGAAAAGGTCTGCCACCTTAAACTGCATTGCTCCACTCTGCTTGATGCCAATTATTTCTCCAGCGCCTCGCAATCTGAGATCGGCTTCGGCTATATCAAAACCAGAGTTAGATGTCTCCATTATCTCCAAGCGCTGTCTGGCAATATCTGATAAAGGTTCATTGTATAGTAGCACACAGTGACTTTCCTCCATTCCTCTACCCACTCGTCCACGCAATTGATGGAGCTGGGATAGGCCTAATCTTTCAGCATTTTCAATAATCATAAAGTTTGCTTGCGGAACATCTATACCCACTTCTATTACTGTGGTGGCTACCAGAACCTGAGTTTTGCCTTGCTTGAAATCCAGCATAATTTTATTCTTATCGGCAGGTGGAATCTTGCCATGCACTACCGCAATTTTCACACTGGGTAGCATCTGCTGCAATTCCTCCGTGGTCTCATTGACATTTTCCGCAGAAATGAACTCCGAATCTTCTATTAACGGACATACCCAATATACCTGTGCCTTGTTTCTTAGATGGACTTTTAACCGCTCAACAAGCTGAGTACGCCCGCTATTCTTTAACAAGGTGGTTTGACTATGTATTCTTCCAGGCGGCATTTCTTTGATAGAAGTTACATCCATGTTTGCCAGCAAGGTCTGCGCCAGAGTGCGGGGAATTGGTGTGGCGCTCATTATTAGTTGATGTGGATATACTCCCGCCGCAACTCCTTTCTCTTGCATAAGATGACGTTGCTTAACTCCAAATCTTTGTTGTTCGTCCACTATAATTAATCCCAGCCGTGCAAACTCAACATTTTGTTGAAACAGAGCATGAGTGCCTATTATCAAATCTGCTTGTCCGCTTTGGATTATCTGAATTTGATTTCTCTTATCGCTTTCCGACATCTTGCCTAATAACGGGACTACGCTTAACCCTAAAGGCAAAAACCATTCAGTGAACTGGCTAATATGTTGGTCGGCAAGTATTTCTGTGGGCGCCATCAAAACGCTCTGATAGTTGGCAGTCGCCGCTTGTAACACAGCATAAGCAGCAACTAAGGTTTTACCACATCCTACATCCCCTTGTAGCAAACGGGTCATCTGAACTCCTTTTGTCAGGTCAGTTCCGATTTCTTCAAATGCATTTTCTTGTCCCTTAGTGGGAGTAAATGGTAAGTGAGTACGCAGCACAGCCCATCTATCAGGACAAGGAGGTAATTCTGGGGCTTGATGCTGTTGGGTTTTTAGTTTATCGCGTAATAGTAATAAGCGATGAGCGCATACTTCTTCCAGCGCCAATTTAAATTGCGTTGGATGGGTTCCAGCCATCAAACTTGCGATATCCGCATCAGGGGGAGGTGAGTGGATAAATTTTAATGCTTGCAGAATACTTATATTATTGGTGTCCTGCTTGATGCCCACATCCCCACCAATATCTGCCACTAGCTCAGGTAAATCTTCCTCTTTTATCATTGCTAACCCTGCGGCTATCATCTCACGCATTTTACGTTGGCTAATTCCTTTGGTTAACGGATATACTGGAGTTAAACCTTTATCCAATGGTTGTGGATTACTGTGTGAAATAAAACTACACTCTGGATGAACCATTTCCATTACGGCTCCACTACGTCCCATCCGTGGCTCACCATAGCATCTAAGAAGCGAGCCAGGCCTCATAGCTTTTTGCAGTGAGTAGCTGTGGAAGAAGAATTTGAGGTGGGCGATGACTTGTTTGTCTTGTAGGGTAACTTGCAGTCCTTTTTTACCGTAGTAAAGGATTTTGCTCTCTATTATTGTGCCTTGGATAAGTGACTCTTTACCTTGAATAAGGTCACTGATGCGGGTTAAGTGAGTGCGGTCCTGGTATCTTAGTGGAAAGTGGAAGATTAAATCATAGATGGTTGCAATGCCAAGTTTGGCGAATTTGATGGAGGTTGCATCTTTAATTCCTTTGATTATACTGATTGGCTTTCCTTGCATTATGTTATTTTAACCGCAATAAGTTTAATTTGGGAATTATATATGTGTTGCGAGCATGCCGATGGATTATTCCAAGGGTTAAGCATCTTGCGGGCGGAGCGCAGCTCCGCCCCTACAGACCATCGTCGATAATTCAAGCACCATATTTATGAGCGACGCGAGCATGGGGATATATTATTCCAAGTGTCAAGCATCTTGCGGGCGGAGCGCAGCTCCGCCCCTACAGACCATCGTCTCAAGAATTTATACTTCTGCCCCTACAACAGACGTTGTTGTTTAATTAGTGATGTGATAAATCTGTAGGGAGGTAATAGGAGGACTACCATTAGTAGTTTTATGCCTAAGTCGCCAAGCGCTAAGGTTGCCCATGGCACCGAGGTATATGCAAATGATAAGCCAAAGAATATAAAGGTGTCTATGACACTAGAAATACTGGAAGAAGAGCAGGGCGCACGCCACCATATTTTTATGTTGCGTAGCTTGTCAAATATAAACAGGTTAATGAGTTGTGCCACTAAGAAGGCGCTCCCCGATGCTATGGCGATACGTGGAGTGGAAGTGGCAAAAGATAGGATAACGCCTAAGGCAAAACCCAACATAACAACCCGTGTGGCTGAGCGCATTCCCAAGTGGCGATTGCTTATATCCGCCACTAAAAATGTTAGTGGGTAGGTAAAAGATGCCCAAGTGACCCAGTTGTTTATTTGAAATTGCACCAAAAAATTGGAAGCAGCTATGGCAAGCGCCATGCCTAAGCAGGCAAGTATAAACAGTTTGTTTTTCATCTAAGTTGTTATAGCTATAGGTTAAAGCTTAATAATTTTTAGTCGCCTAAATTAACCTTGCAATAAAATCATCTAGTAGCTATTTGAAGATCCTTTGGAGGCGCTGCATTGCTTCTTCAACCCTTTCCAGAGAAGTGGCATAAGAAAGACGCACATATCCTGGAGCTCCAAAAGCGCTGCCAGGGACAATCGCAACTTCCGCTTCATCAAGAATATGGGCGCAAAGTTGAACATCATCATCAATCCCTTCAGTCCTTTCAATTAGTCCTGTAACCCGAGGGAACAAATAAAATGTTCCATCCGCTGGCACAACTTCTACACCATTTATTTCAGTGAGCATTTGAGCCATAAGGTCATGTCGTCTTTTGAATTCTTTGTTCATAACCTCAATCTGAGAGCCGTCTCCTTGTAATGCCGCCTCTGCTGCATATTGGGATATAGAAGAGGGGTTAGAGGTGCTTTGCGATTGAATCTTTTTCATGGCTTTAATTATTTCTGCATCGCCAGCTGCATAACCAATCCGCCAACCCGTCATAGCATAACACTTGGATACTCCGTTGATGATAATGACTCTGTCTTTTAATTGCGGACAAACGTTTAGTATATTGCAGAACTTTCCTTCCCATAGAATATGTTCATATATTTCATCACTTACGATAGTAACCTGTGGATACTCCAGCAGAACCTGTGCTAAAGCATTTAGTTCATCGGGGCTGTATATTTTACCAGTGGGATTAGATGGGCTATTAAGAAAGAATAGGCGGGTGTTATCATTTAAGCTTTCCTGTAACTGCTGTGGGCTTATCTTAAAATTCTCCTCTTTACCACTTGTAATGCATACTGGTTTAGCGCCTGCTAACGCCACCATATCCAGGTAAGAAACCCAATATGGGGCGGGGATAATAGCTTCGTCTCCTGGTTCCAACATAGCCATTACCAAGTTAAAGAGTGATTGTTTGGCGCCTACTGAGACAATTATTTCGTTGAGTTTATAATCCAATGAGTTCTGCTTATGCAGTTTTTCTTGGATTGCTTCCTTCAGTGAAACAGTGCCATCAACTGCGGTGTAGTGGCTTTTATCAGCGCGAATAGCCGCGATTGCCGCTTCCTTTGCTGCTTCAGGGCTGGGAAAGTCAGGTTCTCCAGCGCCAAGCCCTATTACGTCCTTGCCAGCTGCTCTAAGAGCCGCGGCGGTTGCGGTAATTGCCATAGTGGGGGAGACCTTAATACGTTGTGCTCGTTGTGATATCTTCATAATTATGATTTAGATTTACCTGTATATTTACTTATGGATTTACTAGCTGCTTTTTAAAAGATGTGGTTGACTTTATTGTCTTGCCTTGCGGCTCTGGTTGCCCTGCCTCAAGGCGATCATCAGTCAGAATTACCAAACAATTTTGAGGTTGCAATAATATAAGCGCATAATCCTGCATCTGTTGTTGAGTTAGTTTGCGCATTGCCTGTATTGCCAACTCACGGTCATTAAAATCATCTATCCCCTCGCTAATTTGATATTGATATAACCCTGCCTCTTCATTAAAATTCTGTGGCGGTTTTTCCATAAGATTAATCAGTCCTTGCTTATACCCATCAAACTCTTCACTACTCATTGCTTTTATCAGGTCATGACTTCCCGCAATAAATTCATCAATCCGCATAAGAATATCATAAGAATGCTTATGATTGGACTGCACCACAAAAGACATGCCAGGCCTTTGATGTTCACGCCTATAGTATGTTTGTGCTATGTAGCCAAGCTCCTGTTCGGTGCGCATTTTTAAGAAAAAAGTTGCTTTAAGCAAGCGAGCTAAAAGAGATGTCTTAACTCGTGTTTCGTAATCATACTTATCTGCCTGGTAATAAAGTTGAACTGCAGAATCTCCCTGTTGGTTAGCAACTTTGGCAATAAAACGTCCCTTGTTGTTAATCTCTATAAACTTATTGCGTCCTATGTTATCAGTAAATGGGGTGGGCTGCCATTGGCTTAATTTCTCCAATAGTTTAATTGCCTCTTGTTGCTCAATGTTGCCATATACAAAAGCCATTATCTCTGCCTCTTGAAAATAATTAGCAGTCCATTCTTCCATAATATCTTTGCTAACTCCTTCAAGTTCTTCCAACAGAATCTCATCATCCCAATCATAAAGTAGCATTAGTTCTCCAAAGGTGTCGCCCATCATCTGGGTAGGAGATACTTTAGCGCGATTTCTTACATTGCGACGCAGGTTTTCCAAAAGACGGGCAAAATTACTCTCATCATAAGTTAACTGCTCCTCATTGAGGACGCTAAGCACTTGCTCCATCCAAGTAGCAAACTTTGCATTGTAACCGTTGAATTGTAAGTTAACTCCATAGTGGGCAAGGTTAAGATTATAAGAATACCCAGCAAGGTGTCCTGCATAGCTGATTTCGCTTAGTTTGTCGTTAAGTAAATCTATCATAAAGTGAGTGTATATTCTCTCTTTAGCATTGGTACCTATATGCTTAGGTTTAATCTTTAAATACAATTTCAGTGCTGGTGTATTGAATGATTGGTCAAACTTATACCACCCATTTATTGAAGCCAAAGGTAGTTTTATTGGGATATCTTTTTTACTATTCTTATCGCTATCTATAAGCTTTATTTTCTTGCTTATTAAAGGGTTAGGCGGGGGGAATTTAATTTCCTCACTGGGAGTATTTGGCGCATTGATGTACTCATCAAGCTCTGCATCACCAAGTTTACGCACATCATAAGGAACCTCATAATATTTTTCGGCACGAGTGGTTGTGACTTCGGGGGCAACAAAGAAAATCATCATATTGTTAGGATTTAGCCCATCCCAAACCTGCTGTATTTTATCTTTGTTGTAATCATCCCATAGCCCGTTGCTAAGCAACCTTTCTTGTGGCAGCTTCTGCATAGCACGACTTAATGAACGAACATAAGAAAGTGCTTGTTGTTCCTGTTGGAAATTAAACGAGTGCTTTCTAAGCGTGGCAACCTCTTCATAGCGCCATTTCTCGCTGCTTTTTTGCTTGGCGCTTTCAATGGCTTTGAACATCAAAGAGGTTATTTCCTTGGTATGATTGATGCCTTTATCCGTCAGTGAGATATGGATATTAAACAACGCCTGCTTTGGCAAAGATACATCTAAGCCAGCACCTACGCCATTGCTCCAGCCACGTTGCTTCAAGATATATTCCAAACTATCTTTACCTTCTGAGTTAAGTAAGTAGCCAACATATTCTGCTGGCTTAGAACTATAATTTTGCCGCTGAGGAGGAATAGGGAAGTAATATTCTATAAACCTTGATTCTTTGACCGGCTTAAACTGCACTAAAGATGGCAGTGATTGCGGTAGTATGAGTGGTTCGGATACTTCTTCCAATTCTCCGGAGCGATTATCAATTGCCGAAAAATATTTTTCTGCTGTGACTTTTAACTCTTCAATACTTTCTTTGCCATATAGCGTTAATTTCATCAAAGGGGCGCGATAGTTAAGCGAATAAAAATCACGTAAATCAGCAATTAGCTTCTTCGCATCTCCGCTTAATGTATCTTTGTTTCCAACTGTAAATGACGCCATAGGATGCTTGGGATTTATCACTTCTTGGAAGACCGCATAAAACCTTCTGCCGTCATTATTTAATCCAGTATAGAACTCGGAGTCAACAACATTGCGTTCTCGTTCAGCAAAATCTGGATTAAATATAGGGGCGATAAAAAAATCAGCAAATCTATCTAACGCCTCAGGGAGGTATTCATTTTGTATATCAAAAAAATAATTAGTATTTTCATGAGCGGTGTAAGCATTGTAACTGCCGCCGTGGGCGCTAATAAAATCTTGAAATCCGTCTGCTTCGGGGTACTTATCTGTTCCTAAAAATAGCATGTGTTCCAGATAATGTGCAAGCCCCAAACGATGTGGCGGGTTGTTGCCACTGCCTATGTTAAGGTCTAAACTTGCTGCAGATTTTTTGGTGTCATCATCAGATATCAACAGAACTTGCAGCCCATTCGGCAAAAAATAAGAATAATGTATTCTATTTTCGTTTGGACTTTTTATGAAGTCCTCATTAATGAAATCTGCTTTAATCGGTTGGTTCAATTGGCTTGACTGGCTTGAATAACCTGAATAACCTGAATAACCTGAAGAATTAAGTGTATTGGTATTTCCCACTTTGGTAAAAATGTCGGTATAGGAGTTAATATAAAAGTATATGCCAATGCCCGCAATTAGGACTATTGATGGCAATATGTATTTCTTCACCCTTAGTTATTTTATTAAGAATAAAAAGAACGTCTCAATGAATATGTGAGGGAGTATGTGAATCGTGCTTGGAATGGGCTGGATTGCTTAAGTCCTTCATTATGTTTTTATGAAATCCTTGCAAATTATGTTCTTGAATATGAATGTCGTCGTTATCCCAGGAGCTTCCACTGCCAGAATCAGTATCAGGACTTATATCAATGCTATTGTGATGTGAGCACCAATCTGTTTCTAATTGAGTTGAAGAAGGCAACTTGTTAAATAACTCACTGAAATCATATTCGGGAAGAATTTGACGAGCTACATATTCGGCGCGTTGGCGCACACTCGGTGCTGCAAATCTATTTCTTTGCGCCCAATGGACTTTATGCGCTTGGCAATCAGTCCTATTATGTGCTAAATCATCCGCCACATCAGCAAAGCCCATATCTCTATCCAGTGAGAAGAATTCCTTCATCATAATTTCTTCAAATAACATAGCAATATCTTCTTCTTTACTGTAGTGTCCGTATAAACTTGAGGCACCATCATATTGAAAAGAGAATCCTACATCTGATGCCTGCCAATCTTGATAGCCAGCAGAATCTATGCCCCCATAATAAGCGCGGGCAAGGTTGGTTAGCTGATTGGCTATAGGGTACTTATCTTGCAAGTTTTTTGAAATTCGTAACATTGGAATATCATTATTCCTACCATAATAAACCGCATCAGCGAAAGTTTCTTGAGGGTCAAGAAGTTCTAGTGCATGAGGGGGTAAATAGTCGTTGGCATGAGCTAATTCGTGGCTAAGCATAGCTGCAAAAATGCCTAATATATTCTGTAGCTGACGCTCATCAACATTGTTAGCAGCAGATCCGCTTAATATAGGAGTTGTAGAGTTTTGTCCAACATAACGCCACTTCACTCTAAAGTTTAGCTGCTTACTTTTTTCTATGCGCTCATCCTGATAAACTGCTACGTTGTCTTTTTCTTCTTGAGTTAGCCATAGAAAAGAGGGGTTTATGTAAATGCCGCCAGTAGCAGCCCAGTAGTGGGAAGGTCCCACGTAATCCGCTATAGCTATTCCAGTAACTGGACGAAATAAACGTAGATATTCACTAGGCAGCGCTGTTAATAATTCCTTAATCCGCTGTGTCATCCATGGCTCTGTGCTCCACACTCTTGCCATAATTGAATCAATGGTTATAGCGTTTGTTGTCAAGCCAAGTGGCGGTAGTTGTGATATTTTACAGGGTTTGGTAAACAAACATTTTTCTAAGCTATTTGTCTCAATCTCACTAGGGAAACTACGCGGCTGGAGATTGCTTGTAGATTGAAAGGCAACTGTTTGAACCGCGCCATCTGCTGGCACCGATTGGTTGCCAGTCGTAACATTATTAATCTGCTGCTGTAAAGACACACTCTCCTCTGGGCTACAAGAACTCAGAACTATTAGCCCCGCAATCACAGATAATATCTTCAGGATGCTTGCTGGCTGAAATAAACTTCCCATAACGAGTATTATACCTGATTTCCCTGTTTTTATAGCTTTTTTTGATATTTTTATATGCTTATATGCTTGAGTATAAAACTCTCTTACTACATAGTAACCAATTCTTCGGCAATTGTTGGATGTATGCCTATAGTTTGAAGTAAGTCATCTTTGCTTAAACCTGCCGTATAACCAACAGCAAACCCTTGCATCATTTCTGCCGCGCCTTGTCCTGCTATATGGATACCAAGTATCTTATCGCTGCCTTTCTCACATATAAGTTTAATGAAAAACCTTTTCTTTTGTGAGGAAAATGCTTCTTGCATGGGGATGAAGTCCTTTTTGTATACATCAATGTTATATGATTTTAGTGCTTGTTCTTCGCTAAGCCCAATTGCGGCTATCTCAGGACGGCAAAAAACTGCAGCTGGAATTTTCTTATAATCCAGCGGTTTGTATTTAGGCAAGGAACCAGAGGAACTAGAGGAATTAGAGGAATTCAAGGAATTAAGGGAATTAGATGAAGAAGAAATTTCGCCAAAATCAGATGCTATTAGCACTTTTGCCTCCGCTATAGCAACTGGGGTTAATTGAACTCTGTTGATAACGTCACCAATGGCGAAGATACCTTTTTGCGCGCTTTCATAATAGTCATTAACTTCAATTGCCCCTGCAGGAGAAACCTGCTCAGTCGTAGGTGATGTGCCAAAAACATTATTAAGCTGTAATGATGAGGTATTGGGCTTTCTGCCAGTGGCAAAGAGAACTGCATCGGCTTTAAGTTTTTGTGGCGATTCACCAAGCACATTAACTGTTATGGATGCATCTATTTCATCTGCATTTTTGTTTGTGGGGACAGCGTTTGCAGGTGCGGAGTTTGTGTTGCAGTTTAATGATTCAATATTGGTATTAAGCAGCACCCTTATATTGTTATGCTTTTGCATTTCTGCACTGGCAAATTCAGCTAGTTCTTCATCAAAGCCACGCAACAGACGCTGCGAGCGATTAACCAAAGTTACTTCACTACCCAAAGCGGCAAAAATACAAGCAAATTCAAGAGCAATATAACCACCACCAAGAATACATAGTTTGCGTGGAAATGTTGGCAAACTGAACATATCATCTGAAATCAAGCCCAATTCATTGCCAGGAATATTTGGTTTAGTAGCTGACCCTCCACTGGCAATTAGAATCTTAGGCGCGCTGAAACTATCAATAGCATCATCTTTAAGCTTATTTAAGTTAGATGACTCTTCTCCACGGGCGGAGCGCGGCTCCGCCCCTACGACTGCAACCTCGTTCGGCGAAAGAAAGTAACCATATCCATTAACCATATCTACCTCTGAATCCTTTAGTAGTTTGCAATAAATTTCTTGTAAACGGTTTGTTTCTTGGTTGACATTATTTCTTAATTTGTCCCAGTTTATTTGATGAGATCCACTAATAGAGTTATCTGTAGGTGAATTGCTATCCCAGCCATAATCCACAGCGCTGTTAAAATATCGCCCATAGTCAGCAGCAAACACCAAAAACTTTTTAGGCACACATCCAAGATTTACACAGGTGCCTCCCCAATGCCGTCCTTCTATGATAAGAGTTTTAAGCCCTTTTGCCGCAGCTAATCTAGCTGCGCGGACTCCGCCAGAACCCGCGCCAATAACTATAAAGTCATATTTTTTTGTAACCATTGACTCCATTTTACACTTTAACCAACACTGCTGTATAATTTGAATTATGAGTATAGATATTCCTGTTTATCTAATTAACCTGGCGTGGGCAAGTGAAAGGAGAGAACGTATGGAAGCCCATCTCAAAGATATTAATCTTTCTTATGAGTTGGTTACCGCAACTGACGGAAATTTCTTGAGTGAATATGACAATTTGAGATACAACATGAATAAAAATTCTCCTTACTTGTCACGTTTACTTACAACAGGAGAAAGGGGATGCTCTATATCTCATCGCAATGTCTATGAGATGATTCTACAGAGAAATCAGGACTACGCTTTAATTTTAGAAGATGATGCGGTTATTACTGATGATGCGTTAACTTTCCTGCGTAATATCAAGAATATTCCTATAGAATGGAACCTCATTTACTTAGGGTATTATGTTCATACACTTGGCGAACCATTTTTCAAAACATCTTTGTATCCCATAAGCTTGTGGAAAAATCGTAAATTGAACTTCTTAAACTCAAAGGATTATCGCATAGGCAAGTTTATTCTTAGACCACGCGGTGCATTTGGTTATATCATTACACGCAAGGCGGCAAGAATGGTATTAGAATATAGCAGAAAAAACAATGCTCTGATGTCTGATAGATATTTGTCTTCCTGTGAAATCCCTGGCACCTTGGGCATTAGTCCAAGTTTGTTGTATCATAATGATGAAAAAATAGAAAGGTGTATATTAGGAAGACCTTTAGCCGCTCCCCATTACAATGTTGCTATAAGGTCATTGAATAAAATAGAGAACTGGTTGATTAGAATATTTCCCTTTACTAAGTTATTAACCAGATTTATGCGATTGGCAATTCGCCGCATTCGTGCCACAATGCTTTTTGTATTGTCGCGTGATTATGTGAAAGGAAGCGTTGACCCAGATATTTAAAGAGAATCTTGGATCGCGATTAAAATACGATTAACCTCAGATAGTTGCTTGGCATCATCAGTGCCACTACAACGAAAATGCAAAGATCCATTAAATGAGTCATTCTTAACTTCAGCCCCGTCCCCCTCCATCTTGAATCCGTAGTTATGCGGGTCTTCTTCCATAAGTTCGCGGCATCTATTAATTGTTTGCGTAAATTCTTTACTTATGAGAGCTTTTCCAATAGTCCTGGCAAGGGTTAATTTGGTTATACCCAGTTGTTGCGCCATTATTCTAATATGGTGTATTTCAAACAGGTTGGCGGCGTAAGGAGGCAGTTCGCCATACTTATCTTTTAGCTCTTTCCTGATGGCATTAAGAGTTGTTTCATTGCCAGTTGCCATTCTCTTATATGTTATCAATCTTTCGTACACATCATCTATGTAATCATCTGGCAATAAAGCGCTTACCGTAATATCCACCTCACTATTAATCTCAGGTAGCACAGGAGCGGGGGGTGCTGAGGTGAGAGCGGGGGGGGCATTATTGGGGGTGGCACCAGCAGGCCGAGCAGAGTCGGCAAAAGCATTATTGCTATCTTTATGCTCAGTGCTGGGCTTTTGCTGTTTTTGTTTTTGCTTCCTCTGCAGCGAAAGTACTGTTTTTTCTAACATTTGAGTATATAGTTCAAGCCCTATTTTTTGAATGGAGCCACTTTGCTCGGTTCCCAGAATCTCTCCAGCTCCGCGTATTTCTAAATCATTGGCAGCAAGATTAAAACCCAAACCAGGCAACGAGCTATCACCAACCGCTTTGATTCTTTTGGCTGCTTTGCTTTTAATCCCGCTCTCATTTGAAATTAAAAAGTAAGCAAATGCCTGCCTCTTGCGCCTACCTACTCTGCCGCGCATCTGATGTAATTGGGCTAAGCCAAAGTTCTCGGCTTTTTCTATTATTATGGTGTTAGCGTTTGGGACATCCAAACCATTTTCTATGATAGTGGTGGATACCAATATGGCAATTTTCTTGTGATAAAAATCATGCATTGTTTCTTCTAATTGCCACTTATCCATAGAACCATGGATGATAGCGCTCCTTACATCGGGGAATAGTTTACCCAGTGAGTCAGCTTTTTGTTGAATAGCCGCTATGTTGTTATACACATAATAAACCTGCCCATCACGCATCAACTCGCGAGTAATTGCTTCTTTGATTATTTCATCGCTATGACCGCCAACATAAGTTTTTATAGGCAGCCGCCCTGGTGGCGGCGACGCCATTAAAGAAATATCACGCAAGCCAGATAATGCCAGGTTAAGAGTTCTGGGAATAGGGGTGGCGGTGAGTGAAAGAATATCCACATCCTCGCGCAAGGATTTTAGCTTCTCTTTTTGTCGCACACCAAAGCGGTGTTCTTCATCAATAATGACCAAGCCAAGATTCTTGAAAGCCATACTTTTGCTGAGTAGGGCATGAGTACCTATAATTATGTCTGCCTTTCCTTTGACAATATCCTCTTTAATTTGTTTAACATTTTTGCTACCACTTAATCTGGTTAGTTGTTTAATAATAAACGGGGTATTCGCAAATCTGTTGGAGAAGGTTTGTAAATGCTGTCCCGCTAAAATGGTGGTGGGGACTAACAAGGCAACTTGATACCCTGATGCCGCGGCAATATAAGCAGCCCTCATAGCAACTTCGGTTTTGCCAAATCCTACATCCCCGCAAACAAGGCGGTCGGTTTTTTTCTCTGCCAGCATATCCTTCAGAACATCATTAATTGCTTTTAATTGATCTTCGGTCTCGGCATAAGGAAAGCCAGCGCTGAACTCTTCGTATTCATTGGTCGGCGGCATAAAAGTAATTCCCTTACGATTCGCTCTTTTAGCATATAGTTCTAACAATGAAGCGGCACTATCTTCTATCTTGCGCATAGCATTTGCTTTGCGGATACTCCATTGTTTGCTGCCCAGCTTATCCAAAGAATGTTGTCGTTCTCCTCTGCCTATGTATCTGGATAAAAGATGTAGATTATGCACTGGCAAATAAAGTTTAGTTTGCTCGGCATATTCAATGCTTATATATTCGCTGCAATAATCCTGATGAGTGATTTGCTCCAAGCCAAGAAATTTACCGACTCCATGCTCCGTATGAACCACAAGTTCACCAGGGGCAATGTGGGCAATATTTTTTATTAGCAGCTGTGACTGCGGAGCAAAAGCAGCGGTAGAAGATTTAACTTCGCTTGATTGGTGGATACTCTCATTGAATATATTGTTTTCGGTTATGATAGCCCATTCTGTGTGACATATTCCATCTGTTATGTCCACCAACATAAGCCCGACAGTGTTTGTATCTTTTGTGTTTTTTGAATTGATAAAGCTGTCCCAATCGCTGAACACTGCGTAGTTAATTTTTGCTTGTTCAAGCCAGCTTTTTAATAACTCCTTGCGGCGCATTGAAGATGCGCATATTAATATTTTGCCCTCATATTGCTTGCTAAATTTTGCAAGCTTTTCTAGCTTGATGTCGGACTCCATTCGCGCTCTTAAGTCAGGCAAATCCGAAGCATCAAGCTTTTTCTGAGAATCTTCATATAGGTTTTGCTTCCCTTTTAATTGATCCTTTAATTGTTCAACAGACAAGTATAGAAAATTAGGAGGTAACAAAACAGCGCTTTCTCCGCCCAGTGTTTCGTATCTTAACTTTGCATCATCTATTAGTTGCTGAGCGTGGTTGAAAATATCTTCCGCATAAAACACTTGATGAGATGTTATGGATGCCGATAAATAATCAAAATAGCTCTCTAAGGTTTTGCCTGTTGGTTTATCAGGTGGGGTATCAGGAGATTTATCCAGGGGGGTATTCTTGCTGCCTTCAAAGAAAAATGGTAAAAATGATTCTATGCCTTGAGGAATTAGCCCTTGCTTAATCTCTTTGTATGTGGGGTGAAGTCGCGCTTCTCCGCTAAAGAATCTTTGCCACGAACGGCAAAAGCATTGACGAGCATCTTCTGATACGGGATATTCTGTTGAGGGAAGAATATTAATGCTTGGGACGGTTTCTATGCTTGTTTGTTCTTCTACAGAGAAACTACGCAGTGAAACGACAGTATCATCTAACAGTTCAATTCTATAGGGAAGAGGGGAGGCGGCTGGAAACATATCCATTATGGCGCCGCGCACCGCCATTTCGCCTGGTTGTCGGACAAAATTGCATTTAATATATCCATTATTAATCAACTGCTCGCTGAATGCTTGGTAATCCAGAGTTTGTCCAGTTTTTATTGCTAAGCCACGCCCTAAAAAATAAGAACGGGGTGCCAGCAATCTTATTAAGGTGTTGATGCCAATTAAAAGAATCTGGTATTCGCCACTAAGCATACGATATATGCTTTTAATTCTTTTGGAAGCAAGCATCTTGCCTGGAGAGAATGAATCATAAGGCAGATTTTCATTATCTGGTATAAGCAGGGCTGCTGACTCATTAGGTTGTTGAGTATTATTCTCTGATGTTTCTCCTGAATTTTCTTTTGGGTTTTTCTCTAAGTTCCCCTCTAAGCTTTCCTCTAAGCTCTCCCCGGAACTATTCCCAGATTTAAGAAAAAAATTAAGCTGCCGCTGGACTTCGTAACTTTGAGCGGCTCCAGCAGTTATGACAAGTATTTTCTTATCATTCTGTTGTGCTACTTGAGAGGCGACCCTATACGCAAGGATGGAGGATGAATTGTCAGTCAACGACTTGCCAGAGTTTGTTTAGATATTTGATTTGCTGATTGTTTTCCAACTTATATTAATTGACTATCTGACTTAATCTTTGCGTCATTATCCTCTTATTGAAGTTGCCAATAAGGGTGAGTCCTTTTAATTGGATTGCCTCTTCATCTAAGAAAATGATAGTGGGCGGACCAAATATGTTGAAATACTCCATCATCTGACGTGATGATGTTGCCGTGCTGGTTATATCGGCTTTAATAAGGTTGAAAGAACTAAGCTGACTTTTTATGTCTTCGTCGTTGAATACCAGCCATTCAATCTCGCGACAGGAGACACACCAATCTGCATAGTAGTATATTAACTGTGGTTTGGCATCTGCCTTACCCTGTTGAATTAGGTCTAGCAAAACTGGATGACTCTGTGCTACTTGAAATTTCCCCCCTTGAAATTTCCCCCCTTGAAATCCCTTCCATTGAAATTCTCCCTCTTGTGCTGCTTTGCTATAATTAGGGATGATATTATAGTTGGTTAGTGTGTAAAAGCTAAGGGCAGCGAAACATAATATAGCGGCAGATATTGCTAACCCCCTGCTAAATATCTGGCTAAATGCCCGATTTGAAGCAAGCATTCGCACAACAAAATATACAATTATTGCCAGCAAAATAAAATACAATAATAACTCTACCACCAAAGGTAAAATCGGTGAAATAATAAACACTGCCAGCCCTAATAAAATAAATGCAAATATTGCTCGGGTTTTTTCTAACCAAGCGCCAGCGCGTGGCAGCAACTGCCCTAAGCCCATAGCAAATAATAATAGTGGAATCCCCATGCCCCAGCTAAGAGCAAGCAGAGCAGCAGCCCCAAACCAAGGACTTCCTCTTTCAGCTATATAAATCATAATTGCTGCCAAAGGGGCAGATAAACAGGTTCCCACAACCAAAGGGGACAAGAAGCCCCATAATGCCGCCTTGCCAAAAACACCACTACTGGAGGATAAGTACCTATTCGCTGGAGCGCTGATAAAGGCAGGAATATGCAAAGTATATAGGTTTAACATTGATAAAGCAAACATAACAATTAATCCTGACATTATCAACAGAAAGGGAGTTGAGCCAAGCACTTCTCTCATTCCATATCCCAGCAGACCGCTGAGCATACCTAACCCACTAAAAGTTATTGACATTACCGCTACATAAGTAAGGGCAAGTGAAATCTGCATTTTAAATGATGTAGTACTTGCGCCATTGCCAACACCTTGCTCTGGCATACTGCGCCGTTGGGTTATGATGCCAGTTATTATTGGCAGCATAGGCAGAACACAGGGGGTAAACGTAAGTCCCAGCCCAGCCAAGAAGAACAACAGCAGAATTAAAGGAGGAGCGGCGTCTTTTAGCATAGCCAAGTAATAATCATAACCAGCAAATATTATTGTAGAGGGTGGCGCTTGATTTGATATTGAACTGGGGTTTGCTTTGCTCTGCCGTCCCGTCTGGACTGCCACCTCATCCGCGGACGTTGCCTCGCGGACTATTAAGTAGGCGGCATCTTCGTTATCAATGCTAACCAGTTTTGTTTGCACTGGGTAGCATAATCCTTTTTCCCAGCATCCTTGATAGGATATTTTTAATGTTTTGCTTGCGCCTTCGGCTGTGTTTCCATCTTCATCAATACTTACAAGCATCTGGGCGTAGCTATAATAAATATCCTGCTCGCCAAAGAATTGGTCTTCGTTTCTGACAAAATTAGAACTTGGCTGAATTCTTACGGGCTGCGGGGTAACAGCAAATTTATCTTTATATAGGTAATAGCCATCAGCTATATCCCAGCTTATAGAGTAGGTTGTTGAGGATTCTTGACGCACGGATAGCTTATATGCCTCATCTGCTGTTAGCGGACCATCTAAGGAAGCGCCTAATGTTGCGCCGTGCACACTATGGCTGCCAACCGCTATGCCAGCAGTTAATCCAATTATTAATAGGAAATACCTGATAATCTTCACACAATCCATTATAGTATATGCATGGAAGAAAGGCAAGAACCAATCGCTTATATCACTGGCAAACCAGTAATTGAACCGCCAGTAGGACTGTTTATTCAAGCCGATGCACTTAAGGTCTTTTTAGAAGATTTTTCTGGTCCCCTTGATATTTTACTTCATTTGGTGCGCCGTCAAAACATTGATATAGTAGATATTGACATTGCCAAGATAGCCGAACAGTATCTTGAATACATAAGAATTATGAAAGAATTCAAGATTAACCCAGCGGCAGAATACTTGGTTATGGCATCCGTGCTAACAGAATTAAAGTCGCGTTCTTTGTTACCTCGCAGCGAGGAGGAACAAGAAGAAAACGAAGAAATGAGACATATATTGGTGGAAAAACTAAAAGAATATGAAAAAATTAGAAACGCCGCCGCATATTTGGAAGAGTTACCACGTTTGGATAGGGACTTCTTTATACCTTTTATCCGCTATGAGACGCCGCCTTTAACAGTGCCTAAAATACTGCCGGAAAAAGAAGAGTTGGCGCAATATATGAGGCAAATTTTATTCCAAAATAAAATGCGTAAACGTTATGAGATTAAGCTGGAAGAATTATCAACAAGGGAAAGAATGACTAAAATTTTGGATAAAATTGGTTTGGCGCGCCAATTGGGGATTTCTGGTGGCTTTGTGCCTTTTGAGCAATTGTTTACTGAAAAAGAAGGCGCTGAAGGAGTGGCGGTATCTTTGGTAGCATTAACGCAGCTGTTAAAAGAAAAGCTTGCGGAAGTTGCGCAGTCGGCGCCGTATAGCAAAATATTTGTTTATTCGCCCGAAGGAAAAACTGACGATACTGATGAAAACGATGAATACTAAAGTAAAGGATAAAAAAGCCCAAAGGCGTAATAACATAGAAGCAGTACTCCTTGCTGGTGGAGAACCAATTTCCATTCGTCAACTACAAGATGTGTTTGTTGCCGATGGTATAACTGACAAAGAAATGAAAGAATTACTACAACAATTACAGAAAAAATATGAGAGTTCGGTTATGCAGCTGGTCAAAGGGGCAAGTGGTTATTCCTTTCATATAGGACAGAAATATGCGGAGGCAGTTCAATCATTTCAGCAAGAAAAGCCAGCGCGCTATAGTCGTGCCTTAATGGAGACCTTGGCAATTATTGCTTATAAGCAACCAGTAACTAAATCCGAAATTGAAGATTTGCGTGGAGTTACCCTGAGCACTGGAATAATGCGCACTTTGCAAGAACACGATTGGATTAAGATTATCGGGCATAAAGAAGTCCCTGGGCGTCCAGCAATATGGGGAACTACTAAGATATTTTTAGATAACTTTAAGCTTGCAGGGTTAAAGGATTTAGCTCCGCTACAATCAGCTGCTACAGAAGCAAGCGCTGATAGCACTGACGCTGGGAATGCAGAGTCATCCGCATCTGATAACGACAAGTAAATGAAAGAGTTATCTTTAGTCCAAGTTCTGGCGCAACGTTCAGTCATTTCACGTCGCCAAGCCGCTCAACTCATTAGAGAGAATCGCGTAGCTGTTAATGGAACAACATGCTCTTCAATCAGCGCCGAAGTTGACGAAAACGCGCGCATAACTTTAGATGGTAGAGCACTGGAACAAGGGGAAATCTATACAAGAATTTTGCTTTATCATAAGCCAGTAGGGGAGCTATGCAGTCAAGCGAAAGAAAAGAATAAACCTACAGTGTTTGAGAATCTACCTCGTCCTGAAGCGGGAAAGTGGATAATGGTTGGTAGATTAGATATTAATACATCGGGATTGTTGCTTTTTACCACAGATGGAGAATTGGCATATCGTTTGATGCATCCTAAGTACAAGCTGGATAGAGAGTATATTGCCAGAGTTCGCGGTAATGTAACAGAGGATACATTAGAACGACTTAAGCAGGGAGTACCACTGGACGGCAAGATAAGTAAATTTAATGATATTGTTCCCAAGCATCGTCTTGGCAAGTCAAAAAACCAATATTTTCATTTGGTAGTGCAAGAAGGACGCAACCGCATGGTGCGAAGATTATGGGAAAAATTTGACTTTCAAGTAAGCAGATTGGCGCGTATCAGATTCGCTAATATAACCTTGCCGGAAACACTTAACCCAGGCGAACACATGCTACTTAACAAAACCGATAGAAGGCGTCTTGCTGCCTGTGTGGAGCTATAATTCATAAAAATTTATAAAAACTTACAAAAATTTACAAATTTATGATTAACTTGCGTAATTATTAAAATAAATTATAATTGCACTTATAATGCTGTAATAATAGGCTAAAATGCCTTATCTTATTTATATTTAATTTATGTTAGTTATACGTTTATCGCGCAAAGGAGCCAAAAAGAGGCCCTTTTACCACATTAATTTAGCGGATCGGCGCAGTCCGCGTGATGGTCGTTTTATTGAAAATCTCGGCTTTTTTGACCCTTTAGCTAAGGGCGAAGAAACACTTTTAAAAGTTGATGTTACTCGGCTTGGTCACTGGCTTTCCAAGGGAGCAAAACCATCTGAAACAGTTCAAAATCTACTGAAGAAACACGTAGATAGTAGTAAAGCAGCCGCAAGTAGCGAAGTTGCTGGTAGTGAAGCTTCTAGCGATGTTGCAGGGGAAACTTCTGAAGAAGTAGTTAGCGAAGCAACTGAAACAGATGCCGTTAGCAAAAAGGTGGATGAATTGATTATAGTCACAGGTGCAGAGAAGAAAATAA
This sequence comes from Gammaproteobacteria bacterium, assembly GCA_965207945.1. GTDB lineage: Bacteria > Pseudomonadota > Gammaproteobacteria > CBDBNL01 > JAAOII01 > JAAOII01. The sequence goes on from OZ242303.1 coordinate 626,379, forward strand.
GGCGAGTGAAATCTAAGCCAAAAGCTGAAGCTAAAGAAGCTGCTGATACGGCTACCGCTCCTGCTGCTGCCCCGGCTACAGAGGCGAAAGACGCCGCTCCAGTACCTGATAAAGAAGAATCCACCCCCGCTGCGGAAGAAAGCACAACAGAGTCCAAAGAAGAATTAAAGGAAGAAGCCAAAGCACCAGAAAGCACTAAAGATGCTGAAGCAGTTGATGTAGCAGCTAAGGAAGAGGATGCAACAGAATCCAAAGAGGAATCCAAGGAAGAATTAAAGGAAGATGCTAAAGCACCAGAAAGTGCCAAAGATGCTGAAGCAGTTGATGTAGCAGCTAAGGAAGAGGACGCGACAGAATCCAAAGAGGAAGTCAAGGAAGAAGCCAAAGCACCAGAAAGTGCCAAAGATGCCGAAGCAGTTGATGTAGCAGCTAAGGAAGAGGACGCAACAGAATCCAAAGAAGAATCCAAGGAGGAATCCAAGGAAGAACAGAAGGCGGACACAACAGAATCCTCCCCAGGGGAAGCAAAACAAAAGGAAGAAGCACAACAGGATAAGACCGAGAAAGTAGAAGCCGCTCCATCTGATAAGGATGAAACAAAACCTTCTGAATGATTACTTAGTAGCAGGTAATACTACTAATAGCTCTCAATCTACAGCTCAATCTGAATCTCAAGCTGAATTTCAATTTCAACCTGAATCTCAAGTCCAATCTACAGCTCAACCTGAACAAGCAGAAGCCGATAACATAACAAGCGAGGAATCACAAGCAGCCATTAACTCTGCTCCTGTGGTGCTCGGCAAATTTGGCAAGAGTCACGGACTCAAGGGCTGGCAATATTTTGATTGCTATTGTGAAGATTCTGCAAGCATAATGAATTACTCCAATCTTAAAGCGCTGCCAGCAGAAGATTCCAACTCAATATCAACTTCTACCGCAATGGATACCTACAGACGCGCTCCTTCAGTAGAACTAACCGCTATTTCTGCTATGGGCAAAAGATTTATTACTCATATCAAAGGGGTATCAACTCCAGAAGAGACAATTAAGTGGTGTAATCGCTTAGTAGCGGTGGAACGTTCACAACTTCCCGTCCCGCAAAAGGGCAATTATTACTGGCATGATTTAGTGGGCGCGAGAGTTATCAGCTTGTATATGGGCAGAGAAATTTTACTTGGCACCATCAACAGTATGCAAAGAGTTGGAGACAAGGATAATATGGTAATAAAGAGTTCTACTGGCAAATGGCATTATGTTCCTTTTGTTCAGCCAGATTTTGTCACAGATATCCTTATCTCGCCAGATGCAAGTTCCACCTCTCCAACTATTCCAACCATTAAGGTTTCCTGGGATCCAGATTTTTAGCGGACAACATTATGAGTTCTAAGTTTGTTGGCATAGTAAGTATTTTCCCCGATTCCTTTGCCGCGCTTACTTCTTACGGAGTGGTAGGGCGGGCGCTACAAAGTGATAATGTCAATCTAAAAATATTTAATCCACGTGATTATGCCAAAGATAAGCATAAGCATATAGATGAAACACCTTATGGTGGCGGTGAGGGCATGTTGATGCAGTACAAGCCCCTGAAAGGAGCAATTACTGAGGCAATTGCTAAAGCTTATGAACATGGCTATAAGAAACCTAAGGTAGTGTTTTTCTCTCCGCAAGGAATGTTATTTCGTCATAAGGTTGCGCAGAAGTATGCAAATGAGGATGCAATGATTTTAATATCTGGTTGTTATGAAGGCATAGATCAGAGAATTATATCTTCTTATGTGGATGATGAAATATCTATAGGTGATTATGTCTTAAGTGGCGGAGAATTGGCTATAATGGTATTTATGAATGCAATTGCAAGATTATGGGAAGCAACTTTAGGCAATGTTAATAGTTCGTTATTTGATTCTTTTAGCGATGACCTATTGGAAGAGCCACAATATACCAGACCAGCGGAAATTACAGACCCAGTCATGACTGATGCGGATAAATTGAATGTCCCTAAAGTCCTGTTGAGCGGCAATCATAAAGAAATAGCTCGGTGGAAAAGATGCCAATCATTAGGACGCACTTGGGTAAAAAGACCAGACCTTCTGGCAAAGCAAGAATTATCTATTAATGATAAAAAATTGTTAATGGAATATATGAAATTTAATCAAGATTGATAAAATAAGTCAATTAAGAAATTACATGCTGTTGAATGGCATTATTATGATACAATATATCAATAAAGTGCTTCTCAATGCGGGAATAAAATGTGGAATAAATATAGACAACAACCGAAATTAATATGCTTAATCATCCTTTAATACAAAAAGTGGAACAGCAGCAGCTAAATAAAGAGCTGCCCGACTTTCAGTCAGGAGATACTGTGGTAGTCCAAGTTAGGGTTCGCGAAGGTGAGCGTGAAAGAATTCAGTCCTTTGAAGGGCTGGTAATAGCCATACGTAATCGTGGACTTAATTCTTCTTTTACTGTTCGTAAATTATCCCATGGTGTGGGAGTAGAAAGAACCTTTCAAACACATAGTAAAATCATCAGCAAAGTCGTAGTTCAAAGGCGCGGCAAGGTCCGTAAAGCCAAACTATACTACATGCGTAGTTTAACTGGCAAGGCAGCTCGTATTCAAGAACGTTTAGAAAAATCCAACAAGCCGAGTAAATCTGGCAAAGCTGGGGCATCTGGCAAAGCTGGCAAAACTGATGAGATAACGGGTGTTGATAAATCCAAGGATACAGTTAGCAAGGAATCTAGCAAAGTTGAATCTCCCCCAATAGTTGCAAGCGCTGAAAAAGCGTCAGCTGTTAAGAGCGTGAATCCAGAGCAGGCGGCGACGTCAGATGAAGCTGCAAAATAAAATAGATATTCTTCTCAATATGAATATCCTGTGCTCAGTTAATCCAGTTAATAGAGCACTCTTGCGACTAACGTTTGTTCTTCTGGGAGGATTAATGATAAGTGCTTTTGCAATGAGTGTTTCTGCTGCAGAGGCGCCCACTGCCAAGGTTGCAGGAAACACAGGAAACACAGAAAAAACAAGCAACACAAATAATTTAGTCACCAAAAAATCTCGGACAGCAGCACAAATTAAAACCTTGATGCAGGAGAAGATACCAGATATATCCATAATTGAAGTTAAGCTACTTCCTAATCTAGGATTATTTCAGGTCATCACCAGTGACTATACTTCAATTTTTGTATCACAAGACGGCAATGACTTTGTGGTAGGCGAGCACTATTCTTTTGGAACTGCCGGCAAGTTAAAAAACCTAAGCAAGGCAAGGCAAGAACAAGGGCAATTTGCTCTTGCCGCAGCAATTCCTAAAGAGGAATTGATAATTTTCCCCGCCAAAGAGAAAACTAAGCCCGCAGGATGGATTTTAGTTTTTACTGATGTTGATTGTGGCTATTGTCGTAAACTTCATCGCGAGATAGATGAAGTAAATCGCTTGGGAATAGAAGTCCGTTATGCATTTTTTCCACGCAGTGGTCCAGATACAGAATCTTTCAAAAAAGCAATAAATGTTTGGTGTGGCGAAGACCGCCAGGCATCAATGACTGCTGCCAAAGCAGGGCTGCCTTTAGCTAATAAAGAGTGCTCTAATCCAGTTTTAGAGCAATTTAACACAGGTATCAAGGTTGGTGTGCGCGGCACTCCCACTATCTTTACTGAAAATGGTAAGAAGGTTCCAGGTTATATTGCTCCCGCAGAACTTTTGAAATTACTGCAAGGGTAATTCAAAGTTCATTAAGGATAATTACAGAAATAATATAGAGATACCTTGGTGAAAGAGATACCCATAGCTTTATGCGGGCTCGGCACAGTTGGTAGTTCTGTTGTTAAGCTTTTACAAGAGCATAAAGATATACTCTCCTCCCGCTTAGAAGCGTTCCCCGCGTTAGTTCAAATAGGAGCGCGCCGTTCCAACCCTAACTGTGATATTAGCGACATTGAAAGAGAGGCAGATATATTCAAGGTGGCGGATGATAAAAGAAGCAAAATATTAGTGGAACTCATAGGCGGCGTTGATGATGCCTTTGAATTAACCATGCGCGCCTTTGCTGCTAACAAAGATGTAATCAGTGCCAACAAGGCGTTAATAGCCGAAAAAGGCGAAGTGTTGATGGCGGCAGCGCGCGAGCATGGAGTGAATTACTTTTATGAAGCTGCAGTAGCTGGTGGCATACCCATTATTAAGGTTTTACGTGAGGGATTGGTTGCCAATCGTGTTACTCGCATTGCTGGCATTATCAATGGCACAGGAAATTATATTCTTACAGCTATGGCGCAAGAAGGCAAGTCATTTCCTGATGCTTTACAAGAGGCACAAGGACTCGGTTATGCGGAGGCAGATCCAACTTATGACATAGACGGGACAGACAGCGCTCACAAAATTGCTATTTTGGCTGCTCTGGCTTTTGATATACCTTTTTCTTATGATAGGGTTTATAAGGAAGGAATTATCGATATTATGCCAGATGATGTTAATCATGCTGAAGAGCTTGGTTATGTTATTAAGCATTTAGCAATTGCGCAATTATCCAGCAGTGATAATGGCGCTGAAAAAATAAGCATAAGGGTTCATCCAACATTGGTAAGCAAACGAGAAGAAATAGCCGTTGTTAATGGGGTTACCAATGGAGTTATGATTGATAGCATTCCTTTAGGGCGGACTTTTTATAGTGGCGCTGGCGCTGGCGGCGAAGCAACAGCTTCTGCAGTCCTTGCAGACCTATCTGATTGCATCCGCAGTTCTCATTCAGGAGAAATAGCTTCCAACAAGGGCGAGGGCGATAACAAGGACAAGGCAATGCTCAAGCGGAACATTGACTTCGCCACCATTGCAGAGATAAGCAGTGAGTTTTATTTGCGAGTTAATGTGGAAGATGAGGCAGGAGTTCTCGCCAAGATTACAGAAATTCTAAGCAGCTCAAACATTAGCATAGAAGGGCTGCATCAAAAAGAGCATCATCCTTCCCAGCCAGATTTAGTTCCTGTGATTATCATCACCCATCTAACTAAAGAACAAATCATTAATCAAGCAATTCAGCAGATTGAAAAAATACCGCAAGTTGTGGGCAAGGTTATAAAATTGCGTATTCTTAGTGAATAATGCGTAATAATTGCTATACTATAAAGGTAATTATTATTAATCTCAGTTAATCAAATGGATAAATACCAAGTTATTGTAATCGGCTCAGGTCCTGGCGGCTATGTAGCTGCTATCAAATCCGCTCAATTGGGTTATAAAACCCTGTGCGTAGAAAAATGGCAAAGCAAAGATAAAAAATCTCCGCAAAAAATAACATTGGGAGGAACCTGTCTTAATGTAGGGTGCATTCCTTCTAAAGCATTATTAGAAACATCCCATAAATTTACTATGGCGCAAGAGCAGTTTGCGACAGAGGGCATAACCATAAAGGATGCAAAAGTAGATGTTGGAATTATGCAAAAACGCAAGGAAGGCATAGTTAATAAGCTTACCTCAGGAATTGCTATGTTGTTTAAAGCCAATGGAGTGGAGAGTGTTCACGGCACTGGCAAACTACTAAAAGATAAACAGGTAGAAGTTACTTTAATTGACGGCAAGAAGGTTGTCTATCAAGCAGATAATGTCATACTCGCCGCAGGTTCTGTGCCAGTGGAGATACCTGTAGCGCCATTCAAGGATGATCTGGTAGTGGATTCAACTGGGGCTCTTGGTTTTGATAAACCACCTAAAAAGCTTTGCGTTATTGGCGCTGGAGTAATCGGTCTTGAACTTGGCAGTGTGTGGAACCGTTTGGGTTCGGAAGTGGTTGTGCTTGAAGCAATGACAGATTTTTTACCGATGGCGGATGAGCAAATAAGCAAAGATGCCTTGCGTTACTTTAAGAAACAAGGACTGGATATCAAGCTGGGTGCAAAGGTAACTGAAGCCAAGCCCAAAGGCAAGAACAAGGTTGTAGTTAAATACGAGGATGCAAAGGGAACCCAAAGCATAGAAGTTGATAAAGCAGTGGTTGCTGTGGGACGTAAACCCTACTCGCAAGGATTGTTAGCTGATGATTGCGGAGTTAGTGTGGACAGCAAAGGATTTGTTGAGGTTGATGAGCATTGTCGCAGTAAGGTTGCTGGGGTGTATGCCGTAGGTGACTTAGTACGCGGTCCTATGTTGGCTCATAAATCATCTGAAGAAGGAATTATGGTTGTCGAACTCATAGCTGGCAAGAAGGTGGAAGTAAACTATGATATTATCCCCAACGTCATTTATACTTCACCGGAAATTGCTTGGGCTGGAATGACAGAACAACAAGCAAAAGAAAAAGGCATTGATTATAAGGTAGGGGCTTTCCCGTTTGCCGCCAATGGCAGAGCTATGGCAAACAATGATACGGATGGCATGGTCAAAATTATTGCCGATAAGAAAACCGACAGAATTCTTGGTGTTCACATAATCGCTCATCAAAGCGGTGAGCTAATATCTCAAGCAGTTATAGCAATGGAGTTCATGGCAAGCACTGAGGATTTACAATTAACTATATTTGCCCATCCCACAATCTCTGAATCCATTCATGAAGCGGCTTTAGCTGTGGATAATAAGGCAATTCACACTGTAAACAAAAAACGATGAATCTACACGAATATCAAGCAAAACAACTTTTTGCTTCTTACGGCATAGCCGTATCCAAAGGAATAGCTGCAGCAACAGTAGCAGAGGCAGGCGAGGCAGCCAGCAAAATTGGCGGCAATAAATGGGTGGTTAAAGCCCAGGTGCATGCTGGTGGCAGGGGCAAGGCAGGCGGGGTAAAACTTGTTGATAGCATTGATGAGGTTAAAGATTTTGCCAAAGAAATGTTAGGAATACGTCTGGTTACTAATCAGACAGACGAAGATGGGCAGCCAGTGAATCAAATATTAGTTGAATCCTGCACCGCAATCAAGCAAGAATTATACTTAAGCGGATTAATTGACCGCTCACAAGGGAAGGTGGTTTTTATGGCGTCGGCAGCTGGTGGCATGGATATAGAAGAGGTGGCAGACAAGTCACCTGAGCAAATTTACCGCGTAACTATTGATCCACTAACTGGTCCTTTGCCATTTCAAGGACGTTATTTAGCTTTTAAGCTGGGCTTAAATTCGCAACAGGTTAAGCAATTTGTTAGCATATTTATGAAGCTCGGCAAATTATTTACCGATAAGGATATCTCATTACTTGAGGTTAATCCTCTGGTTATAACGGAAGATGGCGACCTTTTATGCCTTGATGCCAAAGTTAATATAGACGGCAGTGCCTTGGCGCGTCAGCAAGATTTGCTTGCCATGCGTGATGAATCGCAAGAAGACCCGCGTGAAAATGAAGCAGCAGAACACGAATTAAGCTATGTTGCTTTGGATGGCAATATAGGTTGTATGGTTAATGGCGCTGGTTTGGCGATGGCTACAATGGATATTATTAAAACCAATGGCGGTAAGCCAGCAAACTTTTTGGACGTGGGCGGGGGAGCAACTAAGGAAAGAGTTAGCAAAGCGTTTAAGATTATTCTGGCGGATGAAAAAGTCAAAGCAGTTCTTATCAATATCTTTGGCGGCATAGTTAGATGTGATTTGATAGCATCTGGTATAGTGGAAGCATTATCTGATGAAGGAGTATCTGTGCCAGTGGTAGTGCGTTTGGAAGGCAATAATGCCGAAAAAGGCATGGAGATTCTTAGCAAAAGCGGCATGGATATAATTGCGGTTGAAGGGCTGCAAAATGCTGCAAGTGCAGTAGTTAAAGCCGTTAAATAGGCAAATATTTACCCAAGTTAAGTTATAATTAAGCGATGTTATATTTATTACGTTCTTTTATTACCCGTCCTATTTTTCCTATTCTCCCTATCCTCCTCGCCTTACCTTTATTGTTCTTTGTATCTGCAGTTAATGCATCGGAATATTATTGGATGGATGGCGATAGAAGAATTACACTAAGGTTATATCCAGGTCTGGTGGCGGATGTTCCAGGAGATAAATGGAAGATGCATAAGATTGATGCAGGACAGATTCGCTCATCCCAACTCAAAAGTCCTACTATGGTTGTGTATGAACTTAAGGATAGAAGTTTAGAAAACACACAAGCTTTTTTGGCGCAGGCAGCGCCAGGTATATCTCCAGTTTTTAAAAAGAGAGGAGGCGGCTTTCAGGCATTGCCCGGCGGTTACGTCGTTATATTTGATGAGGATATGAATCAAGATAGTATTGCTAATTTTTTTGACAGCGAGAATATTTCTAAGGATAGAATATCCAAAATGTCTTGGAATGATAGAGGTTTTCAAGTATCTGATATTCCTGGGCTTCCATCACTTGATGCGGCAAACCGCTTAGCTAATATGCAGGGAGTTAAAAGTGCTTACCCAGATCTTTGGAGCACTGGCTATTCCACCTACTAATCAATTAACATAAACAATCAATATCAATGAGTATTATTATTAATAAAGATACCAAAGTTTTAACCCAGGGATTTACTGGAACTCAAGGGACTTTCCATTCGCGTCAGGCATTGGAATATGGCACTAAGATAGTAGGCGGGGTTACTCCTGGTAAAGGTGGACAGATGCATCTTGGGCTGCCGGTCTTTGATACTATGAAAGACGCGGTTGAAAAGACCGATGCAGATGCTTCAGTTATATATGTTCCAGCGGCATTCTGCTTGGACTCCATAACCGAGGCAGCAGATAGCGGAGTTGCCTTGATTGTATGCATCACCGAAGGAGTTCCTGTTTTGGATATGCTAAACGCTAAAATTTATTGTCAGAGTCGCGGAGTCCGTTTGATAGGTCCAAACTGTCCTGGTCTTATAACCCCAGGTGAGTGCAAGATAGGAATCATGCCAGGATACATACATCAAGCAGGACGGGTGGGAGTGGTATCACGTTCTGGTACCTTGACTTACGAAGCAGTTAAACAATTATCCGACCTCAAAGAAGGGCAAAGCACTTGTGTGGGAATAGGGGGAGACCCAATAGCAGGCAGTAGTTTTATTGATATTCTAACTTTGTTTGAAGAAGATGATGATACAGATGCAGTGGTTATGGTGGGCGAAATAGGCGGAACGGCAGAAGAAGAAGCAGCGTCTTTTATCAAAGAGAATATGAAAACTCCAGTGGCAGCTTACATAGCTGGAACAACCGCGCCAGCAGGTAAAAGAATGGGGCATGCAGGCGCAATTATAGCAGGCAGCAAAGGAACCGCAGCAGCAAAGTTTGATGCTTTGCGCGCAGCAGGAGTAACAACTATTCCCAGTGCTGCTGATATAGGAAAGTCAGCACTATCTCTATTAAAGTAACATTTACTCTGGCGTATGCCGATTAAAGAAGACGAGCTTATTAGCTCCATACCTACCGCAGAAGACAGGGTTCTGGATAATGCGTTAAGGCCTCGCCAACTATCTGATTATATCGGTCAAGAACTGGTTGTCAACCAACTTAGAATATGTATTCAGGCAGCTCTGCAACGAGCTGAACCGATAGACCATGTTCTGCTTTGGGGTCCGCCTGGGCTTGGCAAGACAACTTTGGCGCGCATAATAGCCCATGAGGTTAATTCAACTATAGCCACAACTTCGGGACCAGTGCTTGACAAAGGCAGAGATATTGCCGCTTTATTATCTAATCTGGAAAGACGAGACGTTTTGTTCATAGATGAAATTCATCGCTTGGCGCCGCCAGTAGAGGAGATTTTGTATCCTGCTATGGAGGACTATAAGATAGATATTATGTTGGGTGATGGAGCCGCATCGCGCCCTTTACGTTTGGATGTTGCGCCTTTTACTTTGGTGGGGGCAACTACTCGTAGCGGGTTGTTAACATCCCCTTTAAGAGACAGGTTTGGCATATCCCTGCGCATGGATTTCTATGACTCTGACGATTTGGCAAAAATTGTAACCCGCTCAGCGGAATTACTTGATATTGATATAGATGAGGCAGGGGCTTATGAAATAGCTAAACGTTCTAGAGGAACGCCGCGCATAGCTAACCGCTTGTTAAGAAGGGTTAGGGACTATGCACAAGTTGGGGCACAAGTTGGGGCTCAGGTTGGGACACAAGTTGAGGCACAAGCCGGAACTAAAACTAAGACGCAGAAAGAGGGCGGCATAAATAATAATGAAAGCAGTGGAGAATATAAAATTAACCACGCCATAGCCCAAGCTGCATTGCAACTGCTGGGTGTTGATGAAAATGGATTAGATGAAATGGATAGAAAACTATTATCCACATTAATGGAAAAATTCTCTGGCGGACCAGTGGGTATATCTAACATAGCGGCTTCTTTACAAGAAGAAAAAGATACTTTAGAGGATGTTATAGAACCCTATTTAATTCAGCAAGGATTCATTAAACGCACTCCGCGTGGTAGAATGGCAACAGAATTGGCTTATCGCAAAATGGAATTAACTATGCCTGCGAACTTTATTAAACAACAGGAAGAACTTTTTTAAGATTATTAAAATGAAAAAATTAAATTTATTATTATTAAGTGGAATATGCGGCTTGTTACTTTCCTGTAGCGAAGGCGGCGTACAAGAAAATTCGTTAGTTCTATTTGACAATGCTTATGAATATACCCCTTGTTCAATTACTTTGCAACCTGCCGCCCCTTCCACTTCAAAAAAACCCGACCCTTTGATTGATTATCAATGGTACTTGAATAAATCTCATATACACGAGGCATGGGCAGCGTATGAAAATTCAGAAAAGGCAAAGATTCAAATCGCAGTGGTGGATGACGCTTTACAGGTGGACCATGAGGATTTAAAAGACAATGTTATCTCTGGTGCCAGTATTAATGTTCAGGTCGGTGACGGTCATCCTAATCGCACCTATCCCTATCCAAGTGCGAGTACCTGTGCTAAAGGTGAAGGCGGACACGGCACCGCGGTGGCGGGTATAATTGCGGCACAGGGAGATAATGGCAGAGGTATTAAGGGAGTTGCCTCCCATGGTAACAATATTGAAATTTGGGGAGCAAATATAATTGCATCATCATCTCTGACTGGTACATCCGTTCGGGATGTATTTGACCACAGAGTAGAAGAAACTGCAGTATCTAGTAATAGCTGGGGACCTGCTCAACTAACCCGCTTATCAATATTTGGAGCAGGATTTAATGGGTATATTGATAATGGACTAAAGAATGGATTTTACGGCAAGGGCATAAGCTATGCTTTTGCTGCTGGTAATGAGAGGAGAATACAAGGGTTTGAGGGGGTTCCACATATTTTAGATAGAGCAAGCTACACAGATATACTTAACCATCCAGGTATAATGACTGTTTGCGCAGTTGGTTCTAACGATAAATTTGCTTCCTATTCTGAACCAGGTCCTAATGTTTGGATTTGCGGCTACTCTGCAGCTGGTCAATTATCAGTTTTTCCAGCAGGCGATTTGGCAGGTACACCACCAGGTTCTTATAATAATGTAGATAACGTCAAACCTAAATATTTAAAATTTCGCGGTTTGCCTACTACTGACCTTAGCGGTACTCATGGTTATAACAAGGGAGATGATACTACATTAACGTTTAGTGATACAATTTGTATAACACGCACAGATACTAGCCCTGAAGTATTTGAGTTTAACTCTCCTATGTTGACATACAAGGGAGCATGTGATAATCCTCCAAAGATGCTGGAATGGGAAGCTGGAGCGACTACTTCCTATACCAGATACTTTGACGGCACTTCAGCAGCTACACCCATGGTAAGTGGAGTTATTGGCTTGATACGTTCTGCCTACCCCAAGCTAACCTGGCGCGACATTAAGCTTATTTTGGCTGAGAGTGCTTGGCAGCCACCTGCCTCCACTGCATTGGCAACTACATTAAAAGGTGCCCCTGCCTATAGCAATGCTGAGCATAACTATAGCCATAGCCCTGATTATGGTTTCGGCATAGTTAATGCTTCTGCGGCTATGAACCTCGCTGCTATCTGGGAAAGTGATAGAAGCTTACTTAAGAAGGGTTTGCAGGAGAAAAAAGTATATCCTGATGCTTCATTCTCCTCCTCCGCTACTATTAATGTTCCTAATAATAATGATATTTCTTTTATTGAGTATGTACAGGTTGACATTGGCAACAGCGAGCTTAATTTTGGTACTTTAACGATTACTCTGACTTCTCCATTTGGTGCTAAAAGTATTTTTGCAGTTCCTCATCAATGTATAAATATTGATGGAGATAAGAGAACATTAAATGTGGAGTGTAATGACCTGGCAGATGGTTTTACCTTTGGTTCAGCAGTCCATCTGGGCGAAAGCCCCATGGGTGATTGGACATTATCAGTTACTAGTAACTCAGGTGCCAATGCCCATCCAGTTAATTGGAAATTGCGTTTATACGGACACTGATACTAATGAAATGGAGCTATTAAAATTATGATTGATGTTTATTGTCCTTGTTCTTAATTAGAACAGCTTAGAATTTAATTAACTGGGGGGTATTAAAATGAAAGTTATATACTTTATATGCTTATTGACGTCAAGCATTTTGCTGGCGGCATGTGGTGGCAATAATAATGGCAGTGCAGCGGCACCGCTAACGCCACCAAACAGCGATGGCGATAATGCTGATGCCGACAATGATGATGCCGATAATGATGATGATGGCGACAATAATAACACAGCAGTCCAGCCACCACCACAAACCAATCAAAGCGACAATGATATAGTCATTGTAACTCCTTCTAACTATACTCTTTGCGACATTACAGTAGATAACGCTATCTATAACTCCACAGGAACCGACCCCTTAATTGATTATCAATGGTATCTTGATGATGTGGGCATTAAGAAAGCATGGGCTATGAATAGTAAACAGGGAGCAGGAATTGAGGTTTCAGTAGTGGATGATGCCTTGCAACTTGACCATGAGGATTTAGCCGCCAATGTCATCTTCAACGGCAGCATAAATGTTCATGCCACAGCGGGTGACCCTAATCATAATAATCCGTATCCGCGTGATTGCAGTGCTGATGGGCATGGTACTGCGGTGGCCGGCATAATTGCCGCCGTAGGGGATAATGGCAGAGGAATTAAAGGCATAGCCCCCAATGTCACAATATGGGGAAGCAATCTAATAAATGTTAACTCTTACAATAACAAGATGGTGATGGCGACCTATTCACATAGAGTAAACACAACTGCCATATCCAGCAATAGTTGGGGTCCAACAGTAAATCGCTTTGCAAGAACAATATCAGGTTTTTATGAGTTATTAGACCATGGTCTTAGTCATGGGTTTGATGGCAAGGGCATAAGTTATGTTTTTGCTGCTGGTAATTCCAGAGATATCATAGATACTAATGAAAATGTTATATCCCATGATATGGCAAGTTACTGGGAAGTTACTAATCATCGCGGAGTTATAGTTGTGTGCGCCGTTGGAACTGATAGGATTCTATCAACTTATTCTGAGCCAGGTGCCAATCTATGGGTTTGCGCTCCCTCTAACACTGGTAGGAGGAGAGTTGCTGGAGAAGTAGCCAATGTTATTTTAGCGCATGTCACCCCATATTATTTGCGTGATTTTGGAGTAGCGACCCTTGACCTCAGCGGAACTGCTGGCTATAATAATTTAACAGAAAATGATTATACTTCCGTTGAAATACGTGAAGATATGAAGCATCAGATTCGATGTGAACGATATTCATTTAGTTTTTCATTTCACGCCTTTCAGTTTGCTCGTTCTGAACTTTCTATCACTCTACTTGGTAGCTGTCCTTTATTGGAGCAGAATCCCTTAAATGTACCTTTAGATTGGTCCCCAGGCACAACCAATTCTTATAATAGGTTTTTTAGCGGGACTTCAGCCGCAACTCCAATGGTAAGCGGAATTATTGCCCTGATACGTTCGGCATACCCTGAGTTAACTTGGCGCGAGATTAAACTTATTTTGGCAGAAAGCGCCAGCAAACTAGGCGTCCATTCTAGCACTGCTAATATGGGAGCGGCTGCCTATAATAATCCCTCGCATAGATACACGCATCACATTGATTATGGCTTTGGCGTGGTTTATGCTCGTAAAGCTATGGAGGTAGCTTCCAAATGGCGAGAAAGACCTTTGCTTCCTGCGGAGCATAACTATGAATTCCCCCCTAATGAAAACGACAGATGGTACGCAGTAGATAATCAAGCGGCGCCACCTATAACAGTGCCTAATAATAGTGGTATTTCTTTTATTGAGCATGTCTATATTGATATTGGACCTAATGATTATCCTAATGTTGCTGAGCTTACTATCAATGTTACTTCGCCTTCTGGCGTTACCAGTGTTTTGTCACGTGCGCATACTTGTTTAAGTTACGATAAGAGAAATTCCAGATCAGTTAACCCAGTAGTTGCAAGTGATTGCCCTGGTTTAATAAATGGTTTTATATTTGGCAGTGCCATACATCTGGGTGAAAATCCTGCTGGCATGTGGCAATTGTCAGTTACGGATAGTTCAGGCGCAGATGTGCCCGCCATAGGTTGGAAACTAAGTATCTATGGACACTAATAGCGCTACAGTTTCTTTGCGAGTTTATCTGGAGGATACAGATGCTGGGGGCGTAGTGTATCATGCTAATTATCTTAAGTATATGGAGCGGGCTCGCACCGAGTTTATTCGCATCTATGGGCTTGAACGTAATTATATGTTTCAGCATGGATTGATTTTTTTGGTGCGCAAGATGTCTATTAATTATCTTGCCCCTGCTTACTTGGATGATGAACTAACGGCGTCCGCAGTTGTGAGTTCCATGCATAAGTTTGCGCTAACATTTAAGCAACAGGTTATTCGTCCAAGTGATAATAAATTATTGTGTTCTGCTGAGACGCAAGTGGTCTGTGTGGAATCAACCACTAAAAAATTAAAATCCCTGCCGTTATCTTTGTAATTATAGTAAATATAGCATAAAATAGAATCATGAATTTTGCTCTTATACAAGAAACCCAGTCCTGGCAGCTAATAGTTGAGGCATCCCCTGTAGTTCAGGGTGTGCTGATTGTTCTGCTACTTGCTTCATTTTTTTCTTGGGTTGTGATTATCCAACGTTACTTTGTTATTAATTCTGGCACGTCAGCTCTTGATAAGTTTGAAAGGAAGTTTTGGACTGGAACTGATATCAATGAGTTTTACTATAACATTCGTGAAGACCGCGATTACCTGGTAGGAATTAACAATGTTTTTATTGATGGCTTTGAAGAGTTTCATCGCCTAAACAAGAAAAAAGCATCGGCGCCTGCAATAATGGAGGGAGTCCAAAGAAGAATGAGAGTCGCAGTGAACCGCGAAGAAGAGACCCTTGGCAGGGGGCTATCTTTTTTGGCTTCGGTGGGATCTGTAAGCCCTTATATAGGTTTGTTTGGGACAGTTTGGGGCATAATGAACGCTTTCTTGGCGTTGTCGCAGTCCACAGAAACCCTAACGATTAACGCAGTTGCGCCAGGCATTGCTGAGGCGTTGATAGCAACAGCTATGGGGCTGATAGCGGCTATTCCCGCAGTCCTTTTTTATAATCATTTTAGCAGCAAAGCAGATTTCCTGCTTTCCCGTTACGACCTATTCAGTGAAGAATTCTCTGGCTTTTTGCATCGCCGTCTCCATTCCACTGTATGAGGAAAGTTCGCCGTAAAAGAAAACTTTCTTCAGATATTAATGTAGTTCCTTACATTGATATTATGTTGGTGCTATTGGTTGTCTTTATGGTCACTGCGCCTTTATTCTCACAAGGATATAACGTTGAGCTACCCGCTGTAAATTCAAAGCCGTTACAGCTTAACCGCCAAACTCAAGTTGTGATAAGCATTACTGAAAGTGGTGTTTATTATTATAATGAAGGGCAAAGGAACGAACGTTTAACTCTAAGACAAATTCAAACAAAACTGCAAGCATTGCAAAAAAGCAAGGATGAGCTTGAAGTTTTTATAAAGGGTGATACTAAAATTCAATATGGAGCAGTTATGACTCTGATGGGTTCTTTACAGCAATCTGGCATTGAGAACGTGGGCTTAGTAACTCAACCAGAAAAAGGAACATAGAGGATATAGCCCGTAGTAGTGGGAGAGAGAGAATGAGGTGTGCTTCCATGCTTCCATGCTTCCTTGCCTATTTGAATATGTTATTGTTTAAAGGATTAACTAATCTAGAGGTATATTTTGTCAGCTATGACTAGATCTGAGCCGCTGTTACTGCCGCTATTTTTTGCCTCGCTGCTTCATGTTATTATCTTTATGCTTTTGGTTACATTTGCTGATATAGGAGGGGAAGAGGATTTTGTATCACAAGAGGATATTCTTAAATCATCACTTAAAGCGCGGCTATCGCCTGCGCCTGCTGCGGCAAAACCCCGCCCAGCAAAACCAAAGAAATCAGTAGTCGTAAATAAACCAAATAAAAAAACACTGAACCAAGAAAAAGCAGAACCAAGTGAGCTTGAGCAATTAATAAATGATTTAAGCAAACCACAGGAAGAGGTAACACAAGAAGAGGAAATAAAAGAAGAGCCCATAAAAACCGAAGATAGCACTAAATTGAGCAGCGAAAAGCGCAGTGAGGCATTGGCTTACTATAGAAGGAATCAGGATTTGGTGGAAAGAAACTTTAATACAGGCACTGCGGCGCAAAGACAAATTTTTGAAGGGTTGGTAACTAGATTAAAAATATTTTTGGATGAAGAAGGTAGTTTATTGTCGGTGGAAATTATCTCAAGCAGTGGCAACGAAGTATTTGATACTGAGGCGGAAAGAGCAGTGCGGCGCATTGAGCAGTTTATTATCCCTGATGATAGAGGATTGCGTGAAAGATACTTTCGTGAAATAACTATGGAATTTAAACTTAGATGATACTATACCGCCTAGTTAGCAAGTGTAAGTGGTATAATTTTTTTATGAAAAATATTTTATTGATTTTATTTATATCCTTTATTCCTGTATATGCAATTGCCGCAGAAGATAGCAGTAAAGGAAAAGATAAACAGGATGACTTAATCATAGAAATAAGCCGCGGAGTTACCCGTTCAATTAACATTGCCATCGCGGACTTTAGTTCAAATAACAAAAAATTGGCGCGCACTATTAATGATGCGGTTGCCAATAACTTCAGATTAAGTGGCCACTTAAATCAAATTGATAAAAAAGCCATGCCTAACCAGCCATTTCGTTCAAACCAAATAATATATTCCAATTGGCGTAAATCCAAAACGGAGTATTTAATTTTGGGCGAGATAAAAGGGATAAAAGGCAATAAGTATGAGATGAATATCTCAATTGCAGATATGCTTGGTGAACGGGTAAGTGGCAACATGGTATTTACATTTAATCCACGTTACTCTCGTGACTTTGCTCATTACATAAGTGATTACATTTATAAAACCATCACTGGTTTAAATGGTTCTTTCTCTACTAAGATTGCTTATGTGCGTGTGGCTCAGGTTAGGAAAAAGAATAGCTACAGCTTGCATGTAGCTGATGCTGATGGACGCAGGGAGAAAACAATTCTCGTATCGGATGAACCATTAGCTTCTCCTGCTTGGTCACCAGATGGCAAAAAGCTCGCTTATGTTTCTTTTGAAAATGGTCGTTCCAATATTTTTGTTCAGGATATTAGAAAGGGTACCAGGTGGCTGGTTACCGCTTATGTAGGCATTAATAGCGCCCCCGCTTGGTCGCCAGATGGAAAAAAACTGGCGGTGGTGCTTTCCCAAGCATCAAATGCAGATATCTATCTTGTGGATTTAGCTCAATTGAAAGCGGATAGAATTACGCGTAATCCTGCGATAGACACCGAACCCAGTTGGTCGGAAGATGGCAGCAAACTAATATTTACTTCTGATAGAAGTGGCAGACCACAAATTTATGAATATAATTTTGTGACTAGAACAGCTAAGCGGGTTATTAAGAATAATATCTACAGTGCCCGTCCTCGTTATACGCATGGGGATAGTGAGGTTGTGATGATTAATCTTGTTAAGGGCAAATATAATGTTGTGATGCAAAATATTGATAGTGGTAAATTAACCCAAATTAGTAATACTCGTTTGGATGATAGTCCCAGCGTATCCCCTGATGGTAATCGCGTCATTTATGCTACGCGGACGGGGCGTAATTATCGTTTAGCTATTGCTTCAGTTGACTTAGGCAATAGTGTTTATCTTGATATAGGCAGAGGTGATATAAAATCTCCTGCTTGGTCTCCCTTCTTGTTTAACTTTTCTTTTTAGTGCTCATACCTGCTGCTTAATTCAACCTTAATTCAAAAATGACTAACAGCAACCTACAACGGGCATGGGTTAAATTTAAAAGCAGAAAGAGGTCATATTACTCCTTATGGATTTTTGGCATATTAACCTTTACTTCTTTGTTCGCTGAAATACTTGCCAACGACGAGCCGTTGTTAGTTGTTTACCCCGATAAAATATTTGCTCCAGTATTTTTAGAATATACGGAACAGGATTTTGGTGGAGAGTTTGAAAGTTCGCCTCATTATCGCGAGCCGTATATGCAGGAACTATTAGCTGCCAAGAGTAAATTTGTGCTATGGCCTCCCCTAAGATTTGATGGACGCACTATTAACTACAATCTTCCTAACAGCGCGCCAAGTCCGCCAGATAGTGTTAATTGGCTGGGAACTGACGACCAAGGACGTGATTTATTGGCGCGTATTCTTTATGGCTACCGTATCTCGGTGGTATTTGCCTTTTTATTAACTATTTTGAGTATCCCCGCAGGCATATTTCTTGGCGCCTTGCAAGGATTCTATGGCGGAATGACGGACTTAATCGGACAAAGAATAACTGAAGTATGGTCGGGGATGCCAGTGCTATTTATACTAATAATTCTTGCTAGTTTAACGCAGCCCAATTTATGGTGGCTATTGCTAATAACATTTATATTTAGCTGGATGGGTTTAGCGGACTTAGTGCGAGCTGAATTTTTGCGCGGGAGAAATATGTCTTATATCACTGCGGCACGTTGTATGGGAGTTACCGATAGCATTATTATGTTTCGCCACATTCTGCCTAATGCTATGGTTGCTACCTTGTCGTTTGTGCCTTTTATATTTACTGCGGCTATTACGGTTCTTACTTCGTTGGACTTTCTTGGTTATGGTTTGCCGCCTGGCACTCCATCCTTTGGGGAACTTATATCACAAGCAAAAACAAATATATCGGCGCCATGGATTGGCTTGGCAGCGTTTGCGGTGATTACTATGATGCTTAGTTTACTGATATTCATAGGAGAGGGCTTACGCGACGCCTTTGACCCAAATATCCAATAAATAACTAAATCTTTCTGCCCGCTAAGCGTCTTTAAAACTATGCGCTCGCAGCAGTTTCTTTAAATAAGGAGTTGAGGGTTTACTGAGGGTTTTCTTAGTTTCGCCACTCTCCACAGTTTTTCCTTCTTTTAGCACCAACACCTTATGGCTTATTGCCAGCGCTAAATTAATATCGTGAGTTATGAATATATAGCTTAGCTTTCTTCTTTTTTGCAGTGCCCGTAGTAAGTCAACTATTTCAAGCTGCACTGTGGAATCCAATGAAGAAGTTGGTTCATCCAGCACCAACAAACGTGGCTGCATAACCAAGGAGCGAGCAATAGCCGCTCTTTGTCTTTGTCCGCCAGATAATTCATTAGGATACGAAGACGCCAGATGATGTTTTAGGTTAACTTCTGCCATGACTTTTTTGATTAATTCTCTTCGTTCAGGAGCACTCACTTTACTAACAAATTGCAAGCCCTCACCAATACTTTCTTCAATAGTGAAACGGGGATTTAAGGATGAAAAAGGGTCTTGAAATATCATCTGCATTTGTGGACGAATTGCCCGCAACTCTTTGCCGCGTAAGTCGGTTAGGCGAATATATTTGGCATCTGCGGGGCATCCTGTGTTATTTATAGCAAAGTCAATGTTCCCTTGCCATTCATCCTCTTTTAGTAACCGTAATATTGCCATAGCCAAAGATGATTTACCGCTGCCACTTTCTCCAAGGATACCTAAGGTTTCTGCTTCGCGTAATTCAAAGCTGGTGTTCTCCAGTGCTGGCGCAAACCCTTTAATTCTTTTAAGAATACCTTTGCGAATAGGATATCTCACTCTCAGAGATTTAACTTTTAGAATTGCCTCGCCTTTCTTCCCTGAGGTTGGCTTGCCAAGATTGCTCGCTTGTAATAGTTTGTTAGTCCATTGATGGCTTGGCTTATTTAGAACCTTAGAGGTTTTACCTTCTTCCAATATCTTACCCTGATGCATCACATAAATTTTCTTGGCAAAAGCTGCAACCATGTTAATATCATGAGTAATCAATAGCAAGGCAGTGTTGTGTTCTTGACAAAGCTTACGTAATAATTCCAACATCTGCAAACGCAATGAAGCATCAAGAGCGGTGGTGGGCTCATCGGCAATAAGCAGTTGGGGACGATTGACTGTCATCATAGCAATTAACGCCCGCTGTCTTTGTCCGCCTGAAAGTTGATGCGGGTATTGTTGCGCAATCTCTTTGGTTAAGCCAACGCTGCTTAATGTCTGCTGCATTATTATTGTTATTTTCTCTTTGGAGTGATTACTGTTATTGGCTTTAATTGCCTCTATTATTTGTCTGCCAATGTTATGCAGAGGATTCAGCGATGCTAAGGGTTCTTGAAAAATCATTGCTATTTTACTGCCGCGCATTTTTCGTTTTTGCTTTTCTGACAACGCAAGCAGATCCTGCTCATTAAAAATAATCTTGCCTTGGACCTTAGCGCCTTGCGGCAATAATCCCATAACAGCAGTGGCAGTTAAGCTTTTGCCTGAACCGCTTTCACCGACTAAGCCGATTATTTCACCTGCTTTTATCTCAAGATTGACTCCCTTTAACAATAGAGGAGAGTTGCTAATTCTAAGCTTAAGGTTTTGAATTTTTAGTAGCGTCATAAGTTAGGTTTAATTAATTCCCATGAGAGTGTCGGAGAGTATTTAGGGTAGTGTGTTTTAAGTATGTAGCCAAAGATTAATTATACATCACTCAGACCAAATGAATTGTGATTATCCAACGGAGAATTTCCTGTTATCCTTTTGGACTCTATGGCTACCTGTCCCTCAAACTGGAGTTGCTGGATGTTTAGGATTCCTTTGCCGCATTGGACCTTAATTGTTGGAATAGTTGGAATAGTTGGAACTGTCGCATCATCAGTTGGAATATTCTTATCCTGATAACGCAGTATATGACCTGGCTTATTTACTGACCCTGTGTCTTCCGCCTCTATCTCCCCCCTCTTTATTTCTCCCCCCTCGGCTGTTGCCTGCCATATTTTAACTCTTTGTTTGCCTAACCAGCTATAGCATCCTGGCTTTGGATTGAATGCCTTTATCTTTCTTGCAATAATCTCGGCATCATCATTCCAATTAATTTCACATTCTTCCTTGCTAATTTTGGCAGCATAAGTTACATCAAGGTTAGGTTGTTCGTATGCTGGATAATCCTCGGGGTTTTTAAAATACCCCTTAATTGCATCAACTGCCAATGGAATAAGTTTTTCTTCCAAACTGCCAGCGGTATCGTCTTTTTCTATTGGGCACTTCTTTTGCAGTAGGATAGGTCCTGCATCAAGCTTGGGGATAACTTGCATTAAACTTATGCCACTTTGTTTATCACCTGCCTCAATGGCTCGCACTATTGGAGCAGCGCCGCGCCAATGTGGTAAGAGAGAAGTGTGAACATTAATACATCCATGCTCAGGAAGCTGCAGAAAATCTTGCGGTAGGATTTGTCCATAAGCCACCACTAATATTATACTGGGTTGGAGATCTTTGAGCTGCTGCATAAACTCTGCTGTGATGCGCTGCGGTTGTAGGCAAGGGATATCATGCTGTAGAGATACATTCTTAACTGGTGAGTAGAGTATTTTCTTGCCTCTGCCGCTGCGGCTATCTGGCTGGGTGATAACAAAGTTGGGCTTGTTAGCAGAAACGATTAATGATTGGAGGAGGGCGGCGGCAAAATCCGAAGTGCCAGCAAAACCTAGCTTCGCGGTTAAGCCCGCCCCCATTATTGACTGCCCGCTTTTGAGTTCTCTTGGCTTAGAGCTATAAGCCCTCTTAGTTGCTCATTTATTTTAACTTTTTTAAGCGGAGTGAGTTTATTAATAAAAAGTTTGCCATCCATGTGATCCACCTCATGCTGAATGCAAATACTTAATAATCCTTCCGCTTTTAGTTTGAATTCCTCGCCTTTTCTATCCTGAGCAGTTACTTTGATACGCCCCGGTCTTTCAATTTCTGCCCTGACACCTGGCAAAGAAAGGCATCCTTCTTCGTAAGGAAACATCTGTGGTTCCAGCACATTTATCTCAGGGTTTATTATCACTAATGGTTCATCAATATTAATTACGGATATCCTCAGCGGCACACCAATTTGAATAGCGGCGAGTCCAATCCCCTCGGCATCTTCCATAGTGTCAAACATATCTTCTATCAATGCATCTAATCTACCATCAAAGTTTTTAACTGGCAATGATATTTTGTTTAGCACGGGGTCGGGGTAGCAAAGAATTCTTTTGGCACTCATGGTTTAATTTTATAGCATATCATATTCAATTACTCTGTCTATTCAAAACTATTCAAAATATTTTTTGCCATTCATCAGGGGCAATAGAAGCCCAGGGGCGCAAAGAGGGGCGCAACTGATGTTCGTTTGATATGTCGCCGTCCAGGTCTACGTCACCATTGCCTCCTTTTCCCTGTGGAGTTATTCCTATTTGCTGTAGTTGCTTAACAACCCTATCCCCAACTAAGGGGGCAAAAGTCATTTTAATTGGATAGCAAATCAACGCACGCTTTATCAGGGTAATATCTGGCGCAACAGGTTTCATTTTGCTTTCATTTTGTGGTTCTGCTCTGTCTATACGAAATTTGGCAGCGTGAATTTCTTGCTCTTTAATACTTAATTGCGGCATAAACTCAGCTAACTGTTTGATAAACTTTTGCACTAATTGCTGGGCGTCATCATCTAAATTGTTCTCTGCCAAAGCTCCTCCCACATACCATATCGTTTCACCTGGATATTTCTCATCCTCATGTGTGGTAATAGTTAATAGTGGTAATGATGAACGGTCACAAAAGTGAGCATAAATTGGTGGTAGATTAGCGCCGCGCAACATTAACATGTTCAAACCACGTAATTGCTGTTTTATTGGTTTATCTAATTTGTCTTTCTTGTCTGCCTTGCTTTCCTTGCCTGCCTTGCCTATAGAGTCGCCTTTGGCGGGCTGTGTTGTTGGCATGTCCTCTTTGCCACTTGTAAGTTCTTTATTACCAGCGCCAGCAGTGCTTATGATTAATTGAGCTCGTATAGTTTGCTGGTTGACTTTTACCTCAACTCCGTCTTCACGATTTATGATGCTGTGGAAATCAACCTTTCCCTTAATCATTGCTCCTGTGCCAATTTTATTTAGCACTTGGACTAATGATTCCATATCTATAATTCTTTCGTTAAGTTGATATACTCTGGCATCCATTCCTCCTTGCTTAAATGAATCAGGATATTCTTGCGCTTTTAGCGCAGTAACCTTGCTTTGCATTATTGATGAAGCGAGAAACGAAACTATTTTATTGGATGAAGGGAAGCATATATATTGATGAGGGGAGAGTGATTTAACTCCCTTTAAAGGAAGTTCACCAGCGCCATTGATTAACGCCTGTTCCCAACGGCGTGGCATATCCTGAATGGCGCGTGCTTCTGGATTCCATATTCCGTTAAAGGAATATTTGATGCCACCATGAACTATACCTTGAGCTGCTAAGGTTTGCCGTCCGCCCCAGCTGTGTTGGTCTATCAATAAGCATTTATATCCCATGCTGCTTAGTAGGGCACGCAACCAAAGTCCGCTTATGCCGCCACCAATTATAATAATATCAGTGTTCAATAGTGGCTACCTATAAATCTCTCGTCTGATGGTAACATGCGCTACTCATACTCCGTAGTTAAAAACTGGATTAATCCCTCCAGTGCATACACAATTGATTGTTGGCGAATTTCCTCTCTGTTGCCTTTGAATAGTTTGCTTGCGTAGCTAAACTCTAAATGACGCGCCGCCCATGCAAAGCATACGCTTCCTACTGGTTTTTCCTTACTGCCACCTTCTGGACCAGCTATGCCGCTGATGGCAAGAGAGCAATAGTTCTTATCGCTGTGTGCCTCCACCCTATTAAGTGCTGCCTCAGCCATGCCGATAACACACTGTTCGCTTACCGCGCCGTATTTATCCAAGATATCCTGCGGCACTCCAAGCCGCTCCTTATCAGAATTATGGTAGGTGATGTACCCGCATTCATACCAATCTGATGCTCCACTTAGTGAAGTACAGTAGTATCCAACGCCTCCGCCAGTACATGATTCTACGCTTATGAGGTGAAGGTTATTAGATTTCAGCAGCTCGGCAACCTGCTTGATAAGTGGAGTAATTGATTCAAGGTGTCCATCCCTGCCTTGTTCTCTGCGTCTGTCTTTCACTTTGGTATTATGCCATAAATAGGCTGAGGTCGGAATCGAACCGGCGTCCACGGCTTTGCAGGCCGCTGCATAACCACTCTGCCACTCAGCCATGTAGGTAAATGTCGGTAAATAATACAACAGATATAAAAATTCTTTCGCAAGTTGTATCTATTATTCCCTTGAAAAAATGGAGCGGGAAACGAGATTCGAACTCGCGACCCCAACCTTGGCAAGGTTGTACTCTACCAGCTGAGCTATTCCCGCTTTGTCTTAATTATATTGAATTATAGTAGGATTATCAATTATTTGTAATGAAAATAACGTATATTTGATTAAAAATAATCATTCTCTATGCATTCCCTATTCATCCTCCCTCACCAGCTTAAATAAAAACGCCCGATGTTGCAATAACATCAGGCGCTTTTAGTAAATGGGTTAAAGGAGCATTACATCATGCCGCCCATACCACCCATTCCGCCCATGCCTCCCATATCAGGAGCGCCACCAGGAGCTGCGGACTTGGGCTCTTCTATTTCAGTGATCATTGCTTCAGTTGTAAGCATCACTCCAGCAATAGAAGCAGCGTGTTGTAAGGCAGTTCTGGTAACTTTGGTTGGGTCAATTATCCCATCCTTTACCATATCTGTATAGGTGCCATTTGCAGCATTAAAGCCATAGTTACCTTCGTTTTGTAATACTTTATCGCATACTACAGAACCTTCAAACCCAGCATTTTCTGAAATCAACCTAATAGGTGTTTCCAAAGCTCTCAACAACAGCTGAACGCCAGCATTTTGGTCTTCGTTTTCTCCTTTAAGTCCTTTGATCATGCCTTTAGTTCTCAGCAGGGCAACACCGCCACCAGGAACTACGCCTTCTTCAACTGCTGCTCTAGTGGAATGCAAGGCGTCTTCTACACGCGCTTTCTTTTCTTTCATTTCCATTTCTGTAGCAGCGCCAACCTTAATAACCGCAACACCGCCAGATAATTTGGCTGCTCTTTCTTGCAGTTTTTCTTTGTCGTAATCAGAGGAGGATTGGTCTATCTCACGGCGAATGGTTTCAATTCGCGACTCTATGTCTTTAGATTTACCAGCACCATCAATTACGGTGGTTTCTTCTTTGCCTATGTTTACTTTCTTGGCATGTCCAAGTATATCCACTTTGATGTTTTCCAAGTTCATCCCTAAATCCTCAGAGATTACTGTTGCAGAAGTAAGCACCGCAATATCTTGCAGCATAGCTTTACGACGATCACCAAAGCCAGGGGCTTTGACTGCGGTTACTTTCAAAGTGCCACGCATGTTGTTCACCACTAAGGTTGCAAGAGCTTCACCTTCCACATCTTCGGCTATTATCAGCAATGGTTTGCCGGTCTTAGCAACTTCTTCCAATATAGGAAGCAGTTCACGAATGTTGGATATTTTCTTGTCTACTAACAAGATGTGTGGATCTTCCAAGTTAGCTGACATGCTTTCTTGATTATTAATGAAGTAGGGGGAAAGATAGCCACGGTCAAATTGCATACCTTCAACTACTTCCAGTTCGTTCTCTAAACCGCTACCTTCTTCCACGGTTATCACGCCTTCCTTGCCAACTTTATCCATAGCTTCGGCAATTATCTTGCCTATGCTTGTATCGCTATTAGCGGATATGGTTCCCACATGTTGAATACCAGTGGAATCCGAACATGGAGTAGAAATGCTTTTTAGTTTGGCGGTAATTTCTTTAACTGCCAAATCAATGCCACGTTTAAGGTCCATTGGATTGGCGCCAGACGCAACTGATTTTAATCCTTCTGTAAAGATGGACTGAGCAAGCACTGTAGCAGTGGTTGTGCCATCACCTGCAACATCAGAAGTATGAGATGCGACTTCTTTAACCATCTGTGCTCCCATGTTTTCAAATTTGTCTTTAAGCTCAATTTCTTTTGCTACGGACACTCCGTCTTTAGTTACGGTGGGGGCACCGAATGATTTATCTAATACAACATTACGCCCTCTGGGTCCTAATGTTGTGGCAACGGCATCAGTAAGTATGTTAACGCCTTTCAGCATTTTTTGCCGCGCTTCGTTACCAAAATTAATCTGTTTAGCTGTCATATTTATGTTTTATAAGTTGATATATATATTGTGTGATTACTTAGGCAATTACTCCGTAAATATCACTTTCGCTCATTATGAGCAGTTCTTCGCTTCCGACTTTTACCGTATTACCGGCATATTGTCCAAATATTACTTTGTCGCCTATCGCAACCCCAATAGGTTGGACCGAGCCACTTTCTGATTTTTTACCAGGACCTACGGCAATTACTTCCCCTTGTTGGGGCTTTTCCGTAGCGCTATCGGGTATCACTATACCTCCTGCGGTTGTTGTTTCTGCTTCAATACGGCGGACAACCACCTTATCGTGCAAAGGACGAATTTTCATAAATTAATACTCTTAAGTTTTATAATAATCATTAATATCTATGATATCTTTATAGATACATAGACACAAAGTAATTTAGAACTAAATTACTTACCTTTCTTTAATAAGGTTAATAGTTGACTTTACAAGTCAAAAACACCCTTTTTTTTATTTAATAGTAAAAAAACACTTATTAATATATTGCGAGCTTGCTGATGGTGCGTTGCAAGGGTTGATTTTTATCATATAATACCCATATACTACTTATACAAGTATGGTAAGTAAATTATGAAAGAAGCAGAAAGAACAAGTAACGCACAACACGATCATCCGGTTTATAAGGCATTCGCAAGTGGAGACAATGACAGGGCTCTTGCGGGTAATGTGGTTGAATATTTAGAAAAAAGATTTACCTCTATAGAGGTTAAGATTGAAGATGATTATTTAGCCGAAAGAATAGCCCAAGAAGTTATGAAAAACAACAATGAGCTATACAAAAAATTTAGCGATGAAATGCGTGTTCAGAATGAAAAATTTAGCGATGAAATACGGGAGCATAGTGAGAAGTTTAACGATGCAATGCGAGAACAGAATGCAAAATTTAACGATACAATACGATCTCATAATGCAAAATTTAACGATGAAATGCGAGCTCAGAATAAAGAATTTAACGATGAAATACGGGAACAGAGTGAAAAATTTAACGCTGCAATGTTAGCCCAGAATGAAAAATTTTACTCCAAGTTGCAAATGCACACCTATTGGACAGTTGGAACTATTCTAGCATCTGCTGTTGTAATCATAGCTCTTTTACAATTATAATGCACTGCGTTTTGCTGGCGTTGTTGCATATAGAGCCGAGTTAGTTTTAGTAGTTGCAGCTCAGATAATAACCCAGAACTTCTTCTAAAGTAACCCTTACCCCAAGAAAGCCAATTGCCGTCTTTGGTTACTTTTTGCGTCGCTATGTTATTAATGGCGCGAGTACCACAATTACCATCCATTCCCTTATATATTGCTTTAAGTGCGGGACTATTGCTGAGCATAGTTTTCCTGCGACTAATTGCGCACAGATATTTCAGTCCCAAGCATAAACAGCATGTCCGTTTAGCCGCCAGTATCTGCGCTGCTTTACTATGCGCCTGGGTTTGGTCTATGGGTTGGGGGATGTTGCAAAAGAAAAATATACTACCAGTTGCTTGGGAAGGGAAGAATATAGTAGTGGAGGGTTACATAAGTGGAGTGCCTCAAGAGGATTGGCAACGTTCGCGGTTTAACTTTGAAGTTGAAAGGATAATTAGTGCTCCACTTGTGGAAGGTTCATCTAATAACCCGCCTGATAGCACACTTAATAGCCCGCCTAATACCCCACTTAATACCCCCCTGGCTTCTCTGCGTCTTTTGTTAAGCTGGTATGGGCATGATGATTCATCTAATATCTCCTTAGCCCCTGGTCAAAAATGGCAGTTTACAGTTAGAGTTAGACGTCCCTATTCTTTTATGAATCCTGGTGGGTTTGATTACGAAAGTTGGATGTTGCAGCAGGGTATTCAGGCAAGCGGTTACATTAGAGGAGAGGCGCTGCTTATTGCGCCTTCGCAAAATAATTGGGATTGGAAGAGTAATTGGAAGAGTAATTGGGATTGGGGGGGATTGAATATACGGCTTGCCTTAAATAAGAAACGGCATATTATCAAAGGGCAAATTAAAAATGCTGGGCTTTCTCCAGAAGCCACAGCTATTATTACAGCTCTTATGATAGGCGACCGTAGCTTCATGCAAAAGGAACATTACAAGGTTTTTCGTCTGGGAGGTATATCGCATTTATTGGCTATATCCGGTTTGCACTTAACTTTGGTGGGTGGAGGTGTGTTTTTACTCATACTATTATTATTGAAATATTGCTTTGCTTCATCCTCTATTTTTTCTATGTCTTCTATGTTTCCTTCCTTAACTATGCCCGCCCTATGTTCGCCGTTACGGCTGGCTGCCATCTTGACATTTATTTTTATATGGTTTTACGCGCTATGGACAGGGTTTGCTTTGCCAGTTCAACGCGCCACAATTATGCTGAGCGTTCTATTAATTTCTTTAGTATTAAGTCGTTTTTATCGTCCTGCTCTAATCTATTTTATCGCTATGGCGTTGGTCTTGCTAATTAATCCTTTAGCTGGAGTTACTAGCGGATTTTACCTATCCTTTGCCGCTGCAGCTATGGTTGTTGTTGCTGTCAAGTATTTTTTACCAGCGATTAAGCCACATATATTTAGTGTTAGCAATAGTGGTGGCGCCAGCAGCATCAAGGGGGGTAGCATCAAGGGGGGTAGCATCAGGGATTTTAGGACTAAAGTAGCCACATTTTTCTTTGATTTGACAGTTGTCCAGCTGATTTTTGTGTGCGGGTTTATTCCTGTTACTCTCTTCTTTTTTTATGAGTTTTCTTTAATTGGCGTAGCGATTAATCTCCTAGCAATCCCTTTAACTTCGTTTATTCTTATGCCTTGGGTTTTGCTGAATAATGTTTTGTTATTCCTCTTTCCTACAATTACTAATTATTCTTTAGCCGTATTGGGGTGGGTTATTGATGTGCTTTATGACGGATTATTGTTCTTAACTCAGCTGCCTCATATTAGTTTAGCGCTACCGCAGCCAACAGCTTTAGCAATGATTCTCGCTATATTAGCTATTGTGATATTAATTTTTGGCATACGTCCCTATAGCTATTTTCTTAGCGCAACATTATTCTTACCGCTGCTTTTTCCAACCCCAGTTAATATTCCTCACGGACAGCTGAGGGTAACCTTCCTTGATGTAGGGCAGGGTTTGGCAGTGCATCTGCAAACATCATCAAAACATCTGCTCTATGATACAGGAGCTTCTTTTGCCAGCGGTTCGGACTTGGGGTCTTTAGTCATTGCTCCCTATTTTTTGCATAGTGGCTACAAACGCATTGATGCCATAATGGTGAGCCATCTTGATAATGACCACAGCGGCGGTTTGGCTGGAGTTTTAGAGTCGGTGCGGGCAGATAAGCTGTTTATGAATTTTGACCATCCAAAAATATCTGCTGATAGCTTATCAAAACAAACACAAAAAATGCCTTGTATTGGCGGAACTAGCTGGCAATGGGATGGAGTGCTTTTTGAAATTATTCATCCCACAGCTTCATTAGAGCAACTAAAGCAGAATAAGCCCAACGATAATTCGTGTGTTTTATTAGTGACTATGGGGAAGAATATATTATTATTAACGGGAGATATAACTTCACAAGTGGAGAAATCCCTTGCAACAAGATTCCCAAATATGAAGGTTTCGCTATTACAAGCGCCGCATCATGGCAGCACATCATCTTCCTCATTTAAATGGCTTAAGCAAATTAACCCTGAATTTGTAGTATTTACTTCTGGTTATCGTAATCCTTATAATCATCCTCACCCTGTTATAAAGAATAGATATGCGCGATTAGGCGCGCTTGATTGGACAACTTGGGAGAGCGGGGCAATTAGTTTCAGCATGTCCAATCAGACGACCACCCATATAGCTTCCTACCGCCAGCAAAAAAGAAGGTATTGGCATTGGGTTCCATAATGTATGTATTTTTAACAATAAAGGATATAATTGAAGTATGGAAATATTAATTCCGATTATATCTGGGGTTGTAATCGGATTTACTGCTGGATTGTTTGGTGTTGGCGGCGGAGTTATTGCAGTTCCAATACTTTTTTTCACTTTAGAAAGGTTAGCTGTAAGCGAGGATACCCTTGCTCAACAGGTTATCTTTACCTCTTTGGCGATAGTTGTATGTACCACCGCGGTTTCAGCAATCTCTCATTGGCGTCGCAATGCAACTAAAATGCCTCACTTTATCCGCATGTCGTCTGGTTTGGTGTTGGGAAGCATATTGGGGACTACTACTCTCATAAGCGTTAATAGCCAAACAATTAAGATTCTTTTGGGTATATTCTTCTTAATAATGGCTTATGTATTCAGCACAAAGAATAATCCGTTGGGCATAGTTACAAAAAAAATTAACCAGGTGCCGTTAATCTTAATGGGAGGATTTGTTGGCTGGGTTTCTGTGTTGTTTGGCATAGGGGGCGGAGTAATGAACGTAGCAATACTTCACGGGCATGGATTGAGTATGAAACATGCAATAGGAAGTTCCGCTGCCTGTGGATTAGTCATAAGCTTAACGGCGGTTATTATGTCAATGATTATTTCATTGTATGGCGGCGAGGTTCTATGGCAGTATATTCATCTACCTTCTTTTGTCATCATATCCATAGTAGCGGGATTTTTTAGCACTCTGGGCGCTCGGGCGGCTCATGCTATAGATGATAAGAAACTAAGAAAGCTATTTTCCCTGTACTTGTTTATGGTGGCGCTGTATTTTTTAATTAGAAACTTAATCTTACCCTTGCTTCAGCGGACGCTTTAATAATGTTGTTTTTCAACTTAGACAATGTATAATTTATCCTTATGTTAGAAATTTTTTTAGGTGGAGGACCATTAATGTACCCTTTGGCGTTGTGCTCAGTATTAGCCGTAGCAATTGTTTTGGAACGTCTATGGGTGCTGCGCAAAGATAATGTGTCGCCGCCCAATTTGGTATATGAAGTGTGGCGTTTGATTGAGAACAATCAGATAACTGGCGACCAGATGAACGCGTTGAAGAAAAGATACTCGTTAGGAGCGATATTAACTTCTGGTCTAAGCAGTTCAAAATACGGGCGCGCGGTTATGCGCGAACAAATGGAAGCTACCGCAGCGCAAAAAATACATTACTTAAAGAGATTCATTAATATGCTTGGCACTATTGCGGTTATATCTCCTCTGTTAGGTCTCTTGGGGACGGTCGTGGGGATGATAGAGATATTTATATCTTTTCAAGCTGCTGATTCGGGCTCGCCAAGTTTTATGGCGCGAGGCATATCCCAAGCCCTAATAAGCACTGCATTTGGCTTATCAATAGCCATACCAGCAGTTGCGTTCCATAGATTCTTACTTAAACGGCTTGATGATATTGCCGTTGAAATGGAACATCAATCATCTATTTTACTAAACCTAATGTTCCGCTCCTCAGGCAATAGATGAAGTTTCCCCGTGTGAGCGACACTGATGAAGCTCATATTAATATCACCCCCCTAATAGATGTAGTTTTTATTTTATTAGTATTTTTTATCCTTACAACCAGTTTTGTTAAGGAGAATCGCGTCCCCATACTTCTGCCTGAGGCAGAGTCGCGTTCCAAAGCGGTTGATAATGCGCTGGAAGTAGTTATAGATGCGGACGGTAATTATTTGATTAACAACAAAAAACTTTTCAATAGTAAAAGGGACACGATAAGAACAGAATTGCAACGAGCAAAAGCGAAAAACTCCAATGGCTATTTACAGATTACCGCTGATGCCCGCGTTCCTCATAGCAGGGTAGTTGTAGTTATGGATTTGGCGGGGCAGCTGGGCTTTAGTAATATCCGCATCACCACCAGAGAACTTGATAAGCTCTAAATGGAACCTGCTGCCCGCAAAAAGAAAGCAAAACACAAAACATACGAGACGAGCTATATGCTTGTTGCTGGTTATTATTAAATCTATTAATAATTATTTATGACATTTCAGGGGATATTCACCAACGGATGGGATAAGCAGTCAGGATGGCTATTTTTATTATTGCCACTTGAATGGCTATATAAATTTTTAGCTTATTGTAGTTTCATATATCACACTAAGATAAGGCGGCGTCCCAGTATTGATGTTCCTATTTTAGTGGTCGGCAATATCACCACTGGTGGGGCGGGCAAGACCCCCGCGGTTATTACTTTGGCTCATGAACTCAGTGATAAGGGGCTTAAGGTTGGCATTATAAGTCGCGGCTATAAAAGGACAAATAGCGAAAAAGGAAAGATGAAAGCAAGGGAAGTAATGGAAGTATTAGTTAATCATCGCGCTGAGGAATCTGGCGATGAACCCTTACTGCTGGCACAGCGCAGTGGATGTCCAGTATTTGTATGCGCTAATCGTTATTTGGCAGCTAGAAAATTAGTGGCTAATCATAATATTGATGTCATTATCAGCGATGATGGATTGCAACACTATGCAATGAGAAGGAACATTGAATTGGCAGTTGTTGATGCGTCCACAGGGTTTGGCAATCTACATTGCTTGCCAGTTGGTCCTTTGCGTGAGCCCCGTACAAGATTACGCCGAGTTGATTTTATTTTGATGAATTTGATTAATCTTGAGAAGGGAGAACAAATAAAACCAGAATTGCCGAGCGGCAGGGCGCCCACCTTCTCTATGGAATATAACGGAAGTAGCTGTATTCAGTTGAACCCTAACTTAGGCAATGGAAGTAATAAAGAAATTAGCATAGCGCAATGGAAAGAAATGCATAAGGGAAAAACAATACATGCTGTGGCTGGCATAGCTCGGCCGCAGAACTTTTTTTCCTTATTGGAGCGTAACGGCATTAGTTTTATTCCACACGAATTTAACAATCATCATAAATTTAAACCGAACGATATTAATTTTGGCGCTGATTCCATTGTGATTATGACTGAAAAGGATGCAGTTAAGTGCAATTATTTTGCTATGGATAATCCTAAGAATTATCTATGGGCACTGAGGATAAATGCTTCAATTGATGAAAAACTTATTAAGGCAATTTTAGGGTTGCTTGCTGATGGCGACCTCTGATTTCACGGTTATTATTCCTGCCAGATATGCTTCTGTCAGGTTTCCAGGCAAACTATTGGCTAAACTTAAGGGCAAGCATATCATCTCTTGGGTTTATGAAAAGGCAATGCTTAGCAATGCCAGCGAAGTTTATGTGGCAACCGATGATGAAAGAATAGCTGCTGTATGTAACGACTTATCGGCAAAAGTTATTATGACTTCTTCATCCCATACTTCAGGGACTAGCCGTATTTATGAGGCGGCGCAAAAGATTAATCTTCCAGATGAAAGGATAATAATTAATGTACAAGGCGATGAGCCGCTATTATCTGCCAAAAATATTAATCAGCTAGCTGATATGTTGATGACTTCGCCAGATTATGACATGGCAAGTTTAACTGCTCCAATTAATGACGATAAAGAACTTTCAGATCCAAATTGTGTTAAAGCACTTAGTGATGTTAATGGCAGGGCAATTTATTTTAGTCGCAGTCCTGTACCTTTTACTCGTTCCGAGGAGAGTTCTCAAACACAGGATCAACTGTCTTCTAGCCATGATAATATCTTTCAACGGCATCTTGGAATATACGGCTATAGGATGTCTTTTTTAGCAAAATATGTTGGCTGGAAACCCTGTGTTTATGAGGAATTAGAGAAGTTAGAACAACTGCGTGCCATATACTACGGTGCGGCTATTTTATTGGCAGAAGCACAGGAAATACCACCTCCTGGTGTTGATTCTCCTGAGGACTTAGCAGCTTTAGAAAAGTTATGATTTTGCAGTTAAATTTGTATTTTTAACTATTATTATGCTCTTAATTATGCTAATATTTAAGCATAGCAATTTTCTTGCTGTGCTGAAACGGGCTGATAGCGCAAAGGGTATGTATTAAAGTGCATTCTTTTGTCTTTCAGCCCTCTATGTTTAACCCCCCTTTATTTTAATCCCCCCGGGGCTTCAGATACCTCTACAATAAGCGGCTGAAGTCACCGATTTTTAGGAATATCCGATGAATTAATGATAATAATAACAGGCGATTTTTTCTAATCTCCTTGTCATCACTCATCACCATAACCCGCTCAAAGAATTCTTCTAATGGTTCGCTCAATGTACTTAATAACTTACAACATTGTTCGTACTCTCCTGATTTTTGTGCTTGGTTAAATCCGTTATAAATTTCATTATACACTTTAAATATTTCTCGCTCAGCATCTTCTTTTATAAGGGCAGTTTGTACCTCTTGCTGATTAATCTTTTGCTTGGCAAGTATATTTTTTAATCTTTTATTTATCTCTACCAAAGCCGAACGTTGTTTGCCTTTTAGTTTCATCATCGCGGCGGCTTTTTGCCAAGCGGCATAAATATCATTCTGCTCTTCATAAAAGGCAGCTGCCAGTGCATCTGCCGCCATGCCTCGTTCTTTGCCATAAGCAGGAATCCTCTCATTGATAAATACCAACACCTCTGATGCTATCTCGGCTTTAATGCTTGTGTCATTGTATTTTTTATAACTTACAATGACATGCTGCATCATTGAATCCAAATTAATATTCAGCTGTTTTTCCAGTAGGATACGGACTATTCCAAGCGCTGTTCTTCTTAGTGAATAGGGGTCCTTTTCACCGCTTGGCTGATACTTTAGATGAAATAAACCGATTAGAGTATCTATTTTATCCGCTACTGCTAAGGCGCAACCAGCAGTGGAAGAGGGCGTTTTATCTTCCTGCCTCTGTGGGAGATAATGTTCTTGAATGGCTAATGCGCTGACTTGCTGAGATTTTGTATTTGACTCATTACTCGCCAATAGCTCATCACTCGCTAATAGATAGTATCCGCCAATTATGCCTTGTAGTTCTGGAAACTCTTGCACCATCAGAGTAGTTAAATCGCATTTACATAAAGATGCTGCCAGTTGCGCTATGCCAGTATCTGCGTTAAAGTCCTTGGCTACTTTGCCGACTATATGCTCACATCTTTGTGATTTTTGTCTCATATTGCCAAGTTTGCCAAAGAAGGCAACCTTATCTAATAATTCCAATCTTTTTTGCAAAGAACTGCGTAAATCTTGCTTATAAAAGAATGCAGCATCCTCAAGACGCGGAGCTATTACTGCCTGATTACCGGCAATTAATTTACTTTCGCTCTTACTTTTAATGTTAGCTATAAAAATAAACTTTGGTAAAGTATTGCCTTTGCTGTCTATTAACGGAAGGTAACGTTGCTTAAGGGTTAAAACACTATCCAACACCGGCGCTGGCAGCCGCAAGAAATCAGGGTTAAACTCTCCCGCATAAGCAACTGGGTATTCGGTAATAGCAACCAGTTCGTCAATTAACTCATTTTCTTGGACGTTGGCGCACCCCTCTGCGGCACAGATTTTATTTGCTTGTTCAATTATTTTCTTGCGTCTTTTGTTAGGGCAGGCGATAACATGCCCCTCTTTTAATAGTTTCTCCTCATATTCATCACAATGATTAATTGTTATGGGGCTGCTAGTATAAAACCTATGTCCCTGAGTTAAGTTGGAGGCAGTTAAACCAAATTCGTCCCAGCTAATTACTTCATCATCCAATAATAACAACAACCAACGCACTGCCCTAACAAATCTATTGTTGCTGTCATCCCACCTCATAGTTCTGCCTTTTGGCAGTTTTGTTATTAGATTGCCTAACTTATGCGGTAGTATTTGCTGGATGTAGCGTCCTGTAACCTGGACTTTGTAGCATAGATACTCCCCCTTGTCGCTGCTCATCCGCTGCAATTTATTATGTTCAACCCCGCAGCTTTTGGCAAATCCAAGTGTTGCTGGAGTGGGTTCACCTTTTTCGTTGAAGCCGTTTTTAGTTGCAGGTCCTTTACGCAATTCTTCCGTGTCGTCTTGCTTGGTTTGAACCTGTTGGATAATGAGGGCTAATCTCCTTGGAGTTACATAGCTCTTGATGCCTTGATATGCCAGCCCATGTTCATCAAGCAGCTTGCTTAGTCCCGCAGAGAAGTCGGCAATTAATTGCGGTTGTTGAGCTGCGGGAAGTTCTTCACATCCTATTTCTATAAGAAGGTTGCTGTGTTTTTTCACTTTGATTTTCACTTTGATTCTTTCTTTGAATTTTGCTTTTTTGCAGAGTATTCTTGCAGTGCTTTAGCGCGTTCCTGCTCTGGTACTAATGGAAAGCCAGCTTCATATCTTATATCAAGGTAGGACTTGGCAACCGCAAAGGTTAGCTCACGGACTCTTAGGATAAATTTTTGTCTTTCACTGACAGATATTGCTTGGCGGGCATCTAAAATATTAAATATATGGGATGCTTCCAGTGCTTGCTCATAGCCGGGTAAGGGAAGTCCCTCAGCCGCCAATGTTTTACATTCTTTATGGCATTGTTCAAATTGATTAAACAGGGCATTTATGTCTGCCTTCTCAAGGTTATACACTGACTGCTGATATTCATTTTGCTGGAAAATATCTCCGTAAGTAACTACATCTTTTAAGTCATCTTTTATGTCGCCGCTATTCATACTAACCTTGCTACCCTTGCTACCCTTGCTATTACCCTGTTCGGTTTTGTTGCTTTTTTGCGCCCATACCAAATCATATACATTATCAACTTGCTGCAGGTACATTGCAATTCTTTCCAGCCCGTAGGTTAACTCACCGCTTATCGGCTTGCAATCACTTCCTCCTACCTGTTGAAAATAAGTAAACTGGGCAATTTCCATGCCATTTAGCCATACTTCCCAACCAAGCCCCCAAGCGCCGAGGGTAGGCGACTCCCAATTATCCTCTACCAGACGAAAATCATGCACCTGTGGGTCAAGGTTTAGCTGAATTAAAGAATTAAAGAACAAATCAGTTATATCTTCTGGCGCTGGTTTTAGCATAACCTGAAACTGGTAATAGTGTTGTAAGCGATTAGGATTATCACCATATCTGCCGTCTGTAGGGCGTCGCGATGGTTGGACATAAGCGCTACTATGATGCTCGGGTCCCAATGCATATAAAAATGTTGCTGGGTGAAAAGTGCCAGCGCCTACTCTAACATCCAACGGTTGCATAATGATGCAACCCTGCTGTTGCCAGTATTTCTGCAAGCGGAATATGAGTTCTTGAAAGTCCATAATTTAGTGTTATAATGTCTGATATTTACAATTATTATATATGATAAACACCTTAATTGACGGCTTAATAGTAACTCCACAGGAACTGATTGAGTTAAAAAACCATAAAGATGTGCTGCTGCTTGACTTGTCTGCACTTGAAATTTATGAAAATCAGACAATTCCAGGGGCGATTCACTTATCCCTTGAAGATATAGTGAGCGGAGAACTCCCTTGCCCTAATCTATTGCCATCCGAGGCAAAATTTGCTAAAGCTTTGGCAGAGGTTGGTTATACGTCATCTCGTCATATAGTGGCTTTTGATGATGAATACGGACTGAATGCAGCAAGATTATACTGGACTTTAGCAGTTGCTGGAATTAATGATTTCAGTTATTTGAATGGCGGGCTATTGGCTTGGCAAGAAGCAGGCAATGAGGTGGTTTCACCTGCTGAGAATGCTTCTTCAACGGATACAAACACTTCTGTGGATGCGCTGGATATTCATTTTCCACTTGATTCTCCTCATAAGGTAACTGCTAAGCAAATTGTGGATTCTTTACCTAACAAAGATTTATTTTTATGGGATACGCGCAGTTATGCTGAGTGGAACGGAGAAAATGTGCGAGCGCAAAGAGGAGGGCATATACCGGGAGCTCATCATCTGGAGTGGACTAAGTTTTTGGATGACAAGGGTAGAATTCTCCCTAAAGAAGAGGCGGCAAAAATATTATCAGAACTCCTAAAAGATAAACAAGCCCCAGAGCAAGAAGTAGTGGTGTATTGCCAAGCGCATAGAAGATCTTCTGTAGCTTTTTTAATTGCGACATATCTTGGCATATCTACCAGAGGTTATGATGGTTCATGGCAAGAGTGGGGTAATGATCCCGCCTTACCTATATCTGCATCTGCATCCTCTCCTGAATCGGCTTAATGAATCAGCGTAGATCATCCCGCTCGGGTGGAAGCAGGGACTCAGATGGAGGCAGGGATTCAGGAGAAAGAAGAAATTCAGATGGAAACAGGAGTTCAGGAGAAAGAAGAAATTCAGGCGGAAGAAAGAGTTCAGATGGAGGCAGGGATTCAGGAGAAAGAAGAAATTCAGGCGGAAGCAGAAGTTCAGATGGAAGCAGGAGTTCAGGCGGAAGCAGAAGTTCAGATGGAAGCAGGAGTTCAGGCGGAAGCAGAGGTTCAGGTGGAAGCAGAAGTTCGGGTGGAAGCAGAAGTTCGGGTGGAAGCAGAAGTTCGGGTGGAAAGAGGGACTGGGGTAGAAACAGGAGTTCGGGCGGAAACAGGAACAAAGGTAAGCAAGGCATAATTCATGAAGGAAAGGTAATAGGTACTCCTTTTGGGGGCGTCTTTATTGAAGAATTCAATAGCCGTATAGAGTTTACTTTATCTAATGATGATGTGAATAAGGTGTTGGACGGCGATATAGTTACAGTCAAGTCCACTAAGATGAGTGCCAGGGGCAAGGTAGTTGTTAGCTTAGTAAAGATTAACTCCCGTTCGCGCCATTCTATAATGGCAAGGTATGTTAAGAAGAATAATGAGATATTCGCAGTCCCATATAGCACGCGCATTCCCCGTCAAATTCACTTAACCAAGCCAGACAAAGAGATACCTCATGATTGCATCGTGGAAGTTAAGTTGTTGGTTAAAGAGGATCTTATATTACCTGATATGCTTGAAGGTGAAATTGTCCGAGTGGTGGGAGGCAATGATAACGGAAACGTAGAAGTGGATTTGGCGATTAGTGAGTATAACCTGAATGATGAGTTTCCTGCAAATGTCATTAATCAAGCCCAAAAAATTCCCGACCATGTCATGTCTGAGGATAAAGATAATCGTCGTTCCCTGCTGCATCTGCCCTTTGTTACCATAGATGGTTCAGACGCGCGAGATTATGATGATGCGGTTTTTTGCGTTGAAGAAGATGGATGCTGGCGCTTATGGGTTGCCATTGCTGATGTATCTCATTATGTTACACCTGCCAGCGACATTGATAAGGAGGCAGTAGCAAGAACTTCGTCAGTATACTTTCCCAATAAAGTAGTCCCTATGTTGCCAGAAAACTTGAGTAACGGAGTATGCTCACTAAACCCCAATGTAGAACGTTTAGTATTGGTGTGTGAAATGAAAATTGACCACAAGGGAGTTGTGCGTGAGAGTGAATTCTACTCTGCGGTTATATATTCTCGCTTTAGATTAATTTATGAGGATGTATCCAATTTTATAAATAGCGGAGCAATGGCTTCCACAGAATCTGGCAAGGAATTTATTAGCGATGAAGTGAAGGAGTCATTAACCGCATTGCATAAGTTAACCGAAGTTCTGCTGGAAGGTCGCCGTAAAAGGAATGCACTGGATTTTCGTCACCTGGAGGAAATTAGAGTGAACTTGGATGACCACGGCAAGGTTACAGGCATGCATCAATATCAGCGTGGAATCGCCCATCTGATGATAGAAGAGGCAATGTTAGTTGCCAATGTATGCGCCGCTAACTATCTTGCTGCCCAAAATGCAGTTTTTTGTTATCGCGTTCATCCGCCGCCCGAGCAAGAAAAATTAAACACTTTACGTTTGTTCTTTAATTATTACAATATCAAAGTGCCAACTAATGAGGTTGATAGCGCTATTTATTGCAAGATTTTAGACCAGATTAATAAGTATTCTGAGGCGGCAATTCTTGAGATGGTAGTCCTTAAATCCATGCAGCAAGCATTATATCGGGTTAGTCCTGGAGGTCATTTTGGCTTGAATTATGATGCCTATACTCACTTTACTTCGCCAATTCGCAGGTACCCAGATTTGTTAACCCATAGAGCAATTAAGAAATCGTTAGCAAAGAAGGAAGAGAAGCAAGAACATTATGACTATAGCAAAAAAGAAATTGACGATATAGCCGCATTATGTTCTACTCAGGAACGTAATATAAATAAGGCGGTGTGGCAAGTGGTAGATGCTTTGAAATGTCGTTATCTTGAAAAACAGCCCGAAAAGGTTCATCAAGGCACCATAGTTTATATTTCCGAACGTGGTTTCTTTGTGCGTCTCACTGATATACCAGTTGAAGGGATGGTGGTCACCAGATTATTGCGTGATGATTATTACAAATATGATGCAGGCGAGCAGATATTGCAAGGAGTTAGAAAAGGTAAAGTATTTCGTATGGGCAACTCTGTATCGGTTAAAGTGGATCGCATAAGGATTGAAGAACGCAAGGTAGATTTTACATTGATTCAGTAAGAAGTATTTTATACAAATGCCTCAATTAATTTATGGAATTCATCCTGTCGTAAATGCTATTAAACACGGCAGAGCAAGATGCCTGATACTCGCCAAGCATAGTAATCTGCCACAACTTACAGCCAGCGCCAAACAATCTAAAATCCCAGTTGAATATTGGGAGAAAGCCCAATTTGCCAAACAATTTCCCAGCGAGACACATCAATTTTGCGCCGCGCACTGCGCTGACCTGCATATTTATGATGAGAATTATCTAAAAGATATTGGTAAAAAGAATAATCTCGCCAATGCTAATGCTGGCGATAATAAAGCAGGATATAAAGAAGTATACCTAGCGTTGGATGGCATCACCGATCCACATAATATGGGTGCCTGTATTCGCAATGCAGTAGCTTTTTCTTGTAGTGGGATTATTTTTCCTAAAAATAACTCTGCTCCTATAAGCGCTACCTGTGTTAAATCTTCTGCTGGCATGGTGGAATGGATGAAGTTGATTAGGGTTACCAACCTAACCCGCAGTATTCAGATAATGCAGGATAATGGATTTTGGGTGGTGGCGGCAGATGCGGCGGCAAAGACATCAATTGATAAACTCAAGTGTGACATGCCAATAGTGTTATTGATGGGCAGCGAAGGTAAAGGGATTCGTCCTCTACCAATTAAGAATAGTGATTTTGTGTGCCGAATTAATACCTCCTCTCAAACGGAGAGTTTGAATGTGGCATCTGCTTGCGCCGTGATGCTGAATAGTATTCGCGCGCAGCAGAATTATTCGGCTAACAAATAATGAAAGCTGACAAATAATGAAATCATGAAATCATGAAATATACTGACGTCCTAATAATAGGCATGGGGGCGGCGGGTATGCAGCTGGCTGTTAGGTTAGCCGCTAATAATATTAAGGTTGCAATTATCAGTAAAGGAAGTTTTGAAGAAAGCGCCACCTATTGGGCGCAAGGCGGCATAGCGGTGCCTTTTAGTGATGAGGACTCTCCGCAAAAACATATTGAAGATACAATCAATACGGGGGCGGGACTATGTGATTCTAAGGTAGTTAACTTCATGGTAAATAACAGCCGCGCCGCAGTAGATGAGCTATTGGCAATGGGCTTTCCTGCAACTTTACGTGGCAAGAGCCAGCAGCCAGATTTAGGCAAAGAAGGTGGGCATTCTAAAAGAAGGATAATTCATGCTGGCGATAGAACTGGCAAGGCATTGGCGGAAACTCTCAGAACTGAAATGTTGCAATCCCCCAATATTAAAATATTCCCTAATAGCTTGGCGGTTGATTTAATTATGCATCGCAAAAGATGCATAGGCGCTTATATCCTTAATGTAAAAAGTGGCAAGGTGCATGCTCATAGCGCTAAGTTTACAGCATTGGCAACTGGCGGCGCTAGCAGGGTTTATCTATATTCCACCAATCCAGAAAGTGCCACGGGTGACGGCATAGCTATGGCTAAAAGAGTTGGCTGTAGGGTAGCGAATATGGAGTTTAGTCAGTTTCATCCCACTTGTTTGTATCATCCGTTGGTTAAGTCCTTTTTAATTAGCGAGGCATTGCGCGGTGAAGGGGCGCGACTTCTGCTGCCAGATGGCAGAGAGTTTATGAGCAAGTTTGATAAGCGAGCTGAATTGGCGCCACGTGATGTTGTGGCGCGTGCCATTGATTTCCAAATGAAACAACATGGGTTAGATTTTGTTTATTTGGATATAAGTCATAAAGCAGCAACCTTCACAAAAAAACGTTTTCCCACCACTTATGCGCAGTGCCTAAAGCTTGGAATTAACATAACTAAGGAGGCGATTCCTGTTGTGCCAGCAGCTCATTATAGTTGTGGCGGAGTGATGACAGATATTCAGGGCAGGACTGATGTTAGCGGACTCTATGCTTTAGGCGAGACCTCATACACTGGACTACATGGGGCGAATCGTCTGGCAAGTAATTCACTGCTGGAGTGCTTGGTGATGGCGCGCTCTGCTGCCATTAACATTACTAATAGCATAGCAGAAGTTGCCATGCCTCCCGAACCAAAGGGATGGGATGAGAGTCGTGTAACCGACTCTGATGAGGAAGTTATTATTAGTCATAATTGGGATGAACTGCGCCGCTTTATGTGGAACTATGTGGGAATAGTGCGCACTAATAAACGTTTGGAGCGGGCGCTAAGAAGAGTGAAGCTACTGCAAGAAGAAGTTAAAGAATACTATAGCAACTACCGAGTTCATCGCGACCTATTGGAACTACGCAATCTCATACTGTGCGCTGACTTAATAATTCGTTCGGCAATGAAGCGTAAAGAAAGCCGCGGTTTGCATTATAATCCCGATTACCCCAAACCCCACAAACGCGCCCGCATAACCCGTCTTTAATTTGCTGGAACTTGCAGAAATTTACAGAAATTTACGACTAACTTACGATGAACTCTCAATACCAGGTATTGGAAGTCGCGGTTTGCTACGTATAATTAGTCCATTTTTTTGTCCGCGACGTAATCTATATTCCGCGGTTAGGGCAACCATAGCTGCATTGTCGGTACAATAT
Organism: Gammaproteobacteria bacterium; assembly: GCA_965207945.1. Classification (GTDB taxonomy): domain Bacteria; phylum Pseudomonadota; class Gammaproteobacteria; order CBDBNL01; family JAAOII01; genus JAAOII01. Next base: position 669,816 of record OZ242303.1, read on the forward strand.
TGCGCTGGAGCAAAAAATAATTGAAACCCCGCTTCTTTGGCGCGCTCTTGTGCTAGATTACGCAGATAACCATTGGCGCTGACTCCGCCTACTAACGCCACCTTTGCTATTCCACTGCTGCTTGCCAAAGCAAATACCTTATTAAGTAATCCATGAGCAATGGTTTTTTGGAATGATGCCGCCACATCTGCCTTGATGGATTCCTCTATGTTTTCACCTGGGTTTTCCCCTGGATTTTCCGCTGGGTTTTCCGCTGCATCCTTGGCATTATTAATGTTTAGTTTCTCCAATAGATAACGCACTTGGGTTTTAATGCCACTAAAACTAAAGTTATAATCGCCACTATGCGCCATAGGCATGGTTAGTGGATACTTATCTGGATTGCCGTTTCTTGCTAATTTTTCCAGCTCGGCTCCGCCTGGGTAGGGTAAGCCAAGCAAAACCGCGCTCTTATCAAACGCCTCTCCTACCGCATCATCCACACTCTGCCCGCATAGTTCATACTTGCCATAGTCGCGCACTATATATAGTTGTGTATGCCCTCCACTGACTAACAGCGCTATGTACGGAAAATCCACTTTGTTGTTGCTATCTTCAGCCAATAAGGGCGAAAGAATATGGGCTTCCAGATGATGAATGCCAAGTGCCGTCACTCCTAAACCATAAGCAAGGGAGCGGGCATAAGAAGCGCCAGCTATTAAGCAGGGAATTAGACCTGGTCCCATGGTATAGGCGACTGCGGAAATATCCTTTTTGTTGATGGCGGCGGCATTAAGGCAATCTTTAGTGAGAGGAATCAGCTTTTGAATGTGACTGCGTGCCGCTAGTTCTGGTACTACGCCTTTATATTCTTGATGAATATCAATTTGCGAGTATACTCTGTGCGCTAGCACTCCTGATTGATAAACTGCGACTGCGGTTTCATCGCATGAGCTCTCAACAGCAAAGATAATCATACCTAAATTATAGGGGATTATATTTATATTATAATAACCAGATGCAAAATAAGATACCCAGCGCCGCCTTCATCATAATAGGCAATGAGATTTTGGATGGTTCCACCAAAGAAGGCAATTTAGTGCAACTAATAGCTCATCTTAATCAAAAAGGAATATCCTTAATTGAAGCACGTGTGGTGCGCGATGACGAACAAGCAATTATTTCCGCAGTGCGCCATTGCAGCGAGAATTACGACTATGTTTTTACCAGTGGAGGCATAGGTCCCACTCATGATGATATAACCGCGCAGGCGATAGCCAAATGCTTTGATGTTGATTTACTCCTGAATGATGAGGCATTGCAGCGGATGGAAAGTCGTCATAATAATCCCGCTTACATAAATGACGCCATTCGTAAGATGGCTTATATTCCAGCAGGGGCGGAGTTAATAGATAATGAGGTTAGCGCAGCTCCTGGCTTTCGTTTGCACAACACTTATGTTTTGGCAGGAGTGCCCAGCATTTTTAAGGCAATGTTAGATTTTATATTCAAGGATATTGTTGCCAGTAAAATTTTACATAATAAATCAGTTTATGTCCATGCTGGCGAAAGCCGTATTGCCGCCCAATTGACGCAACTGGAAGAGAGTAATTCAGGAATTGAAATAGGTAGCTACCCGCGCCAAGATGATAAAGGTGAATATGTAGTTAAGGTGGTATTTCGTGGTTATGATGAAAACGCAGTGGATGAGTGCAGGACGACTCTTAAAAAATTATTGAAAGAAGAAGGTGTGAGGACATCTTCTGTGTTAAACTAACGCAATGAACGAGAAGACATCCATAACAGCGGCTGGAGTGGAAGACGAAGAAATCCAGGAATGGCTTGCCGCTTTTGAAGACATCTGTCGTCATAGCGGCAGAAAAAGAGGGGAGGAAATTTTACATGCAATATCGCAAAAGGCGAGTATGGAGGGGGTGGAATTACCGTTTTCCATAAATACTCCTTATGTCAATACTATACCGCGTTCTGCGGAGCCAGCTTATCCTGGAGACCTACATATTGAAAAAAGTATTCGTTCATACATAAGATGGAACGCAATGATAATGGTGATGCGCGCCAACATTAATGATTCAAGTATAGGCGGACACATCTCTACCTTCTCTTCCATTGCCACTCTTTATGAGATTGGTTTTAATCACTTCTTTCATGGTCCTGACAGAAAAGAAGGTGGTGATATGATTTTTTTCCAAGGACATTCTTCTCCCGGTATCTATGCTCGTTCTTTTCTTGAGGGCAGGATAACTGAGGAGCATCTTAATAATTTCCGTTGTGAGGCGGGCAAGGGCAAATATTTAGACAAGAAAAAATCTTTATCATCCTATCCACACCCATGGCTTATGCCCGACTATTGGCAGTTTCCCACTGTATCAATGGGCTTGGGTCCTATGCAGGCAATCCATCAAGCCCACGTTATGAAGTACTTAGATAGGCGCGGACTATTACCAATGAATGACCGCAAGGTATGGTGTTTTATGGGAGACGGCGAAAGTGATGAACCAGAGTCATTGGGTTCATTAGCGCTTGCTGGACGCGAGAAGCTAGATAATTTAATATTTGTTGTCAACTGTAACTTGCAAAGATTAGATGGTCCAGTGCGCGGTAATGGCAAGATTATTCAAGAACTTGAAGGGGTATTTAAGGGTGCCGGTTGGAATGTTATTAAGGTTTTATGGGGCAGGAGATGGGACCCTTTATTGGAAAAAGACGATAAAGGATTATTAGTGCGCCGCATGGATGAAGTGGTTGATGGCGAATATCAGAATTGCAAGAATAAGGGAGGCAAATATACGCGTGATAATTTCTTTGGTGCTTATGATGAATTGCGTAAGATGGTAGAAGGTATGAGCGATGAAGAAATTTATCGGCTTAATCGTGGCGGACATGATGTGCATAAGGTTTATGCTGCTTACAAAAAAGCATTTAATCATAAAGGACAACCAACTGTAATTTTAGCAAAAAGTATTAAGGGCTACGGCACACCAGGTGAGTCGGATAATATAGCTCATTCAATTAAGAAACTGGATATGGAAGGGCTCAAAAAGTTTCGTGATAGGTTTCGTATACCAGTTTCTGATGAGAACCTGGCAAAAATGCCCTATTGTAAGCCAGCGGCTAATAGCGCAGAAAGCAAGTATCTTAAGAAAAGCCGTTCCGCCCTTGGCGGCTTCGTCCCGCAACGAAGAGATGTGTGTGAGAAATTAAAAGTCCCCCCACTTAGCGCTTTTAAAGCGCAGCTTGAGGATAGTGGCGAGCGCGAATACTCCACTACTATGTCTTTTGTGCGAACTCTTGCAACCCTATGCCGCGATAAAGATATCGGTTCACGCATAGTTCCCATAGTGCCAGATGAAGCAAGAACCTTTGGCATGGAAGGTCTTTTTCGTCAGGTGGGGATTTATTCAAGTGTGGGGCAAAAGTATGTTCCGCAAGATGCCGACCAAATTATGTATTATCGTGAGGATGTAAAAGGACAGATTTTACAAGAGGGTATAAATGAAGCGGGGTCAATAGCCGCCTGGATAGCCGCTGCTACCTCAACATATAATAATAACCTTACTTTGATGCCTTTTTACATTTTTTATTCAATGTTTGGTTTTCAAAGAGTGGGCGATTTTATCTGGGCTGCGGGAGATATGCAGGCGCGTGGCTTTCTTATAGGTGCGACCTCGGGTCGCACCACTTTGGCAGGAGAGGGCTTACAACATCTTGATGGACATAGTCATATTCTTGCTGGAACAGTTCCTAATTGTATATCTTATGACCCCACATTTTCTTATGAGTTGACGGTTATATTGCGCGAAGGCATGCGCAGAATGTATGAGAAATGCGAAGGAGTATTTTATTACCTTACTACGATGAATGAAAATTATCATCATCCAGCTATGCCACCTAAGTGCGAAGAGGGAATCATTAAAGGGATGTATCTTTTTAGCGAACATAAAGGTAGCGGCGAGAGTATCAGATTAATTGGTAGCGGGAGTATCCTTTTGGAGGTGATAAAAGCAGCAGAAGTGCTTAACAAAAAATACAACCTTGGGGTTCAGGTTTGGAGCGCTCCCAGCTGTAACGAACTCACCCGTGAGGCAACTGAAATTCAGAGACGCAGATATTTAAATCCTGCCGCAAAGAATGATGATGTTTCACATATTGATAAATGTTTGAATGGTGGGGGCAAAAGCAGCAGCAAAGGCAGCAAGGATGCTTTTGCTGGTAGTCCAGTGGTTGCCACAACTGATTATATCCGTCAGTACCCTGAACAACTTAGACCATTCATTAAAGCCCCTTACTATTGTTTAGGCACCGATGGTTTTGGACGCAGTGATTCGCGCGCCAATCTACGAGATTTCTTTGAAGTGGATGCTAAACATATTGCTTATTATTCACTTGCCACTTTATTCCAGCAAGGTAAATTTTCGTTGGCGGAGCTTAATAAAGCGGCTGCTTCTTTGAAAGTGGATACCAAACGCCCATATTCCCTATATGAATAAAGGTATCAATAAACGTATCAATAATCGTATTATTCTGAAATGACAATCGTAAAGATCCCAAACATAGGAACAGACGAAGCAGTAGAGGTAATAGAAGTTCTTATAGCCAAAGGGGATAAGGTTGAAAAGGAACAGGCATTAGTGGTGTTGGAAAGTGATAAAGCATCTATGGAAGTGCCATGTCCGCAGGCAGGAGAAATAATTGCGGTTAAGGTTAAAGTAGGGGATAAGGTTAAGGAAGGGAGCGAGGTAGCAGAATTGAATGCCTCTGATTCTGCTCCAGCGGAAACATCTGCCCCTGCGCCAGCCCCAGCGGAGACATCTGCTCCTGCGCCAGCTCCAGCGGAAACATCTGCTCCAGCTAAAGCAGAAGCACCTGCACCTAGCCCAGTAGAAACATCCGCTCCAGCCAAAGCACCTGCCCCAGCTCCAGCGGAAACATCTGCATCTGCATCTGCTCCGTCCGATAAATCTGTAGAGTATGAACCGACTAAATTATCTGCACCAATGGACAATTATTATGCAGGTCCCGCAGTGCGCAAGATGGCACGAGAATTAGGAGCGGATTTAAACCAAGTTACTGGTAGTGGAGCTAATGGAAGAATATTAAAAGAAGATGTCCAGCAATATATCAAGCAGAGATTAAGCGGCGCGACAACTACGTCTTCTATAGCCGCAGCTCCTGTGGTGGATTTTGCCGCTTTCGGCAAGGTTGAAGAAGTGCCGATGGACAAGATTAAATCTCTGACGGCTGACAATATGCAAAGGGCATGGTTAACCGCGCCTCATGTTACCCAGTTTGAAGACGCTGATGTTACAGATTTAGAGAACTTTCGTAAGATGCAGAAGTCATTGGCAGAGCAGAAGAATATTAAACTCACTCCTATACCATTTTTATTAAAAGCATTGGCTTTAACTCTGCAAGAATTACCTCAATTTAATGTTTCGTTACGAGGCAATACAATTATTCAAAAACACTACTACCATATAGGAATGGCAGTGGATACTCCAGCGGGGCTAATGGTTCCCGTAATCAAGGATGTGGATAAAAAGAATATTTGGGAGTTGGCGGCAGAAGTATCAAGCATTGCAGATAGGGCACGCAATCGCCGCATAACCGCCAATGATATGAAAGGCGGATGCATTACTCTTTCAAGTTTAGGAGCGGCTGGCGGCAGGCAATTTACGCCAATTATTAATATACCTGAGGTGGCTATTTTAGGGGTTTCACGAGTTAATAAAGTTCCAGTATATCAGGGCGAGCATTTAGTGCCGCGTCTGATGATGCCTTTGGCGCTTTCTTATGACCATCGCGCTGTAAATGGAGTGGATGGAGCTAAATTTACTTCATATATATCAAATTTACTTGGCGATATTCGTAATCTTGCAATGTAGCAATATAATTAGGCGGCTATAGTTTTATTATGCGGAAAGTTAATTTTTCTCCTGGTCCTGCGGCTGTTCCGTTTGAGGTATTAACTCAAATTCAGCAAGAATTACTGGACTGGCAATCAAGCGGTGTTTCAGTTATGGAGATAAGTCATCGCTCAGATGCTTTTTTACAACTACATAATCAATTGCAGGTTAATCTGCGCAAAGTTTTTAACATCCCTAAAGAGCATGAAATTCTTTTAATGCCAGGCGGAGCGCGTGGACAATTTTCTGCGATTCCTCTTAACCTGACTCGTAGTAGGGAAGAAGGAGGGAAGGCGGTTTATCTGATAAGCGGCTATTGGTCGGCTATGGCGGAGAGAATGGCGCGAAATATAACCAGCACCACATCAGTGTTGTTTGATGATAAAAAATTCTTAATTATGCCAGAGGTTGATGATGCCGAATTAACTGCGGCTTATAAAGATAACTATAATTCGCGGCAAGAAGATGAAGCGCAATTACAGACAATAAACCCTGGTGAAAATGATAAGTGGCAGGAAAAAGGTGATTACTTTCATTATTGTCATAACGAGACGATTGATGGAATTATGTTGCCTGAAATTCCCCAGGCGGGAAATCTGCCGATAGTTGCTGATGTATCAAGTTGTATTGCCGCTTGTCCTTTGGATTTCTCTCGCTTTGATTTGGCTTATGCTTGCGCTCAAAAAAACCTTGGTGTAGCAGGTATCACATTTGTTAGCATTAGCCGCGAGCTTCTAAATAATAAGGCAAGAAAAGAAACGCCAGGAATATTAAATTATCAAACAATGCATGAGTGTAATTCTTTGTTTAATACGCCGAATACTTTTGCTGAGTATGTTTGTAACCTCGTGTGCGAATGGATTATAGATAAAGGCGGGATTTTAGAACTAAGCAAAATTAATCAGCGCAAAGCTAATGCTTTGTATAAAACGATAGATGAAAGTGATGGATTCTATGTCAATCATATAACCCCTGAGTATCGCTCTTTAACCAATGTTGTTTTTGAACTCGCGGATAAATCTTATGAAGAAAAGTTCATTAAAGATGCAGCGGATAATGGTTTTATTAATCTCAAGGGGCATAAAATTCTGGGCGGAATAAGGGCGAGCATATACAATGCAATGAGAGAAGAAGATGTTATGGATTTTTGTTCGTTTATGAAAGATTTTAGACACTAATTGATAACTAATTGATATAGCAGCGTCCAAATCAAGTAAGTTGGTAATGTTTCCTATACAATGGGCTTATGATTAGTGAACCCACCATAAATACAGTTTATCGTTTTATCCGACCACTTGCTTCATTCTTAAGAATTAAACAAACGGAACTAGCCCCCAAATATATTGGAGAAGAAAGGCTAGCCCTGTATCGCAACAAGCAGCAAGAGAATTTCGCTGCGGAACTTGAAAACTTTCTGCCCAGAGAAAAGCTTATCCTGCCGGATGACGAAGTAATGCCAATGAAATCTTATGAAGAATCATATAGCGAGCACTACTGGCGTTACTTCCCTGTTGTTGAAGATATAAGCTATCGCAAAGGATTAGAGCGCTGGAGTGTGCTTGCTGTGAGTTATCTTAATAAACGGCTACACAAAATTTTAATTTTTGAACCAGTTCAAGGCAGTTATTATTGGAGCCGGCTAAATAGCGGCGCGCATAGTAGAACCCATCGGTTACGTGTCAACCTCACAGGAAAAATGGAGGGAATGACTCTTGCTATTACAAGTGATAAGGAAAGTAGGATACCGCAATTTATCCACCAAGATGCCGCGTTAGTAATATCCAGTGGTTCGCCTCTGTTAGATTTAATTGATTGCGCTGCTGGTAGATTAGATATGTTTTGCAGCCCTAATATGGGTATGTTGCTGCCAATGGCGGTTATGCTTATAAAAGAAGCAAGTGGCTTTGTGTGCTCTTTGGATGGCTCAGAGATTATAGAAAGTGAGGATCATAGAGAAATAAACAATTATTCCACGACTGACCCATCTGCCGATTATTCTTTAGTGGCAGGCAATCAGCAGCTTATCAGTGAATATAAAGCAAAAGTAGCCGCTGCTAACAAGGAATAGGAGTATATAGGAGGGGGGAATAGAGGAGACGGCTCTCAAGAACTGCCACAAATATTAATCAAAAAAACTTTCTTGACTTTGCATTAAAGTTTCCTATAATATAACTATTAACATATTTAGAATCACAGGGAATAGACAATGACTACAGAAAATCAAGTCCAGGAATTAATGACAGGCGCGGGCTATTTAGTTCTCCCACAGCTTTTTGACGCATCAAAAGTTAAAGAAGCGAGAGAAATAATAATGGCAGAAAGCGCAGAAGCAGACACAGTTACTCACTTTCAAGGTAAAAGTGGCGATAAAGTGGCTTTACAAAGAAGGGTTTGGAATCTGCTGAACAAAGGAGACGTATTTGTTGATATGGTGCAGCACCCTAAAGTAATAGAGTTGGTTGGCAAGTTCCTCGGCAATGAATTCTGCCTTGGTTCCATTGCTGCAAACCGCATCCTACCAGGAGGACCAGGACAAGAGCCACACATAGATTACCCTTATTGGGATATGTATAAAAGGGAAAGTTTCCCACATAATATCAACCCAAGCTTCCCCTTGAATTGTCAGGTTACAGTGATGTTAGACGAGTTTAGCGTAGAAAGTGGAGGAACTGCGATACTTCCTAAATCACAAAATTTGTGTCGCTACCCCAACGAAAAAGATGAGAAAGAGTTTTATGACAAGGCAGCCAGGATTACTGGTCAACCAGGAGATGTGGCTGTATTCTTTGGAATGACGTGGCATTGCGCTATGCCAAATAATAGCGACCATGACAGAACAGGAATTTTAATTCAGTATCTGCCTAAATTCATTAAACCTATGGAGGATCAAAAACGCGGCGTCAAACAATCGGTAATTGATAGCGCCAGCCCTATTTTAAAACAATTGTTGGGCTACGACTATCCATACCCTCAGATATTGGATGAAGCCAAAGCAGGAAATACAGAAGGAAGAAGCGCCACTGCATCCTAAAATATCCATTCCGCGTCCGGACGATTGGCACGTTCATTGGCGGGAAGGGGATGTATTGCCACTAACCATAGCTGCGAGTCAACGTTGCTTTGGCAGGTGTGTGGTAATGCCTAATTTGTCACGTCCGTTAACTACCGCGGACTCTATTACAAACTATGGCAAAGAGATTGCCCAACACCTTAGCGCTAACAGCAAACTACAACCGCTGTTGACAATGTATCTTACAGATGAAATTACAACGGAGGAAATAATGGCAGCGACTAACATAACAAATTTCTTTGCAGTTAAGTGGTATCCGCAAGGAGTTACCACCAATTCTGCCAACGGAGTTACTGATATAACCAATTGCTTTGCAGTGCTGGATAAGATGCAAGAATTAGATATACCTCTTTTAGTCCATGGAGAATCTTCTAATCCACAAGATGATGTTTTTGAGCGTGAAGGAATTTTCATAGAAACAACTCTCACTAAAGTACGCGCTAACTTCCCAGAACTGCGTATAACTATGGAACATATTAGCAGCAAAGAAGCGGTTGCTTATCTAAAAGAGGCAGGTGATAAAACCGCTGCCACTATAACTCCACAGCACCTATGGTATAACCGTAACCACCTGCTGGGTGAAACAATTAAACCCCATTTATACTGCAAGCCAATATTAAAAAGGGAAGAAGACCGCGCCGCCCTAAACTCTTTAGTAATAGATAACTTTCCGCGCGCCTTCCTTGGCAGCGACTCTGCACCTCATACCAAGGAAAACAAAGAGAGTTCCTGCGGATGTGCTGGAGTATTCAGTGCTCCGTTTTTGATGGAGATAATCACCCAGATATTTGATGAAATTGGAGCATTAGATAATCTTGCTGATTTTACTTCTATTAATGGCGCAAATTTTTATCATTTCCCAGTAGCACAGGATAAAATAACTATCCAGATGCAAGAAAATCAAGTCCCGCAAACTATTTCCACTCAAGTTGATGCTGATACGTATGTTCCTATGGCAGCTGGCGAAACACTAAAATGGAGGGTAACCGATGTTGATGACTAAGGAATACGCTAAAGAATATATAACCATCAAACACTACAAATGACACGTTCTTATACCAGAGCCAGCCCCATGTATAAGAGGTTTCGCGGTTTTCTGCCAGTAGTCGTAGACATAGAAACTGGTGGCACTGATCCGCTACAAAATCCTCTGTTAGAGATAGCTGCGGTATTCCTTGAAATTAGTGATGGTGGTTTAATCACTATAGGTCGCGAGATTTGTGACCATATCGTCCCTTATGCTGGCTCTATAATTGAGAAAGAAGCGTTGGAGATTAATCGTATTGACCCCGACTATCCTTTAAGATTTCCACGTGATGAAACAGATGTAATGAAGGATGTTTTTGATGAAATATCTAAAGAGCTCAAAATCAGCAGATGTAAGAGGGCAATTTTGGTGGGGCATAATGCCCATTTTGATTTATCTTTCTTAAGAGAGGCGGCAGCAAGATCTCAATTGAAGGACAGCAATCCTTTTCATGCCTTTTCCGTGCTGGACACAGTAACCATAGGAGCGCTTGCTTACGGACAGACCATTCTTTCTTTGGCATGCGACAAAGCAAAGATTGACTTTAACAATGAGGAGGCGCATTCCGCCTTGTATGATGCTCGCAAGACAGCTGAGCTATTTTGTAAGATTGTTAATGAATGGCTGTGCCTTGGCGGTTGGGATGAAGTGAATAATGTAATGGGCAAATTTACGCATAATACTAAAAAATAATACATGCGGTGCTGAAACTTATAATCTGATTTCTGGAGGGGCGAGTAATGCTCTGCTCCTGTAAAAGAAATAATATAATGTATTCAGTATATAATTCTATGAGCGGGCACGATTCAAATATTCAACAGGTCCAAGAGAAATTTGCAGAGGCATTTCCATACTCTTCCACTAACGACACGATAAGGTATTTCTTTGCTCCTGGCAGGGTAAACCTTATGGGAGATCATATTGATTATTGTGGTGGCAAGGTGCTGCCTGCCGCAATATCAGCTGGAACTTATGTAGCGGCGCGTCTAGTGCCTCCACCAGCACTTATGGGATCTGATGATATGCATGAAGGTATGAATGACCCTGAAAATAGTAGCCCCACATGCAATTACTCTCACCCACTTTCTATTGTTATGCACTCGGCTAATAAGCAAGAAAAAGTTAGGGCGACATTGGACGATATTGCTTACGACCCCAAACACGGTTGGGCTAATTATCCTAAAGGAGTTCTGCTTGAATACCAAAAACTGGGTGTTAAGCTGCGGGAAATGGAGTTACTATATTGGGGTAACATGCCAATAGGTTCATCATTGTCAAGCTCATCGTCTATATTATTGGCAACTGCTATGGCAGTGCAAAGCATGCATGACTTCAGGCATGAAGAAGATGATAATGCTAATCGTAAAGCCACTGCCCTGTTATGTCATAGAAGTGAGGTGTCTTTTAATAAGGTCAATTGTGGGACTATGGATCAAGGCGCCGTGGCGTTAGGGAAAAAAGACAGAGTGATGCTACTTGACTGCCAAACTCTGGATTGTGATTACATTACTCCAAGCTGGGGAGATTATAAATTATTAATAGTTAATAGCGGTAAGCCGCGCAACCTAGCAGAAACCGCATACAATCAACGGCGCGCCGAGTCCTCTGAATGCCTTAGTTTAGTCAAGGATAAATTTAAAGTTAACAATCTATGTGATATTCCTGCTGATAAGTATAGTCAAGCACTTGATATAGTCCAGCAACAAGGTAACGAAACACTACATAAACGAGCCAGGCATATACTAAGCGAGACGCAACGGGTTAATGATGCGGTGGCAGCTCTGACAACTGGAGATATGAAGCGTTTTGCTGAGCTACTTAACCAGAGTCACTCTTCATTAAGATATGATTATGAAGTAAGTGGCTATGAGCTGGATACACTGGTGGATGAAAGTGTAAAACATCCTGCCGTCCTTGGAGCGCGTATGACTGGTGGTGGATTTACTGGTTGTATTCTGGCGTTGGTGGCAAAAGATGGAGTTGATGAATATGTGGAACAAATAAAAAAAATATATAAAGAAAAGACATCGTTGGACGCCACTTTGTTGGACGCTACTCCTTGTGATGGAGCGAGAGAACTAAAACCTATCTAATGAGTGCTCACCCTCATCGCCGCTATAACTCTTTGAGTGGAGAGTGGATAGTGGTTTCTTCGCAAAGGACGCAACGTCCATGGCAGGGCAACTCTGAGCAAGCGTCAAGCACGCTAAAGGATGAGGCGATTCCAGTATATGACCCACAATGTTATTTATGCCCACGAAACTTGCGTTCTCCTGGGGTAGGAAAGGGGGAAATACAGGGGCAAGGAAAGGGAGAGATACAGGGGCAAATAAATGGAGAGAGAAATCCTGATTATAAAGATGTGTATGTTTTTGATAACGACTTCCCCGCGCTGCTTAGCTCGGATTCTCCAGAGCTATTGGATGATGTCGGCACAATTACTGATATAACAACCCCCAATATAACAATCCCCAATATAGCAATCCCCCCGGCAAGCAAAGGCAAGAATGATGATTTTTTTATCCGTAGCAAAGTAAAAGGTGCCTGCCGAGTTATATGTTATAGTCCAAAACACAACGTCCACTTGGCTAATATGACGACTGCTGAGATTGGCAAGATAATTTCACAATGGGCGACACAGAGTAAAGAATTAGGAAAGATTTATTCTTATGTGCAAATATTTGAGAATAAAGGGGCTATGGTTGGCTGTTCAAACCCGCATCCACATGGACAAATATGGGCTACCGACTATATTCCTAATATTGTTGCCGCAGAGCATCTGCAGCAAGATAACTACTATAAAAGTCATGGGCGAGCGTTATTGAGTGACTACTTGGAGGCAGAAGAAAAACAAGGTGAGAGGATTATCCTGCGTAATGAATATTGGACGGTATTAATTCCTTATTGGGCTTACTGGCCCTACGAGACACTATTATTGCCGCGTCGTCCATTTTTGCAACTAACGGACATTGATGATGCAGCGAGCGTTGCTTTGGCGGAAATATTCAAGGAACTAACGAGCAAGTACGACAGGTTATTTAACCGGGTTTTTCCTTATATGATGGGCTGGCATGGTGGCTGCAACAAGCAAAGCGTGAATGAAGGACGGCTATTGCATTGCCATTTCTATCCACCCTTATTGGACAATATTAAGCGTAAATATATGGCGGGATTTGAGGTATTTGCTGAAGCGCAAAGGGACATAAGTCCCGAACAAGCAGCTCAGTATTTAAGAGAGGTATAGACGCAGTGCTTAGCCACGCTTATATGATACCCCGCTTATATGATACCCGTTTGTATAATGCCCCCAGGATAAATTAAGAATTAGTGCGAGGCACTTATTTCCATTTAATGTTGCAGCCAGTGCTGGCTCGCTGATACGGATTAACCTTCTCGCCAGTCAATAAACTATCTAATGCCTCTCTGATGTCCTTACCGGTTACAGGAATACCATTGTTCGGACGGGAATCATCTAATTGTCCGCGATACGCACACTCCAAATCACCATCAAAGACATAAAAATCTGGTGTGCATACTGCCTTATATGCTTTAGCAACATCCTGACTCTCGTCAAAAAGATAAGGAAAAGTATAGCCGTTGTTTTCGGCTGCTTCTTTCATCTTAGGTGGAGAATCCTCAGGGTAGTTGACAACATCGTTGGAATTAATTGCAATGATGGAAACGCCTTTTGGCTGATAATCTCGCGCCAATGCCACCAATTCGCTTTGAATATGCTTAACATAGGGACAATGATTACAAATAAACATAATGACGGTTGCTTTAGACGATGCTAAATCAGCTAAACTGAAGAATTTATCCGATACGCTATCTTGTAAGTTCCAGTCCGCTGCTTTGCTTCCCAAAGGCAACATAGTTGATGCAGTTTCTACCATGAGATAATTATATGCCACTTTCCACAAGAGATTAGTATAGTAGTATATAATTCCCTTAATTAATCTATGAAATAAAACCTATGAAACAAATTATTTTTTCAATGATGACTACAACCGTTATCATTTTTTTTATTTTAAGTTCTTTTTTTGTTGCGGATGCTCATGCAGACGTGGACAAAAATCTGACTGAATATAAAAAAACGACTGGCATAGCTGGCAAAGTATCAAGTGTTGGTTCCGACACGCTTGCCAATCTTATGACTTTGTGGGCGGAAGAATTCCAGAAAATTTATCCCAGTGTAAGTGTTCAAATTCAGGCGGCTGGTTCTTCCACCGCTCCTCCTGCCCTTATAGAAGGGAGTTCAAACCTTGGTCCTATGAGCCGAGTAATGAAAGAAAAGGAAATAGCTGACTTTGAGAAAAAGTTCGGCTATAAACCAACATACTTCCCAGTAGCTATTGATGCTTTGGCTGTGTTTGTTCACAAGGATAATCCTTTGGGTGGAATGAGCATTAAGCAAGTGGATGCGATATTCTCCGCCACTCGTAAATGCGGTGGCACAGTGGATATAACCACTTGGGGACAGCTCGGGTTAACTGGTGGCTGGCAAAACCGTCCTATTCAGTTGTTCGGTAGAAATTCTGCATCGGGGACTTACGGATATTTCAAAAGTAAGGGGTTGTGTAAAGGAGATTTTAAAGACACTGTCAATGAACAACCTGGTTCTTCTTCGGTGGTTCAATCTATAAATGATAGCAGGAATGCTATTGGCTATTCGGGTATAGGTTACCTAACTGCAGGGGTGAGGGCGTTGCCGATTAGCACTCGCACAGGCAAGTATGTTGAGCCGACAGCAGCTAATGCGGCTAATGGAATATATCCTTTATCGCGCTTTTTGTATGTTTATATCAATAAAAAACCTGGTCAAGAGTTACCGCCACTAGAAAGAGAATTGATTAAATTAATATACTCCCGCTTGGGTCAAGAAGTTGTAGTCAAAGATGGCTATGTTCCTTTGCCCGCTGCAGTGACTACTAAATGGCTAAACAATTTAGGCATAGCTGCCAGCCCATAGGTTTATTTTGCAATAAACCTTTTCCATGCTTCATTGAGCTTTGCCGCATCAAAATCAGGTTGGCGCGCCGCATCAATGACTATTTTTTCTTTGGCGATTATATGATTAATCGCCTCAGGTAATGCTTGCAATATCTTATCGTCTTCTATTACCACGGCTCCATGCTTATCCGCATGCACCATCTGATTAGGCATAACTTCCATCCCCATAATATTAACTTTTGTGTTAATTTCTTTTACATGAACGTGCGCATGAGATATTCCTACTCCAGATGCAATAATAGGCATGCCTTTTTCCATGCTATCCAAGTCCCTCACTAAGCCGCTGGTTAGCACTCCTTTTAGCCCCAATCCCTTATGGACAACCATGTTAATTTCTCCAAAGAAACAAGCAACGGGAGATGGATAATCCATGTCTTCAATGACTGCAACTGCTGGAAGAATTTCTGCGTTCGTAGCCATATTTACAGCTGCGCCGCTATCCTCACCATTGCTACCTTCAATCTGAACTTCGCTACCCATATAGGTATGATAGTCCAAACGCCTTTGTAATATTTGTTGCGGGTCATCTGTTGATGGAGTTTTGCCTCTAATTTTAGCGGTCTTAGCAAACCCTATCATAGGCGGCAGTTGTGGCTCTGTGCAGAACACTGGCGCGTAAGTGAATCCGCTACTTTGCCTGCTGCCTTTTATAATTTCAATTGCATTACATATAGTCGGGCTATCGTATTGCTTTAGTTGTTGCATAATAGCAAGTGATTTTTTTACATCCATAAAGTGCATTATAAATAGGTTTTTTAGCAAACTTGTATTAATATATGGCTACTGATGTTTAGTATTACAGCAACTGATGGAGAAGCCCGCACTGGAGAGCTGACTCTGCCTCACGGCAAGGTGGAAACGCCTTTCTTCATGCCTATAGCCACCCAAGGAGCACTCAAAGGACCCTTGTTTAGGGATGCGGAGGAGGCAGGCGCTCAAATTGTTTTAGCCAATGCTTTTCATCTGCTATTGCGTCCAGGACTTGACGAAATAAAGAAATTTGGCGGCCTGCATAGATTTATGGGGTGGAATAAGCCCATCCTAACTGATTCAGGCGGCTATCAGGTGTTCAGTTTAAGTGCCATGCGCAAAATAAGTGCAGAAGGCGTTACCTTTAATTCACCAGTTGATGGCTCTAAGGTATTTATCTCGCCTGAAGTATCTATTGGCGCTCAGCAGGATATAGGCGCGGATATTGCTATGTGCTTTGATGAATGCACTCCTTATCCTGCCTCTCGCCAGCAGGCGAAGCAATCAATGGATTTATCGTTGGCTTGGGCGCAAAAATGCAAAGATGCGCATAAGCAAGGAAGTCCGCCAGGGCAGCAGCTATTTGGCATAGTTCAAGGAGGGATGTATAAAGAGCTTCGTCACCAGTGCTTGGATGCATTAACGGCTATTGGCTTTGACGGTTATGCTTTGGGTGGTTTGTCTGTGGGGGAGCCACAGCAAGAAATGTTGGAGACGGTAGAGCATATAGCTCCGCTAATGCCTGCCTCCACTCCGCGTTATTTAATGGGAGTGGGGACTCCTGCGGATTTGGTGGAGTCCGTGGCACGTGGCATGGATATGTTTGATTGTGTTTTACCTACTCGCAACGCTCGTAATGGGCAGTTATTCACCCGTTTTGGCGTGATTAAGATTCGCAATGCCAAATATAAGGGAAGTGAACAACCTCCGCAGGAAGATTGCGACTGCTATTGCTGCGCAAATTATAGTTTAGGGTACTTGCATCACCTATTTCGCTGTAAAGAGATGAGCGGAGCACAGCTGGCGGCTTGTCATAATGTCTTTTATTATCAAAAATTGATGCAAAATATGCGAAGTGCAATAAAAAAAGGTAAATTAAAATCTTTCATTAGTGATTTTTATGCTTGTTATTGTCCAGATTAAGCGTTAAATAAGTTAAAATTATTTTTTTTACTTATCTTTTAGATACAATTTAAATACAATTTAGATACAATTATGTTAAATATGATTATTACTCCTGCTTATGCAGCAGACGGCGCTTCGCCTTTTAGCTCTTTTGAGCCATTTGTTTTATTGGGAATATTCGCTTTGGTGTTTTACTTTTTCTTATGGCGTCCCCAGTCCAAAAGAAACAAAGCTCATAAAGAACTTCTCGGCGGTTTACAAAAGGGAGATGAAATAGTTACTGCAGGCGGTGTAGCTGGAGTAATTCAAAAAGTGGGAGATAGCTTCTTGGTGCTGGAAATTGATAATAACGTCAAGATGAAAGTGCAGAAAAGCTCAGTCGCCACCTCCTTGCCTAAAGGGACTCTTAAATCAATATAGTATTTATATTGATTCCACTACTAAGAATACTATAGCAACCTTATGATATTACGTTATCTATTAGGCGATAGCTTAGGTGAACGGCGCTATAAAACTGTTAAACGACAGAAGCGTATATGGCTGGATTTTGTGGTCTTGGCTGTTCTGGCTTGGGCTATTTTTTATACTATTCCTAATTTTTCTCCTGATAGATATGCTCTTCAGCTATCACCTTCCCGTGCTCAGATTGTTCTTGATAATGAGCTTCGCGATGGAATTCGCGCTCTGCTTGCAGAACAGAATGTCACTTACGAATACGCTGGACGTCTTAGAAGGGGAGGTTCTGAAGAACGGGTTTTTGAAATAAGATTTTATGATACCCAGGAACGTTCAAGAACTCGCGGCCTACTGAATGCATGGCTGTCAGATAATTATGATGGGGATTACATAATGACTTATAACCGCCTGAAAACCGCATCGCCCTTGATTAGATTAGCAGGAGGGAAGTCGCTTAACCTGGGGCTTGACTTACGTGGAGGAGTGCATTTTCTAATGGAGGTAGACACCAAAGCGGCAATTAAACAACGTATAGATGCCTCAGCAGAGCAATTTAAGATTATTTTGGGTAAAAATCGCTTGCGCAATGTTTATTTTTCTACAGATGGCAAGGTGGATATTGCAGGGATTGAATATCCTGCCATAGAAATTGCGTTTGTCCAGAATGAAAGTCGCAAGCAAGCAATTAAATTAATCTCCGAAGAATACACCGACTTGGAAAACGATGATTGGGAAGATGGTGGACTTTATTATGTCCGTTTTTATTTTTCCGAGTCATTCATGCAAGAAGTTGAGGGTTTTGCCATCAGTCAGAATATGGCTATTCTCAGAGAAAGAATAAATGAATTAGGGGTTGCTTCTCCACTGGTGCAAAGACAGGGGCAAAAAAGAATAGTGGTAGAAATTCCTGGTGTTGAAGATACAGCCGCAGCTAAACGGGTTATAGGTTCAACTGCCAATTTGGAGTTTCGTTTGGAAGCGCCACGTGGAGGGACTGGCAGAAGAGTTCCTTTTCCTTTTAGAGAAAACCCCAAAGAAAAGGTTTATCTGTCGCCTAGCGTAATAGTTACTGGTGGCAACGTCATTAATGCTCAATCACAATTTGACCAAAACGGGGTGCCTCAAGCGGCGATTACTCTTGACTCCAGAGGAGGCAGGGCGTTGAATAGAGTTACTCGCTCAGCGGTTGGCAGAAATATGGCTGTTCTGTTGGTGGAAACGAAAGTTAAAAACTTTACAAAGGATGAGAAAACTGGCGAGACCATATTTGAAACCGACACCACTAAACAAGTAATAAGCTTGGCTACGATTCGCGATGTCCTTGGCAGCAGGTTTGTTATAACTGGCTTATATGACCAAAAAGAGGCATCTGAACTTGCGTTATTATTACGCGCTGGAGCTTTGGCAGCGCCGATTTATTTTGTTGAGGAGCGAACCATTGGCGCTAGTTTAGGGCAAGATAACATAAGAAATGGAGTAATCTCTTTATTGATAGGTTCTTTGGCGGTAATTCTTTTTATTCTCCTTTATTACAAGCTATGCGGGCTAATGGCAAACATTGCTTTGACTTTTAATCTTTTATTAATAGTTGCAGTAATGTCTCAATTGTCGGCAGTTTTGACTTTGCCAGGAATAGCAGGCATAGTATTAACTGTAGGCATGGCGGTGGATGCTAATATTCTTGTGTTCTCTCGCATAAAAGAGGAGATGAAACAGGGGCTAAGTGGGATTGCGGCTATTGACGCCGGCTATAATCGCGCCTTTTTATCTATTATTGATGCCAATATAACCACATTGTTAGTAGGGGTTATCCTATTTAGCATAGGAACAGGACCAATTAAGGGATTTGCAGTAACCTTGTCTATCGGCATATTGACCTCTCTTTTCACCAGTATTATAGTTACTAGGCGACTTATGGAGCTTGTTTATGGCAGGGGTTTAGTTAAGAAAATATATATTTGATTATGGAAAATATTAAGGAAAAATTTGAGCATTTTAATTTTATGGACTACAGAAAGTTGGCGATTATACTTTCGTTGTCATTATGCTTTTTATCAATAGTATTTGTAGGTGTCCGCGGGCTTAATTGGGGTCTTGATTTTACTGGCGGAACTGCGGTAGAAGTGAGTTACCCACAACAAGTAGAACTTGGGTATGTGCGCGATATCATTGATAATAGTAAATATGTTGGCTCTTCAGTGCAGTATTTTGGAGATGAAAGGACTATCCTTATAAGATTAAATGAGAAAAAATCGGCAGATACTGGCACTGAAGTGTTGGAATTATTGCAACAAGACAACCGTGCTGTTGAGCTAAGGCGCACCGAGTTTATCGGCGCTCAAGTTGGCGAAGAATTGCGTGAGAAAGGTGGCTTGGGTATGCTATTGGCGGTGGGGCTGGTTTTAGTGTATGTTGCTTTTCGTTTTCAGTTGAAATATGCGCTTGGAGCTATTATAGCATTGATGCATGATGTGTTAATTATTTTAGGGTTGTTTTCTTTGTTACAACTTGAATTTGACCTGGGGGTTCTGGCAGCAATTTTAGCGGTGATTGGCTATTCGTTGAATGATACAATAGTGGTGTCGGACCGCATACGTGAAAATATGTCAAACACTCGGACTGAAAGTATCACTGAGGTTATTAATATATCCTTACGTCAGGTATTTGGTAGGACTCTAATCACTTCTTTGACCACTCTTTTTGTGCTATTATGCCTATGTTTATTAAGCGGCGATAGTATTCGTAATTTTGCTTTGGCATTAACTATGGGGGTAGTAGTAGGGACCTATTCTTCAATTTATGTTGCTTCTAACTTACTTGTTTTGTTGAAGCTACAAAGGATAAGTGAAGTTAAAGAAAAGTATGATGTTGACGCGCCATAAGTATGTATGGCTATGTCCGCTTTGCAATTAATACATAATATCCATTAATACATAGTATAAAGTTATGAAAAATATATTTAGAACATTAGTGTTATTTGCTGTTCTTGCTATTTTCCCGATAAATGCGTGGGCTGGCAAGTTTTATTTCACTATGGGATATAATTTTGATAAAAGCAGTTTTGATTCTGCTGAGATTTCTCTGTCTTCTGGTGGTAATTATGCCAGCACTGTGGATTTAGGTGGTACCTATTACTTTAATGATGATGATTTTAGGTTGCTGAGTTTTGATGTTTTTTCATCACTTGATTCTGTGCAGGAATATAATTTTTTGTTTGCTGCTGGGGTTAGGGTCTTTGCTCTTGGCGCAACACCTTATCCTCTGAATAGTGATCCTCAAAAGAGTGATCCTAAAGAGAGTGATGTTAGTTATGGACTTATGCCAGGACTTGACCTCGGCTATAGATTTGAGACGCCAATTCCTACTGTATTACTATGGACGTTGGATTACAGCCCCAATCTTCTAACGGGTGGCAAGCTTACAGAATTAATACAAACAGGGATTCTATATGAGATTATGTTTACCCCTATTGTTATAGGTCATGTATCATATAGGTATGGAACTACAGATTATGATTTGGGGGAAGATAAAGCCCCAGATCATGTCCGAAACTTTGAGAACACTCTTGGCTTAGGGATTAAAATCCGCTTTTAGTTGATAACAACGTGCCGGCATAGCTCAGTTGGTAGAGCAACTGATTTGTAATCAGTGGGTCCCGAGTTCGAATCTTGGTGCCGGCATAATATGGAGTTGAATAGAATTTAAAGAGAGTATTGTTAGAAAGATAATATAGAGGGGATAATAGAAATATAATAGGGGTTATAATAGGATTATACTAATTACGTAAGGAGAGGTTGGGGAGCGGTCAAACCCAGCAGACTGTAAATCTGCCGTCTCAGACTTCGCAGGTTCGAATCCTGCCCTCTCCATTTATTGTAAAAAAATATCATAAAAAGCGGATAAAGTTGTGATATATTAAATTTTTATTATTAAAAGAGGTTAAAATTACTTTGTCGGCGGGTTTTTATAATCTGCGGGTATGGTATAATGGTAGAACATCAGCCTTCCACGCTGAGGATGCGGGTTCGATTCCCGCTACCCGCTTAGTTGTATTTCAGTGATTAATTTTTTTATATTATATAAAAGATTAATTGTTGAAATTTTGTGTTGTTTGTGATAATATTTATGTAGGTTGTGCTCATCTATATTATTATGGATTATTGATATAGATTTCTATAGGCTCATATAGCTCAGTAGGTAGAGCACTTCCTTGGTAAGGAAGAGGTCACCGGTTCAAATCCGGTTATGAGCTTCAAAATGTTATCAATGTTATATTACTGGATATCTATGATATGATGTGATATGGCATTATGTTGTGTTACTGGCTGTTTCCACACTTGTTTAAGTGTTTTGACAGCTTTATGTTATTAAAATTATTATTATTAAGGAAACTTTGAATTTAGGAAATACTTATGGCAAAAGCTAAATACGAAAGAAATAAACCCCACATTAATGTGGGTACCATAGGGCATGTAGATCATGGTAAAACCACCCTGACTGCAGCTCTTACTAAAGTGTGTGCTGATACCTGGGGAGGTGACTCAGTGGCGTTTGAAGGAATTGATAACGCTCCTGAAGAAAAAGCTCGCGGCATCACTATCGCTACATCTCATGTTGAATATCAAAGTGATAAAAGGCATTATGCTCATGTTGATTGCCCAGGACATGCTGATTATGTAAAGAATATGATTACTGGCGCCGCCCAAATGGACGGAGCAATTTTAGTTGTATCCGCAGCTGATGGACCAATGCCTCAGACCCGTGAACATATATTGTTAGCGCGTCAGGTGGGAGTTCCTCAGATAGTTGTCTACCTTAACAAGGCAGACATGGTGGATGATAAGGAACTACAAGAATTGGTGGAAGTTGAAATCCGTGAATTGCTTACTAAGTATGAGTTCCCAGGTGACGACACTCCCATAATAACTGGTTCCGCAATCAAAGCTCTTGAAGGAGATACCAGTGAAATAGGCGTTCCTTCCATAGTTAAGCTGGTTGAGACACTTGATAGCTTCATTCCTGAACCCGTTCGCGACATTGATAAACCTTTCCTTATGCCGATAGAAGATGTATTTAGTATATCAGGGCGTGGAACAGTGGTTACTGGTCGTATTGAAAGAGGGGTTGTCAAAGTAGGTGAAGAAATTGCAATAATTGGTATTAAGGATACGGTTAAGACCACCTGTACAGGAGTTGAAATGTTTAGAAAGCTTCTTGACGAAGGTCGTGCTGGCGAAAATGTTGGAGTCCTATTGAGAGGAACTAAGCGCGAAGAAGTTGAGCGTGGTCAGGTTCTTGCTAAAGCAGGTTCTATTACTCCTCATACAGATTTTGAGGCAGAAGTATATATTCTCAGCAAAGATGAAGGCGGAAGACATACTCCTTTCCTTAAAGGATACAAGCCACAGTTTTACTTCAGAACCACAGATGTTACTGGTGAGGTTCAATTACCAGAAGGCGTTGAGATGGTTATGCCTGGCGATAATATCAAAATGTCAGTCAATCTAATAGTTCCTATTGCAATGGAAGAAGGATTGCGTTTTGCTATTCGTGAGGGCGGCCGTACAGTAGGCGCTGGTGTTGTTACTAAAGTTAACAAATAGGCCATAATAGTCGGTTATACCCTACTTAGGTCAGTGGCTCAACTGGTAGAGCAGCGGTCTCCAAAACCGCAGGTTGGGGGTTCGAGTCCCTCCTGACCTGTTTATGTCCGTATTTATAAATATGAATCAAGAAAGGAAACAGTCATCTTTTGTTGCCGCTATTCAGTGGTCGGTAATAATTGCTATTATGGGTGCCATAGTGGCTGGGAATTATTATTATGCTGAGTATTCTTTATTTTATAGAATATTAGCAGTATTAGTGCTATTGTTTGTAGCTGGGGGTATTCTCTATACAACCGAACAAGGCAAGAGCATATTTAAATTGATGCTGCTGGCGCGCCTTGAGCTTAGTCGGGTTATTTGGCCTACAAGGCCAGAAATATTGCAAACATTTGCTGCTGTGATGGCGGTGGTGGGAGTAGTTATGCTTATGTTGTGGATGATGGATTCATTTTTTTCATGGGCTGCATTTTTAATATTAGGTTAATCAAAAGTTTATTATGGACTGGTATGTAGTTCAAACTTATTCAGGATATGAAAATCGGGTCAAGGACCTGTTAGAAGATAGAATTAAAAACAGTGAACTTAGTCCACAGTTTGGAGAAGAAGTAGAAATACTTGTTCCATCAAAAAATGTAATAGAACTTCACGGAGGGCGGAAGCGGAATACGCAGCGTAAATTTTTTCCTGGTTGTATTTTTATTAAGATGGAAATGAATAACGATACTTGGCACTTAATCCATTCCACACCGCGTGTTTTGGGTTTTATCGGAGGGACTAATAAGAATCCTCGTCCAGTCCAGGCAAAGGAAATAGCTGCAATTCAAGGACGCGTTGATGGCCATGTTGACCAGTATCCTTATGAGGTTGGTGAAGTGGTTCGTATAATGGATGGACCTTTTTCAGGGTTTAGCGGCACCGTTGAAGAAGTTGATTCTGAGAAGCATAAGATTCAGGTTTCGGTTTCCATTTTAGGGAGATCTACTCCAGTGGAGATTGATTTTAATCAGATTGAGAAGGGTTAGAATAGTTAATAGTTACTATTAATTAACATTATTTATAGAGATTTAGAGAGATATTAGACAATGGCACAACAACCAGCAAAAAAGGGTAAAGAAGTTAAAGCAGTTATTAAGGTTCAGGTTCCTGCCGGGCAGGCAAGTCCTGGTTCTTCCTTGGGACCTGCTTTAGGACAACACGGAGTGGCTATTCAAGAGTTCTGTAAAGAATTTAATGAAAAAACCAAAGACCAAGAATCTGGTATGACCCTGCCAGTCATCATTGATGTTTATACTGACAGGTCTTATACTTTTATTGTTAAAACTCCACCAGCTGCGGTTTTACTACGCAAGGCAGCTAATATCCAAAAGGGTAGCGGTGAGCCAAATAAAGTAAAAGTAGGAAAGGTTACTCGTAAACAATTAGAAGAAATCGCTCAGGCGAAGATGGTGGATTTAAACGCTTCCGACCTTGATGCGGCAGTGCGAATTATTGCTGGCAGTGCGCGCAGCATGGGACTGGAAACAGAGAGTTAATATGACTAAGATAAGCAAAAGAGCTAAAATAATTCAAGAAAATTTTGATGGTAGCAAGTCATACGAGGCAAACGAAGCGATTGATATTCTTCAAAAATTATCAAAACTAACTAAGATTAAGCTTGAAGAAACCTTGGACTTGGCAGTCAATATAGGTATTGATGCCCGTAAAGGTGATCAGATGGTGCGCAGCATGGTTAGTTTGCCCAGCGGTTCGGGTAAAGAAGTTAAGGTGGCTGTTTTTGCTGATGGAGATGAAGCAAAACAAGCGCAGGATAGTGGCGCTGATATAGTTGGCATGGAAGAGTTAGCTGAATCAATGAAAAAAGGGGACTTAAATTATGATGTGGTTATCGCAGCTCCTGCAGCTATGAAGATAGTAGGGCAAATCGGAAGAATTCTTGGTCCTAGGGGACTGATGCCCAACCCCAAGGACGGGACGGTTACCGCTCAAATTGCTTCTGCTGTTGCCTCTGCTAAGGCAGGTCAAGTTCGTATTCGCAATGATAAGCAGGGGATAATACATTGTAGATTGGGTAAGCTTAAAAGCAATTCATCTGATTTACTAAAGAATTTCACCGCAGTTATGAGTGAAATTAAAAAAATAAAACCCAAAAGCAGCAAAGGAACCTATCTTAAAAAGATTACGGTTACTTCCACGATGGGACCTGGTGTTCAAGTCAATGTTGGCAGCAGCAGTTAGGTTGGGGGATTTGTTGAAAGAGTTTTTTGTTGAAGACCACAGGGGTTGTGCAGTTATGCATGGCTTAATTATCCTGTGCAGACGGTACATAGCTGATGCTACGAATGCCGTTGAAATAAGTTAATGAAAAAATGTTATTAAAATCTGAAAAAGTTGAAATAATCAAGACGATTAAAAACGAAGCATCTAAAGCATTAGATGGCGCAGTCGCGGATTACCGCGGAACTGACGTTACTGCTATGACCGAGCTGAGAAATACAGCTAGGGAGAACAGTATCTATCTAAAAATTGCCCGCAATACCTTAATTAAGAGAGCGCTGGCTGATACTTCTTATTCTTGTCTTGAATCTGAACTAACGGGTCCTACTTTAGTGGGATTTTCTTTAGAGGAGCCAGGTGCAGTAGCACGTTTATTTAGGGATTTTGTGAAAACAAATCCTGAGTTTCGTGTTAAGGGACTGGCAATTAATGGAGAGTTTATACCAGCGGATAAAATAAATGTGCTGGCTAATCTTCCCACTCGTGATGAGGCGCTTGCCACAGTAGCTATGATATTAAAAGCTCCAGTGCAGCAGTTAGCGACGGTCCTTAATCAGATTCCTTGTAGTGTGGCGCATGCGCTTAATGCGGTTAGCGCCCAAAAATAATCCCGATGAGTTTGTTAAAAAAGGACAGCATATTAATGCAATTATTTTTCGATATCCTCATTATTAATTAATCACATATAAATATTATGGCAAAAGTATCACAAGACGAAATATTGCAATCCATTGCAGACATGAGCGTAATGGAACTAGTAGAACTAGTTAAGGCAATAGAAGAAAAATTTGGCGTTTCCGCTACCCCAGTAGCAGTGGCAGCCCCCGCAGCAGGCGGTGGCGATGGCGCTGCAGCTGTTGAAGAGCAAAGCGAATTTGAAGTTTTTCTATCAGACATTGGCAGCAATAAGATCGCTGTTATTAAAGCTATTCGGACTATTACCGAACTTGGTCTAAAAGAGGCGAAGGACTTGGTAGATGGAGCGCCGGCTAGTGTTAAAACTGCTGTTCCTAAAGAAGAAGCAGAAAAATTCAAACAACAATTAGAAGAAGCAGGAGCTAAGGTAGAACTTAAGTAATTACCTTAACACGAAATAGTTGAACAAGCATAATACTATAGAAATCTGCAATGACGGGTTAGAGACCCGTAATCATAACTTAACGCAATTGTTTTTTTAACCGATAAATATATGACATACAGCTTAATGGAGCGCAAGAGATTGCGCTACAACTTTGGCAATTCTCCCGAAGTTGCCGCCGTTCCTTCTTTACTTAATACTCAAATTGAGTCCTATAATAAATTTTTATATGGGGATGGGGACGAACCTTCTGGTATTGGAACAACCTTTAAATCTGTGTTTCCTATTGAAAGTCATACAGGGAAGGCAATTATTGAGTATGAAAGTTACACGATGGGGGAACCTCAATATAATATTGATGAATGTCGCAAGCATGGAATCAGTTATGCTGCTCCTATTCATGCCAAGCTCTCGTTAATTGTTAAAGAAAAAACAGGCGCAAAAGAAACCATTAAAAATAAAATAGAACAAGATGTTTATATGGGGGATATTCATCTAATGACACCAATAGGTTCTTTTATTGTAAATGGCACCGAACGCGCAGTGGTATCTCAATTACATCGTTCTCCTGGTGTGTTTTTTAATCATGATAAGGGCAATACTCATATATCTGGCAAGCTGTTTTATTCGGCGCGCATAATTCCTTACAACGGCTCTTGGCTGGACTTTGAATTTGATATAAAAGAAAATCTATGTGCCCGCATTGATAGACGCCATCGCTTACCAGTTAATTATCTGTTAAGTGCTCTGGGTATGAGCAACGAAGAAATTCTTGATAGTTTTTTTGAGAAGGACATTTTTGAAATTCGCAATGATGAATTATTTTTAAAGGTTAATTCAGAGCATATTAAAGACGAAATAGCTGCGTTTGACATTAAAGGACCTAAGGGTGAAGTATTAGTTGAAGAGGGTAGCCGCATAACCGCTGCCAATGTCCAAAGTATTGAAGAAGCAAATATAAAAGAATTATCTGTTTCTGAAGAGTATCTTAACAATAAAGTTTTGGCTGAAGATATTAAGGAAAAAGGTGAAGTAGTTATTCCCTGCAATACCAAGCTCACCAACGAACATATCAACACAATCAAAGGGTTAGGGATTAAAAAATTTCACATTATATATACTAATGATGTGAATAGAGGAGCTTATGTCTCAGAAACCATGGCGAATTATCCTGTGCAGGGGCGTGCTCCCGCAATTCATGAGATATATAAGATCATGCGTCCAGGAGACCAATATAATAAAGACGAAGCTGACAAATTTTTCACTAATCTATTCTTCACTAACCTTAGATACAATCTCTCTGAAATTGGGAGAATGAAGATTAACAAACGTCTGGGTAGAGAAATACTAACTGGGGAAATGACTCTTAGTAAAGAAGATATTCTTGAAACAGTTAAAATCCTTATTGACATCCGTAATGGAATGAGTGATGTTGATGATATAGATAGTTTAGAAAATCGCCGCGTCCGCCGTGTTGGAGAGATGGTGCAAAATGCATTACGTCTTGGTTTATTACGAATTGAAAGGGCGGTAAAAGAAAGATTAAGCTTACCAGAAGTAGATAAACAAACTCCCAAAGAATTAATAAGCGCCAAAGCAGTATCCGCTGCTGTTAAAGAATTTTTTATGAGCAGTCAGTTATCACAGCTGATTGACCAAATAAATCCATTGTCTGAGATTACTCATAAGAGAAGAGTTTCTGCTTTAGGACCAGGTGGATTGTCGCGTGAAAGAGCTGGCTTTGAAGTTCGCGATGTGCATCCTTCCCACTATGGAAGATTGTGCCCCATAGAAACCCCAGAAGGTCCCAATATAGGTTTAATCAACTCATTGGCAATTTATTCCAAAGTAAACTCTTATGGTTTTCTGGAAACCCCTTATAAAGTGGTGAAAAAGGGTGTCATAACCGATGAAATCATTTATGTATCAGCTATGGATGAGTGGGAGCATGTTATTGCATCCGCCAGTGCTCGGGTTACAAATAACAATAAACTTGTTGATGAATTAGTCCCAACGCGCCATAGAAGCGAGGTGGCTCTTAGCCCCGCATCCGAAGTTACTTTGATAGATGTTTCACCTAAGCAATTAATTTCCGTAGCAGCATCTTTGATTCCTTTCTTGGAGCATGATGATGCCAATAGAGCTCTTATGGGTTCAAATATGCAACGACAAGCAGTTCCTTTGGTTAAAAGAGATAGCCCATTAGTAGGGACTGGCATGGAAAAAAATGTTGCGCGTGATTCTGGCTGCTGCCTCATAGCTAAAAGAGAAGGCGTAGTAGAGCAGGTTGACTCCAAACGGATAGTTGTTCGCGCTACTGATAATTCAGATGAACTTCCAGTTGATATTTATCCTTTGGTTAAGTTTTATCGCACCAATCAGAATACCTGTATTAATCAAGTGCCAGCAGTTAAGGTAAATGATAAGGTTGTGGCAGGCGATGTTCTTGCTGATGGAGCTGCATCGGACAAAGGAGAGTTGGCAATAGGAGCTAACTTAAGAATAGGTTTGATGTGCTGGAAGGGATATAATTTTGAGGATTCTATCTTAATTTCGGAACGGCTGGTGGCAAACCAACAGCTTACCAGTATTCATATAATGGAATTTAACTGTATTGCTCGCTCCACTAAATTGGGAGATGAGGAAATTACTGCAGATATACCCAATATTGGTGAAATAGCGTTAGGTACTTTGGATGAATCAGGAATTGTATATGTAGGAGCAGAAGTAAAAACTGGCGACATATTAGTTGGAATGGTTACCCCCAAAAGTGAAGAACAACTTACTCCAGAAGAAAATCTATTACGCGCTATATTCGGCGAAAAGGCATCAAATGTTAAGGATAGTTCCTTAAGGGTTCCTCCAGGGGTTAAGGGGACTGTAATTGATGTGCAGATTTTTACTCGCGAAGGAGTTGACAAGGATGCTCGTTCTAAAGAAGAAGATAAAAACAACCTAAAAGAAACCCGACAAAATATTGATACCAGAATTGAGATAGTCCGTAAGGTAACTACCGCCCAATTAAGAGAAAGATTATCAGGCAAACAGGTAGAAAAAGGCAAAGGAATTAAGGAAAAAACTCGTCTTACCAAATCATATTTGGATGAACTAACACTTGAAGAAATTTTTAACCTCTCTATGTCTGATGATGCGCTCAATGATATGTTGGATCGCTCAAGGGAAAATATGAGCAAGGTGGAGAAGGGATTAAATGACGATTATAAAAAACAAGAGAAGAAGGTTAAATCTGGTGATACAGGCCTGCCGCCAGGAGTTATTAAGATGGTGAAAGTGCATATTGCAGTTAAAAGACACATCCAGCCCGGCGATAAGATGGCAGGAAGACACGGTAATAAAGGTGTGGTTTCCGCAATAATGCCAGTTGAGGATATGCCTTATGATGAAGAAGGTAATTCACTGGATATAGTTCTCAGTCCGCTTGGTTTGCCCTCGCGTATGAATATAGGACAGTTACTTGAAGCCCATCTTGGCTATGCGGCAAAGATGTTGGGTAATGAAATTCAACGACTCTTGAAAGCCCATGAACAGACCTCCCAAACAACAAAGCTACGTAAATTGTTAAAAGATATATACACTGATATGGATGGTGGGGCTGCTTTAGAGCATGTTAAATCTTTGGATGACGAGCAATTGCATGAATTTTGTTTGTCTCTTTCTGAAGGAGTTCCTATGGCAAGTCATGTTTTTAGTGGCGCCTCAGAAGAAGACATATCCCGTCTTTTAGAACTCGCCAATGCTCCAGTAATGGAAAAGCAGAAATTCTATGATGGCAGAACAGGCGAGGCATTTCAACAGTCAGTTACATCTGGGTATATGTATATTTTGAAACTAAACCATTTAGTTGAAGATAAAATTCATGCCCGCTCAATTGGCTCTTATGGATTAGTCACTCAACAACCTTTAGGGGGTAAATCTAAAATGGGAGGACAGAGGTTTGGTGAGATGGAAGTATGGGCACTTGAGGCGTATGGGGCTGCCTATACATTACAAGAAATGTTGACTGTTAAGTCGGATGATGTAGAGGGGAGAAAGCAGGTATATAAAAGCATCATAGCAGGAAGCTCAGAAGTTAATGCTTATGTGCCTGAATCTTTTAATGTTTTGATTAAAGAAATCAGATCATTGGGATTAAACATAGATTATCAGCAGCAGTGATTACCAACAGCAGTAAATTTATAAGGTAAGGAAAGAATTATGGATAATATTACGAGATACACTCAACCTAAAAAGAGGGTGCTGAGGTCTATCAGCATTCAACTTGCCTCCCCAGAGGTTATCAAGTCATGGTCTTATGGAGAAGTTAAGAAGCCAGAGACGATTAATTATCGCACATTAAAGCCAGAACGTGATGGACTGTTCTGTGCGCGTATCTTTGGTCCTGTTAAGGATTATGAATGTCTGTGTGGCAAATACAAGAGATTAAAACATCGCGGCATAGTATGTGAAAAATGTGGGGTGGAAGTAACTGTATCTAAAGTGCGTAGAAGTCGCATGGGACATATTGAGTTGGCTAGTCCAGTAGCTCATATATGGTTTCTTAAATCATTACCTTCAAGAATAGGTCTATTGTTAGATATAACTCTACGTGATCTAGAAAAAATTCTTTACTTTCAGTCGTATGTGGTCATAGAACCAGGTAAGTCCGAAATGGACAGGGGGCAGCTTATTAATTATGAGCAGATTGAGAATTATAAAGATGAAGCAGTAGATGACTTCAACTTCAGAGCTGGCGCTGGTGCTGAAGCCATTCTTGAAATGATTGAAAAAGTTGATATAAAGAAAAATATTGACGAACTTAGGGCACAAATAGAAAAAAGTAAATCGGATACTAGCATCAAAAAGCTATCTAAAAGGATTAAACTTCTTGAAGCGTTTCAGCGAACTGATAATAGTCCTGCTTGGATGATTTTAAAAATGCTTCCTGTGCTGCCTCCTGAACTACGCCCCTTAGTGCCTTTAGAAGGTGGAAGATTTGCTACTTCGGATTTGAATGATTGCTATAGAAGGGTTATTAATCGTAATAACCGTTTAAGAAGATTGCTTGATTTGCACGCCCCTGAAGTTATTATCCATAATGAAAAACGGATGCTGCAAGAGGCGGTTGATAGTTTGCTTGATAATACCCGCGGCGCCCAACCCTTAGCTGATTATAATAAACGTCCATTGAAATCATTGGTGGATATGATTAAAGGCAAACAGGGAAGATTTAGACAGAACCTGCTGGGTAAACGTGTTGATTATTCTGGACGCTCGGTGATAGTGGTAGGACCTGAACTGCGTTTACATGAATGCGGCTTGCCTAAAAAGATGGCAATTGAGTTATTTAAACCATTCGTTTTTCATAAACTAATAGAAAGAGGCATTGCCAATACGATTAAGTCCGCCAAAAGATTGGTGGAAAACGAAGCAGGCGGTATATGGGATATTCTTGCTGAAGTAATTCATCAACATCCAGTAATTCTGAATAGAGCGCCCACTCTTCACCGCTTGGGTATTCAAGCGTTTGAGCCAATTCTTATAGAAGGAAAGGCAATTCAATTACATCCTTTGGTCTGCGCCGCTTTTAATGCGGATTTTGATGGAGACCAAATGGGAGTATATGTTCCATTAAGTTATGAGGCGCAGCAAGAAGCACGCATTCTCATGATGTCTTCAAATAATATACTTTCTCCAGCAAATGGAGCGCCGATTATTGTGCCATCCCAGGATGTTGTTTTGGGACTTTATTATTTGACACGTGGACAAAGTAACCTTAAAACAACAAGTTCTATATTCGCCGATTCCAATGAAGTAATGCGGGCATATAATGCGGGTGAAATTGATTTACATAGTCCGATTAAAGCGCGTATCGCCTCTTGGAAAAAGAACCGCGATGGTAGCGAAACTGATGAAACCCAAGTATATGACACAACTGTAGGAAGAGTTATTTTCTATAGCATAGTGCCACGAGGGATTGAGTTCTCTTTGATAAATAAGACGATGAAAAAGAAGGATATATCCGACATAATCAGCGTTAGTCACCATAGATTGGATTTAAAAACATCAGTAATATTTGCTGACCAGTTGATGTATATGGGTTTTGAGCATGCCACTAAGTCAGGTATTTCTATTGCCCTTGATGATTTAAAGATACCTGGAAATAAGAAAGATATTTTGGATCAAGCCGAACATCAAGTTAATGAAATTGAAAAGCAGTTTTCCGCTGGACTAATAACTCGCGGTGAAAAATATAACAAGACCGTTGATGCTTGGTCTAATGCTAATGATGAAATAGGTAGTTCTATGATGAAATCCATCAGTATTGATAAAGTAACGGACGATAAAGGCAAAGAGGTTGAGCAAGAATCGCTTAATCCTGTGTATATGATGGCAGATTCTGGAGCTCGTGGCTCAGAATCACAAATTCGCCAGTTGGCTGGTATGAGAGGACTCATGGCAAGACCAGATGGTTCTATCATTGAAACTGCTGTTACCTCAAACTTCCGCGAAGGACTTTCAGTTTTGCAGTATTTTATATGTACTCATGGCGCTCGTAAGGGCCTTGCAGATACCGCATTAAAAACTGCGAACTCTGGTTACCTGACACGCCGTTTGGTTGATGTTTCTCAGGACGTTATTGTTTCAGAAGATGATTGTGGTACTGATAAAGGAATTAGCATGGCATCTGTAATTGAAGGTGGTAGTACTGTGGTTTCGTTAGCTGAGAGGGTATATGGCAGAGTCGCAGCGCAGGATGTTTATTCCGGCAAGGAAAATGACGATAAAGTTGTATTGCCTGCTGGCACCTATTTTGATGATGATGCCATAGATGTTTTAGAAGAAAATAATGTCAATGAAATTATTATCCGTTCTGCAGTCACATGCGAATCAAATTTTGGTATATGCAGACAATGTTATGGCATAGATTTGGCGCGTGGAACTCTTATCAATAGAGGCGAGGCAGTGGGAGTAATTGCAGCTCAGTCCATAGGGGAACCAGGAACTCAGTTGACAATGAGAACCTTCTATACAGGAGGGGCAGCAAGTAAAGCCGCATTAGAAAATAACATCGTTGTGAAACTGGGCGGTAAGGTTAGATTTAACAATATTGACTACGTAAAACGTGAAGATAAAAATGACCAAGTAGTTATATCCCGCTCAGGTAAGATATCTATCATAAATAATCAAAACCGCGAATGTGAAAGCTATAAGGTTCCTTATGGTGCTTCTATTTTAGTTGAAGATGGCAGTAAGGTTGAAGCAGGACAACAAATAGCTGCTTGGGATCCTCATAGTTTACCGATTATTACCGAAGAAAGTGGTTATATTAATTTTGGAGATTTTGAAGAAAATCTAACCGTAAAAAGTCAGACCGATGAAGCAACGGGTTTTTCAAATATAGAAGTTATTAATCCTATAGAAAGACCACCTGCTGGTAAGACAATGAGACCAACTATTTATCTTACTAATAAGGATGGCAAGCCAGTTATGCATGAAGATACGGAACAACCGTTAAGCTACATACTGCCTGCTAAATCAGTGGTAAATGTTGCAGAAAAACAATTGGTAACCAAGGGAACGGCTATTGCCAGGATAGCGGTTGAAGAGCAAAAATCACATGATATTACTGGTGGGTTACCACGTGTTGCTGCTCTTTTTGAGGCAAGAGTTCCTAAAGATGCATCAGTATTAGCTCCAGCGACTGGTATAGTTAGGTTTGGTAAGGAAACTCGCGATAAAGTAAAACTGCAAATAGTATCGGATAAGGAAGAGAAGTTGGGAGAGGTTTCAATTCCCAGAAGGCGTCATATTAATGTCCTTGAAGGGAATCACGTAACTGCAGGGGAGCTTATATGTGAAGGCACAATGAACCCACATGAAATATTAAAATATAAAGGAGTTGAAGCATTGACCGATTATATTGTTAATGAGGTTCAAGCAATATATCGTTTGCAAGGTGTTAAGATTAATGATAAGCATATAGAAATAATTATTTCTCAAATGATGCGTAAAGTTGATGTTGTTAATGCTGGAGATTCCACTTTTGTTCCAGGAGAGCGGATTGAAGTAAACAAAGCAAGAGATATCAACAAAGAACTTCTGGCAGCCAGTAAAAAACCATTAACTTATAATCCTGTGTTGCTTGGTCTAACTAACGCCTCGCTTTCAACAGAGTCATTTATATCTGCTGCTTCTTTCCAAGAGACAACTAGAGTTCTAACTGAAGCGGCAATTAATGCTAAAGAAGACCAACTGCGCGGTCTTAAAGAGAATGTTGTAGTAGGACGTTTAATACCTGCTGGCACGGGCTATGTGTATTATGAGCTGTTAAAAGAGAGACAAAAAAGAAAAGATGAAGCACTCCAAAATCAAGATGATTTTGATTTTGACTCTGACATGACAAAAGAATCTGAGGCATTGTTTGACAATATTCCTTCTACATCCGATTCCGAAGAGAATATTTTACAAGAAAGCAGTGTTGACGTTCAAGAGTAATGTTAATAAATTAACTTGACATATTAATAATTATACATATAATTACATTATGACTGCTAATACTATCAATACGACCGCATACTTTGATTATGCGGCAACTACCCCAGTTGACCCTCGCGCTGCTAAAGCAATGATGCAATATTTAACCCCTGATGGAGTTTTTGGCAATCCTGCTTCACGCTCCCACTCCTATGGTTGGCAAGCTGAGGAAGCTGTAGAAAATGCTCGCAAAAATGTTGCCGATTTGGTAAATTGCGACCCGCGTGAAATTGTATGGACTTCAGGGGCAACTGAAAGCGACAACCTGTGCATTAAAGGAGCTGCCCATTTTTATAGTAAAAAAGGCAAGCATATCATAACTTCAAAAATTGAACATAAGGCGGTGTTAGATACCTGTCGCCAGCTTGAAAGAGAGGGCTATGAGATTACCTATCTTACCCCTGATGAGTTCGGTATTATTACGCCACAACAGGTTGCGGATGCTATAAAGGAAGACACGATTTTAGTAAGCTTGATGCATGTTAACAATGAAATAGGGGTTATCAATGACATTAAAGCAATAGGTGAAATAACTTCCGCACGTAAGGTGATATTCCATGTGGATGCCGCACAGTCACCGGGTAAAGCTGAGATAGACCTGCAAGATATGAAGGTGGATTTAATGAGTTTTTCTGCTCATAAAGCTTATGGACCTAAGGGTATAGGTGCTGCTTTTGTTCGCCGCAAACCACGCGTGCGCATTGAAGCGCAGATGCATGGCGGAGGACATGAAAGAGGAATGCGTTCAGGAACTCTGCCTACCCATCAAATAGTGGGAATGGGTGAAGCGTTTGCCATAGCAAAACAAGAAATGCTTGCCGACAGGAAAAAAATAACTGCATTGCGAGATCGTTTTTGGGAGCAGATTAAAGACATAGAAGAGTTATATGTGAATGGTTCTTTTGAGCAGCGCGTGCCACATAATTTGAACGTAAGCTTTAACTATGTTGAAGGAGAGTCCTTAATGATGGCGCTTAAAGATTTAGCTGTATCATCTGGTTCTGCATGCACTTCCTCAAGTTTGGAACCTTCGTATGTGTTGCGGGCTATAGGTAGAAATGATGAGTTGGCTCACAGTTCTATCAGATTTACTTTCGGCAGATTTACTACCGAAGAAGAGGTTGATAAAGCAGCAGGAGAAATAAAAGGAGCGGTGTTAAAGCTAAGAGAACTCTCACCTTTATGGGACATGTATAAAGAGGGTGTTGATATTAGCGCTATTGAATGGACGGCTCATTAGTAACTAATAGCAGTTTAATTTTTTGATTTTTATATTTACGATACAAAACTATTATGGCATACAGTGATAAGGTTATAAACCATTACGAGAAACCCCGCAATGTCGGGACTCTTGATAGCAAATCATCTAATGTGGGAACTGGCATGGTTGGTGCTCCAGCATGTGGTGACGTTATGCGCTTACAAATCCAGGTAAGTAATGAAGGCATTATAGAAGATGCCAAGTTCAAAACTTACGGATGTGGTTCTGCGATTGCTTCTAGCTCTCTTGCCACTGAGTGGATGAAGGGAAAAAGCTTGGAAGACGCAAGCAAGATAAAAAACACTGAAATAGTGGAAGAACTTGCTTTGCCTCCAGTTAAGATTCATTGCTCGGTTTTGGCAGAGGATGCAATTAAAGCCGCAATTGAAGATTATCATAAAAAGCAGAAACCACAGTCCGCTAAAGGACAAAACGCTGCTGGATAAATTCTCGCAGTTATTAGCTATATATTGCTAAACATTGCAAAACGTTACAAAACACTAATGGAACTGAAATCTATAGTTAATCTTTCTGATGAAGCAGTGCTTCATCTATCTAACCAACTTAACAAGAGGGGTAAAGGGCTTGGAGTAAGAGTGGGCATTAAGACCACTGGCTGTTCAGGTCTTGCTTATGTTCTGGAATTTGTTGATGAAGTCCAGCCCGATGACCAAATAATTGAGTGCAACGGGGTAAAGCTATTTGTTGATCCTAATAGTATGACTTACATTAAGGGAACTTCTATGGATTACGTTAAGGATGGAATAAACGAAGGATTTAAATTCAGCAATCCTAACTCAAAAGGAGAGTGTGGTTGCGGCGAAAGCTTCCATACTTAATTTTTTGTTTGGCAAAATCATATAAAAGTATCCTTTTTGATTTGGACGGAACACTTCTTGATTCCGCTCCTGATTTGCTTTTTGCTACCAAACGACTACTACAAGAAGAAAATAAACCACCACCATCTGACGATGTTCTTCGTCCGCATATATCAGATGGAGCTGCGGGATTAATTAAAAGAGCATTCGGCGCTCAATCGGATGAAACTCTTCATGGGCGGAGGCAAAAATTTCTTAACTACTATAGACAAGATCCACTAAGCCAAGGCAGTCAAATATTTGCTGGCTTGGAGGTCATTTCCGAGTTACTGCGCAATATCCCTTGGGGGATAGTTACCAATAAAAGCAGACCTTTAACCGAACCCATAGTTGCATCATTAACAGCCCTGCAAGGGCTTAGTGTTTTGGTGTGTGGCGATGACCTTCATCAGATGAAACCCCACCCCCTGCCAGTAACCCATGCTTGCAATGAACTTAATATTGCCCCTGATGAAGTTCTATTTGTTGGCGATAGTTCCAAGGATATTCAATCAGGCAACAGCGCTGGCACTGCCACTTTGGCAGTTCTTTATGGTTATCGCGCCGCAGATGATAATCCTTATGATTGGGGAGCGGACTATTATGCAGAGTCGCCCGAATCTTTAATTGATTTAATCAAAGAGTTTGTATAACACTTGGAATAATGGTCTGTAGGGGCTGAGCCGTGCTCCGCCCGCAAAGTGCCTAACCCTCGCAACCCCCCCCCCCCGCAACTAATAATTTTTAATTAATCATTACAATTTAATAATTAATACCATATAGCTACGAGTTATATGTTGTTATAATGATAGCCATACACGTATTATCATTATTAACCATGTGAGGTATTTTATGAACGCTGTTGTATGGCTATGGACTTTTGTAGTTCTTTATTGGACGTATTGCATATACTGGGGTTACCGGGGTATGAAAATGTCTGATACTGCAAGTCAATATATGCTTGCTGGAAGATCAATCCCGTTATGGGTTTTTGTTCTGGCTGCTACCGCTACATCCTTTTCAGGATGGACTTTTGTAGGTCATCCAGGAACTCTCTATTCTAGTGGGTTTCAGTATGCTTACGCTTCTTTTTACGCTATAACTATTCCATTTACTGGTCTTCTTTTCTTAAAGAGACAATGGTTACTTGGAACTCGTTATGGTTTCGTTACGCCAGGTGAGATGCTTGGTGAATATTTCCGTTCCAATACTATCCGCGTTCTCGTGGTAATAGTTGCGCTAATATTCTCCATTCCTTACTTGGGAATTCAATTACGCGCTTCTGGTTTTCTTTTTCATGTTCTGACAAATGAAACCTTACCAGTAAACACTGGGATGATATTATTGTCCGCAGTGGTGATATTGTATGTCGCATCTGGAGGATTAAGAGCTGTTGCTTATGTTGATACCTTACAGGCAATTTTGCTTGCTCTTGGTATTATCATCATAGGTATAGTAGCCCTTAATGCAGCAGGTGGATTCGTTCGCCTCAACGAGAATATATTCTTGCTTGGGCAACTTGACACAGTGAGAACCCCAGATGGGTTTAGTCATTATATTGCTATCCCTGGTGTTATTCAGTTTGTCTCCGCGGGCCCATCGGCTCAAGGCGGCGCCTGGACAGGAATGATGAATCTTACCTATATGTTTGCTCTTATGGGTATCCAATCATCGCCGGCATTTTCTATGTGGGCTTTTTCCAATAAAGATCCCCGTCCTTTTGCTCCGCAACAGGTATGGGCATCCTCTTTTGGTATAGGTCTTATTCTGTTTCTGTTTACCGCTTTTCAAGGACTTGCTGGTCACTTCTTAGGCGCAGATGCTGCTTTCTTGGAAGCGCATCCAGATCGTGTAAACGACATCCTTAGCGGCGCTTTGGGTGGACAGGATCTTCTCCAGACAGCAGGAAAAAGTGGTGAATTAGTTCCCCGCTTAATCCAATCTGTAGGAGATACAGCACCATGGATGGTGGGCTTGCTTGCAGTGTGCGCTTTGGCGGCAATGCAATCTACTGGCGCAGCATACATGTCTACTGCTGGCACCATGTTAACTCGTGATATATTGTTACGCTTTGTTAATCCAAAGATGACCGATTCGCAACAAAAACTATGGGCTCGTATAGGCGTTCTAATCATCGTAGGGTTGGCTCTTTTTGTAGCAATAACTTCTACTGATGCTTTGGTTCTGTTAGGCGGACTTGCAGTTGCATTTGGTTTTCAAATGTGGACTTCATTAATAGCAGTATGCTATTGGCCCTGGCTAACACGCATGGGTGTGATTGTAGGTTTGATTTGCGGTCTGATCGCCGTAATGATGACAGAATCCATCGGTGTGTCTTGGTTTGGTATAGAAGCATGGGGTCGCTGGCCTCTTACATTGCATTCTGCTTTTTGGGGTATGTTATTCAACTTACCAGTTGCAATACTAATCTCATTTTTCACTCAAAATGAGCAGGATACCAAGCATAAGAACAGCTACCACGACTTTTTGCGCGCCCATAGTGGTGTTCCGCAAGATAAGAAAAACTTAGTCCCAATTGGATGGGGATTTGTTATAATCTGGTTTTTCTTTGGTGTAGGTCCAGGCGCTATTATAGGTAACACTATATTCGGCAATCCTAATGACATAGCCACTTGGATTTTTGGCATGCCTTCAATATGGGCGTGGCAAATTCTTTGGTGGGTCATTGGGGTATTTATGATGTGGTTCTTGGCTTATAAGTTGGAATTTTCTATCTTCAACGATAAGGCAGAAAACATCAAACCCGCTAAATCATCCTAAATCATACTTTTAATTCATAATGAATTAAAGGTTTATATATGGCGAATCTTGTTAAGAGATTCGCCATATTTTTATTAAACCCGCTTTTATTTTAGTTTGACATATTTCATAATCAGAATCCTTGTTTTGTTTGCGTTGTTATATTACCCAGTATATAGTTTAATTTATACTTGGAGCGTGAGACGGCTACAGAAAAAACTTGGTAAGGAATTGAATAAAAAGCAACAAGACATCACGCATTTAAATAGAGAGAATCTGGATAAAGAATTACTCAAAGGTCAATCCAGGCGAGCGCATTTTATTACCATAATCATATTGCCACTTTTCTCTTATGTTTACAATTCTTACTTCCTCGGCTAATGGGAGACGAAAGAATTTACCGAATTCTTAAATATACCGCTATTGCTATGGGGGTTTCATGGATTTTATGGACTCTATACGAGTTCGCTGTAGTTAAAGCACTTGACCCAGCGCAGTCATCTTATAGTCGCGCTGTGCGTGATTTTAAAGACGGCAGATATGACGTTTCTTTAAAATTTTATGAAGAAACCTTACAAATAGACCCCGAACATGAAGGAGCTTGGCGCGGCAAAGCCGATTCATTATCATTTTTAGGCAATCATCGGGGGGCGCTTGAGATTTATAGCTCCTTAATTAGAAAACACCCAGATAGTGGAATTTACTATGCTAATCGTGGCATAATCTATGACCGCATAGGCAGCTATCGTAACGCTATCAGTGATTATGAGAATGCTTATGCTTTAAATCAAAAATTAGATAAAGGACCTGGCTGGTTAACCCGCTTTTTGCGCAATCAAGCAGATAAACCGCCAACCATTGTTGAGCGAGCAAACTATCTTAAATATCAACTTGGATTGCCAGCGGATGAAAGAGTGTTGAGGGTCCCGCAAGAAGATGCCAAGCAAAGACCCTATACATCTAAATAAATGCCATCTAAATAAATGCCATCTAAATAAATCCATCTAAATAAACGCATCTAAATAATTTAAAACTATTATGCAAGACATTAAATATCCAGTAGACGCCCAGTTCGCTAAAACTTCTTGGGCGGACAGTTCAAAATACGCTCAATTATACGAAGAATCAATTAAAAACCCTGAAAGCTTTTGGCAACGTGAAGGCAAAATACTGGATTGGTTCACCCCCTATAGCAAAATCAAAGATGTTTCTTTTGCTCCGCAGGACGTCCATATCAAGTGGTTTGAGGATGGAGTGTTGAATGCATGCTATAACTGCATTGATAGGCACCTGCCAACCAAAAGAGAGCAAGCGGCGATAATCTGGGAAGGGGACACCCCAGATAAAAGTAAAACTATTTCTTATGGTGAATTACATCAACAGGTATGCCGACTTGCCAATGGACTCAAGCAGCTTGGCTACAAAAAAGGGGACGTTGCCACTATATATATGCCGATGATACCTGAGGCGGCGATTGCCATGTTGGCATGCGCGCGCTTGGGCATTATTCATTCGGTGGTGTTTGGTGGCTTCTCACCTGAGGCGCTGGCAAATAGAATTGATAATGCAGCTAGTTGTTTAGTTATTACTGCGGATGAAGGAGTTCGCGGCGGCAAGTCAATAGGGTTAAAAAATAATGTTGATAAAGCATTAACCAAAACTGATATAGTCAAAAATGTATTGGTGGTTAAGTATACGGGCGCCACAATAGATTTTAAACAGGGACGTGATGTTTGGTATGATGAACTAGTTGCTGAACAGAGCGATGAGTGCGCTGCTGAACCAATGGGAGCAGAGGATACACTATTCATTTTATACACTTCGGGTTCCACTGGAGCTCCTAAAGGATTAGAGCACACCACTGGTGGTTATATGGTGTGGGCAGCAATGACTCATAAATATGTTTTTGACTACCATGACGGCGATATATTTTGGTGTGGCGCGGATGTGGGTTGGGTTACTGGGCATACCTATATTGTTTATGGACCTCTTGGCAATGGAGCCACTACTGTTATGTATGAAGGATTGCCTAATTACCCAAGTTCGGCAAGATGGGGTGAGATTATAGACAAGCATAAGATTAATATTTTCTACACAGCGCCTACGGCTATTCGCGCTCTTATGCGAGACGGCGATGATATATATAGTAACTGCTCGCTTGACTCTCTTAAGGTGTTGGGAACTGTGGGCGAACCGATTAACCCTAATGCCTGGGAATGGTATCGCAAGGTGCTTGGTAAGAGCAATATTCCAGTAATTGATACTTGGTGGCAAACTGAAACAGGCGGACACATGATTACTCCACTACCAGGAGCCACCGAATTAAAACCTGGCTCAGCAACCTTGCCTTTTTTCGGAGTGCAGCCAGCCATCTTAGATGCTGATGGCAATGAGCAGAATGGAGAAGCAAGTGGTCCTTTGGTTATCAAGGATTCTTGGCCCGGGCAAAGCCGCTCAATATACGGCAATCACAAAAGATTTGTGGATACCTATTTCAGTACTTACAAAAATTATTACTTCACTGGCGATGGCGCCAGGCGCGATAAAGATGGTTACTACTGGATAACTGGACGCATAGATGATGTTCTCAATGTATCGGGACATCGCTTGGGAACTGCCGAGATAGAAAGTGCTTTGGTTGGACATGAAGCGGTTGCCGAGGCAGCGATTGTCGGCTATCCGCATGAGATTAAAGGGCAGGGTATATATGCTTATATAACCACCATTAAAGGAGTTGAAGAAAGCGAAGAATTACGTAAGGAATTAG
Source organism: Gammaproteobacteria bacterium (assembly GCA_965207945.1). Lineage (GTDB taxonomy): Bacteria > Pseudomonadota > Gammaproteobacteria > CBDBNL01 > JAAOII01 > JAAOII01. Next base: position 712,295 of record OZ242303.1, read on the forward strand.
TTAATCATGTGCGGCAGGAAATTAGCCCGATAGCTGCGCCAGATATTATTATTTGGGCGCCATCTTTGCCTAAGACCCGTTCGGGCAAGATTATGCGGCGTATTTTAAGGAAAATAGCTGCGGATGAATATGAAGAGTTAGGCGATGTATCAACTCTCGCCGATACTTCAGTAGTCCAAGATCTCATAACCAAACACCAAAATAAATAAATACATACTTGTTACACAGGTCTGCTGTAGGGGCGGAGGGCTTATATTCATCCCCCCTTGCTCTGCCCGCAAAATGCCTAACACTTGCGATGCACTATCGGTATGCTTGCGACTAACTACATGAAAAAACAAAAGGATTTTTATCAACAAAAAGCAGAACAAGAAGGATACAGAGCACGTTCTGCTTGGAAACTCAAACAGCTGGATGATAAATACAACTTCATTGCCCCCTGCAATCGTATATTGGAGTTAGGCGCGGCGCCTGGCGGCTGGACTCAGGTGCTAACAGAACGCGCATCTCATGCCAAAATAATTGCTTGCGACATTGTCCCGATGCAACCTATTGCAGGAGCAACTATACTACAGGGCGATTTACTGGAGGAAACCACCGATGACAAAATTCAACAATTAACCAAAGGAGCAAAGTTTGATTTACTCTTATCCGACATGGCGCCTAATATATCTGGTAATCATTTACGCGACCAAGTTCTTATGCAGGAACTTGCCACTGCGGCTTTGCAACAAGCAGAACATCATTTGAACCCTGATGCAGGTATTTTTCTTATAAAGATGTTTCAAGGAAGCGAGTTTCAGGATTACCTAAATGAGTTACGTCAGCATAACTATAAGGTGCGCATTGTAAAACCAGCCGCATCCAAAAATAATTCCCGCGAAGTATATCTATTGGCAAAAAAGGGGGGGATAGCATAAAAGAGGGGTAGCATAAAAGGGGGGTAGCATAAAAGGGGGGTAATTAATTTATTAGCACAATAACCTTAATTGGCTAAATTAAGTGTATAATGTTTGGGTTGAGGTTGTTTCAATTTACTTCTGACTTATAGAATAATTTGACACTGTTAAAGCTATTTTATTCGGCAGAAGAAATTGCGGAAGTAATTGTAGCAGCTATTTATTATTATATAAATGAAACATAAAGAAGCTATGAATATGTATCTATGTAAATTACAAGGAATGCGGGGTATACAGGGAATACGAGGAATATTGTCTGGGAAATTAATGGTGGCTATGATGTTAGCCCTATTTTTAATTGCTTGCACAGTTGAGGACGAGGAAAAGGAGGAGGAGAAGAAAGAAGCCGCCCAAATCCCTGATACCACTATCGCCGTTCAAGCGCTATCAATAATCCCTAATTCAGAAAGCGTTACGCTTAAGTGGAAAAACCCTTCTGCAACTATCACTCGGATAGCTATCTCTTGGACTCCAGTGGAGCCAGGTGTCTTACAACCTGTAATAATAGAGTCAGATAATTTAACTGCTTCTCTTGCAGAAGTAACCCAAACCATTGTTGGTTTAAGTAATGATATAACTTATACATTCACGATTACGCCGCTCTTAGGTGGCGCAGATGCGGATAAAAACTCAAGAGTGCGCCCTGAACCAATTAGCCGTTTAGTAGGTCCTAACCAGGATGGCGATGAGTTTGCCGATAAGGACCCAGCAGAGCTTGATATTGATGGTGATAATATTCTCAATGACGTAGACCCAGACGACGATAATGATGGAACACCCGATGAAAGTGATGCATTTCCCAAAGATAGGTCAGAACAAGTTGATACTGATGAGGATGGCGTAGGTGATAATGCCGATGCATTTCCCGAGATTAAAGGTGTAAGTGTAGATACAGATGGAGATGGCATTGATAATAATGCAGATTCAGACGATGATAATGATACAGTTGATGACATTGAGGATGCCTATCCTCTTGATAATGAATCTTATGAATTTAAGATAAGCAATCTACGTATAATTCCCAGTGCTAATAGTGCGACCCTTCAGTGGAATAATCCTCCAGCACATATAAGAGAAATAACTATTAGATATACGCAGACGAGTGGAAGTGGTGGTTCAGAAGAATCAATTACAGATTCCAGAGTTCGTGCGATAAAACCATCCACTGTAATTAGTGATTTAATAACCAACACTAATTATAGATTTATTATTACACCAATTTTGGCAGATGTGGACGGCGCGCCAAGCCAAAAAAGAGTTGCAACGGTTACTGCGGAGCGCTTAATTGGACCCAATCGGGATGGAGATGAACTAGCGGATAATGACCCAGCGGAAGATTATGATAATGATGAGATATTGAATGCTGTAGACCCAGATGATGACAATGACCAAGTAAATGATACTATGGATGCTTTTCCTTATGACAGTACTGAACAATCTGATGCGGATGGAGACGGCACAGGAGACAATGCAGACATGGATGATGACAATGATGGCACCATTGATGTTAATGATGCATTTCCCGAAGATGCGTCAGAACAAGCTGATATAGATGGTGATGGCATAGGTGACAATGGAGATGTGGATGACGATAATGACGGCCTCATAGAAATTAATAGCGCTGAGCGGCTAAACCAAGTCCGCTATAATCTTTATGGCACCTCACTTAAAACATCTGGAGATGATGGAGGAAACGACGCTGGCTGCGGCAATGGCACTATTGTTGGTGAGGATATAACAGTATGCAGCGGTTATGAACTAACCGCAAATATTGACCTATCCACTTATGAGAATTGGGTGCCAATTAGCGACTGTTTTAGTTCTGGTAACTGCCCCAATACTTTCAGGAGCATTTTTGATGGCAACAATGCAATTATTTCAGGCATTACTATAAATGCAGAGGCAGGTACCGAAAAAATTGGTTTGTTTGGCGCTATTGGTCCTAATGCAATCCTACGTAATATCCGTATTCGCGACGCAAGTATTCAAGGAGGCGCTAACGATGTTGGTATCTTAGCTGGCTCTGCTCATGATTCGCAGATTATTTCTATCTCGTTACTCCGAGGAGAAATTACGAGTCCAGCCGCTAACAGTGTTGGAGGATTGGTTGGCAAAATATCTGTTTCAAGCATCACATCCTCTTATGTGCGTGGCACTAATGTGAACGGGGATGACAAAACAGGTGGTTTGCTTGGCATGGCTGAAGCTGTTAATATTATCTCCTCTTATGCGGCAGCGAGTAACATAATTGGGGGCGATAATACAGGTGGTTTGTTTGGCAAGGGAAAGGATGTAAGCATCACATCCTCTTATGCGGCAGCGAGTAGCATAATTGGGGGTGATAATACAGGTGGTTTGCTTGGTAATGTAGATAAAACAGAAATTACTTCCTCTTATGCGACTGATAGTAGCGTAACTGGGGATGATAATACAGGTGGTTTACTTGGTAATGTAGATAGAACAGTAATTACTTCCTCTTATACGACTGAGAATAGCATAATTGGGGTTGCTAATACCGGTGGTTTGGTTGGCAGTGCTACTAATGCCAATATTACTTCCTCTTATGCTTCTAAGAGTAAATTGTTAGGACGCGACAATATAGGTGGTATGCTTGGCAACGCTATTAGTTCAATCGTTAATTTAGCTTATGCGACTGAGAGTAATGTGTCTGGAATTAACAATATAGGTGGTTTGTTTGGCAGTGCGGATAATGTAAACATGACATATTCTTATGTAGAAGAAGGTATTGTAAATGGCGATGAAGGAGTCGGCGGTTTGGTTGGCAATGGGGCTAATGGAATGATTACCTCCTCTTATGCGTTAGGCATTATTACAAGCGGGCTTAACAAAATAGGAGGTTTGATAGGTGACGGCGCCAATGTAATTATTAATTCTTCTTATGTGGCGGGCTCTCGTATCAGCGGTGAGGATGACGTTGGCGGCTTGGCTGGTTATGGAGAGCAAATGACGGTATACTCCTCTTATGCAGCTGGTGGCAATGTTACTGGAACGAATAATGTAGGAGGGCTGCTTGGTAGTGGATTGCTATCCCAGGTAGACATATCTTATGCGGCGGTTAGCTCGGTCATAGGTGATAGCAATGTGGGCGGCCTGATTGGCAGAACGGCTACAGATGATGGTATCATGCCTGCTGTTGTAGATTATTCTTATTGGGATATTAATATCACTGGCTTGGGCGATCGTCCTGGTGTTAGCAATGCCCAAGAAGGTGAAGCAAAAACCACCATTGAATTAAGCAATCAAACAAACTTTGCTGGTATCTATGCTGCATGGGGCGTTGCTGAGTGTTTGGATGCCAACCAAGTTAAAGTTAAATCATGGCACCTGGGAGATAATCTACAAAGACCTGCCTTGAACTGCGTTCCGGAAGGAATTAAGAATCAAATAAATGATGATGATGGAGATGGAACTCCTAATGGATTTGATGCTTTTCCGAATAACCCGGATGAGATTGCAGATGCAGATGGTGACGGAACAGGCGACAATGCAGACCCTGATGATGATAATGATAATACCAACGATACTATGGATGCTTTTCCTTTTGACCCCAACGAGCACGCGGATGCCGATGGAGATAAAATAGGTAATAATGCAGATCCTGACGATGATAATGATGGCTTTCCGGATACAGAAGATATTTTCCCATTTAATGCCAGCGAGCATGCGGATTATGATAAGGATGGTATTGGTGATATTGCTGACTTGGATGAAAACAACGACAATGTTACAGATACAGGTCCAGATAATGATGGAGATTACGTGCTTGATAGTGTGGATACCGATGATGACAACGATGGTTTTCCAGATACGCAAGACCATCTTCCATTTGATGCTAACGAGCATGTGGATGCGGATGGTGACTCTATAGGAGATATTGAGGATGTTGATGATGATAATAATGGCCTCATAGAAATTGCCACTGCCGACCAGTTAGATAAAATTCGCTATGATCTTACAGGCGCCTCGTTTAAAACATCCCCAGGTGATTCAGGTAACAGTGCTGGCTGCAATGGTAATCGTATAAGCGAATGCAATGGCTATGAACTAACTGCTGATATTGACCTTGGCTATAATGAATGGCAGCCAATTGGCGATTGTACCGCAAATAATGTCTGCCATGACGCTTTTAATAGCATATTTGATGGCAATAAACGAACCATTAGCAACCTTGTTATAAATGCTGACTCTAATGCTAACGGAGTTGGTCTGTTTGGCGCAATTAGCCCCACCTCAACCTTGCAGAACATCAATATTCAGGATGCAACTGTTACTGGCGGGCTATTTGATGTTGGCGTGTTAGCTGGTTTCTTGCGTCATGCAACAATCATTAATAGTAGTTTGTCACAAGGAGAAGTTGATTCTGGAGGCAGCTCTGTTGGCGGCTTGGTTGGTGATGCAGGGTCGGCTACTATCATCTCTTCTTCTGTAATTGATGTTACTGTGAGCGGAGATGTTAACTTTATTGGTGGCTTGGCTGGTGATACAAGGGAAGGGAGTATTACTAACTCTTTTGCGACTAATGTTACTGTGAGAGGAGGTTCTAATATTGGCGGCTTGGTTGGTTATATGGCGAATGGGGATATTACTAAATCTTATACGACAAATACTCATGTAAGTGGATCGGGTTCTGCAGGTAGTTTGACTGGCAATATTGCTATCGGGAATGTTATTCATTCTTATGCAAACAATTTTTATGTAACTAGCAACAACGAAGTTGGGGGTTTAATAGGTACTGGTAGAGGTTCCACAATTACCTCGTCTTATGCAACAGAAGGGACTGTTATAGGAATAGGGGGTCATACTGGTGGGTTAGTGGGCTATGCACTAGGTGGAGAAATTTTCACATCTTATGCGAAAGACATAAGCATTACAAGTAAAAGCACGAGCCCTATTAGTGGTATAGGTGGTCTAATAGGTACGAGTGGGAATATTATTGCTTCTTATACCATTAATACTACTCTGGTTGGAGCTAACAATAGGGGTGGCTTAGTTGGTTTTGCTATTGACTCATCAATCTATAAAATAGATTATTCTTATGCGGCTCCTGCTCCTTTACAACCTGCTTCTAATGTTGGCGGTTTGGTTGGAAACACACTTGATAAAAGATATCTGGTAACTGATTCTTATTGGGATAATCAAACTAGTGGTATCGCTAATCGCAGCGATGTTCTGGATATGCATGAGGGCGAAGGCAGAAATACCGCTGATTTGCAAACACCTGTTGATTTTACAGGTATTTATGCCAACTGGGCTAACCTTTGGTGCGACCCAGACACTGGCGAGTTTACCTCAGACAGCGGTGATGAGCTTGCTTTGCGTCTTCGCGATGGCGAGGATGTGGATGCTCTAGATTCTTATCGTGTTTGGGACTTAGGATTTGATGATGAATATCCCATTTTAACCTGCGGTCCTTAATTCTTATGGGGAATTCTTACACGGGAATTCTTATGCGGGGGTGTTTTGTTTTTATAAATATTAAATAACTAAAATAATTATTGCAAAGTTGGGGTTTGCCCTTATAAAATGTAATGATTATGTTAAAATTCACAAAACGATTATGATGAGAAGTATTCTTTTATGGCTCGTAGTGTTGGCTTTCTTAGGCGCAATATTTGGCAACGGCTTAGATATAGCACCCCAAGCAAAAACTATGAATTATTCTGATTTTATTAAGGAGATAAATCAAGGAGGGGTTGCAAGTGTTACCATAGATGGCTATACCATACGTGGCATTTTACCCAACGGCGATAAATTTACTACTACCAGACCCGCTGCTGAAGACAGCAGATTAATGGATGACCTTTTGCGCAATAATGTTGAGGTCAATGGCGTAGAACCGCATAGGCAGGGTATGTGGCGCCAGTTGCTCATCGCTTCTTTTCCTGTTTTACTTTTGTTTGGAATTTTATACTTTGCTATGCGTAGCATGCAAGGAGGAATGGGTGGCAGCAAAGGCAACCCAATGACATTTGGTAAAAGCCGCGCTAAAGCGCTTTCCAAAGAAGAAGTCACTACCAAGTTCAGCGATGTGGCAGGGGTTGAAGAGGCAAAATCGGAGGTGGAGGAGATAGTCCAATTTCTGAAAGACCCGGAAAAGTTTCATAAAATAGGCGCGCGTATTCCGCGCGGAGTACTTATGTGTGGTTTGCCTGGCACAGGAAAGACATTGCTGGCGCGAGCAATAGCTGGCGAAGCAGGCGTTCCTTTCTTTACCATATCTGGTTCTGATTTTGTTGAGATGTTTGTTGGAGTTGGCGCTTCAAGAGTTCGTGATATGTTTAATCAGGCAAGAAAAAGCTCGCCTTGCATTATATTCATTGACGAAATAGACGCAGTAGGAAGGCAGCGCGGCGCTGGATTAGGCGGCGGACATGATGAACGCGAGCAAACCCTCAATCAGCTGCTGGTTGAAATGGACGGCTTTGAAAAACAAGATGGGACCATAGTAATTGCGGCTACCAATCGCCCCGATGTTTTAGACCCAGCGCTGTTAAGACCAGGACGTTTTGACCGCCAGGTCATAATGCCTTTGCCCGACATTAAAGGACGGGAAGCAATTCTTAAGGTTCATCTAAAAAAGGTTCCACATAAAAATGACGATGATGCTATGGCAATAGCTCGCGGCACTCCTGGCTTTTCAGGGGCAGATCTTGCTAATATCGTAAATGAGGCAGCATTGCTTGCAGCCCGTAGAAACAAGAAAGAGGTGACTATAACCGAGCTTGAAATGGCTAAGGACAAAATTATGATGGGGGCTGAAAGACGTTCCATGGTAATGAACGACAAGGATAAAGAACTTACCGCCTATCACGAAGCAGGGCATGCTATAGTTGGACTCAGTGTTCCCGAGCATGACCCAGTATATAAAGTTACTATAATTCCACGCGGACGCGCTCTTGGTGTGACTATGTTTTTGCCCGAAGAAGATAAGTACAGCCAAAGTAAGTTGGTGCTAAAAAGCCAATTATGCAGCTTATTTGGTGGAAGGGCGGCGGAAGAATTAATCTTTGGCAAGGAGTATATAACTACGGGCGCCTCAAATGATATAGAGAGAGCCACCAAAATGGCGCGCGCTATGGTTACCAAATGGGGGCTGTCAGATAAATTGGGAGCGCAGATGTATGATAACGATGAAGATGAGGTATTCCTTGGCAGAAGCATGGCAACAGGCAAGGTTAATATTTCTGGAGATACCGCCAAAAAGATTGATGATGAAGTGCATAAGATTCTCACTAATGCTTATGAGGTTGCTCGCAGTATCTTGAAAAAGAATATGGGTAAGCTTAAGATTATGGCGGACAGCTTAATCAAGTATGAGACCATAGAGGCGGAACAGATTGCAGCAATAATGCAAGGTAAGAAGCCGAATCCTCCTAAGGATTGGTTGGCAGGACAAGCCAAGAAAAAGGCTGCTGCCAAAACAAAAACTGCTAAAGCAAATAAAGCGACTGGGGCTAACAAGCCCAAAATCAGAACTCCTAAAATCCCTAAGAGCAACATCCAATTGGGTTCTTCATAGGGGTAAAGAGGATTTTGTGATAAAAAAATCCCCGCGCTTTGCTCCGTCGCTCCCCGCTAAATTCATTAATAAATTACTTAATGATGATAAGGGAGATATTTATATTCAAATTGAAAATATGCGTCTGCGTACTTTTATAGGTATCAACGAATGGGAACAAGAAAACCGCCAGGACTTGGTATTAAATATATTCATTAAATGTAATCCCTTAGTCATAACATCCTGTGGCACTGATAGCATAGAGGATACTGTCAACTACAAAAACATCAGCAAGAAAATAATTGCTTATGTAGAAAATCATAGGTTTGGATTGTTAGAGAAACTAACAGCAGGGGTATTAAAAATAGTGCTGGATGACCCACTGGTTATAAGCGCCTTAGTTAAGGGCGAAAAGCCAGGGGCTCTCAGATTTAGTGATTCTGTAGGGGTAGAAATTAGCGGTAGTAATTAATGAATAATGTCTCCGGTAATAAAGCTATCATAGCATTGGGTTCTAACATTAACCCTGAGACAAATATTCAGGCGGCTATTGATATATTGAACGAATCATTTGATGTCCTTAAGCATGCCAGATGGCTTAAAACCAAAGCGGTTGATGTTGCTTATGAGCAGGCGGACTTCATCAATACTGGATGCTTAATCTCCACTCAATATTCTCAAAAAGAACTGATAAGTAATCTTAAAAAAATAGAATTACAACTGGGACGGCAACCAGGCAGCCGCGAAGAACCGCGTACCATAGACCTGGATTTAGCTGTGTGGAATGACGATATAGTAGACGAAGATGTGTATAAACGGGATTTTTTACAAACCATTATATCTGAGCTGGCGCCACAACTCAAGAATAAGTTAACCAACAACAGCTCTACAGCTCCCTAACCGCGATAATTACTATGGTTACAATGGTTTCATATTTAGGAGCGCAAGATTACAAGCATGATGACAAAGAGACGCTTGGCATCCTATTAGCTAACCTCGGCACGCCTGAAGCCCCCACAGCCGCAGGGCTGCGACCTTTCTTGCGAAAGTTCCTTAATGATACCCGAGTTATAGAGAACTCGTCCCTCAAATGGAAGTTCATATTAAACTGCATCATCATTCCATTTAGGTCTCCGCGTTCTGCTGCTGCATATCGCAAGGTATGGCAACCCAAGGGCTCGCCACTTACAATTTATTCCGCGGGGCAGCATAAAAAACTTAGCGCTGCCTTAGCCAAAAAACTGGATATACCCGTTGCGCTTGAATTGGGGATGAGCTATAGCAACCCCTCCATTACAGATGCAATGAATCGTCTCCAACAAAAAAATATTAGTAAACTATTGGTGCTGCCACTATATCCGCAGTATTCATGTAGCACAGTTGCTTCGGTTTTTGATGCAGTCACAACTCAATTACAGCGCTGGCGCTTGGTGCCGCAACTACGCACAATTAATTCATATCATGATGAGCCAGAGTTCATTAGCGCAGTTGCCAACTCCATTACTGCCTATCAAAGCAAGCATGGCAAGCCGCAGCTGTTGATGTTTTCGTTTCATGGCATGCCCGTAAGTTCATTACTAAAGGGCGACCCATATCATTGCCAATGTTATAAAACGACGCGCCTAGTGGCAGAGAAGCTACGTCTTAAATCTGATGAATACATGCTTTGTTTTCAATCGCGCTTTGGCAAATCACCTTGGCTACAACCTTACACTGATAAAACTTTAGAGTCATTGCCCGCTCAAGGAGTTAAGAATGTGCAAATAGTATGCCCTGGATTTGCTTCTGATTGTGTTGAAACATTAGAAGAGATTGACGAAGAGAATCGCGAGATATTCATTAATGCTGGCGGCAGTGAGTTTGGCTATATCCCTTGCCTTAATGATAGTGATGAGCATATAGATGCTCTTATGGCGCTTATTGAGCAAAATACTAAGGACTGGGTGGAAAAATTGAGGGTGAACAATACTGCCAAAAATAGTAAACAAGCTAGCCAATTGGCGCAAAACCTCAAAGCAAAATATCCTGATTATTATGCTGACTCATCTTAGTATTCGCAACTTTGTCCTGGTTGATAATATATCCCTGGACTTCAAAGCAGGGCTGAGTGTAATCACTGGTGAGAGCGGCGCTGGCAAGTCAATCCTTATTAATGCAATGGGCTTGGCGTTGGGCGAACGAGGCAGCCCATCTTTGGTGCGTGAGGGCAGCGATAAAATTGAAATCAACGCTATTTTTGATATATCCGAATTAAAACAAGCGCAAGAATGGTTGGATGAACGCGACCTGTTAGCTGATAACGATTGCATTTTACGCCGTATAATCGCCGCTGGTGGAGCATCGCGGGCTTTCATAAACGGTACTCCAGTAACACTGGATGATGTAAAACGACTTGGCAACTTTCTTGTCAGTATACAAGGACAGCATGCCCATCAAGTTTTATTGCATAAACAAAATCACGTCCATTTTATAGACGATTATGGCAAGTTAAGCGGTGAGGCAAGTACTTATGCGGATGCTTATTCCAATATGATGAATAAAAAGAAAGAACTTGCTGAGTTACGTAATCTCGGTAAGAACGATGCCAGAACTATGGATTTGTTGCGTCATGAGCTGGACGAACTGGAAAGAAATCAATTCAGCGCAGACGAATATAAGCAGCTGGAAGAAGACCACCACCGCTTGAATAATGCTGGCGACCTATTGGCGACTGTCCGTAATTGTTTGCTTATATTAGATGGCGATGATGCAGTCGCCGCCACAGGTTCAATGGATGGAGATATTGGCGATGGAATGAATGACCGCGGGGGTGATATGGGGGATAGTATGGGGAGTGGCGTGGGAGCGCCTAAGCAACCCTTACTAAATGGACTAAACGAATTATCTTCTTTATTGAGTTCTGTCAAAGATAAGAAACTTAACGCATTTACCGAAACCCTGAGTCAGGCGGAGATTTTATTACGTGAAGTTGCAGATGAATTACAGAATTACACTTCTAATTTAGATATTGACTCTGGCAAGCTGGAAGAACTAAACACTAAAATAAGCGAGGCACACCGCCTGGCGCGTAAGCATAATATTCAACCTGAACAACTGGTGGAATTGCGTGAAGAAAGGCAAAAAGAATGGGAAAACTTAGACCAGCTTGATACACGCATCCAAGAAAAAGAGCAAGAAATTACTACGCTTACTAAAGAATGTCGTGCTCTGGCAGCGAACCTTACCGCAAAACGCAAAGAGGTGGCGCAGCAATTTAACAAAGAAACTGCTGAGCAGCTGGCGCAATTACAGATGAATTGCCGTTTCGCCACTAAGTTTACTTATATGGATAAGCTTAGTCCCGCAGGAGATAGCGACATAGAGTTTTTACTTGCCACCACTCCGATGGGACAACTGCTGGCGCTAAAAAGCATTGCATCTGGTGGTGAGTTATCGCGGGCGGCATTGGCAATTAGCAAGGTGGTAGCGCGTCATTCCGCAGTGCCAGTGCTGATATTTGATGAGGCAGATAGTGGAATAGGGGGCAAGGCGGCATCTCGGGTGGGGCAAAGTTTAGCAGAATTAGGGCTTAGCGCCCAAATAATATGTATAACCCATCAACCGCAGAGCGCGGTTTATGGTAATAATCACTATGCGGTTGTTAAATCGCAAAATGGCAAGGAAATGCTTAGTAAAATAAGAATGCTTACTGATAAGGAAAAACAACAGGAGATTGCCAGAATGGTTAGCGGAGAGAAATTAGAGCAAGACGCGCTTAACTATGCGGCAAAATTGTTGCATGAGGCACGTCTTAATGAAACAGCACAAGTCAGACAAGCCCAGTCCCAGTAGCGCGGAGCTCGCGAAGTCCGTGGAGCCCGCAAAGTCCGTGGAGCCCGCTGATCCACAAGCTCAGCAGGAATCAAAGTTGCCGCAGGTTTCTAATGAGCCAAAGGCGCTGAATAAGGCAAAGCCGGCAACATCATCCAAGCCGCCCAAGCCATTAAAGAATAGCCCGTGGAAAATTGCTGCCGATGCGCCACGGGAAAAACTCCTGCAAAAGGGCGCCGAGTATCTATCTGATACTGAACTACTTGCCATATTCCTTCGGGTTGGCTACCGCGGCAAAAATGTGATGGAATTGGCAGCAGATTTAATCAGAGAACAAGGGCTACAATGGCTACTTACGGCAAGCCGTGATGATTTTTGCAGTAAAAAGGGCTTAGGTAATGCCAAGTATGTTCAGCTGCAATCGGTTATGGAACTAGCACGGCGCTACTTGGAAGATGTTATGAAGCGTGAGTCATCGCCGATAACATCTAGTAAAAAACTGAAAGAATACTTAATGCATAAATTGGGCGCCAGTCCGCGCGAAATATTTGCCTGTATTTTCATGGATAGCAGGTATCGGGTATTGGAATATCGCGAGATGTTTACTGGCACCATAGATGTCGCCACTGTTCATCCGCGTGAAATAATGAGACGTGCTTTGGAAGTAAATGCCGCCCACCTGATTATTGCGCATAATCATCCATCTGGAATGCTAAAACCCAGTGCCGCAGATAAATATGCCACTCAAACCATTAAAAGCGCTTGTGATCTATTGAATATTGAGCTAATTGACCATTTCATCATTAGTGGTACCGACACACTATCCTTTGCCGAACACGGACTTCTGTAGTAGGGGCGGAGGCATATATGAACCCCCCTTTTATTCATCCCCCCTTGCTCCGCCCGCTAGATGCCTAACTCTCGCAACAAACCAAAGGTAATTTACCCCTTGAATTAATAATAAAAGCCCTTATAAACATTAATAGCTATAAGAATTACTGTGTTAAGGAAAAGCGCTTATATATTTATATTTAATAAAGTAGATAATGTAATGAATAATAATCATATAGTTCGTGATCCTATACACAAATTTGTTAGTTATACTAACGCAGAAAAAGTAGTTATTGATTCCCCTCAATTTCAACGCTTACGAGATATTCATCAACTTGCTATGACCTATCTCATCTATCCAGGAGCCAGCCATAAACGTTTTGAACATTCATTGGGCGTTATGGAACTTGCCACTAATATATTTGATGTCGTTATGGATGACGATAATCTAGCCAAGAGATCCCGCGAAGTATTTAAAGAGCAATTGCGCGACAAGCAATACTGGCGTCAGACATTACGCATGGCAGCATTATGTCATGATGTAGGACATTTACCTTTTTCACACACGGGAGAAAAAATATTAGAAGGAATAAATCATGAAGATTTAACTCGTGAATTAATTACTGGAAAAATGATTGAGTTTTTTGAACAGATACCGGTTAATGCGCCCGATGGACGTAAAACATTAGATCCTAAAATAATATCCATAATAGCAACTGACGATTTTGAAAAAACGACAGAAGAAAATCCAGAGGAACTTTGGAAAAAAATATTGAGTAGTATCATAACAAGCGACCTTTTTGGAGCCGACAGGATGGACTATTTATTAAGAGATTCATGTCATATTGGAGTGCCTTATGGATTGGTGGATAAAGATAGATTAGTTCGCTCGTTACGTATCTTAGATATACCTTTGAATGATAATAATGATAGTATTCCTCTAGGTATTCATGAAAAAGATTTACCGTTGGTGGAATCTTTATTAATGTCTCGTCATTGGATGTATAGCCAGGTTTATCAGCATCCTACCCGCAAGATATATGATGAGCATTTACAGGGTTTTCTTAAGGAACTTATGAAAGAAGAGAATTTTAAAGTTAATGAGGATAAGCCAGAAGGATATTTGCGATGTACGGACTCTGACATATTAAGGGAACTATTTATGATACAAGATAATTCCGAACATCGCTTACATAATCACGCTAATAAATTGCTAGAAAGAAAGTATAGATTTAGATTAGTATACAAACAAAATATTGATGATAAAAAGATATTTACAGAACATTTGGCGCAAACAACAATCCAAGATGATTCTCTACAAAGGTTAAATTTATCTACTCCTACAGAGCTAATATATAGTAAAATTCCTGCAGAATTCTCTGAAGGAATCATTAAAAATATTGGCAAAAGTACTGACAAAGATGAGAACTTAGATTTCCCTGTAAAATTAGAAGATGGAACTATAAAGGAAGTGAAGAATTGCTCTAATATATTTAATCATATAATTTCAACAGATTTTGATTATGGTTATATCTTTGCAAAACCAGATAAGAGCGGTGATATTAAGGAGTGGATTAAGAATAATAAAGATAAGATTCTCCTGAACAGGATGTAATCATAAAAGTTATTATAATGTTTAATTGGTTTCTATATTTTATTAACATTTAATATAGAATATATAAGTTATTATTAAAGAGGTATATTATGGAAGAAAAGGATAGAGTTAATTTTATTTGTTTTTTGCTCGGCGCACTAAAAGATAAAAATGGTTGGGCAGGGATGATTCATTTACAAAAAGGATGTTATATTGCACAGCGAATGTTAGGTGTTCCTTTAGATTACAAATTTATACAGCATGTTTATGGTCCTTATGCTTTTGACTTAAGAGATGAGATACGTATGTTAAATGATAGTTTTATACTGAGTAAGGGCTTCCCTCCAGTTGGCTATGGATGTGCTTATGATTTTTATGAAGATGTCGAAAAGTGGGTTGAAGCAAAAAAAGATAATTACAAGTTCAAAGATGAAATCAACTTTATTGCTGGCTGGTTTTTAGATAAAAAAATTGGTAGGTTGGAAAAGCTGGCAGCAGCTTATATGATAAATGAGAAATATCCTGATGCTGGGCTAGAAGAAAGAATAAAAAAGCTGCTTGGATGGAAGCCATTTACGACTGAACCTGAAGCGATTAGCTGTTTTGAGGATATTGAGGTAAGAAATAAAAAAGTAGAGGAACTGGAGTTTATTAATAATAAAATCAGCGTCTCAGGATAGGAGTGCATAAACAAACAACATAGTTTCCGTGAGGCAGGGCAACTTTTCTGCCCGCACTATGCTCGCTTCACATTAGTTTGGCATTATCCCACCCATTGCTAACTCACCCCTAACTTCTGTAGTAGGGGCGGAGGCATATATGAACCCCCCTTGCTCCGCCCGCAAGATGAGCCGCGCAGTTTAATTCAATATTAGAATATTACTGTAGGGAATTATTAAAGTGTATAATTGTTAAAAGATATAATCCCCTTAAAAATAACATCTATGACTGAGATACTTACTGCAGCACAAATGGCAGCGGCGGACAAAATTGCTATTGAGCAGGGCGTTAGTGAACTTGAGCTAATCCAAAATGCTGGAAAAGCAATGGCAGAGGAAATACTTAAACAAATTAAGACCATTCGCTCCACAGCAGGCAAACATCCTAACAATCATGGCAATCTTAACAATATAGTGATTTGCTGCGGTAAAGGCAATAATGGCGCCGATGGTTATGTTTGCGCTACTAAGCTTGGTTTGGCGGGCTTGCCGGTGCAGATAATATCATCAGTGGACGCCGATGAGATTAGCAGTGAAATTAAACGAGTAGTCAATGATGCAGAACGCATAGTATCAAGTATTCACTATAAGCCGTCAGAGGACAAGATAACAGAGATTCTAAGTGATGCGCTGATAGTAGTTGACGCCTTAATTGGCAGCGGACTGGATAAACCGCCTCATTCTTATATTGCTACCATTATAAAAAGCATTAATAACAGCGGCAGTTTTATTGTGGCTGCTGATATTCCCAGTGGCATCTCAGTAGATAAGGCAGATGCGTTGGATGAAACTTTTGTGAGGGCTGATATGACAATAACTTTCTTTCGTCCTAAATTGGTGCACTATTTGTATCCTGCCGCCGCTTATTGTGGCAAAGTGATATGCGTGCCGATAGGTATTGCAGATGAAGTTTTGGATGAATTGCATGAGTTGGATGAATTGCATGAATTGAAGTGTAGCTATAAACTAAATAATAACAAACTATACCAACTGCCGTCATATCATCAAAACGGGAATACGGGAGGGAATAGGCAAGAGAATAGGGGAATAAACAAAGTAGAAAATAAAGACAGCACTAAGTACTCATATAAATATAATAAATACACTCGTGGCAGTGTTCTAATTGTAGCAGGCGAAAGTTTGCAAGGAGCGGCAGTTTTGTGTGCTACCGCGGCGGCTGCCAGCGGAGTGGGATTAGTAAGCGCTTACGCATCACAAGAAAACGCCGAATTAATCCGCCAGATAATGCCTGCAAACATTATGGTGCGCAGTTGCGACCATATAGACCAGATGAGCGGCGGAGACCAAATGAGTGACTCTTTGGAAGGCATAGCTAACAGATATAAGCTGACCGCAGCTCTGATAGGTCCAGGTAGCGGAGTTAATGACACAACAGCAGCCCAAACTATTCAGCTATTAAACGAGAATATCCCCGTGGTGCTGGACGCCGATGTTTTTAGCTCCTTTACCTCATGTCCTGATTTACTTTGGCAGGCAACTCAACAACGAGCGGAGATTTATAAAATACCAGCAGTATTAACGCCTCACGAAGGCGAATTTGTTCGCCTATTTCCTCACTTAAGTATCCACAAGAGTAATAAGAATAAAGTTGAGCGTGCCTTGCAGGCAGCCAAGGAATCAGGCACTATAGTCGTCCTAAAAGGTGCGGATACAGTGATAGCATCACCAGATGGCGATGCAGTGATAAATGGCAATGCATCCCCATTGTTATCTGTTGGAGGCAGCGGGGATGTGTTAGGCGGCATAATAGTCGGATTAATGGCTCAGGGGTTAGCCCCTAAAGAGGCGGCTTATGCTGGAGTTATGCTGCACACTAAGTGCGGGGATCTACGCTATGCTAAGAGCCAGCATGGTTTTTCACCACAAGATTTAGTGAGAGTTATCCCTTACGCAATGACAAAACTAGCGTAGTTATAGTGCTTGAATTCTTGCGATAAAAAACATCTATTGATAATTATCTGCTTGAATTATGTTGTATAATGATAATGTTATATTTACTATACCGCAAGGATATTAATTATAAAGAAGACTATGTTAACGACCGCCACACAACAACGCAACCTACAAGGCAACTCACAAAGAGAACCGCATCCAATTTCCATTGAAACAAGCACCATCGCCCCCATCATAGATGCAGCCAGAATGTTCACTGCAAGAATGAAACGTATTAGCACGATTCTTATTATGAGCGTCCTTATTACTTTGATTAGCGCCTGTGGAGGCGGCGGAGGAGGGGGCGGAGGAGGGGGCACGTCACCAGGAGAGGATAAAAAGATGGTGGATCCAATTAGTGTATCAAATTTAAGAGTTTTTCCAGATGTGAGCAGTGCTATTCTTATGTGGGATAATCCTGATGCGGTTATA
This sequence comes from Gammaproteobacteria bacterium, assembly GCA_965207945.1. Lineage (GTDB taxonomy): Bacteria > Pseudomonadota > Gammaproteobacteria > CBDBNL01 > JAAOII01 > JAAOII01. The sequence goes on from OZ242303.1 coordinate 730,112, forward strand.
GCTAATATTAGCATAAGCTACAAACTCAGCACAGTTAATAACTTTGGAGTTCCTATAACAATAACGGACAGCCCCACAATAGACCGCAATGAAACAGACGTTATGGGCATGATACCCGTTGGTTTATTAACAACACCTAATGCAAATTATACCTTTAGCGTCACCTTGAAGTTGAAAGGCGCCGATGAGAATAAAAGTGTCGCTGCAGCAGAGATAACTCGCCTAATTGGTCCCAACTTTGATGGAGACGAATATGCGGATGCCGAAGATGTGGATGATGATAACGATGGCGTCAATGATTTACAGGATGCCTTTCCTCGCAATGATGCTTTATCTGCCTTTGCAGTTACAGGATTATATGGGGTTGCAGGTGCCGATTATGTAATTCTTAGTTGGACTAACCCTGATGCGGAAATAGACGGTATTAGTATAAGCTACCAAAGAAGAGATTCTGATAACCCAGAACCCCCCCTTCTAATAGCAGACGACCCTAAAAGAGCTGCCAATGCATCGGTGCAACACAACATAAGCGGACTAATGCCCGATAGATATTATGACTTTACCGTTAGTTTAATCTTAGGCGGTCCTGATGCTGGCAAGGAAGTAGTAGCACCCTCCATTCGCAACATCCTTGTTAAAGCCGACTATGATGGAGATAATGTAGATAATTTCATGGATGTGGATGCTGACGGCGATGGACTGATAGAGATTGCTACAGCGCAACAATTTAACCAGAGTCGTCATAATCTGCAGGGCAGTAATTTCACACGCAGTGCTGGAGGTGTCGGTGATGCCAACGGCTGCGGCAATGGCACCACGGTTGGAGAGGATGTAACAGAATGCAATGGCTATGAGCTGATTGCTGATATATCCCTTGCTGCTTATGTTAGCTGGGAGCCAATTGGTAGGTGTATGAACTACGATCCCGATGCTTTTATGTGCGCTCCTGCAACTGAATTTTTAAATGCGATTTTTGATGGCAATAATCGGACAATCAACGACCTTACCATAACAAACCATGATGGCAGTTATGATAATGCGTCTGGTTTGTTTGGGGCAATCAGCTCTACTTCTGTTCTACGTAATATTCATATCCGTTCTGCCAACCTTATCGGCGGCGGGCTTAATGTAGGTCTGCTAGTTGGTTATGCGAAGGGAGCGATGATTATCAATAGTTCCGCAGAGGGAGCGGTTACTGCCTCTGGTGATAATGTCGGCGGTCTGGTTGGGTTTGGGGATAACGCTGAAATCACGTCATCTTATGCGGCAGGTGGTGCTGTCAGCGGGGGTGATAATGTCGGCGGTCTGGTTGGGGGTGGGTTTGATTCCACCATCACGTCATCTTATGCGGCAGGTGGTGCCGTTAGCGGGGGTGATAATATCGGCGGTCTGATTGGTCTTGGGCGGAGTTCCATCATCACGTCATCTTATGCGGCAGGTGGGAGTGTTAGCGGGGGTGATGAAGTCGGCGGTCTGGTTGGTGATGGGTTTGGGGGTAGCACTATAATCACGTCATCTTATGCAGCAGGTGGTGCCGTCAGCGGGACTGGTGATGTCGGCGGTCTGGTTGGTACTGGGTCTGGATCCGTCATCACGTTCTCCTATTGGGACAGTGACAAGAGCGGGCAACCATCAGACAGCGACGATAATTTAGGTGTAAACAAAACCACTCAGGAATTGAAAACGCCAACAGAGAATGACCCTGGTATTTATTCAACTTGGGCGTCAGATATGTGCGCTGATGGCACCACTCGGACCTGGGACTTCGGCACTAGTTCCGACTATCCAGCCCTTAGATGCACTCCTAACGGCTTACCTGCTCAACAGCATCTGCGTCAACGTTAATATCATCAAGGGGGGGGGGGGATATTGCGAGCATACCGATGATGCATCGCAAGCGTTAGGCATCTTGCGGGCGGAGCAAGGGGGGATGAATATAAGGGGGGTTCATGTATGCCTCCGCCCTTACAGACCTATTTCGTAAGCTCTTAGCTTAGCGATTACTTTGCTTGTGTTGAGCGGTTTTTTGATACCGTTCCATATCTTAAAACTGACTGCTGCTTGTTCCACTAACATTCCCAAGCCATCGGTTGCTTCCTTTGCTCCCAATGCTTTTGCCCAACGGACAAACGCCGTTTGTTGCTGTGAATCTTTGCTGTAAACTAAATCATAGCAATATGCATCTTTGTGGATTATGGCGTCAGTAATTTGTGTGCCAAAACCTTCGCTATTCTGGTCTATGCCCGTGCCTGCTCCCATACCCATAGACGTTCCGTTGATTATGATGTCATACTTGGCAGGGGAGTTACCCTCTCTATTTTGTCCCCCAGTTTCTCCGCCGCCGTGTCCCCTAGCTTGCTTCCCTCTATTTCCCCCCTCGTTTATTCCCCGACATAAGTCCTCAAGTTGCGTAAAACTCACTGCCTTTATGGACATATTAAGAGGCATATTAGTAAAATGCTCTGCAAGTTCCTCTGCGCGGCTATGAGTCCGATTGCTAATAACAATATTCTTTAGTCCTGCCTCAAATAAAGCGGGGATTATGCCACGCACCGCACCTCCAGCTCCTAATATAAGGGCACTCTTATCCTTTAGTTGCCAATTCTTGTTATTTTGCATATCTTGGACCAGCCCAATTCCATCGGTGTTAGCCGCGATTAACTGGACTTTATCTTTCGTATAGCCATTTTTGCTCTCTACGCGGGCGGAGCGCGGCTCCGCCCCTACACTTTGGGGGGCAAATAGGGTGTTAGCTGCGCCGCTTTGCGCCGTATGGCGGCACGCCGCTGCTATAATTTGTTGTTGTGTCTTTATTGAGGTGGAGGCTGAGGTTGGAGTTGATGCTGATGTTGATGCTGAGATAGAGGAATCTGCCTGAGCCGTGGCATGAAGCTTATTATGAGGATTAACATAAAGCTTATTATGAAGCGTGGCATGAACTATGGCATAAGCCCGTTGCTTAAAGGGAATAGTTATATTGGCTCCATTGCCACCATTGGCAAAGAATTTATGCACTTCTGCTTCAAAATCCTCTAAAGATGCTTCAATTGCTTGATAAGTGAGCTTAATTCCATATTGCTGTGCAAATAATTGATGAATTATTGGGGATAAACTATGTTTTACTGGGTTGCCGAATACGGCGAATTGCTTCATAAGTTATATCCTCAAAATTGCCCGATTATAGGGCTGCAGGTCTAATTGCTCGCCCAATCGCTTATCTAATAGCTCCTCCAAGCATATTCCCAATAATGTTGTGAATTTAAGATTATTTTCCATAATTATAGATTTTGTTAGTATATTCGCAGGGGATAACACTAGTTAAATCCGTATTAACAATTATATGCATTATTATTTTGTGTTATTAACACATATAAGCATTAGTTATTACATTATTAGAAATATTTATTTATTATGCAAAAACACAAGTTATTTATAGCTCTATTTGTCACTGGTTCATTAGCTATGGCTGCATCCAGTCATGCTTCTGCGTTATCCTTTGGATTTCATAAAGGTTATGGCGACAAAGATGGCAAGCTAACTCGCGCCGATTCTGAAAAATCTGCGACAAAACACTTTTCCCGTCTTGACAAAAATTCTGACGGAAAAATCACTGTAAGCGAGCTTAGCGGCAATGACGAAAATCGCAATTTAAAGTTCAATTTGATGCTAAAAAGATTGGATGCGAATGGCGATGAAGCGGTCTCTAAAAAAGAGTTTGTAGATTATTCACTTAGTAGGTTTAATTCTATTGATAGCGATAAAGATGGAGTTATTTCTGTTGAGGAACGCCAATTAGGACATGAAGTTATGCGTGCGGAAGCAATGCAGTTGCACTTCCAACAAGCAGATACCAATGGAGACGGAGTCCTATCGCAAGAAGAGTTTGCCACTATGGGAAACAGATTTGCGGGCAAACACTTTGATTCTCGTCGTGGCGGGAAAAAAGGTAAGAGCCGCGACTCCAGGAAAGGCGGATATAGAAACGGCTATAATCAGTAACCCAAAGCCGTTATAAAAGGTAGTATGAGAACAATATAATTATACTTGCCTCAAGTCAATACGTTTGAGGTGTGGCGCGCTAATATTGTGTTAATATTAGTAAATTATGTGCAAACATTTAGTAATCTTATTTACCGCCACACCTATATTGACTTGGCTAACTTGCTGTGAATCTTGTAAATGATGAGATCGGTGATGCCGAGCTTTTGGAGAGAATAAAGAAAGGAGAACAGCATTCTTTTAGGATATTAGTGAATCGCCACTCACGCAGATGTTATAGATTGGCATATAGAATTTTAGCGAATAAAGAACTAGCAGAAGATACCGTGCAAGAAGTTATGCTAAAGATATGGACCAAACCATTTTTATGGCAAGAAGGACGCGGTGGAAAATTTACCACCTGGCTATACAGAGTTGTATTTAATGCGGCGCTTGATAGTTATCGCAAGAATAAGAGAAAAAGAGCAGTGGCAATTGAGGATTGGGAGGATATTTTGGAATCGCCTCAATCACAGCACAAGGATGCAGAATGGGAGAAGTTGGCAGAAATAATTCAGCAGCAATTGATGACTTTATCTATGAATCAGCGCTTGGCTATTGTTTTATGTCGTTTAGAAGGAATGAGTTATAAGGATGCAGGGACTGTTTTGAATATTTCCCCTAAGGCGGTGGATGGATGTATTAATCGGGGAATTAATGAGTTGAAGTCAAAACTAAATAGAGACGGTATTGATATAACGGAGGTGTTTTGATAAGTTTTGATGATTAGGGAGATTAGAAAGATTGAGATTGAAGAGATTAAAGAGATTGAGATTAAAGAGAAGTTATGGATAAAATTATGAGTAAAGAAAGGAAAAGTCCAAATAAGAAGTTGGAAAGTAAGCTAAAAGAACGGTTGCACGCAGTTCCCATGCCAACAAAGTATTGGGAACAAAGAATGTTTGCGCTAATAATTGATAAAACACAAGAGAGGGCTCCTGGGCTTGCTCTATTGTGGTCAAATATCGTTGCAACCTTTGCACGTAAACCGATACTGGGACCAGCGTTTTCTATGTTGCTGCTGTTGGCAGTTTACTGGGCGCAGCCGTTTAGTTACTGGACTCCACCGGCAATAAGTGAAGAGAATGCCCTTAGTTATGTGGAAGATATGACTGCGGTTTCTCATTATGAGCCAGCTATGGAAATTATAGCTAACGGTTGGATAATTGACTATTAGGCATTTATAGTTAAGCGGGGGGTATTGCGAGGATACCGATGGTGCATCGCAAGCGTTATACATCTTGCGGGCGGAGCAAGGGGGGTTCATGTATGCCTCCGCCCCTACATCATTTATAATAAGAGTGTGGAGTACCCAATAATACTGGAAAAAATACTATCTCAATGCGACCTAACGGCAACTGAGATGCATGAGGTTATGCAAAGCATAATGCAGGGCGAATTATCAGCAGCCCAGATAGGCGCATTTCTTGCCGCAATGAGAAGCAAGGGCGTCAGCGCCGGTGAGCTTAGCGCGGCAGTTAAAGTGCTACGCGCGCTATCAACTAAAATCCCACTTTCTGTCTCCGCTTTCCCCCATCTAATAGACACTTGTGGCACAGGCGGCGATGGCAAACAAACCTTCAATATATCTACTGCTGTTGCTTTTGTAGCAGCTGCTGGTGGGGCAAAAGTAGCTAAACACGGCAACAAATCGGTATCCAGTAGTAGCGGCAGTGCTGACCTGCTCAAGCAAGCTGGCGCCAACCTTGAACTTTCTCCTGAAGCCATAGCCAAATCAATTGAGGATATCGGGTTTGGCTTTATTTTTGCTCCATTGCATCATCAAGCAATGAAATACGTAGCTCCCATAAGACAAGAATTAAAAGTGCGCACTATATTTAATATGCTGGGACCACTTACTAATCCTGCGGGCTGTAAAAGACAAGTTATAGGAGTGTTTGCTAAAGAAATGTTGCCTTTATATGCCGCAGCATTGCAAGAACTTGGCGCTGAGCATGCGCTAATAGTCCATTCTGCTGATGGCATGGACGAGATAAGTCCAGCTGCCTCTACCTATTGTGTTGAATTAAAGGGTAAGGATATTAGCGAGTATCAAATTGAAGCAAAAGATTTTGGGCTGAATAATCATCCCTTGTCATCCATAAGCTGCGACTCTGCCACTACGAGTTTAGCAATGGTGAAGGGAGCGCTTGTAAACGAACACGCAGCAGCGGCTACTACTGTCGCTCTAAATGCTGGAGCGGCACTTTACATTGCGGGCATAAGCGCTTCAATTAAAACTGGCGTTGCCACAGCTCAGGAGATTATTGCCTCAGGAGCGGCATTGAAATTACTTGATGATTATGTTCAATGGAGTCAATCAGCATAGAGGCAATATAGAGGCAATATAGAATCAATGCAATTTTTAGATAAGATAATAGCCCATCAACGACAACTGGTGGCAGAACAGGTAAAGTCAACTTCAGTAGAAGAACTAAAAGAGAGCGCTGAATACCAACAGCCATGTCGTGGATTTATTAATTCATTGCAATTAAAAACTCCACTACCTGCATTCATAGCAGAAATCAAAAAAGCATCCCCCAGCGCTGGTCTAATTCGTGAGGATTTTTCCCCGCCACAACTTGCTAAGTCATATCAAGAAGGAGGCGCAGCTTGTTTGTCGGTGCTTACTAATAGTTTCTTCCAGGGAGAAAACGAGCATTTGCAACAAGCAAGAGAGGCGGTTGATATACCTGTGCTGCGTAAGGACTTTATTATAGATGAATATCAGATCTATGAGTCGCGTTCTTTGGGAGCGGATGCGATATTATTAATTGTGGCATGTCTGGATGAGGCAACCTTGCAGAAGTTTTACGCTTTAGGAATAGAGTTAGGGATGGATGTCCTGGTGGAAGTGCATACTCGCGAGGAAGCGGATATGGCAGAAAAAATAGGGGCATCACTTATAGGAGTGAATAATCGCAATCTCAAAACCTTTGAGGTTGATTTATATGCTGGGGGGATGATTCTTTCCCACTTACAGGATAAAAGCGGGAGTATATTAGTGGCTGAAAGCGGCATACACGATGCTGGCTGCGTGAAGATATTGCACGGCTGTGGTGCTAAGGCATTCTTGGTGGGAGAGAAGCTAATGCGCGCAGAAGACCCTGGCTATGCCCTCAAACAATTAATTACTGAACTAACTCTACGAAAAGAAGAAATATTTGGCATGGTGACACCGCCTAAATAACTATAGTATATTTATAAAAAATACAGAGTTATATAGCTGAAATGCAAGGGATATATGATTATCCTTCTAAAGTATAAGAGTGGCTAATCTGAACTCCGCCATCAGTCAACATTTTTGCCACCGAACAATATTTATCTACGGATAAAGCAACCGCTTTTTCCACTGCTTTAGCATCCAAGGCATCTTTAGCGCCATTAATGTGAAAAGTGAGGTGAATCTTAGTAAATACAGCTGGAATATCAGTGGAACGTTCGGCGTTAACTTCCACCTCGCATGAGGTGATGGGTTGGCGCTTTTTCTGCAGAATACTAACTACATCATAAGAACTGCAGCTTCCAAGCGAAACCAGCATTGCTTCCATGGGCCTCATTCCGCGATCTTGCCCGCCTTTTTCGGGCGGACCTTCAATTGGCAGCTTATGTCCGCGTGCCTCGCCGCAAAAATACACCCCTTCTTGCCACTTGACCGTGACTTTCATTAGTCAAGCTCTACGGCGACCATATTGAAATCTTTTTTGGCGGCGGCGCAATCAGGGCAGACCCAATCATCGGGGACATCAGCCCAGGCAGTTCCTGCTTTAATGCCATCCTCGGGCCATCCTTCTTCCTCATCATAGATGAAGCCGCAGACCTCACATTGCCATTTTTTATATTCGCTAGTATTGCTAGTGCTAGTATTAGTATCGTTCATAATATCTCTATTGTATAGTTAATTGTGTGGTTATAAGTAATAAGAATTATATACTACTTTCTTCTTTTATAAAAATAAGCATAATTTGTTATTTTTTTGGCATACTTGCTTTTTAATTATGCTAATATAAGCCATAGTTATAAGGATTAGGGGATATAATTTTGATGATTTATAATATAGTGAATATACAGCTAGCTTAACAGATTAGTAAAGATGAAAAGGACATATCAGCCAAGCAATATAAAACGGAAGAGAAAGCACGGATTTCGCGCCAGAATGAGCACGCGTCATGGACGCGCAATACTTAGTCGCAGAAGAGAGAAGGGACGGATAAGGCCTACTGTTTAGATGCATTCTGCAGATATTCTGCGTAAGAATGATGATTTTGACAAGGTTTTTAAATCCCATAATTATAAAGTTAGCATTGCTGGTTTATACATAATGGGACGCCGCAACGAAATGGGCTTTTCTCGTTTAGGGATGGTAATTCCCAAGAAAGTATTCAAAAGGGCGGTTATGCGCAATGCTTTGCGCCGACGTCTTCGCCCCCAATTCAAAGAGCACATAGCAGCGATAGAACAGCAGTTAGATTGCGGGCTTGGACATGGACTTGGACTTGGGCTTGGACTCGACTGCGTAGTGGTGGCAACCCCCAAGCTGAAAGATTGTCAGCGCGAGCAGATGAGCGAATCAGTTAACTTATTACTAACCCGTTTCGGCAGCAAGATCTTGGCGGACTCTTCCGTATCCAGTGTTTGAGTTTACAAAGTTTATATTTGCGTCAATGAATCTAATGATTAAAAAAATTATTTTATCCACCCTAAAGTTTTATATGAGATTTATTAGCCCACTTACGGGACCTTCATGTCGCTTTTACCCGACATGTTCGGACTATGGCTATCAGGCAATTGACAAGTTTGGTGTTATTAAGGGGACATATCTGACGGTGCGACGTATTCTATGCTGTCATCCATGGCATCCTGGCGGCTTTGACCCAATTCCTGCTTGCAAAAGCGATAGACAACCCAATCAACAAAATTCTGAACCTAAACCTTCCGCAACGACGGCAAAAATCAACTTTACACAAAAATGTTAGAAAAATTTCAAAGACCTCTCCTTATAGTCGGAGTAGCATTAACTGGCTATCTTCTATTATTACAATGGCAAGCTGACTATAACCCTGAGGCGCAGTCCAGCGCTCAACAGGTGCCATCTCCAAGCATAGGAATAGAATCCAATCCACAAGTTGAGGTTGATTTGCCAACAACCACGGACATTGATGAACTTACTCAGGAATTGCTGGAAGTCCCCACAGAACAGCAGGAACTTGAAGTTGCAGCGGGCGAACAAAGCGAACAAGGTGCACAAGGAGTCACAGCAAGTTCTGACACCTATATTTTGGTTACAAGTGATAAGTTCAACCTATACATAGACCGCAGAGGAGGGGATATAGTGAGAGCAGAACTGAGGGATTATAAAGAGATTAGAAAAGGGCAGAGTCCTTTATTGTTGTTGCGTAACGACAACCAAAGATTCTCCATTGCCCAGAGCGGTCTCATAGGTAGGGACGGCTTTGATGCCACAGTAGCAGGCAGACCAGTATACAGCTCGGCGCAAAATGAATATGTTATGGCGGAAGGGGCGCAGTCGCTTACTGTGCCACTTACTTATAGTAAAGATGGGGTTGAGGTGGTGAAGAGCTTTATTCTGCAACGGGGACGGCATGATATTGATGTGGTGTTCCGAATAAATAACCGTGGCGTCTCCGACTGGTACGCCAATATGTTCGCTCAGTTTAGAAGAGACGACCAAGACCCAACTTATGATTTAGCATCTTTTGGTACCCGTTCTTTTACTGGCGCTGCTTTCACTAGCGAAGATGACAATTACAACAAGCTGGATTTTGGTGACATGGAAAAACGTGATTTAAAATCAGAAACAAAGGGCGGTTGGGTTGCTATGGTGCAGCATTATTTTATGGCGACATGGATTCCACAGGATGCCAACCGTAATTATGTTTATAGCACTAGAGTTACCTCGCGGGGTGATTATATTTTTGGTTTTACCTCCCCTGTCCTGTTAGCGCGACCTGGTGAAAGCAAAGAAGAAAAACTAAAACTTTATGCGGGTCCAAAATCACAAAAACCACTCAAGGCGCTTGCTCCAAACTTGGCTCTTACTATAGATTACGGTTGGTTGTGGTATATCTCACAACCGCTGTTTCAGTTTCTTGATTTCATCCATAGTTATGTGAAGAACTGGGGGCTTGCCATAATCATAATGACGTTTATTATTAAGATGGTGTTCTATCCTTTGACCAATGCCAGCTATAAATCAATGGCGCGTATGAAAAAACTACAGCCGCAGATGATGAGTATTCGCGAAAGTCATAGCGGCAATCGCAAGCAAATGCAAGAAGAGATGATGAAACTATATAAGCGGGAAAAGGTGAATCCTATGGGCGGTTGTTTGCCAATCTTAATACAGATGCCAATATTTATCTCCTTTTATTGGGCTTTGATAGAAAGCGTGGAGTTGCGTCATGCGCCATTAATCTGGTGGATACAAGACCTTGCCTCCCAAGACCCTTATTTTATATTACCTTTGCTGATGGGAATTTCTATGTTTGTGCAACAATTATTTAGCCCGGCGCCTCCTGACCCTACCCAAGCTAAGATTATGAAAATGTTGCCAGTTATCTTTACGGTTTTCTTTTTATGGTTTCCTGCGGGCTTGGTTTTATATTGGTTGGTGAATAATATTCTGTCTATTATGCAGCAGTATATAATCAATCGCCGTTTAGGGACATTGCATACTCCGAACATTAATTTTGATTTTCTTAAGCTCAAAAATCTCAAAAATCTCAAAAAAACCAAAGAAGATAAAGATAACAGTAAATGATACATTGCTTGGCAATGGACTATGTGTTGCGTCCTGCGTTCTGCCTCTGCAGAATGGGTTTGGCGCATCCCGCCCATAGTTATAGCTAAATGAACCCCTCTGAATCGGATACAATTATTGCCATAGCAACGCCTCCTGGCAAAGGCGCAATAGGCATAGCCCGCTTATCAGGCGCTAACTCTTTTGCCATAGCAGAGCAGATGATGGGGGGCAAAAGCGGACAAAAACAAATAAGCAAAAAACCTTGCCAACAAATCATTATTTCCACCTTTTATAATCCCGCGGGTGAGTTGTTAGATAAGGGTATTACTTTATTATTTCCTGCTCCTAATTCTTTTACTGGTGAAGATGTTGTGGAGTTTCAAACACATGGCAACCCCATAATTCTGCAGAATATTGTGGATAGCGCTATTACACTGGGAGCGCGTCAGGCAACAGCAGGAGAGTTTAGCCGTCGCGCTTATCAAAATGACAAGATGGACCTCACACAAGCCGAAGCAGTTGCCGACCTTATAAATAGTGATACTGATGTTGCTATGCGCGCGGCGCTAAAATCCTTGCAAGGCGAGTTTTCTTATCAGGTGAAAGGGATTAATGAGTTGCTAACTCAGCTGCGTGTATATGTTGAGGCGGGGCTGGACTTCCCTGATGAAGAGATAGATTTTTTACAGGATAAAGAACTGCAACAACGCAGCGGCGCTATTATAGATGGGCTGAAGCAGCTGATAAAGCAGGCGCAACAAGGAGCATTGTTGCGTGAGCAGAAAACTTTGGCAATTGTTGGCAAGCCAAATGCGGGCAAGTCCAGCTTGTTAAATCTTTTATGCCGCCATGAACGGGCTATTGTAAGCCCAATAGCAGGCACTACTCGCGACTTTGTCCAAGAAGCCGTGAACATAAATGGCATGGCGATAGTGCTAACCGATACTGCGGGTATCCGAGATAATGCCGATGAAGTGGAACAAGAGGGAATAAGACGTAGCTGGGAGCAGGCGGGGCTAAGTGATATTATAATTTTGATTTATGATATTGCTGAATCTCCTAACGTTGATGTGGATTTACAAGGAATAATCAAAACAATTGCGAGTAAGGGATTGCTGGGTAGAACCATAATGGTTGCAAATAAAATAGATATGCAGCCCGCGGGAACGCTCTCTGTAGGGGGGAGCCATGTAGGGGAGAACCAGAGCCATGCTTTATCCGTGCGATTATCTGCCAAGACCGCTGAGGGGTTGGAGGTGTTGTTGGATAGTATTTCACAACTTTGTGGTAAAGAAGGTGGTAAAGAAGAAAACGCTACGGCATTTACCGCCCGCCGTCGTCATATTGTGTCTCTAAAAGATGCGCTCAAACATATTACAGAGGGCTACGAACGTTTGAAACAACAGAAAGCCGCCGAGCTTTTTGCTGAGGATATAAAACTAGCGCAGAGTTCTTTAGGGGAGATAGTAGGGCAAACCAGCAGTGAGGATTTGTTGGATAGGATATTCGCCGATTTTTGCATCGGCAAATGACTTATAACTTGTAATTTGGATTGACTATATACTATAATCTATTATCAACCGGAGAGGTGGCAGAGTGGTCGAATGCGGCGGTCTTGAAAACCGTTGATCCGCAAGGATCCGGGGGTTCGAATCCCTCCCTCTCCGCCATTTAGTTGCGGCTTTTTATTCCACCATCTTATTGCACCCTTTTGATAGCTTTCTGCGGAAGTTAGTTGCGACTAATATCTATTATGGCGTGCTGGGCTGAATTGTCCATTTAATCCGTAATCCACGCTGGCATAAACTATCTGTTGTTGTTTCAGTAAAAGCGGTAACTTTCGTACTTCTGTCATCACTTATAGGATTTACAGAGTATATATAGTAGGTTCCTCCCATCACAAATGCATTTGCGTCGGCGAGCATACCACTGGGTGTTCGGAGTGGAATTGATGCAGTTTGTTGGTTATCGTTATTAAAATAACTTCCTAATACTATCTTATCACTACCATCGTCGCTGTCACCGCCGCTCACAGAGCAAGATTCTGCTGTCGCCTGGTTGACTTGTTTAACTGTGAAAAATCTGCTATTGACAGTTTGATCTATGTAAGGGTAACGTATCACTAATCTGTCGCCAAGCTTAATATTTGGCATTGATGCTATGTTTGTACTATTCGCGCTATCTGTAGCATTAAGGCCATCATACAGCCACCAATTAACATAGTTGTTTTTGCTTGTAGTTTCTGTATTTCCTCGCTTGATGTTTGCTAACTGCAAGGTGCCGTTGTTCTCATCATAATATTTGATACTACCATCTCTACTTGTTATTGTTTCCCTGAATCTTAGCGCATAATTTTGCCTGTGGGCATCATTCACAGCATCACTTAATATGATATTACCGTTATCATCAATGCTAAGCAAGTTGTCGCTGCTATCATACTCCTCTATATATCTGACATTGTATGCGGCGCTATACACCGAGTTTAGGATGGCTATAGTGGTGGGCTTGGTAATCCGACTACTGAAGTCAATGTCAAGCTCGGAAAGTATGTCTGCAATATCTATGATGAGCGGGAAGGTGGCATAACTGAATTGATTAGAGACGTTGATTAGCAAAGAATAACTGCTTTGATGCGCTTCTCTAACGCCATTCTCCCCCTCCAAATCCAATAGTTCGGTAACACTGATGTTACCTTCATCGTCTATGACAAATAGTTCGGCTGTTGATATTCCTGCTATGTTTTGCACTTGATAGTCAACGGCGTTGAGAGCGGTGACATTGCCTATTCTGCCAATCGTTCCTTCATAAACAGAAATTTGCTGGTTTGATGTGGGAGCTGATACCCTGTCATCATCAGTCCAGACCCTAACACTAAAGTCACTGGAGGCGTTGAAAAATTTATTGTGAGCCGTGACTCTATACATATATTCACCTCTTATTAAGTTATCACTGGCGGTTAGAAGTCCGTTTTCATTGTTGAAATTAATTGGGGAGTTGAGGTTGATGTTGTCTATCATCCCTCCGCCATCTAATAACATAATGGAATAACTTTTAGAATGTAAGGCGCTAATATTGCCTACTATAGTGCCCATGGGGGTATTATTATTAATAAAAAATGCTCCAGTTGTGGCGGCAAGAATAATAGGCACACGTTTAATCACATCACCAATTATTGTGGTTTCTCCACTAATATTCAATTGTCCAAGTTGCTGTGCGGTGTTGTTGAGAACAAACCTGATGCCGGTTAATTGGACTTGAGAGATTTTTTCAAAAGGGGGGAGTGCCAACCCCTTTATCTGCGGACCATTGCCGCACTCATCATCTCTATCAGCTAATAATACTTGAGATATGCTGAAAGAGAATAAACGACTATTGTCTTCTCTGGCAGGCGCGTTGATGCTGCTCTCGCTTGCTTGAATAGTGGGTGAGCAAGCATAATCCTGTTCATTTCTTCGTAGATTGTAGTTCATACCACTAATGTTTAAATTGAGTGGTTTATTGGCATGTTCAGCCATCAATAACATGTCGGATGTGAGGTTTAATTGGACGATAATATCTTGCTGTCTGCTAATGTTTACTTGCGGAGGTAAAGCAGTGGTTGATATTGTAAATGTGTTGTCAAGTAATCCTTCATCTGGTTGTTCTTTATCTGGCTGTGTTTGATTGAGCTGTTCTCCATCGGGTTGTTCTTTATCTGGTTGTTCTCCATTAGATTGTGTTTGATTGAGTTGGACTTTATCTAATAGTTCTTCTTCCTCTTCTTCCGTGCAGGAAACAAGAATTAGCGATAATATACATAAGATTGCTATATGTACCCACGCTGTATGTAATCTCCTTAGATGTATCCCCCCCGGAATTTTGTGCCGTAGCACAATGATTGAAAATTGATTAATGTTATCCCCCATAATAATTTAGTTAATCCAATGATGCAGGTATTATACACTATATTTCTTTTTTAGGGTGAAAATATGCTACAATATCCGCTATGAGTTGGATTACTAAAATTGTTTCTGGCATATCTGGTGCCGAGACGCAGAAAAAAGAAGTCCCAGAAGGACTATGGAGTCGCTGTACATCTTGCGGCGCAGTACTTTATAAACCCGAGCTTTCCAAAAATCTTAATATATGTATGAAATGTAATTTTCATATACCTATAGGGGCGCGATTGCGTTTGGATACATTTTTTGATGAGGGCAGCGCCAAAGAGATTGGCGCCGACATTAAACCCACAGACCCGTTGAAGTTCAAAGACAGCAAGAAATATAAAGACCGTCTTGGTGATGCTCAAAGCAGGCACAAAGAAAACGATGCTCTGGTGGTAATGCAAGGCACGCTTAACGGGATGAGTGTAGTGGCTTCGGCATTTGAATTTTCTTTTATCGGGGGTTCTATGGGTTCTGTAGTGGGGCAAAAATTTGTGATGGGCGTAGAGCAGGCGATAGAAAGCAAAACCCCTTATGTGTGCTTTTCTGCTAGTGGCGGGGCGCGTATGCAAGAAGGACTAATATCTCTGTTTCAGATGGCTAAGACCAGTGCTGCCATAGCTAAGTTAGGCGAGTTTGGTTTGCCCTATATTTCGGTGCTTACCAACCCAACTTATGGCGGTGTTACCGCTAGTTTAGCAATGTTGGGAGACATAAATATTGCCGAACCGCAAGCAGATATTGGCTTTGCTGGCAAGCGGGTGATTAAGGATACGGTGCAAAAAGACCTGCCCGAAGGATTTCAAACCAGTGAGTTTTTGCTGGAACACGGAGCGTTGGATATGATTGTGGCTCGCCATGACTTGCGCCGCCGTATAGGATCAATCCTGAGTATGCTGCACGCAGCATAAATTTAGCATAAATTTAGTATAGCTTCATCCTACCAGGGCTTGCGTATAGCGTATATAAGCGCGGCGAGTGCGGAGGGCGCGGAATAATATCTGCATTAACACAGCTATGAAACCCGAAGAATATCTTAACCACCTAATATCTTGCCATTCATTGGATGAGATAAAACTCGGTCTGGATAGAATAACCAAAGTATTCCATAATCTAACTGATGGCGGCAAGCCACCACATATTCCTTTTACTTATATAGTAGGGGGCACTAATGGCAAGGGCACTTGTGCCGCATTACTTGAACAGGCGCTGCGCGCCCACGGACTGAGCACCGCGCTGATATGCTCGCCACACCTGCTGAGCTTTAACGAGCGCGCTTGCATCAATGGAAAGGCGGCAACAGATGCGGAGTGGCTGGCTGCTCTACAGAGTGTGGATGCGCATCGCCAAGGAACCCCTCTTACTTATTTTGAATACTGCACCCTGGCGGCATTTCTAATTTTTTGGCATCACAAGGTAGATGTATGGATTTTGGAAGTGGGGCTGGGGGGTAGGTTGGACGCGGTCAATATCATAGATGCTGATTGTGCCTTGATTACTTCCATTGATTTAGACCACACCGAAATACTTGGCGATACTCGCGAGAAACTTGCTTATGAGAAGATCCAAGTTGCACGGCGCAATAAGCCCTTAATTTTTGGCGACTCTAACCCGCCGGCTAATGTTGAACAGGTGGCGGATGAGATAGGGGCTAAGTTGCTTATGATGAATCGTGACTTTGTTGCTCCTGACTCTGCCTCTGCCCATCTCTCTGCCTCTGCCGCTGGTTCTGCCACTGGCTCTGGCTCTGCCGCTGGCTCTGGCTCTGCCGCTGGCTCTGGCTCTGCCGCTGAATTGGAACTGGATAATCCGCAACTGCTGGCTGATAATGTGGCTTCATCGTGGCAAGCGCTAAAGTGTTATGAAGAGAGTAGTACAGGTGTTGCAAGTGCATCGTCAACCCCCAACAAGCGTTTTTCCCTTGACCCAGCAATAACCGCGACTGCTTGGAATAATTTCTTTTTGGCGGGACGTTGGCAAAAGATAAGAATAGGTGATAACCTTGTAATAATGGATACAGGGCATAATCCTGCTGCTGCTGAAGTTATAGCTCAACGATTGCAGGAGGAAGTGAAAGTGCAGGTAGAAGCAATTTTGGGCATCCTTAATACTAAGGACTGGCATGGTTTTGTCTTGCCCCTGCTGCCACTGATTTCTAAATGGCATTTATTTCCGCTGGAAAGTCATAAAGCTATTCCTCCTGATGAACTTGCAGCTAACCTTCAATCTATATCAGATTTTAACGCTCCAATCCAGCATCACCAAAATGCTGCCGCAATTGTGGAGCATATTCGCTCAACAGGAGATGCTAAAAAGGAGGGTGGCGTCTCTAACAAAACAATTTTTTTGGTATGTGGTTCGTTTCATACAGTTGGCGAAATTATGAGCGCCTTGAATTAATATATTTTCTCGTCCCTCGCGATGAAAATATAATTATTGCATTATAATAATAGCCATTCAGCCGTCAAATATTTTATATTGGCTGGTTTATTATTATTATTAAATTACTGTTACTAAAATATTTATGAAAACATTAACCATTAAACTGATATTATTTGTATCCTTGCTATGCCTACATACGGGGGTGGCAGCGTCAGAGCATATAACTGGCAGATTAACTGCTTTCCTTGGTCTTCTTAATTCTCACAATATAAATGAAGATGTAACGCCCATTCCTGGCTCTTACACTGCAGGCTTTTCACAAGGATTAGTTTCGGATATAATTTGGGGTGAAAATCACGGCCTATCCCTTGATTCATACGGCATAGTGGCTTCCATATAGGTTTTAATATGTTTATTGCAATCCCAGGGGATATCCAGGACGTGGATGGCGATGTTGCTCTCAAAGATGTATCTCTTAGTAGCACAGGGCTAATCTTGGGTTATAAATGGCAGTAGTTAATTAGGATATTATTATCGTCTATTGTGATTAAAATAGGATTATTATATTATAATGATAACTATGGAGTCGTCAAATACTTTATATTGGCTGGTTTATTATTATTATTAAAAAACTTTAGAAAGTTTTAGAAATTTTATGAAAACATTAACACTTAAACTAATGTTATTTGTATCTTTGCTATGTTTACATACAGGAGCGGCAGCGTCGGAGCACATAACTGGCAGATTCACTGCTTTCCTTGGTGTTCTTAATTCTCATAGTGTAGATGAAAGCGCAACTCCCATTCCTGGTTCTCATTCGTATGGCTTTGTGCCGGGATTAGTTTCAGATATAATTTGGGATGAAAAGCACGCATTGTCTCTTGATATATACACCATAATTGCTTCTTATAAGAACGGTAATGATCTCTTAAGTTATGTGCATAGTGGGCTATACACTGGCTATCGTTATCATATAAACTCTAATTTTAACGTTGGCGGAGGTGTCTGGTTTATGGATTCAGCATCATTTGATGTAGGTGGTGCTACCTTAGATAACGCAGAGATTGATGTATCTATTGAACATTTCAAAGGGGGTATTGTCCCTGCCTTCACTTGGGGCTACGGCCATACTTACGATAGTGGTTTCCATATAGCTTTTAATATGTTTATTGCACTCCCTGGGGATATCCAGGATGTGGATGACAATGTTGCTCTCAAGGATGTATTTCTTACTAGCTCAGGATTGCTATTGGGCTACAAGTGGCGGTAGTTAATTAGCATATTATTCCCACCTGCATTCTGCAGTTTAAATAAAAAAACCGGACATTATCAATAATTGACAATGCCCGGCTATCGCAGGAAAACCTAGCTTATTTAATTGCGGTTGGAGCTTTAACTTGAGTCATCAAGTCATTGTTCCATTTTCCATCAACTTTTATGTGGGCAACTGCCCCCTTGATAAATGCTTCAATCAGATTATGATTGAGATATGCATATAATCCAGGTTGTAAGAATGTATACACCATAGCTCCAGTTGCACCTGCGGGAATATTCCAGCTTTCAAGGTCGGTCTTGGGCTTAGAATGTAAGTCACCATCTGGCCAGACATAATTCGCATGTCCTCCGATGAGGTGCGGGAATGTATGGCGATTCGCTTGTGAGTGGATCAACAACATAGTATCACCAACCTTAGCTTTTAGCGCATTTTCACCTAACAAAGCTCCTTTCACACCATTGAACACGATGTGCGAAGGAGTTAGACCTTCCATCGTCTTAAGGGTATCACCTAATGAAGCAGCGGGACTTGGATATCTTTTATATTTCCCATTACTATCTTGGGGAATATAATAATCCTGTTCGCCAATGTAGTAGGCAAGGTCATACTTGATGGATTTGCCCTTATCATCTTTCAACCCATCTCGCGGCAACACCATTATGGCGCCATTCATTCCTTGAGCAACATGCCAAGGAACCATGATACCGCCAGGAGCACAATGATAAACAAAGGTTCCTGCTTTGGTGGCTTTGAAACGAAAAACGACTTCCTGCCCGGGAGCTACTTTAGTTAACTCACCGCCTCCCAATGCTCCAGTTGAAGCGTGGAAGTCAATGTTATGCAACAAAGTACTGGTTTTTGGGTTTACTAGAGTAAGCTCGACGTAGTCGCCCTGGTGAACCACAATAAGTGGACCAGGAACATGCCCATTGAATGTCATCAAATGGGTGAATACTCCGGGAGCTATTTCTACTTCCTTTTCCTCTATCACCATCCGCACTTGCACCACTTTGGGTTTGCTTCCTGCGGTTTGCTGGTGTTTAGGAACGAGAGGCGGCTTGACTAATGTCTGAGTGACTCTTTCAAGCCCTTTGACATTTTCCTTAACGCCTATCTGATAACCTGGAAGTCCGCTTCCTGCGAATGCCCAGATTGGTGTAACTAGAATCGCTGATAAAGCGATCACTTTTACAAAGTTTCTCATAATGTTGTCCTCTTTGGTTAATATGAAAAAAAATCTTTACCGGTAAAAATCTACTTTATCCTTCTGCTTAATACATAGTGATATAAACAAATAAAACAACCCAGTTTAACTATTTATTTCCATTAAAATTAACTTTTTTTACGGTCCGTAATATCACGATAATGGTCCGTAGGGGCGGAGCTGCGCTCCGCCCGTTGGGTGGGGCAATGCCCCACCCAAAATGCCCAACACTTGCAATAACACCATCGCCATACTCGCAACACCACTCTGATATGGTGCATAAATTCTCGCAACACCGCTCTGTTATACTGCCTGAATACTTGGAATAATGGTCTGTTACGATGCATGAATTCTCGCAACACATGTCTGGAATGGCGTCTAAATTCTTGGGATACCGCTCTGTTATACTGCCTGAATACTTGGAATGATGGTCTGTAGGGGCGGAGCCATGCTCCGCCCGCAAAATGCCTGATACTTGCAACAAACTACGACCATGCTCGCAACAAACTCTTACAACAATCACCTATAATATCCATTGACTACAAAAATGCAATAACCATTTTGTTTATAAACTATTAATAATACTCACTACTATGAATGATACAACAGATAACTCTACAAGGTTAAACCAATTTGCTGGTTTTTTGGCAAACAATCCAGACGCTGTTAAAAATATAGCCATGATAGCAGATATGATAAAAAACTATGCAAACCAGATTGTACTTTATGATTTAAGAAATGCTTTAAATAGTGAGAAGGGCATGGATGCTCTTATATGCAAAGACAAAGATTCAGGTCAAAAAAATGTCCACCAGTGGGTTTGGAACAAAGGGACATTAGTCCATGATATCACTAATCCACATTTAGGACATTTTGCCATAAATACTTTTTATAATGCGAACTCTACAAAATGGGAAATTAATATGATGGCTAGACAGGTAGCTGTTGCTAAACGTTATATAAAAGCACTAAAAGAAAAGGAACCAGATACATATAAAGATACCCTCGCCAGTAAGAATATACATGAGAAAATTATGGAGTATGTTAAAACTAAAAAATTTAGCGGTAAATATGCTTTTAATATGAATACTAAAGATAGTCATGTGTTTATTGATGTAGATATAACCGGCGACAAAGATAATGATGTTGAAGAACTTAAAAAGATATTAAAGGATATGATTACTAATCTGCGTCTGCATAACTAATCACAAAATACATACTAATATGACTGATATGAATAAAGATATTGACCAGAATAGAATTGATGACTGGAAGGATTTGCTGAAAGAATTTTCTAAAGGTGAGTGGATAACTACAGAAAGAATGCGAACATTTATGCAGATAGCTGGATGTGGTCATAAAGAACTTGCCGCCAGTAATATACTCAGTTTCCTGTTTGATGCCAAACAACCACATGGATTGGGTAATATTCTTACTCGCGCTTTATATGATTTATATAAAGTAAAAAGTACAAGTAAAGAAGCACTAAGAGTTCCTATTAATGAGTCCACCGAAATAATGGCAGTTCATACAGAATACTCCACAAAAAATAATAAACGCATAGATATATTAATTGAGACAGATAACCATGTTATCTGCATAGAAAATAAAATATTTGCTTCTCTATACAATGATTTGAAAGAATATGAAAATACTGCAGAAGAGCTGGCAAAGAAGGGTGGTAAAGAATATCTATGCTTTGTGCTCTCTCCATGGAAGGAGCCTCCAGGAGATACAAAGGGCTTTATTTATATAACCTATAGTGAACTCTTTGATAAGGCGACTAACTATATGCATAAGTTAAACATATATAACAAAGATAAGCACTTTCTTTATTTGCAACTTTTCTATGACTTATTTCAGTCAATAGAAGATTTAACTCATGATGAAAGAATGAGAAAGAAGTTCCGGGATTTTATTTCTGAAGATAATAATTGCAAGAAAATACCTTCATTAGTCGAGAATTTGAGAGAATATAGGAAGTCGGTTATAGACCAGGTGAATAGTAAACTATCGGATAAAAATCAATTGGAAAATATTACACATGATATATGGAAGGGGACAAGTTATGGGCTAGATGAATATACTCTGGTGCATGATGTGGTTGTTGCTGAGGAGGGACATTTTAAAATTGATACTTTACTAAATTTGAAAGAAGGTAAATGGCAGATTAGAATAGGTGATAGAGAAAAAAGTTTCCTGGAAAATCATCTAAGAGACAAAGGACTATATAACAAGAGAAAATATAAAAGAATTCTTAAAAAGGATTATTTGGGTATAGATAATATTGAAAGTTCTCTGAGGAGGAAAGGAATATTTGTTGATGAAACAACCCATAAGGATAAGCAATATTTATATATCTATATTGATGTTACAGGTAGTGATATTGATACAATTGTCAATATCATAAGTGGTAAACTTAACGATATAATTGAGAAATTGTTGGGGTAATTAGTATTTTGCGGGCGGAGCATGGCTCCGCCCCTACAGACCATCATTCCAAGAATTCAAAGTCCATACATAAACACGACGCAAGAATTTAGACGCCACAGATATGATTATCTCTACTTATTCTTTTTTTGTAGGTAGTGAGCGCTAGCTTTTTCAATATAGGGGACAGCGTCGGGGGTCTTGCAGCTGGTTTCTCCATGATCTACTTCCACCTTGCCGATGCGCTTGGCGGCGGCAATGGCGGCGTCTTTTAATTCTTCGCAATAGGTTCCTATACTGATTAAAGTCCAATTCATTGAATAGCGCGCCCAGTTAGGACTTTGTTGAATATCTCGTTCCAGTTGCTTAAGGTGCATCGCAATCTTTGCTGGCGTCAAACAATTAGGGTCGTGGGCGAGTATGGAGCTCAAAGTAGAATACCCCAACCCACGATGTATCTCATGTGTGGATTTGCATAGTTTAGGCAAAAGTTCTTTGGCATCGGGCGAGCGTGCTACTACATTACCCAAGAGGGAGACATGAACATAGTTAGTTAGTTGCTGCACCCACTCCATAACTTCAGCTGCATCCATTAGTTGCGGCTCGGCGATTTTTGTGGCAAGATTGCGGCAATCATAATTACCGCTTTTCCATAAGCGACGTGCTAACCCATGGTCGCTGCCTATTTTCTTTGCCAGTATATTTAAATTGGCAAAGCTTACACCAAATACTTTATCAGGGTTTGCTCCATGCCGCGCATAAATTTTACGATTCTGTGCGGTTCCATATTCCTCCAGTTGTTGAACTACTGCATCATATTGCATATAGATATTATAAGTATTTTGCAGGCATTGCAAGCATACCGATGGTTCATTGCAAGTTTTTAACATTTTGCGGGCGGAGCATGGCTCCGCCCCTACAGACCATTATTCCAAGGATTTAGATACCATACCAGATGTGCGTTGCAAGCACACCGATAGTTTATTGCAAGAGTTATGCATCTTGCGGGCGGAGCATGGCTCCGCCCCTACAGACCATCATTCCAAGGATTTAGATACTATACCAGATGTGCGTTGCAAGCACACCGATAGTTCATTGCAAGTTTTTAACATTTTGCGGGCGGAGCATGGCTCCGCCCCTACAGACCATCATTTCAAGCAGACCATCATTCCAAGCAGTCCATCATTCCAAGATTTCAAAATTAACCTAAAACGGAATTTTAATGGTATAATTAAAATCAAGTAAAGGTTAAGAATAAAGGTTAAGGCAGTGGAGCATGTCGGATAACTTACATAAATAATAAAATATTTGTCCAATAATAAATTTTAATAATGGGCGTCTATGAAATCTTTAAATATAATAATTATAAAGAGGGGATTGGTAGCTACTTGCTTATCTTTGATGGCAGTTGGTTGTGCTGAGTCAGAGAATAAGAATGGCAGCGGGACTTCACAATCTACACCTACCGACAATGTTCATACCTTTTCTGCTCCTCATGTTGTAGGCATATACGTTGGTGGAGCGTTATATTCTCGCGAAGATAAAAGCATTAGCGGTCCTATCAATATGCAAGAAGGGGAAAAGCAAACTTTCTATGCTATTGTCTATGACCCCGACATATCATCTGGTGAATCTATTGATGTGCTCATTAATAGCAGCACTACCAAACTCAATACTAATGTTTCTGATAGTTTAAAGGGCTATGTTTCTTTGGCGAATGAAATGGCTTCCGAGCACCTCCCGCAGGCACTTGAAGAATACAAGAACGTTAATGTATATATGGTTTTTAACTTTACCTTAGGGCAAGAACTTGCCATAGATGGTAGAGTGTTTGGAACTCATGAACTTGTCATTAGGGCTATTGATGGTAGACAACTGCAAGATGCTGCTGGTGTTTTTAAAATAGCAATTGACATAAAGAACGCCAATGATAGTCCCATTATATCAAGCATAAAATATTCAGGTGGAGTTCCTCAGGAAGACAAAAAAGAGAATACTTTTGTAGTAGCCGAGGGGGGTGCCAATGGAGTTATTAGAATAAAGGTTGACGACCCCGATATACAGCATGGAGATATAATCAGATTAAACGTAAATCCTAAGGGCAAATCTGTAGCCGCATCAAGTAGTGCTATATCAAAGGAATTTACATCATTAAGAGGGAGAGCATTAAGTAGCACTAAATCTGATAAGGGATATTTCTCACTTAAATCAAATATTGCGGAGCCGAATCAAGTGGAGTTTATAGTAAACATTGCTTCTGAACTTATGCAGGATACTGATATAGGCGAGTATCGCTTTGAGTTTTTGGTTTCTGATGATATTGGAAAATTTTCTGCTCAAGATATTATTCTTATTGTGGAAGACAGCAATGACTTAACCACTATTCCGAGCTTCAGTTCCTCAGGGAATCTAACCAGCATTACTCCTGCCCCGAATAACGGGCGCCCTCTATTTACAATTTATGAAGGGCAGAGCGGGCAAATTAATTTTACGCTTTTTGATGAGGACTTAGTTCACAATCCGAAACCGACACTTATATATGACATAACAGGGGACTCTGTAGATGCGCAAATTATAAGCTGGGATATTAGAACAAAACCATCATCACCTGATGAAAGAATATTGACAGTCGATATTGGAAGCGGCTTAATCAACCCCCAGCAAATTGATGACGCACATGTTAGAACTTATGAGCTTAACTTAGATGTTTCTACTTCTGGTTCTGGTGGAGAGGTTGCGATTAACTATCCATTTACTTTACAGATTATTAATGTCAATGATGCTCCAAGGATTGTTAATATGACAAGTTTTGGCTCTGTTAGACGCAGCGATAAGGGTAATGATAGGGGCAACGATATGGAGCATTTCATTGTTGCTGAGGGAGTAAGCCCTAATGGTGGCATTAACGTCACGGTTGAAGATATGGATTTTATCGTGGGTGATAGAGTTAGCTTGACTATTGCAAGCGCTACTCTTGATGATATGTTTATATCCAGGTTTATATCCATTGCCAAAGCGCAAATAGATGAATCAGATGCGGACTCTAACCAGCAAGTGACATTTACGATAAATATTTCATCCGAGTTGTTGGATGATGCCGAGGTGGGGAATCACACCCTAAAAATAAACGCAACAGATGACGAGGGAGCAAGCACCATAAGCAACCTGGTTCTGATAGTGGAAAACAGCGATGACTTAGCCACTATTTCCCGTTTCAGCACCTCAGGGAATATGACCAGTATTTCTCCCGTTCCGAATAACGGGCGCCCGCTATTTACAATTTATGAAGGGCAGAGCGGGCAAATTGAGTTTACGCTTTTTGATGAGGATTTAGTTCACAATCCGAAACCGACACTTATATATGACATAACGGGGGACACTGTAGATGCGCAAATTATAAACTTGACGCTTGGGACAAAACCATCATCGCCTGATGAAAGAATACTGATAGTTGATATTGGAAGCGGGGTGCAGCAAATTGATGATGAACATGTCGGCACTTATGAGCTTAGCTTAGATATTTCTACTTCTGGTTCTGGTGGGGTGGTTGCGATTAACTATCCATTTACTTTACAGATTATCGATGTCAATAATGCTCCAAGGATTGTTAATATAACAAGTTTTGGTTCTGTTAGTCGCAGCAATCTGGAGCATTTTGTTGTTGCTGAGGGAGCAAGTGGCAATGGCGGCATTAACATCACAGTTGAAGATATGGATTCTATCTTGCTTGATAGGATTAGTTTGACTGTTGCCAGCGATACTCTTGATGATAGGTTTATGTCCGTCACCAAGGCGCCAATAGATGAATCAGATGCGGACTCTAACCAGCAAGTGATATTTACGATAAATATTTCATCCGAGTTGTTGGATGATGCTGAGGTGGGGAATCACACCCTAAAAATAAACGCAACAGATGACGAGGGGGCAAGCACTATAAGCAACCTGATTCTGATAGTGGAAAATAGCGATGACTTAACTACTATTCCGAGCTTCAGTTCCTCAGGGAATCTGACCAGCATTACTCCTGTCCCGAACAACGGACGCCCTCTATTTACAATTTACGAAGGACAGAGCGGGCAAATTGAGTTCACGCTTTCTGATGAGGATTTAACTCACAACCCGACACTTATATACGACATAACGGGGAGCCCTATAGATGCGCAAATTATAAGCTTGGCTCATAAGGTAAAACCATCATCACCTGATGATAGAATATTGACAGTTGATATTGGAGGCGGATTAATCAACCCCCGGCAAATTGATGACGAGCATGTCGGGACTTATGAGCTTAGCTTAGATGTTTCTACTTCTGGTTCTGGTGGAGAGGTTAGCATTAACTATCCATTTACTTTACAGATTATTAATGTCAACGATGCTCCGAGGATTGTTGATATGACAAGTTCTGGTTCTGTTAGTCGTATTGATAGGGGCAAGGATATGGATCATTTCATTGTTGCTGAGGGAGTAAGCCCTAATGGTGGCATTAACGTCATAGTTGAAGATATGGACTTTATCTTGGGTGATAGAGTTAGTTTGACTGTTGCCAGCGCCACTCTTGATGATATGTTTATAGCCAGGTTTATATCCGTTGCCAAAGCGCATATAGATGAGTCAGAAGCGGACTCTAATCAGCAAGTGACATTTACGATAAATGTTTCATCCGAGACGCTGGATGATACCGATCTGGGAACGTACATTCTGGAAATAAACTTAACAGATGCTGAGGGGGCAAGCATTACACGCCAAATTAATTTAGTAGTTGAGAACACCAATGAGCCGCCCGTCTTTGCGCAGAAAACTTATGATTTTACTGCGTTTATTCAAACCGCGGCGCCTACATTGCCAGCTGGAACAACTATAGCAACTATAGGAACTACCGGACAACAATTATGTCCACCATCATCTTCAATATCTGGATGCGTATCGCCAATAATGCCAAATATCGTGGCAAGCGACCCAGATGCTGGCGACTCGGCAAACCTAATCTATTCAATTGTAAACCCTGATACAGATAAAGCAAAATTTTACATAGAAGATTTTCGTATTAAGAATAAACTCCCTTTACAGTTTAAAGCTAAAGAAAGTTTTAATATTACTGTCAAAGACCCTCATGGGAAGCGTGCAATTGAAGAAGCGTTGGTTACAGTGACGGTTAGGAGACCAAGTAATTCTGATAAGGATAATGATGGCGACGGGATTGATGATCGTTATGATGGAGCTCCAGGAGACCCTACAGCTAAAACTATGGGCAGTGGGACGCGCGCTGACCCTTATATCATCCATAATCTTTTTCAGTTGCAGGCAATAGCTGGGGTTGATCACGAAGGGAGTGGTTTACTAGCGTCCTCTTATACAAAAAACTCCTATTTGTATGGGGACGGATTGGTGAAGCAACTCAGCAGTCATTATCGTTTGGCTTATGATATAAATGCTTTCATCACAACAACTGTATTTTGGGATAACGGAAAAGTAAGACAGCCTACAGGACTTAACCAAAAAGGATTTATCCCCATAGGCATAGGTGTTTGCGATGGAGGCACCACTCAATGTGATTCTTCAGCGGCGCTTCGCCAAGTAGATGGAAACCCAGTACGCTTTAACGGAACATTTGATGGAGCTGGTTTTGAAATTAGTAGGTTAGGTGTTGATAGGCCGTCAAGCTATGTTGGACTATTTGGTGCAGTGGGCGATGGCGGCATTATTGCTAATTTATCCTTAACCTCGGCGCGCATTACAAATTCCGCCACTCGCGAATCCACAAATGATGCAGTCAAGTTCAGTCACGGAGGGCTCTTAGTAGGGGAAATGTCAGGAGGCACCATAGATAATGTTAATGTTACTGGAACGATAAATGGAGTTGACAATAGATATGGAGTTGGCAATAGATATGGAGGTATGGCAGGGACAGTTGCTTCAGGGAGGAATCCATTAGTACCTGGCATAATTAAAAATTCTATGGCGGATGTTAAAATTACTGCCAATGGCGCTATATTTGGTGGGTTAGTTGGTGCTTTGGGAACTAATTCTTTTATACATGCATCTAATGCTAAGGGGAATCTAATACCTATTGTAAGTAGTAGTAACATTCCTCTTGCTAGTGAGATAGGGGGATTAGTTGGAGTATCTGATGGTAATATCTTTGCTTCTTATGCCAGCGGTAATGTGAGCGGCTATCATTATGTGGGTGGCTTGGTAGGCAAAGTAAATCAGGGCAATGTAATCGGGAGTTTTGCTGCTG
Organism: Gammaproteobacteria bacterium; assembly: GCA_965207945.1. Classification (GTDB taxonomy): domain Bacteria; phylum Pseudomonadota; class Gammaproteobacteria; order CBDBNL01; family JAAOII01; genus JAAOII01. Next base: position 758,366 of record OZ242303.1, read on the forward strand.
GTGATCTTGAAGGAATTAGATACGTTGGCGGAGTATTTGGCAGTGTGTTAGGGGGCACTCATAAGTATTTGTATTATGCTGGTCTGCTACCTTCTTATGCCAGAGGCGCATCAGATTCTATAGGCGGCATAGTAGGGCAAATAACGGCAGGGTCAACTATTTATAGTGTTATTAATATGCGCTCCAGCAATTCTATTAGTAAGCTGAAGGGTGGGTTAATATTTGGCATGATCAATCTAGTGGGGGGTGCAAATAGCCCCGATATTCATAATGCCTATTCAATTAATTTACCTAATAATTTTGCAGGTTACATTTTACTTAATACCTATCAAAGTGGGCTTCCACCGCTTAGCGCCCTTGGAGGTAAATATGAGACGATTAAACTATTAACAGAAAACCAACTTAGGGATTGCGGCAACGATGGCATACCTGCTGATGCTATAGTTATGCCTGCTGCAGGTTGCACTGATTTATTCCCCTCTGCTTACTGGGGCGAAACCACTGAATCATTATTAGGTTCTGATTTTACTGTTGGATGGCTTTTAGCCCCTAGCGAGTTGCCTGTTATTCAAGTGTCGCGGCTTACTGGTATGGGAACACTCGGGGACATGATAACTCCCGTTCCTGCACAGCAAAAATGTTATATTGAACCCACCTATACTCACCCCACTTACTGCCCAACCAAACGCTAAGCTCTTGGAATAATAGTCTGTAGGGGCGGTGGCTTTATTCATCCCCCCTGGTTCCGCCCGCAAAATGCCTAACACTTGCAATAACACCATTGGCATGCTCGCAACAATACTCTTACAACCCAGGCCTGTTATGGACTGCGCTCCGCCCGTAAAATGCCTAACCCTTGCGATAACACCATCGGCATGCTCGCAACAAACTGCAGATATATACCGAATTATGGTTTTTAATTTTTTTCATTTAATGCAAAAATAAATTAAAAAATATGTATTTATGTTTAATTCCATGTATAATGTGAAAAGTATCTACAAATAACATGAACTATACTATTATGAAAAATACTACTTATACTTTTTTTCTTGAACTAGAAGGCAGAATATTAATAATGCCCCCTAATAGTCAATGAGCCAGATAAATACTTTAACTAATTTACCGCTGTCTAATATGATTGGCGGACCTTTGACTGCTGCGATTGAAGCACAAAGAGCTGCAGCGGCTAGCACACTTCTCTTTATTACTGAGTTCTGTATGGAGGAAGCTATTGATGATAATACTGTTGGAGCATTAAAACAAATTACATTTAAATATAAGGTTTCAGATGATAATGAAACATCAGTTAATGTTCCCTTACTGTTCTTGGTCCCAGTCCCGTTTATACGTATTGAGAGCGTAAGCATAGCTTTCACCATGCGTTTATCGGAGAGTAGTCTCTCCAAAAAAACAACAACAAAAAGCCGTAGTCAGAGTGCTAAATTAGAGATTAGTGGGGGAGGGCTTTATGCTTCAGCTAGCTTCAGTGGTTCATTTTCATCTTCTTATAAAAATACTTCGCATTCGGAAAATCGTTACAATAACGAAATGAACTTTGATGTTAACGTGCAGGCGACACAAGATGATATGCCAGGAGGGCTTAGAAAGATATTTGAAATACTGGAGCCACAAATAAAAGAAGTCGGAACTTAGGCAGAGGGGAATTAACAAATAAAGGAATGATTTTTAGGGGGAATGCTTTTCTTATAACTAATTATTATTGTGTAAGAAATTTTTTATTGATGTAACTAAAACGAAGGAGAAATTAATATGTCAGGAGAAAAAATACTAAATAATCTGGATTTTGCTAATATTATTGGCGGTCCATTGAGTGCTGCAGTAGAAGCTCAAAGAGATTCTGCTACTGCAACGCTTGCTTTCATTTCACAGGTTGGCTTTGCTCCAAGTAGTGCATATACTGCAAAATTATTGACACTTGAAGCAGTGGTCACGACTAAAAGAAATGCATTAAGTGAAAAAAAGAGGGCTGCGAACGCTAAACCGACTGATACAGCTATTATAACTGCTAAAAATGATGTTGTTGCAGCTGAAGCAGCGGTTATTGCACATAAAAATAGCATGGCGGTAGAGGGTGATGTTCGCTATGTATCTTTTAATTATGATCTTGCAAGAGAGGACGCAAATAACAACAAAGGTCAGATTAGAGTACCTATACTTACAATTGTCCCAATTCCATATTTAAGTATTACCAGTATGGATCTGGATTTTTCAACAAAAATAACAGAATCTTATAGCGACGATGAAAGTCGCGGCGAGTATTATGGAGGTAGCTATAGAAGTAAATCAGCGCGATTTAGATGTTATTATTCTAACCAATCTTCTTCCAGTAGCAATGAATCTCTTAAATCTTCGTTTGATATGAAGGTTCATGTCCATGCTGAAAATATTGATATGCCAGCTGGTCTATCAAGGATTTTAGGTATTTTAGAAGCTAATTTAATTTCCAATGAAGTTGAAAGTGACACTTCTGAGTAACTTTTATTTGCAATTGCCATATCATAATCACTAAAATATACTATGACTGTCAAATCTGAACCTGCTGGGTCTGTCAGATTAGGTAAAGTAATTAATGCAATCATGCGCGATATAGCACAAGCGCGCGTGAATGCTGATTATTTTTCACAGAAGGCAGCCGAGCGCTACCGAACTGACTTACCTGGGTTTACAGTCCCGAGGATAGACATATCCGACATTAATATGGACCTTAAACTTATAGTTGATGAGGTATCTGAAGTTGATGGAGAGCGAAGTGATGAAGCTCTTGTGGCTATATATAGGTTGTTAAAAAATTTTGCTAATGACAATATATTAACTTTATGGCCTGTAATTCAAAGAATTCGGGCTGAGGATAGAACAGAAATAGAAAATAATCTTATAGAGTTATTACACAATAGTTTTTCACTTAGTACCGAAGCTGATGAAAACAATAAATCTTCAATAGTACTTAATAAGGATATTGTCATAAAGATCACAAAATTTTTTACCACACAATCACAAAAGCAATATAATCCTAGTAAAGAAGCCTTTTCATACCCAACAGAGAATACTGTATTTTTAGATAGTGCTGATAATATATTTTTGGTTGACTATAATAGTAGCGTAACATCGCCAATTACTATAAAATCTGTAAAGCCAGAACTAGGCGATATAATAATTGAAGATATTGAAGAAGCAGCAGATAGTAACCGGCTAATTAGTCGTAAACTAGCCCCTATTTACATTTCTAGAAATGGTATAGATAAAGATGAGCAGGCAGCAATGCTTTTTATGTACGGGAAATACAAACTTAGAGGAACACCATCCAAAGTAGGTCCTGCATTATCTATTTTTAGCGATTCTGATGCGGATTCTCCTGTAACTACAAAAGTCCTTAGTTGTTTGAATAATATTAATATCTATGACAGAAGAAATATTATTGCTGTAGCCCCCCCTGTGATTGATGAATATAAAGGGATGTTAGCATTATATACTAGAGAAGATCACAAGTTAAGAATAGTTGACTATATGATGGATAGGATTATAGCTGAGAAAAATATTTCTCAAGACCCTCAAAACATGCTTTCCATGGGATTTACTAAAGAAGGAAAATGTTTGGTTTTACTTATTTCGGATCCTAGTAGTAATTATTCAGAAAGAAAAATTCGCATGTTGCCCCTAAGTAATATTAGAACTGTCGCCGATAATGATGTGCTTGCTACAAGATACCTTTATCGTACTGCTTTTCGTTCTGCTACTTTGGGATTTAGTGAGTTTGGAGGTAAAACATATATTATTTATGCCTCATCACGAAGCAATGCATTAGTTAGAGTTCCTTATAAGAATACTGTGGCAGAAGCTAATAGTCCTAAAACTTGGCAAAAGTATACTAAAAATATACCTACTTCCAATCATCATGTAATGAAATTGGCAATTAGCCCAGACAGCTCTTATGTAGCTGCCTTATGCTGTCCAAACTCAAGGGGATGGACAAATTTAGGCGGAATTTTTTATGTTTATGTTTATAGCGGAGATTTAGAAACCGAGATAGCCAGTTATGAGGTAACTCCACATCCTTTACAGAGTAGACCAGCTTCTTTTAGGATGTTTTTCTTAGCGAATAATGATCTAGTAATAACGCGTAACCAGGAGATTTATACTTTCCCAGCTACTTTTATTGATACTCCTTCTGAAGAAAATGTTAGTAAAGCAGTCAAAAGCTTTGGCACTGACAATAAGGTTGATTTTGGAAAAATCAGTAAAATGTTAGTTAAAGTTAATCAGAATGAATTGAGTGGTGCTCAGAATGAGATTAGTTCGTTAAACATTAATTTTGTGGTTAAAAATTATAAATGGGATAAGACCGCAGAAGAAGATGAAGTGGCTGGAATATTATCTGAAGAAATACAACCCTAATGAATGAAGACAATACTAAATTAAATAGAAATAGTTTATCTATAAAGGACATTATTGGAGGTGTTCTTACCTCTATTATTGATGGACAGAATCAATCGCTGGATAATGTTATGGAGTTCTTAGAGCGATTATTGCCAAATGAAGAAGATTATGAACATCAAGAGCATGCTAAACATCAAGAGCATGATAAATATCAAGAGCATGGTAAACATAAAGAGCATGATAAAAAAAAATATATTACGATTGTTTACGATAGAGCTAAATTTGATGATCCTGGCACAACTGAAAAAGTTACTATGCATGTTCCATTGATAAGTTTATTACCTATACCCTACTTGAGCATCAAAGAAGTGGAGCTGGATTTTGATTTTAAAATTCATTCAGTTCATAAGGAGTATAGGAGCATTAACCATAATACAGCCACTCATACAAATAAAGAACGCATGCTTTGTAATCGGTACTTGCGAGGCTCCATATCCCCAAGCTCTCGGCTGCAAAAATCCAATAAAACATCACTAGCGGCAGAAATAAGTATAAAAATGGTAATGAGAGAAGAGAACTTAGGTGCTGGAATTAATGCCTTAACACAAGAAGGAGAGATTGCGATTCAAAAGATGACGGAAAATAAAGATATCACTGAATAATCAAACGTTTAAGTTATAAAAAATAAAATGGATGAGAAAACACAATATTCTGATCAAAACCTATTTGGTAGAGGATTTCCATGCCCACGTTGTCAGAACAAAATCATAACAACGGCTCAAGACCTATTGGGTGCTGGAACTATAGTTTGCTCTAAATGCAATTTACAACTAAATGTTGATATGCAGCAATCTAGAGATACACTTTTAGAACTTAGAAATTTTAATAGAAAACATTCTGATATCATGAAAAAACCTTCTCCTCCACCAGTTGTGCCTAAATTCACAATACCTTTAAATTTATCTCAATTTTTAAGAACACAAAAAGTTAATCTCATTTATAAAAATGAATCCCGAGCAATGCGCTTATTTAATAAATGCTTTTATGGAGGTAAGCCAGACAGCGTGTTCATGAATTATTATGCAACAGCAGGGAAAAAGGGGGTTGTGTATATACCACGTAAATGGTGGGAGAAAGCAAGCGATGAAGAGAAAATCATATTATTACGTCATGAAATAGTTCATCATAAGCAGATGAAACGTTATAGTTGGCCCCTGTTCTTTTTCCTATACTCATGCATTCCTTTTCCGATAGGGTTTGCTTATTTCCGTGCCAAGTTTGAAAAAGAGGCATATGTAGAAACCTTGCGTGCCCGTTACGAATATTGGGGGGCAGATAGTATCAATTCTTCCGAAACTATGGATTGGATTACTAAGCAATTTGTCAGTGGCGCCTATGGCTGGATGTGGCCATTTAAGAAATCTATAGAACGCTGGTATAAAAATATATCTCAAGAAATTATTAAAAGTTCCTAAGTGCAATCCTCAAAAATTAAAGTTAGGACTATACAAAACTTATTGCGGTTGCGTGGTTTTAGTCCTCCGGTTAATGGTAAATTGGATGACATTACAAAGGATTACTATAATAAATTTTGTGAAAAGGGAAAACCACCTCAACAAAAAAAAATTTTAGACAAGAAAAAAGCTATAAATGATCTGGCTTTTGTATTAAAATTAGAAGTAGGACTAAATAAAAATAAAGCAATAAGTGAATGTATTAAAGAAATTCAAAGCAAGCTTCAAGAAAAGGGATACATAGTTAGTTCAGATGGTGTTTTTGGTCAACAAACAGAGAAAGCATTAAAGCAATTTCAAAACGAAATGGGAATCCCACCAAATGGTGAAATAAAACCTTATCTATACACTGACGATACTTGGGTAAAGCTTATGAAAGATAATTCAAATCAAAGATTAAAGGAACCCAATAAATCAGCTGTAGAAATTATAAAAAAAGAAATGCCGTGTGTCAGGGTTGTAGTAGCACCTTTTTCTGCAAGTGCTCCAGGACATAGAAAGGATACAGTGGATAGGGAAACTAAGATAATACTCAAAAGAGGTTCACAAGGGGAGATGGTTAAAACATTACAGGATTCATTAATGAAAGCTGGCTATCATATAGATGCTGGATTTAATGACAATAACTTTGGTATAGACGGTGTATTCGGTAAAAATACAGAGACCGTATTGAATTATTACCTAGTTAATATAGGTAGAGAGCTGCTTCCCTCTACTTACATAGACGACTATAAGATTCAGTGTCCAGGAAGTGAATGGAAAGAATTACAGCGCCAAGCAAGGAAAGAATCTACGATTGAGGGTGATAATGCTACACTAGATGCTATTATCAAGAAGTTAAAGAATAAGGGCTACGGGCATATGTATGATGAATTGATTAAAAATTGGGATGAGATAGTGGATAAAGGGTCTAAATATCAGTATAAAAAAGTAGGAGGTGATGTGGTGGAAATAAAAGCAAATGAAGAACAAGTGGAATGGGCAAATAATGTAAAGGGGCGTACTTCTAAAACAGAGGATAAACTTAAATATTTTTTCTGGGAAAAGATTGCCTACATTTGTGATAGAATTTTGGCTCCATCTGGTAGAGTTTTTACTAAATATGATATTAACCCTTATTTTTTTTCATTTAACGATAATAATAAATACTTACTTAAGCTTGATAAAAATAAATTGGAACGCTTACCCTACTGGGTTAATATTAAAGATAAAATTAAGGGGTGTAATAATTTAAAAATTAAAAAAGGAGCCCTATCCTGGGGAACATCCTGGTCAGTAGAAACTCTTAAGCGTATTAATGAAGCATTAGAAAATCCAATTGATTTTGTTAAAGGATTAGAAAAATTATCCAAGGAAGAAATTACTAAAAAAATAGGAAATATAGAAAAATATGGAGTTACTATAACTGATTTTTCTCCTAAACAGGGATATAGATTAAGTGGAGTGACGCATAAGACCGGATTGGATATAGATTTTCGTGTTATTACAAAGTTGATGCCTAACCAAAAGGAAACTACAGGGGGTAACGTTGCGTATATAAATACAAAAAATAAGCCCGTAGCTACCAGTAAGAATTACGATCAGGAAGGACAAAGGGTTTTCCTTGAACTATTAAATAGGCTTAATGAATCAGGAGAAATTACATTCAGAGAAGGAACGTTGCCAGCTTTTAATGATCCAATGTTTTATGATGAAAAGTTTATTGATAAAAAGTTATGCCGTTATGTAGAGGCCCATCATAATCACGTGCACTTAGAAATAGGTGAACCTCCATCATTGAAAACTAAATAACGTAAGTATATGTTTTAAATAATTTATTGTATGAAAGATTATTACGAGATAATGCTATCCTTATTTTTTATGAATTATATAAACTCAAATATTTTAATTAACCTAAATAGATAATATGTCAAACGAAAAAATTGAAAAATCATCAATGGATAAATCCTCCAAGAAGCCATGGTGGGATATTCCATATAAGCGCGTAATTGAATTTACAATTGCCCTTGTAACTCTCACAACCATTGCCACCCAATTGGTTACAGACAACGATCCTATTTGGACTCCTATTGTTGAATCATTAAGAAATGATCAAGAATATTATCTTAGATTTCTTGGGATATTATTTTTTATGCTGACTAGTTATGTCACTATTGTATTCGTAGTTGATTGGCACTTACCAACCACTTTATTTTTGAAATTCATGAGATATATTATTAATAGTATCACTGCCAATAAAATTGGCATAACTGTTGCTATAATCGCTGGGTTTTACGCATCTAATTGGTACAGTAATGAAGATAACATTACTAATGGAACGTATGAAAATTGGGCATATTGGGGTATCCTAGTCGCCTTTGCAGTATTAGCTTTTTATCACGGCATCATTCCTTGGATAAATAAATTCGCTAAGAAATGTAGTTCAGTAGAAAAAATTATGGAAGGATTAGAGAAGAATAAAGAAGAACCAATTTATAATTTTATGGCGTTATTCTGTGTTGTGCCATCCTTTGGTATATCCAAATTTGTATTAGATAAGTGGGTTAGTTCAAACATTGGAGAAAATTATATTGTATTTGTATACATCCTATTATTTATTGCCTGTGGATTAATAATGTTTATTGTATTGCTTGCTCTACTAACTTCATGCAAATTTATTTTTAAAAAAATCAAGGAAATGTGGAGTAACCACAAAAACAAAAAATCATAGAGATATGTTATTACATAACATTAATTTTTTATGTGGTATGATGATTATATGCAAGAGATGCTTGCGTATATTTAATATTTTGAAATTAACTAACGAGAAGAAAATATGATAGGATTATTAGGTTCAGGTATTTTAGGAGGTGGTGCTGGCGTTGTTACAACTTTAGCTAAGATTGTTGCAGATTCAATAGATAGGCGATTAAAGCGCAAGCATGAATTGAAAATGGCTCCCTTTCGCCAAAAGGAGTTGGAAATAGAGCAGGCGCGTGAGGAGTTTATTGCTAGCAATAAATTGCAAATTGCTGAATTAGAACAAGCAACTTCTCTGGCAGAAATGGAGGTTACTGATAGAACTTCTGCTCGTGATAATGATGCGTGTAAATATTTAAAAGCTGTTCCTGAGAATGCTCCCGGATTTGTTATATATATGATGGGTTTAGTGGATTTTTGCCGGGGAATGACTAGGCCCATAGTTACCTGGATGTTAGTAATTTTTATATGCTTGCAATATGCTGGAGTGATAAAACTACCAATTGATGAAGAAGTTATTATTATTATTAATGAGATGGCTGCTGCATGTATTACATTTTGGTTTGGTGGCAAAATTAGATTAAGTAAATAATCTTTTATGCTGAAACAAAGAACAATCCATTTATTCCGTGCTTATAAATGTGCTACAGGGTATTTTGGCTTTGCTAACCTTGGGGGGCATTCTTTCTATACTTGTGAGCGCCTCCCCAATAATAATAAACCTATGAGTTGTATTCCCGCTGGTGAATATTCTTTGACTCCTTTTCAGGGTAGACGTTTTAAGAATGTTTTTCATGTGGCAAACGTAATAAACCGCCAATGGATACTTACTCATTGGGGTAATACTATGGCAGATTCGCGCGGTTGTATTTTATTTGGAGAGGGAATATGGAGTAAAGAGGGAAACCTGATGATTACTCACAGCCGGAAGGCCTGTAAATCTTTGTGGAATTGCCAACCCGAAAAAATTATAATCTCTGAGCAGTAATATAAGACGCTTTTGCATAAGCTTATAATTGGAGAAAGGTTTTTCCGTTTTAAAGTAAGATTAGATAATGCGTCGGATGCTATGGATGATGCATCAAAGAAAAACATCAAGCTACTGTTAGAAGAGGGCAAAAAATCCTTTAGTTACGATATAACTAAAGTTAAATTGAATATTAGTATATTTATTTAGTAGCGGGGAAGTAAATTTCTTTACTCAAACTCTAATATAGAGAGTTCAGTTTTTAGGCAATCTCCCTCCTTTTTCATATTCTCGCTGAGAAGATATAATTTATAATTGGCTTCTCCTCTTGATAACTTGTCGTCTAAAGACGGAAAGATAACGCGATAATTAGAGTCGGGGATTAATTCAAGTACATAACTATTTGTAATATTGTAACTCTCTTGAATGCATTTTGTGTAGTAAGTAAATGCTTCATCTTCTGAGTTAAATTCTGCAATTGAGATGATATATTTTTTACCTAGATTATTAACTATATCAGATGTAAGAAAATTTGTGAACCGTGCAGCAACATTAAATGGCTTATTTAAATTACTATTTAAATCATTGCTTGAATCGCTATCTAATGGAACTTCTCCATCATCGGCAGTATGTTCTTCGGCATAAGCAGATCTGATGAAAGGAACTTTCAAATTTTTGGAAGGTACCTGATAAGTACTACTAGTTTTAAGTTGTAATATTCTTCCTCCTTGCACCTTCTCAATATTCACTATATTGCTATCTTTTGGCTGCAACTCATGAATCTGTATTCCTCCCAAGAAATTTAAACATAAGCTTGGCATGGCTGCTCCGAGCATAAATGCTGTTAGGGGAAAATTATCTTTGTCCGCTCTTATTTTCTTAGAAATGAGTAGGATTAACCCTATAACAAAAGAAGCGACTAAATAAAATAGTGCCATGTCTTTTGTAATATCAAAATCTACTCTACCTTGTTGAACATAAGCGAGTATTATTGGACTAAATAATGCAGTTGCTGACCCAGAAAACCCTAAAAAAATAACAGTCCCCTTTCTTTTTAAATGTTCTGGGATTTTATTATTACTAAATATTAGTTTGAATAATCCCAATACTGTCAATGGGAATATTATTGCAAAGACAAAATAAATAATTGAATAGGCCAGCGTAGCTCCACTATCTTCAATGAAACATTGATTAAAAATGTCGCAAGCAACGAAGTATGAAATCCAAATCACATAATATGACAAGAAAATTGTAATAAATATTTTACAAAATTTTCTGGCTAGACGACATTTTTTTATTATATTATCGTCTGAGTGATTCTTGATATTCAGTTGTTCATCACAGAAGCTATATACTTTGTTAATTGAGAAATAACTAATTACAACCAGCCCAATGAAATATAACCATACTAGAATTTTCCATAGAGTCATCCATTCTGATTCTATGCTCCATTCTAAAACACTATAAAGTAGAGTTGGAAAGAAAAAATATCCTAAAGAATAGAGAACAAGAATAATCAGCGATAATGCCCGATAATTTGAATTTTCTATGATAATACTAGGATTTTTTATAATAGCGATTATACTCATTTTGATTTTTGGGGCGTACCCAATGGTTCTTTTAACATAATGATTCCCTATTGTAGTTAGTTACTTCAATTTATTTGTATTCAAACATGTTTGATAAATTCTTTTAACTGCCAATGCTTCTAACCCATCGTAGCAGAGTTGCCACTCCTCCTTAATTTTTATCCAGTCCTGTATGTACTGGCAATGATATTCTTTATTGAGAGGCATCCATAGAGCAGGATCTTTGGAGCCCTTTTTTCTATTTACTTTTTTAGAAACTGCTATTAGAGTTGCCTCATTTTCTAGGTCATTAGCATATTCTTTTCTGCGCTCCTCTGACCAGCCCCAAGCACCAGATTTATGTGCTTCTTTAAGTGGGACTAAATGGCTTACATCAATTTTGTTGGGGTTTTTGATGTAAGAACCAGTGTAATGGTCATACCATGCACCGGCTGCAATTTTTTTTATTCCTCTTTTCTCTTCTAAAATTACAGAGCTAACGACTTCTTTGCGTAAAACTTCTGCACGTGTGTCTAAGCCGTTCTTATCTTCATCAATCCAATAATTATATAATCTCTTCTTGTATCTAGTAGGATTATCTTCAACTTTACATAAAGTTATATCGGGTATAGTGCTTGCGTGTATTTGACTAGTGGCTAGCAATACACTGAGCACCAACAAAGTAGTAATAGATTTTTTATTCATAATAATTTATTATACGATTATTTCTCATAATTTAACTATTTTTTATTTTTTTATGAATGATGTGAATTTCTATGCATAAGTGCTTTATATGCTTACGGCTAACTCTTAACATAGCTATTAGAGGGCGAGCTATACTCTACCAGCACCATCCCTGATTTGCAACACATAACACCACACATAGATATATTATTATATTTTTGAAGTATAATACTTTTATGGAACAGATGAAACATAGCTGCCAGTTCAAAATTATATGGGGACCTGTATATTTCAATAATTAATTTAGTTAATATATTATGACTTCTGGCATCCCTATTAATCCCCAAATACTCAAGCAATGTCGTTTGCAGGTTGGCTTGGAAGATATCAATGAAGCCATACAAGTAACAGGAACTCCAAAATTGGCTGCTTATGAAGAGGGCACTGCTAATCCAACCTATAAACAAATTCAAAAAATTGCTGAAGCATACTGTGTTCCTGGATGGGTATTTAATGAAAATGCTGAGGAAATACCAAAAGAGTACAACTTTTCTAAAGAGAGTAATCCCGTCTTTCGCTCTTTAAAAAATAATAAAGTCAAACTTAACTATCAAGTCATTAAATTAATTAATCATGTGGTGAGTAGGCGAAAATTTCTACTTGAAATATATGAAGATGATGATGATAGAGACGTCCCTAAATTTAATAAGAATGAACTTAATGCTAATGAAATTATTGCTCATGATGGAATTGATCCAATAAAACTTGCAGATAAAGTCAGTTCTTGGCTTGGTATTAATATTCCCGAATCCATTGAGGGTAAAAATTCAAAAGAAGTATATGTATATTACAAAGAACGTATAGAGGAGAAAGGTGTTTTAGTGTTTATGACTTCTCCTTATAGTCATTGGTCCAAAATTGAACCTAAAATTATGCGAGGGCTGGCGCTGTATGATGATATTTTCCCCATTATTGTTGTCAATGGTACAGATGCTGTAGTTGCTAAGACGTTTACCTTAATCCATGAACTAGGGCACATATTAAGGCGAGAGACTATGCTGGATGAGGAAAGTAATATACTTGACTCCCGTAATACAAATAAATCTGAGGTTTTTTGCAATCAATTTGCTGTGAATCTGCTTATGCCTCATGAACAGTTTGCTAAAGTAATAAGTGAATATAGCATTACTGAGGATATATCTTCAGATTCTAAAAGATTAGATAAGTTAGGAAAGGGGTTTGGCGTAAGTCCGGCAAGAAACATAGCCATAGAAAAAATAAATTATTATGGGAAGCCATATATTAGTTCTATTTTCCAACTATATTATGATGAAAAAATAAGTTTGCTAAGATTATGCAACTTGCTTGATCTTAAAAATACTGGATATGTAGATGATATTGAAAAAATACTATGAATCCTATATCAATTATTATGCACTTGGAGAATCTAATTTTTTCTTGCTGTTATATAAGGGGTGAATAATAATGATCTATTATTAGTCGCTTTCGCTAAAACACATAAACTTACTGTAGTTACGTATGAGGGAAAACAGAAAACAGCACCTGATGAAAAATGTAATTATAAGATTCCTTTAGTGTGTAAGAAGAGGGGGTTAGTTGTATAAATCCGACTGAACTATTCAGTGAATTAGGTATAAAAGTATAAGAAAATTAAAAATTTACTTCTGGCAAGAGTAATTGAAAAATGATTATATACTTTGTTATGTATTATAGCTTTCTATTAATTTTTAGTACTCTCTTTATTTTTACTCCCAAGCCAATATTCCCACACTTTGGGATCTTCTGAATCTGGACGATACTCTGCGTCTAAATCTCTAATGTTGACTAACTTTGGAATAGGGGATGCCCAACCTAAAAGTAATGCTTGTTGTGATGGTAATGCAGGTAATTCATCCATAAACATTCCCAAACTATCTGGGACTAATTTCTTAACAAAATCCTGGTCGTATGAATTTACTATTCTATGAAGCAGGAATGTATTGCATTGCGAGAGTACAGTACCTGAAATTTCATGAGGGCGCTGAGATGAGATTACTAAACTTAGTCCAAATTTCCTGCCTTCTCTTGCAATTCTATTAAAGCTACGAACACAAGCCTTGTTAAGATTAAATTCATCTTCTTTTCTATACTCATTACCTATGAATCTATGGGCTTCTTCTAAAACTAAAATTGTTTGGTATAGAGATTTTTTTTCCTTTTTATACTCTTGATGTTTTTCAAATATAATTCTTGCTATTACAGAAACGATGGTATGTAAGATTGTATCACTAATTAATGATAGGTCTATTATTGTTATATTGGATTCATTATTTGATTGAGTATATTTATATAACCAATCATTATCAGTGCCGCTATCATTAATGATGTTAAGAAAATCTTTATCTTTGTATAAGGATTCTATTCTATTAATTAATGTATCTATATGCCCTACATAAATACCCTTTAATTTACTTTTTTCTAATTTAAGTGCATCAATAATATCCTTCTTTTTATATTTTTTCTTTTTTCTTACAGTTTCTAGTGCTCCCAATAGCGCAGGTTCTTGAACTCCTGATGACGCTTGAGAAAAGAAGCACCATTCTTCATTATTCCATAGCCACATTGGAACTTGTAGTTGTTTGATTTTTGTGTTATCAGTATAAGCCGCTAAAACTTTAGTATCTTCTTTAAATGCTTTAGTATATTCACCGTTGACATCCAAAATTATGAAGTTAGCATTAACTTTATTCTTAGATTCTCCTTTATCTACTTCCTTAGTCCCTTTTTGCTTTTTATCTTTGCCTTTAGCTGTGTCCTTATCGCCTACTTGCTTTTCACTTTCGTTTTTAGCATCACCTAATGACCATCTTATTAATCCTGCTACTGTGCATGATTTACCGCTACCTGTATTTCCTAATACTGCGAGATGACGACCAAATATTTTATCTGGATCTACTCGCACTTCTACATCGGAAGCAATAGGAGATGTACCTATTAATACTCTTCTATCGTTTCCTGATGACTCAACTACTCCCTTTAGTTGTTCATTTGTTGGGAGATTAACATCATCTCCTACCGAAGGAAATGCAGAAATTCCTCTCTCTATTGTATATTTGGAATTACTATTTTCTGTTTTATCTGTTTGATGTTTAAGGATACCGAGAGGAGTTATTATTATTATTCTTTTTGCTGTGGGTAGATTGACAAAGTCATAATTCTTTGTGTGATGGGCAGGAGGGGAATAGTTATCTTTTTTGATTCCCAGCCATGTCACTATACCAACAAGTGCACCCTTCTCGTTAGGTATTAATATGTAGCTATTAATACGCGGAAAATTAATAATATTTCCAGTATTTAGGGCGGTGGTGTAGGGGGTATCGTACTCTAGTTCTGCTGTTATTTCTTTGGTAGATACAGTTTGGACAGTTCCAACTTTAAGAGAAGCAAGATCAGTAATAGGATTATTCATAGTTGTATATATTTATGATGTTAGTTTTATTGGTTATTCTTTTCCATTATCATCTGGTGTTTCCTGTTCGGTTGTTTCATTGCTATGTGGTGTTTTTTCCACACGACTATTATTAATAGCATTTCGTCTAATTCTTATTTCTTCCAGTGCTGGTTTAGGTAAATAATGTTTAACAAGATTCTCTATATCAGCAAAGTGATTTCCAAATATTAACGATACTTGTTCTTTTGCTATAACATCATCCCAAAACTTTATTACTTTATCTCTCTCCTTACCACTTCCCCAATATATTATTAGCAGATGTGTAGAGCTGATGTTTAACATGTCTTTGATAATACGATTAATATGTTCATCTCCAAAGCCATATCCATATATTACTAAGGAAGAATTAGGTCTACAAATAGCAGCAGCAAAGTCCCGGAATAATTCAGAATAGGGATAATTAATAGAATCTAAGTCTTTGGCAGGGTTAGGGTAAATTATGGCGGTATTATCTAAATTATCTTTTTGTTGAGTCCCAAATCCTAAAGGTACTCTTTGTATTTCATTATTAATCCATTGCCAATCTAAAGAACCATGTAGTTTAGTTAAACGAATTACTCCTTGCATATACCGCGGTTCTCCCTTTATTCCTGGAGGATTATAATGAACATCAATATTCATACGAGTGGCATTAAATACAGGGACAATAGAACCAATAAATCTATCAATGATTCTTATGCCTGCACGGTCACATCCATATTCAATAACTCTGTCATAATTTGTTGTAAATATGTTTAATCTATCTTGCCGTGCTGGACGATTTGACAAACTAAGTAAAAAACGTACTAATAGGTTAGTTTTACTTTTATTTTCACATTTGCTAATATTTTTTTCATTTTCAAGAATCCCCTTGGTTATATTGCTCAAATAAGATGTAACTGCTTCTTTCCACGCTTTTGTATCATTAATTTCCTGCATCACAGTTAACCCTTCTATTAATTGTAAAGCTGCACGAATTGAATCCTCATAATTAGCTGAACCACGATTAGATTCTTTTGCTATCTTTTCTGCGTACTCATTAACCTTTTTAGCATATTCTTTTTTTCCTCCTGGGATATTTTTTTCCCAGTCAATTTTATCCATTAAATTTTCACTTTCTGGCTGTTCACTTTCTGATAGTGTAACCGCTGTCGTCAAACCATTACCGACTAATAATGAAAGATGTTCACTTTGGAATATTGCAGATAGCCAAGGTTCAATTATTTTTTTGTGCTTTTCCTCATTATCTGAAGGATTCTTGTCATCTGAAGGATTCTTGTCATCTGAAGGATTCTTGTCATCTGAAGGATTCTTGTCATCTGGAAACTCCTTATTGCCTAAACGATAGTAATGAATTTCTTTTAGAAGTTTATTATCAGCTTGTAGAGCATCTGCTTGTGAAGAGTTAGTTGGTGAGTTATCATTCATAGGTTCTTAGAGTTCTTTGGTTTATAGATTTATAGTAGTAATTATATGCTATTTTTTATTATATTCGGTAAGTGTTAATATCATTACTAAAATAGATACGTCAAGTTTCTAGTGATAATTTATATATGTAATACTGCTTTTATATGCTGGAAATTTGGTCTGGGAATACTGTATAAGGTGTGGGCGGTGTGCCTGTATTGCTTTATTTTCATATCGCCAATATTTTTTAAATAGTAGAGTAGAATAAAACCAAATGTTTTCTTATATTTAATGCAATATCCTTTAAAAGAAATTACTATGGACGATGCTTCATCATTATTGGATAAACCAATCCAATCAGATAGTGAGGATAAACTAGAACGCTCAAAAATTGTTAATGCAATAAAAAGTAGGATAGATAATCATAAAAGCACAGAAAGTATAACAATAGGCATAGAGGGCAGCTGGGGTGCTGGTAAAACGTCTATCATAAATTTGTTATTAAATAAATTTGATGAAAACTGGAGGGATATGGATAGACATGATATTGTACATTCTGTTGGTAATTGGATTGTAAATAAGATTAAGCTGTATTGGTCATGTATATCAATACACATGAATTTTTATTCTGACGTGTCAAATGAATTAATGATAACTAATTCTTTATTTGCTCCCAGGAGAGGTCATGGAAATAAAAAGCATGATTATTCAAACACACCTTTAATAATCTTTTTTAACCCATGGAATTATTCTAATAATGGGCAAATATTGAATGATTTTTTTCGCGCAATTAATAACGCTATAGAAAAAGAAGATATGTTAATAACGAGTGAGTTTAGAAAAAATGCTAGTAGATATGTCCCTAATATTATGGATAGTAAAACTTTGGGTATTGGAGGTTCGCTATCTATATGGCCATTTGGAGTTTCCGCTAGGTTTTCTAAAACTATTGCACAGAAACCTGTTTATGAAAGTAAAGGTTTACTAGATAGAACGCTTCAACGTTTGGATAAAAAAATAATTGTTATTATTGATGATATTGATAGATTAGATGTAGATGAAACTCTACTTATTTTTAAGTTAACTAAGATAGTAGCAGATTTTCCCAATATGGTATTTATCCTTGCTTATGATAAAGATAAAACTATTCAAAAAATTAATACAAAGTTTGAAGGTAATCCTATTCTGGGAACTACAAGTTTTGAAGGTAATTTTATTGATGGGAATAAGAAGTTGAAAGGTAACCTTATTCCTGGGATAATGCATAGCTACGATGGAGTAGGTGACAACTTTATAGACAAGATAGTTCAATATGATTTCCATATCCCCAAGACGCATAGATTTAATTATGAAAAATATTTTGCTGAACTTATTGAAGTTATAAATGTATATTCCAATTTAGAAATATCGGATATAGATACTTGGAATACTGCTTATAAATATTATCTGTATACCTTATTACAAACCCCTCGCAACGCTAAACAATATATTAAAAATATAATCACTCGCCTGAGTATTATAGATGCCAAAGAAATTTGCTTGCAAGATTTTTTATTAATAGAAGCGGTCAGAATATATGCCATAGACGTGTATAACTCTATATACGATAATAAATTAGCACTAGTGTATTATGTAAGTCCTCCAGCCGAACCTAGAACACATGGCAAAAAACAATATAATTCTTTATTACAGGAAATATGCGGTAAATCCCCAGTTAAAAACAAAAAAATTATTATGGATATACTGTTATATTTATTTCCTTACGAAGAAAATCTATATGAATATTCATTAAGAATATGTACTAAATATGACTTCGATAAATATTTTACTATGTCATTAGATCCAAGATATATATCAGAGAAAGAAATAGAAGAATTAAAAAATAAATTAAATAAAGGAATCAATGTTTCTGTTGAATATTCTAAAAAAATTTTTGGAAATATAGCATACGAAAATAGATACAGTGTTTGCAGAAGAATTCTAACGCATATAGAGAGTTATAACCATGTACAACTTACTAATTTATTACCAAGTTTATGGGAATTATCAGAAAATGGTGTATGGCCTTTACACGGTCAAGATATATGGTATTTTGAACGTCGTATTTTGGAGAAACTTAATTACGTAAGTAGAGAAAAATCTCTTTTGAGTGCCATTCAAAATGTTAACATTAAATACATACATTTATATTTTTTAATTATTCTTAACAAGCGGCAAAAAGAAAATAAACAAAAAGAGTTATTTAGAGAAGTTGATATTGATAAGTTACGTAGTATGCGTATTGAAGAATTAGAGTCTAAATATAAAATGGACATTAAAAAGTTTGCTATTAGTTTCATTAAATCTAAAGATAATTTGATAAAATTGCTTTGCTGTTATCCTAATATTACGACTAAATCTATAAGCATTAATCGTGCTGCTTTATCAAAATATTTTGACGATATTGCTGTTGTGGATCACGCAGTTACTCAACTTAATAAAAATGTGTTAAATGAAAGAGATACAGAGATTATTGATTGGTATGAAAATGCATTAAATAGCAGCATGGAGGAAGGTAACGATAAGGTATATATTTAGTATAAAGCGTGAATACCTTATGAATAAACATTAAAAATATGTGCAGTTTCAAAAATATTGATGAATAATATAACCGCAAAAATTATTATTAACTAATACATAATAAAAAAATTTAATTTATGTAACTATATGATATCTAAACATCCTGTGAATCAAAGAGATGAGTATGAATCTAAAGAGCCTCCAATGTATAAAGGTAAGGCATTAGTATACCTTGACCATAATGTTTTAAATAAATTTGTTAAGAATAAAATGCAAAGTTTATTTAATCAACTAAAAGAAAAGTTTCAGGTTGTTTATTCTCGCGAGAATCTAAAAGAAATACTGAGATCGGGTGATGATTATTCTAAAAAATTCTTAGATGTTCTTATTGAATTAGATGCTTGGTATTTAGAATTAGTTATGGAACCACCTTCTATGGAAATGAATGGAAAAGTAACTATAGGAAAATGGGATATATATGAAATTTTTAATATTTATAAAAACTCTATAGCTAAAGATAAAGAAGCTATGGAACTAATTGATGAACAAATTTATGTTATATTAAGTGGAAAAAATTCTGGTATAGTTGAAGGTACTAATGATAACAATGGAAATATTATAACTAATAAAATGAATGCTATTACGACTATAGAAAATACCTTTGATATTTTTGATAAAAATTATCCACATTTAATAAATACTTCAAAAAAACTTAGAGATATGATCACCGAGCTAATGGATGATAAAAACAAAGAAGAATTAAAAAAATATATAGGTGATACAAGCATATATTCAGAAGTTAGTTCCAAAGAATTAAGTTATATTAAACCTCCAAATGTATTACATAAAATATGGAAGATTTATAACAATAAAGGGATAGGGGTAGGGATGGGGATTGATGATTTCTTTGGCATAAAATTTAATGTATTTGATTCTGTAGGAAGATATTATAGCTTTCAAAAAGTTAGTGATATTTATAACAAGTTAAATACTATTGGCTATTATCGTGATGGAGGTATGCATAAAAGAATGAGATGTTTCACGTCTGCATTTAGTGACATGGGTCATGCTTCTATGGCTTCATTTACAAGCAGACTATTTTCATGCGATAAAAATTTTATTAAGAAAACAGAAGCTGCGTACGAATATCTTGGTATTGAAACAAAAATAGTTAACCCAGATAATTAGAGAGATATACTAAATAGTAGGTTATATCCGGTCTTATAAAACTAATTTCAATAATCCCTGTTTATTTTTTTCTAATATATACTAAACACTATGGTACTCAAACAAATTACCTCATTACAACTTACTTAAAATATCTATAAGTTTGTATACAAATAGCCCATCATCCATAACAAAAGTGTGTGGTTTCATGAGACCATTCTTTTGTATTTTAATACCATTATTATAGGGTGTGGCAGAAACTATTGCATTGAATTTAATTTTTATTGCATTATTATCCCCTTTAAAATATATGCGCATATTAGTAATTCCAAAGTCTCCTGTGTCTATCAGAAAATGTTCTGCATCGTCCGCATGTTGTTTTTGGATTAGTTTAATATTTGTGCACAAATAAATAACTTTTTCTCCTTTTTGCAAAATAAAAAAAGATGTATTTTCTTTGTAATAATTAATAGTATTACCTCTTAAAATTTCCCTTAGTATTTTGCTTTGAGATATCTTCTTGCGACAATTTTTATAACTATCATCATCAGAGGTTAGATTAATATTAGAAATAATTAATTCTAGTTCTTCCTCTTCTTCTTTAGTAGTTTTTAGGTCTTTTAAAAATACATCAATAATGAGTTCACAAATATTAATGGAAAATTGATTTCTAATACTTTTACTAATATTGTTGTTATTACATATTGAAATTAACTTTGTATTAATATCTTGTTCCTTACCGTATTCAAAATATTCTGTGATGACTTCATGTATTTTAGATTCTTCTTCTTCAAATTCTTCCAGGCATTTTTTATGAGTAGAGGAAAATAGATTTGTATATTTACCACAGTATTCGCAAGTTTTATAAAATATCCTTTTAATCATAATTATTTTCTGCAATATTAATAATATATTTATCACCTATAACTCTCTTTATTTTGTCATTACCCAATATATCGCTGCGCTGGGAAGAATGCTAGGCACTTCATAAGTTTTGCTATTATATTACATAATTTTTATAAACACCTTTGTATTCGTTTAGCGTTATATAATTTAGATATATCTTAATTTAATTTTATGTTACTCTCCGTGCTTTATTGTTGCGAGAGCATCTGATATTTTTTTATGATCCACAGAACCTTTCATATCCTTGCCCCCTAACAATGTTTCCAATATTGGAACAGATAGATTATCTGGTATTATCCAAACAGGTCCTTGATTAAAGCCATAAGGAAATCCTGGACTATTATTAATATTATTCCATCTTATTCCTATAGAATGCTTGCTATCTATTTTAGATTTAGATATGTTTATAGAGTAATCTTTATTGTCATATAAAAGATTATCTTTTTTGATTTTAAATTCTTCAACAGAAAACAATTGCTCGTATATTTTCTCAATACTCTTATAGGAAGTAAATTTCCCTTTTGAAACTTTTCTTAGATTTTTCCTCTCCTTTTTAACACCATCTTTATCACCTTTGGTATGCTTGGCTAAGGTATAATTAGAAATATCTATCATTCTTTGTCCTGCGGCACCCCCAAAGAATAAAAACTCTTTTAACTCCATTGTATATTCAGAAAATATAATCCATACTACGCAACCAGATTGTTTATCCATTAATCGGGTTTGAATCTTTTGATGAGGCGTCGTGCTGCCTTCATAAGAAGATTTCAATTGAATATGGCGTATAACTCCATTTTTTTCGGCAATAATATCATACCCAGAATTATCTACTTCTGCTCTTGCTATTTCTAAATCACAATTCTCTTCTTGCCAAGAAAGTTTTAATAGTTCTCCTATAAATAGATGCTCTATCATTTTTTCACGATACATTGAATGTTCAGAATGTTTGCTCATAATTATCTCCTTTGGTTATTAATACTAATAATTATAACTTGAGTAAATTTAATAAAAACAACTATGTGTAGTAAAAGATATTAGCTTCCTTACAAGCTAATATAGGTTCTAATTCTCTTAGTGCGAAGTGATGTGGAATTATAAATAGAATACATAATAGTTAACTTATGCTGCTAATTATATTTGACTATGATATACTATTCTATTATTAATTTATAATTACTTACTACAGATATGAATAATCATGAAATAAATTATTGGGCTTTCCGCATAGCTAATTCTAGTGAACTATATACTGAGTTAAAAGAAGGGCGTTTAAGACAGGGATGGGGAAGCGAGCCAGGTCAGGACTTAAGAAAAATTATCAATGGTGATGATGATGCTATAAATGACGGTGCGCGGAGAAATCTTCCTATGTTCTATAAAGTTAAGAAAGGAGATATTATTTTAACACCTGTTCCCAACTCAGTGGAGTGGGGTAAGATTGCCATTCTAAATGCAACTGGAGATTGGGATGCAGAATATAAATTTGAAATTTGTGAGGGGGTAAATGATTTTGGTCATATTTTCCCTATTAAATTTTTGACGACATTTGCTAGACATAATGAATTGGTTGAAGGGGAACTTAGACGAACATTTAGATGCAGAAGAAGGTTTTGGAGCATTTATAAATGTAAGAATAATATTGATACTCTAATTAATCTTTCTGGAAGTGAAGAGTTGTCTGAAGTTAAGGAAAAGCCAGCAAAATTAACATCCGTAATCAAAACCTCTTTTGCACAGATATTTATTGAGGAACGACGTAATGCTTTGATTGACAATATTAAGCTTGCTTATAAAGCAGCTGAATGGGAAGATGTTATTCAAATAGGACTAGAAAAAATATCTTCAGATAATCAACTTAGAGTAGAGACCAGCACTAATAAAGAAGAGGCAGAACATGGAGCTGATATTATTATAAGATTCTCTAATCCTATTGATGATAGTTTGGAATACGCTATAGCTGTTCAAATAAAAGATCATGAAGGTAATATTTCCAAAGGTGTAATTGATCAAATTTGTAAAGCGGATAAGTATTGGGATGATAATGAAACAGAATCTAAATTAATTGAAAAAATGGTTATAGTTACTAATGCTGAATCTGGTAAAAATAAGGAGATAACAGAATATGCTAAAAGTAAAGATGTGCGCATATTGTATAAAAAAGAATTTGACCAGTTGTTATTAAAAATAGCAAATAGTTTTATTGATATTTCCAATTTAGATTAGGTTTAACTATTATTAATTGAGGATTATTGAGCTTTGATTGCTTCAGCTAATTTAGTAATACTAAAATAGAACTGGGATTATTGTAAAAGATAATTCTAAATGGGATATTACTTGGATTGATTGTTAATATTTAATTCGACTAAATAATTTATTATTGAGGAGCATGTCATTAAAACAAATCTTGCTTCTGATTCAGTAGGTTCGCTTTTATTATCTATTTTTGCATGTCTGACGGTATCAGAAGCGTAACCATATAGTTTATCTATAGATTCAAATAATGCCTGATGTGTTTTATCAGGTAATTCTTGTTTCATCTTTTTTATTGCGCCTGATAGTGTGGCTTTATTATCCCCTACAATTTCTTTACACATACTTTCCATTGCCTTAATAGATTTTTCTACTACATCTGAGTATTCTTTATTTCTATAACATTCTAGGGCTTTCTTTATATGTTTATTAGTTTCACTAAATGGGGTAGTCGTAGAGTATTCAAGGTTTTTTGATTCTACTTCATTTGTAATTGGTGTAAAGAGACCAGTTTTAGGTAATATAAGATACCCTACATTATGAGATTTAAATTCCTTATTTAAACTTTCTATTAATTTATGAACAACATTATTATTTTCATTAGATATGTCCATATTAAATGCCGTTGAAAATATGTCTATTAAAAATTCAATTAAATCAAAAACTTTATTCATTGTTAATGTTCGTTTAATTTGATCTGATGTTGCAAGTTGATCATCATGCATAATCAAACTTTGGATATCCATGAAAGTATAACCTAAAGGTATATCTTTAATATCTGGCAATGCTTTATATAGCCAATTTGATAAATAATCTCTATCTATTCTTCTTAGTTTATCATTATGGGTATCTTCATTTTCATCCATATCTAGATAATTCTGCATCTCCAATTCTCCATAAAAATCTATATATTCTTTCCACCTATATATTGCATTAAAAATTGCAACGCGAGTTTCTTTGTCAAGTTCATTTAATTGAAGTGGTTTTTGGGAATTAGGATCCCTTCTTACCGAAAATATATTATCTACACCTTTGTTCATTTAGCTAAGTTACAGATTAATTTTTGTTAAATATTTTAGCATGTAAACTTCTATTGTTCAATAATGGCTATTTCAGATGAAGTTAATTTGTATAGTTTGTAAAGATATTTATCTATTTCTTCTTGAACTGTTTGTTTTTCTAAATTTGATATCCTATGCGATAGAATTTTCCTAACTTTACTAATTAATATTTTATATGGATGAGAGTTTCTTGTAATATTAGGTAGTGGTATTGTATTGATCATATAGTACTTAAACATAAGATCATTATTATGATTGGATTTGATATTTTTTTCTCTTGTATAAAACGATGCAAACTTGCTATTAATAATTGCAGATAAATACAATAAATCATCTAATGAGTCTGAAGTTATCACTAGAGTACCCAATGCTGGTAAATATTCTATATTTTCATCCAGGCATCCTATTAAAGAACTAGGTTTTGTCATATTATTCATCCCTTTAATAATAATTTTAGGTTTCTTTGAACGATTTATATATGCGGGACTGGCTATATTTTGGAACTCTTTTTTATCCACGGCAGGATATAAAAATTTTATCTTGCTGTAAGATATAGTTTTAATTCCCCAATTAGATTTATATATTCCTGCAGTTCCAGTGTTTATGAATTTGAAATAAGACCCATCACCTGATTCTATATTATTATTTGTAACATTCTTAACTATTTTTCTAACTTTGTAATATTCATTAGCCGCGCATGCTTGTTCACATTTTGCAATGGAAGATAAAACTGTAGTAAAATTATGTTCAATTTTTTCTAGAAGATGTATGTGATTTGAAAAAAGTATATCTAATCTGTAAGGATCTTTTAGAAAATCTTTAGGTATAGATTGTCTATATATAAAATTATTTTTAAAATATTCTTTAATATGTATTTTTTGGCACGTATTTTTTGTCATTGAGGTAATTATAGTATCTACGCTAGCAGTATCAAATGCTAACCTCTTAGTATCTACAATTTCTTTGATATTTAATAAATATTTTGCCCTGATTTTTTCTCCATAATCCGTATTAATCCATTTATTGGGTGTAATAAAACATAAAGAACCATTTTTATTTAATATATCCATACTGCGGTCAATAAATGGAATATAAAGATCCCAACTACCCTTACAAACTTCATAATACTTTTTAATAGTATTGCGATAATTTTTATATGTTCTAGTCATATTTACTGCGGATATATATGGCGGATTACCTATTACTAAGTCAAAGCCATCTGATATTCCAAACATCCATTCAGGGTCAAACCATGGGGCAGCAGTTATTTTATCCATTAGATTCCATGATGCAATCTTATTGATTGTTCCCTTAATTCTTAATGATTCTTCTTCTGGTGCAGATTTTTTTTCTACCTTATTACGTACAATTATCTGGTTTTTAGGGGGGAAGGAATACTGTTCTTGGAAGGATTTCATTAATTTTTTTCTGATATTTTTATCTTTTTTAATTAACTCCTGTTTTTTCTTGCGTGTATTAGCAATGAAAAAATCATCACGATTTTTCTTTAATTCTGTTTGATATTTAGTTATTTCCTCCATCCAGAAATCTCTGATTGGTGGCTTATATAGATTTATCAAGGTATCAGCACAAATGAAATTAGTTTCCAAATTAGGCAGGGGCTGGATGCCAAAATTGTTATATGCTCCATCTGTACTGCCGCGTTGTTGTTCTATGGTGAGGGATATAAAGAATCTAAGTTTAGTAATTTGACAAGCGATGGGTTGTTTATCTATGCCATATATATTATTTCTGATTAAATAAAGCTTTCGCAGATAGTTGTGGTTAAAGTTGTCCGTTATTTCCTGTCGTCGTTCTGCTAATTCTTCCTGGGCTTTTATGCGGGCTTTTTCGTTACTGATTTTTGCGCTGGTTTCATAATCTTTTATAAGAGATTTTAGTTCTGGTATTTTACTTAGCTGCTGTTTTTTCCATTTTTTGTTATTGGGATCAAGTTTTTGCAGCAATTCTACACAGATGCGCAATACCTCCATAGGAAATGCACCAGAGCCAACTGCGGGGTCTAATACTTTGATATTGCTTATGGTTTTTATTATGAAATCAGTGTTCTGTGTATTAAAGGGGTTGTCAGTTAATTCTGGGTTGAATAGGGTATCTAAATTACCTTGCAAATTTTCGGAGAAATATTGTTCTTGAGTTAAATAATTTTTGAGGTATTCTTTTAGAGAAGTGGTCACCATATAATCGACTATAGGGCGGGGGGTGTAGTAAGAGCCAGAACTCTTGCGCGCAGTTTTTTTGGTATCTGGATTATAGGAAGCTAGTAAATTTTCAAATACTTTACCAAGTAATTCAGGGTCAAGAGCAACATCAACATCCAATGGAGTATTTTCTTCTACAGTGAACTTATAACGGTTGAATATATCTATTATGCCATCATCTTCATTATTGCCAAAGAATAGATAATGAGGTATTGATAAATCTTTACGTTGATTAGGGTTATCATTAAAGCAATCTAATCTGTATACAGCTTTATCTCCTGACTCTTCATTACTATCCAAACATTCAAATAATCCCCCGTTGATGAATGGGATACTATTCATGATGGACTTAAATTCTTCTGGGTTCTTTAGCATAGACTTATAACACCATGAGGTAAAAACTCTATGATCCTTTTGCCTAGTGCTACTAAACTTTCTGTTATCCTTGCCTTTCTCATCCTTTATGGGGGTGTTAAGGGTGCCAAAGAATAAATTTTGTAGAATAGCAAGGTAGTAATTATCACCTTTTTCTTTATCAAAATCTTCTAGTATCTTATCTACTTCATTTTCATCAAATAATTTAGCAGAGACAAGACCTTTTTCTTTCATAAACCATATAAACATAAAACGAGTTATCAGGCGTATAATTTGACTTTCTTTTTTCTCCTTCTTATCTTCAATTTTAAGTTGCCCCTCATCTCCAAAGGTTTTAACTTTATATATACTTGGAAATTTAACATTTGTATTTTTGTTCACTCTATTAAACCATTGATATAGGTCATCATAGAAATTTTTATTAAGCTTATCTATATCCAGAATCTTTAGCCATGCTTCCATAAGACCAATAAAATTCAGCTTCTCCTTTGGTAAATTTGTTAGGTGCTCAGGAAGGTGTAAACCATCAATTATATCCAAATGGGCGCGGTGAGGGTTGTTACAGCTGATGTTGTGCAACATATGTACTTTTTTACTTACAACATCCATTTCGTCTTGAGTTTTACTCTGACGACGATAGATAAAAGACAAGGATATACTATGCTCATCTTGTTGCCGGCTACAAAAGAGAATAACTGTGGGTGCGGTAAAGGGGCGATTTATTTCCCTGGTTATCTTTGCATAAATAGTTTTTCTATTGCTGGCTATTTCATTTTTCATCCGCACTATAGAGAATAGAAATGAATTCATGGTTAATGGGTTACCATGTAGGTCCTTATGGACTTTCAGTTCCTTTAGATTATCTTCGTGTAATTGTTGAACAAAATGTATTTTTTCTATATGTTGATTAAATAGTTCCTGAATATTTTGTGTGGCATTAGGAATTTTCTCTTCTATGAATTCTTCGGGTGTGTAGTCATTATCTATTTCAATAAGTCTATTTCCTATAATATTAAGGAATAGTTCTTTACCCACGGTTTTGTAATCATCACTTTCAGTAAAGCGGTGTAGAGTGTTTTCTATATCGTGTTGTATATTCATTTTTTTGATTTCAATATTTTGGCTATCATGGGCATAAATATTCTGCTGATCATTTGGCGCTGGAGGTATTGGAGAGTCGAATCTGTCTGTTTATCTACATATAAAATATTTAGCCATTCTTTTACTAGTCCATCAAGGTTTAATTGATCCTCTAGTATATTTTGAAGGCATGTAGGAATATGTAAATTGGCAATTTTTTCTAGATATACTTGATGTGGATATGTACAGCTGATATTGTAAAGAATGGGTACTTCTTTATCCAGCACGTCAAGTTCACTTTTATACTTGTGCTGACGACGATCAATAAAAGATAAAGATATGGTATGGTCATAACTTTGTTGGCGGCAGAATAGGATAAATGCTGGCACGTTGAATGAGCGATTGATTTCTCTGGTTATATTTCTGTAGCGGGTTATTCCGCTACTATGAGGCCTCATTCGTACTATAAAGAATAGAAATGAATCCGCATGTTCTGGGTTGGTCTGATTATTAAATGTATTCTTGTTAGTTATCAGTTTCTTTACATTATCCTCTTGTAGTTGTTGAACAAGATGTATTTCTTCTATGTTTTCAGTAAATAGTTTTTGAGATTTTTTTAGAGCATTTGGTATTCTATCCTCTCTTTTAAATTCTTTTATAAACTCTTCAGAAGTGTAGTTATCATCTATGGTGGCAAGTTCAGCTCCTGTAATATTGAGGAATAGCTCTTTGCCAGCGGTCTTGTAATCATCTGTTTCAGTAAAACGCTGCAAGCAATTTTCTATTTTTTGTTGAATGTTCATAGTAGAGATAACAGATGATTAATTTAATTTATTACTAGCCAGCTGATAAGTTGTTGGTTATTAGGTTGATGAGGCATATCTTCAACCGAAGTAAGAATAGCTCCACGGGGCATTCCTGCTTTTAGGGATTGAATATTTTGCTTCTTCGCCTCTTTACCAATTCCTTGTGCAAGTGCAATGTGGATTAATTTTTCTTGTTCTTGCATATTTTTGCCATTATCTATGTCTCTATTGAATTTATCAGACAGTTTATAGTCTGGGCTATCTTTACCAAGGGTTAGGTTGGCAAACGAAGTTAGCATATTCTTGGCATTAGTATAGGTATAGCGTATTTTTCCATCTGCGGATACATACACCAGCATATAAGGGTGTAGAGGGTTTGCTTTGTTAGCCGCGCTGATTTTTCTTTTACTATTTTGATTATCATCATCTCCCGCTGTTTGCTTAAAACAGAAAATAATACCAGGGACTTCTTTACTCTTACTTGTAGTTTTACTGTCTTTATAGCTGCTTGCATTGGTATTGGTGTCGGTAACAGCATATAGACCAAGTGGAGCATCTTCCAATTGCTCTTTTTTGTCACCAATATATTGTAATAGCTGAGCAATAAAATCATCCAGGGTAAAATCCTGCATTGTTATTTCGTTATCAGAAACTTCATCAGGGTCATATTCACCCCTCTCATATTGTATTAATTTTCTATTGTTGTAATGGTTTTCTCTCTCCGCGGTTTTTCTTTTTTCTACCATATTTAACAGATCGTCATCTCCAGTCGCGGTAGCATCCACCAAAGCCATTTTTGCTTCAACCCTATGCTTGAGATTTATGTATGCCTCAAGTTCTTCCATAGGCCAGTAGTTAATACTACGAATCTCCTTAAATTTAGTACCTATGCGGTCTATTCTGCCAAATCTTTGCATAAGACGAACTGGATTCCAATGAATATCATAATTTATTACAGTATCACAGTCGTGAAGATTTTGTCCCTCGGATATGCAATCAGTGGCAATTAGTATGTCTATCTCCTGTGGATTAACTTCTGATAACTTTTCGTCTTCTAATTCTATTTTGCTAAAATTCCTGCCGTAGGGGGCAAAGTGGTTAAGTATTCGGTTAAAATCTTTGATTCCTATGTTAGAGTCGCAACTAGTTCCAGTTACCAAAGCAACGTTGATATCTTGTTTGATTATTTCTGGTTTTAATTGTTCATATAGATACTCAGCAGTATCCGAGAAAGCAGTAAATATGATTAACTTGCGGCATTCTTTATTATCCTTATCTGATGTCGGGTTTTTTATTTTATCCTGTATCATCTTTTTAAGCATTATAAGTTTTGCATCTCGTAATGGATCTATTGCTCTGGCTTGATCTAATATTTTTTGCAATGCATCTTTATCTTTTTCAATGCGTGGTTTCCATTTTTCGACATCAATGTCAGCTAAATTAATAGGAGTTTCTTTCTTACCAACTGTGAAATCTTCATCCTCTTGATTTTCATCTTCATCTATGTAATCAGAAACAACCACACTTGCTTTGTTATGATGGTTTTGGTACCCTTCAATTTTATCAAGTATATCATCTGATTTTTTAATTGTGTTTTCCAGGGTTGTTCTAAAAGAATGCACTGAACTTTCCAGCCGTTTCATAAAATTAATCCTCATCATTCCTATAAGGGAACCCTCTCTAGTTTTCTGGCTAAATCCTGTTTTATGTTCCTCTTGCTTTTGTTTTTGAAATGATTGGGAACCTATATTTAAGTATCGTGATGGGTTATATATAGATAATTTAAAATCTCCTATATCCTCATATAATTTTTCATACTTAATTTCTTTCTTAGTATCCGTATGAGGATGTTTGTTTTGTGGTTTAGCACGTGTAGGGAAGCCACCAATTTTTTTTATTTCTTTATCATAGTATTTTTCTATATGTTTACGAGAGCGGGAAATGGAAACTTCGTTTAATAGTTTAAAAAATTCTCCTCCTAAGCTTTCGCATAGCTCCTCTTTATTTATGATCTTACTTTTCTTACTCCATTCATTAAATCTTTGTTCTACAAGCTTAAATGTCGCTTGGATATTTTGGATGCCAATTGTGTCATTAAAATGATCTTGATGTTTCTCAGTCATCAGATAAATTTGGTTACGCAGATCTCGTAATGAGTTATTGATGGGAGTTGCGGATAGCATTAGAACTTGAGTCTTTGCTCCTGATTTGATAATATGTTCTAATAATCTTTCATAGCGGCTGAGTTTATGTTCACCTGTGATATCTTTACTATTTTTTGCAGGTATATCATTACGGAAATGATGTGATTCATCAATCACTACTAAATCAAAGTTTCCCCATTCAAAATTGGCTAGATTAATGTTACCAGACATGCCTTTGGATTTATCATATTCGTCTGTGCGAGATAAGTCGGTGTGATTGAGAAGCTTATATGCTAATTTATCTTCTTTCAGCGGGTTGCCTATTTGATTGCTAGAACTTTGATACAAACTCCAGTTTTCTTT
Source organism: Gammaproteobacteria bacterium (assembly GCA_965207945.1). Taxonomy (GTDB): domain Bacteria; phylum Pseudomonadota; class Gammaproteobacteria; order CBDBNL01; family JAAOII01; genus JAAOII01. The sequence continues at coordinate 790,063 of OZ242303.1, forward strand.
TAATTTTTTGGGGCATAGTACTAGCACATTCTTATTTTTAAGTTCATAGTATTTTATTACTGCTAGGGCGGTATATGTTTTGCCAAGCCCAACACTATCTGCGAGGATGCAGCCATTGTGTTTGCGTAGGCGGTTAAGAATACCTTTTACTCCATCCTTTTGGAAAGCATATAATTTTTTATAGATAGATGTTTCATGGAAGTGGATAGTTTTACCTTCTTGTTCAAATTCTTCTTCCTCCTCTAATCTTTCTTTGAATATTTCATATAGGGTTTTGAAATAAATAAACTCTGGCGATTGCTCTTTGCCTATTCTATCTAATGCAGCAATCACATTATTTTTTACATCCTCGGTTTCATCACTATTCTGCCAAATCTTATCAAACCAGTCATTCATTTCTTGACAAGCATCGTTGCCCTCAACTGCAAGGTTAAGTTCAATATTGGAGTTTGTACTTTTACCTAATCCAGTTTGAGTGAAGTTTGAGCTGCCTATAATGCTATGCTTTTGCTGACTTCCATCCGGGTTAGAATTGATTATGTTATACATCTTGCCATGCAAGAAGTTGCTCTTTTTTATACTGCGGATGCTTACTTTATCTGACTCTATCCATTTTTTACATTCTTCTGCCAGCGGTTTTTGTTGTAGGACTTCATGGGGTTTTAATTCATTTTCTTCAGTAAGGTAATAACTTTTTTCTTGCTTATTTTTAGGGTCAACTGTGCCTACGCCTGTTGGGTCGCCATAAAGAAACTTAACCTCTCTGGCTTCGTTTAGTTTATCTTGTAGCGCCTGAAATCCGTAGATAGTGAAGTAGGCAGATACCATATTAATGATAGAGGTGGAGTCAATCCTGTCATTAAGATGCTGCCACATTGTTCGCTTTTCATTATCTATCAATACGCCATTACTCTTGCTATTATCCTTTGGGCTAGGGTGTGAACTAGATTTGATTTGATTTGTCATCATTAAATGTGGTTGTTAATATAATTAATCTCATTCATTTGCATCAAAAGATTGCCTAACTAGAAATATAATGTATTCTAATTCTTCAAAGGAAGAGAAGTTAACTGATGTATCTCCATTACCTAAAGTTCCTATATTGCTTACATCTGAACAGAGTCCTTTAGGATCGTCTATATCATCATAGCCGATGTTTAAAATCAGTCGTAATTTACTTTTCTGCGGTTGTAAATCCACAAAATTTGTATGATATTTATATGCAATGTATGATTTCAAAAATTCCTCTCTAATTGATGCATCAATATCCATTACCTTTTTCCTAAACATGGCAAATACTTCTTTCATCGGCCCATCTGCAATGAATGGATAATCTTCAATTTTATAAATCTTTTTTCTTTCTTGTTGAGTATCATCCTTATACTTATTTATTATTTCCTCTGATACAAGCGGAAAAGGCCAAATATCTAACATAGTATTTGAGAGAGTTTCTGCACGCTTTTGAATGGCTTCCTCGTCCCATATATTAACTTCCCGTAAACTTTGATTTACTCTTAAAGGGCTATTATTAAAACCGCCTTCTATACTTTTCTTTGCTGCAAATGCTCTATCACTAAGCTGTGAATTATATCCAGTTAATGTTAGATTACCAATTGTATGTAAATATTTTTGATGTATTTCTTCCCATTTTTCTCCTAACGTTTCTTTCCATTCTTTAGATAATTTTTCATTTTGTGGCATTATATGTTCAATGGTATATTCTTTAACATTAACAGATTCTTTCCTATTATGATTTTCAATTTTCTTTAACCAGAATGTTTTATTACGTACATTATATAAATCTTTCATTTTGAGTTCTTGTTTAAATTCAGTATCATTGGGGAACCTTCTGTAAGATGGTAATGAGGAAATAATTGCTTGTAAGCTTTCTAAATAATTATCTTTATCAATTGATTTGTGCAATGTAGGAAAGAATTTATTTAAAACGTTGCCTGGAAGGGCACAAATAAATCTTCGGTATATATAACTTTCTATTAACTTTAGAGTTTTTAAGAAGGTATCTTCAGAAATTAAATCATTTTCAAAATCATTATAGACACTTAATAAAAATGGATAAACGACATCTATATTTAACTCTTTTAAATCTAAAAAAGCTTCGGTTAGTTTTTTATTTTTCTCTTGCCCCAGAACCATTTTGACAAAATATTTTGAATATTCGTGAACTTCAGAAATTATTTTATTAATGTTGTCTGTTTCTTTAGTATTCCGACATAAATCTTTAAAAGTTTCATACACGTTTTTAATGTTAGGAACTTTATTGTTTTTGATAGTTAAATAATCGCGCATAAAACGGTCAAAATACTTCTTGTAATCACTTTGCCCAAAATTAGCTTCCATAGGACGCCAATGGTTGCTATAGAGTTCTTCTTGATGCTCGGGAGATAATCCCATTAGAACGTAATTTCTAATCAGATCAGCTTGTGATAATTCTAACCCTGTAGAATTCAAACTTTCAAATATCCGTTGTGAATCGTCATAATTAGTATCAAGAGAAATATCAACCACCATTAATTTTCTTATTCCAGTAAGTATTTTTTCAGGATCTTTATTTTCCATCTCTTGTTGGAAAAACTCAAAATTATTCTTAATTCTTGCAGACGTTATATTTTCAATAGGATGCTTTTCAATTATATCTATCAAAGAATTTTTATCCTGTTGGTTTAATATTAATTTATACTTTAGTTCTTCTTTACCATATTTATTTATTAAGTATGATACTTGTAACTCTTCTTTGCGGTCGGGATTTGTATGAACTCTAATAAGCGCAGCAATTAAAAGAAAGATGGTGGTTATGCGTTGCTGCCCGTCAATAATAACTTGTTTAGGAATCTCGCTCGTATCATGCTTATTTTCTTCCCTAACGATAGAACCAACAAAATGATAAATGCTATCATCTTTTGTAAGATTTAGAATATCTTCCCAAAGCTTAGAACATTGTTTTAGAGTCCAACTGTATGACCTTTGGTATATTGGTATAGTAAATTGTCGTTCAAGCCGCAAAAAATCTGTTAGCTTTCTTTCCTTTGCTTCCATAGTTATTTCTTTTCTGTTTTGTTATTGTCTAGTATATTGCTAATTAGCATTATCACCAGGTATTTAATAATGTTGTTATTATACTATTATGTATGGACTTTGGTTACCTTGCTGTTTGAGAGAATAATGATAGTGCTTTTGTTGGGTAATAGCTATTAATAGTCATTATGCGTAGGTGGAAAAATTAATCCAGATGGTATTGATAATTTGTTAAAAATTTCATATAATGTCGTAATGACTCACACTAAAAATACTTTGAGTTTTACAAGTTCCGACTTATCAAGTTGCGTGGTTTTATGTGCAGCAATGATTGGTAGGGATATTTCTAATGGGCGGAGACGTTCAAATATTTTTTCAATTCAACTAAAAAGTAACTATGATTAGAATAATATTTAATATAACTAAGAGCATATTTGGATATACTCATAGGACAGTACAGGGCAATAATAATATTGTTCACGAAAATCAAACCATACAACTAACTCAAAGCCATGTCACATTCATATAAGTCATATACAGATAAAGTTAATAGCTGGGGCGCTTTAGTTGGGACAATAGTGGTTACATTCACTGCGATAGGAGCGGTAATGGGCATTGCTATAGTTATAGTACATAGTTTAAATCCGCTGTGTAAATCTACTAATTGGGATTGCGATTATACACTAGAAATTATTATATCTAATGAATTAATTATGTTCTTTTGGGGTTTGGCTGCAGCTATAGTAGGAGGGGGAGGTATAGCTATATCAAGATATAAACAAAAGATAGAAAAGTTAAAAGAAAAAACTATTAGTAGTGAGCAAGAAATAATAGAAAGCATGCACAGAATAGCGAAATATGACAAGATCCCTCATCCATTTACCTTCCCCCAATTAACATATTTTAATATTAAAGGCTGCGAAAATATTGGTAATTATATACTTGACTCTGAAATTAAAGCAAATCTACATCATTTATGCAGGTATGCAATTGATGTTATAAGGCTAAGATTTTCAAGGGAGTATGGTAATGTAGAATTTCATTGTGTCAGTGGATATCGTTGCACTGATCTTAATAAGGAAAGTAATTTCAAAGAAAAAGAATGGATGAACACCGAACATGAAGAAGGAAAAGCAATTGATATTGATATCTCATCTGGTTCTTCTAGTTCTACTAAATCTCCTGATTCGACTAAACCTTCTTATCTATTGAATGAGTTATTTCAATTTATTAAGGATAGAAATAACTGTGGAGATTTACCTTTGAGTAAAGTTGTTTTGGTAAGTGTGGGTAAGAGACATTGGATTCATATCTCCAGTTCTAGGAAAGATAAAAATATAAGAGAATTTTATAAGTTAGTTGATGGGAAATAGAAATAAATTTAGATTATTCCATTAAATTAAAAACTATAACAGATTATCCCTTGCAAAAAATTGTATATTTATTAAGATTGCAAATTAAGGATTCTGTCTAAAAATATTCCCTGAATTATCAAAGGTATAGCACGATGAAATACATACTATCATTAGATGGAGGCGGCATTAGGGGGATAATACCTGCTACTGTCCTTATGGAGATTGAGGAGCGAACTGGCAAGCAAATACATGAATTGTTTGATTTAGTTGCCGGCACCTCTATTGGAGGTATTATAGCTTTGGGCTTGTTAAAAAAAGACAGCTCGGGCGGCGCTCAGTATACTGCGGAAGATATGTTAAAGTTGCATACACGTAGAGGCGATGAGATATTTCATCGGCCACTTTCAAGAAAAATAACTTCACCATGGGGATTTAGTAGACCAAAATATCCTCATAAAAATATGGAGGAAGTTTTAGATGATTATTTTGGTGGTGCTAAACTTGGAGATGCATTAACCAATGTTCTTATTAACAGCTATGATATAGAGAATCGTGAGCCCTATTTCTTTAAAAGCTGGCGCCCTAAGGACTCTGATGTATATATAAAAAAAGCGGCGCGAGCAACATCAGCGGCTCCCACTTTTTTTGCGCCAACAAGAGTAAAAGTGCGAGTAGAAGAGGAACCAGGATCCGTTGGTGAGGAAACATTTGAATTGACAGGTGAAACCTCTATTAGAACATTAGTCGATGGCGGAGTTTTTGTTAATAATCCTGCGGTATCAGCTTTTGTGGAGGCACAAAGAATTTTTCCATATGAAAAAAAATTTACTGTGGTGTCAATTGGCTGTGGGGAACTGAATAGAAAATTTCCTTATGAAAAATCTAAAAATTGGGGGATTTTGGGATGGATAAAGCCCAATCTACCCTTACTGAGTTGTATGTTTGACGGGGCTAGTGATGCAGTTACTTATCAGCTTGAGCGTCTTATCGATGAGGATAAGTTCTTCCGATTACAGATAGAATTGACGGAGGCATTGGATGACATTGATGATGTATCAGAGGATAATCTTGATGATTTAGTAAGAGAGGGTAAGCGGTTAATTAGAAAAGAGTATAAGAATACAGGTAAGAGTATAGTGGATGTTGTTGTGGATAAATTAAAAAATAAATAATAGCCGCACAAAAGAGGCATGTAACATTTAGATAGATAAATAAGCATAAAAATATTGACTTATTTATTAATACCAGTATAATGGGGGTGTGTCGTCGCAATAATTAATAAAGTATATGTGAACTTATATGAGTCATAAATAATATATATAAAAGCGAAATATTAAATAAAAATTAAAGAGAATGGCAAGTCCCCAGACACCAGAGCAGCGACTTTTAGCAATAATATCTAAAACAAATGAATTAAAACTTTATATAGATAAGTTTTATGATTATTATGGTATTAGAGGTAGTAAAGCTTCCGATATGTTAGATGGAGTACTTAAGGTTTTAAGTAATGAAGATAACCCAGAGCGTCTTTTTCAGGCGGCTCATTCTTTGAGGGAAATACTATATTCTTTAATTACTAAACATGATAATAAGTTTCGGTATAAACGTAAAAGAACGGGTGCACGGCATCAGAAAGTTCAGAATGATGTAGCTAAAAAATTTTCCAGATTTAATATTAATATGCATAGAGAAGAAAATAGTGCATATTCCAAGTTGACTAATGTTGCGCACCATTCACCTTGGATAGCAAATAATAAAGATGAAAATTTGTGGAAATTTATTATGATAATGGAAGAATTTGTTGATTTGATGTTAAAGATAACAAAGCCCGGTTTAGCAAAGTCATATACATATAAAATTAATCAATTTAACTCTACTAGATTAATTGGATCTATAATGGGCAAGCCACCACCTTAAAATCATAGGTATATATTAATGGATATTAAAAATTTTGATAACTATCCTGTTAAGGATAAATTAGATTTTCTAATTAATCTAAACTTAAACACGCGTTACAATGTTTTCTTAAAGGCGGATAAACGTTGGTTAGTTTGGTTATATAAAAATGGTTTTCTGGACATAATTATTGAGGAAGCTGAAGAGTTCGAGAGTACAAGATATGACCTTCCTGAGATGGATTATCTTATAAGGATGTCTCGAGTAGAACCTGAAAAGGCCGCTGATATTTTAGTGAAGCTCATTGCTAAAATGCCTAAGAAAGAGATCAGGGATTTGGTGTTTATGGATATATTAGAAATTTGCGCCATAATGCCTGCTGCCCAGTTATCCGTTATATTAGAAGCAATTTATTATACACGGTGGATATCACTTGTTAGCATTAATAGGTCATCAACGGCTTCTATGCACTTTAAGAGTATTTTCAAAAAACTTACGACTGCTAATTATAGTGAAGAATTATTGCGTTTGGCAGAAGAGCTATTAGCAGTAAAGAAAAAAGGAAAAACTAAAAAACAAAATAGGTATTTACAATCAGGTGATGATAATTTTTACTTTACTGATTTAGCAGAGACAGGAGTTTTTCATGCCCTACTAAGTATACCGAATGATTATGTGGGGCAAGCATTTGATTTAATCACCAAAGTAATGCATAAAATCATTGTACTGAGCGATAAATCTTATGCTGGAAGAACGTTTCCAATTTGTGATAATTATGATTTTATTTATTTTGATTTTTTTGAACTAAAAATGAATTCTATAGAAAGATGGAGAACCCAGCAAAATCAAATTATGATTGGCGCTCTTACTGTTTCTTTAGCAAGAAAATTATTTGATGAAAAATCTTTATCACAAGCAGATGCGCGAATTTATTACGGGAAGTGTATTGGCGACTATAACAAATCTAATGCAAGATTACCGGATACCCAAGCTATGTGGCGTTTGCGGTTATTCATTCTTAGCTTAGTTCCTAAGTTTTTCCAAGATAAATTGGAAGAGTCATTTTGGCGTTTATTTAAAGATAAATATTATTATGATATTTCAACTGGAACTGAGTATAAAAAAGCTCTGAAGGCAAGCTTTAGTTATTTATCGCAGGATTATCAAACTAGTTATGTAAATGAATTCTTAAGTTACTTTGCAACAGTTATTAGTGAGGCAAAATCTCAAAAAGATATGACAGAAGAAGAAAGAAATAATTACTATATAACTAAAGAAATGCATATAGATATGGGTTCCCGTATCCTATCAATGATTAAATCTTATCTCACGGGTGAGCAAAATCGTAAGGCAGAAAAAATAGGGTTGGATATAACTTCTAATTATAAACCAGACACAATTGCTAAAATAGGGCCATTTAGATCTATAACTATCCGTGGACCTATAACTTATGAATTATTTACCAAACTTTCTATTCCAGATATAGTTGCCAAACTATGTGATGAATGGTCTATGAAGCAAATTAATGTTGAGCATAAAATTTTGGATGATGCATCTTTAATAAATGAAGTAGGAGTTAGTGATTTATTGGAAAAAGATATGCCTGAACGATTACAGGAATACATAAATGAAGCGAAGAGATTTTTTGTGCCGCAAGAACTGGACTTGTTTTATACGTCTGCGTATCTTTTAGGTTTGAGAACAGCTATATCAAAAATTCCATCTTTGGCATGGACATGCGATTGGGGTCAAGTAATTGAGCTATGCACTACCATCAAAGATTTTGATATACAAAAATCTCTAAAAGAAAAGCGAATAAAAACTAATTACTATAAAACCACTTGGGAATCAGAACGTAAAGAATTATTTCTAAAGATATTAGATTTTTTGCAAAGTATTTTTTCTGTGAGGCATGAAAAGAATATAATTGATTTCTCAAAATATCATACCAAAATATTAAATCTATTGGATTATTTTCTTGTAAATAGTGACCCTGAATCTGAAACTATTAAATATTCAAGGAGTTATAGCGATGATTGGCAAAAAAATATCTTAGTGCCAACAAAATCGGATAGTGATTTGCCAAATAGTTCAGTGAATGTATCTGATGGTCTAGCTAATATAGAACCTGATGTGTACGATGATGCGGATAAAATTGAAAACCCTTATACTACAGGAGTACACAGTATTCGTGGATGCGCTTTTGGGGTACTTATGCATTTAATTAATAATGATATTGCTATGAATGGAGATTATATGGGCGAGAATACAAGGGAAAAGGTTAAATCATTATATAAAAGAATGCTGAAGAAAGAGGATACTCGTGCTGTAATGTTTCTTTTTGGTTATCATCTTAACGTTATTTATCGTTGGGATGCAGAATGGTTATTAAGTAATATTAATTTGATATTTAGCAAGAAAAAAGAGAATAAGCATCTATTTACTGCAGCTTGGGAAGGTTTGTTGTCAGGTTCTTTTGGTAAGCAAATGTTCTTTAACGAGGGAATACAAGAAGTTTATTTAAGAGGGATGCGACTGAACAAGAGAGATTATCCACTGCAAAAACATTTCAAAGATCCTGATGAGCTAGTTGGCGAACATATTGCATGGGCTTTTGTTGTTCATTATAAACGGTTTGGATTTATGCATCCATTATTCATTAATTTCTTGGAAAGCAACAACCCAATTAGATATTCTCAATTCATAAGTTATATAGGAAAGGCATTTATATCTAACAGTGAGATGTTTCTTAATGATAAAGAGAGAAAGGACTTCATTCAAGATAACCCTGAAGTTAAGAAACGACTTTGTAAATTATGGGATTGGATGCTTAGTAATTGTGAACATAGAAAAGCGCTTATTGAGTTTGGCACTTGGCTTAACCCAGAGAATAAAATATTTGAAGATGAATGGTTAGTTAGTAGATTGTTGAAAACCTTAGAAAAAACAGACGGGAATTTGTCTGGGTATAAATTGTTAGAGGTGCTTAATAAACTTGGACATAAATTCCCTGAACAGGTTATAAAAATTATCCGATTGTGTTTGTTGGGGGAACTTGATGAGGTTAAAGGAAGAGAGTTTAAAATGTATGTTGAATCTGGAAAGTGGGTAGGACTAATTGAAAATATTTATAATAGTCCTAAAATGGATACAGAACTAAAAGAAAAAGCTAATAATTTAATTAGCGAACTCATTGAAAAGAGGGGTAATGTTTTTCGCCCACTGGGAAAATTAGTGAAGTAATTTTTGGTAACAGGGACGTCATTAGACGGGGAGGGGGTATTGTTATATCTTTGCGGGCGAAGTTGCCCAGAGGGGAATAAAGCCGTCACAGATGAGAAGGAGTTGCCGCTAAAGGTGTTGATTATCAGTCCTGCTTTCATAATATTTGTTTGTTATTTATATATATTCACTATTCTAACTAATCTTCTTTTTCTTCCTTTTCAATCCCATTAATCCTATTAATCCTTTTAATATTCGCCATACAAGCCATATCTGGGCTGCTAATATAATTGCTACTATAGTAGATTCAATGGAAATTTGGAATATGCCCATACCTGGGGGCAATAGTTCTGGAAATATTAGAGATATAACGATTAATAGGATAGTTAAAATGGCAACGGTTTTTAAGTACATAATTAAGTTTTTTTAGATAGAGTTTTCATTCCTTCTTTTTTCTCTTTTTTGCTAATGATGATTCTATTGCCGTATATATCCGCCATAAACCCCATATTGGAACCGCTAATACCATTGATATGATAACAGCGACAAGTAACATTACGAAGAATAACCCTCCTTCAATGGAGAGGACTTCAAGGTAAGAGTCGTTATGTGCTAAAGGGGATAATATTATTACAAATATAGCGCTTATAACTCCAACGACTGATAAGTATACAATTAAGTCATTCTTTCCCGCAGATTTTAATACTATAAATGCCCGACATACACACCATATAGGGATTGCTAATAGAATTACTACTATAAAGGAGATAGAGAAAAAAGTAAGCAAGTCCATGAAGGAGGAGAATCCATCTGGTGCTACTAGAGGTATGCACACCATTATGACAGTTAAAATTGCCACGATTTGTAAATACATACTTAATTTTTTAGACATCATTGTTATATGTTGGCGGGTGGGTGTTGCGAGAATTCAAGAGCCATACATAAGTGCGTTGCGAGCATACCGATAGTTTATTACAAGTATCAAACTGATTGCGGGCGGAGCATGGCTCCGCCCCTACAGACCATTATCGCAAGAATTTAAGCAACAGCAGCAAACGCTCTTTCCAGTTTATCTAGTGCTTCGCCTATTTGGGTTTCGTTGACGGTTAGGGGTGGGGCGATGCGGATGACATTGCCATACATTCCTCCTTTGCCGATTAGCATTCCCAGTTTCTTAGTTTCTTCAAACATCTCGTTTACTTTATCGGCGGCGGGTTCTTTGCTTTGGCGGTCTTTTACCAGTTCCACTCCAACCATAAGTCCTTTGCCGCGCACTTCACCTATCAGTGAATACTTTTCTGCTAGTTTATTCAGTCCGCTCATCAGCAGCTCACCCATTTCGTGGCAGTGCTGTGGGTCTGCTTCTTTTTCTAAAACTTCAATGGTAGCCAATGCCGCTACAGATGAGACGGGGTTGCCGCCAAAGGTGTTGATTATCAGCCCTTCATTATCCATAGCCGATGCCACTTTGTCTGTGGCGATTACATTGCCCATAGGAAAGCCGTTTGCCACGCCTTTTGCCATAGTCATAATATCTGGCTCAACATCCCAGTGGCTCACGCTAAATTGGTGCTTGCCTGTGCGTCCAAAGCCGCCTTGCACCTCATCAGAAATTACCACTCCGCCATATTGACGGGTGATTTCGCTGATTATTTTTAGAAAGTTGGGAGGAGGGGTGATAAACCCGCCCACTCCTTGAATGGGTTCAAAGATTATGCCTGCCACTTTGCCTGAGGTTGCGGTCTGAATGACATTTTCCAAGTCCTGAGCGCAGGCGGTATCGCAGCTATCGGGTTTTAGTCCAAAGGGGCAGCGGTAGCAATAACCGTTGAGGGTTTGTTTGAAGCCCGCAACCACAGATTGGTCAAAGCGCCAAGTTGATTGCGAGGTCATGCTTTTGGTAACCGTAGTGCCGCCGTGATAGGAATGGCGTAGCACTATAACGTCCAGATTGCCAGTATGCACTCGGGCGGCAAGCACTGCCAGCTCGTTTGCTTCACTGCCACTATTAGTAAAGTAGGATGTTTCCAAGTTGCCAGGGGTGATTTGCGCCATCTTCTCGGCAATCTGCACCAAATTCTCGTGGGGGTAGAGGGTGGAAGTATGAATAATCTTTTCCACCTGTTCGCTGATTTTCTTCACCATAGTGGGATGGTTATGTCCTATGCTGGTGGTTAGAATGCCGCCAAAGAAGTCAAGGTATTTGTTGTCATCCACATCATAGACATAGCAACCATCGCCTTTTTCCAGGGCAATTGGTTCTTTGTAATATAGGATATGGCTGTTCCACAGATGCTTTCTGTGTCGCTTGGTAATTTCTTGTGATTTGGTATTAGTGTTCATAGTGGTAATAATAAGTTAGCTATGTTGTATTAGTAATATGTTGACTTGGTAGATGTGTCAGATGCCGCCATCAGACGCCTATTTACGGGCGACTGCTTTAGGTTGGGTCACTTCCACTCTTTGACGCAGGTTGTCAAATATTGGAGCAAAGGGTTTGCGTTTGATAAATCTGCCAGCGCCTTCCTGTGCTTTGGATTTGCCGTCCTCATAAACAACATTGCCGTTGGATATGGTCACTCGGTTTATTCCTTCAACTGTGGTGCCTTCAAACACATTAAAGTCCACATTTTGCAGATGCTCTTTTGCTGATATAGTGCGTTTGGCTTTGGGGTCCCATACCACCACATCCGCATCAGCGCCCACCTTCAACGAACCCTTCTGCGGATACATGTTGAATATACGGGCAGCATTGGTGGAGGTTAGCTCCACAAATTTATTCATGGTTATCCGTCCGCTATTTACTCCATAGTGCCATAGCAGGTGCATACGGTCTTGCAGTCCGTTGGTGCCATTGGGAATCTTGGTAAAGTCGCCTTTGCCCATTGCCTTTTGCTCACGTTTGAACACGCAATGGTCGGTGCCTATTACAGAAATATCTCCGTTGTTGATGGCATTCCACAGCGCCTTTTGGTGCTCTGGGGCGCGAAAGGGTGGGCTCATAACATGGGCTGCGGCATAATCCCAGTCCTTGTTCCGATATACTTCATCGTTCACCAGCAGATGCCCTATTAACGCCTCGCCAATAACGGTCATGCCATTGCGTCTGGCTTTGCTGATGGCGTCAAGCGCTGGCTTACATGAGGTGTGCACGATATACACCGGCACTCCCACTTGGTCGGCTATAACGATAGCGCGATGCGCCGCCTCGCCTTCAACTTCTGGTGGGCGGGAGAGGGGGTGTCCTTCAGGTCCTGTTATTCCATCTTTCAATAATTGCTGTTGCTTACGGGCTACGAGTTCTCCATTCTCGGCATGAATGGTGCAGATTGCTCCCAGTTCGCGCGCCTTGATGAAGCTGTTCATCATAATTTCATCATCCACCATGATGGCGTTTTTGTATGCCATGAAGTGCTTGAAACTATTGATGCCATGAGTTTTCACTATGGACTCCATTTCCTCTGCGGTCTTGTCGCCCCACCAGGTAACTGCTATATGAAAGCTGTAGTCCATACATGCTTTTTCCGCCCAGGATTGCCATTGCTTGAGCGCCTCCAACATGGATTGTTGGGGGTTGGGTATCACAAAATCAACAAGCATTGTAGTGCCGCCTGCTAATGCGGCGCGGGTGCCAGTAAAAAAGTCGTCTGACGCAACAGTTCCCATAAAGGGCAGTTGCATGTGAGTATGGGGGTCAATACCGCCAGGCATGACATAACATCCGTCTGCTTCTACAACCTGCTTGGCTGCAGAAGAGGGGATGTCTGTGGCAACTTTGGTGATTTTGCCGTTTTCTATTAACAGGTCTTGTTTATTGCTGTCGCTGACGTTTACAAGGACGCCGCCTTTAATTAATATAGACATAATAATGTATTTAGTTAATCGTAATTAGTTGTATTTATGCACTGGGGCACTGATATTAGGTACTGGTATTAGACACTGATATTAGTTTCTGGGAATAATAGTGTCTGTGGGGTTATAACGTTTCTCTGCAATCATCTTATTCCAAGAATCAAACTCGCTCTGTGGATTCCTATCTTCCATAGTTATGCACTCATCAACTGGGCAAACTAATGAACAGAGGTTGCATCCTATGCATGCATCTGCTATGATTTGTGGAACTCTATCACCATTGCCACCATTTGCAGTATTGCTAATAGATATCGCCTGATGCGAGCCATCCTCACAAGCAATATAGCAAAGCTGACAGCCGATGCATTTATCATGGTTTATTTTAGCGATGGTTTTATAATTGATATCAAGATCGCCCCAATCACGATAATGGGAAATCGCCTTGCCACGCAGCTCATTAACCGAGGCAAACCCTTTACTATTAAGATAGTTGTTTAGCCCAACTTTCATATCTTCCACAATACGATAGCCGTAGTGCATGGCTGCGGTGCACACCTGCACCGAAGTGCAGCCCAAAGAGATAAACTCTGCAGCATCCCTCCAGTTAGACACTCCACCTATCCCTGAAATCTCTAAATTAAACTTAGGGTTTTTTGCTAGTGAGCCCACCATGTGCATAGCAATTGGCTTGACTGCAGGTCCGCAGAAACCGCCATTGCTGGCTGCATCCCGCCCTTTAGGTAAGGGGATAAAATCATCCAAATCTACTCCAACAATGCTTTTTATGGTGTTAATCAGAGACACCCCATCGGCGTTACCTTTTTGCGCCGCCATTCCTGGCTCGTTGATGTCGGTAATATTAGGAGTTAGTTTGGCAAGCACTGGGATACTGGCGCAATCTGTCACCCATTCCAGCAGTTCTGCCAGCACTTTGGGCTCTTGCCCAACAGCAGAACCCATTCCTCTTTCGCACATTCCGTGCGGACAGCCAAAGTTAAGTTCCAGTCCATCCGCTCCAGCATCTTCGCATCTTTTGACAATTGTCTGCCATTCTTCACGGGTTTCCACCATAAGTGAGGCAATAATAGCATTGTTGGGGAATAGCTTCTTCACTTCTTTGATTTCACGTAGGTTCTCGCTGACTCCGCGGTCTGAAATAAGTTCCAGATTATTTAGCCCGACCATCTTTTGGTTGCCACTATTTATTGCTCCGTATAAGCTATTGACATTTTTAATTGGATTACCGATGGTTTTCCATACCACGCCTCCCCAACCTGCCTCAAAAGCATTGATTGCTTGATGTTTGGTGTTGGAGGCGGGACCCGAAGCAATCCAAAAAGGATTGGGTGATTTTATTCCTTTGAGGTTAATTGCTAAATCTGCCATAATAAATCTCCTTGTTGTTGGTTAATAATGTGTGATACGCTGCTTGCCTGCCTTCAGCAACTGCGTTCACTACTTCCTTGCCGCCGTTAACACAATCGCCACCAGCGTATAGTTTATCCACGTTGGTTTGCATCTTGTTATTAACTGCCACAGTGCCGTTATCATTTAATTTCAGGGCTGGGAATATTTCCTGTAGAGGATGTTTTTGTTGCCCAGTGGCAAACACTAACAAATCACCATTGATTTCTTTGCTGCCGTCTGGTGTTTCAAAGCTTATGGAAGCAAAGTCGCCTTTGCTGCTGCCTTGAATTGCAACTGGTTTATGATTAGGTAAAAACTCAACGCCTAATGACTTAGCATATTTCAGCTCATGGGCATAGCCGCTCATCACGTCTGTGCCGCGTCTATAAGCCATTATCACTTTGGTAACTCCACACAACGCCAGTTCTTGGGCTATATCCAGAGCGGTGTTGCCGCCGCCCACAACTATTGCGCTGCGAACTCCTGATATTGTGGCAAAGTTTTTCTGTTTGAGTTCGGCTATCAGGGGTAGGGCGCCATATACCTTGCCTATACCATCTGCCTTTAGGGCAAAGCTGTCAGCTCCTAGTCCGCTGCCGATAAAAACTGCATCGTAATCTTGTAATAAATCTGCAGTGGCAATATTTTTGCCAACATCCATTCCATTTTTTATTGTAACGCCTAAGTTTTTTATGAACTCAACTTCAGACATGCTCTCTTCATAAGATAACTTGTAAGGGGCTATGCCATAAGTATTTAATCCGCCGCCTTCTTCATCTTTTTCGTAAATATCAGCGTTGCCTCCATTCAGTGCGATATACGCAGCAAACGATAATGAGGCGGGTCCACCGCCTATAGCAGCAACCTTAATGTTTTGCGTGCTTAGTGCTGGATTATTTTGTTTATCGCCACCATTTTTTGATGACAGCAAGGATTCCACCTGTTGTTTCGCATCTTTCTTGTAAAAATCATCCAAGCCATATTTTTGCAAGTCGCCAATACGGATGGGCGGGTCTTCTTGGTTGTTATAAACACATGCGCCCTCGCATAGCACTTCCACTGGACATACTGTGGCGCATGAATAGCCAAGAATGTTAGAAGCAAGAATGGATTGGGCAGAGCCATCAAGGTCATCGTTGGCTATGCGGGAGATAAATTGGGGGATATTTATACTTGTAGGACAAGCATGAATACATGGGGCATCATAACAGTTGATGCAGCGATTAGCTTCGGTTATTGCGTTCTCTTTACTTAGTAAAGGGTGTCGCGTCTTATATAAGGTATTGTGTAAGTCGTCTTGTGACATTTCATCTACTCCTCTATGTTGTTACTACATTTTATTACATTTTTGTAATTCGTGTGATTATATTTCGGTCATCTTATCGTAGGTTTCAGGTCTACGGTCACGGTAAAACTGCCACACCTTGCGAACTTCTTCAATCATATCCAAGTCAAGCTCAGATATAACTAAGGCATCTTTATCACGCGCCGCCATGTCAATAATATTGCCACGCGGGTCAACATGATAGCTGCTGCCGTAAAATTCGCCTATATTCCATGGTTCCTCTTTGCCAACCCTATTTATGCATCCCATAAAATAGCCATTGGCTACCGCATGGGCGGGCTGTTCCAGTTTCCACAAGTATTCGGACAAGCCGGCTACGGTGGCGGAAGGATTATAAACAATTTCAGCGCCATTTAATCCTAAGATTCTTGCGCCTTCGGGGAAGTGACGGTCGTAACATATATACACACCAATTTTTGCATATCTTGTTTGGAAAACAGGATAGCTTACATCGCCTGGCTTAAAGAAATATTTTTCCCAAAAACCACTTGTGTGGGGTATATGCTTTTTACGATATTTGCCGAGATAAGTGCCATCTGCGTCAACCACAGCTGCGGTGTTGTAATAAACACCTTGTTGCTCTTTCTCATAAACCGGTATAACCATAACCATTTCATATTTCTTTGCGTAAGGAATAAGTGCTTCAACCGTGGGTCCAGGCACTGGTTCCGCTGCATCATACCAACGGGCATCTTGCGAAGGGCAAAAATACGGTCCGTTGAATATTTCCTGCAAGCAGAGAATCTGTACGCCTTTTTTACCAGCGTCTTCTATGAAAGGTATGTGATGATCAAAAGCAGCCCGTTGTATTTCTGCAACGGGTTTGCTCTCGTCATTAATAGGGTTACGGCATTGAATTAATCCACTGATTACTTTTCTGCTCATAGCTATTAATTAATTTGTAATTATTTGTTATTTCTAATTATTTATTGTTTCCCAAAATAGGACTCAACACTAAATAAAGGATAAACCCAAGGGTTGCTCCAGTAAACCAGCCATAGTTATATAGCCAGAAGAGACCGCTTTCTGAGCCAGCGCGAAAAGCCACCAAAGCCAGCACAGCAGGAACTAAGAAGGCAAGAATGCCAGCCCAGTTGTACTTGCCATACGCGCCAGATGTTTTGTAGAGCTCAATAACGTCTAAATTTTGCTTGCGCACTAAGTAGAAGTCGGCTATCATTACGCCAGCCACAGGACCAAGCAAACTGGAATAAGTTAATAGCCAGTTTGAATATAAGGATTCTAAGCTTACTTCTGATACTACCAAACCACTGCTTCTTAGTACTTCCCAGATTACCAAAATAGTTCCCACCATAGCGGTAAGAATAACGCCACGTCTCATATTGATGATTTTGGGTGCTATGTTTTGGAAGTCGTTAGTGGGGGCAACCATGTTGGCAGCAGTATTGGTTGAGATAGTTGCTAAAATTATAATAATCATTGCAATAATCACCCAGAAGGTGCTATCAATCTTGCCAATCATAGTAACAGGGTCAGATATTGTTTCACCAAATATGCTTAAAGAAGCCGAAGTCATCACAACTCCAAGAGCTGAGAACAAGAACATTGTTACGGGCAAGCCCAACATTTGTCCTATAGTATGGTCGCTTTGCGATTTGGAATATCTGGTAAAGTCCGGAATATTAAGCGCTAAGGTTGCCCAAAAGCCAACCATTGCAGTTAAGCCGCCTAAGAAGAAAGGCACAACTGAAGCGCCTTCTGGACGGTTTGGAGCTTGAGCGAAAACTGCCGCCATATCGGCTTTACCCCAACCCCAGAAGAGGAGAGCAATTCCAACTATGAGCAACAGAGGCGCAGCTACAGTTTCTAATACTTTTATGGATTCAAAGCCACGTATAACTACGTAAGCATTTGCAGTCATAAAAATGAAGAAACTAACAAAATATCCAAGTCCACCTAATGCTTCCCAAAATGGAATCAATTTATCAAATAGGATGTCTACTGCGAGTCCACCAAATAAGCACTGAATACCAAACCAGCCGCAAGCAATAAGTCCGCGCAAAATTGCTGGAATGTTTGAGCCGACTACACCAAAAGATGAGCGTAGTAATATTGGAAAGGGTATCCCGTATTTCGCGCCTGCTCTACCATTAAGGATGAGGGGCACCAAAATTATTACGTTTGCCAAGAGTATGGCAAACAATGCCTCGCCAGCGGATAGTCCAAAAAATGCGACTAAGACACCGCCAAGAGTATAGGTTGGGACACATATAGACATTCCCACCCACAGAGCGGTAAAATGCCATTTGTTCCAAGTTCTCTCAGATGGGTCACTGGGGGCAAGGTTTTCGTTATAAGCCGTTTCGTGGGCAATACTGTTTAGTTCTGCCTGAGTAACGGTTTGTATTTCATTATTCATATATAGATTACTCTTTGTTAATTAATAATCCTACTATTATACATAACAATAGATTAATCCTCCATTTAATTAATTCGTGTAATTATTTGAACAATGTCTGAATACTTGGAATGATGCTCTGGCATGGCGTCTGAATTCTTGCAACGATGATCTGTTTTAATGTGCGGTGCATAAATTAACGACGATGGTCTGTAGGGGCGGAGCTGCGCTCCGCCCGCAAGATGTACAACTCTTGCAACAAACCATCGAAATGCTCGCAATGCACATCTGGGTATGGTGTATAAATTCTTGGAATAATGGTCTGTTTTAATGTGCGGTGCATAAATACTTGCAACACTGGTCTATTTTTATGTGCGGTGTTTGAATTCTTGGAATGATGGTCTGTAGGGGCGGAGCTGCGCTCCGCCCGCAAAATGTACAACTCTCGCGATAAACCATCGGAATGCTCGCGATTAAATTTTTATTCGAAACGAATTATGAATGAATGTAAACAAAAAGGGTAAAAAACTTGCCATCTTTGTTTGAATGTCAAGTGAATAATGTAAAATATTGCATTATGCAAACTAAACTCGGTAACTTACAAAATCAATCAGCAGGCTTCAAGGCATTTATTCCAGCAGCGTTTCCACCTTCTAATGGGTTCAACTTTTCTAATGATTTAATATATAAAGCAAACAAGGCAGTATTATTAGTGGGTAAATTAGATGGCATATCTTTACATGTGTCAAATAGGGACTTCTTGATATCTATGTATATACGCAAAGATGCCACATCTTCTAGCCAGATAGAGGGGACACGTGCAACTATGATTGACGCAATTCTTGCAGCATCACCAACGCTAACCTCTGGTACTTTTCCTGATGATGTTGATGATATTCTGCACTATATTGACGCTGTAAATTATGGAATAAAAGAGTTAAGTAGAGTACCATTAAGCGTTAGGTTAATTAGAGAAATCCATTATAAATTAATGGCGGGAGACCCAGGAGGAGCACGCACCAGCCACTTTGCCGATCCAGGTAACTTTAGAGCATCACAGAACTGGATAGGTGGCGATTCAATAGCCAATGCTGCTTTTGTTCCTCCTCCAGTTGCTGATATGCTAAATTCAATGTCAGATTTAGAGAAATTTTTCCATAGTAAAGATTATGTCCTTCCACTTATTAAGGCAGGGTTGATCCATGCTCAGTTTGAAACAATCCATCCTTTTTTGGATGGTAATGGAAGAACTGGTAGGATTATTATTTCTTTATTCTTACAACAGGAAAAGTTGCTGGAAAGCCCATTGTTATTCCTATCTTCATATTTTCAAAAGCACCAGAGCACTTATTATGAAAAGTTAAATAATTACCGTAATGATGGTGTTGAAGAATGGCTAGATTTTTTCCTTGATGGCGTAATTGCTACTGCTGAAGAAGCAATAATAACTGTTGAAAAAACAGAGTTGTTAAAGCAAGAATTAGAAGAAATAATTCAATCGTTAGGGAAGGCAAGCGCTAACAAGATAATAGCAATAATGCCGCGTTTATATGAGAAGCCGATTGTAAATATAGGAATAATCCAACAATGGACTGGACTCACTCGTCAAGGAACAGAGGATTTTGTTCAACGTCTTATTAAGTTGAAAATATTACAACAGCTGGATGAAACTAAGGTGTATGGCAGGTCTTTTGCATACATTAAGTATCTGAATATATTTCGTTAATTGCGAGCATGGCGATGGTTTGTCGCAAGAGTTGTACATCTTGCGGGCGGAGCGCAGCTCCGCCCCTACAGACCTTTATCGCAAGTATTCAAGCACCGCACATAAGTGCGTCGCAAGGATGGCTCGCCCCTATTTAATCCAAGGATTTGGCTTTGATTAGTTCAGTTCCGTAATACTGCACGCCCCGTTTAATCTTATCCCTGCCATTCTTAGTGCGCCATCTATTGGTATCGCGCAAACTATATACACAACCGCAGTATTCCTGTTGATAGAACTGCTCCTGCTTAGAAATCTCAATCATACGGCTTGAGCCACCTTGCTTACGCCAGTTATACGTCCAGTAATTGATGTCTGGATAGCGAGATGCCGCCCTGATGCCGCAATCATTTATTTGCTCCATATTCTTCCAACGAGATATGCCGAGTGAACTGGTTATTACAGGATAATCATTCTCATAAGCATAAAGAGCCGTGCGTTCAAAACGCATATCAAAACATATAGTACATCTTTTGCCTCTTTCAGGTTCATTTTCATAGCCCTCTATACGCTCAAACCAGTTATCTGTATCATAATCCGCATCTACAAAAGGTATATTCTTATCCTCACAAAAACGAATATTCTCTTGTTTGCGGATTTCATATTCATCAATTGGATGAATATTCGGGTTATAAAAGAATACTTTCAGCGAGATGCCAGAGGATATAATCGCTTCAATTACTTCAGCCGAGCATGGAGCGCAACAAGAATGCATAAGTACCTTATTACAATCGTTGGGCGCCTTGATATTCTCGCGTTGATACTTCATTAGATTAATTTTTTAGACGGAATTTTTTAACGTCTGCTGGCAACGCTATACCCTTAAGATTGAGTGGATCTGCCTCTGGCTTAGCAAACTTCTGTTTGCTTGGAATAACTCCAGCCCAGATAGGCAACTTGTAATCACTCTTATTATCACCTGGATCTCCCGCACGAACCTTAGCGCAGCCCTCATCTAACTTCATTTTCAAAATAATTGTTGCATTTAGTTCTTTGCGAGTAACTGGTCTTAGAGTATCCCAACGACCTGGTAATATCCCTTCCATAAAGTTCTTTAATCTCATCACTTTTTCATCCTCAGCAACTAACTGTGCTTTGCCAAACAACATAACCGACCTGTAGTTAGCAGAATGATGAAATGCCGACCTAGCCAATACCAACCCATCAAAGTGTGTTATCGTAATACAGGCGCTTTCCCCGGTCACCTGCTTAAGAAACCTACTAATTGAGGAGCCGTGCCAATAGATATAATCACCTTCACGCCAATGCAAAGTAGGGGTGCAATAGGGTTTACCTTTAATGTTGTAGGCAACACTACACATAACCATGCCATCAATAATATCATAGACGGTTTTTCTGTCATAACTGCCGCGTTTGGTTAAACGAACCAGCTTTGACCTGAGGGTTGCTTTCAACTTAGTGGGCTTAATTGGTTTAGCGGGCTTTATGCTCTTAATGGGCTTAGCGGACTTAGTAGATTTAGCGCTTTTATTTATCTGTTGTTTCATATCTACTTTTTAGTTAAATCTTTAATTAATTGAGCCAGGGGGGCTTCTCTTCTCTCACGGGTTAGGCCGCAGGCAGTGATGATGCTAATTATCTGTTGTAATGCCTCATCAAAATCATCATTTACCACCAAATAGTCAAATAGTCCGTATTGAGATATTTCTTGTTCGGCTTGCTCCAGCCGTTTTTGAATAGTAATATGGTCATCGGAACCTCTTTTATGCAGACGCTCCTTCAATGTCTCAATGCTTGGCGGCAACAAGAATATCATCTTGGCTTGCGGAAAATTATCCTTAATCTGTTTTGCTCCTTGCCAATCAATTTCCAATACTACATCATCACCCTGTTGCAAAGCTTCAGTAACAGTTTGGCGCGCAGTCCCATAACTATTGCCAAACACTGTGGCATATTCCAAAAACTCATTGCGTTGTTTCATTGCTTCAAACTCCTCCTCACTAACAAAGTAATAGTTCTTTGTATGCTCTTCGCTGGAACGCTTTTGACGAGTAGTATAGGATATAGAAAGCTTAAGATTGCTCAGCTTTTCAAGCAGCGCATGCACCAAACTGGTTTTACCCCCACCTGAAGGAGCTGATATTACGAAAATACTTCCTGTATTAGGCATATTGCTGCTCATTAGTGGAGTGCTCATTAGTGGAGTGCTCATTAGCGTGTTGTTCGCTGGTCTCTGCATACTTAGTGCTTGATTCC
Organism: Gammaproteobacteria bacterium; assembly: GCA_965207945.1. GTDB lineage: Bacteria > Pseudomonadota > Gammaproteobacteria > CBDBNL01 > JAAOII01 > JAAOII01. The sequence continues at coordinate 812,511 of OZ242303.1, forward strand.
TGCGCAGCAACCCCGCGCAATGAATTTGTCAATGCTTCTACTATCTCCACATCTACAAACTCGCCAATTAATGAAACATCCGAGCAAGCAAAATTAACCAAACGGTTATTCTCGGTCCGTCCTTGCAGCATTCCTGGATCCTTGCGCGAATAATCAACAATCAATACGCGCTGGTTTGTCCCAATCATTGATTTGCTGATGCTTTGTGCTTGTTGGTTAAGCACTTCTTGTAATTCATGCAACCTTGCCAGTTTTTCCTGTGCTGTTGTATTGTCCTTTAAGTATGCTGCTGGTGTGCCAGGGCGTGGACTATAGGAAAAACTAAAGGACCTATCATAGCCAATATCGTTCACCAATTTCAGTGTTGCCTGATGTTCCGCCTCGGTTTCGCCAGGAAAGCCGACTATAAAATCTGATGATATAGATATATCAGGGCGTAGCTTACGTAACTTATATATTTTTTCTTTATATTCCAATGCAGTGTGGCCACGCTTCATCAAGGCAAGGATGCGGTCGGCGCCGCTTTGTAATGGCAGGTGCATCTGGTCTGCCAATTGTGGCAAGTCACCAAAGGCATTTATCTGTGCATCATTGAATTCCAGTGGATGAGGACTAGTAAATCTTATTCTTTCAATCCCCTTAATATCAGCCACTATATATAGTAGCTGAGCAAAATCAATCTCGCCAGCGCGATAGGCATTGACATTCTGCCCGAGCAGTATTATTTCTTTCACTCCCTGGTCGGCAAGTCGTTTTACTTCTTCTATTATTTGATGGCAAGGTCTATTCACCTCTTCGCCGCGAGTATAAGGCACCACACAAAACGAGCAGTATTTACTACATCCCTCCATTATGGAAACCAAAGCCGAGGAAGAACGCGCCTTTGGTAGCGCCAGTTTGTCAAACTTTTCTATCTCGGGAAAAGAAGTATCAACAACTGCCTTATTCTTTAGTCCCACCTTTCTTTTCCCGTTCTCGCCATTGAGCTGCTGTAGCATATTAGGCAGGCGATGCAGAGTTTGCGGACCAAAGATAACATCCACATAAGGAGCACGTCTGGCTATTGCCGCTCCCTCTTGGGAGGCAACACAACCACCAACAGCTATAACCACAGAAGGGTCGGCTACCTTCATCCTTCTCCAACGTCCCAATTGGTCAAATACTTTTGCCTGTGCCTTCTCACGAATAGAACAGGTATTCAGAATTAATAGGTTTGCATCTTCGGGTTTATCAGTGCTGGTCATCTTGCACATATCCGTTAGAATATCGGCAATTTTCTCCGAATCATAGACATTCATCTGGCAACCTTGGGTCTTAATATGGAACTTCATAAGAGGGATAATTATAGCATGAGTTTATTGTGAAGATGAAAATTACATTCGCAAGAATTAATTCATGTAATATGAAACTTTTTTATTAATTTAGTAAGTTTTTTTATATTAATGTTGTTTTTTTATTGTTTTAGAGTAATAATAACACTGCTTGACAACAATAGAGGACCGGAACCACCTGACCCATTCCGAACTCAGCAGTGAAACTGTCCTTCGCCGATGGTAGTATGGATTTCCCATGCGAGAGTAGGGCATTGTCAAGCATTTTTTTTTAATTCCCACCTGCGTGTACCCACATAGCTATTTATAATTAAACTATGACAGAACTTACTAACTTTACCGCACTCAATCCTAAACAACTGGATAAATCGGTTACTCGTCTCATAAAGCTCAATACCAAACGGCTTGAATCTCTGTTGAAGAAGAGCAAAGATAAGAAATTTAGCATCAATTGGGATAATACTGCCCAGCTGCTGGATGATTGGGATGAAGAATTATTTGAGAATTTATTCTCAGTGGCATCCCATCTTAAATCTGTGCGTGATAACACGGAACTACGTGCCGCATTTAATAAATCCTTGCCTAAGGTGTGGGCTTATACCACCGCCCAGAATCAAAATCGTGACTTATATCTGCTGATGAAACGGTTGCGTAGCACTGGCGATTTGGATGAGGAGCAACAAAAGGATTTAGACAATTATTTATTAACATGCCGCCTTTCGGGGATTGACTTGCCGCCAGCAAAAAGAAAGAAATTTGCTGAACTTGTAGCTGAAGCAGCCCGTTTAACCACAAAGTTTAGTGAAAATGTGCTGGATTCTAATGATGAATGGAAGTTGCACATTAAGGACGATAAACGTCTCAGCGGCTTACCAGCTGCAGTTGTAGCCAAATTGCGTAGTGATGCTAAAGCAATAAAAAAGAGCGGTTGGTTGATTGGCTTGGATATGCCGATTTATCATGTCGTTATGACTTATGCGGATGATGAACAGCTACGCGAGGAAGTGTATAGGGCATTTGCAAGCCGTGCTTCTGCCACAATGGAAGATTTTGCTGCTTATGATAATAGTCCTATAATTCAGCAGATACTAGTGTTGCGCCATAAGACATCACAAATGTTGGGCTATACTACTCCAGCAGATATGTTGATGGCGGATAATATGGTTAAATCCCCCGCTAAAGTGCGTAAATTCTTGCTTGACTTGATGAATAAGTCATTGCCGATGGCTCGTAAGGAAGCGGATGAACTAATTAAATATGCACTTAAGCATAAGAAAGAGTGCCATCCTTGGGATGTGGCTTACTATAGCGAAAAGCTCAAACAAAAGAAATTCAGTACCGATGCTGAGAAACTGCGTGCTTACTTTCCTTTGCCACGGGTATTAGAGGGGATGTTCTTATTGGCAGAGAAGCTTTTTGATGTTAAGTTTGAAGAAAAATTCCGTTTCAACAGCTGGCATAAAGATGTGCGTCTTTTTACCCTTACACGCGAAAACAAACAAAGCAAAAATAATGGGGGAGGTGGAAGTGCTGGGGGCGTTGGCAAGGAAATAATTGGTTATTTATATTGTGATTTATACGCTCGCGCGCAAAAAAATAGCGGCGCTTGGATGAATGAGAATCGTCAAAGGAGACGGCTAACTAATGGCGAAATTCAAAAGCCAGTGGCATATTTGGTATGTAATTTTCGTGACCCTGCCAAAGGTGAATCATTGCTTTTGCATCATGATGTTGAGGTTTTATTTCATGAATTAGGTCATTGCTTGCATCATCTGTTAACTAAAGTTAGTTGTCGCGGAGTTGCCGGTATTAATGGAGTAGCGCATGATATGGTTGAGCTGCCAAGTCAGATAATGGAAAATTGGTGCTGGGATAAGAAATTCATCAAGAATATATCGGCTCATTATGAGACAGGCAAACCCTTGCCAAGCAAGGATCTTAAAAATCTGATTGGCGCCAAGAACTTTCATAGCGCTCTGCAGATGGTGCGTCAGCTTGAATTTAGCATGTTTGATATGTTAGTCCATTCAAAATTATCCTTGACTGACGTGCAGAAGGATGCCGATGCAGTGCAAAAATGCTATGATAAATTACGGCGTAAATATAATCCTTTACCACAAATAAAAGATAATTACTTTCCTAATGCCTTTAGTCATATTTTTGCCGGTGGTTACGCTGCGGGCTATTATGCTTATAAATGGGCGGAGATAATGTCCGCAGATATTTATGCGATGTTTGAAGAAAATGGTATCTATGATAAGAAAACATCTTCATCATTGCGTCACAATATTTTTGAGCGAGGTGGTGTGGGCGATGCACTGGATAATTTCATCGCAGTGCGTGGGAGAAAACCAGAACCTGATGCGTTTTTGCGCCACAACGGTATTCTTTAGGGGTATTGTTTAGTGAGATTATTTAGTGGAATTATTTAGAACGACTATTTAGCTATTTGGCGAATTATTCCTGGCAATAATCAATGATTGAACTATACGATACTCAATTACTGCTGCTAATCAATGGCAGCCATACCCCATTTCTTGACTATGCCTTTTGGTATATAACTTCGGATTGGACTGCGGTTGGCGTATTCATAATTGTGGCAACTTATCTATGGTTCAATAGGGGGCGCATCAGGAGCCGCGGCAGAGGGAGTATTGGCGTAGGCGGCACACGTAGTTATGTTTTTTTTATGCTGTCTATCTTGATGATGGTTATCATCAGCGATGGAATTGACACCTATATATTCAAGCCATGGGTTGCTCGTTTGCGCCCTTCACGTAATCCTGAATTAATGGATATGTTGTATCTGGTAAATAATTATAGCGGAGGTAAATATGGTTTTTATTCATCCCATGCCTCAAATAGCGCGGTGCTTGGAGTAATGGCAATGGCTTATGCGCGCAGTATTTATATGAAGATTTTTTTGTTTTGTTATGTGTTCTTGTTTGGGTTGAGTAGAGTTTACTTAGGGGTGCATTATCCTACGGATGTTTTGACAGGATGGTTTATTGGAGGGATGCTGGGAATAGTTGGTTACAAGTTATTTATTCATCTACCAATAGGTATGAAGAAGTAGCCAATAATTTGGGCTCTTGATCGGACGAATAAATAGTGACAAAATAAATTCCCGCCTGCGGGTTTAATGTTTCATACCAAACATAATTGGACTTGCGGGTGATGTCAATACTATGCGGACCATATATTATGTTGCGGTTTGGCGCAGCGCGACACCATTTTACTAAGACATCTCCATATTCATAGCTGTTCGGTAGTTCAAAGTTGGCGTAAATACGCGTTGCATTGACAGTTTTAAACTCGTTGGTAAAAACTACGCCAGCAACTGTTGCTGTTTCTTCTTCGCTACTGCTAGTACTCTTCGCTGGACTATACACATCAAGTGAGAATAACACATTGGGTATCTCATCGCCTGCATCATATATGTCTTGGCACTCTTGTAACCCCAAGGCGATTAGGTTTTTGGCAAAAGTATGAGGTTGTTGCATGCGCCAAATATTGTCCTCTTCAAAACCACTGATGCGTGATACTAACGGAACTAAATCGCTCATTGGAATGCCGTCTACTACCAGCTGAGCGGCATCAGTATAAAAACTCCGTTTGATATCTTGGAAAAGATTTTCTTGCTCATAAGAGTAGGGTTCCGCCTCAACTTCCACTTCTTTTATTATGTATATGGGAGCTCCATACGAGTTGTTAATAATTCTTGTAGTGGATTTACCAACAGTAAATAGTCCATCGTCTACCTTATTTTGTAAGCCAACTAGTACCGCAGTTCCATAACCAGCAGCAAATAGCAGGACGCATAAAATAAAAACAAGAACACTGTTCCTCATGATGTAAATTATACCTTATGCTACCCAAATTCCTGCGACACCTGTTATGTATGCTGCTTGAATACTTGGAACGATGGTCTGGTATGATGTTGGAATTCTTGGAATGATGGTCTGGTATGATGTTTGAATACTTGGAACGATGGTCTGTAGGGGCGAAGCCATGCTTCGCCCGCAAAATGCATAATTCTTGCAATGAACTACCGCCATGCTCGCGACGCATAAATTCTTAAAACTTATTTAATGTCGTCTTCATCGGGTTATATTTAATATAATTCCTTATATTAAATAATTCTGATTCATTACGAATAATACGATCATAATAATTTCGCTGCCATAACTTTGTGCTTACCGCGTAATATATCCCGTTTCTAATACCTTTGCTATATTCATTAGTTGACATAGCTTTATACCATTTCACTATATCTGAGATAGAGGTTTGACTGAAATTTTGATTAATGTCTGATGGAGATATATTAAGAATCCCATGAATATGATTCGGCATTATTATATACTCTTCCAAAATAACATCAGGGAATTTGTTGCCGAGTTTTAACCACCATTTTTTTACCATTTCACCTATATCGTTTAATATCACTTCTTCGTTTTGTATATTTCCTAATAGGTGTAAACTATTATGGTTGCGGATGGTTATGAAGTACATTCCATTAGTTGAGTAGTCATATTTTTTAAGACGCAATGATTTACGCGACAATATTTTTTTGTTGCTATTCATATTATTTTCATTTAATTGTTGTTTATTATTTATTGAGAGATTATTTTTTATTAATATAACATAATTATTATGGCGATGGTTTATTGCGAGCATAGCGGTAGTTCATTGCAAGAGTTATACATTTTGCGGGCGGGGCAAGGGGGGATGAATATAAGCCTCCGCCCCTACAGACCATCATTCCAAGAATTTATACATAATAACGGGACTGTGTTATGATAATAAGATACAACATAAAATAAGTAATTATGATTAAAGTAATAAAGTTTATAGTTTTTATAGGGGCATTCTTGTTAGGATTGTCTGGATGTGCGACAATATACTCATCTTATGCTCCAACTGAAGAAGAATTAGCTAATGCTGATTATGGAGAAAAACCTACTCAATATAAAGAACAAATTGAAACTTATGTTAAGACAATCCTTATTGATCCAGAATCAGCACAATTCACTGATTATTCTACCCCGAAGAAAGGTTGGTCATCAAAATCTCCTGGATCCATTAAATACTATGGATGGCGTGTATGTGTGGATGTAAATGCTAAAAACCGCTTCGGAGGGTATGTAGGGCGTAATACCTACTATTTTATCTTTCAAGGTAATAATATCACTCATGCCAGGACTTATAAAGATATAGCCAGAGTTAGCCGCTTGTGCTAGGAAATATTAAATTATATTAGATGAAATATTTTAGGTATTTAAGTTTATATTTATTTTTTAAATAAATATAAAAAATATTGGTTGATTCTTAGGAACGCCTTATTGTTAGTTTAATGGACTCAAGTATTTAAGTATAACCCCATGAAGGCGACATTAAATAAGTTGTAAGAATTTATGCGTCGCGAGCATGGGGATGGTGTTATCGCAAGAATTATGCATTTTGCGGGCGGAGCATGGCTTCGCCCCTACAGACCATCGTCGTATATTCAAATATCAAACATAAAAACAGACCATCGTTCCAAGTATTCATGCACAATACCATAGTGGTATCGCAAGTATTCATGCACCATTCCAGATGTGTGTCGCGAGCATGGGGATAATTTATCGCGAGAGTTATACATTTTGCGGGCGAAGCATGGCTTCGCCCCTACAGACCATCATTCCAAGTATTCATGCACCATAGCTGATAGAAGTTTGTCGTATAATAGGGCTATTATTAAATTATGGTAAACAAATTATGAGATATTTACATACGATGGTTCGCGTTACCGACTTAGACGCATCAATTAAGTTTTACTGTGAGGGGCTGGGGATGAAGGAAATGTCACGCCGTGAGTTCCCTACAGGTAAGTTTACTTTGGTGTTTCTGGCAGCACCTGAAGACGAAAACACAGCAACTGAAAGCAAAGCCCCTATGCTTGAGCTCACTTACAACTGGGACAGCGAGGAGAGCTATGGAGAGGGTCGTAACTTTGGCCATCTAGCTTTTGTGGTTGATGATATCTATGGGATTTGTGAGAAGTTGCAGAAAATGGGGATTACTATAAATCGTCCGCCACGTGATGGACACATGGCTTTTGTGCGCAGCCCAGATAATATATCCGTGGAATTGTTGCAAAAGGGCGATTCTTTAGCGCCCCAAGAACCTTGGGCTAGTATGCAAAATACTGGCGAATGGTAATTATTGGTTAGAGATTATTTATTAGAGGTTATTGAATGGAAGATTTAATTATAGTTGGCTCTGGTCCTGCGGGCTACACCGCTGGCATATACGGCGCTCGTTCTGGCTTCAATCCCGTTATTATTACTGGGATAGCTCCTGGCGGGCAGTTAACCACCACCACTGAGGTAGATAATTGGCCTGGTGATTCAAATAATTTGATGGGACCTGAATTAATGGAACGGATGAAAGTTCATTGTGAGAAACTTGGCTGCCGCATTGTATCTGATAGTATTACTAAGGTATCCTTTGCAGATTCTCCATCTTCTCAATCCACCCCATCCTCGCCTTTGAAACTTTATGGTAGCAGCGATGAGTACTCGGCTAAAGCGATAATTTTAGCAACAGGCGCTTCACCACGGATGCTTGGCTTGGAAAATGAGAGTCAATATATGGGCAGGGGCTTAAGTACCTGCGCTACTTGTGATGGTTTTTTCTTTAAGGGTAAAGAGTTGGCAGTAATAGGAGGAGGAAATACCGCAGTGGAGGAGGCGATTTTCCTTAGCAATATTGCTTCAAAGGTCACTTTAATTCATCGCCGTGATGAGTTGCGCGCTGATAAGGTGCTGCAGGATAAGTTATTTAAGCTTGAAAAAGAAGGTAAGATTGCAGTGCTGTGGAATAAAGATTTAATTGCTTACAAAGGGGATGATAAAGGAATAAGCGGGGCGGTCCTGCGTGGAACTGTTGACGGCGAGGAATCAACAATAGAGGTTGCGGGCATTTTTGTTGCTATTGGACATATTCCTAATAGTGATTTCTTGGGCGATGCATTGGAATTAAATGATGGCTATGTTAAGATTCACGGAGTGTTGGGACCTGGCTTTACCGCCACTTCAGTTGCAGGAATTTTTGCTGGCGGAGATATTGCGGATTACTATTATAGGCAAGCAATTACCTCCGCAGGAATGGGCTGTATGGCGGCATTAGATGCACGCCATTTTCTTACTAAGTAATGTGTTGTTGGCATAAGTTTAATAATAATTAATAATGGCTGATATAAATAAAATAGTTTCTTTTGTGGATGATTTACTAAATGCCGCTACTTGCAAGGACTATTGTCCTAATGGCTTGCAAGTGCAAGGCAAAGCTGAAGTAAGCAAAATTATCAGCGGAGTGACTGCATCTGAGGCATTAATTCGTCAAGCAATAGATGAAGGTGGCGATGCAATTCTTGCTCATCATGGTTACTTCTGGCGTAATGAGGACCAGCGTATAGTTGGAATGAAGCGCAAGCGACTGGAGCTGCTATTAGGAGCCAAACTAAATCTAATTGTTTATCATCTTCCGTTAGATATCCATAATCAGCTGGGAAATAATGCTTATCTGGGGACAATTCTTGGAGTTGATACTACTTCCAAAGAGGTTGAAATATTAGACCAAGCAAGTAAGCTTGGGTTTGTCGCAGAGTTAGAAAAAAGCATGAGTTGTGAGGAATTGAGTAAATTGTTAGAGGATAAGCTTGGCAGAAAACCCCTGCATATTTCTTACGACGACAAACAAGCGGGCGGAGCGCGCAAACAAACGGGCGGAGCGCAGCTCCGCCCCTACAACGGCAACAAAAAGATAAAACGCATCGCTTGGTGCTCTGGCGCAGCTCAGGGCTACATTCAGCAAGCAAAGAATAAAGACGTTGATTGTTATTTAAGTGGTGAGGTTTCCGAGAGTACATTTCATTTTGTTCAAGAACAAAAGATTCACTATTATGCCATTGGTCATCATTATAGTGAGACGGGAGGAGTCCAGTTATTGGGAAATAGGTTAGCCGAAGAGTTTAGCATAGCGCATAAATTCATAGATGTCCCCAACCCTATATAAGTCCCATATAAGCAATAATTTTTTATAAATAATCGCCAAGTGTGGCATAAAGTATTAGAACATGCTATACTTATTATTATGAAATCTATTATTAAATCCATTATTAAACCTATATTTTTTGCACTAACATTCTTAGTTTTACTAGCACCTATATTACCCACTAATGCTTATGCTGCAGAAGAGGAGGCAACTGTCATAGGAGTTCTTGATTGGAGAGCGGCTATTTTTTCCAGCAAGGAAGCTAAAAAAGAAAACGCTCGCATTGAAAAAGCATTCAAAAAGGATTCACAGAAGCTGAAGGTATTGGAAAGTAAAATAAAAGCCAGCCGTAAAAAGCTAGATAAGAATCGTGAGTTATTGAGCGCAGAACAAAAAGAAAAGTTGTTAGTGGACTTACAAAATGATGTATTAGAATACCAAACATTAGGGCAAGAGTTGCAACAAAATATTCAAAGTAGAGAAAAGAAATTTATTGAGACCCAAACCCCTAAAATGAAAGTAGCAGTGGAAAAAATTAGTGAAGAAAAAGGCCTTCATGCTATTCTTGCAAAAGATGCTGTAGTATATGGCAGATTGGCAGTTGATATAACCGATGATGTCATTAAATATTTAAACACTAAGAAAAAATAGCGCTAACGATAACCAGGATATTAGATTATTTATGAATATAGAAGAAATTAAACGTTATCTTCCGCACAGATACCCCTTTCTAATGATTGATAGGGTTGAAGAGCTTGAAGTTAATTCGCATATCATTGCATATAAAAATGTTTCGTATAACGAAGGTTTTTTCCAAGGGCATTTTCCTAATATATCTATTATGCCAGGCGTTCTTACTTTGGAGGCAATGGCGCAAGCCGCTGGCATACTCAGTTCTAAGACCATAGGGCAGGAAATTGACGGCGAAACTATCTACTTGTTAGTTGGCGCAGAAAAAGTGCGTTACAAAAAGCCAATTGTTCCTGGAGATTGTATCAAGATTGTCCTAAAAATACTCAGAGTAAAAAGCGGAATTTGGCAGTATCATGGAATTGCCAGCGTTGAAGATAAAACAGCTTGTGAAGCCACCATCTACTGTAAAGGGGCGCAAAAAACCGACTTTTTTAACAGCACAAATAAATAGGTGTCGGTTCATCCCACCGCCATTGTATCTCCTGAAGCTAAACTTGGCAAAGATGTTGTTATAGGTCCGTTTTGTATTGTTGGTAAGGATGTTACTATTGGAGATGGCAGTGAACTTGTTGCTAATGTAATCATTAATGGACCCACCACAATTGGAAAACGCAATAAGGTTTGGCAATTCTGCAGTTTAGGGGGCGAATGTCAGCATCTTAAACACAATGGGGACGATGGACACTTAATAATTGGGGATGACAATAAATTTCGCGAAAGCTGCACTTTGCATCGCGGCACACTTGAAGGGGGCGGTAAAACCTGTGTAGGCAACAATAATTACTTTATGGTTAATACCCACATAGGGCACGATTGCATGGTAGGAGATGGCAATGTCATTGCTAATAATAGTTCTCTTGGCGGACATGTTCATCTTGGCAACTATGTCACTCTTGGCGGGCATACAGGTGTGCATCAGCATTGTCGTATAGGGGATTATGCCTTTATAGGAAGATGCGCAATGGTAGTTAGAGATACACCACCCTACACTAAAAGCGCCGGTAATGAACATAGAGCGTTTGGGATAAATAGCACAGCACTACAAAAGGCAGATATTTCTCCACAGGTACAAAGAGCTATCAAAAGAGCGTATGTTCTTTTTTATAAACGCAATGACACTCCAAACGAGGCGTTCAATAACCAAGAAATTATCCAGCTGTGTAAGGATTATGCAGAAGTAAAATACTTCATTGAATTTATTAAGATGTCTGTGCGAGGGGTAGTTAGGTAAGATGCCTCATAAGCCAACTATTGCTTTGGTTGCATGTGAAGAGTCGGGAGATTATTTAGGGGGAGAATTAATGCAGGCACTTAAGAATATTTTTCCTCAAGCCAAGTTCATTGGTGTTGGTGGTGAATATATGCAAAAACAAGGGATAAAATCCTTTTTCCCGCTCGAGCAACTAACCGCTCTTGGCATAGTGGAGATTCTCCATCGTCTTCCCAAATTACTTTACATAAGAAAACATCTGGCAAACATGATTGCTCAGCATAAACCAGATATTTATATTGGGATAGATGCTCCTGACTTTAACTTGGCAATTGAAGAGAAAGTTCGCTCTATGGGGATAAAGTCGGTGCATTATGTTAGCCCAACAGTATGGGCGTGGCGCGCTGGAAGGATTAAAAAGATAGCCAAAGCAACAGATATGGTGCTGTGTTTGTATCCATTTGAAATGGATTATTACCAGCAACAGGGAGCTAAAATGGGTATCAAGGTTAATGCGGTATATGTGGGACATCCGTTAGCTGACAAGATACCTCTTATAAACGACAAACAAAAAGCCCGTAAAGAACTGGGATTAGGTGATGAGCAATATGTTGCTCTTTTGCCTGGAAGCCGCAAGAGTGAGCAACGCAATATGGGTAAGCTATTTATCCAAACTGCAATTAAATGCTTGGAGGAGAGGGATGACTTAAATTTTATAATAGCGGCAGTAAACAAAAAAGCTGCTGATTATTTTGCAGAACTTTTAAAATCATATAATTTGCCTGCAGATAAGTTTCACATATTCACTCGCAATAGTCGCAAGGTTATGACAGCGGCGGACTTTGTTCTCTTGGCTTCGGGGACAGCCAGTTTAGAATGCATGCTCATAAAACGTCCGATGATATCGGTTTATAAGATACCATTTATAACCTATATTATCCTCAAGCAGATGGTGAAAATACCTTTTATATCACAACCCAATTGGTTGCATGGTGAAGAAGTAGTGAAAGAGTTTATCCAAGGGGATGCCAAAGTGGGAAAACTTGCTCCCGCCATATTACAACAGTTAAATGCAATAGATGATACCCTTAACGAAAAATATACAGCCATGCATAAGCTACTGCAACGCAATGCTTCTCATACAGCCGCCCAATCAATTGCCAGTTTATTACAATAAATGTTTAATAGCCGCTTGTTGACAAAGCACACTAACTAACAGCATATATGACACAGATTAAGTTTGTTGACTTGGAATCACAGTATCTTGCATACAAGCAAGAAATAGACAGTGAGGTTATGGCTGTGCTTGAAAGTATCAAGTACATTGGCGGACCTCAGCTATCATTATTAGAGAAAGAACTGCAAGATTTTTGCGGTGCTAAACATGCAATAGGGTGTTCAAGCGGCACGGATGCTCTGCTACTGGCTTTGATGGCAGCTAAGGTTCAACCTGGCGATGAGGTAATAACCAGTTCGTTTACTTTTGTAAGCACGGTAGAAATGATATGCTTGTTGGGAGCAGTTCCTGTATTTGTGGATATTGAATTGTCAAGCGGACTACTTAACCCAGATTTAATTGAAGATGCAATAAGTCCTAAAAGTAAGGCAATTATCCCCGTCTCATTGTTTGGGCAAACAGCCGCAATGGACGAAATAAACAGTATAGCTGCCAAACATTCTTTAACGGTTATTGAGGATGCAGCACAATCCTTCGGTGCTGTTTACAAGGGAAGCGAAGAAAATGGGGGCAGTTCCGCGACGGAGCGTGGTTCCTGCGCCTTGAGTAGTTATGCCTGCACTAGTTTTTATCCTGCCAAAGGGCTGGGATGCTATGGCGATGGTGGGGCGGTTTTTACTGCTGATGAAGAATCCGCAACAAGGATTCGTTCATTACTTAATCACGGACAAAGCGAACGTTATGAATATATTGAGATAGGAATAAACGGCAGGATGGATGAGATACAGGCGGCTATTCTTAGAGTTAAACTGCGCCATTATCCGCAAGAAATTATACGCCGTCGCCAACTAGCCCAAAGATATGATGAAGCACTGCGAGGGCACTCAAGTTCGGTGCAACCTTTGAGAATACTACCAAGCAATAATTCTGTTTACTCGCAATATAGTTTATATGCGGTAGGCAAGGGCAAAGGGAAGGGTGATGGAGGGGGCGGCTCTAATTTGCGCGATGATTTTCGCCGTCAACTTAAAGAAGCCGGAGTTCCAACCGCGGTTTATTACCCAAAGCCATTGCATCAGCATAAGGTTTTTACTGAGTATGGCAAGGATGCGCGTCTGCCATTAACCGAAGAGGCGGCAAGCAGAATTTTTAGTATTCCAGTGCATCCGTTTCTCACAGATGATGAACAGGGGACTATAATCCATGCTTTACAACAGCTGTAATAACATACAATTCCCTTAATTATTAATACTTAATCCTTATCATAAAAGATGTATAGATTTTGCGGAAAGTAATATACAATTACCTTAATAATTATTAATATTTAACCTTTATCACAAAAAATGTATCAATTTTATAGTCCTACAAATGACAACCCATTCCAAATAATGAGATTATTTCAATCTTTATGCGGCAAGTTTTTAAATAGAAGCCGTTCAATAATACTATCCTTAGCAACACTGCTGTTGTTAACTACACTTGTCGCTTGTGGTGGCGGTGGCGGTGGTGGTGGTGGCAGCACAGCGGCGACGGTGACGACGGTAGATGTAGATATAGATAATGACGGAGTTGAAAATAACGTGGATGCTTGCGATGGACCAGACGCAGCAACCGACTGGACTTCGGATTCAACCACAGATAGGGATGGAGATGGCTGCCGTGATTCTGATGAAGATGCCTTTGATGATGACCCCACTGAGAATGCAGACACAGACGGCGACGGCACTGGCGACAATGCGGATGCCTTTCCAAATAACAGAAATGAGAATACAGATACAGACAGCGACGGCACTGGCGACAATGCAGACGTAGATGTTGACGGCAATGGGCTGATAGAGATTGCCTCGGCGCAGCAACTTAACCAAACCCGCCATAATCTGCAGGGTAGCAGCTTCAAGATAAACGCTACAGACGCTGGCAATACCAACGGCTGCGGCGGGCTACCCCGCATCAGAGAATGCAACGGCTATGAGCTTGTCGCTGATATATCCCTTGCTAACTATGCCGACTGGAAGCCAATTGGTAGCTGTCCTGTCTATTCTTCTTTCATATGTACAGATACTGCCTCATTATTTAATACGATTTTTGATGGCAATGATTATATTATCAGCAATCTTACTATAACAAACTCTGATGGCAACTATGATAATGCAGTTGGTCTGTTTGGAGCAACCAGCACTGATGCGCTATTCCGCAATGTTCACATTCGTTCCGCCAACATTACTGGCGGCGGACATAATGTGGGGATGTTGGTTGGTAATGCAGGGGGAGCAACAATTAGCCATAGTTCCGCAGAAGGAAAGGTTGCTGCCTCTGGCGCTAATGTCGGCGGTCTGATTGGTGATGGGTTTCAGTCGACCATCACGTCATCTTATGCTAAGAGCGTGTCTGTGAGCGGGAATACTGATGGCGCTGACCTCTTATTTGTCAGCTTCGGTGGTCTGGTTGGTTTCGCGGCTGGTGCCACCATCACGTCGTCTTATGCTATTAGCGGGTCTGTGAATGGGATCAATCAAGTCGGCGGTCTGGTTGGCAATGGGAATAGTGCCACCATCACGTCGTCTTATGCTATGAGCGGTTCTCTGAATGCGATAGGTGCCAGTGGAGAAAACCAGGGCGCCGGCGGCTTGGTTGGTTTTCTTCTGTCTGGTATCACCATTACGTCGTCTTATGCTGTGAGCGGGAATATTAGGGGGGGTAATGGTGGAGTAGGCGGTCTGATTGGTGATGGGGGAGAAAGTGAATCCATTATCACCGATTCCTATTGGGACAATGCTGTCACTGTTAGGGTTCCCAATTTCGATGATAACATTGTCATCCATACCCTAGCAGACAATCGCGGCGAAGCCAAAACCACTAACGAATTACAGGGACCAACCGATCCGGATATTTATACAACTTGGACAACAACATGCGCAGACGGTTCCCGTGCTTGGGACTTTGGTAATTTAACCGAATATCCAGCCCTTACCTGCACTTTTGGCGACGCAGACGCCCAGCGTGAATAGCTAAAAATTGTTAGAATTATGTTGTATAATACTATTTTAGTTAAATCGCTAAGATATTTAGAAGGATATTTAGAAGAATATTTATTATGAATATAATCAAACGAACTACTGCCGTACAGCAGAACAACTCATAAGGCGAGATGCATAAGGTTTCCATTGAAACACGCTCCATCACTGTCATCATAGATACAGAGGCAATGTTCACTGCAAGAATAAAACGAATTAGCGCTATTTTTATAATGAGTGCCCTTGTTGCTTTTATTAGCGCTTGTGCTGGCGGTAGTGGTGGTGGAGGCGGTAGCAGCACTAGCAGCACTAGCAACCAAGTTCCTGATGACGACATTAGTAAGCAAGTCATTGTTGAAGACATCAGGTTTACAGTTACAGAATTATATGCTGTTGCTGGCGCCAATTATGTAACTCTTATCTGGAATAATCCTGATGCGCAAATAGCAGGCATTAATATAGATTACCGAAACAGAACTTCTAATAATGAAGAAGTATCCCTTCCAATAGTAAGAGATAACGCTATAATAGCCGCCAATCAAATGGTTCAATACAACATAAGTACCCTAATGCCCGAAGAATTCTATGACTTTACTGTTAGTTTAAGATTAAACGGCACTGATGCAGGCAAGGAAGGAGATGCTGCCTCCATTAATAACATCCGTGTTAATGATGACTATGATGGTGATACTATAAATAATTTTATAGACGTGGATGATGATGGTGATGGACTGATAGAAATTGCGACTGCGCAGCAACTCAACCAAACCCGTCATAATCTATCAGGCAGCAGTTTCAAGAGTAGCGCTGGAGCCGGCGGCGATACCACTGGTTGCGGTAACGGCACCATGGATGGAGACATTACGGCATGCAACGGCTATGAGTTGATTACTAATATATCCCTTGCCGCTTATGCCAACTGGCAGCCAATAGGCAGCTGCTCTAACTTTCAAATTTATCCTGAGCTAGGCGTTCAACATAACTATAATGATAGTGGCAATACTTGCGCTCCTATTACTGATTTGTTCAATGCAACTTTTGAGGGTAATAATCGGACAATCAATGATCTCACTATAACAAACCCTGCTGAAAGTGATGCCAATGGGACTGGTTTGTTTGGAGCAATAAGCCCTACTTCTGTCTTACAGAATATTCATATACGTTCTGCTAAGATTAGCGGTGGTCAGAATAATGCGGGTTTGTTGGTTGGTTATGCGCGGAGAGCAAGTATTATTAATAGTTCTGCGTCAGGAGAGATTGCTGCTTCCGGCAGTCATGTAGGTGGTCTGGTTGGTCTTGGGCGGAGTTCCATCATCACCTCCTCTTATGCGGCAGGTGGGGATGTTAGCGGGGGTGGCAATGCTGTAGGTGGTCTGGTTGGTGATGGGACTAGTTCCATCATCACCTCGTCTTATGCATCTGGTGGGGATGTCAGCGGGAGTTTTTATGTCGGTGGTCTGGTTGGTCAGGGAGATGGGGGCGGGAATGGCATCACTATCGCCTCGTCTTATGCATCTGGTGGGGATGTCAGCGGGGCTGCTTTTGTCGGCGGTCTGGTTGGTCACGCGAATATTATCACTATCACCTCTTCTTATGCATCTGGTGGGGGTGTCAGCGGGGTTACTTTTGTCGGCGGTCTGGTTGGTGAGGGGAGAATTGGCATGATCAGTTCGTCTTATGCCGCAGGTAGGGATGTCAGCGGGACAGGTAATATAGGTAGAGTCGGCGGTCTGGTTGGTGTGTTGGCTGCTGGAGCAACCATAACATTGTCTTATGCCGCGGGTGGAGATGTCAGCGGGACTAAAGACGTCGGCGGTCTGGTTGGTGCATCTGTCACTACGTCTGCTGAGTTGGGTGGTTATGTCAACCAGCATGGTAATTTTGTCGGCGGTATGTATGCTGAAACCATCACGTTGTCTTATGCCGCGGGTGGAGATGTCAGTGGGACTAGTAACGTCGGTGGTCTAGTTGGTTTGCTACAAAGATCAAGTATCTCGTCGTCTTATGCCGCTGGTGGGAGTGTCAGTGGGGATAGTTCAGTCGGCGGCTTGGTTGGTCATCTGGCTTCAGAAAGCGTCACTGCTTCCTATTGGAACAGCGACAAGAGCGGCATAATATCACTCGACGACGATAGCAAAGGTGTAAGTAAAACCACTCAGGAATTGCAAATGCGAACAAATGCCACTGGTATTTATGCAAGTTGGACAGATAACTGTGCTGATGGCATCACTCCGGCATGGAATTTCGGCACTAGTTCCGAGTATCCAGCCCTTGCCTGCACTCCCAACGGCTTTCCCCCTCAAAAACGCTAAGGTTAAATAATTATTTATTTTGCGGAAAGTAGTATATAATTTCCATTATAAATTCCCATTATAAATTAATATGACAATACTCGTAACTGGAGCAAGTGGCTTCATCGGCTCGCATCTTTGCGTATCTCTATTAGAAGGGGGTTATCAGGTTGTAGGGCTTGATAATCTAAGCAATAGCAGCCCAAAGACAATTGACGTAGTGCGCCAAATCACCTCAAAGGATATGACCTTTGTTGAGGGAGATATTACCTCTTATGAGCAATTAGATGATTTATTCAAAGAACATGCAATTGATGCAGTTATTCATCTGGCAGCATTAAAGGCGGTGGGAGAATCAACTGAGCAGCCATTAAGGTATCACCTTAACAATGTTGGTGGATTGCTGACATTGCTAAAAGTTATGGATGAACATAAGTGTCGTAAGATGGTTTTTAGCTCATCTGCTACTATTTATGGAGTTCCTGCTTCACTTCCTATAGGAGAGGAGCAGGGGTACGACCCACATAACCCTTATGGAAGCACCAAAGTTATTGGAGAATATATACTCAAAGATTTAGCTCAATATAACTCTGCCAACAAAATAATAAGCTTGCGTTACTTTAATCCTGCTGGCGCTCATAAAAGCGGATTACTCGGAGAAGTTCCCGCGGATGTGCCAGCTAATTTATTTCCAGCTATGTGTTGCGCTTATAAAAACCCAGATTACCAGTTAAGTGTATTCGGCAATGATTATGATACAAAAGATGGCAGCTGTATAAGAGATATAATCCATATCAATGATTTGGTGGACGCTCATCTGCTGGCGTTGGAAAAATGTTCAGATATGAGTGGCTATGCTGCGGTTAACTTAGGATGTGGCAAGGGTTGGACTGTTTTAGAAATAATCCAAAAGTTTGAGGAGGAATTAGGCGGAAAACTCAATTATAAGATTGCCGCCAGAAGGCCGGGAGATATTGCGGTTAACTATGCATCCACTTCTTATGCGAAAGAATATCTTGGCTGGGAAGCGCAGCATGATTTGCAAAGTATATGCCGCGATACTATCAGGTTTATGAAGAATAATTAAAATTCAGCGCCGAGAGTGAACTGGAAGTTCATGGTATCATCACCTTCTTTAGGGTCAATCGGGTTAGAGAAGACAAAAGTCAGTGGAAAGAATTGGATATACCAACGGACAGAAAGCCCGTAAGATTGACGCAATTGGTCATAAGCAATGGGAACTTGACAATGAGGCGCTTCAACTATACACCTGTCGTGAAAGACATTGCCTATATCCCAGAACAATGAAGTGCGAAGCCCCGACACATCATTTGATAAAGACCCAAATGGAAATATAAACTCAAATCTACCTAAGGTGCGGATATTGCCGCCTTGGCTAAATAGGCCGGCAGTTGTGCCGCCATTTAGAGTTGCCCGTGGACCTAAACTATTAGATGCATAACCACGCACTGAAGCAACACCGCCTGCATAATAGCTATTATAAAAAGGTAAATAAGGGTCTCCGTCTTCCCAAGTATTGAAATAGGCAAGTTTTAACCCTAACATTATGGCGAGTTCATCTATGCTCCGACTAAGTTTGAAATAGGTGGAATGCTGCAGAGATGTTTCATAATAGTCAGGTCTTTCTCCTTCATTTGGGAAGGTCAAACTATTACTTAAAGAAAACCTGTTACCAGAAGTTGGCTTAAACCCGCGGTTTAAACTGTTATGTGAGAATCCGTTGGTTAGCGAAAAGTCATTATAATTTTTGCCGTAGCGGTCAGTATATAGACGGATTTCTGCATTGGGGTTGCTGCCCACCCCCAGATTTATGTTGGTTATCCTAAACCCATAATTAATTCTATTTGTAAGCGAGACGGGGTAGCCAAAAGTTGTGCCGAATAAAGAGCTTTGAATGGCATAGTTTCCTATGTCTGCTTCATTAAAGTCAACCGTGCGAAAACGTAGCAGATAGTTGGCACTGACACCATCCAAAGTTATAAAGGGTTGATTGTAATTGAAAGAGAGAGCTGTTTGGACACGTCCAACGCTTAATGATGTGCTAAAGCTATCTCCAGTTCCGTAAAAATTTCTATCCGAATAGTCAAATGATAGCGAAGCGCCAGATAAATCGCTATATAACAACCCGCCGCCTACATTGCCTGACGGGGCTTCTTTTAAGGTAAATAACAGGTCAACCTTATCAGGTTCTCCCAGGACTGCCTGCCGTGTAACCTGAATGTCTTCAACATAACTAAGTCGTCTAACGCGTGCTAATGACTGAGATATCTTACTTGAAGAATAGGGTGCCCCTTCATATTGGATTAGATAACGTCGTAGGGCGGTGTGAACACTCTTTGTATTGCCAACAAAGTTGATTTTTCTGATGTATGTTTTTTGCCCCGGTCGCACAAAAAAACTTACATCAATAGTTCCTTCGTCATCATTGTAATCATATATGGTATTAACATTAGCCAAGCCGTATCCTTCTCTGCCTAAGATAGCAACTATTACATCAGATGAAGCAGTAATTCTTTGTTGGCTAAAAACTTGCTGGTTATTAATGATTAATTGGGAGTACAATTGCTGAGGATTAACTATGGTTTCCCCTACAATATTTATTTTATCTAAAGTATACTTCTTGCCTTCGGCGATATGAATGTGAATAGAGATAAGGTCTTTATCTGGGTTAATACTAACAACACTGTCCTTAATATTTACTTTGGCATAGCCATTATTAAGATAATGATTTTGCAATATATCTAAGTCCGCGGCAAGTTTTGGACGAGAATACTTTATCCTGCCTGAGGCGCTATTCCATTTGCCTCTTTCCCTAAGGTTGAGCATATCTCTTAGTTTTTTATTTTTGTATACTTTGTTGCCAACTATATTAATTTGAACTATTTTTGCTGGCTTGCCTTCGCGAATATTAATTTTTATATTAACCCTATTGCCGTCCAGTTTCTCGGTTTCTGCTTCTACTTTGGTTCCATATCTTCCCTGTTGGGCATATAGACCTTCTAGTTCGTTTAGAATAATCTCAAATTGGTTATGCTTGAATATCTCACTCTGTTTAATACCATTTTCTTCCAGCACCATTAGGACTTGCTCTTCTTTGATAAGTTTACTACCCTTAATCTCAATGGACTCAATGGCAGGAAGTTCATCCACTGCGATATTGATTATTCCTTGATTTTCAGTTATCTGGACATCATCAAAAAAGCCGCTAGCAAATATATCCTTTATTGCTTGTGATATTTCTTGCTGAGTAAACTCATTCCCTTGACGCAAGGTGATAGAACTTAATAAACGGGCAAGAGTAATCCTTTGCAGTCCAGTTACTTGGATTTCTTTGATTACCTCTGCAGCTGCAAGAGATGTATTGCCTGCTAACAAAAAGCTCAGCAAGAAAATGACTATAGCTTTTTTCACAATAAGCGTAATATGTCGTTAGTGGTGACAAAAATAAATAAAGAGATAAGTATGACAAACCCAATACGATAATAAATATTTATAAATTTAGGAGTAACTTTTTTGCCTCTTATTATTTCCATAATGTAAAGCACCAGATGTCCGCCATCCAGGACAGGCAGGGGCAACAGGTTAAATATGAATAAACTTAAGCTTATGTAAGATAGCAGCTGAATGAAACTCTGAAAACCAGTAGAGATTGAATCGCCCACATACTTAACAATACTTACTGGACCAGATAAATTGGAAACGCTCAGATTGCCAGCGAATAAGTGATACAGTGATACAAAAGTTATTTTAAGAGCCAGATAGGTTTTATGCGCCGCATAACCCCATACTTCACTGAAAGAGTAAGATGCAGTTATTAGATATTCTTCTGTTAGCGTGATACCTTGAGGGGCAATTCCAGCAAAACCAATAGTTCCTCCATCCTCTGTGCTTTTAGCGCGCGGTGTCAGAGTTACACTTACTCTTTGCTCATTTCTTAATACCACTAATTCCATCGGCTTTTCTGAGGATATGCGAATTGCTTGGCTAAATTCCTCCCAGGATTGTATAGCATCTCCATTTACTGCTAACACTTCATCCGCTACTTGAAGAGAGGATTCTGCTGCCGCCGAGTCCTCAGAAATTAAGGCGATAATAGGCAGAACTTTGGGTAACTTAGGAGATACTCCTATTATTTCTTCAATGTTTGTTTTTTCAAGTTCTCCTATATCAACTGATTGCAAGTTTAATGATGAATCTATTATGGGACCATCTTGTGATTGCAGCTGAACTTTTATATCTTTGTTTCCTATGAGGGGGATGGTAGCCCATAAAAAATCCTGCCAAGTGTGTATGTTTTTATTATTTATTTTGACTATCTTGTCTCCTGTGGTAAACTCTGCATCCGCAGCAAGAGAGGGAACTTTGACTTCTCCTACTACTGGGTTTATTCCATTAACTCCTATAGTTCCTAACATTAGATAGAATACATACGCAAGCAATAAATTAGATATAGGTCCTGCAAGAACTACCGCAGAACGAATCCAAGGAGAATGGTTATCATATCCTTTTAGGTTGTTTTTGGGGTCATCCTCTTCTAAGAACTTCACATAGCCGCCTAATATTATGGCTCGCAGGGTAAATTGTGTTCCCCGTTTGTCGCGCCATTTTAATAGGACGGGTCCAAAACCGATGGAAAAATTAACAATAGGAATTTTAAAAAAACGAGCCACCCAAAAGTGCCCCATTTCGTGCACCAGAATTAAAAAACTTAGTCCTAATAGGGCGGCAATTAAAGTGATTATAGACATATTAATTTATTAGTTGTTGTGTATATTCGGCACTCCTGCGGCTAATCGCGCTAACGTCATCCATAGTTTGAGGAGTATCTTCGGCGGCAAATTTATTCATTGTCTTTGCTATTATCTGAGGTATGTCAGCGAAACTAACTCGTTGTTGCAAAAATGCTTCCACTGCCTCGTTATCAGCAGAGCAGAGAGCTGCTGGCAACGCCTTGCCTGTTTGCGCTGCCTGGCGGGCTAGGTTGAGGCATGGAAATCTTTTTGTATCAGGTTCTTCAAAGTCCAGCCGCCCCATAGTAGCAGGATTTAACGCTTGCTGCTGTAGATGAGTGAAGTTAGGATGATTTAATGCCTGGTGAATGGTTATTTTCATATCTGGGCTGCTCAGCTGAGCATTAAATGAGCCATCGCTAAACTCTACCAGACAATGGACTATGCTCTGCGGGTGCACTACAACTTTGATTTTATCAACTGGGATTGAGAACAGATGATGGGCTTCAATTATCTCTAATCCTTTGTTCATCATTGTGGCAGAGTCAATAGAAATCTTACTGCCCATTGACCAGGTGGGATGATTGCAGGCATCTTTGACGCTTGCGTTATCTATCTTTTGTTGCGAGGCGCGTAAGAAAGGACCGCCAGATGCAGTTAGCCATATTTGCTTCACTCCATACTTGCAGATATCATCGCCAATTTTATATTCTGACGGCAGGCAACGCAATATGCCATTATGCTCACTATCCAAAGGCAGTATAGAGGAACCAAATTTTCGCGCAACTTCCATAAGGATTGAGCCACCAGCAACTAAAGATTCTTTGTTGGCAAGCAGTAGTCTTTTCCCGCTCGTAAGCGCCGCCACAGATGAGGATAACCCGTTTGAACCGCTAAGAGCATTAACTACACAATCTGTTTCATCCGCTGTTGCCGCTGCAGTTAGGCCTTCTTCGCCAACTAATATTTTTATTGATGATTTTTTGCCCAGAATTTGAGCTGCCTGGTTATATCCTTCTTCGTCTGCAACCACTATTATTGAGGGATTAAACTCTAATGCTTGTTGGCATAGTTTGGTAATTTGAGATGCGGCTGCAAGGGAGATAACCTTAAAATTATTTTGCTGACGAATAACCTCAAGAGTATTACTACCAATGGAACCAGTGGAACCTAATACAGATATTCGCATAATAATAGGACTAAATAAAAAGATGGGACGCTCCAGAGCAAAGCGTCGGTGCGATCAAAAAATCCACCATGTCCAGGTATTATGCTTCCGCTATCCTTCACTCCACTTAATCTTTTGAGCATACTTTCATAGAGATCGCCCAATTGAATTATTATGGTTAGTGGAATTAGAAACAGAATCATAAGGGGATTAAATGGAAGGGTGAAGAAAATCATGGCTAATAAACAATAGGCGGTAATACACAGCACCATAGCGCCGATTAATCCACCGAAGGTCTTATTTGGGCTAAGATTAGGGCAGAGTTTCTTGCCATTGAAGCTACGCCCGCATAAGTAACCGCCAGAATCGCAGGCGCACACAATAAAGAAGCAGGCGAATGCGGACTCGGCTGATATTCGGTAAATCTGCATAGCAAAAAAGCAAAATACTGTAATCATAAAAATAGCGGATATAGTGCTAACCGCTTTGTTTGAAGCCCAAGATACTTGACGTTTTTCGTAGCGACATATATCAATAATTGCATAAGTATGCCAGAGAAAGGTTGCTATTAAAAAAGCAGTAACTAAGTATGAACCTATTGTCGCGCTTATTGATTCGGGGGTAGATGTATATTGATAAAGCAGAATTACGGTAATTATGCATGGCAGCGGTAAAAGCAACAATCTTAATAATATGCTTGAGAGTTGGGCTATTTTGAGCCATTCCCATAGAATAATGGTACCAATAGCTATAATTAATCCTAAAAATATATACTCATTGGTAAATAATATTACATAAGTTGTTACCGCGAAGAGCAGGGCGCCGTAAATAATTCTACTTAACATTTGTGGTGCGTTTATTTCTTGTTGCTGCTGCCACCAAACCTTCTGCTGCGCTTTTTGAAGTCAGCAATCGCGGCATAGAAATTTCTTTCGTTAAATTCTGGCCAAAAAAGTTTGGAGAAATATAGCTCTGTGTAAGCCAATTGCCACAGAAAGAAGTTGCTAATTCTTTTTTCATTGCCAGTGCGTATGCATAAATCAATTGGAGGTTGGTCTGCAAGCGTCAGATGTTTGCTTATAAGCTTATCAGTTATTTTATTGGGATTTAGTTTTTTTGCCTTAACCTGTTCCGCCAATGCTCTGCATGCTTGGGTTATATCCCACTGACCGCCATAATTAATGGCAATATTAATGCGTAGACCCTTGTTGTTTTTGGTAATTTCCTCAGTGTAATTCATCTTTTTAACCATACTATCGGGGAATACCCAGCGCTCTCCTATAAAAGCAAATCTTGCGCCTTTTTCATGAAACTCAGGGACACCTTCATCCAGTGCCTGGTCAAAAACCTTGAGTAATTGCCTGGTTTCTTTGACAGGGCGTCGCCAGTTTTCACTGCTTAAGGCAAATAGGGATATAGATTCAATTTCTGCTCTTATGGATGCAAGAATAATTCGTTTGGTATTTTCCATCCCACTACGATATCCTTGAATACTGGGTAGAGAGTTTTTGTTAGCCCATCTCGTATTGCCATCCATTATTATGGCTATATGACGCGGGTTACTAACACTAGACCTATATTTAGCCATAGTGTTAGATCTCCATTAATTCTTGTTCTTTTTGTTGAAGCCGTTCTTCTACCTTGCCTATGAATTCTTCGGTCGCCTTGTCCACTTTGGCGGATTCCTGCTTTTCTTCATCTTCGCTTGCCGCTGCTTCTTTAATTTTGTGAATAACATCTCTGCGAACATTACGGATGGCAACACGAGTTTGTTCGGCTTCAGCGCGCGCATGCTTGCGGTAGTTATTACGGGTTTCTTCGTTTAGCGGAGGAATATTAATTATGATAGAGTCAGCGCTAGTGTTGGGGTTTAGTCCAAGGTCAGAATCACGGATAGCAGCAGAAATCTCATTCATCTGTCCTTTATCATAAGGAACTATGCTTAGAGTGCGCGCATCCGGTGTGTTGATATTTGCCACCTGATTTAGCGGGGTAGGGTTGCCATAGTATGCAACCTTGATATCTTCAACTAATGAGCTGTGTGCTCTACCAGTGCGCAATTTACTAAAATTTGATGCAAGCACGCTTAAAGCTGCCTCCATGCGATGTTTCATATCCTTTTCTATAGATTCATATCCTGTCATATTATATTTGGGTTGTTGCCATCATTTATCAATGATAAGAGTCCCTGTAGCGGAATCTTGCATAACATTGATTAACATTTCGGGTTGAGTTATATTAAATACTCTAACTGGAAGTTCGTGGTCGCGTGCCAGGGTGATTGCAGTAAAATCCATAACCTTTAAATGCATATCTATTACCTGTTTGTAGCTGAGGCGATTAAACTTTTTGGAACTTGGGTCTTTGATAGGGTCACTGGAATAAATCCCATCTACTTTGGTTCCTTTTAGCATTATATCTGCCTTAATTTCTATGGCACGCAAGCAGGATGCAGTATCAGTTGTGAAGTAGGGGTTGCCAGTTCCTCCACAGAATATAACCACTTCACCTTCGCTTAAAAAACGGTTTGCATCGCGAGGATTATGTCCTTCTAACATTCCTCCTATAGGAACTGCGGACACCAATTTAACTTTAATTTGTTCTTTTTCTAACGCATCCCTTAATGCTATGCCGTTAATTGCGGTGGCAAGCATCCCCATCTGGTCGCCTGCTACTCTGTCCAAGCCAACCTGCGCGATTTGTTCACCACGCACTAAATTGCCTCCACCTACGACTATTCCCGTTTCTATTTTGCGCGCGGATAAATATGCAAGTTGTTTGGCTATACTCTTGAGTATCTTGGAGTTTATTCCGCCACTATCCTTGCCAGCCAAAAACTCACCACTGAGTTTGAGGAGTATCCGTTTATAAAGCATCAGCAGTTATTATGCTTATTTGCCAACCTCATGGCGAATAAACTTAATCTCCTTGACGCCTGCATCTTTCAACAATGAACTGATTGTTTGCTCAGGGTTTTTAATGAAACTCTGTTCGCTTAGAGATACTTCTGCTGTGAATTTCTTAAGCTTTCCTGCAATCATTTTTTCTTTTATATCATCGGGCTTATCTTCATCCTTAATTTGAGCTAAGAATATTTCTTTTTCCTTATCAAGCAGTTCTTGAGGGACTTGGTCTGGAGTAGCCGCTAATGGAGACATAGCAGCAACCTGCATGGCAAGATCACGGGCTAAATCAGAATTATCGGCATCAATTGACACCAAAGCACAAAGTTTGTTATTAGTATGCATATAAGCCGCAACTGTGCCACCCTTAGGCGCAGTTAACTCGCGATAGCTACTAACTTTTATGTTTTCGCCCATTTTTTGAGTTATACTTTGTAATTCTGCATTTAGTTCATCACTAATTACAGGTTCTTCGCCATCTGCTGCGGGAGGGGCTTTGTAGAATGTTTCTGCCAAATTGTTAGCAAAAGCTATAAACTCTTCATTGCGAGCAACGAAGTCGGTTTCACAATTTAGTTCTACCACAATTGTTTTATCGCCTTCACTCTTAACCGCAATAACACCTTCGCTTGCTGCTCGGTCTGAACGTTTTAATTGCTTGGCTATACCTTTTTCTCTTAATATGTCGGCAGCTTTATTAATGTCACCGTTGGCTTCTTTAATGGCGGTTTTACATTCCATTATTCCAGCACCAGACATAAGGCGCAGTTCTTTCACCATGCTGGCGGACCCGCTTGACGGATTATCTTTTTTTGCTGGTTTATCGCTTGAGTTATCAGTATTTGCCACGCTTTCTGTCGGATTATTTTGCTCCTCTTTTTGCATGCCTTGCGTACTTTCTACTGGGTTGTCTTGTGTGGTCGTTTCTTGTGTTTCTTGCGTTTCTTGCGTTTCTTCCTCTTGTGCTTCAACTTCTATAGGATGTTCTTCTTGTTTTTCTTGTTCTCCTTGTGCTTGTTGAGGTTTTTCTTGCTGTTTGCCTGCAGCAATACTGCTGAGTTTGCTTAGAGTTCCCGCTAATCTTTGTCCAGATTGACTTTGGGTTGCGGGTTCTCTATTACCACGCATCATAGAAAATTGTTCTGCCAGCTGACCGCCTTCACTAAATGAAGAGGCTATTGCTTCTACAAACAAACGAATGGAGCGAATAGAATCATCGTTGCCAGGAATTATATAGTCAATATTATCGGGGGTACTGTTAGTATCAACTACTCCTATTACGGGTATTCCCAATTTTTTTGCTTCGGCTACGGCTATGTGTTCATAGCGCACATCCACTACAAAGAGGGCATCGGGTAGTCCGTTCATATCTTTAATTCCACCTATGCTACGTTCCAGTTTTGTCATGGCACGTTGGCGCATCATTGCTTCTTTTTTGGTTATTTTATCAAACATGCCTTCCGCTTTTTGCTGTTGCAGATCTCTAAGCTTTTCTATTGAAGCGCATATTATGTTGTAATTAGTTAGGGTACCGCCCATCCATCTATGATTAACATAGTATTGTTCTATGCTTAGGACTTGTTCTTTTATGATTTCACCTGCGGCTTTTTTAGTGCCAACAAACAGCAGTTTCTTTCTGTTTCTTGCTAAATCGTGGACAAACTCACATGCTCGTCTTAGACCTGTTAAAGTGTGTTCCAGATTGATTATGTTTATACGATTATAGGTACCGTATATATATCTTTTCATTTTGGGATTCCAGTATCTTGACTGATGCCCAAAATGAGCGCCTGCATCAAGCAGGTCTTTTATTGTTGCGTCCATATTGTTTCTACAAAGGGTTAAATAACAAACATCTTCTTCACCTTGGCAACATTAATAATATTATCTATTATATAGACATCACAATGCACCCTGACAAGGATTGAGAGAAGCGCGAATTAATAGCATCTTAACACACATCATTGGATAAAATGTAAGATTTTTTATGAAAATCATCCATTATTTTTACATCATCGGCATTTATGATGCCATCTTCTAATAATTTTGCCTGCCATTCGTTTGTATTCATTGCCCTGGGAGTGTTAAGGGGGGAAGCATTAAGGGGGGTATTGATGGGAGTATTAATGGGGTAATTAATGTTTTCTTCAAATAACCTATCATATATTTCTTTAACTAACCATGCCAAACGCACAACCTCTTCTACTTCTTTGTAAGAATTGTGTTGTTTGTTTAATTCTGCAAATAATTCCTCTCTCTGCACTGATGGAACTGCCCATATTTCTGCTAGTTGGAACTCTTCAGCTGCGGTAGGAGGGCGGTAATTCCATGCGAACGGCAAAAGAAGAGGACGCATAATTGTGATTATTATTGCGTGGCAAGGCAGGTTATTAATTAGTATTGCCAGTTCATTTCTTGCTTGATAGACCGAGTCATTCCAATAGACGCGGGCGAGTTGTTGATTATCCGCGCTATTGTGCTCACTATTATCCTCACTTTGTTCTGCAATAAGCGATGCATTGAGAGCTAACAGCCGCCCTAATAAGCCGCTAAGTGAGGGGGTAGTGTCAGGCGTGGTATTTGCCATGATATTTGCCATGTTATTTACTGAGCCCCCTTTAATTACCCTAACGATAAACATTGTTTGCAAAATAAAGCCACTGGCAGCACTTAGGTGATTCCATCTGTGCCGCAGAGGGCTATTTTTGACTAAATTCTCGTCTGGAGAAATAGTAATGGATCTGCTTGAAAGCATTTCTTTTGCCTTGTGGATAACTCCTGCTATCATAGCCCTATATTCGCTTAGGTTGATTCCTCCAGTCATTCCCAAACTAAAGGAGCGCAAAAAACCTCCTATGTAGTGACCGAGCCACTCATCCACCGCCGCTAATCTGCTGCTATTATCTGCTTGCGAATCGGATGCTTCTATCATCTTGCGCCAATATGGGTCTCTTACTAGCAGAGAAATGTCTGTTTCTGTTGAGTATTTATAATTTTGGCAATTTGTTAAACCTCTGTCTGCTCTTCCTGTTATTCCTGCTATTCCTGCTCTTCCTGATAGCACGCTGCTGGAATAATCTTTACAATCTTTATAATCTTCACAATATTCACATAGCTGCTGCAACATTTCATCAATTAACCGCGAAGAACCATCATTGTTTACCGCATCATTACTTGTTGGGGATAAGTTAAAGTGCATAGCTCGGGAGTATTTTAATTGCCAAGCGTTTTGACATTGCACGGCGGTTGCTTTGATGGCTTGTTGCCTTTGTTCTCTTTTAGCTATTTGGGTTGCCATTATAGCGCTCATCTTTTGAGCTTTTATCAAGGATTGGGTTCCTATAATGGCAGCATGATATGCGGATTGCTCCATGCTGACGGGTGCCTGCAGTTGTTGTTTACTTGTTGATTTACCTGGCTCAATGCTCCCGCTCCCAGCGTCTTCTATATCCCCGCCTTCCTCAATATTCCCGCCGTCCTCAATGCTCCCACCGCTTATGATGAGTTCTTCAGGCACAAATATACCTTGCTGCGGGAATGGGGTATGTTCTCCACTTGGCTCTTTTGAAGCTGAGCCCGAACTTGAATCCGAGCCCGAACCTGAATCCGAGCCCGCGCCTGTGTCCAAGCCCGCCCCCGAGCTTTTTTCAGCATTGAAGACATTGGGATTAATCAATGCCCAGCAATAGTGATGTGGAGTGTATTGAGTTGCCTGGTTAACAGCATTAACATTATCGTCCCCCGCATCATCTCCCTTATTATATATAGAAGCATTATCATAAACGGGCAGGAAAACTGCCAATAAATCAACATCGGAAGGGTGGGCAGGGTCAGCAGGGCGGGCAGAATCGGCGGGCACAGAAGAGATTATAGAGGCATGTAGGGGCGAGCCATGCTCTGCTCGCGCTGTATTTGCCTTAATAATTATGCCTTTTTTCTTTTTGCTGCTCTTTGCAGTAGATTCCGGACTCTTGCTTCTAACTGCATAGAACTCTAAATGTTCGGCATCCGCAAACCCAAGGGGGCAGCTTATGACCTCGCCTTTTGCTATGGCGGGCAATAGCTTTTCTTTTTGCCTTTGGGTTGCAAAACTTGCTATTAATGAGGCAACTCCACTATTTAACACTGCAACCAGCTGCGCCAAGTGCAAATTAGTTGCTGCGAGACGTCCCACTATAGTTGATACAGCATGCATTGATAAGCCAGCACCTCCATAAGATGTTGCAACTCGTAATCCGCAAATAGTTGCTTCTGCCGCCACTAATTCCCGTGCGGTTATCCGGCTGCTGCCATCAGTTGGATTGCTTGATTGAGAATGCTTAGCGGACTTGTGTTTTTTGTTCAGTATTTTCTGTAAGCGAGCGCAGTATTCGTCAACTGTTTTACGTTCTTTAACAGATAATTCTTGGATGTGCATGCTATCCATTTCTGCGTTTAGTCCCGGATACTGCGTCTCGTAGCCAGTAGATGCATGAGGGGAAGTATGCCTTTCTTTTATGCTCATCTGCCCTGTAGTTAGGGCAGTTAGCCAATTAGCGGCACGACTGCTATGATTATCTAATTCGCCTGCGGCTGGGAATGCCTCATATATAGTTTGGGGTATGCTTGCTGAGAAATCCGCCAATTGCTCAAGCCAAGGATTAACTATAAGCTTAATACGAACTGCAGGGAAGCATAAAACTATTGCCGGCGCTATTGCAAGGAAAGCCCACAACCAATGAGCGCCTGCGAATAATAATGATAAGGCAATGACTGCGGATATTATCCCACTCCAAGCCCACAAAGGCAAAGAACGATATTCTGCTAAAAGACCGCAGCAAAATAGGCATAATAAAAAAAATACAATGAAAATAATCATAATTTGTGTTTGTTGAACAGCAATTCTATTGCTGCATTATGAATTGATTATACTTTATATTATATACAAACGACGTGCTTATGTGGGGCGTTTGAACATACGACGCAGGTCTGCTGTAGGGGCAGAGGGCATATATTCATCCCCCCTTGCTCTGCCCACAAGCCATGCCCCGCCCGCAAGATACTCACCCCATAAACAAAACTAAGGTAATTTACATCTTGAATTAATAATAAAAGCCCTTATAAAGATTAATAACAATAAGAAGTACTGTGTTAAGGAAAAAGTGCTTATACATTTTATAAAGTAAATAATATAATGAAAAATAATCATGTAGTTCGTGATCCTATACACAAATTTGTTAGTTATACTAACGCAGAAAAAGTAGTTATTGATTCCCCTCAATTTCAACGCTTACGAGATATTCATCAACTTGCTATGACCTATCTCATCTATCCAGGAGCCAGCCATAAACGTTTTGAACATTCATTGGGCGTTATGGAACTCGCTACTAATATATTTGATGTCGTTATGGATGACGATAATCTAACCAAGAGATCCCGAGAAGTATTTCAAGAGCAATTGCGCGACAAGCAATATTGGCGCCAGACATTACGCATGGCAGCATTATGTCATGATGTAGGACATTTACCTTTTTCACACACGGGAGAAAAAATATTAGAAGGAATAAATCATGAAGATCTAACTCGTAGATTAATTGAGGGGGACATGAAGCAATATTTTAATCAGATACCTGTTAATGCATCCGATGGAGGCAAAACATTAGACCCTAAAATAATATCCTCAATAGCAACTGCTAAATTTATGGCAGAAGAAAATCCAGAAGAACTTTGGAAGAAAATATTGAGTAGTATCATAACAAGCGACCTTTTTGGCGCCGACCGAATGGACTATTTATTGCGAGATTCATATCATGTCGGAGTGCCTTATGGATTGGTGGATAAAGATAGATTAATTCGCTCATTACGTATTCTAGATATACCTTTTAATGAGGGCATTCCTTTAGGAATTCATGAAAAAGATTTACCGTTGGTAGAATCTTTATTAATGTCCCGCCATTGGATGTATAGTCAGGTTTACCAGCATCCTACCCGTAAGATATATGATGAACATTTGCAGTATTTTCTTAAGGAACTCATGCAAGAAGAGAGTTTTAAAGTTAATAAGGACAAGCCAGAAGGATATTTGCAATGTACGGATTCTGATATATTAAGGGAACTATTTATGATACAAGATAATTCCGAACATCGCTTACATAATCACTCTAATAAATTGCTAGAAAGAAAGTATAGATTTAGATTAGTATACAAACAAACTATTGGTGATAAAAAGATATTTACAGAACATTTGGCGCAAACAACAATCCAAGATGATTCTCCACAAAAGTTAAGTTTATCTACCCCTACAGAGCTATGTTTAATTGGTTTCTATATTTTATTAACATTTAATATAGAATATATAAGTTATTATTAAAGAGGTATATTATGACACTAGAGGATAGAGTTAAATTTATTTGTTTTTTGCTCGGTGCACTAAAAGATAAAAATGGTTGGGCAGGGATGGTTCATTTACAAAAAGGATGCTATATTGCACAGCGCATGTTAAGTATTCCTTTAGATTATAAATTTATACAGCATATTTACGGTCCTTATGCTTTTGACTTAGAAGAGGAGATACGTATAACAAATAGGAGACTTATACTGAGCAAGGGCTTACCTCCAGTTGGCTATGGATATGCTTATGATTTCTATGAGGATATAGAAAAATATGTTGAAGCAAACAGGGATAATCACAAGTTCAAAGATGAAATTAATTTTATTGCTGGCTGGTTTTTAGATAAACCAGTTGGTAGATTGGTAGAACTGGCGGCTGCTTATATGATAAATGAGAAATATCCTGATGCTGGACGAGAAGAAAGAATAAAAAAGCTGGTTGGCTGGAAGCCATTTATGACTGAACCTGAAGCACTTAGCTGTTTTGAGGATGTTGAGGTAAGAAATAAAGAAGTAGAGGAACTGGAGTTTATTAATAATAAAATTAGCGTCTCAGGATAGGCGCGCATACACCAAAGAATGATAGAAATTATTTCTATATTTTATTAATATTTAGTATAGAATATGTAAGTTATTATTTAAGAGGTATATTATGAAACAAAAGGATAGAGTTAATTTTATTTGTTTTTTGCTCGGCGCACTAAAAGATAAAAATGGTTGGGCTGGGATGACTCACTTGCAACAAGGATGTTATATTGCGCAGCGAATGTTAGGCGTTCCTTTAGATTATAAATTTATACAGTATACTTATGGTCCTTATGCTTTTGACTTAGAAGAGGAGGTGCGTACGCTAAATGATAAATTGATACTTATTCATGGCTTCCCTCCAGTTGGCTATGGATGTACTTATGATTTTTATGAAGATGTAGAAAAGTGGGTTGAAGCAAAAAAAGATAATTGCAAGTTTAAAGATGAAATCAATTTTATTGCTGGCTGGTTTTTAGATAAACCAGTTGGTATATTGGTAGCGCTGGCAGCGGCTTATATGATAAATGAGAAATATCCTGATGCTGGACGAGAAGAAAGAATAAAAAAGCTTATTGCATGGAAGCCATTTATGACTGAACCTGAAGCGATTAGCTGTTTTGAGGGTGTTGAGGTAAGAAATAAAGAACTAGAGGAAGTGGAGTTTATTAATAATAAAATCAGCATCTCAGGATAGGCAGACATAAACAAACAACATAGCTTCCATGGGGGCAGGGCAACTTTTCCGCCCACACCATGCTCGCCTCATATTAGCCGCTACCCGACGCTTAGTTGTACTCCTGGCGGAGCGGCAGCTCAATATACGCAACGTTTAGGCATTTTTTGGTGGGGCGTAGCCCCACCAAACGGGCGGAGCATGGCACCGCCCTACGGGCGGAGCGGCAGCTCAAAACACGCAACGTTTAGGCCTTTCTGGGCGGGGTATGGCCACCGCCCCTACGGACCTTCACCATATATTCAAACCCCACATATAAATATAATCCTTGTATAATGAGTTTTATGAAATATAAAAAATTTGGTCAAGATGACATCGCAATTTCGGAGGTAGGTTTAGGATGCTGGCAGATTGGTAGCGCTGATTGGGGAGAGGTAAGCGCCTCTGAAACAGAAAGAATTTTAGAAGAATCATTAGCAAACGGAGTAACTTTTTATGATACTGCCGATGTCTATGGAATGGGACGCAGTGAGAAATTTGTAGGAGATTTTATAAGAAAGCATAAAAAGCATAGTGACGAATTATTCGTGGCAACTAAGGTTGGCAGAGACCCTAACCTATATCCTGATGGCTATACCCGTGAAAGTGTAACGCATTGCATTGAGAATTCGTTACAACGGCTGGGGGTGGAGTCGCTTGATTTAGTGCAAACCCATTGTGTTCCCCCTGAAGTTATGCGTGATGGCGAGATATATGAATGGTTACGGCTATTAAAGAAAGATGGCAAAATCAAACGTTTTGGCGCTAGTGTGGAATCAATGGAAGAGGCAATGCTATGTATGGAACATGAAGGTATGTATTCCTTGCAAATTATTTTTAATATTATGCGTCAGAAGGCATTGGAAGAAGTGTTGCCTGTGGCGCAAACAAAGAATGTGGGAATCATAGCACGCTTGCCATTAAACAGCGGGCTGCTGAGTGGCAAATATACTATTGATACTCAGTTTGGCGAAAAGGACCATCGTAACTTTAACCGCGATGGCAAACACTTTAACGTGGGCGAGACCTTTGGTGGGTTGCCTTACGAAAAAGGGTTAGAGTTGGTTGAGGAATTACGCGAGTATTTACCGCAGGGTGTTTCAATGGCGCAGAGTGCGTTGCGTTGGTGCTTAGACCAGGCGGGAGTATCAGTCATAATTCCAGGCGCATCAAAAGTGGCGCAAGCAAAGAGCAATGCGTCTGTGTCTGAACTGCCATCGTTTAGTCAGGATGAACTAGAAAAGATAAACTCATTTTATAAGGACAAAGTCCATTCTAATATTCGCGGGTTGTATTAGTGGTTTTAACTAAACTATTGACTTCCACTTTTGGAAGTCGTAACATCCGCACCTTAAAGAGATTACAAAAAAAAGTAAACGAAATAAATGCTCTTAGCGATAAGATAGCGGCTTTTTCTGATGAGGAACTTAAAAATAGTTTTGCGCGCCTTCGCGCTCGCTATGACAACGGGGAGGGGGAGTCACTGGAAAAACTTTTGCCAGAGGCGTATGCTGTAGTTCGCGAAGGAGGGGAACGGATATTAAATATGCGTCACTTTGACGCTCAATTACTTGGGGGACTGGTGTTGTATGAAGGCAACATAACCGAAATGAAAACTGGGGAGGGTAAAACCTTAGTGGCAACTTTGCCAGTATACCTGCGAGCGCTTGAGGGCAAGGGAGTGCACATGGTAACGGTAAACGATTATCTTGCCAAGCGGGATGCTGAATGGATGGGGAAACTCTATGAAGGGTTGGGAATGAGTGTTGGGGTAATCTATTCTCAACAACCGCAAGAAGAGAAAAAGGAGGCATATATGGCGGATGTTACTTATGGTACCAACAATGAATTTGGCTTTGATTATTTGCGTGATAATTTAGTTATTCACCCTGAGCAAAGAATGCAGAAGGAGCTAAATTATGCGATAGTTGATGAAGTGGATTCTATTCTTATTGATGAGGCGCGGACTCCTTTGATTATATCTGGTCCACGTGAAGATAGTGTTGAGCTATATCAAAAAATTAATGCCCTAATTCCACCTCTTAGCAGACAAATTAACGCAGAAGATGGCACAGTCGTAGAAGAAGGGGATTATGTTTTGGATGAGAAAGGTCGTATGGTTGAAGTTACCGACACAGGACATGAAAAAGTTGAAGATGCATTAATAAAGATAGAAGTGCTTAAACCAGGGGAAAGTTTATATGATATGCAGAATATTCATCTATTGCATCATGTTCAAGCAGCGCTAAAAGCCCATCATTTGTTTAAACGGAATGTTTCTTATTTAGTGCAAAACGGCAAAATAGTGATAGTGGATGAGCACACAGGGCGCAGCATGCCGGGTAGGAGATGGTCTGAAGGCATACATCAAGCAGTTGAAGCTAAAGAAAGTGTAGAGGTGCAGCAGGAAAATCAAACCCTTGCCTCAACAACCTTTCAAAATTATTTCCGCCTTTATGATACGTTGGCGGGGATGACAGGGACTGCGGATACTGAAGCTTATGAGTTTCACGAAATTTATGAGCTGGATGTGGTGGTTATACCCACCAATCAGAAGATGATTCGTGATGATATGAATGATACGGTTTTTATGACTCGCACTGAGAAATATAAAGCTATTATTGAAGATATCAAACAATGCCAAATTACGCATCGCCCCGTTTTAGTAGGAACTGCTTCGGTGGAATCATCAGAGGAGTTATCTTCTGAGCTGGATAAAATGAAAATATCCCACAATGTGCTAAATGCCAAGAATCCTGTTAAAGAAGCAGATATTATCTCAGGGGCAGGTAAGCCAGATGCCATAACCATTGCAACCAATATGGCAGGACGCGGCACAGATATTGTGTTGGGCGGTAATTTGGAAAAAGAAATACAGGAGTTAGGAGATGATGCCTCCGAACAACAAATTGAAGTTCTAAACAAAGATTGGCAAGAAAAGCATGACTTGGTTATTAAGCAGGGCGGACTTCATGTGATAGGCAGCGAAAGACATGAATCACGCCGCATAGATAATCAGTTGCGTGGACGTTCTGGCAGGCAAGGAGATCCTGGTTCAAGTCATTTTTATCTTTCAATGGAGGATGACCTGTTGCGCTTATTTACCCCAGAAAGAGTGGTTAATGTTATGCGTTCTTTAGGTTTGCCTGAGGGTGAGCCAATTGAGCATAAGATGATTACCAATGCCATTGAGAGAGCGCAGCGCAAGGTGGAAGGACGCAACTTTGATATTCGTAAACAACTATTGGAATACGATGATGTGGCGAACAACCAACGTTTGGTGATATACCGCCAAAGGCGTGAAATTATGGATATTGAAAATCTTGGCGCGGCGGTTAAGGATAACATACAAACCCAGGTGCGCTCACGCTTATTGGCAACAGGAACCGAACTGCAAGGAGCAGCCGAGCAGAATATAAGCGAGATTAACAACAACTTAGTAGAAACAATGCGTAGGGACTTTGCTTACACCCTGGATGTTAAGCGAATTGAAGAGGAAGGAGTTGATAAGCTGGCGGAGGAACTACCTGAAGAGGTGTATCAGCATCATCAGGAAAAGTTTAATGATATAGGGGAAGATATTGTGAAAGATTTAGAAAAACAAGTTATGCTACAGGTGTTGGATAACTTGTGGCGCGACCATAATCAAACGATGGATTACTTGCGTCAAGGAATTCATCTGCGCGGCTATGCGCAACGTAACCCTAAGGAAGAGTATAAAAGAGAGGCGTATGCAATGTTTGACCGCTTGCTGGAAAAAATTAAGTTTGATACTGCGCGTATTTTATGCAATGTTAGTATTCGCCAGAATGACGAACAGGTAGCAGAAAGGCGCGCGCAATCATCAGTTGCCGATGAAAGTAAATTGAATATGCGTCATGAAGATGTTGGTGATTTTGGGGGGGCAAAACAAGGAGCTCAGTCGCAGCCGCAGGGACAGCCAAGCGGAGAGGGTGCAACCTTTACAAGAGAGGGAGAAAAAGTAGGGCGCAATCAACCATGTCCTTGCGGTTCAGGGAAAAAATATAAGCATTGTCATGGACGCGCAGTTTAATTCATCTTCTTTTGATGATATCCGTCCTTATACGGATGAGGAATGTCTTGGGGTGATTGAACGTTTGTTAGAGCAAAATGAAATATTCTTTCGCGTTGGTAAAATGGCTTTTCCACGGATTAGCAGAATTTCACCATCTTGGGCGGCTTTGCTATGTCGTATGATTATTAGCAACAAACTTAGAAAGGTTCATAATATTAAATCTTTTCAGCTTAAAGTAATTGCCTGGTTTTTCTTTCGCATGCTGAATAAAACTTCTGATGGAATTACTAACATTTGGCAAGATGAGCCAGATGAAAATAAGAGTTATCTATTTTTGTCTAACCATCGCGATATTGCAGTGGATCCTGCGGTGGTTTGCCATAATTTATTTTTACGCGACTTGCCTTTTCCATTGGTAGGAATAGGCGACAATTTGCTTTCCAATCGTTATGCGGCAGATGTTATGAGATTGAATCGCAGTTTTATAGTAAAAAGAAGTTTCTCATCAGTTAGGGAAATGCTAAAAGAAATCAAACACCTATCATGCTTTATAAGATTCTCCATTGAGCAAGGCGATAATGTGTGGTTGGCTCAGCGCGAAGGGAGGGCTAAGGATAGCCGTGATAAGACCAGTCCAGCAGTGTTAAAAATGCTACGACTTAGCAAAGGCAAAGAAATTTCTGTTGCTGCGGCACTTAATTTGCTTAATATAAGAAGCGTGTCCATCTCATATCAATATGACCCTTGCGCCATTTATAAGGCAAAGGAACTTACTTGGGGCAAGCGCAAAAAAGCCACTGGAGGGGATGCAACTGACTTACAAGAACTTGGCGCTGGAATGACTGGTTATAAGGGCAAGATACATGTTTATATTAGCCAACAGATGACTTGGGATGATGATGCAAGTATTACAGATATCGCAAACTCTTTAGACAAGTCAATCGTTTCCAACTATAAACTTTTTAATTCACATTTTTACGCGCTTGAGCAATTAGTTGAGCGCGGATTGGAAAGCGCGGCTACATTAGAAAGCGCCCTGAAAGCTTTTAAGCCGGATACTACCGAGTGCCCTTACTTGGAAAAAAGAATAAAAGCAGAATTGACTGATGCAAACCCACAATTGCTTGAATCATATCTGCGTGTTTATGCCAACCCTGTAATAGAAAAACTTGCTCTGATAAATGAGTCCTGAAGAACAACTTAAAATTATCCGCCAAGGGACTTCTGACATTATTGGCGAGGATGAACTGCTGGCAAAATTAAAAAAAGGTAAGTCGCTAAGGATTAAGATTGGCTTTGACCCAACTGCGCCTGATCTTCATTTAGGACATCTGGTGCAGCTTAAAAAATTAAAGGACTTTCAAGATTTAGGACATAAGGTAATATTCTTAGTGGGCGATTTTACCGCTGCCATCGGCGACCCTACTGGTAAAAATGAAACCCGTCCGCCTCTAAGCCGCAAAGAAATTGAAGAAAATGCAAAAACATATATTTCTCAGGTTGGGAAAATCTTGGATGTTGAGAAGACCGAGGTTCGCTATAACTCGGAATGGTTTGATAAGTTATCTCCGCAGGAAATCATAAAACTTATGGCGCATTATAATGTCGCCAGATTGTTGGAGAGGGAGGACTTTTATACTCGTTACAAAGAAGGAACAGCTATCGCTCTGCATGAATTTTTCTATCCACTGGCGCAGGCGTATGATTCGGTTGCATTAAAAGCCGATGTGGAATTGGGGGGAACCGACCAGACATTTAATTTATTAGTGGGGCGTAAGATACAAAAGGATTATGGACAGGAGAGTCAGGCAGTAATAGTCCTACCTCTGTTGGTTGGGACTGACGGAGTTAAGAAGATGTCTAAGTCCTTGAACAATTATATTGCTTTTTTGGAACCTCCCACTGAAATGTTTGGCAAGGTGATGTCTATTTCTGATGAATTAATGTGGGACTATTGGGAATACTTACGACTGTGCGATGGCGAAGCGCTTGTCAATATGAAACAAGACGCGACAACGGGTGAAGTTAATCCGCGTGATATTAAGCTTGAATTAGCAGAAAAAATTGTTTGTTTGTTGCACAGCAAAGAGCAGGCAGCCGCAGCGCGAGAATCATTTATGTCCCAGTTTAGTCGCGGGATTCAGCCAGCTGATATTCCCGAAAAATCGCTGCAAGTATCCGCAGATGGAATAGCCATTGGCAATTTACTCAAAGATGCAGGGCTTACCGCCAGTACCAGCGAGGCATTGCGCTTAATTAAAGCAGGAGCAGTTCTCATTGACAATGAAAAAATTGAAGACACTAAATTTATTGCCGCCAAAGGCGCTGAGTTCATCCTCAAAGCAGGCAAAAGACGTTATGCTAAAATCAAATTACTATAATGGACATTGAAGCATATATAAACATTCAGTTACAAACTGAATATGGCAAGCTCATATTGATTGGGATTTTCTTTCTTGTAACTTTTATTGCTTTTTTTGTATGGGGACGTATCTATAAGGTGATGACTTTCTTGGCAAATAAGTCGTCATCACAGTTAAGTAAAATAGCTCTTTTTGCAGTAAATATTCCTTTTGCCACTTTTATACTTTTTATTGGCGGCTATATTATTTTAGGAATTGGATTAACCTTTGTCAATTATGAAGTAATGGATGTCCCCGTAATATTTTCTTTTGCATTAACTATTGTTTTATTTTGGACTATTTTTCGTTTTATTTCTAAGTTAGAAAAGGAGTTAATTGCTGAGGGTTCTAATGTTTTGCCACAGTCAGTAAGTCGTCGTATAAAGATTAGTCCTCTTGAAGCGCATTCGCTTATCATTTTGCTGCGAGTTGGGGTAATTATTATTGCAGCGCTAACCTTGCTAAATGTTATAGGCGTTTCTATTGCAGGGCTATTGGCATTTGGTGGGCTGGGAGGCATTATTCTGGGCTTTGCACTTAAAGATCCTCTTTCTAATTTCGTTGCAGGCGCCTTGCTTTTTTGGGAACGCCCATTTGTAGTAGGGGATTGGGTGCGTTGTCCTGCTCTAAATGTTGAAGGGGTAGTAGAAAAAATAAGCTGGCGCACAACCCTTATTCGCACTTTTGACAAGAGGCCCTTGTATGTCCCTAATTCAATTTTTGTTAATAATCACATAGAGAATCCACAAAGAATGAAGAATAGACGGATTTTAGAGACCATCGGAGTCCGTTATGAAGACATTACTAAACTACCGGCATTATTGAAAGATGTGGAAGAAATGCTGCGTGAGGATGAAGGAATAGATAATAATCAGACATTAGTGGTGGCTTTTGATAAGTATGGCGAGTCCTCTTTAAATTTCTTTATAAGCGCCATAACTTATGCTACCAGTTGGGCTGACTTCCAGCGGGTTAAAGGAGACATTCTTTTTAAAATAGCAGATTTGGTGAAAAAGCATGGGGCGGACTTTGCTTATCCTACCCAACTGATCAAGCTGGATAAATAACTCTAATTTTTCTGACTTTTTTATGCATAAGTTAATCAAAATATTAAAACTTGTGTATAATGAACGAAAGTTGCCTAACTATATAAATAATTGAATAGGTGAGTAAATGGCAATTTTATTTAATAAATTTTTTTTTGAATTTAAGAGATAGACGTATATTAGAATATATAACTGGTAAAAGTATTTACCGATGGATTTATAGCTAGTGTATAAGCTTGTATAAGCTAAATAAATAAATAAAGAACTATATTCCTATAATATTACCTATAGAAGTGTTGAAAACAGGTTATTTAATCAATAGCTTAAATTAGTTCCCACATTGCAATTTGTTGCAGATATTTATAACGGTGAATTGACTGATATTAGTCGTTCATCTGTTACTTTTTATTATTATTTAGCAGAGTTTAATCCATTTTCCTCTTAAGTGTAGTATGTGTATACACAATAAAATAGTAACTATTTAATATGGCTAATAAAATATTAGTAAATGCAAATTCTTCTGAAGAGATAAGAATTGCAGTGGTAAATAATGGTGAGTTGGCGGACTTTGATTTACAATCTAAAGAACATTTTAGAACAAAATCTAACATTTACAAAGGGGTAGTAACAAGAATAGAGCCGAGTTTAGAGGCAGTTTTTGTTAATTATGGCGAAGAAAGGAATGGTTTTTTGCCAGCAAAAGAAATAGTCCCCGAGTATCTCAGTGAACCCTATAATCGCCGTAAGGACTTGAAGTCCTTGGTGAAAGTGGGGCAGGAAATGATAGTCCAGGTAGCAAAAGAAGCGCGTAAAGACAAAGGCGCTGCTCTGACTACTTTTATCACTATTGCCAGTAGATTCATAGTGTTGAATCGCGGTTCTCAAAGCGAGATTAACATTTCACGGCATTTTTCAAGCGATGAACGCAATGATGCGAATCGTATAATCAGTGAAATAGGAGTCCCCGAAGGATTTGGTGCCATTGTGCGCACAGCAGCTGCTGGACGTTCGGAGGAAGAATTGAAATGGGACATGGATTATCTTAAACGGCTGTGGGATGGAGTATCTAAGATAGACCAGGAAAGCCCTGCTCCAATATTGATTATCAAAGAAAGCGATGTCATAACTAGAACATTGCGCGACCAATTATTGGATGAAGTTGAAGAAATTATTGTGGATTCTCCCAAAGAGTTTGAAACGGTAAAAGGAGTCATAAGTCAGACCGCACCTAATCTAGCCAGCAAGGTAGTCCTATATGAATCTGATGTGCCTCTATTTACTCACTATGATATAGAAAAGACAGTTAGGTCAGCATTTCAACATATAGTGCAACTACCTTCGGGTGGGCAATTGGTGATGGATCGCACCGAAGCCATGTTTATAATAGATGTTAATTCTTCGCGCGCTAATAAGGGTGCTAATGTTGAAGATACAGCTCTAACCAATAATCTGGAGGCAGTAAAAGAAATAGCTTTGCAGATGAAGATACGTGATATAGGCGGGCTAATAGTTATTGATTTTATTGATATGATGGAGCGTAACAATAAAGCCAAAGTTGAGGATATGTTTAAAACTGAGGTTCGCAAAGATAAATCCCGTGTCCGTATGGGTAGTATATCTCGGTTTGGTATGATGGAGTTGTCACGTCAGCGCCTCAGATCTTCTTTGGATGAATTCTATCTGCAAAAGTGCCCGCTATGTAATGGTTCTGGTACTATATTAACCGCAAGCGCTTTGGCGTCACAAATA
Source organism: Gammaproteobacteria bacterium (assembly GCA_965207945.1). GTDB lineage: Bacteria > Pseudomonadota > Gammaproteobacteria > CBDBNL01 > JAAOII01 > JAAOII01. Next base: position 855,928 of record OZ242303.1, read on the forward strand.
TTCCGCAGAATAAATGAGCTGTGTCATAACTCTATAATCAAGTCCATTTTTTGTGAAATGCCAGGCGAGGTTTATGACATACTAATTAGAACTCAAGGAGAACAAATTAACCAATTAAAAGAAAAATATCAGGACGAGATTAGCTTGAGCAGCAATCCTGATATGGAAATCCCTCTGTTTAAAATGAGTTATAAGAATGTTAATGGAGTAGAAATTGTCGTTGATGGCAAAGATGATACTTCTGATAGCAATAATAATAATAATAACGATGTCCCCAGTAATGTTAAGCGCGAACCTATGATAAGCGCGGTTGATATTATGAGCGAGACCTCACCTAATAAGGAGAGTTTCTGGGGTAAAATAATGGCTATATTCAAAAAAGTATTTCGCTCACGTAAACCCAAGTATAAAGGACAAGGGCGTAGAAGACATGGAAAATATAGACGTGGCGGGGGACGTAGAGGTGGTTCATACTCTTCACAATCGCGTCAAGGAAATAGAGGAAATTCAAGCTATAGAGGAGGTGAGCAGAACAGAAATTCGCGTGGCGGACGCGGTAGATCTAGATCTAGCTCTGGCTCTGGTTCATCCTCTGATTATAGTAGAAGAAGACCTAGACCAAATAACCGTTCTAACTAATAACTAACTAGTAATATGAGTAGTATAAAAACAATTAGCGATGAGGAGTTTATTGCAAATATTGAGCAAGGGCATGATGTTGCTTTGGTTGATTTCTATGCGGACTGGTGCGGACCATGCAAGGTGATTGCGCCAATTATAGAAGAAATTGCTCCTGATTATGCTGGCAAAATGAAATTTTACAAAGTTGATGTTGACAAACATAATCAAGCGGCAGAAAAATATGGTGTTCGTGGTATCCCTACACTTATAATATTTGGTGACGGTCAAATGAAGGATACTTTAGTGGGAGCTGTGAGCAAAGACAATTTGATTAAATTCATAGAAAAAAACCTTTAGGGTTTTTCAACAATTTTATTATTATGCAGGGGCTTTCCTTATGAATAGTCGCTGTATTATTACAACTATACTTTAATGATAGATATAAGAGATCTAAGAGAGAAAACTATTCAAGAGCTACTTCCATATTCAAGGGATGATAAGCTTAAAGATAAACTAAGTCGCTCTAAAAAACAGGATATTATTTTTCATGTCCTGAAAAATGCTGCGGAACAAGGCGAAGAGATTCAAGGGGAGGGCACACTTGAGATAGTGCAAAACAGCTATGGCTTTTTACGTTCACCGCAAAGCTCATATCTTGCAGGCGCGGATGATGTGTATGTGTCGCCAGGGCAAATCAAGAAATTTAAGCTAAGAACTGGTGATACCATAGTAGGTAAAATTAATGCTCCCAAGCAAAGTGAAAGATATTTATCACTAAACTATATTGATACAGTCAACGGAGAAACACTTGAAGAAGCACAGGGGAAAATACTTTTTGAAAATCTAACCCCAGTTTTCCCGGAAGAAAAACTTAAGTTGGAAATAACAGGAGATAAGAGTAATGTTACTACCCGAGTTATTGACCTTCTTAGCCCGATAGGCAAGGGTCAACGGGGGCTGATTGTCTCCCCACCTAAAGCTGGTAAAACAGTAATACTAAAGAGTATTGCGCGAGCAATTGAGCAGAATAATCCAGAATGTGTTTTGATTGTTTTATTGATTGATGAAAGGCCTGAAGAGGTTACTGATATGCAACGTTCTGTCAATGGCGAAGTGGTAGCAAGTACTTTTGATGAGCCACCAGCGCGTCATGTTCAGGTTAGTGAAATGATACTGGATAAAACTAAGAGATTGGTTGAGCATAAAAAAGATGTAATTATTTTGCTTGATTCCATTACCCGTTTAGCACGGGCTTATAACACTATTGCCCCATCTTCTGGCAAGGTATTAACGGGCGGTGTTGATTCAAATGCTTTAGAGAAACCTAAAAGATTCTTTGGCGCGGCGCGTAATCTTGAAAATGCCGGTAGCTTAACTATAATCGCCACCGCATTGGTGGATACTGGCTCAAAGATGGATGAAGTTATTTATGAAGAATTTAAAGGAACAGGAAATATGGAGTTACATTTAGAACGAGATGTTGCTGAAAAACGTATATTCCCAGCAATTAATATTAGAAGGTCTGGAACCCGTAGAGATGAATTGTTAGTTTCTAAGGAAGAGCAGCAGGTAATGTGGATAATCCGTAAGTTCCTAGCAACTATGGATGATTCTAAAGCTATTGAGTTCTTAATTAAGAAAATGAAAGATACTACTTCCAATAAACAATTTCTGGAGTTACTGAAGAAAAATAGTTTAGAAAGGGAATAGTATTTCTGTGTAAGAGTTATGGCAAGTAAAAAATCGCCTCAATCTAAAGCTAATGATACGGCTAATACGCCAGCCACTCCAGCTACTCCAACTACTGCGGCAAAGAATAAATCCTCTTCTTCTGAAATAACCAAAATACTTTCCTTGTGGAAGCATTTCTTGGGTTATGGAGTTGCAATTATTATCATTGGGGTTCTTGGGTATTTTTACTATGTTTCATTTATTCTAAATACCAATCTAAAGGAAGAAGTTGCGCTTAATCAAAAGTCAATTGAAGCATTAGAAGCAACCCTGTTGGGACCACTGCAGGATACACAAAAAGAGGTCGCCTCTTTGCGTAAAGAAAAAGTTGAAATCAATAGTAAACTCCAAGCACTTGATGGTCTAATGGAGTCCTTTCGGGAATCACTGCAAAAATTACAACCTCAGGAAGTTTGGTTATTACAAATAAACCAATTGTTGTATCTTGCTGAACAACAAAGGATATTAGGTAATCATCCCACAGCCATCAGCTACTTATTAATGGAAGCACGCGAGCTAGTGACGGCGTCTCCCTCCAGTGAAAATATTGCATTATTGGGGGCATTGAATCATGATATACAGGTTTATGAAAACTTCTTTAATATTGAGACGGCTAATATCTTCCAAGAACTCGGGTATCTACAAGAAATGATCAAGGAATTACCAGTTAACCATAAAGAATTTAAGTTTGAAGATGAGCAGGAACTAGAAGCTACTCAAGGGACCCAAGCGTCTCAAGCGACTCAATCTACTGCCCTCAATAATACAAATATTGCAAACTCGTATATATTGCCAATTGATAATGCAACCATAACAGGAATAACTAAATACTGGAATTACGTAACAAGAATATTCACCCCCCAAATATTCACACCTCTTGCACCTTATATTCGGATTAGTCGCGCCTCTGTTGGTCCCGCCAACTTATTATCTGAAAAAGAGATTCCATTGCTGCGTCTTGTCATTGAAATTAAGGTGCTTCAAGCACAAAGCGCAATTTTAGCGGGGGAGGAGGATTTGTATAAAAGAATATTGGCAGATATTCGCGAGAATATGATTACTCTTTTCTCAGAAAATCAGAAAAGAGATATTGCAATTAATCTGATTGATGAGATGATGGAAGCGTCCCTCTTGCCCAAAGATTTACCTGCTTTACGTAGTGTTACTACTCTGTATGGTCCCTAAAAATGCGCATTAATTTATAGTTATGGCGGCGCGCTTTATAATCTTTGCCTTGCTATTTGTGTTAGCGGGGGCAGCTTTGGGACAGTGGATTGCAGCAGATAGTGGTTACATCTTAATATCATTTCGCGGTGTTTCGTTAGAAACATCATTATGGGTGGGGATAATTACCTTCGTTTTGTGTGCTACTCTTTTATGGGTAGTTTATCGGATTGTTAAAGGAATGGTTGTTCTTCCAAGCAGAATACAAAATAGGATTACTCTTGGAAAAAGTAAAAAATCTACAATATTATTAAGGCAGGCGCTGTTACGGATGGCAGCTGGTAGTTTTAATCAAGTATACCGCAGTATGAACGTCCTGTTGAGCAACAACCGCAGCTTGGAAGCGCTTATGTTAGGAGCTGAGGTTTGCTTACATAATAAGAAATACACAGAATTAATTGATATGGTGGAAAAGATTCGGGGACGTGCTGCGGCAAACCCAGAGGAAAAAGACAATGCTATGAAGGGGGCGGATATTCTACTCGCCCGTGCTTATAAAGAGCAGAAAAACTATAAGCAGGCACTTAATCTTCTTGCTCCTTATAGCGCCGATGCTAAAAGCGAACCCTTTATTGCTGGGATGTTAAAAGAACTATATGTTCAGAGCGAGGAGTGGGAGAAATTTGCTGATTTATTAATTGTCACGAGTGGGGAGGATGAAGAAAGAAAGGGCAATTTACTTCTATATTTTAATCATACAAGCGATATAGGTGGTTTGAAAAAACTATGGAGATCATTAAATAGCAGAATAAAAAAGAAGGCGCAATTAATTGCGGCTTATGCTCTTGCTTGCTCTAAACTGGGGGATAAAGCAGAGGCGGAGGAACTACTACGCAAAGAAATACAGAATAATTATGCGCCTCCATTAGTTGATGCTTATAAGTCCATATTATCTGAACGTCCTTTACATCAGTTACACTTTTTGGAAGAGTTAAAGGAAAAAGGAAAGTACAAGATAAAGCATGGAGGCAAGGGGGGCTCACAAAAGGGAGGAGCGCAAGATGAAAGCTTATTAGCCGCGCTTGCCGAACTGAGTGTTCGTAACGACTTAATCCCTAAGGCAAGGGAGTATTATGCTGATTTAATAAGGGTTAATCCTAATGCTGATCCCAGAGTGCATATTGAGTATGCCAAACTACTGGAAAAGTCAAATAGCAGTGTGGATAAGAATAAGGCGCCTGCTATATTTCGTTCAATTGCATTACAGCAAGAATAGATTCCAATATTTGTAGTTAGCTTTCGCTCTTAACACGCCAGACACCACCTTTAGCAGTATCTTCTATTGTTACTCCTATTTCATCCAATTCTTTTCTTAGTTCGTCAGCTTTATCCCAATTCTTTTCTTGACGGGCTTTGTCTCTTGCTGCGAGTAGTTTCTCTATCTTTTTAATTTCAGAATCATTATGAACTCCAGCGCTGACTTGCGTCCCTTGCTTAAGAAACACTGCTGGGTCTTGGCATAGAATTCCTAATAGATTGCCACAACGTCGCAAACTCCTGGCGCTACGAATATCATTATGTTTTTGCGTAATCTTAGCCATATTAAATAGAATTGATAGGGCTTTAGGGGTATTGAAGTCATCATCCATTGCCTCGTAAAACTTATGCTCTTCATCAGTTGGCTCAGACGAAGCAGCGGCGGCTTTTCCTCCCTCACTCCCATTCCCACTCTCACTCCCACTAATTAGTTCTTGATAAGAGAATGACTCCAGAGCGCGATACAGCCGTTCTAAAGAAGCATGCGCTTGTTTCATAATAGTCGGTGAAAAGTCCAACTGGGTGCGATAATGAGCGCTATTCATAAAATATTTGACGGTCTCAACATCATACTGGCGCAACACATCCCTGATAGTAACAAAGTTATTGAGTGATTTAGACATCTTTTTGCCATTAATCATAAGATGTCCGCAGTGCATCCAGTAGCTGGCGAGGTGCTTATGATGTGCCGACTCGGATTGAGCTATTTCATTTTCATGATGAGGGAAGATTAAATCACGTCCACCGCCATGTATATCAATAGTTGTTCCCAAGCAGCAGCGAATCATAGCCGAGCATTCAATATGCCAACCAGGGCGTCCTTTGCCCCATGGTGAATCCCATGCGGGTTCGCCGGGTTTTGAACTTTTCCACAGGACAAAGTCCAGAGGGTCTTCTTTACTTTCGTCTTTTTCAACGCGAACTCCGCTTCTTAGTTCGTCAATCTTCTTATGACTGAGCTTGCCATAACCATCAAAACTGCGGACGCGATAACAGATATCGCCATTTTTTGTTAAGTAGGCGATGTTTGATTGCTCTAAGTTTTTTATCAAAGCAATCATTTCTTTGACGTAAGAGGTAGCGCGCGGTTCAAAATCTGGAGAAGCTAGCCCAAACGACTTATAATCCTTCTGCATTTCATCGCTATAACGGCGGCTTATATCAAGAAAGTCCATGTTTTCTTCCTGGGCACGTTGAATTATTTTGTCGTCTATGTCAGTGATATTGCGCACATATTTGACCTTATAGCCGCATCTTTGCATGTATTTTATGAAAATATCAAAGTTAATTGCCACTCTAAGGTGCCCTAAATGGCACATATCATAAGCAGTTATGCCACAAACATAGATTGAAACCTTATTGGCAATATGTGATTTGAAAAGTTCTTTCTTGCCGCTGAGAGTGTTATATATATGCATCAATTTATTTATACCTGATTAATCTATACTTTAATCTACACTTTAATCTACACTGAGGGGACGCGAGCATGTGGATGCTTAAGCATAGCCGCTTTCATGCAATTCATCATCAGTCCTGCTATTGTCATGGGACCAACCCCGCCAGGGACTGGTGTTATTCGTGATACTTTGGGTAATAGGTCATCAAAGTCGGCATCGCCTTGCAGTTTCCCTTCACCATTTTTTGCGCGGCTCAAGCCGACATCAATAACCACTGCACCATCCTTAACCCATTCTGAGGTTATCAGCCCTGGAGAACCTACTGCACTGATGAGTATATCTGCCTGTTTGGTTATTTTTTGCGGGTTGTTACTGTGCGAGTGCAACATACTTACTGAGCAATTACCACGTAATAGCAAAAGCATGCTAAGTGGCTTTCCCACTATGTTTGAGCGCCCAACTATGGCAGCATGAAGTCCTTGCAACTTAATGCCAATTTTCTGTAACATAATATAACAACCTAAAGGAGTGCAAGGGACAAAACCCTTGGGACTATTGAGATATAACGAAGTAATATTCTGTGGATGGAAGCCATCTACATCTTTGCTTGGGTCAATTGCCTCAATGATTTTACGGTTATCAATATGTGCAGGCAATGGCAGCTGCACCAATATGCCATGGATGCTTTCATCATTATTTAGCATATCAATCGTTTCTAATAACTCTTGTTCGCTTGTATCCGCTGGTAATTTTTTTAGATAAGAGGTTATGCCTATTTTTTTGCAGGTTTTTATTTTATTGTTCACGTAAATATGGCTTGCCGCATCTTCTCCAACAAGGACAACTGCAAGCGCAGGGGCAAAGCCGTGTATTGCACTAAACTCAGTTGCTTGAGTTTGAACTTCTTCTAAGATACTAGCAGAGATGGCTTTGCCATCAATTATTTTATCGTTCATATTGATATGTTTTCATAAGATTATGCTATCCAGATGAGATTAGCAATTCTATCGTAGTGATTATTATTCATCACATTATCTCGTCTATAAGACGGAAATAAATCTTTATCTTTGTAGGTACACCATTTAGGAATGGGCGGGGCAGCTATATTGTTACTTTCAAGTGTTTTGGCAGCAATAGCATAAAGGTCCGCATAAATAGCATTGTTTGCGCTTTTAGCTGAGTGAAAGCAGCTACTATGAATATGTTGGGGAAAAGCATCTACGAACTCCTGTCCTACCTCGTAGTAATCCTTGCTTATGGCGGGACCGAATGCAGCATGTATTTTATCATCTTTATGGAAGGAGGAAATAACACTTTCCAGAATGCCTGCCGCCAAACCACGCCATCCAGCGTGGGCTACTGCCACCTGAGTGGCTGAATCATTGGTAAAAAAGACCGGTAAACAATCGGCAGTTAGAGCGGCACAGGCAAAATGAGGTGTTTTAGTCCATGCAGCATCTGCGGTGGGCGTTGGAAAGGTGGGGGCTTCTATGCTACGTTTTTTATGAATTTGCTTAAGCCATTGGATGCCTTTAAGACGATAATCCCTTATAAGGCGAGCACGATTGCTCTTATGGGAAGGATTGCTTATGCCAAAACCGCCAGGGTAGTTACGCCTTAATGTTATGCAGGTGTGGATGTTTTTTTTCATTGCCTCAGTGGGATTAAGCCATTTTGCTTGCGCATTGGCTAAAGTATTTACTGGCTTTGGCATACAAAATTGTTTGCTGGCTTATTTGCTGACTATTGTAGAATACATTAAGAATAGGTTACATTCCACATATTAACATAATGTTATGGGTTTTGGCGACCTAATGATTAATAATGTTAACAATGGCAAAATTATCTTATCCTTTAAGCAGTGACTATACCAGCAGTGACCATAAATAATAATCTTGCTTTTATCTTGGAATTGTATGATAGAGTTGAGCAGGTTGATTTTCATCAACGGAGAAATGAGGCATATTTGCTCGCCACTTATATACTAAATGTTAGCAAAGAACAACTGATAACTTATCCTGATAGGATACTGAGTAATGCGGAGATTAGGGACTTTTCTAATTGTGTAGAACGTAGAATAAAAGGCGAGCCGCTGGCTTATATACTTGGTGAATGGGGGTTTTACGACCACAACTTTAAGGTGAATTCTAATACCTTGATACCACGCCCTGAAAGTGAATGTATAGTGGATTGGGTACTGGATAATCTTATTGCTACACGCCCTTTGCGAGTGCTGGAAATCGGCTGTGGTAGCGGGGCAATAAGCATTAGTATAGCTGCTAAAAGGGCAAACTGGCATATCACTGCTACAGACATAAGTCATAAAACATTGCAAGTAGCTGCTGAAAATGCTGCATTGATAGTTGATAGCAAAATAAAGCTGCTGACATCAGATATGTTTTCTAACATTAGGCGGCGGCTTGGCTATGATGTTATTATCGCCAATTTACCTTATATTGCCAAAGCAGAGATGTTGCATCTCCCCGAGCTTAAAGATGAACCACTCATTGCTTTAAGCGATGGGGAAGATGGCCTGAGTTTGATAAGGAAGCTATGTTGGGAGTCACAGCGTATGTTAAAAGATAGAGGGTTGCTAATAATTGAGCATGGCAAACAACAAGGCATAGCGGTGAAGCGTATAGCAGCCCGCAGCAACTATATAAACCTGCGGCAGATTAAGGATTTAAGTGCTGGAGAGCGTGTTCTTATTGCCATGCGTGGTTCAACACGCAAATCACATATAGAGAATAATGGAGAGAATAATGGAGAGAAAATAATATGAAAGCCGTCATTCAAAGGGTTGAAAGCGCGCAGCTGTATATTGTAGATGCCTTAACTAATCCCCGGGATAATACCTTAGGCAATCCCCCAGCCAATCCACCAAACTATCAAAGCATAGAGCAAGGAATAGTGGCATTAATTGCCATAGAGAAGGGCGATACTCATGAGAATGCAGATAAACTGCTTCATACCATAATCAATTATCGGCTTTTTAGTGATGCTGAGGGAAGAATGTCTCTGCCCCTTGCAGATGTTCAAGGCGGACTTATGCTGGTTTCTCAATTTACTTTAGCAGCTAGCACCCATAAGGGGCTTAGACCGAGTTTCTCATCTGCAGCAGTGCCCGATGAAGCAAGTGGATTATTTACTTATGTTCTTGAAAAGGCGCAAGTATTAAAGAAAAATACAGGTGTGCCAGCACAATTGGCAACTGGAGTGTTTGGCGCAATGATGAAAATCTCTTTAGTAAACGATGGACCTGTTACTTTTATATTGCAGCGTTAATAATGCTAATTGCGAGCATGGCTCGCCTCTGCATCTTTTAAGTGTTGTTGATTAAGCGTTCCCAACACCAATGAGGTAATTCCTTTATTGGAGAGAATAAAATCCACGCACTCGCCGAGAGAGTATTCTTGCAGCGCCTTACCGCTTGCCAGTGCTTTCTTTACCAACACGGACTTGCCTTTATCAGCGGCTTTATCTATGACTTGTTGCCATTGTTCCAGCTCGCTATCAGGCATAAGAATGTTATATTCAATCATAACAACATCGCTGCTTTCTAAAGCCAATATAGCCCCTTGCGGGGTTTTAACCGACATGCCAAAAGATGCAATTAATCCTTTATCTTTTAGGTTAGCCAGTGTATCTAAAGCACCTTCTTCTTTTATTATGCGTTCATCATCCCCGTTTGAATGAATAAGAAGGACATCAAGGGTATCCCGTTGTAGCACCTTGCGGCTATTTTCTATCTGACGCAGCAATGCTTGAGGGGAGAAGTCATAATGAGAGGTGCTACCGTCAAACACCTCACCAGCTTTGGTGCCAATTTTCCAATATTCATCATTGCCAACTAACTTACCTATTCTTGCCTCACTGCTGCCATAAGCGGGCGCAGTATCCAAAAAATTAATGCCAAGTCCGCGCGCCACACTAAGGAGTTGGCGCAATTCTTCATCGCTTGGCAGATTGAATTTATTAGTGTATTTAACTCCCGTGTTTCTGCCAAACTTAACTGTCCCCAAAGAAATTGGTGAAATATTTAGCGAACTACTTAACATACTAATATTATATGTGTGTGGTACAAACTAATGATATAAATCCTTGCGACTCAGGTCTGTAGGGGCGGAGTGCAGCTCACGCCCCTACAGCAGATTCTATAATAAATAATGTTTTTATGTGTGGTAAGTATCCTGTGTTGTGATAGGATAAGAAGCATGAATGCAAAATCTATTAATTTTTTAGTCCATCATTCCAAAGACAACGTCGCAGTGGTAGTAACCGAAGATGTGGTTAAAGGAATGACATTGAATGGCAAGGATATGGAGAGCGAGGAATCGCTTAATCTGCAAGCCGAGGACGATATACCCTTAGGACATAAGATAGCTCTTGTGGATTTAAATAAGGGCGATACTATTATTAAATATGGAGAGGATATGGGTGTAATAACTGCGGATGCAATAAAGCAGGGTTGCCATGTTCATGTCCATAATGCCAAGACGAAGAGGTGGTGAAACAATGAAAGATTATACTTTTTGGGGATATAAAAGAGAAAATGGAAGGGTGGGAACTCGTAATTATGTTGCAATCTTGCCAGTGGATGATATATCCAATGCGGCATGTGAAGGGGTAGCAAATAATATCAGCGGAACTCTGGCTTTGCCCCACAGCTACGGCAGGTTGCAGTTTGGTGAAGACCTTGAGCTTCACTTTAGAACCATAATCGGCATAGGGTCAAACCCGAATATTGCCGCTGTTATAGTCATAGGAATAGAAGAGGGCTGGACCAAAAAGGTGGTTGATGGCATAGCCAAGACAGGCAAACCAGTTGCTGGCTTTTCCATAGAACTAAACGGAGATTTAAGCACGATTGCCAAAGCATCACGCAAGGCGCAAGAGTATGTCCAGGAAGCGTCAGAAAGCAGACGCGAGGAATGCCCAGTATCCGATTTATGGGTGGCAGTAAAATGTGGCGAGTCCGATACTACTTCTGGTTTGGCATCCAACCCTACAGTGGGTAATTTAATTGATAAGTTTGATAAAGTAGGCGCCTATACCTGCTTTGGAGAGACCTCAGAAATAACTGGCGCCGAGAAGATAGTTGCGACCAGAGCCGTCCGTGATGAAGTGGGACAAAAGTTTCTTAAAACTTGGGAATCATACAATGACCTGATAATGCAAGAAAAAACTAATGACCTTTCAGAGTCCCAGCCCACCAAAGGAAACATCGCTGGCGGTTTGACGACCATAGAAGAAAAGGCGCTTGGTAATATACAAAAAATTGGTAAGAATGCTAAGTATGTGGATGTCTTGCAACCAGCTGAAATGCCAGCGCAGGGAGCAGGGCTTTATTACATGGACACTTCATCTGCAGCCGCAGAGTGTGTAACCTTGCAGGCAGCAGGCGGTTTTACCGTGCATCTATTTCCTACTGGGCAAGGTAATGTAATTGGTAACCCAGTTATTCCAGTGGTAAAACTTTCGGCAAATCCGCGCACAGTTCGCACTATGTCGGAGCATATAGATGTGGATGTATCTGGTTTATTGCGCGGCGAAATTAATCTTGATGAGGCAGGCGATATGCTTATTGATGCTACTCTAAGAAGCGCCAGTGGCAGGAGCACGGCGGCAGAGACCTTGCGGCATAAAGAGTTTGTGATGACAAAATTGTATCGCAGCGCCTAATAAAGTTAAATGTTAATATAAAAGAATAATAGTTGAATAATGTATTATTTAGCATAAAATAAAATTCAGGGTATAATTATTTATACCTTCTGTGGATTACTTCACAGAACTATAAGTGAAAAAATGAAATTATGTATTCGCTTAGTGGATGTATAATTTCAAATTATTATTATTTAAATTATATAATTATGAAAAAATTATTAACAACTCTTATTGTAGGATTTGCTTTTGTTGCAAGTTCCGCTTTCGCGGTTAACATTATCGTGGTAACCCACGGCCAGTCACATGACCCTTTCTGGGGTATCGTAAGCAATGGTGTTAAAGCTGCTGCAAAAGATAGCAAAGTTAAATATAAATATTTAGCTCCTGCTACCTTTGACATGGTTGAAATGTCAAAGCTCATTGATTCAGCTGTTGCTCAAAAGCCTGATGGCATAGTAGTATCCATTCCTGATGCTGATGCTTTAGGACCATCTATTAAGAGAGCTGTTGCTTCTGGTATTCCAGTTATTTCCATTAATTCTGGTAGCGATGTCTACAAGAGTCTTGGTGTTTCTGTCCATGTAGGACAAACGGAATATGAAGCAGGTCTTGGTGGCGGTGAGCGCATGAAAGCTGCTGGCGGCAAGAATGCTCTTTGCGTGAATCATGAAGTGGGTAATGTCGCTCTTGACTTACGTTGTGCTGGCTTCAAGAAAGGTCTTGGTGGCAAGGTGCGTATTCTAGCGGTTAACGGACAAGATCCTACTGCTGTTAAGAATGCTGTTCTCGCTGCTCTTAAAAAGAACTCTAAAATTGATAGCATATTGACCTTAGGTCCTATATCTGCTCTGCCTACTTTGGATGCTTTGAAAGAAACAGGCAAAGTTGGAAAACTTCAATTTGGCTCTTTTGACTTAGCTGCTGAAACACTTGATGCAACAGCAAAAGGACAAATGACATTCCTTATAGACCAACAACCGGTTTTGCAAGGATATTTACCAGTAGTAATGTTGGCTGCGAATGCTCGTTATCAGACCATTCCTAGCGGACTTGTTATGACTGGTCCTGGCTTTGTTACTAAAGACAATGCCAAACAAGTAATTGCTCTATCTAAGAAAGGTCTTAGATAAGATGTTCAAAAGGAGAACCTAATATAGGTTCTCCTTTTTTTTATTTAAACAAGAGAATTATTAGATATGAACGATAAACAACAATTAACGGGAAAGCAGGATGAACGATTAAGGGAGGAATCTTGGGCTAAGAAATTTCTTTCACGTCCTGAATTAGGGGCATTAGGCGGGGCAATTTTAGTTTTTTTACTTTTTGGCGGTATGGATGTTGCATCAGGTGGGAGTGGGATGTTTTCTGCCTTAGGAACTGTCAACTTTTTAGAATGGTCTGCGGAGCTTGGTATTATAGCTGTTGCAGCATCATTACTTATGATAGGAGGAGAATTTGACCTTTCAGTTGGCTCTATGATTGGCTTTGCTGGTATATGTATAGCTATACCCACAGTAACTTGGGGCTGGCCTCTGTGGTCTTCCATTATTTTTGCTTTTGGCTGTGCGATTATGGTTGGTTATATAAACGGAATACTGGTAATTAAAACTAAATTACCTTCTTTTATAGTAACCCTGGCTATGCTTTTTATACTGCGTGGCTTCACTATTGCTTTAACTCGCCTTATAACAGGGAGAACTCAAATAGGGGGACTAAGAGAAACCATTGAAAATGATCCATTAGGACAGTTTTTTTCAGCGGAGCTTTTTCCGTGGTTTTTTAATTTCTTGGCGCGCAATAACTTAATAGATACAATTAATGATGGAACTCCCATTGTTCAAGGTGTTCCAATTTCTATCATTCTATGGATAGTTATCACTATAGCTGCAACCTGGATGTTAGTTAATACCAAGTTTGGCAACTGGATTTTTGCCTCAGGCGGTGATGCTAATGCGGCGCGTAATGTAGGTGTGCCAGTTGATAGAGTTAAGATAATGCTGTTTGTTCTAACTGCTGTGGCTGCCACTATTTTTGCTTGTGTTCAGGTTATGAGTTCTGCATCTGCGGATACCCAGCGTGGTTCTTTGAAAGAATTTGAGGCAATCATAGCAACCGTAATAGGAGGAACCCTGTTAACTGGCGGCTATGGAAGTGCTATTGGAGCGGCTCTTGGCGCTCTTATATTTGGAACTGTTCAGGCAGGAATTTTTTATACTGGGGTTGATACTGATTGGTTTAAGGTGTTTCTTGGTGTAATGATGCTACTGGCGGTTATGTTCAATAATTTTATTAGAAAACGTGTAACGGAGGCAAAATAATATGGCTACCCCACTAGTTGAATTTAAAAATGTAAGTAAGTATTTCGGTTCAGTGATTGCGCTGAAAGATATTTCGTTTAAGTTGGAAGTTGGCGGCTGTGTATGCTGTCTGCTGGGCGACAATGGCGCAGGTAAATCTACCCTGATAAAAACACTTGCTGGTGTTTACAAACCAAGCGAAGGAGAAATACTTATAGAAGGCAAGAAGGTGGAGTTTACTTCACCGCGTGATGCAATGGATATGGGAATAGGTGTGGTTTATCAAGACCTTGCTCTTATACCACTTATGAGTGTAACTCGTAATTTTTTCATGGGTAGAGAGCCCACCAAAGGATTTGCTCCTTTAGGTATAATTGATATGGACAAGGCAAACAAAATAGCCCAAGAAAGAATGGCGGATATTGGAATTAATGTTCGCGATCCAAGTCAAGCGGTCGGCACTATGTCTGGCGGCGAAAGGCAGTGTTTGGCTATTGCTCGCGCAATCTATTTTGGCGCTAAAGTATTGATTCTTGATGAGCCGACTGCGGCATTGGGAGTGAAGCAATCAGGTTTGGTATTAAAATTTGTTGCTCGCGCCCGCGAAAGAGGGATAGGAGTAATCTTAATTACTCATAATGTTCATCATGCTTATCCTATAGCTAATGATTTCACTTTGTTAAATCGTGGTAAAAGCTTGGGCTTTTATCACAAAAAAGATGTTAGCAGAGAAAAAATCCTTGAGATGATGGCAGGTGGAGAGGAACTTAAGGAACTTGAATATGACCTGAAGGAAATGGATAGAAGCGACAAGCTCGCAAGCAAGAAGAGCCCTGTAAAAAGCAAGGTGATGAGCAAAGCGAAAGTGATGAGTAAAGTCAAAGCAAAGAGCAAAGTCAAAGCAAAGAGCAAGGCAAAGTCAGCCTAGTTTATATTCTTGTTTATATCCATTTATTCCATATAGCAGCTTAATTCTATACCAGCACAAATACACTAACGTATGAGTACTCACAAATACGAGGCAAGCCCTTACGAATTGGGCATAGGGATTATAGGGGCAGGATACATATCAAGCGCCCATGCAATTGCTTTTAGCGCGGTTGCTCCTGTAATGGAATCCGTAGCCAAAGTTAATTTAGCTGCCGCTTGTTCCAATATTCCTCAAGAGCTGGAAACTTTTAGTAAAAGGTTCGGCTTTCAAAACTCTTATCTTGAATGGCAAGACCTAATTAATGATGATAATGTTAATGCGGTAATTATAGGAACCCCGCCATTTCTGCATTATGAGCAAGCTAAAGCCACTTTGGATGCGGGTAAGCATCTATTATGTGAAAAACCAATTGCGATGAATGCGAGTCAGTGCGAAGAGTTATACAAAATTGCCCACGAAAAGGGATTAGTTACCGCCATTGGTTTAACTTATTTGGCTAATCCTGGAATGTTTTTGGCAAGAGAATTAATCCAAGAAGGAGCATTGGGGGAGATATACTCCTTCAGCGGACACTTCAATGAAGACCACCTGGCAGATCCAAATTCACCTTTTCATTGGCATTGTAATGAAGATATTGCTGGTTACGGTGCTACCAATGATTTGGGCTATCATATAGTGGGTAAATTAGTGACCTTGTTTGGTTTGCCATCACGTGTAGTCGCATGTCGTCAAACTAAGGTTAAACAACGTAAGAATAAAGAAGGTGAGATGCAAAATGTTACTAGTGATGATATGGCATCAGCTGTAATTGAATACAAAAACGGCTTAAGTGGCATTATTCAGGTGAGCCGCGTAGCAACAGGTCGAGATCAATTTATTCAGCTTGAAATAAACGGCAGCAAAGGTTCTTTACTCCTTGATATGGAGAATATGAATGATTGTAATGTTTTCTTGCGCGATGAAGATAAACGGTTAGAGGGTTTTCGTAAAATTAAAGTAGGCCCGCATCACAAGCACTATTCTCGTTTTTGTCCTGCAGCAGGTCATGGAATGGGCTTTAACGACTTTTTGGTGATACAAGCAGGCCACTTTGCCTCAGCCATAGCAGAGGGTAGGAGTGGGAGTGGGAGTGGGAGTGGGAGTGGGAGTGGGAGTGGGAGCGGGAGCGGGAGTAAAGAGCTGCAGCCGATTGCGGATATGAAACTTGGCTGTAAAGTTCAAAGCGTAGTGGATGCTATGGTTGAATCATCCGATAATGAAAAGTGGGTGAATGTAGCAGATATTGTGGAGTTATCATAGTGAAAAACATTGGAATTGGAATTATCGGCAGCGGCTTTATAAGTCGTTCTTTTGCTTTATCTTTTGCTTCCGCTCCCAAGACAATGAATTTATTGGGAGACCCTGGCATAACGGTTAATTTGGCGGCAGCTAGCTCGCATAGCAAGGAAAGGGCGCAGGATTTTGCATCACGTTTTGGCGTTGCTCGCGCCTATGATGATTGGCGTGAATTAGTTGCTGATGATAGCGTGGATGCGGTGTTGGTAGGTTCTGAGGACCATTTACATTTTGCCCAGGCAGCCCTTGCCATTGAACACGGCAAACATGTCTTGTGTGAGAAACCTATTGGGATGAGCACAGAAGAATGTGAAAAACTTTATAAGATGGCGCAGGATAAAGGCGTTGTGCATGCGGTGGGATTTACTTATTTGGCAAACCCCGCAATGTTTTTAATGAAAGAGCTAATAGATAGCGGTGAATTAGGAGAGGTGTATTCTTTTAGCGGGCATTATAACGAGGATTATTTTAGTGACCCAGAAACTCCCTATAATTGGCGTTGTGATGAGCAACGGGCTTATTCAGGGGCTGGGGCTGATTTGGGCTATCATCTAGCTGGTGCCCTGATATTTTTGTTTGGTAGTCCTGCAAAAGTGGCTGCTTTAAGGCAGGTTAAGGTTAAGGAACGTAAGGATGCTGATGGTACATCCAAGCCAGTTACTACAGATGATATTACTAATGGAATTATTAAATATGATAATGGTATTAGTGGAACCTTTCAATCCAGCCGCGTCGCAACCGGCAGAAAGTTATATCAAAGATTAGAAATTCACGGAACTAAAGGCGCTATTTTACTGGATATGGAGGATTTTAATCAGCTTTATGTCCATTTGCCGCATAAGAACAAAGCTATAGAGGGTTATACTCGGGTAATGGTGGGACCTGAGCACAAGTATTATAATTATTTTTGCCCAGCGCCAGGACATGGAATGAGTTTTAATGATTTTATTACTATTCAAGCGTCACAATTTTTACGGGCAATTGGTGGTTCTGGGGCTCCGATTGCTGATTTAGGTTTTGGTTTAAGTGTTCAAAAGCTCATTGCAGCAATGGCGCGTTCTTCCGAAGCTGGCAAGTGGGAATCTGTTAGTTAGGGCATAATAGATGGGAGGCAGAAAATATGATTTGGTTTCCATCGGAAGGTCTGGCGTTGACCTTTATGGCGACCAATTTGGCGGCCGCTTGGAGGACATGCTGTCGTTTAGCAAATATGTAGGCGGCTGTCCAGCAAACATTGCAATAGGAACCTCGCGCTTGGGGTTGAATGTGGCAATGATAACTCGAGTGGGAGACGAGCAGATGGGCAGGTATCTTATAGATACGTTTGCTAATAACGGGGTTGATACTCAATACATAGTTACAGATAAGGAGCGACTTACTACTTTGGTGTTGTTGGGTATTCAGGATGCAGAAACCTTTCCTTTACTATATTATCGTAAGCACTGCGCTGATATGGGCATCTGCGAAGATGATATGCAAGAAGATGCAATTGCCAATAGCCAAGCAATACTGCTAAGCGGAGTGCATTTGTCTTCAGATACAACCGCGAAAGCATGTTTCCGCGCTGTGGCTCTTGCCAAAAAACATAACACTAAGATACTATTTGATATTGACTATCGTCCTACACTCTGGGGACTTACTGGACTTGGTGGAGGAGAGAGCCGTTTTGTGGAGAACTCTGAAGTTACCAAGCACATCCAACAAATTTTGCCGCAATGCGATTTAATAGTGGGAACTGATGAAGAATTTAATATAGCAGGCGGCAGCACCAACCCTCTTGAGTCATTGCGTAATATCCGTAAAATAAGCGAGGCGGTTTTTGTGTATAAAATGGGGGCGCTCGGCTGTTGCGTCATTGCAGGAGATGTGCCTGATGAATTGACGCCAGACGGCAAAAGTTTTTCTATTGAAGTTCTTAATTCGGTTGGTGCTGGAGACGCTTTTATGAGTGGCTTTCTTTCGGCATACTTGCGCGGTAAGGATTGGCAGGAGTGTGCCACTCATGGCAATGCATCTGGGGCGCTGGTGGTAACCCGCCATGGTTGTTCGCCTGCTTCGCCTTCTAAGGATGAGCTGGAGTATTTTATTCAAAACCACACCCGCCTTCCTTCTGTCCCAGATGAGGACCCTTATTTCAAACATTTACATCATGCTACTACTTGTTCCCGTTCCCGTTCCCGTTCCAAAGGCGGGGATAATATGCAGGATGGAGAGCATAACGCAGGAAACAACAAACCTTGGAACAATCTACATATTTTGGCTTTTGACCATCGTGTTCAACTGGAAGCAATGGCTGACGATGCAAAAATAGACATAAAAAGCAAAGAAGGTGTGGCAAAAATCAAGGAGGCAAAAGATATTATTTATCAAGCATTTGATAAGGTGCGTGCAGAACATAGCAATAATTCCGCTATGCAGTTTGGTTTAATTTGTGATGATAAATATGGTGAAGATATATTGCAAAAAAGCTCTTTAACTTCACTATGGAGTGCTCGTCCTGTTGAGAAACCGCTGGCAAGACCATTGGACTTTGATTTTACGGAAGATATTGGGGTTGTAATTAAGCACTTCCAAAAGAGGCATACAATTAAGTGCTTAATTTTTCATCATCCTAAAGATAATGCAGAGTTGCAAGAAAAACAGATGCATAGATTAAACCGTTTGTATCAATTATGCCGTTCGGCAGGATTAGAACTTTTAGTAGAGATTTTACCGCCCGTTTCAACACAGCAAGGCAGCGGACTAAGTCCAGATGAAATTGTGGCATCAATTGAGCTAGTATATAAAAACAACGTGTTTCCTGATTGGTGGAAACTTGCGGCTATGAACACACAAGAAGATTGGGATAAAGTAACTGCCACCATTGACAAAAATGATAAGCATTGTCGCGGTTTGTTGCTGTTAGGAGCGGATAAACCGATTGATGCCCTAAAAGAAGAATTTGTTCTGGCTACCAAACAGAGAATTTGTAAAGGATATGCGATAGGGCGCAGTATTTTTGCGCTTGCCTGTAAGGATTGGCTAAGCGGTAAACTTGATAAGGAGGAGACAATTGATAGGATATATAGTAATTTTAAAACCATAGTGAAAAACTGGGAATCTTGTAGAAATGAAAACAATTAAACTAACCGCCGCGCAAGCGCTAGTGCGTTATCTTTGCGCCCAACAAGTAATGATTGTGGAGCAAGCAGAAAGCTTAGGCAAAACGAGTAAGTTGCGACAAACGCAACATAAAAAGACGTCGCTATTTGCTGGAGGATTTGCTATTTTTGGTCATGGAAATGTGGCTGGAATAGGGCAAGCGTTATTTGAACATAGCAAACAATTGCCAACCTATCGCGCCCACAACGAGCAGGCAATGGCGCATAGCGCAATTGCTTATGCCAAAGCGATGAGATGTCAGCGTATGATGTTTTGTACTTCATCCATTGGTCCTGGCGCCACCAACATGGTAACTGCAGCAGCAGTTGCGTATGTTAATCGCCTTCCTTTGCTACTGTTGCCAGGCGATATCTTTGCAACTCGCCATCCTGACCCTGTTCTGCAACAAGGAGAAAACCCTGCGGATGCAACTGCTTCGGTTAACGACTGCTTTCGTCCAGTATCTTGCTTTTGGGATAGAATTACCCGTCCTGAGCAATTACTGCATTCCTTGCCAAATGCTATAGCAGTGCTAACTGATGCGGCAAGACGCGGACCAGTTACCATTTCTATGCCACAGGATATTCAATCCTTTGCTTATGATTTTCCCGTTGAATTTTTCAAGCCACGACTCAGAGAGATTCGCCGTATTGAACCAGATAAAAACGAACTACAAAATGTGTTGGCTGCTATTGCTAAATCGCAAAAGCCGTTTATTGTATCAGGTGGCGGAGTTCTCTACTCTCAAGCCGAAAAAGCGCTCGCCAACATAGCAGATAAAAGAGGTATAGCGGTTGGTGAGACCCAAGCAGGCAAAGGAGCCCTGCCGTTTGCGCATAAGTATAACATGGGGGCAATAGGGGTAACAGGGACAGCAGCAGCCAACGAAATGGCAAAAGAAGCCGACTTAGTATTAGCTGTGGGAACTCGCTTACAAGATTTTACCACCGCATCACGTTCGCTTTTTCAAAACCCGAAGGCGCAAATTATTCAATTGAACACTGCAGCTCATGATACAGTTAAGCATAATGCTATGCCGCTTGTTGCGGATGCCATGGTTGGATTAGAAAGTATTGATGCTAATTTAGGAAATTGGAAGTCCTCTGCCGCGTGGAGAGAGAAGGCACAGAAGAAACAAGCGAGTTGGAATAAAACATCAGCAAAGTTATGCTCTTATGACGTTAAGACGATGAATAAACGTTTGCCAAGCGATGCTGAGGTAGTGGGCGCAGTAAATAATTTTTGCGATGGCAATACAACAGTTGTTTGCGCTGCCGGCAGCTTGCCAGCAGAATTGCATAAACACTGGCAAAGTGATAATCCATTAACCTATCATGTAGAATACGGTTATTCTTGTATGGGCTATGAGATAGCCGCTGGTTTGGGAGTTAAGATGGCTTATCCCAACCGCAATATAGTGGTAATGGTGGGAGACGGTAGTTACCTGATGCTAAACTCAGAACTGGCTACATCTTGTATGCTGGGGATTAAGATAATTCTGGTGATATTAGATAATCGTGGCTATGGATGCATCAATCGCCTGCAATCCGCCTGTGGTGGAGATAAATTTAATAATCTTCTTGACCACAAAAATACAATTCATAAGAACCCAAGCAAAGTGGACTTTGCTATGCATGCTAAATCATTAGGGGCGGATGTAGAAAAATTGGACGATTTAACTGAGATGCCTGCAGCTCTTGCCCGAGCAATGGAGTCAAAGAATTCTTATGCGATAGTTCTTGATACCGACCCTGAGATTTCCACTAAAGAGGGTGGAACCTGGTGGGAAGTAGGTGTCCCTGAAGTGTCACAAAAACCCGCAGTGCGTAAGGCATATAAAGCTCAGCTTGCAGGTAAAAAGAAACAGCGAATATAACAACACATTGATAATACATTGATAACACATTGATAACACATTGATAATAATTGAACATGAAATATAAACTTGCAGTAAGCCCGATAAACTGGCGCAACGATGATATGCCGGAACTTGGAGCGGAAAACACTCTTGAAAAATTCTTTACTGAGGCGGCGGAAATTGGCTATGATGGAGTAGAAATGGGAGCCCAGTATCCACGCGAGGCGGATGAACTTCGCGCCATGCTACAACCTTATAATCTTCAACTGGCTTCTGGTTGGTATGATATGGGACTATTAAACCGCAGCGCCGAGGAAGAATTTGAAGCAATGCGTCCTCATATTGAACTTTTAAGGGCAATGGGATGCAAGGTAGTGGTGGTTTCAGAGACCATAAATAGCACTATTCATAACCAAATTAACACAGGCGTCTCTGATAAAAAAATTATGACGGAAGAAGAATGGCAGAGATTTACTTCTCGTCTGGATAAACTGGCAGCGCTAATGAAAGAGATAAATATGCCTTTAACCTATCATGCCCATATTGGAACCGTGATTGAAACAGAAGAGGAAATTGATAGAATGATGGCGGAATGCCCCAATGTCAACCTGCTATATGATACTGGGCATCTAAGCTATGCGGGAGCTGATCCACTTGAAGTGCTAAATAGGTACATCAACCGAATTAACCATATTCATCTAAAAGATGTGCGCCAAGAAGTGATTCGCAAAGTGCGCAGTGAAAATAAAAGCTTTTTATCTGGTGTTATGGATGGGAGTTTTACAGTTCCAAGTGACGGTGATATTGATTTTGATAGCATATTACGAGCAGTATTTGCCAGCTCTTATGAGGGATGGTTTGTAGTGGAAGCCGAACAAGACCCAGCAAAAGCACCTGCTAAGGAATATGCGCAAAAGGCACATAACTATCTTACATCAATGATTAGTAATGTCTAAGTTAATGGGGATTGCAGTTCTGGGTTGTGGTCGCATCGGTGCTGTGCATGCCGCAAATATCGCATCAATGTCTGGTGTTCGCCTTACTTATGTATTTGATAAGATTCCCGCCCTTGCCAACAAAATCAGCCGTAAGGTTGGAGCTGCAGTTGCCGATAGTATCAAAGATATTATGCAAGACGATGAAACACAGGCAGTGGTTATATGCACTCCTGTAGATACTCATATTGAATTAATTAAGCAGGGGATTGTGGCTGGCAAAGCGGTTTTTTGTGAAAAACCCCTTACTCATTCATTAAAGGAAAGTATTGCTTGCAGGAACTTTGTTGCTAAACACAAAGGGACACTAATGATAGGGTTCAATCGTCGTTTTGATAATGGTAATTATTTACTAAAACAGAAATTAAATAAGGGGGACTTAGGACAAATTGAGCATATACAGATTACTAGTCGAGACCCAGCGGCTCCACCATTATCTTATATTCGCGAGTCGGGAGGACTTTTTATGGATATGACGATTCATGATTTTGATTTGATGATGCACCTTTTAGATGAACCTCCAGTTGCTATTTCTGCAATGGCATCAGCCATTACAGATAAGGCAATCGGTAAAGCAGGGGACTATGATAGCGCTTTGATATCAGCGACCACAGCGCGTGGTTGCACCTGTGCTATCCATAATAGTCGTCGTGCTGTATATGGCTATGACCAAAGGATTGAGGTGTTTGGCAGTAAAGGGATGCTGCAAACCCAAAACTTTCACAATGATAACTTAATAACCGCCACTACCAAAGGATTTAGTGAGTCGCCCTTGCAACACTTCTTTTTGGAACGATACAACGAATCTTTTAAAACAATTATGGATACTTTTGCTCGCGCTGTCCGTGGAGATAAAAGGGCGCAAGAAGAAGCCAAAGCAACTGTCATTGGCGGGATTAATACAATTTATATGGCGCAACAAGCGGCACTGGCACTAAAAAAGAAAACTACAGTTAAGCTGTCATTGCCCTTATAACAACCCCCCTTGTATTAGCCCCCCTTATACTAACCCCCCTTATACTAACCCCCCTTATACTAACCCCCCTTATACTAACCCCCCTTATACTAACCCCCCTTATACTAACCCCCCTTATACTAACCCCCCTTATACTAACCCCCCTTATACTAACCCCCCTTATACTAACCCCCCTTATACTAACCCCCCTTATACTAACCCCCCTTGTACTAACCCCCCTTGTAATCACCTCATAACAACCTTATAATAATTTTATGAAACAACATATTCTAAAACCTAATCAGCAACCTAACCAAAACTCTCCCTATATTCATCAGGTTAATCCTAAGGATTACAACTGGGACTATTTAGAGTTCAATGCATTAACTTTGCAACAAGGGGAAGATTTTTCTTATGCAACCGAAGGTAAGGAAGCGGCGCTAGTTCCTTTGAGTGGGGAAATAAATGTTAGTGTTGGCGACAAATCATTTACCTTGCAACGTAAGGATGTATTTAGCAGTATGCCACAGGTTTTATATGTACCTCCTGGCAGTGAGCTGCGCATCAGCGCCAGCAAAGATAGCGAGTTTGCCATAGGCGCCGCTCCCGCAGAAGGCAAGTTTCCTGTGCGGCTTTTTGAGCCATCAGAAATGAAACAAGAGGAGCGTGGCGAAGCACCGGCTAGACGTCAGGTGAATCATATTCTATCTCATCCTCTTCCTGCTGAACGTTTGATATTGTTTGAAGTTTATATTCCTGGCGGGTCTTGGTCTGGCTGGCCGCCGCATTGTCATGATGGCTATGGGGGTTCTCCATATTTGGAAGAAACCTATTACTATCGCTTTGAGCCACAAGATAGCGGCTTTGGTATTCATCGCAATTATCGCAAAGATGAAGATTTTAACGAGGTTTTTAGCATCGCCAATCGCGACTTAGTGCTGGTAACCAAAGGGTTTCATCCCACGGTTGCATCGCCAGGCAGCAAGATGTATTTCCTAAACTTTCTGGCTGGAAATCTTTATGATGAACAAAGGGCAACACCGCCTTTGGATGATTCTGATTGGGGCTTTATGAAGGAAGATAAATGGGAGCATAATAGATTTAGTATTCCTGTTTTTAACCCAGATGGTTCAGCAAGGTAGATTTTTCTATAACCACCCGAGTATAAACATTGGACGTTTTGTCTTAATTTTTATACTTATTTCTTCTGTCATTGCCTGTGCTAGCGGTGGAGGAGGAGGCGGGAGCGGGGGCGCTGCTGCTGGAAGCAACAACAACCGAGGCATTGAGGTGTTGGATTTACGAATTTATCCAGCTAGCAACGGGATCATCAGCAACGCCACGCTTGTATGGAATAATCCCAACGTTACCATTGAGCACATTAACATAAGCTATAAAGCGAGCGGTGCTGACAACTTGACATACTGGCCTGCATTAAGTGCCACCAATGAAATAGCCCCTAACGAAATAAACGTAACAGAAGTTATAACTGGATTAGAAGAGCTTACCTATACTTTTAATGTTCGCTTGGTGTTAGGTGGAGCCGATGAAAATAGAACCGTATCTCCAAATTCTGTCCCACGTCTAATTGGTCCTAACCTTGACGGAGACGAGTATGCGGATGCCGACCCTAAAGAGAAAGATGAAGACGGAGATGGAGTCATAGATGATGTAGATGATTTGCCTCGTGATAGAAGCGGAAGTGTGGATGCAGATAACGACACAGTAGATGATATTACTAGGGATCTTTGTATTTCCCCTAATAGTGCTCGCAATTGGCGCGCTGGCGAGGGCGAGGCATTGGATGCTGATGGTGATGGTTGTCGCGCGGGAGTGCGTCCCTTAGAAGACCATTTTGATAATAACCCAGAAGAATACGCTGCCAGAGTATCAGCATTACGAGTTACTCCGATGGACGGCGCAGCACTTCTTACATGGACTAATCCTGTTGCAGTAATCACCCAAATCAACATAAGTCATAAGCTAAGTATAGCTAACAGCTTTGAAACTCCTCCAACTATCATAAGCTCTGGATCAAATATTATTAGTGGGGCGTCGGACATATCCCAGCTAATAAGTGGATTAACATCAACAAACTCAAACTATACATTTAAGATTACTTTGACATTAGGTGGGGCTGATGCAGATAGCGATGTAGCTGCGGTAAATATCTCGCGAATAATTGGTCCTAACCGTGATGGAGATGGGTATGCTGATGCCGACCAACTTGAGACGGATGAGGATAACGATGGCGTATTAGATAGTGTTGATCTTTGTAATTCCGCAAGTTCTGCTACAAATTGGAAACATGAAGTAGCGGGCGCGGTAGATGCTGATGGTGATGGTTGTCGCTCTGATACTTCGCCTCCCGAAGATGCTTTGGACTCTGTGGCGACTGAGTTTGCTGATAGCGATGGTGATGGCGTAGGCGACATTGCTGATGTGGATGATAACAACAATGGCTTAATAGACATAAGAACCGCAGATGAACTTAACCAAGTCCGCTACAATTTAGATGGAACATTTTTCAAGACATCTGCGGACGATGCTGGCAGTAATAGTGGTTGCCAGGGTGGCAGCTGCAATGGCTATGATCTTATGAATGACATAGACCTGGCTGGTTTTGATATTATGTCTAACGTAGATATTACTGGTTTTAATACTGCGGCTGATATAGACAAAATAAACCTTGCTGGTTATAATAATTGGCAGCCAATAGGGACTTGCGATGTTACCACAGATGGGAGTACTTTTACTATACTTTGTCGCGATTCTGATGCGTTTAATGCTATTTTTGATGGTAATGGTTTCACTATTAGCAACATGCGCATAGCCGCAAAAATCAGTATAAATGATCCTGATGCCTATGGAATAGGTTTATTTGGCGCTATTGGTCCCAATGCTGTTTTACGTGATATTCATATTAGAGATGGGAGTATTACTGATGGAGCTGAGAGTATTGGTTTGTTAGTAGGACATGCCATGGGTAGTGACGCCGGTATGCCATTAATTGTTGGCAGTTCAGCACAAGGTAAAATTATTGATTCGCTAAATAATGCAAGATCTCTTGGTGGTTTGGTTGGTGCTGCACATAATAGCAGAGTTTCATCATCTTATGTGCTGAATAGCGAAGTGAAAGCAAAAGAGAGTATTGGTGGTTTGATTGGCAGCGCGACTGAATCTAATATTGCCTCATCTTATGTATTGTTGAGTAATATGACTAGTAGGCTGGAAAAAGCTATTGGTGGTTTGGTTGGTTTCGCACAAGCAACTAATATTACACATTCCTATACAAGAGAAGGCATGGCTACTACAGGGTTTGTGGGAACGGGCTCTTTAGTTGGCAATGGAATTGACTCCTTAATTGAATACTCCTATTCAACAATGACAGTTTCTCATCCTTTTGCTGGTATTTTGTTTGGGTTTGGAGATACAAACACGATTACCACATCCTATTGGGATAGTGATATAATTACAAATGGTGCTTTACCAGATGCTGCGGCTAAGAGCACCAGCGAACTACAAACCCCCATTGATTATACAGGGATATACAGCGAGTGGGGTAATGCTTGGTGCGACCCTGTATCAGGCAACTTTACTGTAGATACTACTTCGTCTCTCTATGCGCATCTTAACGGTAGGGGCGACATAAATGATTTTCGTGCTTGGGATTTTGGCACTAATATGACTTACCCCGCCTTAACTTGCACACAGGGAGGAACGGCAATTCAGCGGTAATATAGGGGTTTATATCCTATAATACTTATGTGAAACTATTTGACTGCTGCTTAAATCTAACCCATAACTCTTTTAACCAGGATCGTGCCGAGCTTCTTACTCGCGCTCACGATATGGGAGTTGACTATGCTTTGGTGTGTGGCGCCGACCTTGATGATAGCGCTAAGTGCATTGCTTTGGCGCGTTCACATAGCCGTTCACATAGCAGTGAGGAGGGCGTTCAGCTGTTTGCAACTGCTGGTGTGCATCCACATCATGCGAGTGAGTGGAATGATGATAGCGCTGAGATGCTCATATCAATATGTAAGGAAAATAAGGGTATAGTCAGCGCAGTGGGTGAGGCGGGGATGGACTATGCACGCAATTATTCAACTCCCCAACAGCAAAAATTGGCGTTTAGCCAGCAACTACAAGTGGCGGCGCAGCTTAAACTGCCTGTGTTTTTACATCAACGTGAAGCCCACGATGATTTTCACCAAATATTAAAAGATTATGCTGATAAGCTGCCGACTATGTTGGTGCATTGTTTTACTGGGCAAAAGGATGAGCTATTGGCTTATGTGGAACTTGGTTGCTATATAGGAATTACTGGCTGGTTTTGTGATGAGCGGCGTGGCGAGCATCTTGGGGAATTAATCTCTTTGATACCGGCGGAACGTTTGATAGTGGAAACCGACTCACCATATTTAATCCCGCGAACCTTGAAGGCAAAATTAAAAGCTCAAAATAAAGTCAACCTTAAGCACAAACTCAATCGCAATGAACCAGCATATCTTCCGCATCTGGTTGAAGCGCTCGCCAAACAGCTGGGGCAAAAAACGGAGGAGTTGGCACAACAGACCCTATTAAATGCTTTTAGTTTTCTACAATTACCTTTAATGAGCATTGACAATAGCATTGACAATAGTATTGATGAGTAAAATCTCTACATATAACCCTCCACCTGCTAACTCAATTCGCGGCTTAGTCCGGGCTGGATTGGTTGAGGACTTGCAGGAGCCCAATATGGATATCAGCACGGATATCAGCACGGATGCTAATATTAGCGCGGATGCAGATATAAGCGCTGCGCTGATAGATGAAGATAAGCAGGCGCAGGCGGATTTATACTGCAATGAAGAGGGGGTTTTATGCGGAACTCAATGGTTTGATGAATCGTTTTTTCTGCTGGATGCGGATATTCAAATAAAGTGGCACAAAAAGGATGGGGAGAAATTACAACCAGGCAACAAGCTATGCCACTTAGTAGGCAAGGCGCGTCCTTTATTAGCGGGAGAAAGATGTGCTTTGAATTTTCTGCAGACCCTGTCAGGCACTGCGACTAAATCAGCATCTTTGGCAACACTGTTACCCCAAAATAGCGATTTGCATATTTTAGATACTCGTAAGACAATCCCTGGATTACGGGAAGCCCAAAAATACGCGGTGCGGGTGGGTGGCTGTCATAATCACAGAGTTGGCTTGTATGATGCATTTCTTATCAAGGAGAATCATATTGCAGTAGGTGGTGGAATAATTTCACTGCTACACAAGGCGACACAACAGAAGCAGCACCAGCAAATAATTGTGGAAGTTGAGAGCATTGAGCAGTTACGGCAGATATTCAATGAAGAGGGGATAAGGGTTGATGTTGTGATGTTGGATAATTTTACTTTGGCGCAGATTAAACAGGCGGTGGAATTACGCCGCGAGTTTATGGAACGGGACATAAACAACTCATTACAAATTGAAGTTTCTGGTGGGATGGATGCAAGTAAGATTACTGAGCTAATTAAGCTGGGAGTTGATAGGGTATCTATGGGGGTTCTAACCAAGGATTGCAA
Source organism: Gammaproteobacteria bacterium (assembly GCA_965207945.1). Classification (GTDB taxonomy): domain Bacteria; phylum Pseudomonadota; class Gammaproteobacteria; order CBDBNL01; family JAAOII01; genus JAAOII01. The sequence continues at coordinate 884,895 of OZ242303.1, forward strand.
ATCAATAGATTTCTCATTGCGTTTTAGAGAATAATAAGGTTTATAATTGTTGTATGATTAATAAAAAAGAGCGCATATTAGCGCGAATAGAATATGACTGGGGTAGAACAACTGAATTACTTTGATGAATTACTTTAATGAATTACTTTGAACTTTTTGGCTTAGCGACTAAGTTTGATGTGCCAGAAGATGCTTTGGATAAGGCATATCTAAAACTGCAGAAAGAATCTCATCCTGATAAGTATGTAACTGCGGATGTTTTGCATCGCTCTCTTGCCGACCGCCAAACAGCGCAGATAAACCTGGCATACAACACTCTAAAACATCCAGTTACTCGCTCGTTGCATCTACTTACGTTGCTTATTGGCAAGGAGGTATCTACAGAAAACACTATAAACGATACGGAGTTTTTGATGGAGCAGATGAAATGGCGCGAACTCGTAGAAGAGGCGGGAGATGATATTGCTGATTTAAAGGTAATCCAAGCACAGATAAAAGATGAGTTACAGAATATTTTCACTGATTTTTCAACATCTTATGCCAATGGAGGTGGTTCTAACCCGCAGGATAGCGTTGAGCGAACAGGCGAACAAATAGATGAGCCAACAGAAGAACATATAGATGAGCCAACAGAAGAACATATAGATAACCTTCAAACATTGGTGCAGAAGATGCAGTATTTCACTAAACTTGACAAGGATATTGTGTCGCGTATCCCTGCTGCGTCCAATGAATAATTTTCTGCAAATTCAAGAGCCGGGTAGCCCATCTGGTAAATCAGAGAATAATCAACATTCTGGCGCAGGAGGCAAGGGAGAATATAAAGGGAACGCAAACACCCAGCCAAAACAGCATGCGGTTGGCATAGACCTGGGAACCACCCATTCTATAATTGCGGTTGTTTGCAAGGATAAACCCGAAGTGCTATGTAATGAGCAGGGCGAATCAATTGTTCCTTCAGTTGTGCATTATGGCGAGCAGCAGATAGAAGTTGGTAAGGCGGCAGTAGCTTATCGCGAACATGACCCTAAGAATACAATTTATTCGGTGAAACGGCTCATAGGCCATAGCTATGATGAGATAGTAGATGAAATTGCGCAAAATAAGCTGTTTGATATCTATGACTTTGCTAAAAGTCCGGCTAATATGCCGTTATTAATAACTCGGGCAGGTCCTAAAAGCCCAGTGGAGGTATCTGCAGAAATCCTTAAATATTTACGCTGCTTTGCTGATAGTAGGTTTGATAATATTAGCGGGGTTGTTATCACCGTTCCAGCATATTTTGATGATGCTCAGCGGCAGGCGGTGAAGGATGCTGCCATGCTGGCAAACCTTAATGTGTATCGCTTGCTGAACGAGCCAACTGCTGCAGCTATTGCCTATGCGCTTGATAAAAAGGCAGCAGGTGCGGTTGCCGTCTATGATTTGGGAGGAGGCACTTTTGATATATCAATCTTGCGCTTAGAAAAGGGCGTGTTTAGGGTTTTGGCAACTGGAGGCAACACGGCGCTGGGCGGAGATGATTTTGATATGACTTTGGCGCTATTTATTTTGTCAAAAATTAATGACGTGGGTGGCAAGGGGGGTGAATACAAGAATGGCAATATCGGCGCAGACAAAATGAGTGATGAAGATAAAAGCATCTTATTATCTACCGCCAAGCACATCAAAGAACAACTTACTGACGAGGCAGCAGTGAGTGCTAACCTAACACTAAGTGGCAAGAAATATGAATATCAAGTAACCAGGGAAGAGTTTAATCAGCTGATTAAAGCAGATGTAGAGAAAACCCTTACAACCTCGCTTGCGACCCTAAAGGATGCAAATATTACAACCGAGCAGTTAGATAATGTTATTTTGGTAGGCGGTTCCACACGTATTCCTCTAATCCGCGAACGGATTGGCGAGATTTTTAACCAGAAGCCATTATGTGAGATTGACCCTGATTTGGTAGTCGCTATGGGAGCGGCAATTCAAGCCGATGTTTTGGCAGGCAATCAAAAAGAAGATATGCTGCTACTGGACGTTATTCCACTTTCTTTGGGGCTTGAGACAATGGGCGGCTTGAACGAAAAACTTATAATGCGCAACTCATCCATCCCAGTAACTGCAACCCATGACTTCACTACTTATAAAGATGGACAAAGTGCCATGTCATTCCAAATAGTGCAGGGCGAAAGAGAACTGGTACAGGACTGCCGCTCCTTAGCACACTTTACATTAAGAGGCATACCGCCTCAAGTGGCGGGTGCTGCGCGAATAAGGGTTACCTTCCAAGTGGATGCGGATGGACTATTGAGCGTATCAGCGCAGGATTTAACCAGCGGCACTATGACTAAAGTGGAGATTCAACCAACCTATGGGCTTAGTGCCGAAGAACTGAAAGTGATGTTAGAAAAATCTTTTCAGATGGCGGAGGAAGATATGCATATTAGGAAGTTGAAAACCAAAGAAGAGGATGCAAAGCAACTATTAGCGGCGTTAGAGAAGGCGTTGAACGATAAGGACTTTATCCCTTCTGAATCTGAAGTTAATTCCATACAGGAGAAGATGCGTGCATTGGAAGCATTACTGAGTAAACCCCAAAATGCAGATGCATTGGAGGAAGCCATCCAGCAACTAAGCAATGCTGCAGAGGACTTCATTAACCGCCGTATGAAACACACCCTAAAACAAGCAATCAAAAAATAGCTGTGCTTGTGCCGTGTCGCACTTATGTATAATGCATAAATTCTTGCGATACAGGTCTGTAGGGGCGGTGCTGCGCTCCGCCCGCAAAATGCCTAACACTTGCGATAGACCATCGGTATACTTGCATCACATTTAACCTACACAACTTGACTTTTATTGCAAACTTCTTAAACTTGTAATAAACGATTCCGCCCATAAGTTAATAAATGGGGGATGTGGATTGTTATACAATCATTTATTATGGACAAACTTGAGAGGTGTTTATGTCGCAACTTAAATTTCAAACTCAGACCCAACTACAAACCCAAACCAGCAGGAGTTGCCTGCCTGGACTATTCTTGACATCAACGGGAATACTTAAAAGAATAGGCGTTTCGGCGTTACCTTTGTTATCAGCCGTGCTTTTACTATATGGCTGCGGCGTGTCACAAGGGGGAGATAATAATAGTGAAGCGGGGAATAAAAACAAGGTTAATATCAAAACCACTGGCAACTATCTTGTTATTACATCTAATGGGATTCCATCACACAAGTATAGTCAAATAAGAGTGCAAGAGGATACACTTGATGTTGTGGCACAGAAGTATGACTTTAAAGTTCCACACTCGCCAAAGGCAAGTTCTTTGACAAAAGATGTAGGCAATAATATCTTTGCTGTTGCAACAAACGGCGTGCCTATTCAAACAGCGAATGCCCCTTGGCAATATACACGCGACAAGAAATATAGATATGAGGCATTGTCTGGCGCTACACATTTAGGCGTAATGGATGAGCATAACGGGCATATTCATCCGGAAGATGGTGCCTATCATTATCATGGCTTGCCTAACGGGTTGGTTAAGGAGCTGGGTGCGAATAAGGCGATGGTTATGATTGGCTATGCCGCAGACGGCTTTCCAGTGTATAACAATTACGGTTTCACGGACTACAAGAACGGTAAGGGAGCTTTTGTTGAGGTGGCGTCAAGCTATAAGTTGAGAGAAGGCGAGCGTTCTAAAGGCGAGCCGCATAGTGGTAAGTATGTTGAGGACTATGAATTTGTTAAGGGCTTAGGCAACCTTGACGAGTGTAATGGCAGATTTGGAGTTACTAAGGAATATCCCGATGGGATATATCATTATTACCTTACTGCCAAGTTTCCTTTTGTACCACGTTGCTGGAAGGGGACACCGCACAATAGCTTTTTTCTAACCTGGAAAAAGTAGTGTAGATACAAGGAGGGGGCATAAATTTAAAACAACTAATTTTTTTATTAAACCCATCGGTCATACTATTATAATGAGTATTATGTATAACAATATCTGGGTTCAAGGGAATAATAATGGCTATAAAAATATCTGTACGATAATAAGGATAGCAACTATGATATTCATTCTTGTAGTTTTATCTTTCTCTGTTTCCCTTTCACTAATTCCATCTGCGATGGCAAATACTACACCTAACTATCTTCAAAATGTAAGCAGCGTTTTTGACTTCCTCACAGCTTTACTTTGGGGTGCATGGACTATTATTGCCGTTCTATTCGCCAAGGATTTAATGATGGGTCATGATGCTGCAGAGCTGAAAAGGAAGATATTCAAATTAATCAAGGCGGCAATAATTTTATTAATAATAACTGCGTTGCCAACGTTGTTTGCGGGGCTTGCTAGTTAATGAGCGCATATAACGGTCGCTTTATGCCATGTTGTTGGAAGGGGACGCCGCACGATAGCTTTTTCCCAACGATCTACATAGAGATATTTGAGCCAGACACTTTAACCTTCATGGCAAGGGTTGATTTTGGGTGTATAATACCCATATACAATTTAGATATGCACAGTAGATAAATTATGAAAGAAACTAATTACGAAAATAGAAACTCAGATTTAATGAACGCCGAGATTTATAATGCGCTGCGTTCTGCTGGCGTTGCTGATGAAGCAGCCGAGAAGGCAGCCAAAGCATCCGCTAAGAGCTCTATGCAATACATTCAATTAAATCAAAAGATTGATAGTTCTGTTGCAGAACTTAACCAAAAGATTGATAGTTCCGTTGAACAACTTGACCACAAGATTGATAGTTCTGTTACAGAACTTAAACAGGATATTGGAAATCTCGACCATAAGGTTGATAATCTCGACCAAAAGCTTGATAGTTCTGTTGAGCGACTTGACCAAAAAATTGATAATAGATTTAATACCATGATAACTATACAAATTGGTTTAGCTGTAGGTTTAGTTGTAGTAGTTGCAGCCCAAATAATAACTCAGTAATTCTTACTCCCGAGGTAATCTATTACCATGGGGAATCGATACCTGCTAACTTTACTCGATCACTCTAAAGATAGCATCGCATTTAATACACGCAACTTGACTTTTATTACAAATTCCTGACAATTATAATAAATGATTCCGCCCACAAGTTAATAAATGGAGGGGATAAATAGAGGAGAGGATTGACAAAGGAGGGGATAAATAAAGGGGAAATAAATAGAGGGGGGAATTTAATTTAAATAATACAACTTTTTTGATTAACCCTATTGACAAAATAATAATAACGAGTATAATGGGGTGATATAAATAAAAAGATACATCTTATTTAAACATGCATAAAAGCATGGAGATGATATCTTCTGATATTGTAATTAGAATATTAATACCAATACATAGAGGTGAAGAATAACAATCATGTGTAACAATATCTGGGTTCAAGGAAATAATAATGGCTGTAGAAATGGCCGAGCGATAATAAGGATAGCAACTACGATATTCATTCTTGTAGTTTTATCTTTCTCTGTCTCTCTTTCACTAATTCCATCTGCAATGGCAAACACTTTGCCTAACTATCTTCAAGGCGGGGGAGATGCTGTGCGCACCCTTGGTAACTTCATAAATAACGCTTTAAGCTTCCTCACGGCTTTACTTTGGGGTATATGGACTATTATTGCGGTTCTATTCGCCAAGGATTTAATGATGGGTCATGATGCTGAGGCGCTGAAAACCAAAGTGTTTAAATTAGGCGCGGCGGCATTAATCCTATTAATGATAACCGCTCTGCCAACGTTGTTTGCGGGGTTTGCCAACTAATGAGCGCATATAACGGTCGCTTTATGCCACGCTCTATATTTGGTTTGCCTATGGCGGCAGTAGTTTACTCTTCATTATCATTTTGCTGTTTGGTTATGTTATTAATCCCCGCAGCGGAGCTTCATTTATTACGCCCGTTATTTTTGGCTGGCTGTGTTTTAGCACTATTGAGAACGAGACGGATAATCCGCGCTGGTTCTTTGGTGGTGATAATACAGGCAATTTCAAAAGAACGGGCTTTGAAGCTAGCAAAAAGAGTTGGGGAGGTGGGTTAGTATATGCAACTAATGAATTGTCTAACTCACTGGCATTTTATTGATGATAATTATATGTTGCATACAGATGGAACTATAAGCGCCATTGCAAAGATAAGCGGCTATGACATTTATATGGAGGATGCGAGTTTGTCTATTGACATTGTAAACTCACTGAGAAATGTAATTAATGAGATGCCACTTGATTTATCTTTGGAAGTTCATCTTAAAAGAAGAAAGGATAATGGCTCAGCGCATCGTTATATGCAAAGCAATATAACACGTGAGGCAGAGATATTACGTCCTTTGCGTCAATGTTATATTGACCATATTGCTAATTATTTATATGTGAATAACATTTATATAGTGTTGCAATACCGCAACAATTCTTCTGTTATTAAGTTCTATGAGTTTTGGGGTTCTTCAGGGTTAAAACAGGCGCTAAATAGAGCCCAGAAGAGGAGTGAGAAGCTGGCGCAATACTGCGCTAAGCTGGCGGGGAATCTTAGCGGCTTTGAATTGCTTAATGCGCAAGATGCTACTAAGTTTCTATATGAATCATCGCATCACAGGGACTGCACTTTGTTGCCGGATAATTCTTATCCATTAAAAGAAGTGCTGACTCCGACAGGTGAGGTGCGTGATGGTTGTTACATAATGAATGGCATCAGAGTTAAGCCGTCGCTATTATATTTTTATCCTGAACCAGATATCCGTTTAGTCACGGATATGTTGGCATCCTTGCCTATGGAATTAGACCTTTCTTTGTATTTGTGTCGTTGTGATTATAGTAGTTTGTTACGCAAAAGCGGCTCGGAAGAAGTTCGGCAGGGGCGTCAAATAAGCAATGCAGATGTGGAGGGGGAAAGACGCTTGCAAGAGATAGCTGATTGGCGTCGCCATGTGGTTGATAACGGATTGCAGATTTTTAATAATGTCTTTTACATAAAGCTTTATGGCACTCAAGAGCAATTAGAGCAGCATTGTAACGAACTTAATGAGCAGTTTGCCGCTATGGGTGCTTTGTTAGAAAGTGAGAGATTGCCTAATTATTCTATGGTCTATTCCCTGCCGTGCAATATGTATCGTTCTAAATTTAAGAGACAAGACCATACGGATATGGTTTTGTGTTTGTTGCCAGCGGCGCAATTTTACAATGGAAACGGCTATGAAGAAGGGCTGGTTGCTACCAATTTTACCTTTACGGGTTTTGACCTTAGCAATAAAACAGGAGGGGAGTTTTATCATTCAATGACAATTGCTAAAACTGGCAGTGGCAAAGGGGTTCTAAACTGCGCCCGCATTGTTCAGCTATACGGCCTTGGCTATGATTTTTATGCAATTGAGATTGGCAATACTTATGAGTTTTTGTTTAAGCTTCTGGGCGGCTCTTATGTATCCATTGACCCAGATAGCAGTGTTATTAATCCTTTTCCGCCAATTAGTGAGGTTCCGCAAACACTAACAAGTTTATTGGTGACTCCTACCATCCGCGCAATGGCAAAGATATTTACTGACGGCAGAGATGGGCTTAGTATTCATGAAGTTGCAGTATGCGAGATGGCTTTCAAGAAAATATATACCAAACAATATATCCGTAAGAATAAGATTAAGCAGGCGCCAACCCTTAATGATTTCTATCAAGGGCTGGGGTGTATAGAGGAATCTTCACTTAGTGATAAACAGAAACAGGCGCGGGATGAGGTGCTTAAAAATATAAAGAGTTTCCTTGATACCATAATAGGAGAAAGGTTTAAATCGGATGATAATCTCACCGTCCATGATGGCATATTTGGCGCTGACTTTAAGAACTTGAAAGATGATGCTCAACTTATGCTGGTGTATATGACATTCTTAAGCTTGAGATATGGGCAAAAGGCGTTGTTTCAGCAAACACCAACTTTTATCATAATAGACGAGTTGCATGAGTTTATCCGCATTGATAAAGAAACCATAAGAATACTTTGCTCGCAAGTGGCGCGCATGGGACGAAAAGAAAGGGGCTATATAAATATTATTACTCAAGAAGCATCCGATATAACTAATCTTGACCCAGCTCTTATTAACCAAATGCATATTGTTAACTTGCTTTATACGGAGAGTAATCATGACAAACTACGAGAGTATTTTGCTTCTTTTAATGAGAGGGCATTTACAACCTGGAAAGAGTATGAGCAAAATCAGGCAAACTATCGTTCGGCTTTAATTGGCTTTGGCAATAAATGGACTGATAGTTTTTTAACCTACCCAAAAGAAATTATGGCATTGGCTGATACCAGTAGCGCATCTTTACAGATTAAGAAAAAAATACTTGCAAGAAACCAGAATATGCAACAAGCATATCAGGAACTATTATATTATTATGAAAATGGAGAAGACCATGCGAGAAGTTAATACTCCAGTCAGAGCCACATTGCTGCTTTGGCGCTTATATCGTGGCAGGATTAATGATATGAAGGATTTATTTATGCTAGTCGGTTATTATCTGTATCTATTGGCAACATTTTATCTTGAGGTTCCTTATAAATACTGTCGTCTAATAATTAGATTGGTGCGGATTCTATTACGTTTTGTATGGTTAGGGACTAAATATATGAAACTGTACTTGCTGCATCTTCGTTTGTTGTATCTGGTGATTAAGTACAAAATAATAAAGTTTATTCTGTCGCTTTTATTGGCACTGGCAGTAGTTATTTATACGCCTTTTGCTAAGGCAGATGCTCTTGGGGCTACTGACTCAATTGAGATACTCAAGCTTACCGAAATAATAGCTCAGATGACCCAACTGTTAGACAAAACAGAACAATTTATTCAATTGCAGGAAGAGCTTGAAAATTTGCAAGAACGTTCTTTTTTTCGTAAGGCGGCAAATTATGCCCAACAAATAGAATTACTTGCATCTTTGGGCGGGAAGAGTGTAAATGGCTTGAAATATGCGCAACAACTTATCGCCCTTGATGCTGCCGTATCTGAGTTAAGGAGGGTTGGAGAGCGCGCTCAGAGTTTTGAAGCGCGTCGTGGTTTGTATGGCTTTGCCGATTCGTTGGAACTTTTGATTGACGCTGGAACTGCGCTGGAAACAACCAGTAACTTACTAACAGACATTGCATCTTCAGATAAGTATAATTCTCAGGACCAATTATTGGCTGGAATTCATTGGACTCTAACTAAGATGGATTCTGATAACAGCCGAGCGCAGTTTGCTCGTGATATTGGGCGTCTTAATAATGAGCATATTATGTTTGGCGCATTTAACGTATTTAGTTCGCAATGATGAACGGGATTAACGGGATGAGTAGGATGAGCAGCATGCAAGTTGGACGAATGTTGCCTGGAGGAATTATATTAGTAATATCCATGCTATGGTCGGGAGTGACTTTTGCTGTTGATGAGGGGTTTCAACGCAAAGGGTCCGCTTCCGACTATTTTGATAATATGCATGATGCGTTTGATATTTCTATTCTTGGGGATATGCTTTTTAATTTTTATACAGGCATAAGAGACGAAGAAACTGCTTTTACCTATCTGATGGCAACAGGTGATAGATTATTACTTCCCATTCTGGGACCATTAATTATCATCTGCGCTGGGGTTAGATTAATGCAAGAGATGGGAGAAGGAGGAAAGGATGTCTTTTCTGTTATATATGCGACTGCTGCGGTAATCTTAGTCCTGGCGTTGTATAGAACTGCTATAGCAGAACTAACCGCATTATCCAATACATTGGTGCGGGCTACTACTCCGAATGACTACAGCTTTCGTGGTGTAATGGAACAAGTTGAGGGTGTGGTTACAGATTTTAATGAAACAAAAAAGAATAAAGACCCTATTGCAATTTTGGTGGATAAAACAGTTTCTTTATATACTCAATATTTCATGGCATGGGGAACAAAATGGGGAGTGCTGATTATGCACGGTTTGCTTAATTATTTACGTAATACTCTTTATGCAATTAACTATGTGCTTGGTATTTTCTTGTTGCCCTTTTTCATAATTAAACAAAATAAGTTGCCACGTAATTGGCTTATGATAACTGCGTTTATATTTCTTTGGGGAATAGTTGAATCAATTATGGTTGCTGTTATGGGACAATTGGGAGTGGGGGCATTGAAAGCAGCATTGCAGGTAGAGGGAGCGCTTCCTATATTCAGTGAGTCGTTATTTTATGTGATGGTTAGCACTATTAATGTGCTTATTGGAGTGGCGATGCTAAGCAGTGTATGGATAGTTAAAAGCTATTTGCTGTCCCCTACATCAATATCAACCGTAGCTGCATTGTTTACTTTGCCTGCTATTTCATTGGCGCGTATGTCAGCAGGTATGGGGGCAAGCGGAGCGCTGGCTGCAGCTGGTGTTGCGAGGTCAACTGCATCAGGAGTAAGAAATCCACGCTCTAAAGGGGGTGGAGGATATGGGCGATACGGTGGCGGACTTCCACCTTTATCTAATAGAGGTGATGGTGGAACAGCACAGAGTAAAACAAAATCAAAACCTACATCAGCAGGACAGAATCCTAAGAATAACTCAGCAGATAGTCCGCCAGATCTGGCAAAAGCTCGCCGTCCTTATAAGATGAGGTCAATCATAGAACATAGCGGAAAACTGGAGGCAAAATCATTGCCAAAGAGTATCAGCGCCATTTCTCGTGTAGGCAAAAAACATAAGGTTAAGTAATTATGCATCTGTTTATGAATAACACTGTTAACAAAGGAAAAATAAATCGTCAAGGTAATCTTTATCTGGCTATCTTATGGCAAAATCGCCTGCTGTTTCTGCTGGTATTTATTTTACTTATAAGTGGTTCTTTTATCTTTGCTGCATTTATGATTAGACCACTTCCCATAATTTTAGTAGACCAAGAGGGACGTTATATTGCCCAAGTAAATTATATTGATGCGCCGCCAATGGATGAGACGCAACTTGAAAGCATGAGTAAAAGATTTATTCAACATTATATGAGTCAAAACTCAGCGACTATTTATGAAGATGCAGAAATATCCTTAGCGGCTATGTGTCCGCAGCTTAGAACTAAAATACGCAAAGAATGGGTGGAGGGTGGCAAGTTAGCGCGAGTAGTGCAAAGATTGCAACTTTCACGAACTATATTCTCGGACTTTCAACTTTTGAAGTATTTAAGTAGTGATGATATTCAAGTTGGTTTGACGGGAAAGATTTTACTGAGTGGAACTCAGGGGCAAGATATTTCATCGGACTTTAACCTTGAGCTTTCATTGAAACTTGTCCCTATAAATCCACGTAACTATCTTGGAATAGAAGTATGCTCCGTTCGTTTATTATGACTTTTGCTTTTTTAGGTATGCTAGGTACTAACCTTACTGTTTATGGATTTAGTGGCAAGGTGCAACAGATTCCCTTGCTGGAACAAACCCAATTCACTCTTAAGGTTGTGCCTAAGCTGGGAACAAGATTAATCTTTCCTTTTATATTAGATAATTCTCAACTTAAACCGCCACTTAATTACAAACTAACCAATAGCAATGATTTTGCAGTAGCTCGCAATCTGGCTACTTTGGCAGGGCAGAATGTATTCCTTATAACTGCATCTGGCAACCAAGGGACTATAGGCAAGCTGTATATGAGTATCGCTGGCTATCATATTGCCATTAACCTGGTAGTTAGCGGACTTGTTAGCGACCATATAAGTGATATTTATTTGCAGCTAACTACTGATGATAGAGAGTTTTTAATGGCGCGTGAGATTGATAGGATTAAGAAGAATCTAAGCAAAAGTTATCAGAACAGAATTAAGCAAAGAAACTCAATTATTGCCGATACTACATTGGCAGCAATTATTATGCGTGGCACTAAGAGGAAGAACATCAAATCCTTGTTGCGTGGAGGAAAAGAAAGTTTTAACAGCGCTGATATTTACTTGGATAAGTTTCTATATCTAAAGCCAGATGCTTATGCAATACATTTTTGGGTGGAGCATTATGGAGAAAAGTTTACGACTTCATCTATGTTAGTTCAATTGCAACACGGACAGGGTGGAGATTCTATCCTGGCAGGTAAATTACTTTGCTTGGAGCGAGGAAATCGGTTGGATGAGTGTCTCTTTATTACCAATGATGCAGGTTTAATTGACAATAAAATGAAACTAAAAATTACCTTAACCAATAATAAAGATGAATCTTTTGTTATTAATTACTAAACCGCTTCTTGTGTTGTTTAACGTTGCTGTAATTTTGACTGCAACAAGTTTTATTGCAATGGTTTCTTTTGCTGAAGAAGTTAATGCGCAAGAAGATAAGGCAAGAGATGTTAGCAAAGAAGCACTTAAATCTACAACAGAAGACCAGATTCGTTTGGCTAAAGATAAAAATAAACGACTACAACATAATGAGGTGCTTGATGAAAATTCAAGGTTTTATTACGATGGAGATAATGGGTATCCAGGTATTGTTATTAATAAAGTTGTATTCCCAGCTGTGGTTAAGGATGGCAACAGATTTCCAGGATGCATAGTTGGGGACAAAGTAATAGAGGGGGTTTATGATAGAAAAATCCGTAAGGTTGTGTGCAGGTTGTCATCCAATACATTGGTTGAACAGGGCGAGACAATTATTGTGGAGGATAATCTGCAGCAAAGCAAGCCATCAGCATCGCGCACGTCACAAGTAAAAAACACTGCCACTACTAAGAAAAAAGTAAAGTCAGGAAAGAGTAAAACGATAAAGAAAGCAACCCCCAAAAGTGGTAAACAGGTAAATAATCAATATGGAGCAAGCGCCCAAAGGAGGAGCAATAAAGAGGGGGGCAACAAAGCGGGTGCTAATAAAAGGGTGACTAATAAAGTGGGAGTGAATAATAATCAAGCAAATAACAACAAGGGCTCAGTCCTTGAAGTTAATGCTTTTCGTAGCAAGCCAAAGTTTGGCGTGCGTGCAGGCACCTGGTCAAGAGTGTTTCTACCTCGTTCGGTTTCATCCAGTGAACCAGCTAATATAGAGTTGGAATTAATTGACGAAATTGAAGGACGTCATAAAAATGTTCCAGCAGGAACTATCTTTTTTACCAAGCATAGAATAAATCCAGCCACCCAAAGATTAGATATGCAGGCAGTGTTAATGGTATTGCCTGATGGAAGTGAGTATTCAATAAGTGCCACCATCCATAGCAGTGGTATGACTGCTGGATTGGCTGGCGCAGTCATCACTCATACAAATAAAGTTGCCAGTACCGCTGCAAAAAGGAATGTCTTGGATTCTACTGCTCAAGTCATAGCACAAAATGGAAATCCAGCGGCGGCAATTGCTGGCAATGTGGCAACTGAAGTATTAGATGCCCAAGAAAATGCTCTGCCCACTAGGCCAGGGTATTCGGTGCAGGTTGCATCGCAAGAAGGTTTAATCAGATTTGGGAGGTCCTTTTAGCTATGAGAATATTTACTACTTTATTTGCGTTTACTATGGCATCCCTTTTGGCAACAGAAGTCCATGCATACTCTATATCTTTTGCTCTTGAGAAACGCAGTTTCATATCTTTTGAGGAAAATATCTATTCTTATTCATCTATGCTCAGGCAGGGGCGAGATAATTTTCACTGGATTGATTTATCCTATACAAACTCTGATTACATACTTAAAGATGAACAAGGAAGAGCGGAATCTATTGGTAGCTTTTATAGATTTGCTAACAGAAGGAGATGGGCTCGTTATTTTAAGCCAGCTATTTTTACAGGTATAGGTTTTTCTCACAGGGAACTTAGTAAAAGACAAAGAGTTTCTGCGGATAATATTGTCACTGGTGACCTAAACGATGCAACTGAGAATGAGTTTGCAACAACATTAGGAATGGGTTATTTATGGGAAATTAAGAACTCGCTTGTGGGTATATCCTTTGCTTATGGATATGACTTTGGCTATGAAAGAACATTCTATGCCCCAGCTTTAATATTTTCTTTTGGCTTGTAATGATGATTTATAGTTATTCTTATCTTTGGCTATGCAGAGTATTCGCTGTAAGAATATTTAACAAGAATTTGATAAGAATTAAAATTTCCTTGCTCAGTAAAAGCAACCGGTCTCTTGCGCGAATTTACTTTATTGTTTGCGTGAGAGGCCGGGTTTTTTATGGAAAGAATAAACGTTTAATAAAAAGGCGCTTTTCTTTTAGAGGGACTACTCTCTACATTTTTTACGAGCATTATTTTGACTTTTGCGACACACACCCAAACCCCGATGCTTTTATACGTCAGCCCAGTCGTTGGCGTCGGGGTTTTTTTATTGGTGAAAATAGAAATAGAGGAGACACAGAATTGATAAAAAACAATAATGAACGTATTACAACCAGAAGTAACAACAATAATATGCCATTGCTAATTACCAATAAGAAAAATAGTAATAATAATAACTGCAAGAATAATAACTGCAAGAATAATAAAGAGAAGCAAGGCGCGATAAGTCATAATTTCTGGATAAAACAATCAGCTAACAAAAATTTATTTATAGATTATAAGAACAAAATTAGTGGTGCGGTTAAAAGTTATAACGAGTCGGGATCGATTAATCCTGGGCAAGAAATTAATAAACTATGGCCCTGAGCGAGAGTCGGTTCCGATTTTACGGTTTGATGAATTATGTTGAAGTTTTTTAAGAGGATGTTTTAGAGGAGTGTTGGTATACAGATCATAGTAGAGTGTCAGGGCTGGTTGAGAGTTAATTATTTTTTATTCTTAAGAAATAATCTTGGCTAGCCCTGATTTTGTGCTTGTGGTAAAATAAACAACATGAGCGAACATAATTATATTGAAGAAAATTATATGACAGTTACCGAGTCGGGTCAAAATTATCTTAAAGAACTTATTAATAGCAAAAAAGAAGAGATGAGCGTTAGGGTATTTGTAACTCAACCTGGAACGCCTAATGCGGAAACCTGCCTGGCTTATTGCCCAGAAGGAGATGAGGAGGAAGATGACCAACTGCTGCCTAAGGTACCATTCAAATTTTTTATTCATCAAAAGAGCTTGCCTTATTTGCAAGATGCTTTAATTGATTTTCAAAAGGACCAATTTGGCGGACAACTCACTATAAAAGCCCCTAACTCTAAGATGATGAAGGTGGATGAGAATAGCCCTATAAGCGACCAAGTAAACTATATTCTTTATACAGACATTAATCCAGCATTGGCGGCGCATGGCGGTATTGTTAGTTTAATGGACTTAATAGAGAATGACACAATCGCAATATTGCAATTTGGCGGAGGATGTCAGGGTTGTGGGATGATTGATGTGACACTGAAGCAAGGTGTGGAAAAAGCATTATTGGAGAAGGTGCCTCAGTTGAAAGGTATTCGCGATGCCACAGACCATAGCGACCGCAGTAACGCATATTATTAAACTCTTTATTAATTTATATTGGGGACAAGGGTTATGATGAGAACTCGTTTTGCTCCGAGCCCTACGGGGTTGATGCATTTTGGTAATTGCCGAACTGCGTTGTTTAGCTATCTGTTGGCGAAATATCATAAGAGTGAGTTTGTTCTTCGTATCGAAGATACAGATAAAGAAAGGTCAAAGGAAGAATACAGCATAGCACTATGCCGTGACTTGAAAGAGCTGGGTATTGAATGGGACTTAGGACCTGATGGGGATGCCTCAACACCTAACGAATATTATCAATCACAACGTAGTTCAATTTATAAGAAGTACTACGATAACCTTTTGGAGCAGGGGTTGGCATACCCTTGCTTTTGCAGTGAAGCTGAACTTAAGCTAACCCGTAAACGTCAACTTGCCACAGGGGAGGCACCACGTTATAGCGGAACCTGTCGTTCTTTAAGCAAAGAGGAACAAGATAAGAGGATTGCTGCAGGAGAAAAACCAGCACTGAGATTGAAGGTCTCTTATGATGATGTGATTGAGTTTGAAGATATGGTGCGCGGAAAACAGAAGTTTTACGGCAAACATTTAGGGGATTTTGTGATTCGTAAAAGCGATGGCGGACCATCTTTTATGTTTGCTAATGCATTGGATGATGCCTTGATGGATATTAATGTGGTGCTGCGCGGTGAAGATCATCTTTCTAATACGCCGCGGCAGATTTTAGTGCTAAGAGCTGTTGGGCTTGCAGATAAGATTCCGCAATACGCCCATATTTCATTAATAGTGGGGGCTGATGGCGCGCCACTATCCAAAAGAAATGGCAGTAGAAGTATCCGCGAGATGTTGGATGAGGGCTATTTGCCAGAGGCATTGCTTAATTATATGGCGCGGTTAGGGTGTAAATATGAGGAGGATAGTCTATTGGATATTAAAAAACTATCTGAGGCATTTGACGAAAAGAGGTTAGCTCGTGCCGCAGCAAAATATGATATTCATCAGCTTAATCACTGGCAAAGGAATGCAGTGGCAGAGTTCAATGATAAAAAAATTTTTAGCTGGCTGGAATATATCACAGAAGAATATACTCCTAAGAAACAATATTTCACTAAATTATTAGAAAAACATCCTCAATCAAAGCAATATGAGTTCATTAAACTAATTAAATATGATATTACACTGCCAAAAGACATAGTTAATTGGGTGTACATAATATATGAAGAACCTAAATGGGATGAAAAAGCAAGAGATGAAATGAAAGAGGCGGGTAAAGTTTTTTTTACGACAGCATCAAGTATTATATCTGTGGATAAGAAGAAAGATGATATGATTAGCTGGAGTGAGATGGTTGATGTTCTTAGTAAAGAGAGCGGCAAAGGAGGGCGTAAATTATTTATGCCACTGCGCCTTGCTTTAACTGGCAAGGACAAAGGTCCTGCTTTGGATGAAATATATCATTTGTTAGGCAAAGAAGAGACCTGTCGTCGTCTTGATGAAGCGGCTAAGTTATAATGTATTCTAGCTGTAGCACATAAATTATGAGAAAACCTTATCGCGGTATTATTGACCGCTTTGCCGAGTATTTGCCTTTTATAAAAGAAGATACTCAAATTATTACCCTGAATGAAGGGAATACTCCATTATTACACCTACCTCGTTTGGCAAAAGAGATTAATGCGGATATTGAAGTCCATGCTAAGTTTGAAGGGCTGAACCCTACTGGCTCGTTTAAAGACCGCGGCATGACAACAGCAGTTACCCAAGCAGTGCAGGAGGGGGCGCAATCCTTGATATGTGCTTCCACTGGCAATACTTCTGCTTCTGCGGCTGCTTATGCGGCGCGTGCTGGCATTGACGCCTTTGTGCTAATTCCTGAAGGGAAAATAGCTATGGGTAAGTTGGTGCAGGCATTAATCTATGGGGCTAAATTGGTGCAGATTAATGGCAATTTTGATGATGCTATGGAGTTAGTAAAAGATGCGGCTAAGAAACTTCCTGTTACATTAGTGAACTCGGTTAATCCCTATCGCTTGCAAGGGCAAAAGACCGCAGCGTTTGAGATTGTGGAAGACCTTGGTGATGCTCCAGATTTCCATTGCTTGCCAGTTGGCAATGCTGGCAATATAAGCGCCTATTGGATGGGCTATAAAGAATATAATGATTTTGGTAAGTGTAAGTTGCCTAAGATGTGTGGCTATCAAGCAAGCGGCGCAGCGCCTTTTTTACGCGGAGCTACGGTAAAAGACCCGCAAACTCTGGCTACTGCAATCCGCATAGGCAACCCTCAATCTTATGATTTAGCTATGCAAGCACAGCAGGATTCGGGCGGGCATTTTATAGAAAGAAGTGATGAGGAAATAATGGCAGCGCAACAATTATTGGCAAGAACTGAAGGGATTTTCTGTGAGCCAGCATCGGCTATTTCTATTGCTGGTTTAATTGATGATGTGAAAAGTGGATTTATCCCTGCGGGGAGTAGAGTGGTTTGCACCCTAACTGGTAATGGTTTGAAGGATGTAGATACCGCTCTGCAACATATTAAAACTGACCTTATTACCATTAAACCAAATATTGAAGAGCTGCAGCAGGTTCTTGGCTTATGATGAAAGCAACTGTCCAGGATAGCGCACCGCATAAGGAAGAGGGTAAAACGGGAAGTAAATCAAGCAATTATATGCCGCAAACTCGTGTTTTATCGGGTATGCGAGCTAGCGGGAAATTGCATTTGGGACATTATTTTGGTGCTCTGCAGAATTGGGTCAAACTGCAAGATGAGTACCAGTGCTTTTATTTTGTTGCCAATTGGCATGGCTTGACTACACATTATCAAAACCCTAAACTTATTCAAGAAAGTTGTTTGGATATGGTGATTGATTGGCTGGCTGCAGGACTTGACCCACAAAAATCAGTTATCTTTGTTCAATCGCAACTGCCGCAACATGCCGAGTTACATCTTTTGCTGTCAATGATAACGCCACTTTCATGGTTGGAGAGAGTGCCGAGTTATAAAGAACAGCGCGAGCAGATTAAGGATAAGGATTTATCCACTTATGGTTTTTTAGGATACCCGTTGTTGCAAAGTGCAGATATACTCATTTATCGCGCTTCTTGGGTGCCAGTAGGGGAAGACCAAGCATCGCATGTTGAAATAACTCGTGAGATAGCTCGCCGTTTTAATCATTTTTATGGCAATGATGAAAAAACCAAGCAACGTTTGCAAGAATTACTTAAGCAGATGCCTCAACATGATGAGTTTATGCAAAAACGGCGAGCCCATTTAGAAAAGGGCGATAAAGACGCTTATAGTCATGGAAGAAAGATGCTGTTAGAAGGTTCTTATGCAGAAGATGACTTGCTTATCTTATTGGGGTACTTGGAGGATACTGGCAAGATTATCTTGCCTCTGCCACAAGCATTGCTGAGCAAATATGCCAAGATGCCAGGGCTGGATGGGCGTAAGATGTCAAAATCTTATAATAACACCATCCTTTTACGTGATAATGCGGATGAGATTAGGAAGAAAATTATGGTTATGCCAACAGACCCAGCAAGGGTTAGGAGAACTGATAAGGGAAACCCTGAGAATTGTCCAGTATGGGCATGGCATAAGGTATATTCGGATGAGGCAACTAAAAAATGGGTGAATGACGGCTGCCGCAACGCTACCATAGGGTGCGTTGAATGTAAAAAAGCGCTTATTGATAAAGTATGTGAAGAGCAAAAACCCTTTTTGCAACGTGCCGCCACCTACACTCAGGATAAAGCTCAGGTTATAAAAATACTTGAGCAGGGCAAAGAAAAGGCGAGTGAAGAGGTGGAAAAAACTATGACAACAGTTCGCTCTTTAATGGGACTATCTATCTCAGATTGATATTCCTATTGGTTAATTAAAGAATTATTATTACTTAAGATAATACATATATGACAACAGTTGTGACAACAATTAAAGGAGGCGATGGAAAAGAACGATGTCCTTATTTTTTGGTGCATCCTCTTTATACAGAATACCATGATAATGAGTGGGGGAAAGCGCTACATGATGAGCATAGATTATTTGAAATGTTGGTGCTGGAAGGAGCGCAGGCAGGACTAAACTGGCTTACCATTTTAAAGAAACGGAATAACTATCGCCAGGCGTTTGACAACTTTAATGTTAAAAAGGTTGCGGCATACAATGAAAGCAAGTTTTCTTCTTTGATGCAAGATGAGGGCATTGTGCGTAATCGCCTAAAAATTAAATCAGCGATTAACAATGCAAGCGCGTTCATCAAGATTGCAGAAGAGTTTGGTTCCTTTGATAGTTATATCTGGCGCTTTGTAGATGGCACACCTATAGTCAATTCAGTTGAGTCATTGGATAATGTGCCAGCAATTACAGAGTTGAGTGATAAAATCAGCAAAGATTTAAAGAAACGGGGCTTTTCTTTTGTTGGTAGCACTATTATATATGCCTATATGCAGGCAATTGGTATGGTGGATGACCATATTAATAGCTGCTGGTGTAAATTGCCGATAAACACAAAATAGGTTGTTAAACAAAACGGAGAGTGTCTCACAAGTAGGAGGCATATTTAATCACAATTAAAACTATGAGCACATCTAATGTAGTGGTTACTAATTTTTCACGCAAGGCAGAAACAGCCCTTTATTTTTACTTTATCTTTCTGCTGGGGATAAGTGTTGGGCTATTTGGTCCATCTCTGGTGGGGCTAGCAAAGCAGACAGGAGTAACTCTGGCGGAAATAAGTGTTCTCGCCTTACTTTTACCTATGGGGTTTGTTATGGGGGTGTATATATGTCGTTATTTTATTCATTCTCATTCCTTAAAGACACTTCTGGTTTTATCGACCTTGCTTTATGGGGTGCTTTTTCCTATAGTTGGTTATAGTAGCTCATTTTTATTGGTCTGTGCCTTATTTTTCATAGTAGTGGCTAGCGAAGGAGTTTTTGAAGTGGCGAGCAATGTTTTATTAATCCGCATGTATAAGAATAATCCAGCTCCTTACTTGAATGCTATGCATTTTTGCTTTGGGGTAGGGGCTATAATCTCTCCTGCACTTGTGGGACTTAACATAGAATATTATGATTCACTAACCTTATCTTTTATATTCTTCGGGCTATTGACTATTCCCGCTTTGGTTGCCTTATTCTTTATTCCAATTAAACCTGCAGCTGATGATGCGCCAATTGTGAAAAGAACTAAAAGTTCTCGTCAACTGAAAATAGTGCTTACTATTCATCTGTTTTTCTTTTTATATGTTCTGGTAGAAGCAGGTTATAGTATTTGGATTTTTCCTTTTCTGCGTGAAGAAGAATTGCTAAATGCCAGTCAGGCAGGGTTGTTTACTTCAGTATTTTGGTTGTCTTTTACTTTATTCCGTTTAGTGGGAATATTCTTGACTATCTATTTTCATCCGATTAAGGTGATGATTTGGCATGGAGTTGCTAGTGTTATTGCCATGTTGATAATGATGGTTGCCGGCAATGAGATTTGGATGTTATGGGTTGGCAATATAATAATGGGGGCGGGGCTATCCATATTTTTTCCTTGTATGCTCTCCTATTGCGAAACGGGCTTCAAGATACCGCCTAAAGATTTTAGTCATTTCTTTGCTTCCACTACAGTTGGCGCTATGGCGGGCTCGTGGTTCTTAGGGCAATTACTACTAATTAGCGCTGGGTTAATATTTTTTCCACTATTCTTGGCGGTAGGATTACTGCCAATTTTGTTACTTTACTTGAGGCGTCTTGACTTAAAAAAGTAAAGTTAATTGTAACAAAAATTAAGGCCAATTTTATTACTTTACTTGAGACGTCTCGGCCTTCAATCTTGATTGCTAATCCTGCTCCTCAATAATGAGAAGATATACCATATAATAAAAAGAATAACCACTCCAATATTATGCTAAAAAAACCTTTACTATTACTATTTTTAATAACCTCAGGATTAACTCTGGTTTCTTGTGGCGGGAGTAGTAATAATACAGGAAGTTCTTCTCATAGTGTTCCTGGAAGTGTTCCTGGTTTGGTTAGTAACTGTAATTTTAATCCCACTGCTACTTATAACAGTGAAAAGCTCCTCACATTTGATGAAAATACTGCAGTAACATGTAAATTTGAACTCCCCCTGAATCTCGGAATTGCTTCAGCCAATTATAGCAACTTGGCTTTGAACGTAACTCTTTCTACCGCGACCGCAGGTTTATTTCCCGCTGATAGTATTGTGCTTGCTGACGATGACTCTGATGTTATCGGCTCAATGTTGTCGCCAACCAATGCTACGGGCGATCTTATAACTAACTTGAACCTTAAGCTTACTCCAGCCGCTAATATTTTTGGCGTCGCATCAATTAAATTTATCACTTATGACACAGTCAATAATTCTACGTTGGGAGTGTTAGTTTATCCAATTAAGGTGGTTGAAGTAGGTTTAGTTAATGAATGTAATTTTGATGACACTGCTATCTATAATAGCAGGAAAGTCCTTGTGTTTAACGAAAACACCTCAGCAGTATGTAGCTTCCAACTTCCTAATCGCGCTGTGTTTAGTGCTACGAATCTAAGCAATTTCACACTTGGCATAACCCTTTTAAATCGTGGGTCTCCCAAATTATTCCGATCTGAAAATATTACTCGCACTTATAACGGTTCTACTGCTATCAACTCAGCAATTAGTTTAGATAATGATGAAATTAGAATAACTAATACTGGCGCGTTTATTAATCTTACACTCACTCCAGCTCCTAATTCTTTTGGTGCCGTAGCCATTAAATTTACTACATATAATAGCACGGATAATTCCATATTAGGAGAGCTTATTTATCCCATTCAAGTAATTGAATCGGTACTTGGCTTGGTTCGCCATTGTGATTTTAATTCTACCGCTTACTATGATACACAAAATCCTATTACTTTTGAGGAAGATACCTCGGCGGAATGTAATTTCTATTTATCTAATAATACGGCAATTCGTTCCTCCACTACAAGCAACTTATCTGTTGGCATAACTCTTTCCGATGCGACAGCTGGCCTATTTCCTGCGGGTAGTATAGTGCTTGCTAATGGCTCTGATGCTATTAACTCGTTAGTCCCTCTAATAATAACTACGACTAATAGTACAACAAATGTTACGACTTATAGCACCATGAAAAATCTGAATCTTACATTAACCCCAATTGTTAATGTTAGAGGTAACGCATCTATTAAATTCACCACTTATGATAATAGAGATAATTCCATCCTGGGTGCGGTAGCGTATCCTATTCGAGTTATACGAACGGCGTATGATGAAGAAAATAGATACCAAGTTAGAGATTTGCATATTATTCCTGATTATAATAATGTCACGCTTATGTGGAATAATCCTAATGCTAACATCGCTCATATCAAGATAACTTACGAAATAGTGGGCTCTAATAATGAACAAGATTTCCCTTTAATAAGAGACAATCCTAAAATAGCCGCCAATGCCATGGGTGTCCTACAAAGTATAACTGGACTAACTAACGGAGTGTACTACATTTTCACTGTTAATTTGACGTTAAATAACCCTGATGAAGGGCAGGTAGGTACAGTTATTTCCAGAACCATTGGTATTGATCGCAATTACGACAATGACCATTTAGTTAACTTTGAAGATAATGATGATGATAACGATGGTGTAAATGATGAGCAAGATAGATGCAGTTTCTTAGGCAGCGCTACAAATTGGAAAGCGGGAGTTGGTGGAGCACTAGATGTAGATATGGATGGCTGCCGTGCTGGGGTGCAACCCATAGAAGATCATAATGATAATAACCCAGGTGAATATGTCGCCAAGGTTCTGGATCTACAAGTTATGCCTGGTGATATGAGAGCCGAACTTATCTGGAATAATCCTGATGCTACCATCACTCATATCAACATAACTTATGAAGGAATGGACCTTGATGAGGTAGAGTATTTGCCCTTAATAACAGAGAATCTTAAAATAGCTGCCAACGCACATGTCCAACACAGCATAACTGGGCTAACTAACGGAGTGAAGTATACTTTCACTGTTAATCTGACATTAGGCGGAGCTTATGCAGGGCAGATGACTGCTGTTAGTTCTGTTACCCGGCTTATTGATAAGGATTCTGATGGGGATGGTACACTTGATTTCTTTGATATGGATAATGACAATGATGGTGTGCCAGATATTATTGATGCATGTAATGAACTGGGTGGATTAACTAACTGGATTTCAAATGTAATGACGGATATAGATGGTGATGGTTGCCGTGATTCTGATGAAGATGTAGATGATGATGGTGATGGTTTGATAGAGATTAGAAGTGCGGATGAATTCAACCAAATCCGCTATAACCTACGTGGTGACAGTTTTAAGAGCAGTGATTCAGACGCTGGTAATAGAATGGGATGTGGTGGTAATAATGCTATCACAAGGTGCAATGGCTATGAACTTATGCAGGATATATCTCTTACCGACTATACTAACTGGCAGCCAATTGGTGAATGTATTAATGATACCAACAATGCCGCTGTTATTTGCAAAACTGGCAGTACATATTTTAATAGCATTTTTGACGGCAATGGTCATGAAATAAGCGATCTTACTATAACGGCTGATGGGAGCTTTGGAAAGGCGGCGGGTTTGTTTGCAACAATGAGTTCTTCTGCTGAAGTGCGTAATATACATATTATTTCTGCCAGCGTTAATTATAATGGTTATACGGGTCTGTTGGTTGGTTATGCAAATGGAGGGATTATTACTGATAGTTCTGTAGCTGGACAAGTTACAAGCACTAGTGATCGTATTGGTGGTTTGGTTGGTTATATGGAAAATGCTGTTATCATCTCGTCTCAGGCGACGATAACGGGGGCCATTAATGGAGATGGCAATGTTGGCGGCTTGGTTGGCTATATGATTAACGGACGTATTATGGATAGTTTCACAACTGGAACTATTATAGGTACTGGTAATAAAGTTGGCGGTCTGGTTGGTTATAGCTCCGCGAGTATCATCAGCGGGTCTTATACGACGGATGGGACTGTTATGGGAAGCACGGGAAGTTTTGGTGTTGGCGGTTTGGTGGGTGAGTTGGATATGGGCAGCATTATCAACTCATCTTATGCGGAGGGAGGAACTGTTAGCGGGAGAAATAATGTCGGCGGTTTAGTTGGTTCTCATACGAGTGCATCACAGGTTAGTTCATCTTATGCAGCGGGAGGAACTGTTAGTGGGAGCATTAATATCGGCGGTTTAATTGGTTATGCCCTGCTTAGTTCCCGAGTTATCACGTCTTATGCGATGGGGCAAACTATTAGCGGGACTGGCAGTAATATTGGTGGCTTGGTTGGTCATTTGCGTTCTAGTTACATCAGCGCGTCTTATGCGGGGGGAGGAACTGTTAGCGGGGGAGCTAGTGTCGGTGGTCTGGTTGGTGGAGGAACTAAAAGGAATAATGCGGTCGCTCCTACGATTAGCTCATCTTATGCAGCAGTAGGAACGCTTAGCGGGACTAATTTGGGAGGTTTAGTTGGTGGGACTAATTTAGCGACTATTGTTTTTGATGTAATTTCTTATTGGGACACTAGTACTACTGGCACATCAACGGGCACTGTAACTAACAAAGCCGAGGGCCGTTCAACTGCTATATTGTATGCACCCACATCTTTTGACACTGGCTTATATGCATCTTGGGGGGAAGATAAGTGCGATGATGGTAGCCGAGCATGGCATCTCGGGACTAGTTCCCAGTATCCTGCCCTTACCTGCACGCCAGGTGGGAAAGATGCCCAACGTCAGTAAACATCCGTAAGCAGAGATAAATAGTGAAGGTGAAGTTTATATCTTCATTAATGACATGAAGTCATCAGCGGGCATTTTTTCCAGTTGTGACTGACTAAAGCATACTTTTTGTAATTCCCCACATTGCTTGGCGGATAATCTGCTGGCAATGGCATCCAAGAATTTCTTTTCCAACAATGGAATACCTTCCTTTCTTCTTTTGCGGTGTCCGATTGGATACTCAACTTCAACTCTCGCGCTGTTAGTGCCATCTTTATAGAATATCTGCACTGCGTTGCCTATAGCGCGCTTGGATGAGTCAAAGTAGTTTTTGGTGAATTTGGGGTTTTCTGTGACCGTCATTTTATCTCTTAATTTATCTATTCTCTTATCCGCGGCAACCCCATCTTCATAATCGGCGGCAGTAAGTGTTCCTTTCAACAAAGCCACTGCGCTCATATATTGAATGCAATGGTCGCGGTCTGCTGGATTATCCAACTTGCCGGTCTTGTCTATTATTCTTTTTCCTGCTTCTTGGGTTTCTATGCGTATTTCTTTGATGTTATCCAACCAACCTGAGTTGCCAGCTAATTTCTTGTGTAGGGTGACGCATGCCTCCACCGCAGTTTGAGCGTGAAACTCGGCGGGGTAGGATATTTTGAAGAGAACATTTTCCATTACATAAGAGGAATACTTGCGCGCAACTTTGACCTTGCCGTCTCTCATCAATGCATCATTAAAACCCCAGATAGGAGCGGTTATGGCGCTTGGATATCCCATCTCTCCGGTGCGAGCAATTAATGCTAAGCGGACGCCGCGTGCTGAAGCATCGCCAGCAGCCCAGCTTTTGCGTGAGCCAGTATTCGGGGCATGACGATAGGTGCGTAATGAACAGCCATCTATCCAGCTGTTGGATACTGCATTAAGAATTTCGTTGCGGTTGCAGCCAAGCATCTTAGCGGCAACAGCGGTAGATGCGATGCGCACCAACATTACATGGTCAAGCCCAACGCGGTTGAAGGCATTTTCAAGCGCCAGAATTCCTTGAATCTCATGCGCCTTAATTGATGCTTGCAGAATATCCTTAACCTGCAGAGGCGCTTTGCCTTGACGGCGATTGTTGCGACTTATATAGTCAGCTAAGGATAAAATAGCTGCGAGATTATCGGAAGGGTGTCCCCATTCGGCAGCTAACCAGGTGTCATTGTAATCCAACCAGCGAATAGTTGCGCCTATGTTAAAGGCGGCTTGGACTGGCTCTAACTCATAAGATGTTCCAGGAACTCTTACACCGCCTGGTAGGTTGGCTCCCTCAACAACAGGTCCAAGCAGTTTGAGGCAGGCGGGGTACTGCAGTGCCAACATTGCGCAACCAATGCTATCAAGAAGACAGTAGCGTGCGGTTGTCATGGCTGTTTTACTATTGGCGGGATTAAATTTAATTACGTAATCGGTTATATCTTGAATAGTTTTATCAAATTTTTGCCTAGCGGCGTTTGTGGTGTATTTCATAGAGTTATTATATGTTATATGTATATGTCCGTTATCCCCGTTATGAAGAAGAGGGGGGTGTTTTTTTGCCACCAATGGAATAAATCTCACGGATGAAGGATTGACATAGATATACCAGCATGATAATTCCTAAGGAAGTTCCAGCGCTGCTTTTTGCCATGCCTATTATGTGTTCTCCGTCCAATTTTGCGCTTGCTAAGGTGGTGAATATTCCTATTATGCTGCCGCCAGTATTCACTATGAATACTGCCATTATTAAACACCAACCTAAGGGCATGCAATAGATGAACATTATTAACATGAGTCCAAATACAGCCATAGCTCCATATAGGGATACAGGGTTTGGTGGTCCTGCCGCGGAGTTTATCTGTTGGTCAAGTAGTCCTATGCTGATGAAGAAAACCCATACAAAGGCGACATATACGCCCCAAAGATTTTTATTTTGGCGGACGGATTTTGCGAATATATGTTTAGGTCTTTCCATTATGGGCATTTTAGCACTTTAATATTAAATATATATTTAATTAAAAATTACTTGGTTTTTATGTTTTTATAATATAATCACTCACGCTTCATATACTATATATGAAGCAAGTATAATATAAGTGTGTTTCAAGTGCCTCAACTAAGGGCTATAGAGAGAAAATATAATGAGTCAACTGCATGAAAAATTAGTGGTTATAGATGGACTGATTATTTCTAAATGGGGGAGGGAAGTATTCATGGATATGCGGAAAGGTGGCATAACTGCTGCTAACTGCACGGTATCCGTATGGGAAGGTTTTCAACAAACAGTTAATAATATTATTGATATGCGGCGGCATATTGAAAATAATAAGGATATATTATCTGAGGTTCGTATAACCGCAGACATCAAACAAGCAAAGTCGGATAATAAAACTGGCATAATCTTAGGGTTTCAAAACGCCCATGCCTTTGAGGATAACGTAGGTTATGTTAGAACTTTTAAAGAATTAGGCGTGGGTATAGTGCAGATGGCTTACAACACACAGAACCTGATTTGCACTGGCTGTTATGAAAAAGATGGAGGATTATCCGATTACGGCAGAGAGATTATTGCTGAGATGAACAAAGTAGGGATACTATGCGACCTTTCTCATGTGGGAGCGCAAAGTGCCCGCGATGTTATTGAGTGCTCAACAAAGCCGGTGTGTTATTCACATTGTCTGCCAGCTGGTTTAAAAGAACATCCACGCAATAAAAGTGATGAGGATCTTAGCTTTATAGCCAAGCGTAATGGCTTTGTTGGAGTTACTATGTTTCCACCTTTCCTGGCAAAAGGCGTTGAAGCCACAGTTGATGATTATGTTGAAGCAATTGATTATATTGTTAATTTGGTGGGAGAAGATAGAGTTGGCATAGGAACTGATTTTACTCAAGGATATGGGCGTGAATTTTTTGATTGGATAACTCATGATAAGGGTAATGGACGTAAACTTACCGAGTTTGGCGAGATCATAAATCCTGAGGGGATGCGCACTATTGGGGATTTTGGCAATTTAACCGCAGCGATGCAAAAGGCAAAGTGGAGTGAAAGCAAAATAGAAAAGATTATAGGAATGAATTGGGTTAATTTATTAGATGAGGTGTGGAGTTGATAGCAAAAATATACTTTGTTGGGGAGGCAAACATGGCTCGCCCTTATGTAGGTTTAGGGATAGCATGGGATATGATAGATAACTAGCAATGGAAAAAATGAACAAACCACAAATTCCAATAGAGGTTGGTGATGATGGCGTATGGAGCACAGATGGTTTACCGATGCTATATGTTCCTCGCCACTTTTTTATGAATAATCATTTTGCGGTAAGTGAGGTTCTTGGCGCTGATAAGTATGCGGATATTCTATATAAAGCTGGCTATAAGTCCGCTTATCATTGGTGCAATCATGAATCGGAGGAGCAGAACTTAAAGGGTATTGAGGTTTTTCATCATTATTTGGCAAGATTATCACAACGTGGCTGGGGACAATTCTCATTAATTAAAGAAGATGTGACAGGAGGGGAGTTTAGCGTTAAAGTACTTAACTCTGCTTTTGCCTTGCATTGCAAACACTTTAAAGATAGTAATCAGGAAGGTAATAAGATATGTTTTATGTTTGCCGGCTGGTTTGCCGCTGCTGCTGATTGGGTATCTGCCAGCGAGGGAGTGGGGATGCGTCACAATAGCCAAGAGGTGTCCTGTGCTATGCAAGGGCAGAATGATTGCCTGTTTAGTATTACTGAAGAGAATAACGACTAATGAGCTACGAACATTTATTTCAACCCATTACCTTAAACAAGGTTACGGTCAAAAATAGAGTAATGAGTACAGCTCATGCCGAAGTTTATCCCGTTGATGGAATGCCGCAAGAGCAGTATATAAAGTATTACGAAGAAAAAGCCAAAGGAGGTTTGGGGTTGGCTGTATGTGGTGGTTCAAGTCCTGTATCTAAGGATAGCCCGTGGATATGGTGGAAGTCGGTGAATTTGACAACTGATGAGGTAATTCCTCATCTTAATAATCTTGCTACAGCAATGCATAAGCATGGTTCGCGCATAATGATTCAAATAACTCACATGGGTAGAAGGACCAACTACTATGGTGGAGATTGGCCTCATTTAGTAACTCCTAGTGGTATTAAAGAGCCGGTGCATCGCGGCTATGCTAAGACCATAGAACATCATGAAATTAAGCGTATAGTGGAGGATTTTGCCAGTGCTGCACATAGAGTGCAACAAGCGGGTATGGATGGAGTGGAAATATCCGCAGCTCATCAGCATTTAATAGATCAGTTTTGGAGCCCGCGTGTTAATAAACGGACTGATGAATATGGCGGCAGTTTAGAGAATCGTCTTAGGTTTGGCAAGATGGTGCTTGAGGCAATACGCGAGAAGGTGGGCAGCGATTTTTGTGTGGGCTTGAGAATGTGCGCTGATGAATTTCACGAAGATGGGCTTTCGCAAGATGAGTTAAAGGAAATTGCGGCTGCAATGTCTGCCACTAAAATGCTTGATTTTATCAGTGTTGTTGGTTCGGGTGCTGATACGCATAATACTCTTGCTAACTGCATGCCTCCTATGTCTTTACCTCCTGAGCCATTTGTGCATCTTGCCGCAGGAATTAAGTCAGTTATAGATGTTCCGCTTATGCATGCTCAGGGGATTCGCGACCCACAACAGGCAGAAAGAATTCTTGCCGAGGGCTTGGTGGATATAGTGGGGATGACGCGTCCGCATATAGCCGACCCGCATTTAATTAATAAAATACGTAGCGGACAGGAGCTGCAAATAAAGCAGTGTGTGGGCGCAAACTACTGTATTGATAGGCAGTATATGGGGTTGGATGTTTTATGTATTCAAAATGCCGCCACTAGTAGAGAACGCACTATGCCACATATTATTGTGCGTAGCGGTAAAAA
Source organism: Gammaproteobacteria bacterium (assembly GCA_965207945.1). Classification (GTDB taxonomy): domain Bacteria; phylum Pseudomonadota; class Gammaproteobacteria; order CBDBNL01; family JAAOII01; genus JAAOII01. The sequence continues at coordinate 914,949 of OZ242303.1, forward strand.
AGCTAAGAAAGTTGTGGTGGTGGGAGGAGGACCTGCTGGACTTGAGGCAGCGCGCGTTAGCCGTGAAAGAGGCAATGATGTGGTACTTTTTGAGAAAAATGAAGAAGTAGGAGGACAGGTTACTTTGGCAGCGAAGGTTCCGCAACGCGACCAGATGGGTGGGATAATCCGTTGGTTTGCCCTTGAAGTTAAACGGTTGGGTGTTGATGTGCGGCTTGGTAAGGAGGCGGATGCAGCTGCTATAAGAAATGAGGAACCAGATGTAGTGGTTTTGGCTAATGGAGGCAGACCAAATGTGCGGGAATCTGCTGAATGGAATTATGATAAGGGGCTGTCGGTTGCATCATGGGATATTCTTAACGGTAAAGTTATGCCTGAAAAGAATGTGCTTATTTATGATTCACCGGCGCAACATGCAGGCGCAGGTGTTGCGGACTTTATGGCGAGCAAGGGCTCGCAGGTTGAGATAGTAACCAGTGAAACTAAGATTTCAGAGGATGTGGGGGGCACTACTTTTCCAATTTTTTATCGCAGGTTATATGCGCAGAATGTTATCTTCACCCCTAATTTCTGGCTTGAGAAGGTGGAAAAAGAAGGAGATAAGATAATTGCCACTCTTAAGAATGAATATACGGAGCATTTGGAGGAACGAGAAGTGGACCAGGTAGTCATTGAAAATGGTATTATTCCCAATGAAGAACTATACTATGAACTAAAAGAGGAATCAATTAATAAAGGGGTAACTAATATTGATGAGCTTTATGCGGCAAAGCCGCAGTCGTGCATTGAGCAGATTAAAGATAAGCAATTTGTGATGTTTCGCATAGGAGATTGTGTTTCCATGCATAACATCCATGGAGCTATTTATGACGCTCTCCGTTTGTGTAAAGATCTATAGCAATTTATGAGCATTTCACAAATTATTGGGATATTAATGTTGGTGGCTATAGCTGGTATATCCTTAGCTGTTATTTATCGTGGGATGCTGTGGAGTAAAGGGAGGAGTATGAAACTTCCCTATTTTAAACTCCTTTTTACCATCCCCAAGAGGTATTTTGTTGATTTGCATCATATAGTGATGCGTGATTCTTATATTGCCTACACACATGTTTTAGTTGCAGGTGGCACGTTGGCGGCTCTGACTTTGTTGTTTGTAACCTATTTGTTGGGGTTTCGTCATTGGTTGCTTTCTATTTTATTATTAGCCGCTTTAGTAACCGTGCTGATAGGCGCCTGCTTTGTTTTGTGGCGGCGGATAAAACGTCCCAAACGATTATCCGCAGGCAAGTGGAATATGGTTCCTGTTGCTCTTTTTGCTCTTTCTGGTGGCTTGTTGCTGCCTGTGTTAAGTGATGCTGGAATTGTTGAGGGGTTTCACTATCAAGTGCAGTTGGCAGCACTGGTATTGGCGGCAGGAGGGATAGTGGAACTAACCTTTGCTGGAGTACTTAACCGCCCGTTTAAACACATATTTATCGGTTCATTTAATTTGGCTTTTCATCCACGCCAAGATAGATTTCAGAAAGATAATATATCAGCAGCATTGAAACCGATTGATTCGCTGGGTTCTCTTGATTCGCTTGGTTCAACGAAAGAACAAATAGGGGTTAAGACAATTAAGGATTTTGCATGGAATCGGTTGCTTAACTTTGATGCATGCGTTGAGTGTGGGAAGTGTGAGAATGCCTGCCCAGCATTTGCCGCTGAACAGCCGTTAAATCCTAAAAAACTTATACAGGACTTAGTTGCATCCATGGAGGGACGGGCATCAATTGGTTATGCTGGCAGCCCAACGCCTAACATAGAACCCTTGCAAGCGGGGACTAAGTATGCAGCGGATGAAGCCATCGTTGGCAGCACAATTCAAGCAGATACTCTGTGGTCTTGTACTAGTTGCCGCGCCTGTGTTTATGAGTGCCCTATGATGGTTGAACATGTTGATGCCATTGTTGATTTACGCAGGAACCTGACAATGGAGCAGGGTGCTTTACCGCAAAAAAGCTTTGAAGCGTTGGAGAATTTGCGCCATACGGATAATCCTGATGGTAATAACCCCGAACAACGAGCTAATTGGGCTATTGATTTAAATGTTCCAATATTGGAGCCAGGAGATAGCACAGATGTTCTGCTTTATGCGGGGCAAGGGGCTTATGAGCTGCGTAATCAGAATACCCTAAGGAACTTGGCGCAGTTATTGAAAAAAGCTCAAGTAAATTTTGCTATTTTAGGTAATAGAGAAATTGATACAGGCGACTTAGCGCGCCGATTAGGAGATGAAGCGCTTTTTCAGGAAATGGCGCAACGTAGCATTGCTATTTTAGATAGCGTTAAGTTTAAGAGCATAATTACAGCCGACCCGCATATTTATAATATATTAAAGAATGAGTACCCAGATTATGGCGGTAACTATCAGGTGTATCATCATACAGAATATCTTTTACAGCTATTCAATGAAGGTAAGCTTAAAGTTACTAAAAAGAATGCTGGTGTGAAGATAACCTATCATGACCCATGCTATCTGGGGCGTTATAATGGAGTAACAGATGCTCCACGTGAATTATTACGATATATAACCGATGATTTTTCTGATATGGAAAGGTCAGCAATGCGTTCGCGCTGTTGTGGCTGGGGCGGCGGGGCAGCGTATTCAGATGTGCCTGGCAAGAGAAGAATTCCTGATATGAGAATGGATGATGTGCGTGAAACAAAGGCGGAGATAGTTGCGGTGGCATGCCCTAATTGTATGACAATGCTGGAAGGAGTTGTTGAACCTAAACCTAAGGTTAGCGACATAGTTGAGTTAGTAAGCGCAGCGGTGAGTTGAATAATGGATAATATTAAGCGGATCAATCCTCATCAATTGCAACAGGGCTTTATAGGTCCTAATGGCATAAAACGCATAGCGCGTGGGTCATCTTCCCTCCACAGCGACTATAAGCAAAACCTCTCATTAGAACCAGCGGTAAAGCAACTTGCCATAGAAAAAGCGGATAGTTATGTGATGGTGTTTTTGCATAGTAAAGATGGGATGCTGTCCACTTTGGATAAAGAAGTTTTGTATGTGGCAAGAGTCCTTGCAGGGAGGAAGCCCAAGTGTGCGGTTTTAACTGTGGTTTTTGGTGAAATTGAAAGCGATTTGCGCCAACACGGGAGCGATAGAGTGATTATTTTGAACCAGTCCGTGTATCAGGGTTATGCGGCTGTTGCCAAAACTAAAGCGCTTGCGGAGATTCGTAAGAAGTTCTCGCCAGATTATATTTTGTGTGGCGAAGGTTATGGCGGTGATTCTGAATTGGCAAGACGATTGGCAGTTAGTGAAAATGCCTCAATTGCCACGAATGTAATAGAAATTGATGATAAAAAACTTAGAAGAATTTGCGATAATGGCCGCCAACAGGCAGTAAGAGAATTAACCGACATCATAGTCCTCACTGGCGGAGTTGCGGACTCGGAGTTAGATTTTACCACTGAGGCAAGAATGGAAGAATGGAATCTAGCGGAAGAAATTAATGATTATAGAGGTGATACCTACAGTGTGCCAGCGCAAGAACTACCGCTGGAAGAGGCAAATTTTATTCTTTCTGCCGGCAATGGCATAGCTAATATGGAGACATTTAAGCAACTTGCTAATTCGTTAGAATGCAGTATAGCAGGCAGCAGAGTGGTGGTGGATGATGGTAAACTGCCGCGTGAAATGCAGGTTGGCGCTACTGGAAAAACAGTTAGTTCTTCAGTATACATAGCGGTTGGCATATCTGGCGCCGTGCAACATCTTCAAGGCATAAAAGATTGCGGCAATGTTATAGCGGTTAACTTAGATGATAGCTGCGATATGGTGAAACGGGCTGATTTATCATTAATATGTGATGCTGAGGAATGGATGCAGGAGATGATAAAACTTAGCGCAAAAAATAATCCATCCGCTAATCCATCTGTTAGCGATAAGGCAATTAGTGATAAGAGTGCAAAGAGTGCATGATGAAAATTAATAAACTAGTAACTTTGGTGAGTGTGGCGCATCATCCTTTATCTGGGAAAGAAATTTACTCAACTAATGACACACGCGCATTGCAGTTAGCTATGGGCTTGGAGGCAAAAATTCATAAGGTGGTGCATGCAGGAGATAGAGGATGCCCTGCGCTATCCGGCTATCTTGGGATGGGGATTGATAAGATTCATTGCATAGATACCTCATATAAAGGGACGAAAAATAAAGGTAAGACCAAGGATGCATGCTCTTTGTTAGCTGGCTTTATTAAAAAAGAAAATCCAACTATTGTTGTAAGTGGAATGCAGGCGCAAAGTGGTTTGGGTAGTGGTCTGCTTCCTTATATGCTTGCGGATATATTGGGAATTAATCTTATAAGCAATGTCTTGCATGCCGAAGTGGGAGAGAAGGAAGTTAATTTGGTGCAGTTTTTACCTAAGGGAAAAAGAAGAGAGTTATCTGTTCGCCCGCCTTTTATACTCTCAGTGCATCCCGCTGCTCCTTTGAATATTAAGTATGCATGGGGGCGTTCTCAAGCAGGACGTATTGCTAAAGCCGATGCAAGTTTATTGGCGGTTCCAGCATTATCTGATGACTGGGATAATGCTCCGCTAGAAAAGGGTAGAAAAAGATTATCAATTAGCACTGGGAAAAGTGGATTTGAGAGAATGCAACGTGCCATTGCCATTAGCGGAGGAGGCGGAGAAGTGGTAAAATATGGTAGTGCTGGAGAAAAGGCGAAAGTTGTGTATGATTTTTTAACGGACAAGAAACTTGTATAAAAATTTTTATGAGTTTTAATGTTTTATTTTAATGTAACTTAAATATGCGAATACGCACTTAATTATGAGTATAGATATACAACCCAATATACAGACCATGATGCAGAAATGGGTAGGTGAATATAAAGACGGTTATAGCTTACCTGCCTCTTTGTACACTGCTAAAGAGACATTTGACTTTGATATGAAAACTGTCTTTCATGATAATTGGATTTATGCAGCTTGTGAGTCGGACGTAAAGAAGGCGGGAGATTATTATTGCTTTAATCTTCATAATAACTCAATTATTATTTGTCGCGATGATAATGGCGAACTTCGTTCCTTTCATAACAGTTGTTGCCATCGCGGTTCTTTAATATGTCAAGAGGGTAGGCGTAATGTGGCAAAGCTTGTATGTCCTTATCATCAGTGGACCTATAATCTGGATGGCAAACTGATATTTGTTCCTCAAATGGCGGGGAAGATGGATTTATCAAAACATTCTTTAAAACCCATCCATATTAAAAATATAGGCGGCATGATATTTATATGCTTGGGAGATAATCCTCCTTCTTCAATTGATGAAGTTGAGAAGGACTTGGCTCCTTATGTAGCGCCGTATAACTTGGTGGGATTAAAAGTTGCTGCTCAAAGCGATATAGTTGAAGAGGCAAATTGGAAATTGGTTATGGAAAATAACCGTGAGTGTTATCATTGTAAAGCCAATCATCCTGAGCTGTTAACTCCTTTGCATGAATATGGCTTTGGCTTTGACCCTTCCAATGCCAGTGAAATAGAGAAGAAAGAGTTCGCCAAATATGAAGAAATGGTGGAGAATAAGAAAATTGAGTGGCAAGAGTGTAGTTTGCCTTATGAAGAAAAATCATTCCCTAATGATTCCTGGTATCGGACAGTGAGAATGCCCCTTGCTCATAACTCCGTATCACATACTACGGATGGCAAATTGGGTTGTAAAAAACTTTTAGCGCCCTTTAAACAGCCAGAGAGTAGCAGTTTATCTATTTGGACGCATCCTAATTCATGGCATCATTTTGCGTGTGACCATATTATTACCTTTAAAGTTTTGCCAGTAAGTGAGAATCAGAGTTTGGTAAGAACAAAATGGCTGGTTAGGGATGATGCAATTGAAGGAGAGGATTATGAGCTTGAACATCTTACTAATTGCTGGACTCAGACGAATAAACAGGATCAAAGGTTGGTAGAGAATAACTTTGCTGGTATTAAAACTGCAGGATATACTCCTGGTCCTTATTCACCAGTAACCGAGAAGTATGTTGATAATTTTGCTAACTGGTATGTTAGCAGGTTGAAGAGTTATCTGTGAAGCGCAGAATAGTAATGACTAATTTTGCAGAATATTAATTTTTGTAGTAAAACTTTGTAATGCAAGATAAAGATAACGCTAAAGATAAAGACCAGGGCAAAGCGACTGATAAGTTCGGCGCGTCCTACTGGACTGGCGATGCTCCGTTGCGTTGTGTGGCAACTTGCGATGAGACCAGTGATGTTAGAAGTTTTTTCTTTCGTCCTCATACTCCGCCTGATCAACCGCAACAGTTTGCCTATATGCCGGGTCAGTTTATAACATTAGAACTGGATATAAAAGGCCAAAGGATTTGTCGCTGCTATACCTTGTCATCTTCTCCCTGCAGGCCTTATGTTGCATCAATTACGGTTAAGCGTCAGCCAGGAGGTATTGTATCCAATTATCTACATGATAACCTTTCTGCGGGTATGGAAATATATGCTTTACCAGCGGCAGGAGATTTTTCTTATATTACGGAAGATGAAGCAGAAAAATATCTTTTTCTTTCTGGCGGCAGCGGTATAACCCCCCTTATGTCAATGAGCCGCTACATCTATGATATGCGAACCGACTATGATGTTGTGTTTGTGCATAGCGCTCGCACTCCTACGGATATTATCTTTTATGAGGAACTAGAGAGCATAGAAAAATCAATGGATTATTTCAAATTAAGTTTATTTTGTGACGGAATAGGAGATAGCAAAGAGTGGCAAGGAGCTGTCGGTTTTATTACAGCAGAATCCTTGCTGGCTACCGTCCCCGACTTTTTAGAACGGAAGGTTTTTTGCTGCGGTCCTCCCGCTTATATGCAGAATATCCGTTCAATTTTGCAAGAAAGTAACTTTAATATGAAACAATATCATGAAGAGAGCTTTAACTTTGGTGAAAATGCTGAAGATATCCTTGAGCAACAAGAAGTTGAAGCGGCTGCCAGTGAAGGCAGCATAGAACCAGAACTGCCATTGGAAATAGCCAGTGGTATTTCAGCTGCAGAGCCCATTGAAAGTAATGAGGAGGCATTTAAGGTATATTTTAAGGGTTTGGACAAGCGCATAGAATGTCCTGCTGATAGCACAATTTTAGAAGCAGCGCGTGACCAAGGTGTTCAGCGTGCTTTTATGTGCTCACAGGGGATTTGCGGTACTTGTAAGTCCAAGCTTATATCTGGTCAAGTTGATATGCAGCATAATGGAGGGATAAGAGAGAGCGAAATAGAAGAGGGCTATTTTCTGCCGTGCTGCAGCTTCCCATTAAGTGATATAACGATGGAATAAGTCCCCTAATATTAATATGAAATACTCATTACTAAACCTGGCGCGGCAAGCGTTAAATAATCATAAGGATTGGCCTCAATCATGGCCAGAAACCGATCTTAAATCAAGCTATGATGCCGTTATTATTGGCGGAGGAGGGCATGGTCTTGCCACCGCATACTACCTAGCATCTGAGCATAAGATGACTAATATCGCAGTGTTGGAGAAAGGGTATATAGGTGGTGGGAATACTGGACGTAATACCACTATTGTTCGTTCAAATTATCTGCTGGAAGAGTCAGTTGCAATTTTTGAGCATTCACTTAAGCTGTGGGAAGGATTATCGCAAGAGTTAAACTTTAATCTTATGTTTAGTCAACGCGGGGTCTATAATCTTGGTCATAATTTGCAGGATATGAGGGCGATTGAACGTAGGGTTAATGCTAACCGCCTTATGGGAATTGATGCTTATGTGGCTAGCCCTGAAGATATAAAAGCACACACGCCATTAATAGACATTTCTCCTAAAGCAAGATATCCTATATTGGGAGCATCTTATCAACCGCGTGGAGGAGTAGCGAGGCATGATGCAGTTGCATGGGGCTTTGCAAGAGCCGCTGGAGCGCTGGGAGTGGATATAATTCAAAATTGTGAGGTTAGCGCGATTGAAATATCTAATGACAAGGTTGAAGGTGTGCAGACATCCAAAGGATATGTTAAGACAAATAAGCTGGGGGCAGTGGTTGCAGGGCATGCTTCAGTTGTTGCGGCAATGGCTGGTGTCCGTTTGCCTATAATAAGTCATCCATTGCAAGCGTTTGTTTCCGAGCCAATGAAACCTATGATTAATACGGTTATTATGTCGGGAGCAGTGCATGGTTATATAAGTCAGTCGGATAAGGGCGATTTGGTTATAGGGGCGGGTATTGATGGCTACCCAGGTTATGGGCAAAGAGGGAGTCCGCATATTATTGAGCATACAGCTCAAGCAATTATTGAGCTTTTCCCTGCGCTTAGCAGAGTGCGAATGAATCGTCAATGGGGCGGCATAGTTGATACTACTCCAGATGTGTGCCCAATCATAAGCAAGACAAAGGTGAAGGGATTCTATGTGAACTGTGGCTGGGGGACGGGCGGCTTTAAAGCTACGCCTGGTTCAGGCAATGTGTTTGCTCATACTATTGCTAATGATGAACCACATCCAATAAATGAACCATTTAATTTGGATCGTTTTGTAAGCGGAAAGTTAATTGACGAGCATGGAGCTGCCGGCGTTGCGCATTGATATGTTGTTCATATATAACCCCACAGATTATCCATATATTACCCAGTAGATTACCCAGGAAAAAAATATTATGTTATTTATTAAGTGCCCTTATTGCCAAGAAAAGAGAGAGGAAGAGGAGTTTACCTATAGCGACGAGGCATTTCTCGTTCGTCCTTTACAACCAGAAGCGTTATCAGATGAGGAATGGGGGGAATATCTTTTTGCCCGTAAGAATACTAAAGGCAGCAGTTATGAGAGATGGACACATACTGCTGGTTGCCGCAAATTTTTTATAATGAAAAGAAACACTGTGGACTACAAAATAGCTAAGACCATGACAATTGAAGAGGCGACGCTTGAGTATAAACAAATTATGGAACAGGATTCAGAGCAAAATAACAAACATAATGATGAAGAAAGTAGTGAATAAGGGATATAGAAAGATATAATAAAGATTCATGAATAGCAAATTATTAGACCAGTTCTTCACTAAGCCGAATGTTGCTGAATTGTGCTGGAATAATATAATATCTGTCCTACCAGATTTAACGGATAATGATATAAATGACTTATTCTTTATAGAACCAAGCGTAGGCAATGGCGTTTTTTATGATTTACTTCCGAAGGGTAAGATGCACAGAATTGGTGTTGATATAGAACCTAAACGGAAAGAATTCATCGAGCAAGATTTCCTTTCTTGGGATTACCCACCATCTTTTGCCAATAGAGAGAATACGGTTATAATAGGCAATCCTCCATTTGGTAAGCGAGGTGACCTTGCTGTTCAGTTCTTTAATAAAGCTTCCACCATCGCAGACATTATTGCATTTATAGTGCCAGTAATTTTTAGGAAGTATTTCATACATAAAGAGTTGGTTAAAGATTATAGTTGGGTATACTCTACAGATTTACCAAGAGCAGCTTTTACATTTAATAACAAAGAGGATTATGAGGTGAATACCGAGTTTCAAGTATGGACCCGGCATAAAAATAACCGTGAAAACAAGAGATTATTTTCACCACCACCCATCAAACATAAAGATTTTGATATGTGGCAATATAATAATACCGAGGGGGCGTTAAAAATGTTTAATAATCCTTTTGATTTTGCAGTTCCAAGTCAAGGATGGCAAGATTATACAAGGAGGGAGTTTGATGCTAACGCATGCGAAAAAAATAAGCAATGGATGTTGTTTAGGATTAAAGATAAACAAGTTTATAATAGGCTATTTGCCGAGATAGATTATACCGCGCTATCTATGAAAAACACTACTTCTATTCCTGGATTCAGAAAAGGAGATGTGGTACAGGAGTATTTATACCTATATGGCTGATAAATTACAATCACTTTTTACGGATTTAAAAACCAACAAATCGCTTTATCTAAATGCAGATACAGGGAAGGATTTTGAAGAACGGATTAGCACTAAACTATCAAAGATGGGATTTGGTAGAATAAGAAAAATTGATGTAGATAATAATAAATTTGCGCAATTAAAAGTTGAAGTGTTAACAAAAAATTCGTCACACGATCTGCAAAACCCTTTTGCGGATACCTTTAGGGAACACTATATTGAGCAACCTTACGGCAAGCAGAATTATCCTGATATTATAGTGTTAGACCAGTCAAAATTAATAAGTATAGAGGTTAAATTTAGCGCTGCTAAACAAGGCAAGCCAGTATGGAATAGCGGGCTGCCAAGACCTAACGGCATTTATATTTTTGGATCTCTAGAACGGGATGATATAACTTTTTTTAGAGGTTGTGATGTGTTAAGTATTGCAGAGATAGAGGGGCTACAGGATTTCTTTGATGTAGGACTAAAGGGGCACCAAGATCATTTTAATAAGGAGGAGATGGGTAAGCAAAAATATGGATTTTCAGTTTATGTTAGAAAAACATACGAACAAAAAAGTATGTTTAATAAAGGTGCCGTGCTTAATTTCTTCACAAATCCAGATCGTGAGTTATTAGAGAAATCAGTTTTAGCACATCTGGACTACTGATAATTATGAAATACATTTAATTCAGGAAATGAACAATGAAATATAGATTATACGAACAATCCAATGAGATAATTGACCGCACTAAGGAGGTTAGTTTTCAATGGAATAATAAAACCCTGCGCGGCTATGCAGGAGATACTTTGGCGTCAGCATTGCTGGCTCACGGGGTAAAGGTTTTTAATTATAGCTTTAAGTATGGCAGAGCGCGTGGTATATTCTCTTCGTGGGTTGATGAGCCGAATGCGCTGATTAATCTTGAACCAAAGAATAATGGCGCTGCCTATTATGTGCCTAATGCGCGCGCCACTGAAGTGGAAATATATGATGATTTAGATGCTTCTTTACCGCGAGGTCCTAGTGTCCTTGGTATCCAAGTTAAGCAAATGTTTAAACTTTTTCATAAGGCGATGCCAGCGGGGTTTTATTACAAGACATTTATGGCGCCACGTCAGTTATGGCATTTTTATGAAAAGATTATAAGAAAACTTGCTGGGGTGTCACCAGTGCCTAAGGTTGAAGATGCTGAATTATACGACCATTATCACCAGCATTGTGATATTTTAATTGTAGGAGGAGGGGTTGCAGGGATGCAAGCAGCTCTCAGCGCACCCGCCAAGCAGCGAGTTATTTTGCTTGATGACCGTTGTGTGTTGGGCGGACAATGGCATACTAATGTTCGCAGTGAGATTGATGGGAAAAACATTAATGAGTGGATAAAAGAGGCGCAACAGAAAATACATGATGCCAGTAATATAACTTTGTTGCAAAGAACTACCGCTTATGGAAGATTTGACCACGGACTTGTGCTGGCGCTGGAAAGGTTGCAAGACCATGTGCCTATAGATGAAAGAAGTAAGAGTAAAGCACGGCAGAGATTGCATAGAATTAGGTATGACAAATTAGTTATAGCCGCAGGTGCCTTTGAAAGACCAATTGCTTTTCCTGGCAATGATGTGCCGGGTATAATGATTTCATCTGCAGTGCAAGATTATATTAATCGCTATGGAGTTATGCCTGGCAAACGTCCACTGATATACACGAATAATGATGCTGCTTTTGAACTGGCGCGGGATATTATTGCAATTAATGAAGGGAGGAATAGGGGAAGCGCAGCGGGTGTAGGGCGCACAGAGAGCATAGAAAACATAGAAAATATAGTTCCAGTGATTGTTGATGCACGTTTTGAAAGCAAACTTCCCGCTAACTTGATGGATAAAGTCACTTTGCTTAGCAACCATGAGATTACAGATACTAAAGGAGGTGCAGGTGGAGTAACTGGTGTGAGTATACGCAATATTTCAAATGGGGAAGAAATGACCCAAGAATGTGATTTAATTGCATTATCTGGCGGTTTTGACCCTGTAGTTCATCTGTCATGCCATTTAGGTGGTAAACCCGAATGGAATAATGAATTGCAGTGCTTCTTGCCACAGGATGATGATGCTTATTATATCGGTGCAGTGGCAGGGTATTGGTTAGGGCAAGATGCTTGTGATAATGCTAATGCCACAATGGTAGATATTTCGGGCAGCGGGGATGATACGAGTGGGAATACAGGCAAGGAGACAAGCAAAAACAATGCCATGCCTAAAAGAACTAATTTTAATATTACCGACAAATATTATTCTATTGCTGGCACTAGCAAGCAATTTGTTGATTTTCAAAATGATGTAACCAAGTCAGATATTGAACTGGCTATACGGGAAAACTATAAAAGTATTGAACACATTAAGCGCTATACCGCAATGGGCTTTGGGACAGACCAGGGAAAAACTTCCAATATTATTGGAATGAATATAGCCGCGGATCTGCTTGGATTGCCAGTTAAGGATGTGGGGACAACTACTTATAGGCCTGCTTATACGCCAGTTACTTTTGGAGCTATGGTTGGTAGAAATAGGGACGACCTTTATGACCCTAAAAGATATACTCCTATGCACTTTAATCATGTAGTTGAAACAGAACAGTGGGAGACCGTGGGGCAATGGATGAGACCATGGTATTTCCCTAAAGATGATGAGGATATTCATGCTTCGGTCAATCGTGAGGTCGTTGAGACGCGTAAATCGGTGGCTATAATGGATGCCTCTACCTTGGGTAAGATAGATGTGCAAGGACCTGATGCGCGAGAGTTTTTAGGTCGGGTTTATCCGAATGCTTGGAAGAAGTTGGCGGTTGGTAAGTGCCGTTATTCAGTAATGCTGGATGATAATGGCATGATTTTTGACGATGGGGTTACTGCTTGCATCGGAGAAAATCACTTTTTGATGACCACCACCAGCGGCGGGGCGGCTCATGTCTATGGCTGGTTAGAGGATTGGCTGCAAACCGAATGGCCAGAACTTAAGGTTTATTTGACAAGTGTTACCGACCATTGGGCAACAACTGCAGTTGTAGGTCCTAATAGTCGCGCTGTGATGAGTAAGCTATGCAATGATGTTGATTTCTCTAAAGAATCTTTTGCTTTTATGGATTGGAAGCAGGGGACTGTATGCGGAATTGCAGCACGCATAATGCGCATAAGCTTTTCTGGTGAGCTTGCTTATGAAATAAATGTCCAGGCGAATTATGCTTCTTATATTTGGGAGAAGGTAAGGGAAGCAGGAAAGGAATATGATATGGGCATGTATGGAACCGAAACAATGCATGTGCTGCGCGCTGAAAAGGGATATATTATTGCTGGACAGGATACTGACGGAACTATGACACCTGTTGATATGGATATGGAATGGATAATGGCAAAGAAAAAAGAGTTTAGTTATCTGGGGAAAAGAGCGCTTGAGAGACCCGATATGCTAAGGGAAGATAGAAAGGAGCTGGTAGGATTGCTAACTAAAGATGCGAAAACAATTTTACCTGAGGGCTGCACCCTAATTAATTCTTTACAGGATAATAAAGAAAATCAAGGTTTTGTTAGCTCTTCATATTTTAGCCCTGCGCTTGATAGACCTATTGCTTTTGCTTTGGTGAAAGGAGGCAAGAAACGACTGGGGGAAAGCATCTATGGTTGGACGAAAGAGGGCAAAACCATTGAAGCTGAGATTAGTGAATATATATTTTATGACCGCAAAGGAGAAAGAAAAGATGGCTGAAAATCCCCAATATAGAACAGCGCTTGAACAGTATAATCTTGAGCAAAGGAAGGCAGGAGAGGGCGATGCTTTTACAGTAAAAGAAATTCGTAATTATGGTTTTGTTGGACTGCGTGGTCAGACAGATGATGATGCTTTTATATCCCTCTGCCGTAATAGCGGCATAGTTATACCAACTGCGCCATTGCGCTTGGAATATAATGGCATGGATGATGGGGTGGGCGATGGAGCATCAGGCGGAGAAGTAAAAACCACTCAAGCAATGCCCACATTTACTCTATGGATATCTCCCGATGAATTTTTGCATCTTCTGCCTTTAAAAAATAAGGATGCTTTAGTAAGTAAGCTTGAAGAAGATTTATCAGCAACACATGCTGCAGTAGTGGATAATTCTGGCGGCTTTTCTTATTTGGAATTGGGCGGTAGCACGCTGCATAAGGTACTGGCGAAGACCTGTGCTTATGATTGTAGCAAAGAGAACTTACCGCCAGGCAAGGTGGTTTCCACCTTGATTGGCAAGGCACCAGTAATAATATTTAGGCATAAGAACAATGAAGCAGATACAGCAACAGGGGAGCTGGGCATCTCATTACTTATTCGCTTTTCTTATGCAGATTATGTATGGCGTCTGTTAGAAGATGCCGCTGGTGAGTATAAACTTACGACATAGTATTTTATAGTCTCCATAAGAGGGTGGGGTGGGCTCCCCTTATATCAGTATTAGCTATACTTCTGCTTCTAAGTGCTGAATAGATATACAGTCGCAAGTATCATAGCTGCAATAGTAGACAGTAAAATATTTATAATAATATTATTTTTCTTTACACCTTTCTTCATAAACTCTAAGTTTTCCTCCATATCCTTTATACTTTTGGATTGCTTTTTTAAAGTCCTAGATGTTTCTGTATTTAAATTATCAATTTCTGTCTTTAACTTAGTAGATATATCTATATTAAACTTTTCTAATCTAGTGCGTAATGAACTATCTAAATCTTTTTGATGATTATTCGCATCTTTATAAATGGTATCGATCCCAGAACTTATTTGTTTTTCTATGCCTACCAGTTTATTATCAATTGTTTTAGATACTCTTTCTATATCATTTTTTGTGCTAATAAATTCCTCTAATTCAGCATGAACTTTTTCACTTAAATTAACTAAATTATCCTTTGATGACCTTATTTCTTTTAGTACGCTGTTAAACTTAGTAACGTCTTTCACTTCTTTTTCCAAATTGTCAACTGCTTGCGTAACTCTTTTATCTATGCCGTCTGCCATTCTATTTCCTCTATTTTTGTGTTAATCCCCTTTAATCTCTTGCTTTCAAAACCTAAAATAATAGATAAAGAATATTCGTCTTGAAGCGCATTATAAAATTTTCTCATTATTTTTATATCCTTAAATACGGCATGTATTGATTTAACCAATTCATATTTATTAATTGAAGCATCCAATTTTGATATATTTATAATTTTATCTAAGATAATATCTATATCATTCTGTTCATATTCTATAATATTTTTTAGCCCCTTTTCAAAACGTTTTCTGCCATCAGAATCATCATAATCATTTAGTAATAACCTAATAATACCACTAATAACATTGAGCCCAGTATTATTCTCGTAACTTTCTAAAAACCTACTCAGCTGATCTTTTATTTCACTTATCTTTGATTTATCTATTAATCTATTTGTATTGTTATTATCTTCTTTATAAAATATTTTGAACCAATTTTGATATACCGTAGGGTTATCCGCAATAATTTGCAGCACATCAGTTGATTCATTAGTTTTAAAATAGTTTTCTATTCTTTTCTTAAATTCATCTGATGATGTGGGATTCCTTGATAAATCTAAGCAGTATTCATGTACATTCTTTAATGATTGGCGTCTATTATAGACAAAATGTGTATAAGACCATACTAAAAGTATATAGAAGCACTTTTGAATTTCTGTATATTTATCTGATATTTTTTTGAAAAATTTAGCATATTTTGAGCCACTATTTTTAAATTTATCGATAGAAAATTCTGGCTCATATTTATGTATTGTTTCAATTAATTTGTCATGTACATCTAGTGCGGTATGTTGCTTAAATTGAACTTTATACTTACCATTAATAAAATCTTCAACTGTCCAATCATCAACAATTCCAAGTTTACTTAACTTATATATTGCTTGTTCAACTCTTGTTTTATTAATCTCTACTCGCATAGTTTTTTTTGTATTTGAATTTGGAACTGGAAGATCAATATAAACATCATAGATATATACGTCATATAATTTCTTGCTATTATAATATTCATTATATAGTTGTCGCATCAATTCATAATCATCATTAATTGAGTGAAGTCCTAGATTCATTAAGAATAAATTTGTGCCTATATCTCCATAATCCTTTATATTCTTTAATTCCTTTACACTTAATTCTTTTTCCTCTAACTTATCCAGGATGCTTTCATTAGTTTTTGGCGATAATAAAATTAAGCATTCTGCTTTTTCATTTTTAAATTTATCTTTATCTCTTCCGGCTCTACCTGCTTCCTGATATAATGCTTCCACTGAAGAGGGTAATGCATAGTGAATAGTGTAGTATATATTTTTCTTATTAATACCCATGCCAAAGCTTTTAGTTGCCACCATGGTAGTAAATTTATTCTCTTTAAATTCTTTCTGTGCCTCCATTTTGTATTTATTATGTGTTACTCCATTAGCATATTTAGCATCTTTAGGGCATTTCCCTGAATAATACTTTACACCACCTTCAAAATACTTGGTAATCTTAGTCGCTACATCATAGCATCCCAAAGGTCCATCAACATTAGGGGTAAATATAATTCCACATTTACTTTCCTCTCCTTTTAGCCTAAATATATCCCATTTATTATTTAATTCCTCCAACTGTGATTTAAGAGCCATATACTTTCCGTCTCGCTTTATATTCTTTACATCAAATATCAATTCATCACGCGAATAATCAATAAGAGATTTAACATCTTTATTATCTATATCAAATTCATTTTTAATATCACGCTTTACATTTTCAGATGCAGTAGCAGTTAGGGCTATATATTTGACGTTAGGCGCCCTGTCAGAAATAATATTTGATAGATTTAAATATGATGTTCTAAAATCATGCCCCCATTCAGAAAAGCAATGTGCTTCATCTATAACCGCGTATGCTAAATATTTTTCTTCATTTACCTTGCCCAAGTATGTTCTAAAATCTTCTTTCTGCAATCTTTCTGGAGATATAAATATAAAAAAGTATTTACCTTTTGAAAAATTATTTTGAACAAGGCTTTTCTCTGAAGGATTCATTTCAGAGCTAATATGGTTTGTTCGCGATATATATACATCTTCTAAATCCTGTTTTTGGTCTCGCATTAATGAAATAATAGGAGGTATAACAAAGCTTATCGCCGGCTGTAATAATGCTGGAAGTTGATAACAAATTGACTTACCAGCTCCCGTAGGCAATAGCCCTAAGGTATTATGACGCTCCAAAGCATTAACTATAATATTGTATTGCCCATCTCTAAATGTTACATTATCTATATCTTGTAGAAATATATTCTGTAAGAAAAATACTAAACTATCTTCTATAGAATCGCGCTGTTCTGGCTTAAATTTGTATTTAATTGGTTCCGCCACAGACATAGTAAAAAAGTCATACGGGGTATTCTGAGGGGGTTTTAAATATTTTCCCTCGCTATCTATATACATAGTATATTCATCTAGATAATGAGTTCTTACGTATAAAACTTCCTTGTTAGCTTGAAATTCATCAGTGTATCTTTTATATAAACTAAAGTCAATTTTAATAGTATCGTTTCCAGAGTTAAAATCCATATCCTTTTCAATATATTTGATGGTAGGACTAGGTTTTTTAAAAGGAATATTATGTAAATTATAGATATGTTTAAGCCATATAAAAATATCTTCTATAGCTAACTCGGCAAAGCCCGATACATCATGAGTTTTAATTTCAAAACTCCACTTTCTTTCAAGAGATAAACTGCCATTCTCAATCAATTCTAAAATTAATAACTGCATCCGTATTATGGCTGTAGAGAGTAGGGTGTTATCGTCCGTAAAAATACTTTTATTGGCACTATATGCAGCTTTGTAGTCACCTAATGTAATAATAGTTGGGTCTTTTGAATCTTTTTTTCTTTTTTCATCAACTTTTATTTTATTTGTTATATGCTCTTCAATCTCTGATATTTTCTTTTTGAATAACTCATTCTCTTCTTTAATTTCACTAGTGGTTATCCTAATTGTTTTAATTCCATTATCTTTTGCATAACCTTCTCTATCTTTGTCCGTACTAACTTGCAGTTCC
Organism: Gammaproteobacteria bacterium; assembly: GCA_965207945.1. GTDB lineage: Bacteria > Pseudomonadota > Gammaproteobacteria > CBDBNL01 > JAAOII01 > JAAOII01. Next base: position 932,988 of record OZ242303.1, read on the forward strand.
TTTTCATGCTGTTTTCCGTCAATTTCAATTATCAACCTAGCTTGTGGCAAATAAAAATCTACCTGTTGATTATAGAATTTTTTATTTTCTACTTGAGTTATGTCAAAAAAAGTAATCTCTGGGATTAGAAGATTCTTAATGAAAGCATGCTTCTCAAAATATTTAGGAATCAAGTCATCATAAAATTCCTTGGCGGGATTGTTATCATTTTTTTCATCTCCTTTAATGGTTCTTTCCCAAGATAACTTACTATTATCTATCAGTGGAGTATATTTTTTAAAATCAGCTTCTTTATGATAGTTAGGTTTTAGCCCTAACTTGTTTCGCAGGTAAATCGACATTAATGTGGGTTTACCTCTTTGCAATATATTTTTTAATATGTATATCCCAGGAATATATTTTTTCTGTGATTGCTCCAACTTTCTAGCATAATTATCTATATTTTGGATAATAAAATTATGATTAGTATATGAATAGTTTGCAGAGAACTCTTTATTTGCCATAATAATTAATTATAGTATATTCAAGTGGATAAATGTTGACTCAAAACTGAAGCAGATACAGCAACAGGCGAGCATGACCTCTCATTACTTATTTGCTTTTCATTCGCAGATTATGTATGGCGTCTGTTAGAAGATGCTGCAGGTGAGTATAAAAGTTCTTAACTAGGACAAGACAATCCTCTCGTATGGGGGCAAATTTGAACATCACAAGTTCGCGGGGTAGAGGGGTAAGGGATGCGTATGCATAATAAATCTGCTATAATAGGCCAACGCGGATTATTTTTAACCAACATAACACTTTATTTACTTACATGATAAATACAAATAAAATCACAAAAGGATTACTTATTTTTATGACTTGTTTGTTATTCATATCCTGTACTGAAGAGACAAAAGAAGATCCATTAACAAGTAATAACATAACTGACAACGACGGGAATGACAACGACAGGAATGACGATAACGGAAACGATAATGATGGAAACGACGATGACGGGAATGATGGAAACGATAATGATGGAAATGACAATGACGTTATTAATGGAAGAATAGGGGAATTAATTTTAAATAATAGCTCTTTTAGTACCAAGAATAGTTTTCCTGTTTTCAAGGGAACTTATACAGATGCAGAAGGGGGTATTGTTGAAGTAATTATCATTAATAGTTCTGACTATTCCAATGAAGAATTAAATGCAATTCCATTGTTGGTTATTCCAGGTGGAACGGGGAATATAGTTGAGGATCAAGTTAATCCGTCTCGATTATTTGGACATCGTTTAGGAATATTAGTCGGGTTTCGCGGAACTTCTGTAGTGCATGACACGGTCGGCGATTGTAAGGGAAATACTCTACTCATAGCATGCCTGAAGACACATCCTAATTTGCCTAAGTATACACCACAACAGACAGCCCAAGATACTATTGCGGTACTGAAAATACTTGCAGGAGAGAAAAATGCTATGATTGATGGGGTGGCGCGCAACGCTAGCAGTTTCTTTGCGACTAACTTTCACGAGCTTGATTCATATACGAGCTCGTATGGAGGGACAGTTCTATCCCATCTTATAGCGGCATTACAGAATGAAATAGCCCCTCCAGCATTGAGAAGAGTTGCAGTAGATAGTATTGACGCTCCTTTAGAGAAAGTTATATCGCAAGGGTTTGAAATTAATCTTGCATTAGTAAATCGTCTTTTTAGTGCCTGTGAGGATAACAATATGTGTAATAAAAGTTTTCCCCATCTGCGCGCTAATTTACCACAATGGATGGAATTACACCATGCTGGAGAGGGCGTTAATGTTACATTTAATGGGACACAATATTCAATACATAGTGGGAATATGTTTGATATACTAACCTATAGTTGGGAGACGTATCCCGACGGCAGACAAATTAAACCTTTTCTAACTTTTGCTGGTAACGTCATAGCAGATCTTAGCTCTACAAATACTATAATTGATACGTCAAATTTAACTAAGGAGCAGATAATTGATTTTAATATGACTCTTGCAAAACGAACTGTTAATGAATTTCCTCCTGGACCTTATGCAAATAATTTTTTTGATTTGAATAGTCCAATGTTTATTCCACTATTATCCATGAATGGTAATGCAACAGTATTGGAATTTATAGATCGTATTGGGTTAATTTGTAGTAGCTATATTCTGAGAAGTAATATGCCAGATAGTCAGGAGATTTATGATGCACAACTTAACAATGCAACTTTATCGCCATGGCGTTATGGTTTCTTAATCACCTATCGCAACATGTTTGAGGTATGTTCGGGACTTAAAGATACTATTCCTTCGCGTGTAGCTCCTTCTAACCTTATGGGGAACGTTGAGAAGGCACTTGTTTATTTTGGTGGTATGGATGTCAAGCACTCGTATGAGAGCGCTATTGAAGTTGCCGCTAATCTTATGAACTCTGAGATTGTGTTTGAAAAATTGCGTGACCAAGGTGGCGGTCCTTCCGGCACTTCAGCCACTGATGATGTATTTAATGAGTTCTTTGCAACAGGTTTTATCAATCAAACAAGAGTAGAGGAGGTAAATGCCTTAGGGCTAAGTCCTATATTTAAGTAAAAACACTCTAATATCAGATATCACTAATCCTGTTATTTTTAGCGGTTTATAGCCATTTTTGCTCTATATTTGACTTCCTATTATTGAGATAATAGGAAATGGATGGTGTGGATAGCCCTTGCTATTCCTTGATATGTTGTTGGCGCTATGTGCTTTTAGTTTTCTAATACAATGTTAGCTAATTTGCGGCATATCCCCCTATTCTTTAAAACCTTCATCAGTCTAATTTATAGATATTCATTAAATATAACTCCAGTAATGTCCCTGGCACCTGCAATTTTTCTAAGGTCATGTATCTCTTTAAGATGAGCAACACTATCTTTATCTATTCTATAACGGTTTTCATCTTCTTGATTTTTACCTTTATATTTGGCTTTCAAATTTATTTTTTTTATGCTTTCATTAACAAAACTTATTGTATTCTCTGTTTCTGTACTAAATGGTCGACGTTGCCACTTGTCTAAAAATTGTTTAATTTCTGACGTTTCTATATCGTAACTTGGTAAACGAATCAATACCCTTGCTAGATGTAGTACGGCATTATAATATGTTGCCCAGAATACTACGTTCCTTCTATTAAATATGTGTTTCTGGCGATTGTTCGCCTCCTCAATTAATTTATTTCTTTTTTCTTGTGGCGTGGCATTTGCTGACTGTAAATTATAAATGAATTTTTTGTTTCTTAAATAATCTTTTAATATAGTCATTTGCTTTTGTATACCTTTATATCTGCATGGTATTTCTTTAAAAAAATAATGCTTTTCAATTGTATTATATTCTGCCTCAGTCTGGTAAAGCTTAGTTTGTAATTTTTTATATTCGCTTTCAGTAACATCCTGTGCTTCCATAATATCTTTTGCTGTCTCTTCTTCCCATAGCATTTTGCATACGCTGTTTATTTCACTAGCCTGCTTTTTTGTTAATGTACTCGGTTTTTCATCTTCATATATCATTCCTAGTCTCTCGCACAATTCTATTAAATTAATTACACAATCGCTGCGCTCCTTATTATGCTGATCTTTAAAATATATAAATAAATTTCCTATTTGAACGTCGTCATTAAATAATAGGTTCTGGTTATAGTCCAATAAGTTTCCAAAACCTGCTAAATCATCATCAATTTTATTATGATGATATTTTTGTTCTACCCATTCATCCATATCTTTCCTTTTCTCACGATAGGATCTCATAAATAAAAAAATTGGTGCTTTACCGCGCAACCTTAATAACATTTGACGCACATCTTTAGGGGCTAATTTTATAAATATAAAGTGACCTATAACCACATCAAATTTACCTTCTGGTATATGAATGCCGCTTGCTATTGCTGGTGTATATATAACCACATCCCATTTATCCGCCATAGCTGCCGGATTTGCTATAAAATCTTGTTGGTTTTTGCTGTGGGCTGTTTTGCTGGTGATTAATAAAACTCTGGCTTTATTTTTATATCTTTTTATATATATCTTTAACCTCTCTGCTTCTGCTTTACTGTCTGTTGGCACTAAAACTCGGAATCCTTGTTTTATTGCTTCATTAATCTCCATCTTAACATCAGCACTTTGCTCTAATCTTCTAAAGCTTTTACCATTTAATAGTTTATACTCATTCTTAATGTATGTTACTTCTTTGTAATCAATACCACATAAGTCCACTATCTTTTGAGCTAATTCAGGTACCATATCTGCACTTGTAAAAATAACCTTCTTACATTTTTTAGCTAATCTCTTTATTGCCGAAATATTCTCTCCTTGCGTCTTTATGTATGTTCCAGTTATTAATTCATTGAATGTCTTATCTGCCTCGTCTATAAATAAATTATCTGCCTGAAATTTAATTTTATACGTACTTGGGCAGCAAACTGAAACTCTACCATTTTTCTCTAATGGCTTAACATATTGGTCTAAATAGCAAGTCATTACACCTTTTTGTGCCTGTTCTATAGCAGTGCTTTTACGGTTGGCAATGGCTACAAAACTATCGCTATTCTTAAATAAATTATTAATTGCAGTGGTTTTTCCCGTCCCGTGAGCACTTTCTAAAAAGATAACTCGGCGTTTTATGCTAGCGAGAAGTTCTGTACTAATTATCTCATTATTTATCTCAATGATATGAAATGGAATAAGATCGCTACTATTATCTATTTTTTCCATAACTCTCCAGCCATCTCACTTTTATAATTCATCACCAAAACCTCGTTTACCTTGCCCCTGCCATTCGCTTTACAATTCAATGCTCTGTTAGCTGTAACCGTTTTTATAGTGTATTCTTTATAAAGATCTTGTATCATAGCAGCGGACGAATTTGACAACATAAAATAAGCGCCAATGTCGTCAATATAATCACAAAGTGCCTTCAGCCTACGTTGCATATCATCATCAAAACCATTAGCTGTATATGAGGTGAAACTTGATGTATCGCTTATGGGAGCATAAGGTGGATCAAAATAAATAAAATCTTCTTTTTTGATATGCCCTTTGATGTTTTCAAAGTCCCCTTTAGTAATTATGGTCTTTTGTAATAATTCGCTACAACTCATTATATTTTCTTCATCAACAATCTTAGGATTCTTATATCTTCCAAATAGAACGTTATTCTGCCCGCTACGGTTAACTCTATAAAGACCGTTGTATCCAGTCCTGTTTAAAAACATTAATCGGCTAGCACGTGCAATTGTTGATATTTGAGAGTAATTTGGGCTCCTATCCATCTCTCGTATGCGGTAGTAGTAATCTTCTGTATTAGTATGATGTTTGAGATCTTCAATAAGTCCTACTGGATTATCTTTTATAACCTGATATAAATTAATTAGCTCATCGTTATAGTCATTGATATAGCATCCTTCATTCTTTAGTTCAAAGAATAATGCTCCTCCTCCAATAAATGGTTCAAAATAGTTGTTGTAATTTGCAGGCATATTATTTTTAATCTCCTTCATTAGCTGCCTTTTACCGCCAACCCATTTTACAACTGGTCTGCACATAATTATCTACTTATTATATACAAGTGATAGGAGTATTAAGTAATTATGTATCAGTATTATCGGAGTGTACTTTAATTTCTTATTGATGAAAATGTTCTGCCTCCTCTTGATATATTTCATCTAGCTTCTCCTGCATCTCTCTATAGAATTGATCTACCTTCTCCTGATAGAGTTTTTCTTCCTCCTTCTGCATCTCTTTCTGATAGAATTTATCTGCGATCTCTTGCATCTCCTTATAGCATCCATCTAGATATTTCTGCATATCCTTTTCATCACAGTAAACATCTCTTTCTTCTTTATAGAATTTTTCTGGCTCATTCTGATAGATATTATCTGTATTTTCATGCATTTCCTTATAGAATTGATCAACCTCCTCCTGATAGAGTTTCTCTTCCTCCTTCCGCATCTCCTTAAAGTACTGCGCTGCTTCATCCTCATAGAATTTTTTTTCTGCTCTCTGCATATCCTCTTCCATTTCCTGCTCGCGCTTCTCTTCCTCTGCTTGCCTACGATCCTCCTCTTCCTCTTCCTCATAAGGGTCAATGTAATCATAGGGGTCAATGTTCTCCTCATCATCGTAGGAATATATGTCCTCCTTCTCCTCTTCTTCCTCGTAGTGAATTTCTATTTCTCCTTCATAGAACTCATCTACATCATCCTCATAATGATGATTATATTCAACAGTTTTGTTATTAAAATGACGAAACATATTTGTACTAATGTTATCTACACCTAACTCCGCGCCGCCATTTCTCTGGCTCTATAAAGCAATCCGCACTCCATACACCCAATTTATTCTTTTTAGCTTTAAGTTCTGCCCATGTGTAATTATCGCTATATCTTGTATATGCAACAGCCCAGCCATTTTCTACCATATATTCGTTGATAGATTTATTATCTACTGAGCAATCTTCTACATTCCTGTTATATTTATCTTTGCCTATCAATTCACAGCTTATATGTTTATTCTTTACAAAAGTTTGTAACTGCCGTCTACTTTCTCCTCCGCATTCCCACTGTTCATCATTTGTGTAACACAATTGTTTAAGTTCTGGTGCATCTATCGCATATAAACGAATAGTATTTCCAGTGGTTGGTTGGATGCTATCTCCATCCATTGTATAACGCACGGTATACTCGGTGGTTTGTTGGGTCACTGTCCTTTTAGTCCCAATATAATAAAATATAATTATCAGCCAGAACATTATGACCAACAATGTTATTATGCCAATAGACAATAAACGTTTAAATTTTCTATCCAAGTTTTACTAATTGCATTAATTGCGGCATCTATCTCCGCGCCGCCATCTCTCTGGTTCTATAAAACAATCAGCACTCCATATACCCGATTTATTCTTTTTAGCTTTAAGTTCTGCCCATTGATACTTATCGCTATATCTTGTATATGCAACAGCCCAGCCGTTTTCTACCATATACTCACTGGTAGATTTTCCATCTGCCAAACAATCTTCTATATTCCTGTTATATATATCTTTGTTCTTGAATTCACAGCTTATTTCTTTGTTCTTTATAAAATCTTGTAACACTTGTTTACTCTGCTTTCCACATCCCCATTCTTTATTATTGGTGTAACATAATTGTTTATATCCAGGGGCATCTATTCCATATAAACGAACTGTAGTTCCATCCGATGATTGGATAGTGTCTCCATCAATAATAGCCCATTCATTTCCAGTATAGAATGAGGGAATTATTGCTACGCTCATTATCGCCAATAACATAATGAAAACACCCACTGAAACCTTAACTTTATTTTCTTTGATGTATATAGTAACTTTCACCCCAATAGTGTTCTTTGTTTCTGGATCCTTTCCTCCATTTATTTTAGAATATTCAAGAACTGTATTTTTAGTTATGGTTATATGCCCATGAGTTATTCCTTTTGCCAGCCAAAATATAGTCGCTATAGTTATTGGGTTTGGATGGTTCATCTCCATTTTATCCCAGGAAGATCTGTTAACTTTATAATCATAATTTTCTCTTGTGGTTTTAGAACACCAGTAATCCCAAAGTTGAAAACCATAGTCATCCTCTTTATAATAATTATGTAAAGCTAACCCTACTGTGATATATTCATAATGATCAGTTGGATCTATTTTCTCTAGTGCTTTTAATAATAATTCCTCTTCTTTTTTTCTGCCTCTTATAATTTGAGGCTTAGGTAGATTTTTTTCATTTTTTATTCTAAATAATCCATCTATTACATTTAGCATCTGATATGTTGGTTCATTGAATATTTTTTCTGTTTGAAAGAATTTATATTCATTGTTATCTATTTTGCTAGGTGGTATGACTACATATTTGCCCCTTGTTTGAAAATCAATTCCTGGATATATTTCGTTTCCTTTATCATCTTTGGGATTTGGGGGCATCTTAATTTCTCCCTCCTCCATCTTTCTTTTATATGACTGAGGCAGTTTTATGTATAAATGAAACCCACCTGAGGGAGTCCCCACCGCTACCATTTTCTTAATTACGGGTTCTTCTATTCTACAATCTTTAGCAAATTTTTTAAATGAGGCTATTCCATCTTTTTCTTTGTTTTTAATATCTACATCTATAGCTATATACCCGTAATCAACATTCCACCCGAAGTTTCCAAAATGTCTTCTTAATTCTTCCTCTGTTGGTCTTGCATTAGGCCAACCCATCTCTCCAATTTTTGTATTGGCACGCAATGGTATTATGTTGAGTTCTTCTTGTAAATATAAACTCAATTCATCTATTCTTTCCATTATTCAGTAGTTCTTGAATTAGTTAATAAAAATCTCTCTCGTTATCTAGTAGTATATAAAATTGGGCGACATATTGTCTGTATTTTTAAATTATAGTTGGTGGGATTAGCGAAATTCCCGTAATGAAATAAATCATTATAGTTCAATGTGGTTTAGTCCCTTAATCCCTTTACAAGATTTTCTTAGTTTCTTTATCGCATCGTCTAATCCAATCAATGAAAAAGTATACATTTCACCACCACTACTAATTTTTAAGTTATCATTTTGTCTAATTCTTTTCTTAAAATCTGCTCCCCCATGTAAAGATGAATTAAATCCTAAATCCTTAGAAAGAGAAGTGGCAAGGATAAAAATCTTATTGTTTGTAAGACTAGTGGCTTTAAAAATAAGTGTTCTAAATTTTGTATCTTTATTAAATTTAGAAGTTAAATACATCACATCCCTACATCCATTTTTATCACACTCTAAATCTGATTCTAAACCAGGAAAACCTTGTGAATTAAAAATATAAAAATTAGAAGCGTGGTTCTTTCCTCCATAAGGCATATCGTTATAGGACAATATTATAGGATTAACTTTGGAACTTGAATTATCTGGCAATGAATATGTTGAAACGCCTCCATTTACCCCACCACTTTGCTCATCTGTGTCACAATAAGTTATCCACTCTGCCATTGCTGGTGTGCTTATCATTAACCCCATTAATAGAATTATCTGTAAATATCTCGCTTTGTATTTCATATCATATTTCACCTCTTGGTTTTGTAATAATATTTGATTATTATACTGCATCCACATCAAGTCAGATATAGACAACCTGTTATAATTACATTCATGGCCGCTCTACTTGCCCCACTAGTAATAATATATAATTCATTATTGTTCAATGTCGTAGTAGCTAATATATTGAGTTTAGCGTTACTTGCATCCTTATCAACAATAATAGCCATAGCTTTATACACATTTCCCTATAGAGAAAATAGAACAAAAATTACACAAAATACTTATCTACTTTATAGAACGATTGACTGGATGTCATGGTTAATGTTCTCCCTTTCTTTCTTAGTAATAGTTATGTCTTTAATGTTATCGTTCTATCTTGTGCTTCTACCATGGATTATATTCATAATAGATTCAGCCCTAAAATGCACTGATTTTTCTATAGCAGAAATACTTAAAGCCGCAGATATTTTGTCTATTGTACTGCATGGATGTATATCAATTGGTATAGGAATAGCTTTTATGTGGTCTAATGTAAAGCATAAGTACCGTGGACTGAATAAGCCCCTTAGTGAACGTACACATAGGCATATATATGTCTATGTACCTGCATATTCAAATGTGTATAAAATACTACAAGTAATGGCAGGGTTAATCATCATTCTAGCATTGTTGCTAATAATTATATCTTTATTATTAGCACTGTGGTCGAGCATAATACTTTTTAATGTAGATACATTAAAAGGATTTGAAGAGTTAGCACCTAAATATTCTTATCAATATAGTTGGTGCAGATAATCCTTTGTTTCCAAATATTTCAAAAATTCTTTTATAGTTTGGGGAATAATAGTTAGAGATGTTGTGTTTGTAACATACTCTATTTGTCTATGGCTATTATTTATCGCCAACATAAAATAATGGAGAGCGCAGAATATTACTGTTTATCACTTCACTGCAGTTACGAATAGATATTCTTTATGGTCAGCAAAATCTGTATTGCCAGCATTAAAATGACGGTAGGGTTTTTCAAATACTTTTGTTTTTCCTTTATCATTGAGTATTCTATGTATAGTATCAAGGGATATTTTGTTTTGAGATGAGCTGCTTTTAGAAGCATAAGTATTGTTATAAGATACTACAATGTATTTAGCATTGGCGCTATTTATTAAATCATTTAGCTTTTTGCCGGCACTTACTCGGCAATAGTCACTCATGTTTTCAGGCAAAGGTTTTAATGCAACTCCATACAGCTTGGATTTATCCCACTTAGTTAACGTCTCTAATAGATGATAAAACCTGCTGTATTGTCTAGAATTATATGGAGGATCAATATAAAGGATATCAGAGCTAATCTTAGCTGTCAGCACATTGGCATCTTGGCGATAAATTTCAACTTCTGGCGCAGATATTGGATGAGGCATAAGCATAAATAAATTACTTTTCACATCATCTTTTTTGAAGTATGCATCGTAATGTCCGACAGTATTTGCTGTTTTATCTGCGGCATAGATAAGTGAAGTTAACAGCATAGCATATTCTCGGGGAAGTAAATTATCCCTATTGGATTCAATACTATCTCTTATATGCCCTATAGATTTTGCCACTTCGGTAGAAAAATACTTTCCGCCAAAATTAACCGAAAAGTAATTATCATCTAACTTGTCAGGATTGATGCTATTGTAATGACTTAGCTGTTTTTGTAGGAAAGATTCTCTATAATCACCAGAAGAAAAGAATGCCTTGTAGATTATATTATTTGAATACAATAAATCATTGAGAATTATTTTTTTAAAAGAGGTGCTAGCAGCTGCGGCGACTATACCTGTGCCGGCAAAAATATCAGCAAATGTTTTACCTGAGCACTCTTGGGAGATAATGGAGAAAATCCAACTTATTAATTTTTGCTTGCTTCCTATGTATCTACGATTATGTAATTGTAGTCGGTTTCTTACGGGTATTGGAAAGTTAAAATGTTCTTTACTAAGAATATGAGTAGGGAAATTTTCTTTGATATCTACTTCCAATTGATCAAAGCTGTTTTTCTGTATATCATCAAGAAAACTTGCTTGCTTTTCGATAACTGGTTTACTCATTACCTGTATATTCTATACCCAAGTAACCTAATTTACATTAATTAGTTTAAAACTAACAATGTTGCTATCTAATTATAGTTAGCGCCAACAACTACCCTATCGCCTCCTCGCCCTTCTCTCCAGTGCGGATACGGATGCATTGTTCTATGTTGCTAACGAAGATTTTGCCGTCTCCTATTGAGCCCTTGCCATTGTCGCTGCGAGCGCCGTCTATAATTGCCTTAACAGTTTTGTCTACATAGTCGTCATTTACGGCAATCTCTAATCTAACTTTCTTTAGCAAACGTATTTCGCTTATAGCTCCACGATATACTTCTGAGTATCCTTGTTGAGCTCCACAGCCCAAAGCATTAGTAACAGTCATTTTGGCGATGTCCGCCTCCAGTAAGGATTGTTTTACATCGTCCAATTTATGGGGTTGTATTAAAGCAGTTATTAATTTCATATTGATTGGTTATTCAGTTGTAAAAATTTGGAAGCCCTTATATGCCTCACTTTTATGTTCAATTATGTCTAAGCCCTTGAGTTCTTCTTCTTTTGTTACTCTGATGCCTAAGGTGTACTTCACTGCTAAAACAATAACAGCGGCAGTTATAAAGCAGAAGGCGCCAACTGTTACCACACCTATGAGTTGAGTAACAAAAAGATGTTCTGGATTAACGCTCCATATACCCACTGCAAGAGTTCCCCAGATACCGCAAATTAAGTGCACTGAAATAGCGCCCACTGGGTCGTCTATGCGGATACGGTCAAAGAATAGAATGGATAAAACCACTAGGCAACCAGCAATCATCCCTATTATGACTGCTGCTATGGGTGAGAATACATTTGCTCCAGCAGTAATCCCTACGAGTCCAGCTAAAACACCATTTAGCACCATGCTTAGGTCTGTAGTTCTTAGAATTATAAGAGACATCACCGCAGCGCCAATAACGCCGCTAACAGCGCCTATCATGGTAATCAAAAAAACATAAGAGACCTCGTGCGGATTGGCACTGAGGACAGAACCTCCATTGAAACCAAACCAACCAAACCATAATAGGAAAACTCCTATGTAAACTAGCGGTATGTTATGACCATAAATAGGAATTATCTTGCCATTTTTATACTTTCCATAGCGAGGTCCTAAAAATATGACTGCCACCAAAGCACACCAGCCACCTACCGAATGGACAATAGTAGCACCGGCAAAATCATAAAACCCTAAGGTGCTTAATACCCCTCCGCCCCACTGCCAGGAACCAACAATGGGATAGATTAACCCCATATAAAAGAAAGTTATGATGAAAAAACTAGGCAAGCGTATTCTTTCCGCCACAGCGCCAGATACAATAGTTGCTGCAGTAACCGCAAACATTGCCTGAAAAATAAAGTCAGACCAGTAGGTGTAGTGTTCAGTGTAGAATTTATCAGGATCTTTGAAACTCATATCCAATCCCAAGCCGCCAAACCCAAGCAATCCCTCAATAATCCATGAGTCGCCAGGGTACATCATTTGAAAGCCAATAAAGGCGTAAATCAAAAAACCTATGGAAAAAATGATAAGGTTTTTAGATAGTATGTTAACTGTGTTTTTTGCGCGAGTCAGCCCTGATTCTAAAGAAGCAAATCCCAAGTGCATAATAAATACCAGCAAACTTGCGATAAGTATCCATAGGTTGTGGGTAATTAATGATGGGTAGTCGCTATTAGCACTTTCTTCTGCATACGATAAAGAAGGGAGCATGCATAGCCCAATAATTGGTAATAATACTGTCGTTATATTCCAATTTCTCATTGGATTGGCTTTTTGTGTTGGTTATATTTCATAGATTCGTCTCCGTTTGAATAATAATAATTTATCATTATACAACAAGCACAAAATATGAAACGAGTTTTTTTAAACAGACAGATTTAATTGTAATGTCAGCGAGCGTAACCTAGTTTTTGCAGCTGGTTTTTTAAATCTTCTAACACATTAGGGTCTTCTATTGTAGGGGGAACCTTATGCTCTTCACTGTTAGCTATTTGGCTCAAGGTTTTACGCAGTATCTTGCCCGAGCGAGTTTTAGGTAGCTTAGCTACTATAGCAACTTGCTTGAATGCGGCAACTGGACCTATCTTGGCGCGAATTAGCTGAATAAGTTCTTCAATAAGCACTTCATCATTTTTATTTGATGATGCATTTTTGATTACTAAGCCCAAGGGTAGCTGTCCTTTTAGTTCATCATGCACCCCAAATACTGCTGCCTCAGCAATATCAATATGCCCGGTTAGCACTTCTTCCATCTCTCCAGTGGATAAGCGATGCCCCGCAACATTGATGACATCATCGGTGCGGCTCATTACAAAAACATGTCCGTCTTCATCCATATAACCAGCATCACCAGTTACATAATAGCCGTCAAAAATACTCATACTCTGTTTGTAACGTTCTTCGTTACGCCATAAGGTCGGGAAAGTGCCGGGGGGTAATGGTAGTTTAACCGCAATGGAACCAAACTCTCCTGGAGGAACATCCTTGCCATTTTTATCCAAAATATGCACATCATAACCAACCATAGGAACACCTGCTGAGCCAATTTTAGTAGGCATCTTTTCAACTCCATAAGGTAAGGCAGTAATTGCCCAACCGGTTTCTGTTTGCCACCAGTGGTCAATAGTTGGCACTCCAAGATGCTTTTCTGCCCAGATTGCACTGTCGGGGTCGCACCTTTCACCTGCTAAAAAGAAGTATTTTAGCTTACTGATGTCATAATCCTTAATTAGCTTGCCATCTGGATCTTCTCTCTTAATAGCGCGCAACGCGGTGGGTGCAGTAAACAGCATATTAACCTTGTGCTCTGATATAACTCGCCAAAATGCACCAGCATCTGGTGTGCCTACTGGTTTGCCTTCGTAAAGAATTGTAGTGCAGCCGTGTAATAACGGCGCATATACAATATATGAGTGCCCTACTATCCAGCCAACGTCCGAAGCAGCCCAGAAGACATCTCCTGGATTAGCGCCGTAAATGTTATGCATAGTCCAATTCAAGGCAACCGCATAGCCACCTCCATCATGAACCACGCCTTTGGGAGAACCAGTGGTGCCAGAAGTATATAGAATAAATAATGCGTCAGTAGCTGCAACCTCAGCGCAAGGAGCTAACTCTGCTTTGCTTATCTCGGTATCCCAGTCCAAATCACGCCCTGCTTCAAGTTGTGCCTGATGTTGTTTTCTTTGCAGAATTATTACCTTCTGCGGTTTGTGGGATGATATTCTAAGCGCTTCGTCCAGCATGGGTTTATATTCAATCAATCCCGATGGTTCAATACCACAACTTGTGGATAAAATTAGTTTGGCTTTAGCATCATCAATACGCGTCGCCAGTTGGTCGGCGGCAAAACCACCAAAGACCATAGAATGGATGGCACCAAGTCGAGCGCAAGCCAACATTGCCATAACTGCTTGCGGCACCATAGGCATGTATATAACTACTCTGTCGCCTTTACCAATGCCATTATTGACAAGCATGCCTGCCACTTTTGCTGTTTCATCACGTAATTGAGAGAAAGTATATGATTGCTTAGTGCCAGTTATTGGGCTATCGTATATTAAGGCAGCTCGTTCACCATTTCCTGCGTTGACATGTCTGTCCAATGCGTTATGGCAAACATTTATTTTTCCATCACAGAACCATTGATAAAAGGGTTTGTTACTATCATCAATAACTTGACTGAAAGGTTTTTGCCACTCAAGTTGTTGCGCTACTTCGCTCCAGAATGACGATGCATCCTCAATTGACCTTCTATATATGGGGTTAAATGTTGTTGCCATGATTATTTAGCTTTGTAAATTAACTAAAACCCTGCCACTGATTTCCCCCTTTAGCAGTTTATCGCAATATTCAGGTACCTGTTGCAATGAAATCTCAGTAGTAATTTGTTTGAGGGTGTTCTCATCTATCGCCTTAGCTAGTTCTTCCCATATACTCGCTCTTTTGGCAGCAGGAAAATATACGCTATCAATTCCTAATAAGGCAACCCCGCGTAAGATAAAGGGCATAACCGTGGTTTTAAGTGCAAAACCACCAGCAAGTCCACATGCCGCTACAGCGCCTCCATAATTCATTTCTGCCAATATTCTTGCCAAAACCTTATCTCCCACAGTATCAACAGCAGCAGCCCACTTCTGATTTTCTAATGGTCGGCACTCTTCACTCATCTCTTCACGCATTATAAAATCAGAAGCACCAAGGGATGCAACCAACTCCTTACCTTTTTCTGAGGTTACTGCCGTTACTTTATAGCCCTGGTCTGCTAAAATTTTTAGCGCTATGCTCCCTACCCCGCCACTTGCTCCGCTTACCAATACAGGTCCTGCATCTTTATTGATGCCATGATTCAATAAGGCATTAACACAAAGCATGGATGTGAAGCCAGCTGTACCTAATGACATAGCTACACTAGGAGTGAGATTTGATGGCAAGCGGGTAAGATGTTTGCTGCTGACTTTGGCAAGTGTTGAGTAACCTCCCCAGTGCTTTTCACCAATACCCCAACCAGTGGCAAGTACTTTATCGCCGGCAGTGTAATCATTATTAGTGGATTCAACGACTTCGCCACATAAGTCAATTCCAGGAACAAAAGGGAAATCTCGCACAATCTTACCCTTGCCAGTAACTGCAAGCGCGTCTTTGTAGTTGATTGAGGAGTAAAGGACTTTTATCGTGACATCATTTTTAGGATTATCAGGTAGTTGCAGTGCATCATCATTGTTGAACGTTGCCTGGGTTTTACCCTCAGCGTTTTGTGTAAGTAGTATATATTTATTCATAGTTCATAATTATAGTAAAAATAAGGGGTTATGGCAAGTGCTTCATTTTAGAGAAACCTGCCAGTTGAGATTTATTATTCAATTGTAATTGCATTATAGCCAATATCTTGATTTCTTAGTTTGTAAGCGGCTTCTAGTGGTGAATCATCTGTTTCTTCTGTTATAAAAAGCTCACGCGATTTTGACTGTTTCTTGTCATATTTTTCTAGTAGTTTATCTTCCATCTGTTCTTGCAAGACAACTTCATCTGGATAAATATGCTTGACATCTACTTTGTGTTTTGCCAAATAGGCTGAAATCATTCCAAACCTATGACAATCAAACGCTTCTTTTTCTGAGCACATCAAGGAAATTTTGTGCCCTTTTGCCATGCCATCGTTTAACCTGGCAATAGCATCTTGAAATGATTGTGTTTGTTGAACTTTTTGAAAATCCACTTTGCCTTTTCCATCCCCTTCATCAAATAGCAAAGTGCTATCTGTATGACGCGCACCTAATGAATCACCCATAAAGATGTAGTTTATTTGATTATCTTTGAGATAAACTTTCAAGGGTTCCCTATTGTATTGTGATGCGAATTGACTATATGGAGTGCTTCTAACATCCACAATAGTATCAATATTGTGCTTTTTTAGCAAGGCAATAAAATCACTCAGTTCATGAGTTGAATGCCCTACTGTATATAATTGTTTCATATAATCTTTTAAACAACCTCTTAAACAGCCTCCCAACCAATCTTAGTTAACACATATTAGCATAAAGCTACATAATAAGGCATTTTTTAGTCAACACAGAATATAATTGAGTATGAATTCAGTTATTACCAGATTTGCACCAAGCCCTTCGGGGGATCTACATTTAGGTGGAGCGCGAACTGCATTATTTTGTTATCTGTTTAGCCGTCATTGCGGCGGCAAATTCATATTGAGAATTGAGGATACTGATAAAAGCAGAAGTAAAGAAGCGCATACTGAGGAGATCATTGCCGCGCTGAGTTGGCTGAAATTGGAATGGGATGAGGGTCCTGTGCACCAAAGCTCGCGTTTAGCAAGTTATGCGCAAGCAGCGCAAACATTGTTAGATAAAGGACTTGCCTATCGTTGCATCTGCACTCCGCAAGAACTTGAAGAAATGCGTGATAAACAGATGCAGCGTGGAGAAAAACCCAAGTATGATAGACGCCATAGAGATGCAGATTTAGGCGCTGACACTAATGATTACGTTATAAGGTTTAAGAATCCATTAGAAGGCGCAAGCGCTTTTACCGACCTAATTAAAGGAGACATCAAAGTTGATAATAGTGAACTTGACGATATGATAATTGTGCGTCAGGATGGCTCTCCAACATATAATTTTTGCGCTGTAGTGGATGATATTGCAATGGGGATAACTCATATCATTCGCGGCGATGATCATCTGCTTAATAGTGTCCGTCAATGTAATTTGTATCATGCATTGGCTCCCTCCTCTCCCCTGCCCGAATTTGCTCATCTGCCGCTGATTCTTAATCAAGATGGAGGTAGGTTATCCAAACGTGAAGGTGCCAATAATGTTCTAAATTATCGGGATATGGGAATATTACCAGATGCTTTGTGTAGCTATATGGCACGGCTGGGCTGGTCTCATGGCGACCAGGAAGTGTTTACTCGCTCCGAGTTAGTAAGTTTATTTAATATTGAAAATATCCATAAATCGGCAGCTCATTATGATGAGAGTAAGATGCTGTGGATTAATCATAATTTTATTAAAGAAGCGGATAATTTGAGCAAAGAGATTGAGAAGTATTTAATGGATTTGAATATTGTTGTCAAATCATCTCCCTCGTTGGATGTAGTTATTAATCTGCATAAGGAACGAGTGGATAACCTTAAAGACCTTGCCGCAGAGGTTGTCTTTTATTATGAAGCGCCTACAGAGTATGATAAGAATTCCTTTACTGAATATGCTAATAATACATCAATAGAGTGTTTGAAAATATTGGAGGAAAAGTTTTTGGCGATTGAGAACTGGGATAGCGAGTCAATAAAACAAACGATTAAAGAAACGGTGAAAGAAAAAGGTGTCAAATTTCCCGCAGTTGGGATGCCACTTAGGTTGGCTTTGACAGGTTGTAATAATTCCCCTTCTGTTGATAAGGTGGCGGAAATTTTAGGTAAAGATGAGACGGTCGGACGTTTGAGGAGGTTAATAAGTGAGTTTACGGGAAAAGTCCAATCAGCATAATATTTTTAACCTAGCATTTCAAGCATAGTATTTTGAAATTAATTCTTGCATCGGGTTCTCCCCATCGGGCTAAGATTCTTAATGAGTTTGGCATTAAGTATATTATGCATCCAACCAATATTCCAGAAATTATTAAAGATAATTTGCCTGCAGATGAAGTAGCTGCTGACTTAGCACGGCAAAAAGCTTTGGCGGCATGGAGTGACTTTAGCAACGACTTAGTGCTGGGGGCAGATACTATTGTTATTAACTCTTCGGGTGAATTATTGCGCAAGCCACAATCAAGCCAGGAGGCAAGCACTTATTTGGATAATAGAAGCGCCTCTTATGAAGAAGTGATTACTGGTTTCTATCTAAGGCATCCTGCTGGGTGGATGGGCGGCAGTGAGTCAACTATGATTACCTATAATGAAATTCCTGCTGATATAAAGAAGGAAGTCCTTAGCAGCGGCGAATGGCAAGGAGTATGTGGTGGTTTAAAGGTTGAAGGCACTATCGCCCCTTATGTTAAAGAAATCAAAGGCAGTGTTAATAATGTTATGGGGCTGCCCATAGAGACACTAATGCCACTTATAAATAGAATTTTACAGGATTCAAAATAATATCCTTATTATTTATAATAACCTCAGTGAATAAAAGAACTATCATAGGACTAGCAGTTTTTATATTATGGCTATTGCAGATGCAATATGCCATGGCTTTAACTCCTAAACAAGCTATTAAGCAAATTAGTGAAATATCTCCGAATGCTGGAATTCTACTTAGTCAGGGCGATAAAATACTAGCTGAAATGAATGCGGATAAAACATTTATACCAGCATCTTGCCTCAAAATTCCTTTAGTTTTAGCAGCTTATGACTTACTCGGTGATGATTTTAGATTTAGCACTTCTTTCTATATTGATAGAAGCAATAATCTGTTAATTAAAGGAGAAGGTGACCCCTTTCTGACCAGTGAGGAAATTAGCATTATTGCAAAAGAACTCAAACTCCTTGGGCATGAAAGATTTACTGGCTTGCATCTAGACGACTCTCTATTTGAAAACGTAGCTTTGCCTGGTTTAGGGAGCTCTAATAATCCTTATGATGCGGTATTCTCATCATTATTTGTAAATTTTAATACAGTATATATTAAAACAAATACGAATAAAGAAATAGTTTCAGCAGAAGAACAGACCCCTACTCTGCCATTAATGGCTCAACTTGGAACTAATTTGTCCTGTTGTGATGAAGCGGTTAGGATTAACCTGCAAGGTCAAGCAAAATATAGACGCAGTTATGTTCAACAGTTGTTCAAAGAAATATTTTCTGAAAACGGCATAGAGTTTATGAATGGCAATGGTCATGTAATCAGTAAAGCAAATCATCACTGGAATATCATATATCGTCATCGTAATTCTCAATCTTTGCGTGAAGTTAGCAAACAACTGATGTTATATTCAAATAATCTTATTGCCAATGCTTTGTTGTTGCAATTTTCTCCACAATCTAAATACCCACTCCAGCAATCATTGCAGCGCTGGCGTGATTATCTAATCAATGACTTGAAACTTCCTAATACCGCCTACATTCGTATAAATGAAGGGGCCGGGCTTGATCGCAAGAATAGATTTACACCTAAACAAATGCTGAAAACTTTAGCCAAGTTTAGTAAATATAAAGATGTCCTGCCTAGTGATAAAGCTGGCGCTGTCTATAAGACAGGAACATTAACTGGGATATATAATGCAGCTGGATATATGTCAAACAGCGCAGGCGAGCAACGCTCTTTTGTGGTGTTTTTGGAAGATGATATCAATCATCGCAATAAGATTATAAATATCCTTAAAATGATTGAATAATCTATTTATTTTTAAAGAGTAATAATATATAATACCCTATAGCATTAATATAGAAATCGGGCAAAGATAAAGAAATTGACGGGTGGTTTAGAATTTATGAGGGGTTAATGCTTTTGGTCCTTAGCTTAAATAATAAAACTATAAAAAGTTATAGGAGTTCGAAAATACATACATAAAACGAAAGTTATGTATAACTATATATAATAATGGTTAAGAAATTGATTAGTAATAAAGAAATACAATCCCCGCTCTATTATAAATATTCGGAACATAAAATTAAACGGTTCCTA
Source organism: Gammaproteobacteria bacterium (assembly GCA_965207945.1). Lineage (GTDB taxonomy): Bacteria > Pseudomonadota > Gammaproteobacteria > CBDBNL01 > JAAOII01 > JAAOII01. The sequence goes on from OZ242303.1 coordinate 953,277, forward strand.
ATTGATAGAAAGACGCTAAAAGTTGTTAAACAACTAAAGCAACATGGATATAAGGCATACGTTGTAGGCGGATGCTTGCGAGATATCTTACTTAAAAGAAAACCGAAAGATTTTGATGTAGCAACTGATGCCTATCCTGAACAAGTAAAGAAGGTATTCCCGCGTGCCATTATTATTGGTCGCAGATTTAAATTAGTGCATATACATGATACTGGAAGCATCATAGAAGTATCCACTTTTCGTTCAGGTAAACCAAGTTTATGGCAGTCAATTAAAGTGTTTTTTACCTCTTCCTCTAACAAATATCATAGAGAAAATATCTTCGGCACTATGGCAGAAGATGCAAATCGCAGAGATATAACAATAAATTCATTATATTATGACCCAGATACTCAGGAGATTATTGATTACACTGGAGGATATAAAGATGTAAAAAATAAAATAGCCCGAGTTATAGGAAAGGCAAGCAAGAGGTTCGTTGAAGACCCTATGCGGATGATAAGAGCCTTACGTTTCTGTGCTAAATTGGAGCTTACATTAGATGCTGAAGCGGAGGCAGGAATTGTCAAATATAGCAAAGAAATATCAGGGTTACCAAGCGCTCGTTTGTTTGATGAGTTTACCAAATTATTTCTTACTGGGCATGCTTATGAAAGCTATAAATGGTTGGGTCAGTATAAGATTATTAGACGTATTATCCTATACTCTGATTGGGGAAGGACTACAGTCAAAGAAGAAAAAATGCTGGAATATGCTCTGAAATCCACTGATAAGAGATATAACAACAATCAGTCATTAGCCCCAGTGTTTTTATTAACAGTATTTTTATGGTTGCCCTATTGCAAAGAAATGGAAGAAATAAGTAAAGGACCTTTGCGGAAGCACAAATTTAATTCGCGCCATAAATTTGCTTGCGGAAATACTGCAGCAAAACAAAAAGAAAGGATGCCGATTCCTATAAAGTTCTTTTGGCGAATTGAAAAAATATGGCTACTGCAGAATCAAATGCTGCATTATAAAACTCTTAAAGCTGAGAAAATAACAGAAAATAAAAACTTCCGTATTGCTTATGATTTCCTGGAAGCACGTGCTGCTGGCGACCCTAAACTGCAGGTAGTGTATAGTTGGTGGACTAAGTATATCAAAGATAATCCCATAAATACGCAAGCACCTACTGCAGGAAAAAACAAGCGTCAATCCAATAGGCATGTTAAGCAAAGATTAGAATCTAACAAAAAAAGCAAAAAACCTTTTAATCAGCCCGCCCATGCAGTTTAGCAGAAAGTGCTACTTAGGGTTGGGGAGCAACTTGCAAGCACCTATAAAACAGATACTTGCAGCTTATGAAAAGATTAAATCTATAAAAGAAATTCATAGTTTAGCTATATCATCTTTGTATGAATCATTAGCTATGACATTGGATAATCAAGATAATAAAATAAAACAACCTAATTATATAAATGCGGTTGTCAGCTGCATTACCGAAATGCAAGGACATCAATTGCTGAATGCTCTTCAAAGCATTGAGGATGAAATGGGCAGAGTTAGGGATGCTCGTTGGGACTCCAGAGTTATTGATATTGATATATTGTTGATGGAAGATGTAAGAATAAACACCAAAGAACTCGCCATCCCTCATCCAGGATTATTGAAACGTCCCTTTGTCCTGCTCCCTTTAGCAGAGCTTGAACCTAACTTAGTACTGCCTAATGGCATGAAAAGTAAAGATTATGTGGGAACTGTTAGCGATGATTGGAATACCAAGATGCTGCTGACGGAAGAGTTGGATTCCAAACGTGCTTATGTTTAATTTATTCAGGTTAAGTGTGGACAACATTATGGTAGCAAAAAAGAATATCTTCTGTATATTGATGATATTACTAATGAGTACCTTATCATCTTGCATCTATCATCCAGAGATAGTTCAAGGGTCAATTATCAAGAAAGAAGATCTGACAGAACTAAAAATTGGCATGAGCAAAGAGCAGGTTCAATATGTTTTGGGCTCTCCTAGCATTATTAATGCTCTGGATACGTCTAGGTGGGAATATATTTACCGAGTAAGAGACCGCCGTAGCAGAACGACTATTACTAAGGGATATCTAATATTTAAGGAAGATGTACTTGCAGAAATACATCTTGATGAATACCGCCAATAAGAACCTTATTGTTCTGACTGTTTATTATTTATCTTATCCTTTGTCGGAATATTATCTTCAGCCCTTTTTATACGAGCGTTCTTAGGGTCTATTGTTAACGGGCGGTATATCTCAATACGATCCCCTGCTTTCAATTCATAAGTGTCCAATTCTTTGATTTCCTTGCCAAATATCCCTGCTCCATAAGAAAGCATTTTAACTTCATCCGGCACCTTATGGAATTTTTTGAATATATCTGATGCGGCTACTGCATCCTTAATCTTAGTCCCCCGCGGAACTGTAATTTTCACTATATGCTGCTCCTGCGGGAAAGCAAGAGCTATTTCAATGGAGATACTATCTACGCTCATAGATTTCATTAGCTCGTTGCATCATCCGTTCCATTAAAGTTTGCCATATATTATCTATAAACCTGTTGGCTAAGAAGCCCATTAGTGAATTTTTCATCTCGTACTTGCAGTTAAATTCAATCAAACATCCCTCTTTATGAGGCGAAAAAGACCATTCTCCTTCTAGCTGGCGCATATCTCCTTCAACTAAGCTCATTTTAATAAATTCATAAGGTCGTTGAGTATTTTCGGTTGTCATATCTACTTGTATCTTACCTTTCCTAAAAGAAAGTTTAGCTTGCTCTTTTTTCACCTCTTCTTTCGCCCCATTATTTTTGGTAGGATTGTTAATAGTGGATATAACATAAGAATCCTCACATGCTGGAACAAAATCGCGGTAAGAGTTAACATCCGCTACCAAAGAAAACATTTGCTTACAGTCATAAGGATAGCTATCAATTTTATAAATTCTACCCATATTAGTTTAATTATAAGCAACTAGCACATAAAATATTTCATTGTATGGCAAGAAAATCATCCCCAAATACTATTTGTGACAATCGGCGCGCTTACTACGACTATGAACTCGTAGAAGAGTATGAGGCAGGATTGGCATTGGAGGGCTGGGAAGTTAAAAGTTTAAGAGATAAAAGAGCTCAAATAGCTGGAGCTTATGTCAAATGGTTAGGTGATGAGCTATTCCTCATAGGATCACATGTTAACCCACTGCAAACAATCAATACCCATAAAGAATACAAATATGATCGTAGCCGTAAACTGCTTCTTCATAGAAAAGAAATAAATAAGATTAAGGGCGCACTGCAAAAAAAGGGATTGAGTTGTGTTCCTTTAAAACTTAAGTGGAAAGGACAACTAGTGAAGTGTGTTATTGCAATTGCTCGCGGTAAGAAATTACATGATAAGAGAGAGACAATTAAAGAAAGAGATCTTCAACGCAGCTCTGATCGCGAGTTAAAACTATAAAAGATTTATAAATAATATAAAAAAATATGGAGGCGGCGGGAGTTGAACCCGCGTCCGCTTTACTTCCATTTGCAGGTCTACATACTTAGCCGATTCTTACTATTCCGACATTGCTGAAACGGCAAACCAATCATCGAAAGTCCTGATAAAAATTTAACCTTACTTATCTCAGGTCATAAGCAAAGCGATCCTGTGTGGACCTCTTCCGAAGCCGTTCCACAGGAAAAACAACAACGGAAGTTAGCCAATTAAGCGGCTAAAGCGTAACTTTCTTTTTCGCCAGTTACAACTGTTTTGCGACTTTTTAACGAGCTATCGCGGCTCGATATGCACTAACAAACTTTGGAAAAACGTCGAATCCAGAACGCCCCCAAAATCTATAACTATATCTATGATATATGAGCATTATAATATTTTTATACCTTTTTTAACGTTTTTGTGTAAAAAAACATGAACTTTATAATTGATATCTATCTCTTATGCACTTTTGTTATATATAATATATTATTCTATATAGATATAATATAATCTTGATGAATATTATACACTTAACATGTTTAACTAATATTTTTTATTGTACAGCTCAAAATTATACAGCTCAAAATTATAATGTCACAAGATATACTAACTCGGCTTGACCTGCATCATCAGACAATGCAGAGCTTTGATATGCGTCAAGCATTTGCAGATGATAAGCGACAAAAACGTGTAAATGATTTTTACCTAACCCCCTGCGACTTATACATTGACTATTCCAAGAATTTAATTACAAAAGAAACAATTAATTTACTACTGGAACTTGCTAAACAAAAAGGGGTTGTGGAATTATTTATGGCACAGTGCAAAGGAGAAATAGTTAATCCAACTGAAAATATGCCAGCGTTACACACTGCTATGAGAGCCCTTGTTACCGATGAATATAGTGAAAGAGCGGATGAGGAAGCCCAGATTGCTCGTGAGGTGCGTAACAGAATTTATGTACTTAACCAAAAAATTATTACTGGCAAGTTACTTGGCATAAGTGGAAAACCCATTTCAAGAGTAGTAAACTTTGGAATTGGTGGCTCCTATTTAGGCGCTTCAATGATTTGTAACGCCCTACCCGCGCAGCCCAATGCCCCTAAAGTTGAATTTGTTGCGTCATTATCCCCAGATGCTATGAGTTTAGATGACTTAGAGACCACATTGTTTATTATATCTTCTAAGTCATTTACCACTGAAGAAACCCTGACCTGTGTATCTCGTGTATTAGATAGCTATCATGGAGACAAGAAAAAATTCCTTGCGCAGCACTTTTATGCCGTTACGGCTACGGTGGATAAAGCAAAAGAGTTTGGAGTAAATGATGAAAATATACTAAAAATGCCTAAATCAGTCGGCGGAAGATTTTCTTTATGGTCTGCAATTGGTATGCCTATCATTCTCCATTGCGGCAAAAGAGCTTTTGAGCAATTACTGCGTGGAGCACGGGATATGGATAACCATTGCCTTAATTCTACACCCGCAAATAACCCTGCGCTAATTATGGCACTATTGTCTTATTGGTATGTTAATTACTGGCAATCCTCAACTATCTGCATTAATACTTATGAGCATCTACTAGCTGGATTTTCAGGTTTTCTACAGCAGCTGGTAATGGAAAGTTGTGGCAAGAGCACACCTATAACAAATAGTGATGACAATAGCAATTACATAGCCCCTGTAAAGAGCGAGATCCTCTGGGGCGGAGAAGGTACTGCAATCCAGCACTCGTATATGCAACTATGCCACCAAGGAGATAAGTTTATACCTATGGACTTTATCTTTGGCGCTCTGCCTCCGGATGCTAATAATAAGAGCCAGTATGAGCTAAAAATGCACAGCACACTTGTTGCTCATGCGCTGGCACAAAGTCAAGCGCTGCTTATGGGGCGTAGTGAGAAAGAAGCACAAGAAGAAGCCAATAATAAGGGCTTACCCGTTGAATATGCAAAGCATCTTATTATGTCTGGTAACAGGCCAAATACATGCATAGTATACAAATCACTGACTCCCTACTCTCTTGGAACACTGGTGTCTTTATATGAGCATAAGACAGCTATGTTTGGTTATTTATCTTCTATTAATCCTTTTGATCAATGGGGGGTAGAACTTGGAAAACAGCTCAGTAAACAAATAAAAGAGCAGCTTATAGGTAATGTTCAAGAGCAGAGCGGGCAAGATGGCTCGACATCTGAATTAATAAACTATATAAGAGCTAATTCATAGGCACAAAGAAATTAACAGCCCTATTCGTTTGAATAGGATAAACAGAAGACATGTATAGCACTCGCACCCTAAAAGAGTATAACAGGCATATTATGCCTGAATATTGTTGAATGTTTTTAGCTAGTTAGCTGAGATTTCTCTAAATTTAAAAGATGCTTTTTCCATTTAGCTCCCCATCTATAATGAGAACAATCATTAGAACTAGCAAAATTGGCGGGAACTACTCTGTGGCAAGGAATTACTATGGCATGACGGTTAGCGGAACATGCTCCCCCTACAGATCGTGCTGCGGTTTTATTTTTCCCTACTTTTTCAGCAAGTCCACCATAAGTTATAGTTTCTCCGTAGGGTATTTGTTGCATTTTTTGCCATAAACGTAATCGGTAATCGCTTGCAATTAAATGCAATGGAAGAGCTGATAGATCTTTGATCTTGCCATCTAAGTAAGATAGAATGACTCCTAAATAATCCACGGATGCTTTGCTATCTTTTAGCAAGTTATCTGAAGAAAAATCCGTGTTTAATTCCTCTTTTGCTTGTTCTTGGTTATCACTTAATATGATTCTTGTAATACCTGCTTGATTGCAGGCAACCAATATTGCGCCCAGGTTGATATTATTCTTTGGGGTGGCTTGCGCTATTGAATACTCTATAATCATGCTAATTTCTTTATCTTGTAGTTAAGTAATACTAATCCTAAAAAAATAACTCCCATGCCAACATACATATTAGAAGTAAGGACTTCATCCAGTACAATCCAGCCAACAAATATAGCGATAGGAGGAATAAGGAAGGTAACTATAGAAACATTGGTAGCATCCACTTTTGAAAGCAAATAGTAAAAAACCATGAAAGCTGTTCCTGTGCCAATTAATGACATAAACATCAATGAAAACCATACCCCCGAAGTTTGTGCCGGCTGTGGTAACCCTTCAATCAAATAAACAAAAGGAAAAAGTATAACAGCCGCACAAATTAATGTTGTAGAACATATAACTAATGGATGAATCTTATTATTATTTTTATCTATGACTGTGTTAATAATGGTCTTACCAAACATAAGACCTATGCCATAAGATAACGAAGCTCCTAATATAAAGAATTGTCCTAAGCTGCGCAAATCAAAACTTTTCAATGAATCCAAGCCAAAGATGATCGCAATGCCCAGTATACCTAAGATTAATCCAATTATCTTCGTGGGATGAAGCCGTTCATTTTGCAAAAAATAATGTGCCAAAATCGCAGTGAATATTGGGGTGGAAGCATTTAGTATAGATGATAATCCAGCTTCTATGTACTGCTGCCCTATAGCTATAAGCACGAAAGGCAATGCAACAGCAAACATCCCCGTCAAACAACAAAATCCCCAGAATCTTATGTCACGTGGGAACCTAAGCCCCATTATATAAACAATGACTATGGTGAAAATTGCTGCGGGAGTTATTCTCCAAAACATGACAGATAAAGGACTAATTTCCGTTAGCCCCATCTCAATTGCTGTGAAAGAAGTTGCCCATGAAAAGGCAAGAAAAAACAATAGCATCCAGTGGACTATACTCATAGCAATTATTATACAAGCTTAGTTGCTTATATTATAAAATTGGAGGGGAAAATAAAAAAATATTAGAATTAAAAAAGTAAAATTTGAATGAAAGCGATATAGCTCATATAAATAGAATGAGCATTATCAATGTACGTCTGTGTCAAGTATTCGCTGTAATGTGATCAAACAGCTGGTGCAATTAGTATCGGTTAGCTGAGCGCCTTGCAACGCTTACACACCCGACCTATCAACCTCGTCGTCTTCAAGGGCACCAGTATCATAAATGATATGAGATCTTATCTTAAGGCAAGCTTCCCGCTTAGATGCTTTCAGCGGTTATCTTTTCCGAACGTAGCTACCCGGCAATGCAATTGGCATCACAACCGGAACACCAGGGGTTCGTCCGCTCCGGTCCTCTCGTACTAGGAGCAGCTCCTTTCAAATCTCATGCGTCTACAGTAGATAGGGACCGAACTGTCTCACGACGTTCTAAACCCAGCTCACGTACCACTTTAAATGGCGAACAGCCATACCCTTGGGACCTGCTACAGCCCCAGGATGTGATGAGCCGACATCGAGGTGCCAAACCTCCCCGTCGATGTGAACTCTTGGGGGAGATAAGCCTGTTATCCCCGGAGTACCTTTTGTCCGTTGAGCGATGGCCCTTCCATACAGAACCACCGGATCACTAAGGCCTGCTTTCGCACCTGCTCGACATGTCTGTCTCGCAGTCAAGCGCCCTTTTGCCTTTATACTCAATGCATGATTTCCAACCACGCTGAGGGCACCTTTGCACTCCTCCGTTACTCTTCAGGAGGAGACCGCCCCAGTCAAACTACCCATCACACACTGTCCTTAGCCCGGATAACGGGCGAAAGTTAGAACTTCAATCATATCAGGGTGGTATCTCAAGGTTGGCTCCACGCAAGCTAACGCCTACGCTTCAAAGCCTCCCACCTATCCTGCACAAACAGGATTAAAATTCAGTGTGAAACTATAGTAAAGGTTCACGGGGTCTTTCCGTCTAGCTGCAGATACACTGCATCTTCACAGCGATTTCAATTTCACTGAGTCTTGGGTGGAGACAGTGTGGCCATCGTTACGCCATTCGTGCAGGTCGGAACTTACCCGACAAGGAATTTCGCTACCTTAGGACCGTTATAGTTACGGCCGCCGTTCACCGGGGCTTCAATCACTTGCTTCTCCCATAAATGGGATAACAAGATCATTTAACCTTCCGGCACCGGGCAGGCGTCACACCCTATACATCCTCTTACGAGTTAGCAGAGTGCTGTGTTTTTAATAAACAGTCGCAGCCACCTGGTATCTGCGACCACCCTCAGCTCGGGGAGCAAGTCCCTTCACCGAAGGTGGCACACCTTCTTCCAAAGTTACGGTGTCAATTTGCCTAGTTCCTTCACCCAAGTTATCTCAAGCGCCTTAGTATTCTCTACCTGACCACCTGTGTCGGTTTACGGTACGATCCCTTTATGTCTGAAGCTTAGAAGTTTTTCTAGGAAGTACGGCATCAATCACTTCCCCTGTTACCCGAAGGTAGCAGGGTCGTCATCAGTCCTTGGCATTAAGTACCCGGATTTACCAAAGCACTCTGCCTACAACTTTAAACAAGGACAACCATCGCCTTGCTGATTTAGCCCTCTCCGTCACTCCATCGCAACATAAAGAGGTACAGGAATATTAACCTGTTTCCCATCGATTACGCCTTTCGGCCTCACCTTAGGGGTCGACTCACCCTGCCCTGATTAACATGGGACAGGAAACCTTGGTCTTTCGGCGAACGGGTTTTTCACCCGTTTTATCGTTACTTATGTCAGCATTCGCGCTTCCGATACCTCCAGCAGATCTCACAATCCACCTTCACAGGCCTACGGAACGCTCCGCTACCGGTTTCATTTAAAAAATGAACCTCGCATCTTCGGTGTATAACTTAGCCCCGTTACATTTTCCGTGCAAGCCGACTCAACCAGTGAGCTATTACGCTTTCTTTAAAAGATGGCTGCTTCTAAGCCAACTTCCTGGCTGTCTATGACTTCTCACTTCGTTTCCCACTTAGTTATAACTTGGGGACCTTAGATGGCGATCTGGGCTGTTTCCCTTTCGTCCACGGACCTTAGCACCCATGGACTGTCTCCCATACTTGCACTCAACGGTATTTGGAGTTTGCGTCGGTTTGGTAATCCTGTATGGACCCCTAGCCGAAACAGTGCTCTACCCCCGTTGGTGATATATGAGGCGCTACCTAAATAGCTTTCGCGGAGAACCGGCTATCTCCGAGCTTGTTTAGCCTTTCACTCCTAACCACAGGTCATCCCCCAATTTTTCAACATTGGTGGGTTCGGGCCTTCAGCAAGTGTTACCTTGCCTTCACCCTGCCCATGGTTAGCTCGCTCGGTTTCAGGTCTGCTCCCAGCGACTAGACGCCCTATTAAGACTCGGTTTCCCTACGGCTCCCCTTTTTACGGTTAACCTTGCCACTGAGAAGCAACTCGCTGACCCATTATACAAAAGGTACGCCGTCACCCGTAACTCATCCGAAGATAAGCTCGAGCTCCGACTGCTTGTATGCATAAGATTTCAGGTTCTATTTCACTCCCCTAACAGGGGTTCTTTTCGCCTTTCCCTCACGGTACTGGTTCACTATCGGTCAGCTGGTAATATTTAGCCTTGGAGGATGGTCCCCCCATGTTCAGTCAAGGTTTCTCGTGCCCCGACCTACTCATTATCATCTTAAATTCTTTTTCGGATACTGGACTATCACCATCTATGGTGGGCCTTTCCAGACCTTTCTCCTAAAAAACTTAAAACTTTAGGGCTGCTCCCCTTTCGCTCGCCGCTACTAAGGGAATCTCGGTTGATTTCTTTTCCTCCGGGTACTAAGATGTTTCAGTTCCCCGGGTATACTTTACACACCTATGTATTCAGTGTGCAATGCCTTACTTATGTAAAGCGGGTTTCCCCATTCGGAAATCCTCGGATCAATGTTCGTGTGCCAACTTCCCGAGGCTTATCGCAAGCTTCTACGTCCTTCATCGCTACCAGCTGCCAAGGCATCCGCCTTATGCACTTTGTAGTTTGATCACATAACGCCGAATACTTGAAAGAATATAAATATTCTCTCAGACGTTAATTAATAAATCGCTTTCAATTCAAAATTTTACAAAACTCGTATCAAGAAGATACGATCATATAGATGTCTATTATAGTCAACTATACTTACTATTGGGGTCTAACACCCAATAAATATCAGTATATTGATAATATACTGACAATAGTTATGATTATATGGCATGTTATTGCATAAACAATATAAAGATTTAATTATTTTCTCTTATTTAATAAAAAATATTAATAAAATACATCCTTACACCAGATAAATTAACTATGTAGATTATTATACAACCATTATAGTAACCAAAATACACGATGTTTAATAATATATGCATAATTAATTTATTAATTAACAAATTAGGCAACAATGTCATATAATAGTAATTAATTGTTTTAACATTACTGAGAGTAATGTATTCAGTTACATAATATTTTATTGGATGATATATCATAGTACCTTATATAGAGGGAGTGGGAATGTGTGTGGTTTACCCTCTTTGCGATGTTGGTATGCTTACTTTTGTCAATGGACATATCTATAATTTAATATATGAAAAATCCTTCCACAACAAACTCAAATAACCCACTACTACCTAATATAATTGGTCAGGGTAAAAATGCGCTGGCTATAAGGCATCAAAATGAACTGGCTGTCCTTAGGTTTCTCATGATTAATAAAAAGGCCTCTCGTCTTGACCTCGCACTTTCATTAGGAATTACTTCCCAAGCAATAGCTATCATTACCAGTAACTTGCTTAAGAAAAAAATGATAAAAATAATTGGAAAGCAATATGACAATATTCCTGGACAACCGCCAGCCATATATGCGCTAAATCCTGAAGCAGTTATTTCACTTGGAATTAATATAGGAAGAACTCATACTGATGTAATGCTAATTAATTTTTGTGGGAGGTACTGTCAAAATAGACATTTTGATTATGACTATCCAGAGCCACAAAAAATATTGGAATATATACTTTCTGAATATAAAAATATAAAAGCCGGCTTAAACAAAGAACAAATTTCCAGATTTCTTGGGGCGGGAATCAGCATGCCCTATCACATGCATATATGGAACAAAGAATTAAAATTCTCCAAAGAAATAATGGCACAATGGGAGAATACCAATATACATGATGATATTAATAAAAATATCAAACTTCCTATATTTTATGAAAATGATGCTACAGCAGCGACTATAGGCGAAATATTCTACGGAGCCAAGCGTAAAATAAATTCTTTTATGTATATATACATTGGAACCTTTCCTGGCGGCGGCGTGGTAATAAATGGAAAACTTGTGCATGGACATAATAATAGTGCTGGAGCTGTAGGAGGAATATTAGTTCCCCCGAGTAATCTACTGAAGAATAAAAGTAACGGAAGTAATAATTTAAATAGTGCTCCCGTGCAACTAATACAGCGTGCTTCCCTTAATGAGTTACGCAAGTACTTAGCAAAGGACGACATCATATTTAATAAGTTCACTAAACTTTTTAGTAGCTTAGAAAAAGATGCTAGAGTACGTGGATATGTAGAGGATTGGGTTAATGATATCTCTGAGGCAATTGCCTACGCTACAATATCGGCTAACGCATTAATGGATTTTGAGGGTGTAGTTATTGATGCTGCTCTCCCTGATTTTTGGATACAGAAAATTGTTGATGAAAGTCAAAAACATTATAAAAATTTAGAACATAAGGGAATACCCGAACCCCAATTTATTAAGGGTTCGCACGGGGTGAATGCTCGTGCCCTCGGCAGTGCCGCCTTAGCAATATACAAAAATTTTAGTAACGCCTAATCCAATTAAATAAAAAGGGGTGCAATCTCAACTAAAATTGATTATTTGTTCCTATGTAAGGATAAATAATCGTGCGTGATTTGCCTTTATAGGTTAATACTATCGGCTCTAGCCGCTGTAAGTTATCAAAATACTTAGAGAACTTTGTTTCATCAGATTTAAAAGAAAATAAGAGTACATCTTCTCCTATGGGGATCTGTTTGTCAATATACTCATAATGACTGTTAATACCAAAAACATACTTATAAGGCAATAATTCTTTCTCTGAAAAACACAAAATAGCATGTACCTGATATGAAGTACCGAATAGATACGCATTAGGGTACTCTTTTTGTAGTTCATTTATTTCATAACTCAATTGCTCATAAGAAAAAAATCTTTTGGACAAAGAAGGATGATCGGTATATATGACATAAAACAACAACCCTGTAACCAATATCTGTGAAACATAGTGAATATAGCGTAAAGAAGTTGCAAACTTTGTTAATTGATAGTTATAAATTGAAAATAGCATAAGCATAAGCAATCCAGTAAAAGCAATCCAATTTAGGTAAACGTCATTGAAAAAACTAACTATAAGTAAGAATAATAAGGGTAAATAAGTAATGAAAGCTATAAGATTAATATTGGTATAGCTTTTTTTGCTAATTGTCAATAAGCCCATCCTTATTAATGTAAAAACTGCCGCAGGTCCTACAACTAGAATTAATCCGCCAATAAAAAGATGTGGATTGGATTTGTAATCTCGTACCCCTCCTACATTACCTGCCAAATGGCTAAGATGAAAAGTAAAACCAACCCACTCATTCATCGCATTCCATACTATCATAGGCAAACAAAATACAAAAGAAATTAGCATAGCAACCCAAGGACCGGGGGTTACAATATGCCGTCTGCCATTTACAGTCGTTAAAAGAAGCAAAAAAGCGCTCCCTCCCCAAAGAACGGCGCTATATTTGGAAAGAAGTGCCAAACCAAACCATATACCACACATTATCCAATGTTTGAATGCCAATGATGATTTAGCTTTTCCGTTATAAGCATGATAAAAGCTTAACAGACACAAGGATAAAAAGAGCATTAATGGAGAATCATGAGTCCATATAGTCCCTATAAGCAAAGTAGCAGGAGAAATTAATAGCGCGTAAGCAAATAAAATAACGGATTTATTGGCAATCAAAGAATTATTTTTATTATCGTTATCTGTGTCATGTTTAATATGGTCCTGTATGATTAACGCTAATAATCTAGTTAATACCAATCCAGATAATACAATAAATAGAGTTGCTAACAGACGTATTTTGATTGGAGATATCTCACCAAACCATGATAAAGGAACCAACAACCAAGCAACCAAAGGACCAGGTGATAGATAGTAGGATAATGACAGTTCTTGTGACATACTCCAGTAAAATGCTTCATCTGGATGCAGTGGCAATGAATAATAAAAAGCAATATGTACTACAAAAGGGAGCAGTACCAACAGAATAAAAAGTCGTAACATTAGAATGGAAGTATTAATATATAGATAACAAAAATATATAAGAATATTAACACATAAAATGGCTATTTATTATGAATAAATCTTTGTAACACTGGTATTGTTAGCAAAATGAAACTTTCCTCTGGGTTGAATGCCATATTTAATCTGAAACATTATGATTATGAACTGCCACAACAGTTAATAGCACAGCATCCTACTGCTAAAAGAGAGCAGGCGCGACTACTGCATGTTTTAGCAGATGAGGTTGAAGATACGAGCATTACTAGCTTGCCAAAATTTTTAGTCGCGGGGGATATTATGGTAATAAATAACACTAAGGTTATGCCTATGCGTTTATGGGGGACAAAAGAAAGCGGCGGTAAAATAGAATTATTGATTAACCGTATATTTAATCCTAATGAAGCAGAAGTTATGGGACGCGCTTCACGCCCTCCTCGCATCAATAGCCATATTATTATTGATAAAGAAAAAGATGTTTCCCTTACACTTACCGGGAAGAAAGATGGGTTTTGGATAGTAAAATCTCATGGTCCTAACAATATCTTTGATATCTGTAATAAGTATGGCAAAGTCCCTCTACCTGGTTACATAAAGCGAGAAGTTGTCGCAGCAGATAGTAAAAGATACCAAACAATATACGCTAAACACATAGGAGCTGCTGCCGCCCCTACTGCTGGTTTACATTTAAGCAAAAGGTTACTTACGGCACTAGAAAAAAAGGGGGTGCGAATATGCGAACTAACCTTGCATGCTGGAGCTGGAACCTTTGCTCCAATAAGAGAAGCAGATATAAGGAAACACCAAATGCATTATGAATGGTGTAATATTCCACAGGATTTATGTGACGAGCTAAACCAGGCAAGAAAATCAGGTAATCGCATAGTAGCTGTGGGAACTACTTGTCTGAGAGCTCTTGAGACCTCTTTGAACAGCTCGGATTTAGTCAGTAAATCAGAATTGGATAGCAGAGGCACCTTAGCAAAAAAAGGGGCAAAGTCCAGATTAACCAAAGATAATAGTATATTTAAACCTTTTAGTGGATGGACCAATGCCTATTTATATCCTGGCAGCAGGTGTATCAGAGCAGCCGATATACTATTAACTAACTTCCATACTCCCCGTTCTTCCCTGCTATTATTAGTCTGTGCCTTTAGCGGTTATGAAAGAATTATGAAGGCGTACAAACATGCTATAAATAATAAATATAGATTCTTTTCTTTTGGGGATGCTATGTTACTGCATCGGAAAGAGGATTGACTTTAACTACCTTGGTAGAAATTTCTCCTTTTGCTAGCTGTACTTCAAGAATATCACCCCCATGCAATGTAGATGCATCGGATACTAAACTACCTTCTATATCACGCACCAAAGAATAGCCACGTTTAAGAATTCCTTTAGGATTTAAAGCACTTAGAACAGAAGTTTTATGATGCAAATCTGCAGTTAGTGATTCAAGATGGCGTCTTTCGGAAGACATTAAGTCAGAATATTGATTAGTCAATAGAGATTTTCTTACACTCAGCATATTTTGCATAGCACGACTTAAACGTAATTTTGCTCCTCCCAATTGGGACAATTGCTCACTATACACAAGATAGGGATTATTTTCAGCAAAATACGAGTGATAGTGTGCCAAATAATGGCGTAAATCATTTAAATATGCCAAGATGTAATGTCCCAAATTTTTCTTATGGGCTTGCAGCTCGGCAAGGCAAAGCTCAATAGGGTTGCAGCGATGGGCTCGTTGCCACAGATCATCTGTCTGCTGTATATGATTACGCATTCTATTCTCCAGGTGATACCTTATCTTCTTTTTACTTTGCGCTAAACTAATCAATTCTTCAGCACTATCTATGCTTATCTCTTCAGCTGCAGCCGATGGAGTGGGCGAGCGATGGTCAGCAACCATATCGCAAAGAGTAAAATCAATTTCGTGACCTACTGCGCTGACAACCGGAATCTTGCTTTTAAATATAGCTCTAATCAAATTTTCATCATTAAAGCAGCTAATATCTTCTGCAGAACCTCCGCCTCGGGTAATTAGGACGGCATCAAACTTATCTATTTTGTTTGCCAATTGCAGCATTTTTATGATTTGTTGCGGCGCATCTTCACCTTGCACCAAAGTCGCAGCCAAATATAGTTTCATCATTGGCATACGGCGAGTCAATACCTTTGTTACATCCTGTAATGCGGCGGCGCGTGGGGAAGTAATGATACACAAATGTTGAATAATGCTTGGTAACTCTTTTTTATGCTTGACATCAAACAGTCCCTCTTTGTATAATTTTTGCTTTATTTTTTCAAACTCAATTTGTAATTTACCCTCACCTTCTTTGATTAAATCACTAACAACGAATTGAAACTGCCCTCTTCCCTTATAAAAAGCAGGCGTTCCCGTAAGTACTAGCATCTCTCCATCTTTAGGTTGCTGTAACAAAGTTCGATTATTGTTCTTAAACATAACGCACTGTAGTTGTGCATCACTATCCTTAATAGAAAAGTACCAATGCCCCGTAGGTGAAGCGTTAATGCTGGAGAGTTCCCCCTTAACTTTTATTTCTGTAGAAAAGTGCTGGGATAGTATATCCTGCATCTGTGCCAGTAAAGCAGATACGCTAAGTGGGTGAGGTGAATCAGTCGGCTGGGATAGATACGATTGAGATGCGAATAACTCAGACATAAAGAAAATAAGTAATATAAATAATAAATAATGGTTGCGGGGGCAGGATTTGAACCTACGACCTTCGGGTTATGAGCCCGACGAGCTACCAGACTGCTCCACCCCGCGACGCTTATCTAATAATATAGTGTTAGTATATGGAAGGTTTTAGCAATATACATAAAAAATTAATTTATTGGATGAATTATTTTGGTAAATTCTGTTGTTTCTCTAATCAAAAATTTTTCTGTTGCATCATCTGCACGTGTTATGAAGTAAGCTGCTATATTCTGTTCTTCAGCAAGAACGATGCCTTTTTCGGTACCTAACACAAATAAAGCCGTTGCCCAAGCATCCGCTACAGCGGTATTTTTATGAATTACCGATACAGAAGCCAAACGATGCGCCACTGGATATGCCGTTAGCGGGTCAATTATATGGGAATATCTTATTTTATTTCTCTCATAATAATTGCGATAATCTCCTGAAGTTGCCATGCCAAGATTATTAAGCAATATTACACGATGAGCACTTCTGCCTTGCTCATCTGGCTGCTCTATCGCAATTCTCCAGCCAACTTCTTTGCCGAATTTTTGATTATTACGCGAACCAGCTGCGCGAATTTCACCCCCTATTTCCACCAAATAATCTGCTATACCCGCCTGAACTAAAACCTTGCCTACTTCATCAACCGCATATCCTTTTGCTATTGCTGCCAGAGTAAGGTATAACGGCGTATTTTTACTTACTATATTATTGGTACTATCTATGATTAAGTTATGAATTCCTGTTTTAACCCGAGTTGAGGCAATTTCTGCATGGCTTGGTACCCGCTCAGGAACATTATTTGGTCCAAACCCCCATAAATTAACCAAAGGACCTACTGTAATATCAAATGCTCCCTGAGTTGCGCTATGTAATTCTTTGCTCAAAACGAGCATACCTATCAACTCTTTGCTAGTATGTAATTCCACTCCAACATCATGACTATTTAGCACACTAATATCAGAACTCTCCTTCCAAGTTGACATTACCAAATCTATGGAGTTAAGCCGCTCCTTTATTTCGTTATGAATTTGTTGTGATGGCAGAGTATGAGGATGAGCGAGGTATTTTATAGAGTAACTAGTTCCAAATATCATCCCCTGCAGAGTAGTATAGCGAGCATCATCTTTGGCACATGAAAACATAGTCAAAGAAAACAATACTAAAAATAGAAATTTGCTCTTCACAATGATATTATAAGGGGATATTATAAGGGGATATTATAAGGGGATATTATAAGGGAATATTATAAGGAACTCCATACATAAACCTTGAGTGTGAACTTGCCTGAGATTTTAAGCAACAAATACCCCTTTCAAATATCTCTTGAATATACTATAATTACTTACGATGGCAGATAATCTAATAGTTCCCTTAGAGAAGCTTCCTGCTTATCTGGATGAAGATACAGATGGCGTACATGGTGAGAATAGACAACCTGATAGCAGCAGAACTTCCGCTAAAAATGATCATGAAGCAGTTAGTATATGGCTTAAGCGATTTACTACTTCTCCTCACACACATCAAAGTTACCGTAAAGAAATAGAACGACTTTATCTATGGGCTATTAATCGAGGGATGGCTTTATCAGACCTTAAGCTTGATGATTTGGAGGAATATAAACAATTTTTATGCGATCCACAGCCCAGCGAGGAATGGTGCGGACCAGCAGTGGCGCGTAATGACCCAAATTGGAGGCCTTTTATTGGTCCGCTTGGAGCGTCAAGTCGTAATCAAAGCTTAACTATTCTTAATACTGGTTTTAGTTTTTTTACACAGATGGGATACTTGAAATATAATCCACTGCAATTACTATTTAAAAGGGATTTACGACAGCAAATTAATAAAAGCGGCAAGATAGACAGATATCTTGAGCATGACCTATGGAATTTCTTATGGAGTTTCATTCGTAAACAGTCCTGTACGACGGAGAAAGAAATTGCCATTTATCAACGTAGGATATTTCTTTTTAGCTTGCTTTATCTACTGGCTCCCCGTATCAGTGAGGTTGCCAATCATACTATGGAAAGTTTTATAGAAGAACGTGGCAAGTGGTGGTGGCAGGTTACTGGTAAAGGCAATAAAACAGCTAAAGTTCCCGTGCCAAGTGATATGCTTGAAGCATTAAAAAAATATCGCGGTTTTCTTGGTCTTAGTCCTCTACCCCATCCAGGAGATAGTCATCCTTTAATCACAGGAATTACAGGAATCACAGGATTACAAAACAAAAAAGCCCTTAGTACCAAGATGATATATCTAATAGTGAAAGAAACTCTTGCCTTAGCCGCAGATGAGCTCAAGAGCAGTTCTCCGCATAAAGCAGAAAAACTGCGCAATGCTTCTACTCACTGGTTTCGTCATACATCAATTACGCATCAAGCAGACAAAGGAGTGGATATAAGACACTTAAAAGCAACTGCGCGCCATGCCAGCATAACCACAACTCAAAGATATATGCATGAAGAAGAAGAGACATGGCATAAGGATATAGAAAAACATAGCATAGAGTAGCTGATAACTTATGCTATCACATAAAAATAATACAATAATAATCATATAATTATCGTATGCCTAATAACTTATCTAAATAATGGCGGAGAAAATACTAGTTACTACCGCCCTTCCTTACGCCAATGGTGAAATTCATCTTGGACATCTGTTGGAACATATTCAAACTGATATTTGGGTGCGTTTTCAACGGCTAATGGGTAAAGAATGCGTGTATGTCTGTGCTGATGACGCCCACGGCACTGCCACTTCTCTGACGGCTGAAAAAGAAGGCAAGGACGTTTTGCAATGGATAGACGAAGTGCGTATCTCGCATGAAAAGGACTTGCGTGCTTATGGAGTCAGTTATGATAACTACTACACTACTCATTCAGAAGAGAACCGTATATTAAGCGAAGATATTTATAAGAGAGTTAAAGAAAAAGGACATATAAACGTCCGAGAAGTACGACAGCTTTTTGATACAAAGAGAAATATGTTCCTTGCAGATAGATTCATTAAAGGAGAATGTCCATCCTGCGGTACTGCCGACCAATATGGCGATAATTGTGAATCATGTGGAGCAACTTACAATGCACTTGAACTTAAAAACCCCTATTCATTGCTATCTGACGCTCTTCCCGTAGTAAAAAAATCAGAACATTTATTTTTCAATCTCCCAGTTTTTGAAGCAATGATTAAAGAATGGATGGATGCTGGCAGTATTCAAAAAGAGGTTCGCAATAAACTGGATGAATGGTTTAAAAAAGGATTACAAGAATGGAACATCAGCCGCGACGCGCCATATTTTGGCTGGTTGATACCTGGTTATGAAAATAAATATTTTTATGTATGGCTTGATGCCCCTATTGGTTATATGGCAAGTTTAAAGAACCTATGTACAAAAAAAGGATGGGAGTTTGATGACTTTTGGCACAATAAGCAATCCGAATATAAAATATATCACTTTATTGGCAAAGATATAGTCTACTTTCACTCTCTTTTTTGGCCAGCCCTACTCCACGCTGCTGACTATAATAAGCCAACTGGTGTATTTGCCCATGGTTTTCTCACAGTCAACGGAGCTAAGATGTCTAAATCACGCGGGACATTCATTCTGGCAAAATCATATCTACAGCATTTAGACCCAGAATATCTAAGATACTATTTTGCTACCAAACTGGGAGACGGAATAGATGATATGGACTTTAACACCGCAGAGTTTGGTGAAAGAGTAAATAGCGATTTAGTTGGCAAGTTTGTTAATATAGCTAGCCGTTGTGCCCGTTTTATAAACCGAGATTTTGCCAACCAGCTAGGTGAAATGCCACAGTCAAATCAGCAAGAGCTAATAAAGAAATTGATAACTGGTGGTGATAAGATAGCCGAACTCTATCAAACAAGAAAGTTCTCAGCAGCAGTTCGCTGCATAATGGAATATGCTGACGCAACCAATAGATACTTAGAAGAAGAAAAGCCCTGGAAACTATCCGCGGCTAATCCTCAAGACATAAGAGTTCAACAAATATGCACTACTGGGTTGAACTGCTTTCGGATATTAGCGGTATATCTTGCCCCTGTTGTCCCCGAATTATCATCTAAAGCAAAGGAACTACTAAAACTAAATAGTTTGGACTGGCAAAGTATTAATTCCCCTATAACTAGCAGTGAAATAGAGGCATTTTCTCCGCTTATGCAAAGAGTTACTGCCGAAAACATTGCAGCCCTAATAAACTCATAAATAGTATAGGTTAAGTATCATTCATGGCATTAACTGAGCAAATAGCGTTAAGTATATTACGACGACTTAACCCTGAAGATGCTAATAATATGGCATTAAGAACATTGCAAGCCAGAAGTTGCCTGCCAGGAAGTCGTAAAAATCCTATAGAAGGACAAGAGAAGAATCTTATGGGACTAAGGTTCGTCAATCCTTGCGGCATAGCAGCCGGACTTGATAAGAACGGAGATTGCATAAACGGGCTCGTTTCTTTAGGAACTGGGTTCATTGAGTTAGGAACTGTAACTCCTCTACCCCAACAGGGTAATAAAGGTAAAAGAATAATTCGCCTTCCTGAAGAGGAAGCATTGATTAATCGCCTTGGATTTAATAACAAAGGCGTTTCTTATCTATTAGAAAGATTAAAGGATTTTCGCCGCAATTCTCCATACATTAAACATCCGCGCACTATTATTGGAGTGAACATCGGCAAAGGTGCACTTACTCCTTTGGAAAATGCGGCGGACGATTATATCTCTTCAATGCAGCTTATTTATACGCTAGCGGATTATATAACTATCAATATCTCATCTCCTAATACTCCGGGCTTGCGCCAACTTCAGCATAAAGAAGAATTAAGTTTTCTACTTGATAAAATTAAAAGCACAGACCATAAACTACAACAAATACATAATAAAAAATGTCCTTTGATATTAAAACTATCTCCAGACCTCAATGAAAAGCAAATTCGTGACATAGCTGATATTATTAATAAATTTGAAATCTCTGGTGTTATAGCTACTAACACCTCCACCGAACATCCCTGGCGAGACAAAATGGAAGGAGGAATTAGCGGTAAACCTCTAGCAGCACCTTCATTGAAAGTTTTAAAAGCTATCCATTCTGAGCTAGGCAAAAAAATAACCATAATTGCCGCAGGTGGTATAGATTCTCGTCAAGAGGTGCAAAAAAGGATGGATGCTGGCGCAGATCTTATCCAGCTATATACTGCACTCATTTATAAAGGAAGCGAATTAATAAATGATTTAGTGGTATAATTTTGTTTTATTAGTTATTACTATATTATTTAATTATTATTTAATCAAACATTCATTAATGAATAGCCAAAAACGAAACGCCAGAATCACGCGTAAGACCACTGAAACAGATATAACGCTGAGTTTACAGTTGGATGGTAGCGGTAAAAGTGAAATAAGTACAGGGGTTTCTTTTCTTGACCACATGCTACAACAGGTGGCAAAGCATGGGCAGTTTGACATTACTATAGAATGTAACGGGGATACGGATATAGATGATCATCACACTGTTGAAGATATAGGTATCTGTTTTGGTGAATCTTTATTTCAATCTCTTGGTGATAAAAAAGGTATTGTCAGATTTGCCAGCAAGTATACCCCACTTGACGAGGCCTTATCACGCGCAGTCATAGATATATCAGGCCGTCCAGGACTATTCTTATATGCGGAATGGACTTCAGTGCGTATTGGCAGTTTTGATACACAGCTTGTCAGAGAATTCTTCCAAGGAGTTGCATCGGCGGGGAAGATAACACTACACCTTGATTGCATTAGAGGAATTAACTGTCATCATCAGGTTGAGAGTATGTTCAAATGTTTTGCTTTAGCTCTTAAAGAGGCAGTGCGTATAGACGCAAGTACAAGAAACCTTGAAATCCCTTCCACTAAAGGGATACTATAATCGCATAATGGCATTTTTGGAGGTTCGCAACCTAGTTTTTAAACGAGGTGATAAAACTATACTGAATAAAACCAATCTTGAAATTCCTCGTGGCAAAATTATCGGTATAATGGGACCAAGTGGTTGTGGCAAAACTACCCTACTAAGGTTAATTGGCGGACAACTCACACCTACAAGTGGTCAAATTGACATGGATGGAAAAAATATTCATTCATTTAATCGTCAAGAGCTTTTCTCTTTTAGGAAAAATATAGGTTTATTATTTCAAAGTGGCGCTCTATTTACTGATATGAATGTCTTTCAGAATGTTGCTTTCCCTCTGAAGATTCATACTCAACTTTCTAAAGAAATAATTAGAGATTTAGTTATGCTAAAGCTAGAGTGTGTTGGTCTGCGCGGTGCTCATAAGCTAATGCCAAGTGAACTATCGGGAGGAATGAGTAGGCGCGTGGCGTTAGCGCGTTCCATAGCATTAGACCCCCAGCTGATGATGTATGACGAGCCATTTGCTGGACAGGATCCTATAGGCATGGGTATAATTATGGATTTAATTAAGACATTAAATGATAATCTTGGGCTAACCAGTATATTAGTATCTCATGATCTTAACGAGACATTAAACATTGCTGATTACGTCTATGTTTTAGCAGGAGGAGCAGCCATAGGCAAAGGAGATCCTAAGAGTTTATTAGCCAGTACATCACCCTTTGTTAAGCAGTTCATTCATGGTAAAAAAGAAGGACCCGTGGCTTTTCATTATGCCGCCTCCCCTCTCAGCGAGGATTTACAACTAAATGCATAAAATCACACTGATTATTCAATTGGCTACCAAATTATTACAGCAGCTAGGCAGGTGGGGAACAGAGTATCTAGCTACTTGTGGCAAGTCCGGCATACTATTATTTCATGCTTGCTTTGCTCTTCCTCGTCGCACCATTGCATATAATCTGCTGCTTAAAGAAATGTATAAGATAGGTGTTTTATCCTTGCCAATTATAGGAGTATCCGCTGCCTTCGTAGGTATGGTGTTATCTCTCCAGGGATACACCATATTAATAGATTTTGGCGCTGAGTCAGCAGTAGGACAGTTGGTTGCTCTTTCTTTATTGCGTGAATTAGGACCTGTAGTCACAGCTCTATTATTTGCAGGAAGAGCTGGTTCAGCAATAAGTGCGGAAATATCATTAATGAAAACTACCGAGCAGCTTTCCAGCATGGAAATGATGGGAGTTGATCCAGTTCGTCATGTAGTAGCTCCACGACTGTGGGCTGCTATTTTGACAATGCCAATTTTAGCAATTATTTTTAATCTTGTCGGCATCTGGGCGGGAGCTTTTGTAGCTATTGATTGGCTTGGGGTATACGAGGGCTCTTATTGGAGTAATATGCAACAATCGGTAAGATTGTACGAAGATATAATTAATGGCGTTATAAAATCTGCAGTATTTGCTATTGTAATTGCCTGGATAGCGGTCTTTCAGGGTTATAATTCATTAACAACTGCTGAAGGAATTGGCAGTTCCACAACTAAGACGGTGGTTTATTCTTCGCTTGCTGTCTTAGGTTTAGATTTTTTACTTACCGCACTAATGTTTGGAAATATTTAATTATGGATAGAAATTTTAAGATAGAAATAATAGTTGGGATCTTTATAATTGTAGGGATCATTGCTTTTAGCCGTCTCGCTTTGGAAGCCAGTGGTATTACTACCGCTCAATATACTAAAAAAAGCTATAGCCTTTACGTCAATTTTGATAACATAGGTGGACTAAACAGCAAATCAAAAGTTACAATGGCTGGCGTGCGTATTGGCAGTGTTGGAACTATAAGTTTGGATAGGGAAAGTGAGAGTGCTTTAGTGGAACTCTCTATTGATGAGGACATAGATTTTTTAACTACCGATACTTCTGCTGCTATATTAACTTCAGGGCTTTTAGGCGAGCAATATATTGAATTAACATCCGGAGCTGATGAGGAAAAATTATCTAATAGTGACTACATCACCCTCACTCAATCCGCGTTAGTATTGGAAAATCTCATAAGTAGATTTTTATTTGAAAGAGGCAAGGATAATTAATGAAAAATATCATCATTGGCATAACCTATATGTTTTTAGTCATAACACCTTTAGTCGTTTCTGCGGCTTCAAACAATAGCCCTGAGCAGGTAATCAATGATGTTGCCGATATATTTGTTGAAACCCTTAGAAATGAGGAAATAACTCAAGAAAATGGCAAAGAACAAATTAAAAGTATAGTTAATGAGGTCTTATCGCCAGTTATTGATTTTCGACGTATTGCTTATCGCACCATGGGAAAAAATTATAAAAAGGCAACTACTAAACAGTTTCTTCAGTTTGAAGAAGCAATAAAGAAAAGTTTGATTAATACTTATGCTAATCCATTGCTGGAAGATTCACGCCAATTAGCGGAAAAATTATCAGTAGAGATAAGAGATGTTAAGCCAGGTAAAAGCAAGAACCCCACCTCCATAGTTTCCACATGGCTAAAGATTGGTGCAACTGAAAAATATGATGTTATCTATTACATGTATCTTAAAAAATCAAACAATAAGTGGCTAGTTGAGAATATTGCAGTAGAGGGAATAAATCTAAGTATAAGTTTCCGCAATCAATTTGAAAGATTGATTGGAGAATATAATGGAGACATTGATCAAGTTACTAAAGTATGGGCAGAATCAAAAGTCAATGAATAAAACAGATGTGATAACCAAAGTAGGAAGTAATCTCTTGGTTAACGGAGTAATTGATAGCAATAATGTCAGCGCTGTTATTGAAGAAGGTAGAAAGCACATAGAACAATTCGAGCAAAAGACACCCATCAATATATCCTTGCAAGGGCTAAAATCTCATAATAGTATTCAGCTTTCCTTTATCTTGTGCCTCTTACGAATAGCTAAGAAGCAAGATAAAGAAATAACATTAGATAATATTCCAAGCAGTACTGAAAACATGATTAATGTTCATAACCTGCGAAGTATACTACAACGCTATTATAGGTAGGGTATAAATAGGACGAATTTTTATGACAAACGAAGAAATTATACAAATTGTAAAAAATGTTCTGCCAGATTGTGAGATACAAGTGGAAGAACGGCAAGGACAATATATAGTCCACGCCATAGGGGATGTATTTAATGATACGATGATGATTGATAGGCAAAAAAAAATATACGCTCCTCTTGCTAAATATATAACAGAGGGCAAGATTCATGCCATTAGCGTCAGAGGTTATACTAAGGAAGAATGGGCAAACACCCAAAACAAACAATAGAATTAAATGGAAAAACTAATAGTCAATGGGGATAATCGCCTCGAAGGAGAGATTGTAATATCAGGAGCTAAAAACTCATCATTACCTATATTAATAAGTAGCTTGCTTACTTCAGATAAACTTATTTTACATAATCTACCTCATTTGCATGACGTAACATCTATGATAACTCTTTTGCGAGTTCTCAATGTAGGTTTTACAATGCATGAAGATCTTACAGTAACCGCACAAGGGGATAGTATAGATAATTGGACAGCTCCTTATGATATAGTTCGCACTATGCGTGCTTCTATAATGGTGCTCGCCCCTCTTCTCGCTAGATTTCATAAAGCAATAGTTTCATTACCAGGAGGTTGTTCAATAGGCAGCAGGCCTATTGATATGCACTTGGATGCATTGCGTATGATGGGAGCAAAATGTGATATACACGAAGGATATATCCATTGCACTGCACCGCGTGGTTTAAAAGGAACTACTATTAATTTTAAGAAAAGTACAGTTACAGGAACCGAAAATATACTAATGGCAGCCACCCTTGCCAAAGGGACCACTATATTAAAAAATGCCGCGCGCGAACCAGAAATAGTAGACCTCGCCAATTGCTTAAATATGATGGGAGCAAAAATAACAGGTGAAGGGGGTAAGACCATACGGATTGAAGGAGTTAAAGAACTTAGAGGAGCAGAATATTCCATAATGCCTGACAGAATTGAAAGTGGAACATTCCTTGCTGCTGCCACAGCCACCTCAGGGCACATTAGATTGGAAAAAACTTCACATAAGTATATGACAGCCGTTATGGATAAACTCAAAGAAGCAGGCGCAAAGGTTGCTTATGGAGAAGATTGGATTGAACTGGACATGAAAAAGAAAAAGCCTAATGCTGTAGATATTAGAACTGCTCCCTACCCCAATTTTCCCACAGATATGCAGGCACAATTTGTTGCAGTAAATGCCATAGCAAAAGGAAACAGTAAGGTTGAGGAAACCGTATTTGAAAATAGGTTTATGCATGTGGATGAGATAAATAGAATGGGTGCTAACATAGAAATTCATAACAGTGCAGCATTAGTAAAGGGAGTTCAAAAGCTTACAGGAGCTGATGTTATTGCATCAGATTTACGCGCCTCTGCAAGTTTAATAATAGCTGCTTTAGTTGCCGAAGGGGAAAGCTCTATTAATAGGATTTATCATATTGACCGTGGCTACGAGTGTATAGAAGAGAAACTACAAAAAATTGGCGCCAATATATATCGTCAAGCCCACTAATATTAAAAATCTTGCAAGTAGTATGCTAAATTTAGTTATACCTAAAGGTAGAATGCTAGATGTATGCTTAAAGCATATTGAAAAGGCAGGGCTCATTCTTAATGGTGAAAGGCCTGATGATAGATGTCTATCGTTCCCTCTCAATAATGGAATAACTCTATTCATAGTTCGCAATACAGATATCCTTACATATATAAAAAACAATATAGCTGATATTGCTTTTATAGGTTCAGATATGCTATTAGAGGAAAAAGAAGGGAGTAAAGAAGTAAACTATTATAATTATGGAGACATTGGTTTAACTTCATGCCGTCTGATGACTGCAGGAAAAAGAGTAAATCATAATAGTATCCCTCCCAGATTAAGAGTTGCCACCAAATATGAACGTATAGCTGCCAAATTTTATGCATCCAAAGGCATACAAGCAGATATAATAAAAATAAATGGCTCAGTGGAACTTGCAGCTGCTACTGGCTTTGCAGATCAAATAGTAGATATAGTGGATACTGGACGCACTCTAAAAGATAACAACTTGATTCCTCTTGAGAAGATTACGGACGTCTCCACTCGTTTGATTATAAATAAAGGCGCCCTGAAAAGCAAATGGAGACAGATTAATCCTCTTCTTAAGTCGCTAATACCATGCAGCCATTAAAAAATAATTTTATTGACATATTATGGCAGGATAAAAATCCTTTTTGGGTTAAGAGAGCTATTTCGCAATGAACAAGAGTTCAAAGACACGCAACTCCAAAAATAATTCTTTATTGCTATACGGCAAAATGATTTTAGTGACAGGAGCGGCATCAGATGAGGGAAAATCTATTGCAATGAAACTCGCTTCTGAGGGAGCTAAGCTGGTACTCATTGATAAAGATTTAGTCGCCTTAGATAATCTTGCAAAGAATATTAAGGTTTCTTACAATATAAATTCATTGGTAATTCCTTTAAACTTAAGAAAGGACAGAGCATCTGTCTACAATAATCTGGCAAAAAGAATTGCTGCAAAATCATCCCATTTAGATGGCGTTATACTTGCTGCAAATCAAACCGGTTTTACAAATAATATTCTTACATACCCTACTCTTCTGTGGAAAGAAATAATTCAGGTTAACCTTGATGCAAACTTTATTTTAGTTAAAACTCTTTTGCCATTTTTACTAAGTGCACAAGAACCTTGTTTAATATTTAGATTGCTTGATGAAAAAAATGCTCTTCAATCGGGGAATGGAGCTTATGGAGTATCCAAATATGCTCTTGATGGTTTTATGAAGATGCTTGCTGCAGAAATGTCTGAAAGTCATCTTGCTATATTCGGAATTAAGTTAGAGAATGGCATAACACCTGCTGGAAAGCCATTAAGTCAAAGTAACCTTATGAACGCCGCAGCTTTAATACCACAGATTATAGCTAATAATTGCAAAGAGTTTCATGGCGAAATTTTGGATTTATTATCATAATATAATAATAATTAATAAAATCTGATATTCAACCATCAGTATCTATTTACCTACAGGCGAATAACACATATTATCCCTTTAATTTCTCTATTTTAATCATATCCTTTTCTGCCTTACGAATTGCTATATTAGCGGCTTTCTTCACCCTATTAGGTGCGCTGCCGCCAAAATGATTATAAGAAGCGACTATTTGCGTCAGATCAAGTAATTTATATATATCATCTTCTATAACTGAAGATACCAACTGCATTTGAGCAATAGGGATATCCTGCAAGCCCCTTTTATATTTATGTTTTTGAGCTAAAGCTACAAGTTTTCCAGCCATGCTATATGCAGTCCGAAATGGAATATCTTTTTTTGTCAGATAATCTGCAAGCCGGGTTGCGTTCACATAGCCAAGTTCAAGCGACTTTTCCATATTCTGGTGGTTAAATGTCATTCCCCGAATTAATAATTTCCATGCTATTATGCAATTTTTAAGAGTGTCCATGGTATCAAAAAGTGCTTCCTTATCTTCCTGATTATCCTTGTTATAAGCTAAGGTCTGCCCCTTCATTATAGTTAATATGCTAATTAAATTACCAAAAACCCTGCCGCTTTTACCGCGAATAAGTTCAGGTAGATCTGGATTCTTTTTTTGTGGCATTATTGAAGAGCCCGTACACAGTTCATCGGCAAGCTCAACAAAACCAAATTGCGCTGTGCACCATATTATCAACTCCTCAGCCCATCTGGATAAATGTTGCATGGTTATCGCTGCTGCAGCTATAAATTCAATTATAAAGTCACGACTACTAACTGCATCTAAAGAGTTAGCCATAACTTCATCAAACCCCAATTCTTTGGCAAGCATATTTCTATCTATTGGAAATGATGTTCCGGCAAGAGCAGCCGAACCCAAAGGCATCATATTGACTCTTTTACGGCAATCCTGCATCCTCTCGTAATCTCGTAGCAGCATCTCATGCCAAGCCATCAAATGATGGCCACAAGTAACTGGTTGCGCTGGCTGCAAATGAGTAAACCCTGGCATAAGAGTTGCATATTCTTCAAGAGCTTTTGTTGCTAGCTCTTTGCGCAGCTCATTCATAAGTAATGCTAATTCATCTATCCCCTTGCGTATATACAAGCGAACATCTGTAGCAATCTGATCATTACGGGAACGTCCAAGATGAAGCTTTTTACCTGTATCTCCTATTTTTTTTGTAAGATGTGATTCTATATGCATGTGAATATCTTCCAACTCATCTTTCCATGACATATTTCCTTTTGCTATATAGCTAGCTGTTTCTTTTAGCCCCTTATCAAGAACACGAAATTCCTTTTGGTTGAGCATTCCTATTGAGTACAGCATTTTGACATGTGCACGAGATACCAAGATATCTTCTTCATATAATCTCTTATCAAATGAATGGGATGCTGTAAAACTTTGAGTAAAATTACTCGCTTGTTTTTGCAACAAACCACTTAGCAGCTTATTCTCTTGTCCCTTGTTGTTTGTTTTCACCATGTCTATATTATAGGTAGATTAAAAAATGTCTATGTTTGGCAGGTATCACAATAAAAAGATGTCCGCTGTCCTTGTACAATCCGCTTTACTGTGCATCCGCAAGCGGGGCACGGCTCTTTTTCTTTACCATAAACATTTAATTGCAAAGCGAAGTATCCTGGCTTACCATCCGCCCCTTTGAAATCGCGTATGGTGCTGCCTCCTGCTTTTATCGCCTTATTCAAAATTTGCTTTATCGCATCAGATAGATCTGTACATTGATTTATAGAGCATTCTTTTGCTGGTCTTGTTGGGTTTATCTTAGCTTCCCATAGAGATTCAGATGCGTAAATATTGCCAACACCAACAATAAACTTTGAATCCATAACAAACTGTTTAATGGATATACTTTTCCCTCTAGTTAATTTATATAACAGTGCTCCATTAAAAATTTTTGTTAATGGCTCAACTCCCAAATTATCAAGGAGGGATTTCTCCTGTTTTCCCCCTTCCCAAACGATACATCCAAATCGCCTAGGATCGTTATATCTCATTATTAAATTAGTAAATACTATATCAACATGGTCATGCTTATGCAAAGGGTGATTAGTATCAGCTATTTTGATACTCCCTGACATTCCCAAGTGCATTATTAAATTGCCATGCGCGAAATCCAATAAAATATATTTAGCACGTCTTGAGACATTTAGCACCTTTTTATTTTTGAGTATTCCAGGCAAATCATCTCGCACTTTATATCTTAATGATGATTGTCTGATAATCACATCAGTAACCGATTTATTCATAATTCTGGGGCGAATAAATCTCAGTGTTGTCTCAACTTCAGGTAATTCTGGCATAGATAAAATTATAATACTTATTTCATTCTTAATTAAATAATTAGTAGTGTCAATATAATTAATTCTATAATTGGATAGGTATTGATTCTCATTGAAGCATTGATGCTTTATTAATATAAACTATATTTTTAGCTATGAAAAATATTACAAAGTTGGCAGTTATTTGCCTACTTACTATATCCTTTTGGATAGTTTCATCTGTATCAGCGGAAGAAGTAAATGTATACTCTTATCGGCAATCCCATTTAATTCAATCCTTATTGGATGAATTTACTATGCAAACAGGCATTAAAGCAAATGTAGTGTTTGCTTCTCAGGGAATTACTGAAAGATTAGAGTTTGAAGGACGCAAAAGTCCTGCAGACATTGTCTTAACTGTTGACATCTATCGTTTATCAGAGCTTAAGTCCAAAGGGCTAACTTCTCCTGTTGAATCAAAGAAGCTTTCCAAAGTCCTGCCTGCATCGCTTAGGGATCCAGATAATAACTGGTTCGCTTTAACTACACGGGCTAGAGTCATATATGCTAGTGGCGATAAAAAAAGGGCTCCTTTAAAGGAAGTTAGTAGTTATCTTGATTTAGCAAAACCAAACCTGGGCAAAAGAATATGTATTAGACCTTTAAGTCATATTTATAATCTTGGATTAACTTCTTCCTTGATCGCTCAATACGGGAAAAAGAAGACCAGCGATTGGTTAACTGGACTTAAAAATAATTTGGCGCGTCGTCCTCAAGGAAATGATAGAGCTCAGATTAAAGCAATAACCCAAGGTGTTTGCGACTATGCAGTCGCTAATTCTTATTATTTTAATTTACTGGCACTTGATGATACAAAGTGGACACGCAATATAAGAATCATTACTCCTAGTGCTAAGAAAGGGGGTACTCACATGAATATTTCTGGAATGGCTTTAACTCGTTATGCCCCCAATAGAAAGAATGCAATTAAACTTATGGAGTTTTTAGTCAGTGAATGGGCTCAATACCATTATGCTCAAGCTAACCAAGAGTTTCCTGTGGTTGAAGGCATTGAAGCATCTCCTCTATTGAAGAAAAATTTTGGTGATTTTGATAGGCAGAATGTAGCTATAGGCACCACTGCCACCTTCATCCCCAGCGCACAAAGTATTATTAATACACTTGGAGTGGATCAATAAATAATATTAATATTTGGTAAAAGGACGGCTGACGCCATCCTTTTTTTATTGAACTATTGTGATTGCTGTAATTCCTGAGAAGATCCAATTGCTCCTTGATAAGACCAAAAGAATTTATTCCCTTCACGATTATTGGCAATAGGCGCAAAGGTCCGTGATACCAGTTCATTCTTAGCAGTAATCTGAGAATTCACCTTAATTTGCCCTTGAGGTAAAATCTGCACTTCTCCAACTATGTCCATAGTTTCATCACTGCCTGATATCCTCAAAGTTGGCAATTTATTTTTAATTAATGACTCGTTCTGCTCTGTGCGGCTTATAAAATTTTCTTGCGTCATAGCAATTTTAATCACTGGTAAATCTATGTTGAAAAAGCCGCTGGAACTTATAATAATCTCACCGTCCCAAGAAATAGGAAGCTGGTTTTGTAAATCATAATTTATTCTGCGAATATTTACATCAGCATTACCTCTTAATCGTGAAAACTTCAATAATTCTGAATTAAGATTGCCTGACATCTCTGCTATGACGGGAGCAATTTGAATCTGAGTCATCAAAGATTCTAAAATAATTTCATTACCTGGGATGCCCACAAGCTTGCCAGATGAATCTTTATCGTCTTCCTTTAACTCCCAACAGTATGCTATAAAAGGGAAACTCCTCCCCAAGCAGAGATGCCATGATGCTATAAAGAAATCCGTCCCAGTATTTGGCGAGTTATTCCAAAATATATTAGCATTTCCTTTCCATATATTTCCATTGTTAACTCTTATATCCAACTTATCAGGTACATCTACCATTGGCAGAATAAATTTAGCAGGAAACAATAAGGCACCCGCCACTAAAAATGAGCAACAAAATACAACTAATGATTTTAATTTTATATTCATAGCTATTTAAATTTTAATTCTAGCAACAAAGTTTGCCGGGGATTGTTTGCTATTTCTTGCAAATTCAATTGCAAGTAACTCTCCGCCGCGGTTTATCAACACATTGATAGATTTAAAAAATCCAGCCCCAGTTGCACTTGAAGATGATATAAGATATTCGCCGCTTTCCAGCAATTCAACTTTAGAATTTGGAGCATACTTTAATATCAATTCTTCAACATTAAACTGACGATTAAATGAACCTCCATTGGCTAGTATTAAATCGTTAACTCTTTGCTCTTGTGATTTAAGCCATTTATATTCTTCAAATGCTATACTATACTCTTCAACTATACTATTACGTAAATTTAAATATGGTTGAAATATAAAACTATACATAAGAAAAACACCAATAAAAATACCCGCTAACATTACCAATATTTTTTCCCTTGGATTCAGTCCCTGATAATAATTTATTAGCGGAGATAGTTTTTCTTTAATAAGTAGTGATTGCGCTGATAAAAATTTTTTAACATCTTCAAAGTATTTATTTGCGTTACTTTGCTGCTTAGTTTCCCGCTGTTTACTATCTTGTTTATTTGATTTTTGCCGCCTATTTTGTGGCAGAAGTTTCATAACAGTAGGGAAATTTTTCTCTAATATATTTAATAAGTCCATATTATCTCTAACGTTTTTCTAGAACAATTGAAGAACTAAAGGTCTGAGGAATATTTCCTTCTTTAGGCAACTCAGTGCTTCTCCAAGCTAGTATATTCCATCCCCTTTGGGTAAATTCACTGCGAGGAATGGGTTCTGCACTGCGCGCCTCAATGGTAATTTCAGTTCTTTTGCTGTTTTCTGCCATCTTAAATTTAAGAATATTACAAGAATTACAGTTCCTAATTATTCCTGATATTTCCTGTAATCTTGACCATACTTTAGACGGATCGGATGATTCAACACCAGATATTTCTTGCATATTGAGTAACACTCTATTACGTAATTGACTGATATCATTAATATCTTGATTAAACATTTGCTTATATAATTCTCCACTAATAAAACGGATACCTTCGGTTCTTTGTTTATAGTTCATAAAAGAAATAAGGTCATTCCCCAAAACGAGCGCAGCGAATAAAGCTGCAATAACTCCTGCCACTTTTAGCGAATTAAAAGATGTTGTGGTATTTTTTTCTATATAATATTCGCCATGTAATAAACTACACTGACTTGGTGGAAATGGAGAGTTATTCAGCATATCAAGCCAATTCACTCTATTCTCCACCACTTTATTCTTTTGTGATTGTGGAATTACATCAATATCTGCAGTATAAATTTTTATTTCTTTATTGGTTTCTTTTGCTTGTTCTGCAAGTAAATCAAAAAATAATTTGCCCTTTCCACAAAAACCTTGATACTTATCTGTTCGTGCTAAGCATCTTGTTTTGCTTGCAAAAACACTAATTACATTATCTTCATAAGGTAAAGCAAAAATATCAGGATAAAGGATTGATGGCGAAATATTAACACTATCCAGCAATTGCATCCACTCTGATATTTTATTTTTAATTGCGGCATAAACAAAAACAGGAAATTGCCTCCCTTCCATAATTACTGTAAAATGATAATTTTCTACTGGTTCAATCAAATACTCCTCCATCATAAAAGGCATAGTTTTCAAAATAACAGATTTTTTGTATACTGGGGGTCTTGCATCAAAAAAATTAAAATTCTCACTAGCTACCCAGCCAGGTAAAACTGCAGAAGATGTAGAAGCAGCTATAGGATTAATCTTCTTACGCATGGTGGTAAGAAAAATTTCCCCTTTTTCATTAATAAAGAAACTATGCTGTGGATTCATAATACCCTAACCTCTCTGGATACTACTCCGCCATCATTACCTGTGCGCTTGATTAAGCTACGAGAATAAATAACATTATCCCCTAATCCAATTTTAGCTACTGCATAAAAATATGAACTTTTAGTGTCAAATATCTGCCTACATTGTGCACGACGAGAACGTAACAACGCACAAAAAGAATTAATGTTTGAGTATGGTCGGCGACTTAGAACCGCGGCAATAGAACCCTGAGCATTAAAATATCTAAGCACTTGAGTAAGCATTGCTTCTCCAGCTGTATTCACATTAATTTTAATAAACTCGTCAGCTGTAGGTAAAAAAGCCAAATAATCATCCATTTCAATTATTATATCTTGTAGCTCCTCTTTATTTCTAAAACCGTCTAATAGACGAAGTTCGTTTATGCTAATCATTGCCGTATGAGCTATACGGTATTTATCAAACTTATCTGATTCTGCAGTATACTTTCTATCGGCTGCAGCAGAACCTTGCGATGGAGATACCCAACGATATATTTCATCATACACCCTGCCGTATTTGCTCGTATCTTTTTGAAAGATAGTGCGCATAATGTTACGCGCATTGTTTCTATTTCTGCCGCGTGTATTAAGGTTATTAACATTAAACTTTGTCTGGGCATCAAACATCATAAAGGTTACATTCCCTCCACTCATATCAATACCTTCAACTGGCTGTGCCCAATCCTCATCATAATAATCATAGCGCGGGTTATTTCCTTCCTTGTTGTTGGTTAAAATTCCAATAGCAAGAGTTTCAACAGAGAGCACTTTTAATATGGCTCCATTTTTTTGTAACGCATAACCCTGGATTCCCATATCCAGTTGTTGTCGGTATGTCAAAGCCGTCATTATCGCAGTTATCACTGCAACTGCTCCCATAACACTAACCAAAGCTATACCTTTATGCTTATGTTTATATTTCTGTTTATGTTCGCCCGATAATATCATATTTCTCACTCTTAACAACCTATACTCCGTTTGAACCAGGGAAAAATAAAAAGAACTCTCTACCATCCTTGAGTTTGATGAGCAATGATACTGCGGCGGGAAGTAGCAATAATTCTTTTTTGCTATTTCTTGCACTAAGAGAAGTTGCGGGCCAACGGGTCTCTTCTTGCAGTGCCTTAGCACGTGTTAGAGAATAGGTTAAAACCTGAACATCTGAAACATCTTCCAGTAGTGTATTTTCTTTTTCAAAAGCTGTATCCTTAAGATTGGTATCCAAAATTCCCCACTCATAACGATAAAGTGTCTCGTCGGCAAACTTATAGGCAATGCGAGCAAGGCCTGTTTGCGGACTGGACAGCCCCAAGGATTTAAGTTGCACCCCATCAGTATTAATAACCTGTAATCCTCCGCGAGTAAACTCCACTAGATACTCACTTTCAAAACCTTCTGCCAGAAATGCTCCTTCTTGTTTATTAATGTCAACTCGTATAGGACGAGCGACCAGATTAACTAAATCATCATTGATGATACTAAACGTTGAGGCAAATTTTGATTGGCTTTTACTTTTTAAAGAAATTGTTTCAAAACTAGTAAAAGCAGCTCTTATAGATGAAAACACCAGCACTGAGATAATTGCCAACAGAGCCACTGCTACCATCATCTCTATCAGTGTAAAACCAGCTGGTGCGCGTTTGATTATCATTTCTTAGAAGAATGGACTATAGTTGATAAAGTGATTACTGAATTGCCATCTTCTCCTATTACAGAAACCCTGATTTCTTTTAAATCCTCCAGCTCTTTAAAAAAATATTCCTCTTCTTCATAAACCAACTCCCACCTAGCGCCGCCTCTTTCTACATACTCGGGTATTACATATTCGTAATCTAAAGATTTATGAGTTAACTCACCCACTGCTATGGTCTGAGTTATTATTTTATCTCTTAGATATATAAAATAATTGGCATAACGACTGAGTCCTTGCACTAAAACTGATAGAGCTATGGCTGCCACAGTCAAAGCGACCATGACTTCCAGTAAACTAAAGCCCCTATTACTTATCCTGTTATTTATTGAGTTTCTCAAACTTACCCGATGCCTCCCAGCTAAAACCATAAATAATATCTCCCTCACCATTTACTAGGCGCATATTGCCATTAGCGCTCAACCTGCCATCGGGGAAAAATAATATCTCTGGATTAATTTCATTTTCTAACTCATCCGTATATTCTTCTGGATTCTCGCTATTCACTTCGTTCAGTAATTGTGGCGAATCAATGCTTTTAAAGAACTCCAATTCTGTGTCAGAATCAAAGTCAACACTATTCCCAAACTCATCAGTTCTTTCTTCCCATTCTGGTTGTGCAATAAAATTGAATAATCCAAGTTCTACACCTTTTGCTTTATGTTCTTCATAAGTCGGTTTGGGGGTATCATCTTCACTGCTTTCTTTACTGCTTTCTATATTGCTTTCTTCATTCGCTAAATTATTTGTATTATCTGGTATCGTTAATGAGGCGTCTTCTGAAGGCACACCCTCTGAATAAGATGCGGCATCACTATTTGTAATCAAAGAAACCAAGCGAATGTTGTTTTCTTCTACATCAAGTCCATATATCTTGCTCTCCATCATAGAACGTAATCTTGCTTTTTGCATCATATTAAAGACCTCCTCACCTTTTTTTTTATTGGCTTCCAAAGATGAAGGGGTTGCAAAAAATATTGCAACACCAACCATTATCCCCACTATTGCCAAGACAACCAGCAATTCCAGTAAAGTAAAACCAGCCGCAGTGCTAATCTTATAACCTCGGCTTATTTTATTCATTACAAATCCCAGTTGCCTATATCTGCAGCCGTTCCATCGCCACCAGCGCTTCCATCAGAACCAAAAGAAAATACATCTATAGTGCTCTCTTGTCCAGGGTTACGATACTGATAATCATTGCCCCATGGGTCTTTAGGCAATCTCTCTAAATACCCTCCCTGCTTCCAGTTGGCAGCCCCTGATGGCTTTTGAACTAACTCCTCTAAGCTCCCAGGATAATTAAAGTTATCTAGTTTGTAGTACTCTAGCGCACTTCTTAAAGAACCTACATCTGCCTTAGCACGCACTACTCGGGCTTTATCCGGAGCGTCAAAAAAATTAGGTATTATCGTGGCTGCTAAAATTGCAATAATAACCAAGACCACTAACAATTCTATAAGTGTCACTCCTTTTTGCTTAAAGAAAAATTTACTATTTGGTTTGCCGTTTAGCTTGCAGGCAATGTTGTTAAGTTTCATCATGTTTTCTAGTATGTTTAAAATATAATTACAAAGTTTGCTTATAATTCTTTGACATTATGTTTATTGAAAAAAATAATATTATCACTCTATAATACCAATTGGTTTATTTGGAAAATAGGCATTAGTATAGCCAAAATAATAACAAGCACCATCATTCCCATTGCCAGAATAAGCAATGGTTCAAAAATTCTTAACATGGATTGAGTAGCGGTATTCAATTGCTGTGAGTAGTATTCAGAACACTTCACTAACATTTGGTCAAGATTGCCGCTTTGTTCTCCACTATCCACCATGTACACCAAAAATCCAGGGAATATTCCAGCTCTTTTAAGAGCTTTATTAATATTCATTCCCTCACTTACATTCTTATTTACTTCGTGAATAACCGAGTTAAGATAAGTGTTTTTAATATTGCGCACAGCAATTTGCATGGCTTTCAGGGTGGGAACACCGCCAGCAATTAAAAGTCCTAAGCTCCTTGCCCATCTGCTGACCAAAGACATCATAACCCATCTACCTATAACAGGAGTCCTAGTGATCATCCTATCAAAAGAATAACGAAAGTCCTTATTACGCAAAGCATAATTGAATCCACCTATCGCTGCTATTATTAACAATAATAATAGCCAACCATAGCCGCGTAAAAAATCACTTGCGCCTATAAGAAACTTTGTGAGAGTGGGTAATTCTTGTTTTTGTGAAGCAAAAACTTCTGTCACCTGAGGCACAACATACACCATCAACAATATAATAATTGAAACTGCAACAAAAAGCATAACCGCAGGGTATACTAAAGCCGAAGTAAGCGCCTGACGAGTGCGATTTAATTCCTCTATATCATCGGCAAGTCGTTCTAAAACCTGGTGCATATTCCCACTTTCTTCACCTGCTTCTACAGAGGCAATATACTCCTCAGGAAATTTACGCACTGAGGCACGGAGAGATTTAGAAAAGCTCATACCCTCAGATACTGATAATCTAATTTTTGAGACCGTCTTACGCATTTCTGATGTATCTGCCTGTTGGCTTATCATATTTAAACTCCTTTCAAGCGGAATGCCTGCCCCTACTAAGGTTCCAAGTTGACGTGTCATAAGTATAAGTTCCTGAATAGGCATGGCTCGCTTAAAAAAGTAACTAAGAACATCAGATGATACGCCCTTTTCACCTTTAGATACTACAACATTAAGAGGGAATAGTCCATCATCGCGCAGAGATTGACGGGCTGTTCGCACAGAATCAGATTCTATATATCCTTTAACACGTTTCCCTGAACTATCGTGTGCCTGATATTCAAATGAAGGCATTCTTACTCTTGAATTACTCTGATAACTTCAGCAAGATCAGTCATACCAGTGCGCGCCAATTGATAAGCATTCTCTACTATTGTTTGCGATTTCTTATGCGCATAAGTAGCCATTTTTTCTTCAGGGCTGTTATCATTTATCATTCTACGCAGCTCAGCATCAATCTCAATTAACTCATAAATTGCTGTTCGTTTACTGTATCCTGTCTTATAACACTTGTCGCAACCAACTGGCTTATACAAGAATGATTTCTGCGTCAGCTTCAACTGTTTTCTTTCATGAGCTCCTGGTTTATATTTTTGTTTGCAATTATTACATAATCTGCGGACTAATCTTTGCGCCATAACTGCTTGGACTGTGGATGCCAACAAAAATGGTTCAATTTCCATATCGCGTAAGCGAGTTATTGCCCCTATAGCTGTGTTAGTATGTAAAGTTGAAAGAACCATGTGTCCTGTTAAACTTGCCTGAACGCTAATACGCGCTGTCTCCGTATCTCTTATCTCTCCCACCAGCACCACATCTGGATCCTGTCTTAGTATAGCGCGAAGTCCACGGGCAAAACTCATATTTGCACGCATGTTAACTTGCGTTTGGCTGATACCATCAAAATAATATTCAATTGGATCTTCTATAGTCATAACATTAAGTTTGCTACGATCCAACTTACGCAAACAAGCATAAAGAGTCGTAGTTTTACCAGAGCCAGTGGGACCTGTAACCAAAATAATACCATGTGGTTTTTTAATTAACTTCTCCATTTTCACAAGCATATCTTGGTCCATTCCCAAGGTAGCAAGATCTAAAGAAGAATCTTCCTTATCCAACAACCTAAGCACCACTCTTTCGCCGTAAACTGAAGGCATAGTTGAAACCCTAAGATCCACATCTTTTCCACCAAGTTTAACCGATAATCTTCCATCCTGAGGAACCCTTTTTTCAGCTATATCTAATCGCGCAAGAACCTTAATACGAGTGACTAAAAATGGGGCGATCTTTGCTTGTGAAGTTAAAGATGATTTCAAAACACCATCCAAACGAAATCTTATTACTAGTTCTTTAGAATATGGTTCAATATGAATATCTGACACCCCTTCTCTTATTGCTTCAAATAGGATTGCATTCAAGAGTTTGATTATGGGAGCATCATCGTCTGAATTTAGGATATCATCTGGTTCTTCAAGCAATGAACTAATTTCATCAAAGTTAATCCTATCATCTTTTAATGCCTGATTGCTTATTTGAGTTGTTTCGGATCTATCATTTTCCGTATAATTTTTTTGTAGAAGAAGATCAAACTCTCCGGACTCAATAACTTTATTAGGCATGTTATGCCCCAAGTGCCTTTGTGTTTCTTGAACTACTCCGAAGGACACTCCTTGACGATATATAATTACTTTTTTACCTTTGCCCTTGTCAAAGAACACACCGTTTTTTTTGGCATAATTATAAGGAATGGTATATTCAGATTCCATTTTTATTGAGCAGGTTCAAGTAAATCTTCAATCTTTCGTTTGTTCCCTAGATCGGTAAAAAGAGAGATTTCACTTAAATCTCTTAGTTGCGGAATATTTTTACGCGATAAGAATGTATTAAATCTTGGAAAGCTCAATTGCGTTTGCCGCAAACTATTATATTTACCATGGCTTAAACTAGCAATTGCCGCCTCATCCTTAATAATGCGAGGGCGCATGAATATCATAAGATTTGTTTTAGTAAGACGAGTACTTTGATCACGAAAGAGATAACCTAAAAAGGGTATATCACCAAGTCCTGGCAGTTTACTAATCTCTTCAGTTTGCGTATCGCTTAATAAGCCACCTAAAATAATTAAACCGCCATCTCTAACCTGAACGTTAGTAGTAATTTTGCGCACTGTGGTAGTTATTTGTTCTGAATCAGTTGACCCAGGTAAAACATTAGAAATTTCTTGGTTAATGCTAAGTTTGACTGTGTCACCGCCAGTAACCTGAGGAGTTATAACTAAATTAATACCTACATCGCGTCTTTCTATGGTCCTAGTAACCTGGTCATTGCTTCCTGTAACCGTCCCAGTCACAAACGGTCTATTTTCACCCACTACAAATGATGCCTCTTCGTTGTCAAGAGTAACAATATAAGGAGTAGCAAGGATATTAGAGCGAGTATCTGAATTTAATAATTTATACAAAGCTCCCCACCCATCATTAACTGTTCCCTGATAAGCCGCCCCAAATAGTCCTCCTTGAGCTAGTCCAACCCCTGTTCCCACTTGATTAGCACTAGTAGCCAATTGACCCAAACGACCACTTAAATCAAGCAACGCACCACCACTTGGACTATTATATATCCAATCTACTCCAAACTCTTTTCTGAAATCATCGGTTAATTCAGCGATAATTACTTCTATTATTATTTGCGCCCGCTTAACATCAAGTTGTCTTATTATGGATTCTACTGCTCCTATAAAGTTATTATCTCCACTAATTATCAGAGCATTCAAGCCGACATCCGCCTGTATCCCCGATTTAACTTCGCCGCCTCCAGCTGCCTGTTGATTCTGTTGTTGCTGTTGCTGTTTCTGTTGTGCTGCCTGTTGTGTAGGGGTTGGAGTTAATGCTGATGACTTTGGCGCTTTCCCTTCTTGCCCCTGCTCGCTTAGCACTGCCTTAAATGCTTCAGAACTTGTTAAACGATTGAGGATATTTGCTAAGGTTTGAGCATCCGCATAACGTAAATAAATCACCTTAATGTTCGCATTAGCACTAATAGGTATATCCAGAGTGTTAATCAATTCTTTTATTGCCAAACGAACTCCAGAACTCGCAGAAATAATAATTCTATTAGTTCTTTTATCTGCTTGCATATTGATATTAAGTGCTTGATTATTCGCCTTATAGATGGCATTTATCATTCCAATAATAGTATCCACCTGGGCATGTTGCAGCTGAACAATTTCATAATCCTGAATCTCCACCACGTCCATTCTATTGATAACCCCTTTCACTCTATCAAGATTTGCTTGAATATCTGAAATAATTAAACTATTACCTTTTGGCAGAGATGTAAGTTGTGCTTGTTTGGAAAGCATAGGACGCACTACTTTTATTAATTCCGCAGGGTTTAGATTCTTAATTTTAATTATTTCAGTGATAAATGAATGCCTTTCATCATAAACCTCTGATGGAGCAAGCGACTGCGCTTCAGCAAAAGGAATAATCTTAACTATATCTCCATCTACAATAGCCGTATAACCATAAAATTGAAGAACTGAAAGCATCACATCATAAAGAGACTCTTGAGCTATCGATTGAGATGCTATTATAGTAATTCTTCCAGAAACTCTTCTATCCACCAAAAAATTTTTACCAGTTAATTTAGCTACACTTTCAATAAACTGTCTTATATCTACATTACGAAAATTTAGTGATAGCTCTTGGTTCTCAGTTGTAACCTCATGATTAGTGGCGAAAACGGGGTTCATCATAATAAATGTATAAAGTAATACAAGATTGATTAATATCTTTATAGAATATGTCATTGTTTATTAATTATTAGCGGTTAACTGTCAGTGTTTGAGATTTGCCTTGTCTTTCATAAATTATAACAAAGCGATTTTGCTTCATAAGATCCGCAACAACCTGTGGATTTGATGCTATACTTGGCGTTGGTATGCCATTAACTGATATTATTACATCTGTAGGCAAAAGTCCTAATCTTCTAAGAAGTTCGGGATTAATTCTATGTGATAATTGATAACCAAAAGTGGAACCATTTTTTTTAATTGGCTTGACATCAAAATCATTGGAAGCCGCCAAAGGATTGTTTATTATATTATCTTCAAATTTTTTAATCTCTTTTCTATCTTGTGAATTCAATGAAGAAACCTT
Organism: Gammaproteobacteria bacterium; assembly: GCA_965207945.1. Taxonomy (GTDB): domain Bacteria; phylum Pseudomonadota; class Gammaproteobacteria; order CBDBNL01; family JAAOII01; genus JAAOII01. The sequence continues at coordinate 996,297 of OZ242303.1, forward strand.
TACATCTTTCTTTACTGCCTTAGATCTTGGGGGAATTTTTTTCACGGGAACTGGAGCATTTTTTAAGAATATATTAGTATTATCCTTTTGCAATGTATAAACCCGCTTCTCACTACCTTGTGTTAGAGTTATTGAGTTAAGGTCAATAGAGCTAATTTTTGCCCCCCCCTGCAAAACATCACCAACTCCATAAATACCCTCTTTTCCATTATTGATCTTTAACATAGCATAGCCATTAGAACCGCTGCTAATAATACCCAGTAGAGTAACTGCCAATGTAATGGATGCTGGTTTTTGAACCTGCGGCGGTGCAATATATAAATTATTGTGATTTGTCCATTGCCATAAAGAATCACCAACAAGATTTTCTTGATAAACTGGAGGAATAAACAGAGAATAGGCACTATCCTCTTTATAATTATAAAACAGTTGAACGACCTGCCAAAAAAAAGAAGCAGTCATCCATCCCATTAAACAGACCACTACAATAGGTAGATATCTTAACCTTAAGAAATTGCTGAAACCTTGTGATAATCTGTCAATTATCTCTGTCATATTTAAATTATTCTATAGTTGTATGTAGTAATACGTTATAAAGAAACAGAATTCCCCTATGATTTTGTAAATTTTTATGAGTTTTCGTAAAATTATATTTTTTTTATAAAAATAACCGCTTAAGCTACTTAACTTTAGTTCTATAAAGGTCTTTCACTAAATTCTTTGAATTACGGCTGCGACAATACTCAGGGACTGCAAATTTTTCAGACGATATTTGATATCCTAACTCTTCAAACCATGCAGATGCCTGAGTAGTAAACACTACCAAATACTTATAACCCTTAGTAATCGCAATTTTTTCCATAGAATTCAGTAATCTCTTGCCGTATCCTTGTTTGCTGTGGGACTTCTTAACAACCACACATTCCAACTCAGCATATCCTTTTTTATCCTTCATTGCCGAAAGAGCCGCACAACCTATAAGATTATCGTCCTGCTTAATAATACAAAAATCGTCAATTTTAGCTAACAATTGTTCATAAGAACGGGGGCGTAATATCCCCTCTTCTTCCAATGGACCAATCAATGATTTTATATCATCAACATCAGAGCGCTCAGCAATAGCCAGTGACTCATAATTGTCAGAATTAATCATAACTCCACAACCACTAGTTGTAAGAATTTCTTTGAATAGAGCATTATCTTCATTAAATGAAATAATATGAGTTCTATTTACTCCTCTAGAACAATAATTAATCGCATGAGTCAATAGAGTTTTTAATCGGGCATTTACAGTAGAGCTAAGAGATTTATCATTCTGTTGCAATAGATTATTCGCATCTGGTAAATCAAGCGCTTTTTGTTTATACTTATCTGGTAACTGATCAATATACAAAATAATTTTATCTGCAGGCAAAGAAATTGCACACTCCAATACCGCCTCGTGTGTACTGAGAAGGTACAACTGTCCTTGTTTATCTGGAGCTAAGGTATTTGCCACCAATATATCGCCATTACGCAGATAGTTACGCATTTCAACACTATCAACATTACGTGGCTTGCCTCTTTTATGCATATCTTTTCCGTCTATTACTCCTTTTGGCTGAGCTAAAATCCAACAACCAGACAAAATATTTGTTTTATGTCCATGCCCGTAAGCGCCTTTAGACAAAAGAGCGCGGCATTTAAATTCTAATCCTGCTATATTTGGTAATAATTTGGCAATATCTTTATCAGTAACAGGCATATTATCTTGAGCAGCTATATCGTAATCTATGAATATAACGCAACCCACGCCCAAACTGCAACAAGCTGATATATCACGCCATATTCCATGCTCTTCATAATTACTAATGGCAAAAAAAGAAGCGGGGATAACAAATATAAAGTTTTTATTTCGATACTTATTAATGTACGGAAGTGCTTGTTTTAGCAATATGCCTCTTTGTTCGAGATTACTATGCATGGCTTTTAGCTATTTGGGGTATTATGTTTAAAAAATAATGTTATACTAACCATTATAAGGTAATTAAATATATTCCTTATAGCGTGTTATATTTAATGATATAATTCCAAACTTCATCCTCTTTAATTTTATGAATATCACATTTTTAGGACCTCCAGGCAGTGGCAAAGGAACTCAAGCGATAATATTGAGTAAGCAATTGGGTATACCTCATATAAGCACTGGGGATATTTTGCGTAATGAAGTGGAAAAAAACACTGACTTTGGTAAAAAGGTTTCAGAAATAATGAAAAGAGGAGAATTAATTAGCGATGACATCATAGCTGAAATAATATCAAAAAAATTACAAAAAGATGAATGCGCTAAGGGCTTTATTTTAGACGGTGTTCCGCGTTCTTTGGGGCAAGCTCATGCATTAAAAGATAATGGGATACAATTTAACCATGTTTTAGAACTTTATTGCGAGGATGAGGATATAGTTAATCGGTTATCCAATAGAAGAGTCCATCCTGCCTCAGGGCGCACTTATAACCTGATATCCAACCCACCTAAAGCAGCAGGCAAAGATGATATAACAGGAGAAGATCTAGTTCAGCGAGAAGATGATTTAGCAGAAACTATTTATGAAAGATTGAAAACATATAAAACAATAACTGCTCCATTGTGTAAATATTATCAAGAATTAGCGCAAAAAAATGATGTTGTTCATTATCATAGAATTAATGGCAGTTTATCGCCAGATGATATAACTGTAATAATCAAAGGATTAATTACAGCATAAAATTAACAACCTCTTTCAGTAAACCCATTGCGTAATATTCTTTCCTTTGACTGCTCAACTCTTGTTTGCTCTGCAGCTCTAATGTCATCAGATAGCTGTCAACAAATATCAATCAATAGAAAAAAATCCCATCACCGCTTGATTTTGCCTATTATAGAAAGATTATTAGCGAATTCACAACTTTCTATTAGTCAACTTGACATGATTGTATGTGGCATAGGTCCTGGTTCTTTTGTTGGATTGCGAGTAGCTGTAGGAGTAGCCAAAGGGATTTCTTATGCAACAGATACGCCTCTGCTGAGCATACCTTCACTTGAAGCGTTAGGATATAAAGCCAAAGAACAAATTAATCAAAATAGTAATGAACGTATAGGTATTCTTATACTAATGGATGCCCAGCTAGGAGAAGTATACTGGGCATACTATGAAAACTCTAAGGATAGCGAACAACTACAAGAAATTGTTGCTCCTGCATTAGATAAACCTGCTGAAATTAATTTATCCACTCGTTCTCCCATATATATTTGGGGCAACACAGACAAGCATTTTTCATCACTTCCTCAAAACATCATTAAAAATACAGTTAGCTGCGAAGAGGCATGTCCTCAAGCAAGTTATCTAATTAAAGCAGCAATGAATCATCCTTCTTTAAAATCAACCTCAGTGGAGGAATTAGAACCTATGTATTTAAGGACAACATTACATAATCAAAATATAATCCAAGTAAATGAGTAATCCAAGTAAACATAAACGTAATATACTACCCAATAGAGAAACATTCCATGCTATTATCAAATCTGCTGTGCCTTTATCTACAGGGTTCTTTGGCGCCGTAGGAGGATTTTTTGCATTTTTACCCTTGCCTGCTTTGCTCGGTCCTATGTTATTAAATGCAGTTATATGCCTTAGTGGTATAAAAATGCAAATTCATAAGGCCTTTTTACCACCCATCTTCGTAATAATCGGCTGGTATCTCGGCAGCAAGGTAACTCCTGATACTTTTAACAATATTTCTTTATGGATTCCTGCAGCAATAATGTTGGTAATATGGATGATTCTTGCAACAATACTTGGCAGTTTATACTTCACTCGTTTTGCCAAATTTGATCGCCTTACCGCAACTTATGCGGCGCTACCAGGAGCACTTGCCAGCATAGTTGCTGTAGTTCAAGATACTACTGCCGATCAAAGAAAAGTTGTAGTAACTCAAACAATGAGGGTTTTCATGGTAGTTATTTTATTACCTATAATATTTGCAGTAATATTAGATGTCCCTGACAATTTACTAGCTCTCGCTCCTCAAACCTCTGTAGCTACTCCAACATTTAATTCAGCTATCTCATGGCTGCTATGTATTATTTCAAGTTGCATAATAATAGGTGTTTTTAAACTACTAAGGGTCCCTTCTCCATATTTACTTGGAGGCACATTAGCTGCCGCTTACTTCTTTGGCACTGGTCAGCTTGTGGAACCCTTACCTACCTCTATTTTAATGATTGCTCTTTATATTCTTGGTAGTGTCCTAGGAACTAGATTCAACGGATGCAGTTGGCGGGAAGTTGCAATACTAGGAGGACATGGAATAATCGTCACTATACTATTATTATTATTTGTAACCTTAGGCGCCTTTATCTCATCCTTAATATTCGGTATGAATTTTCTAAGTATGTTCTTAGCTTATGTTCCAGGCGGAGTTCATGAAATTACTATTATTGCTTACGCTTATAGCATAGAGCCTCTATTCGTGGCATTTTTACATTTTTTACGAATAGCAATTATTACTGTTGCTTTGCCTATAATACCCAGTTTTTTCCGTTCTCATAGCAACCGAACTACTAATAATTTTAGTAATAGTTATGATGCACAGAATGAGGAAGAAGAAAGCTCAATGGAAAATTCAACATATCAAGACAGTCAACATCAATCACAAGAGCATCCAGAAGAATATACAGAGGCAGATTTACACTCAAATAATTGGGAAGATCCTGACTCACCAGAAGAGCATATTGACTCGGATAACAATCAACGCCCTACTGGTTAAAAAACTAAAAGAGTAGTTTTATACGAAAGCTTTATTCAGTAAGTTCAGATAAATCGCTAAAAAAACTTAAACATTCAGGGTTGGCAAGTGCTCCCGCATTTGAAACAGGCATGCTATGAATGCAACAACTTACTGCTTGCTCGGAAATTTTACCGCTTATAGTGCGAGGCACATCTGGAACCGCAATAATTTTAGCTGGAACATGTCGTGGTGAAGTGTTTTTGCGTATTATGTTGCATATTTTGTGCTTAAGCTCATCATCAAGTCCCTTATTTTCAAGTCCTTTGCCTTCAAGTTCCTTCCCTTCAAGCCCCTTGCCTTTACGTAACACCACAAAAAGTACTATGCGGGTATCATCTCCCCATTCTTGTCCGACTGCCAAAGAATCAAGCACCTCATCCACTTTTTCTACTTGACGGTATATCTCTGCGGTCCCTATCCGAACTCCTCCTGGATTAAGTGTCGTATCTGATCTTCCATATATGATAAATCCACCCGACTCTGTTTCTTCGGCATAATCACCATGCGCCCATATCCCAGGAAATCTAGAAAAATAGGCATTATGTAAGGATGTATTTTTTTCGTCATCGCCCCAAAAGTAAACTGGGACGCTTGGAAAAGGACTACAGCAGACCAACTCTCCTTTTTGTCCCACTACTCTATTACCACTTTCATCGTAAACCTGTGTATCCATACCCAAAGTGGCGGCCTGTATTTCACCACAACGTACTGGCAAAGTGGGAACCCCCATCACAAAGCATCCAAGTATATCTGTACCACCAGAGATTGATGCGAGGCATACATCCCTTTTTATGTGCTCATAAACATAATTAAAACTATTAACACTAAGAGCTGACCCCGTAGAGCATATCATCCTTAAATGTTTAAGCTCTCCATTCTGTGAACTTATGTTCTGCTTATTCAACCCTTCAATTAATTTAGCACTAACTCCTGCCACAGCAATATCTTCATCTTGCCACAAATCTAATAATCTTCTGGGATTAGGATAAAATGGATTACCATCATATAATACTAATCTGCTGCCAGTCAATAATCCGCTTACCATCCAATTCCACATCATCCAACCGCAGGTGGTAAAGTAAAAAAGGTTATCCTGCGGATGTAAATCTGTATGAAAAAAATGTTCAACCGCGTGTTTTAACAAAACGCCTCCATGAGAATGGACAATACATTTTGGTTTGCCTGTAGTCCCTGATGAAAACATCACAAATAATGGGTGATTAAATTCAACCTCAACACTTGATGGCATGTCATCTCCTCCTAATTTTATAAACTCATCCCAATTGCCCACACTAGTTAAAAACGGCACACTTATAGCGTGCTTAACTGTAGGGAGTTTTTGTATAACTTCTGCAACGGCAGCGGTCATATCAATTTGTTTTCCTTTATAGGTATAGTAATCAATTGTAAAGATAATTATAGGTTCAATTTGACCAAATCTGTCCAATAGGGAAGCCACGCCGAAATCTGGCGAACAAGAACTCCACACAGCCCCTAATCTAGCGGTTGCTAACATGGCAATAATAGTGTGGGCACAATTAGGTAACCAGCCCGCCACAACATCACCTTTTTTAACCCCACAAGCCCGTAAAGCAGCAGAACACTTTATAACTTGATTGATAAATTCCTCTCCTTCAATAAGAGTTTTGCTATTTTCTTCATCAACAAACATCACAGAAGGAGTCCTGCCGTCCATATCTTCACTTAAGTGCAGAATATTATCTGCATAATTAAGTCGTGATTGCTTAAACCATTGTGCTTTGTAATAGTCATCCCCCCGTTCATAAGAAAGAATATGCTCACCTTTATAGCCACGCAATTTACAATAATCCCAAACTGCTGACCAAAAATGAATGGGATTTTCTACACTAAATCTATGTAGTTCAGAGTAAGATTGGTCCAATCCTAAGTGGTTAGCAAACTGTGTTATGCGCGAATTGGAAATTTGTTTCGCATTTGGTTGCCAAAGAATTTTGTTCGTTACCATTAGCTATTCCTTGATATTAATTAGCATAAGGATGTTATTTAGAACTATTTGGTGCATTTTATCCCAGCAAACCGCTGAGATAAAACTAAAAGATAAAACTAGAAACCTATTTGTTTGGGTAATCTCTTTTTGCTGGTCCTGTGTATAGTTGCTGCGGTCTTCCTATACGGTATGAATTGCTTATCATTTCGTTCCAATGAGCAATCCAGCCAACAGTGCGTCCCAAAGCAAAAATTACTGTAAACATATTTGTAGGAATTCCTAATGCTTTGAGGATAATGCCCGAATAAAAATCAACATTAGGGTATAGTTTGCGTTCAACAAAATAATCATCTGCAAGCGCTATCTTCTCAAGTTTTTGAGCAATCCTCAATTGAGCGCTATTCTGATTATCGGTTGCATCCAAAATCTCATGACATATCTTATTTAATACCTTGGCGCGTGGGTCATAGTTTTTATACACCCTATGTCCAAAACCCATCAAACGAAAGTCATCATCAGGATCTTTAGCACGTTTAATAAACTTATCAATATTCTTTTCATCTCCTATATTATCCAGCATATTAAGAACTGCTTCATTAGCTCCTCCATGAGCAGGACCCCACAAAGCAGCAACTCCAGCAGCTACACAAGCAAAAGGATTGGCTCCAGTAGAGCCAGCAAGGCGTACTGTAGAGGTGGAGGCATTTTGTTCATGGTCGGCATGAAGAATAAAAATTACATCCATTGCCTTAGCAAACATCGGATTTACTTCATAGTCCTCACATGGATTGCCGAACATCATATACAAAAGATTTTCAGTATATCCCAAGTCATTACGAGGGTACATCATCGGTTCTCCTTGTGAATATTTATATGCTAATGCTGCTATAGTAGGCATCTTGGCTATTAAACGAAAAGCGGATATCTCACGATGGTATTGATCTCTAATATCTAGCGAATCATGGTAAAAAGCTGATAAGGCGCCAATCATACCACAAACCACCGCCATAGGATGCGCATCAACCCGAAATCCCTGCACGAATTCTTTCATCTTTTCGTGCACCATGGTATGCCTGGATACTGTACCTGTAAAGTTCTTATACTCCTCTGCATTAGGCAGCTCGCCAAACAGCAATAAATAACATGTCTCCATGTAATTGGACTTCTCTGCCAGCTGTTCTATAGGGTAGCCGCGATATAGCAATACCCCGTTATCCCCATCAATATAAGTAATTCCAGATTCTGTAGAAGCCGTAGATGCATAACCTGGGTCATAAGTGAAATAACCATTACTGCCAAGAGTAGTTACATCAATTACTTCCTTACCGTAAGTCCCCTGCTTCATTGGAAGAGATATATCATCTTTTCCGTTAATTTTAAGTGTTGCTTTGCTATTTTCTGTCATAATTATTCATTAAATTTTACCCTTCATTATAACAATAAATTCTCCGCCAGTAGAAATGTTGCAATAATAATTCATCATTATTTAACAGACGACTCATAAAAAAGGCATAATGATACTGCCAGAGCATCTGAAGCATCATCACTAAAATTCCCTTGCAACCCCAAATGTCGTTGCATCATAAGGGATACCTTACTCTTATCCGCTCGTCCATCACCAGTGATAAGTTTTTTAATGGCAGATGGAGTGTAACTGAAAAGTTCTAAATTATGAATACCTATGACGCTCAATATAACACCACGCGCCATAGCAAGATGCAAGGAAGATTGATTAAATTTACTACTAAATACATATTCCACAGCACACTTAGTGGGTTGATATTTTTTGATTAGCTTATCTGTTTCTTCATGCAGATGAGCCAGGCGACTATGCAAAGCATTAGAACTGGAAGGAATATTTATGATTGAACCGCTCGCAACATAACGTGGCTGCTTTAAAGAACCATCTATTACCCCAAATCCACTTTTATTTAAGCCTGGGTCAAAGCCCATTATCAACATATAAAGAAACAAGTTAGCGGCGACGAAGTCCTGCTTTGCTTGTTCCAAATCCCGTATATTTTAATCCGATAAGGTAACGTTGCAATAGACATTCTGCACATCATCAAGATCCTCCAAATCATCATAAAGATTTCTGAGTTTATTCAAGGAATCATCATCTATAGTCAAAGAAGTATGAGGGAGCATGGTAATCTCTCTTTCACCCAAAGTATATCCAATTTCTGCAAGGGAATCAGATAGTTTTTGCAAATCAGTAGAGTTTGTCTGCAAATAATAATGCCCTTTTTCATCACCGGCAACTTCCATTTCAGTAGCTCCTGCTTCTAATGCATCCAACAATAGTTTATCTTCATCAGAAGCATTTTTAACTTCAAGGACAGCTACCCTATCAAAAAGATGCCCAGCACAACCCTCTGCTCCTAAATTCCCTCCGTTACGGCTAAGTACATGCCTTATTTCCGCAACACTACGATTTTTATTATCGGTTAATGCTTCAATATAGATGGCACTTCCACCAGGTCCATATCCCTCGTAAATTGTCTCTTGATAATTGGCTGTTTCTTCGCCACCAGCAGCTCTTTTAATAGCACGATCAACCGTCACTCGCGGCATGTTAACCCCTATTGCCTTCTCAATTGCTTGTCTTAATCTCGGATTATCGTTACCATCTCCTCCCATTTTAACCGCAGCAGTTATCTCTCTAATTACCTTGGTGAATTCTTTACCTCTCTTCGCATCTTGACGGGACTTGCGATGCTTGATATTCGCCCATTTACTATGCCCTGCCATGACTTATGAAGATACTACTTTGATGCCAAGTTCTTTAAGTTGAGAATGAGATACCTTACTTGGCGCTTCAGTTAACAGGCAAGTGGCTGATTGAGTTTTAGGAAAAGCTATTTGATCACGAATGCTATCACTGTCTGTTAGCAACATTAATAAACGGTCAAAGCCAAAGGCAATTCCTCCATGAGGCGGAGTGCCCAATTTCAAAGATTTAAGTAAAAAGCCAAATCTATCATTTGCTTCTTCGTTGCTTATTCCCAGTGTTTTTAACACCTTAAGTTGTTTATCATGCTCATGAATACGAATAGAGCCGCCTCCTAACTCAATACCATTGATAACTATATCATAAGCTCTGGATTTAATTGTAGAAAAATCTTTCACTGATGAATCAATATCTTTTAAAGGTGCAGTAAAAGGATGATGAAGTGATGACAATTCTCCTTCATCTCCCACATCAAACATAGGAAAATCAGTTACCCAAACAGGACACCACTTGTTCTCTAACAATCCTAACTTTTCGGAAACCTTGATTCTTAAAGCACCTAATGCTTTATTCACTATATTATCTTTATCTGCGCCAAAAAAGAGTATATCATCATCCTGTACTTTACTTTGCATGATTATGCCGTTCAATATATCATCAGAAAGAAACTTAAGTATAGGAGAGTTCATTCCTTCCTTTCCTTGCTTAACATCATTTACTCTAATATAAGCTAGTCCTTTAGCTCCCAAAGTTGCCACATAAGCTGTCCAATCATCAATATCTTTACGGCTTATAGCAGAACTTTGCGGCACCCGAAGAACCGATACCTTGCCATTTTTCATATTTGCCGCACTATTAAATACTTTAAAATCGCTATTTTTAACTACGTCTGTTACATCCTGAATAATCAAAGGAGAACGTAAATCTGGGCGGTCATTTCCATATTGATTCATAGCATCTTCATAAGAAAGTCGTGGAAAAGCAGGTAGTTCTACTGATAGAATTTCTTTAAACACTAGTTTAATCATCTTCTCAGCTAATTCCATTATATTTTCTTCGTTCACAAACGCCATTTCCATGTCAATCTGAGTAAACTCAGGTTGTCTGTCGGCACGCAAATCTTCATCACGAAAACATCTGGCAAACTGATAGTACTTATCAAATCCACCCATCATTAACAACTGCTTAAATAATTGAGGTGATTGAGGCAGAGCAAAAAAACTACCTTTATGAACACGACTAGGCACTAAATAGTCACGGGCCCCCTCAGGAGTTTCCTTAGTAAGAATTGGGGTTTCAATTTCTACAAAATTTTCTTTATCTAAAAAACTTCTTACTAAAAATCCAATTCGCGAACGAAGACGCAAATTATCTTGCATAGCAGTTCGTCTTAAATCAATAACACGATGAGTTAATCTAAGTTCTTCTGTGGTATGTTCATACTCTTTGGGAGTAAAGGGAGGTGTTTCGGCTTTACTTATTATGGAACATTTTCCACACATCATTTCCCATTGTCCAGTTGATAAAGAAGGATTAATGTTATCTTGCGGGCGCTTTTGAATTTCACCCTGCACGGTTATAACATATTCACTTCTTAGCTGGTCAGCAATTGCAAATATATCCTCGCGAGTCGGGTCAAAGACCAGCTGCATCAGGCCGCTATGGTCACGTAAATCTATGAAAATAACCCCACCATGGTCGCGCCTACGATGCACCCAACCACTTAATTTAACTGATTTGCTGAGTTCTTGCTCACCAATATCACCGCATAAAAAATCTCTATAACTATTATGCATCTACGATTTAGGGCGTTATTCCCTTGTCAGTTCCCTTTGAAGTTTGTTTAACAGCATTGGTTGAAGCTGCAGAACCTTTGCTAGAATCGACAGGACTACTCTTTTCCTGGGTTACCTCTTTTTTATCTTCACCTTTATTCTCATCTCCTCTCTTATGATTACCATGATTACCGTGTTCTCCGTCTATATTTGTATTATTCTTGCTCATATTAGAGGATTGTTTTTCGGGATTATTTTTATCCTTAAAATCCGTAACATACCAGCCAGTTCCTTTAAGAATAAAACCCGCTCCAGATACTTTTTTAACTAAAGTGCTTTTATTGCAAGCAGGACACTCTTTTATTGGCGCTTCATTCATTTTCTGTAGTTTATTTAAGTTATGCCCGCAATTACTACAGGAATACTCATAAATCGGCATAAATTAGCCCAAAAGAAGTTTGGAATCCTGTGCCGCCTGTTCGGTCTTCGCGGCAAGAACTATATCATTTTTGTGCACCCCTTTTAATGAATGGGTGAACCAATAAACTTCAAGTTTTCCCCATGTATAGCTAAGAATAGGATGATGATTAAATTTTTCCGCAAGTTCACCCGTAATGCAGGCAAGATTTTGAGCATCAATGAAATTTTGTACTCTAAATGATTTATAAAGAGCTTTGCTCCCACCATAATCAGCTAGCTCCCAATTATCAAGTTGTTCAACTAATGATGTCAACTCTTTGCCGCTCAATATCTTATCATCTTGGGAAACTGGCTGAAATGATAAGTCAGATATTTTTTTCATATTCAAATATTTTGAAATATACTAACGTATTTTGTATATTATTTTTTGCTTGATTTGATGTACCGCAAGAACTCACTATCTGGTTCAAGCACTAAAAAGTTATTTGAACCACGAAAAACCTCTCTATACGCAAACAGAGAACGATAAAAATCATAAAATTCTGGAGATTTCCCATAAGCAGTTGCATATATTTTAGCGGCTTGTGCATCGCCTTCACCGCGTGATATTTCTGCCTCCTCATAGGATTCAGCAATTATAATAGTTCTCTGTCTATCTGCATCAGCTTGTATGCCTTCTGCCGCTTCGCGCCCCTCAGAACGTAATTCTTGTGCTAGACGTTCCCGTTCTGTCCTCATACGTTTATAAACACTTTCGCTTACATTATCAGGTAAATTTATTTTCATAACCCGCACATCTATGATGCGCACCCCTAGTTCTTTGCGAACAGCATCGTCTAAAATTTTTATCATAGCAGCCATCAACTGATCGCGTTCGCCAGAAACAACTTCTGCCACGGTTCTTTCGCCAAATTGATTACGCAGTCCATTATCAACTCTACGCGATAATAAACCATCAATTCTTAAGGAATCCCCACCAGTAGCCCGATAAAATTTGCTAACATCATCAATCTTCCACTTAACATAAGAATCTACTATAAGTTGTTTCTTTTCGGAAGTTAAATATTCCGCTTCAGGACTATCCAACGTTTGGATTCTTCCATCAAACTTCTTTATTTTAAAGGCAATTGGTAATTTAAAATGAATGCCTGGCTGAACATCGGCTCTAACCAACTCTCCAAACCTAAGCACAACAGCGCGCTGACGCTCATCAACAATATACACACTTTGCATAAAAAGCCAAATGCTTGCAAATGCTAAAAAAACTAATATTCCACGATAACCTTTCATATTCTTACCTCCCCGACTCGCGAGTCAACTTCTTGTTTACTTCTTCCATAACTTTTCTCACTATATCGGAAACCTGTCTATCATTAGTAGTAGTTCCACTTCTTTCACTTCTTGCCGAAGAACCAGGAACTTCTCCTGATAATCCAGCGCCTGCCGCAGCCGAAGTTAATAATCTATCAAGTGGCAGATACAATAAATTATTTCCCTTGCTCACATCTATAAGAATTTTATTAGAATTAGCAAGAACTTCTTCCATTGCTTCCAGATACAAACGTTTTCTGGTTATCGCAGGAGCAGCCAGATACTCCTTGTATAGTAAATCAAATCTTTGCGCTTGCCCTGATGCCCTGGATATCTTATCTTGTTTATAACCCTTGCCCTCTTCCGTAATTCTTCTTGCTTCACCACGTGCTTGAGGAATTATACCATTTGAGTAGGCAGTCGCCTGATTAATAAAGCGCACTTTATCCTCCCGCGCACTGATAACATCTTCAAAAGATGCTTTAACTTGTTCTGGGGGATCAGCGCGTTGAATGCTTACCTGATTAACTCTAATCCCAGTGCCATAGTTATTTAAATATAGCTGAATTCTTTCCTGCACACTTACAGCAACTTCTGCACGCCCTTCAGTAATTACTCTATCCATAATAGTACCACCTACAACATGACGCAAGGAACTATCCGTTGCTTGCCGCAAGCTTAGTTCTGGATCGCGAGTTTTAATTACAAAATCTTGAGGGTTATCAATTAAATACTGAACATTGACTGTTATATCAACAATATTTTCATCCTTGGTAAGCATTATGCCTCGTGAAGAAAAACTACGAACTCTAGTTACATTTAAGACAACTACTTTATCAATAAAATATGGTTGCCATTTAAGTCCAGGTCCTATAACTGTAACATATTTACCAAATCTCAAAACCACCCCTCTTTCTTGCTCATCAACCAAGTAAAAACCCATAAAACCCCAAACTGCAACCAGACCAAGCAATATCATAGATACTAGATAGGTACCGCCACGTTTAGAACCAGAAGGTTTCTTCTTACCACCGCCCAATAATGTATCAATTATATTAAAAATTTGTCTGAGTAAATCAGAGGGGCGCTGATCGCGCTGGCTTCTATCATCCCTGCCTCCATTCTTTAGGTCTTTTACTCCTTTTTTCTTTGAAGGCGGACGGCTCCATGGATCATGTTCGTCAAATTGCAAATGTTTCATAATAAGTAATAGTTTATCATTTAGTGCTGGTATAGTTCAAATAATCTACGTTAGCTGTTAGTATAACGTTATTATAGTAGATTAGATTCTTTTATAGAGGCAAAAAATGTTTTTTCAATTGATTAATTCAACTAAAAGCTGATACAGGAACTTCTTGTTCTAATAAAATATTGATGCTATCAAGCAAAACATTTAATCCTATACCTTTATCTGCTGAAACCCAGACAGCTGATGGATGATTTAATTGGTCATAAGTGACACCATGATGTGGATCTTTTGGATGCGGATCTTTTGCCATATCAACTTTATTATAAACCATTAATGTCGGCATATTACTCGCTCCCAAAGTTTTAAGGATTGAGTTTACCGCCATAATTTTTTCATCTGCTTTAGAATCAGATATATCTACAATATGAAGAATTAAATCAGATTCTTTAATTTCTCCTAAAGTTGCAGTAAATGATTTAATTAATGAACGTGACAATGATTCAATAAAACCCACTGTATCTGCTAATAGAAAATCGTAATGCTTTCCACCCACCTTACGGATAGTAGGGTCAAGTGTAGCAAAAAGTTGAGCAGAAGAATAAGCACTGGAACCGGTTAATGCATTAAATAAGGTTGACTTGCCTGCATTTGTATAGCCAACTAATGATACCGTCGGCAAGCGTGCTTTTTTACGCGCATTACGGCTAAGAACTCTTTGTTTTTTAATCTTATCCAAGCGTGCCTCAATCTGACGGACACGAACCCGCAGTAAACGCCGGTCTATCTCCAGTTGTTTTTCGCCAGGACCACCTCTTTGTCCTATACCGCTGCGTTGTCTTTCAAGATGAGTCCAACTACGCACCAAACGCGAACTACTATACTCCAATTGTGCCATTTCAACTTGAAGTTTTCCTTCATAAGTTCTGGCTCGTTGAGCAAAAATATTTAAAATAATTGATGTTCTATCAAAAACTGGAACTCCCAAATCCTTCTCCAAAACTCTTTGATGTCTTGCACCTAAATCAATGTTAAATACAACTTGCTTGGCTTCGCTTGCTATAAGTGCCTCACGGACAGTATTAAATTGCCCTTTGCCTACAAGATAGCGAGCATTAATACCGCGCAAGTTAATAGTAATTGAAGTCGTGTTTTGGATGCATAAAGAATTAACTAAAGCATTAAACTCTTGTTCTTCAGAACCTGTAAGAGTCCCTGTTCTATCGTTTATTACAACTAATAAGGTTTTTAAAACCTCATCTAGTCGGACAAACTCCATATTTCAATTTATTAAACAAATATCCTCCTATTTACCCACCTTTAACCATATTATTATTATAAAGCGGTTGTTATATCTTTATCAGGTGATGCAGGCATTATGGTTGATATTGCATCCAACCTCACCATTTGAATACTTCCATTACGAAGTAGAATAATATTCTCATTGAATTTATGAATTATTCCTTTCAAACGTATCCCATTCACCAAATAAACGCTAATTTCTATTTGTTCTTTTTGAAGATGTTCTAAGAACATCGTTTCTAAACTACTGTCAAGATTTTTTATTTCCATTATTATCAGTTAAATTTATAACTAATACGTATTAAGGGGGTAATACATACAAACGTATGAGATTTAAACCTCAATCGCGCCCGGAGAGATTCGAACTCCCGACCCCTTGGTTCGTAGCCAAGTACTCTATCCAGCTGAGCTACGGGCGCAAAGATGTATTTGTTTATCGTATTAGTATATTTAGTAAGTGCCAATTCCCCCATGCACTTTAATATTTTCTTAAATATTTATTGTTTCTATAATCGAAACAATTTATTTCAATTTCTTATTATTTTCTATACCATTTCCTCCATATCATAACCTCCAAGTTTTATAAAGTAAGGGTATTATAACATATATATAGCACATTATATACGGAGAGGGAGGGATTCGAACCCTCGATAGAGCTTAAAAACCCTATAACTCCTTAGCAGGGAGCCGCTTTCAACCTCTCAGCCACCTCTCCTCCCTATATTTATATATTATTTAATTTATCACACTAACACATAAGAAACTTGTAATAACTTATTATTTAACCCAATTATGTTAATTTAAATATATTGGGGAATAGACAATTACAAAAATCTTCCGCGTCTAAAGATAATATAGAACAGCACTATAAAAGATGCTAATGATGCAGCAAGATAGGTATAGGCGCAAGCCCCAAGTATTTTTTTAACTACTTTCATATCATGATCTTCCAGATAATTACCTTCTTCTAATATAGGCAATGCTTTGCGGTAACTTGCATCTAATTCAACTGGTAGAGTTACAAAATGAATGATCACTCCAAATATCATACTTAAAAACCAAACCGCAAATATTAATAGGGCGATTTGCGGTTGAATAAAAGATACAATAAGACCAAAAATCAACGCAAAATTAAAAATTTTTTGGATGAACTCTGCAATCTTTGCCAAGTGAGTTCTTGCTTTTAATAATGAAGATCCCTCGGCATACTGCAAGGCATGACTAAATTCGTGCACTGATACGGCAATCGCGGTAAGAGATTTTGCTTCTAAATTTCGTTTTGTTAGACAGACGGTATTAGTTACAGGATTGAAGTGATCTCCCAATGGTGTTTCATCAATTTTCAAATCATTGAGTTTAAATTTTTTCTTCAAATGTTGCAGCAGCTCCCTGCCATTGCCTGGCAAGTCCTTCCTTGGCTTGCTGTGTTCGTCCATAATTCTTTTAGCCAATAAAGCTGGTAACTGAGCCAACAAAATCAATAATAATAATGGAACAATATACATTAACTAAAACTGAGCGAATACCTCCCGCAATATAAGAATGCCGGCACGCAAGGACTTTTTATCAATTATTAAAGGGGGTGCTAAACGTAAAACATCGCCATCCCCAGCCAATAATACCAATAACCCCTTCTCAAGGCAACGAGCTTTGACATCGTTAGCTGAATAGTTATTATTAAGTGAACATCCCCATAATAGACCTTTTCCTCTTATACTACTAAAGCAATTATATTTTTCATTTATTAGCTTTAATGATTGATAAATATATTCACCATGCTCTCGTACAGATTTTAGTAGTTCTGGTTTATCTATTAACATTAATACTTGATGAGCTACTGCGGCAGCCAAAGCATTGCCACCAAAGGTATTACCATGGGAACCGCTCGTTAAGCAATCTGCATATTCTTTTTTTGCCAGCAAAGCACCTATTGGAAAACCACCTCCCAGTCCCTTGGCACAGGTCATAAGATCAGGAACAACAGCATAATCCATGAAGGCAAAAAGTTGCCCTGTTCTTCCCATACCGCACTGAATTTCATCAAATATCAAAAGTGCCTTATGCTTATCACATAATTCTCGTGCTTTCTGCAAAAATTCTTTTGTAGCTGGGATAACTCCTCCCTCGCCTTGAATTGGTTCCAGTATGATGGCGCAAACACTGTCATCCATAGTTGCTTCCAATTCTGCACAGTCATTAAAAGGACAGCGAATAATCCCTTCAGGAAGCGGCTTAAATGGCTCCCTATGTGCTGCTTTACCACTGACAGCAATAGTGAATAATGACCTGCCGTGGAAAGCATTGCTAAAGCATACAATTTTATTCTTATTAAGATTATTCTTATTGCCATATTTACGTGCCAATTTCAATGCTGCCTCATTGGCTTCCAAACCTGAATTACATAAAAAAACCTTATCAAAGCCCGTTCTCTTAGTTAACTCCGCCGCCAATAGGATTGCCGTTTCATTATGCCAAAGATTACTTGAGTGCCATAGCTTATCTGCTTGTTCTTTTAATGCATCTACCAAAATAGGATGACTATATCCTAAGCTATTAACTGCAACCCCACTACCAAAGTCCAAATAGGTGCGCCCTTGAGTATCTTGCAAATACACGCCCTGCCCGTGCGTGAAACAAATACCCCTATCACCATAATTAGGAATGAAAAATGAATTATTATCCATTAATTTTCATTTGATTCTTATTTAGTGTTTTTTGCTTATCAGAGTCATCCCGTCCGCCAAAGGTAATAGGCAAATATTAACTCGCTCATCTTGGGAGATATACTCATTCAACTTTCTAAAGTTCTCGACTTGAGAGTTATCTATGCTATCGTCAGCTACCTCGCCATGCCATAAAGTATTGTCAAGCACCATCAAACCACCGGGGCTAAGCATAGGGATAATAGTATCATAATAGGACTTATAGTTTGATTTATCCGCATCAATGAATACAAAATCAATATCTGTTACACCATCTTCTTGTAAAGCATTAAGAGTTGTCAAGGCAGCGCCGATACGCACATCAATCTTATGCATAACCCCAGCTTTCTTCCAATAAGGTAATGCTTTGTTTACATTATCATCGCTTATATCGCAAGCAATTAATTTGCCGTTATCAGGTAAGGCAAGGGCAATAGCAAGAGTTCCATAACCTAAAAACACTCCTAGTTCTAGCGCCTTTTTAGCCCGAATATGACTAGCAAGAAAAAACATCAACTGTCCTTGTTCAGCAGTGGTTTGCATCTCCTGTAGTGGGTGCTGTCCAGCCAACTCACGCAATTCCGCAAGTTCTTTAGTATCAATTCCCCCATAACGCAATAAATAACTACGCATTTCATCATTGATTGGTATATTTTTAGTTAGCATAGCGCTCTAAATTTTTATTCAACCTTTTATCCAACAATTATTAAGGGCATGGGTTGGAATACTTAACTGTTAGTTTTTTTATCTCTTCTAGTATATCTGAAGATAATTCCAAGTCAACCGATGCTACGTTTATTTTCAGCTGCTCCATAGTTGTAGCTCCGATGATAATAGAAGTTACAAAAGGTTTAGTTAACAAATAAGCAAGAGCCATCTGTGAAGGGTCAATATCATTGGAACGGGCAAGATTCACATATTCCTCAGTCGCTTTTATTCCTGCTGCAGTGAAATAGCGTGGAAACTCTTTACTCCAAAGAGTTATACGCGCTCCTGTGGGGCGTTTTCCATCTAAGTACTTACCAGACAGAGCTCCAAACGCCAATGGCGAGTAGGCAAGTAAGCCGCATTCTTCACGCATAGAAACCTCAGCCAAGCCAACTTCATAATGCAAGCACAATAAATTATAAGGATTCTGGATGCTCACAGGTCTAGCTAATTTTTTTGATTTAGCTATTTCCATATACTTCATAGCACCCCATGCTGTTTCATTGGAAAGCCCTACATAACGCACCTTGCCGCTTTTCACCAACTCATCCATTGCCGATAAACTCTCCTCCAGAGATACTGCGCTATCGTCCTGAAC
Source organism: Gammaproteobacteria bacterium (assembly GCA_965207945.1). Classification (GTDB taxonomy): domain Bacteria; phylum Pseudomonadota; class Gammaproteobacteria; order CBDBNL01; family JAAOII01; genus JAAOII01. The sequence goes on from OZ242303.1 coordinate 1,015,805, forward strand.
ATGTTCATAGTTAAGCTTACCAAAAAAATTACTGCTACGTTCAGGCCAATGCAATTGAAAGATATCAATATAGTCCGTTTGTAATCGTTTCAATGATTCATCACAGGAATAAAGTATTTGTTCGCGCGACAATCTACTTTCTTTTCTATTTTCAAGTTGTTGTGCGTCAGCACGCAAAAAACCCATTCCGCTACGACCAGCAACCTTGCTAGCTAGAATAACCTTAGTGCGATTTCCCCTTTGTTGCATCCACTCACCAATGTATCTGTCAGTCGTGCCCCACTTTTTCGCATTAATTGGAACGGGGTAAATCTCCGCAGTATCAAGAAAATTTACTCCCTCTTCAAAAGCGTAATCCATCTGGGTGAATGCTTCTTCTTTGGTGTTTTGTTCGCCCCAAGTCATAGTGCCAAGGCATATCTCACTTACTTGAAGATTCGTGTTTCCCAAATTTCTGTATTTCATCTGTATTTCATCTGTATTCAACGTTTGTATATATCTTCTATATTCAATGCAGCCACCTTAGTATATCATTATTAGCGTGTATAATTAATCATTATGTTACAAACTTATTTGTTGCTGCTAAAAGCAACTCACTGCAAGTATACAAATATCCCAATAAATAACCAGAAATATCTGGCACAAAATACCCTGCATAAAATATATGGCACATAGAATAGACGACCATGCCAAAGAGTGGAAATCATTCCGCTCTACACTGGATAAAAAGCGCGATGATAAAGAGTGGGATAAATTTAGTGATAAGGATAAGATACCTCGTCGTGAATTCCCATATCATGGCTTAATAACCATTGCCTCTTATGTTAGAAAAGAGCTCCTTTTATTTATAGTTCTTTTTATAACTTCAGGTATAACTGCTGTTGCCAATATGGGCTTTGCTATGGTGATAGAAAACATAGATGATGCTTTCACAAACCCTGATTCTGATTGGAAAATATATGCTCCTCTTGCAATTATAGGGTTAACTATAGTTAGAGCCCTAATCAGTGGTTTTAGCGGTATGGTTTCCGCTTATCTGTCCAATATAATTGGACACCGCTTGACTAATAGAATGTATCGTCATATTATCCGTTTACCATTAGCTTTTTACTCACAGAGTTCGGTAGGAGAACTTATGTCTAAGATGTCTTACAATGTTGGAGCCATTTCTGGAGCCATTAGAGGCGGGTTGGTTAGCATCTTACAACAAGGGCTTACATTAATAGTATTACTGGGATATATATTTTACTTGAATTGGTATTTAACCTTAATAATATTAGGCGTCTTACCTTTTGCAATGATACTTGCAGAGATTGCACGCCGCCGCCTAAAAGTACTGAGTAAGAGATTACAAAGAGGGTCAGAACTTATGTCTAAAACTGTAGCAGATGTTTTCTCATCTTTGCCTTTGGTGCGGGTTTTGGCTGCAGAAAAATATGAAACTGAACGGTATCGTTCTTTTAGCTCTTTCCGCAAAAAAGAAGCTATGAAGTCGGCTTTAGTGGGTTCCATTACCATGCCATTACTACAAATTATATTGTCACTACCCTTTGGCCTTATTATATGGATAGGATTGAACTCCAGCGGACACTCCTTTGCTACAACTGGAGAATTCCTTGCTTACCTAACCGCAGCTATCTTTATTGCAAGCCCCATTCGCTCACTAACTGGCGTCCAAGCCGCCCTACAGGCGGGAGAAATCGCCGCCATTGATTACTTAGACCACTTATCTATATCTTATGAAGAAGATAAAGGAACTATTGTGCTTAAAAAAGATGAGGTGAAAGGTAAGATAGAATTACGCGATGTGCACTTCGCTTATGAAGAAGAAAAAGAAGTACTTGGTGGGCTTAACTTAACTATTGAAGCTGGTAAGAAAACAGCACTGGTAGGCATCTCAGGTTCTGGTAAGAGCACCATCATAAACTTAATATTACGCCTCTATTCCGCGCAACAAGGCAGTATCTATCTTGATGGAATTAAAACTAGCGATATTAAACTATCCTCGCTAAGAGCGAACATAGGATATGTGAGCCAAGGTATATTTTTGTTTAACCATACTCTACGTTATAATTTGCTGTATGGGCTGGATGAACGAGTTAATGATGACAGAATTAAGGAAGTTCTAACCAGCGCGCATGCGTGGGACTTTATTGAAGAAATGCCTGAAGGATTGGATACACAGTTAGGTGATAAAGGAGTGCGACTTTCTGGCGGGCAACAGCAAAGAATATCCTTGGCGAGAGCTCTGCTAAAGGACACAAAGATACTAATATTGGACGAAGCGACTTCAGCTTTAGATGTGGAAGCCGAGTATAAAATTAGAAAGAATATTGATACTATGATGGAAGGACGGACAGTTCTGGCTATCGCTCACCGCCTATCCACCATAACACAAATGGATAGAATAATTCTGTTGAGTCATGGAAAAATTGCTGAAGAAGGCACCCACCAAGAACTTCTAGCTAACAAGGGAAAATATGCAGACCTTTGTTCTTATCAGTTTAGAAAATAATTGGTACACAAATTAAATTCACCTTTTATTATAATAATCTGGTTTTTTGCAACCCTTAAGCAGAGACGGGCAATGATACATCATCATGTATATATAATATAAACTTCCCTTGCGTTTTATCCACTACAGCATTTCGCGCAGCAGTAGCTCCCTGATTATTTTGTCTTAACAAAATAATTCTCTTATACTTAGCAAAGTATTTTTGTAAAATCTGAGGTATTATATTATTACAACCATCATCTACTATTATCAACTCAAAATCATCATAAATTTGATTGAGTATTGAATCTATAGCCTAATCTATATAATCAGCACGATCATAGGTTACCATCAGTACTGATACTAAAGAGATTGTAGCCATTTGCCAATATCTTTTTCAATTATCTGGATGCACATCGTTTTAGATACTACACTATCTTTAACCTGTTTTATTATTCTTTTGTAATTAACCCAGCCAATCGACAAAACATATATTTAAGTTTTACCTATTGGGTAATTATATCTAAATTTTACATAAAATAAGTTACTCGCCACTTGGATATCATAATATGTAATACTATTTATAATACCGCTTGAAAATCCTGATAAAAAATTATTCTAACAGGATATAAACTAAAAATATTTTATAATGTATAAAATGAAAATGAAAATGACATTGAAACATGCAATTACATCTAGGTGTAAAAAATTATGGCGAAGTAAAAACACTATTGTAATTCAAATTAAGGGGGGTCTAGGAAATCAATTATTTCAATATGCATTTGCAACAGCTCTGCAGAAGACATTTAATAAAATTGTGATTCTTGATTCCCGTTCCTTTTATAAAGGGAGCGATCAATACAAAAGAGTTTATTCATTATCAAACTTTAATATTCATATTAAAGAGGCACCCAAAGAAATGAGCCCCCCCCCCCAAAAAACACTGAATATAGAAAAGAATTATTTAAAGAGATATAGATTTTTTAAAATATCTTTCATAGATCATAATGATCAATGCAACATTATGAACCTTCTTAAAGAATTTAAGCCCTTGGGTATAATATATGCTACTGGATATTGGCAGTCAGCTAAGGTTGTAAATTTATGCCGTAAAGAATTATTAGATGATATAAAACTTATACAGAAACCTCACAGTGAATTTTATGCGTTAAGGAATGACATCAAAATATGTAAGGATTCTACAACCATTCATTTTAGACAATCTTGGAACATTGAACTCCCTAAAAACAAAATATCCTTACATACTCAAAGCCCATTATCTGTTGAATACTATGAACAGGCAATTAACCACATTAAAAGGGTTAAAAAAAATACAACATTTTTCATTTTTGCGGATGACATTAAAAAAGCAACAAAAATTATGACAAAAATTTTACCTAGCTCTCAGTATAAAATAATTCAACATAGAGATAATAACATATATGATTATGAATATTTATTTTTAATGTCAGAATGCTCTAATGTTATTATGTCAAATTCATCATTTTCATGGTGGGGTGCCTGGTTAAGGTGGGCACGAGCCCAAGATAAACGAAACAAAGGTATCTATATAATGCCGCATGATTGGAATGCTGACGGAACTGGAAAAAAAATTAGTAAAGAATTAACATTTTCCTCAAGCATTATACATTTATGAATATAATGCTTATCCATACCAATACTTAGGTAAAATAATGTTTCTGCGTCTCAGCACATTTTTCCTATCCAGATGATGTGGGAAATCAATGGCTAGTGTTTTTTTGTGTACCCGGTCTTTCCTTAAAAATGTTATTTCCAAAAAAATTAGGAAATACGCACCCATTCGAGAAAAAACATAACAATTATTATTGGGATGAATGTGAACCACTTCAAAATATTTAGTTAACTTCTCCAATGAGGAATAGATTTGTTTAAATTTCTGTGATTTTATTCCACTAAAAAGCAATCTATGCAAAAAGTGAAACTCTATCACTAATATTCTAAATTTGCAGAGGTTATCAGTACTTATATCATTAATTACATCATATTATTCCCCTTCAATATCCATCTGTAGTATAAATTAGCTTTCACTTGAACAATATTTATCTATCCAACTATCTATCTTCATATACTTTGAATTATTCTTAGTGCCCAGATATTTTTTATCAAAATGGAACAATATGTGTTTTAAGGGAGGCTTTTCAACTGAATAATCTGCCAAAAAACATTTGATACCTTTACTTGCTAAGGAATATTCAAAATCAGCTATTCCAGAAACTCCAGGGGAAAAACAAGATGTAATACCATTAATATCATCGGGGATCAAATACCCGCCATCACTTTCGCCCCCCATACGAATAAGATTATGATTAGTTTTAACTGGTTTCATAATTTTAACTAACTGTGATAGCAAAACAAATCTTTTTGTCAATAATGATTCCACCTGTTTCATCATATTAAATATGCAGGTCAACGAAAACCAATGAAGCCATTCTCTGCCTTCGATTAAAGTATTATTAATTTTTCTATTGAAAATCTAATCCTTATAATGCATGCCGTTATATCATAACTGCGATCAAAATATAATTCTAAAAATTCATTAATTCAAGGTAAACCAATTCTAGCCGAATTAAATCACAGAAACAGCAAAATATCTTTAATATGGGTATCTTTAGATATTACAATAGTCTACGATACTTTAATTTTAACCAGTAATAACCTAGAAAACTCTCGGCTTGGTTAGTACGAGTAATCATTGAAATATATATTTCTGACTTTCTATATGATATTTTTTTTGTTGCCATTATTGTTGGCACCATGTAGCGAACAGTTTCGTAGATCACATAACGATCTGATTTAGGAAGTTTATTAATTAATGAAATAATCTCACCTAACTTTAGGCCCTCTTCAACAGGATCAGTCATGTTATGGCTGCAAAACCACGTGCTTATGTAAGAAGCAATATGTCTTTTAAAAAATTTCATGCAATCTTTCGTGTTTAAATTATTGCCAAAATTTGCATATGGATCAGTATAAAGATACAAATACTCCCCACCTATAATAGCAGTTTTGTATTTTCGTAAAAATCTAAGAGTAAAATCTAAATCTTCGATTATAAGATGGTCAGCCATTCTATATCCATTGCAATTAATAAAACATTCCTTAGCTAGGCAAGTCGTAGATCCTAGCCCACACTCAGGATACCATTTACCATTAAAGGGTCCACTCTCTACTGGAAAATAATCTATATCGTATAATGGATTTGTCTCATTATAAATAGGTTTTCCTTCCAGATTAACTACTTGCGACCCGCAGGTACATGCATCATAATCGGGATATTTCTCCAAAAAAGTAACTTGCTTATCTAGCCTATTAGGTGCTGATACATCATCATCATCCATAAATGCTATATACTTTCCTTGCGCTTTATCCACTGCAGCATTTCGCGCCGCGGCAAGTCCCTGATTATTCTGTTGTAACAAAATAATGCGTTTATCTTTAGCGGTGTACTTTTGTAAAATCTGGGGCGTGCCATCAATAGAACCATCATCCACTATTATCAACTCAAAATCATTATAAGTTTGATTAAGAATTGACTCTATAGCACGCCCTACAAGATCGGAGCGATTATAGGTTGCCATCACTACTGATAATAAGGGTATTATGGGCATTTGAAAATATTTTTGGGATTGTACTGCTGCATATTGCTATAGTCACATGTTACTTGGGATATGCTGTCCACACTAATCTTTTCCATAAGGATATTATAGATTATTCACAAGTACTTTTCGTAGTATATTATTGCTTAAATTATCAATTTCCATATAATATACTTGCGTAGCCTCAGATACATATTGGACTCTGAGTTAGGAGTTATAAGTTCAGAAAATAAGGATGGGCGGGATGGGAATAAGCCTGCAAGTGACAGTAAAGTATCCAATGCCACCACTTCAGCGGTTAAAGCAGTTGGTGTTTGTCGGAAGAGCGGTCTGCATTACATTGAGGTTAAATAATAATGAGAATTAAATATGGAGGCTATAAATTGCGCGGCTATTATAAAATGGCTGATTTAGCACTGAAATATTTGAACATGACTAAACCAGCCAAAACTAAACTAGACATACTTACCTTCTTCAATAAGCATGGCTTGTCAGCGACAAAAGATGCTTACAGTATAAGCCGCAGTTCCTTGTATCGCTGGAAACTATTATACCGTAATTATGGAATTAATGGTCTTGAAGAAAAAAGAACATGTCCTCACAACACAAGAAAACGCCACTGGGATTACCGGATAGTTGAAGAGATAGAAAGCATTCGCGCCGCGCATCCCCGTTTAGGAGCAAGGAAGATTATAAGGCGCATGCGGAGGCTATGTTTATCGTATGATATTGCTTGTGTATGGCCCCAGTATTTCGACTATAACCCGCATAATATCGGATAATAAAGCAATTATGGCTTCTTCTAATCTCAAAGATATAAAGGCGGCCAGGAGACGCAGAAGAGGCTCTTCTCGGCCTATTCAGCGACGCCCCGCAGGGTGGCGAGCGCAATCCTGCGGGGATTGCTTGGCTATTGATAGTATTGTTTTTTATATTGATGGCAAGAAAAGATATATCACCACTTGCATAGATCATTACAGTCGCTTTGCCTTTGCTTACGCTTCTAATAGCATATCGTCAAAGAATGCCAGTGAGTTCTTTGAGAGAGTGCTTAGAGTATTTCCACTGCAAGTGAGCAATGTGCTAAGCGATAATGGCAGCGAATTTATGAAACACTTTAGAGAAATGGTTGATAAAAAGAAAATCACACATTGGAAAATTTATCCTAAGAGGCCGCAAATGAATGCAATCTGTGAGAGGTTCAACAGAACCATCCAAGAAGAGTTTATAAATTACAATACCCAAGACCTCATAAACCCTAAAATATTTAACCACAAACTATCCGATTGGCTCTACTGGTATAACTGCGAAAGAGACCATCATTCTTTGGGATATAATACACCTATAGAATTCATGAAAAAAGGTTTTGAGTCCCAAGTGATATGGGGCCATACATACATGGTAAACATAATTTAAATAATATATAATGATAATTTTATTACATTTTATTAGGTTCTTATTTTTTATAGTAGTATAGTTATTATTTATATTTTGAACGAATTTTTTATATATTTAGCAAATAAAGCACGGCAATTATTACATAAGTGTAATAAGTTATTAGGAAGGAATAAAGATACTATTATTGTTGCGATATCTGGGGGGCTAGGGAATCAATTATTTCAATACGCTTTTGCAAAATTGCTAGAAGAAAAGTTTAACAAAAATATAGCGATTGATTGTTTCTCCAAATATGTAAATGAGAAGTATGAAAGAACTTGTTTACTATTAAAGTTTCAAATTAAACTCAAAATAATTGATCGCCCTGATGGCCGCTTCAGATACATAAAAAACAAATATAAAACAACTAATTTATTAGCAAGTTTTATAATTAAATCTAAATTAACTGGGGATAGGTTATTATACAGAAAATCGCTCTTCAATAAAAAATCAAATAAAATAATTTATATAGACCAGTATGAATATAAAGAAAATATTATAAATCTTGTCAAAGAATTTAACCAAACAGGTTTAATTTATACTATGGGATATTGGCAGTCAGCCGAAGTTGTAAATCTATGCCGCCATAAATTATTGGCTGATATTAAATTAGCTCAGAAAGCTAGTAACAAATATTATGAATTAAGAAAAAAGATTAGCAGCCATAAAAACTCTACTGCTATCCATTTCAGGCAATCTTGGAATATTGATTACTCAAAAAGGCGGTATAGTAAACCTATAACTGCCAAACACCTTCAACATGCATTACCTCTTGAATATTACAAGCGAGTAATTAACTTAATTAGAAAAGATAAAACAGATACGATGTTTTTTATTTTTGCAGATGATACTAACAAAGCAGCAATGATGATATCAAAACTTTTACCTAAATCAGATTATCATGTTATCCATCGCGGAGGCAAAGAAACTGATGATCATGAGGATTTATTACTGATATCCCAATGTCAAAACCATATAATGTCAAATTCAACTTTTTCATGGTGGGGAGCATGGTTGAGCTGGGCAAAGATATCACCAGAAGCAAATAAAAATATGTACATAATGACAAATGATTGGGATACGAACGGAATGAAGTATTCTGTCACTGAAGAATTAACCTTTTCTCCGAATATAATCTATTTATAAGATCACAATAATCCAGGATTCTTTAATCTTAACCAGAAATAACCTATATTATTCTTGGCTTGGTCAGTGCGAGTAATCATTGATATATATATTTTTGACTTTTCTTCTGAGATTTTTTTAACTGCCATTATCATTGGTGCCTTATCGTGAACAGTTTCGTATATCAAACAACGATCAGATTTAGGAACTTTAGTAATTAATGAAATAATCTTATCTAACTTTAGATCCTCTTCAACAGGATCAGCCATGTTATGGCTGCAAAACCAAGCGCTTATGTAAGAAACAACATGTCTTTTAAAAAAATTTATGCAATCTTTTGTGTTTAAATTATTGCCAAAATTTAAACGTGGCTCAGTATAAAGATACAAATACTCTCCGCCTATAATGGCAGTTTTATATTTTCGTAAAAATCTAAGAGTGAAATCTAAATCTTCAATTATAAGATGGTTAGCTACTCTATATCCATTACAATTAATGAAACTTTCCTTAGTTAGGCAAGTTGTAGCCCCTAATCCACACTCAGGATGCCATTTGCCATTATTAAAGGGGCCGCGCTCTACCGAGAAATATTCTACATTGTACAATGGATTTACTTTATTACTAATAGGCTTCCCATCCAGGTCAACTGGTTGCGACCCACAGGTACATGCATTATAATCAGGATATTTCTCCAAAAAAGCAACTTGCTTTTCTAATCTCTTAGGCAATGATATATCATCATCATCCATAAATGCTATAAACTTTCCTTTTGCTTTATCCACTCCTGCATTTCGTGCCGCAGCAAGTCCCTGATTAGTTTGTTTTAACAAAACAATACGCTTATCTTTAGCGGTGAATTTTTGTAAAATATGGGCCGTTCTATCAGTAGAACCATCATCCACTATTATCAACTCAAAATCATCATAAGTTTGATTGAGGATTGAATCTATAGCACGACCTATAACATTGGCACGATTATAGGTTGCCATTACTACTGATAATAAGGGTATTATAGACATTTGGTAATACTTTTTTGGTTGTATTGCTTCATGTTACTATAGTTACATGTTGCTTTGGATATACTGCCCGCCCCAATCCATTCCATAGAAATAACCTAAAGGCATTAAAGACATCTATCTATATATTTTTTAATCTTACTACCGCACATCATTTTGGATAATATCTCCTCTCTAATTTGTTTCATTTAAGCATTATAATACAATAGGTTAAATAATACAACTTCTATTATTTCAATTTCATCGGTTAAGTCATTATGTTCAAACATTATGCTAAAGACGAGGAAGGCAGAATAGATTAATCCAAGCAATGGATGTTGTTCAAATTCATGCATAAAAATAGTACAATAAATATTTTCTTACCTAAAAATTAGACATATAATAAATATATGCAAGAAAAATTGAACCTTAAATGATACAAAAATATATAACCGCACTTAAGTACAATAGTTACTGGAGAAATAAAAACACTGTTATTATTAAAGTTATGGGAGGACTAGGCAATCAACTATTTCAATATGCATTTGCGAAAGCACTAGAAAAGACTCTTAACAAGATTGTAATGCTTGATGCCCATTCCTTTTATCAAGGAAATGATAAATACAAAAGAGTTTATTTATTGTCAAACTTTAGAATTCAGATTAAAGAAGCATCCAAACAAATTATTAATACCTTGCCTAACAAAAAAATATCTTATATAGACCACAATAATAAAAAATACGACATTATAAGCTGCTTTAAGGAACTTAAGCCACCAGGTTATAAATATGCTTCTGGATATTGGCAATCGGCTGAGATTATAAATTTATGTCGTAAAGAATTAGTGAATGATATCCAACTTACACAGAAACCCAGCTCTAAGTTTTATGCTCTAATGAATGATATCAAAATCTGTAAGAATTCTACAGCTGTTCACTTTAGACAATCTTGGAATGTCGATGCTCCTAAAATACAGAAATCTCATGAATATAAAATAATAAATTCTGGTCATTCTCAAAATCTATTGACTATTGAATACTATGAACAGGCAATTATTAATGTCAGAAGAGATAAAAAAGACACTAAGTTTTTTATTTTTGCCGATGACATTAAAAAAGCAAAAGAAATTATAGCTAAAATTATACCCACATCCGAGTATTATGTCATTCCACATAGACATAACAATATATATGATTACGAGGATTTATTGCTGATGTCAGAATGCTCAAATTTTATCATGTCAAATTCATCATTTTCATGGTGGGGTGCCTGGTTAAGTTGGGCGAGAACTCAAGACAAACAAAATAATAATATCTATATAATGCCGCATGATTGGAGTGCTAGCGGAAACGGGGAAAAAACCAGTGAAGAATTAACATTTTCTTCAAGCATAATACATTTATAACATTATTCTAAGTTCAATTTCCATCTAAAATGAGAGGATTTAAAAATGTTGTATTAGTGAATTAAATCTATCCTTCGTTATAATAATCCTATGTTTTTTAATCTTAACCAGAAATAACCCAAAGGATGTGCAGCTTGGTTTACACGAGTAATCGTTGATATATATTGTTCTGCGATTTCTTCTGATATCTTTTTTGCTTTCATTATCCGTGGAAGCATATATTTAATACTTTCATATATTACGTAGCGTTCAGATTTCGGAAGTTTAGTAATCAAGGAAATAATTTCATCTAATTTTAAATCCGATTCAACAGGATCAGCCATGTTACCGCGGCAAAACCATGCACTTATGTAACAAGCAATATGCCTTTTTACAAAAGTCATGTAATCTTTAGTGGATAAGTTATTACCAAAATTTTCATTTGGGTCAGTATAAAGATACAAATACTCTCCGCCTTTATAATAGGCGCCTTTGTATTTTCGTAAAAATCTGAGAGTAAAATCTAAATCTTCAATTATAAGATGATCAGTTATCCTATATCCATTACAATTAATGAAGCTTTTCTTTGTTATACAAGTCATAGGTCCTAATACCCATTCAATACATTGTTTATTCTTATAGGGTTCTTGTTCTATTGGATAATAACTTCCTTCATAAGATTGATTCATATTATCATTAATAGGTCTTCCATTCAGATCAACAAATTGCAGTCCACAAATGCATGCGTCATATTCAGGATATTTCTCCAAAAAAATAACTTGCTTTTCTAATCTCTTAGGCAATGATATATCATCATCGTCCATAAATGCTATATATTTTCCTTGCGATTTATTCACTCCGGTATTTCGTGCCGCAGCAAGTCCATAATTATTCTGTTTTAATAAAACAATTCGTTTATCTTTGGCGATGTATTTTTTTAAAATACTGGGTGTATTATCAGTAGATCCATCATCAACTATGACTAACTCAAAATTATCATAAGTTTGTATAAGAATTGAATCTATAGCACGTCCCACTACATCAGCACGATTATAGGTAGACATCACCACTGATACTAAAGGCGTTAAAGACATCTATCTATATGTTTTTAATTTTACAACCGTGCATCATTTTGGATGATATGTATTCTCTAATTTGTTTCATATAAGCATTGTAATACAAGTAGGTTAAATAATACAACTTCTATTATTTCAATTTCATTGCTTAGAATTATATCATTGATCTCGTTAGAGTATTAGTTGATTTGTTCGCAACACAAGAAACAAAGAGCATCAACTATATATAACAAAACTTAACTCACAGCATTTATTTTATAGATTTTATTCATAATATAATCTACCTATAAGATTATATTAATCCAGGATACTTAAATCTTATCCAGAAGTACCCCATGGAATGTACAGCTTGTTTTACACGAGTAATCATTGACATATATTTTTTACTTTACTTTTCACAAAATATATTTGGCTGATTATCAACTGATGATGACAGAATTAGGGAAGTTATGTGAAACTTTGTTCTTATCAGTTTAGGAAGTGATGGTTATAGTAAGTTATTTATAGGACAATACAATCTTATATTTACGAATGAGTGAATGTATTAAAGTCCCTTACGCTTACACCATTCATGGGCAAGAAAAAATTGATGCTATTATTAGGGGACTAAAGTCCTCAACACAAATGGAGAAAATATGGGAGAACTTGAGTTTAGCATTATGCCGAACAACACGTCAAATATAATAACATTTATAAGATTATTATAATATAGGGGGATGTATTCTCCTATTTCTATAATTTAATTCTGATAGTATTAAATGCTTGAATTAATTTACCTTGCTTTATTAATACTTTAGTTCTATTTCTTCTAATTTTATGTACGATTTTACTCGCAAATTCTTCAGGAGCTATGTATCTTATTGTTTTTATTAAGGAAGCTAGTTCTTTATTATTGATATATTCCCCTTTCTTTATTGATTTAATAATATTTTTGCATAGCGAGGGAAGCCAAGCATTAAATATACTATCACGTGTAATCTGTGGCAATAGAGGGATTAGAGCTATTATTTCATCGGCTGATTTATTTTCCTCTACTGGATCAGAATTAGTATTCCTACGAAACCAAGCACATAAATAAGATATTATATATGATTTCATAAAATGCACTGGATATCTAGTAGTTAAATTATCACCAAACCTAGTGTCAGGCAGAGTACACTCGTATAAGTATTCCCCTATAATAGCTGCAGAAAATCTTTCTTGGAATCTTAAAGTGAAATCCATATCCTCGATTATAAGAGGCGACGTACGGAAACCTGAACAGGCATTAAATATTTCCTTTTTTATCATAGTTGGAGCTCCTAAAATGAAAGGAAGGGTAAACGCGTATTTTAACACTGCTTTATCGCGTGGCAACAAATTACCAAAGATCCTTTGGTGACCAATATTTTTTTCTTTGGGGGTAATAAATTTTTGCATAGCTACACAGGCATCAATTTCCAAATTATTTCTTATAAATTTCAACTGTTTTTCTAATCTCTCCGGAACGGATATATCATCATCATCCATGAAAGCAATATATTTACCTTGAGAACTATTAACTCCTGCATTACGTGCCTGAGCCAAGCCACTATTATCCTGTCGGATATATTTTATCCGTTTGTCTTTGTCTGCGTAATGTTTCATTATATCTGATGAACCATCAGTTGAACCATCATCCACTAATATAAACTCAAAGTCCTTATAGGTTTGATTAAGTATTGATTCAATGGCACGAGAAACATATTCTTCTCGGTTGTATACTGCCATAACGACACTGATTTCAAGCATAGTTTTTTATCATCTGTAAGTAAAAATGATGTCATTATACATAAATTTGCTGATATATTATCTGGCATTCATTCAAATTATTTTACATTAAAAATATTTCATTAATTTTTAATTTAAAGTAGCAATATAATAAGCAAAAACTTTATATCCTCCTCCAATCTCATAAAGATTTCGTATATTAGATAAATAAAACCAAGACCATTGAATAATATTTTGTGTTTTTGAAAAATGTTGATTATTATATTTGTTTCTTTTGCGAATAACTTGTTTCATAATATATTCCATTTTTTTAGACATTTTATGCTTATTATAATCATGAAACTTAGAGTTGGGTAGAATAGGAATGGCGCTCAAATATTTTGCGTATAGTACAGGGTAATTATCAATCTCTTTAACCTTATCTATCACATCAGAAAAAGACGCATATTCATGGCAATTAATAAATGAAGCAGGATTAAAGAAATCACTAACAGTTGGACAACCCCAATAAATAGGAACATTTCCAGTTAGAAACGCATGCCATATTTTTTCAGTAAGATACCCAGGTGCGCTTGCATTTTCAAAAGCTATAGAAAATTTATAATTCTTCGCAAATTCTACTTTAGCAAGAGTATTATTATTTAACTTCTTTTCTATATCTTTAAGTTCATCTGTGTTATTCAGAACATCCCCGCCAGAATCCACCTGTTTATACTCCGATAACATCCTATAAAATCTATTTCTTATCTCTACATCAGGACATAATTCTTTATTGTTATTACTATAAACAAATACACAAAAACGATCCTTAGGATGCTCTCTATCATTTTTAACAATTTGCGGAACTTGACATGATAAGAAACCCTCAAGATAGTTAGACAAAGGAATCAGTCCAAGATAAAAATTATTCTTGTTATCTGGAGAAAATGAAATATTATAATCTGCACTCAACATAGTATGAGGGTAATATTCTCCAGTTATCATTAATAAGAAGGAAGAAAAACCCCAACACTTTCTAATATTTAGAATATCAATATATTTGTATATCATATTGTTATTACTCATAGGGCAGTGATAAACAATCAATTCAGGATTTCTATCACAATGTTTAAGTTGCCAAGAACTTTCTAAGTTGTATAGTTCCTGGAATGAATTGGAGGACATTATTTTTTTCATAATTAATAATGTAAGTTTTTATCTTCTCGTTTTTCATTATGATATTATTGTAAGTTGAACTATCAAATATTTATAACTCTCTACCAATTTGAATATGTAACCCTCTTCCGATAAACTCATTGGAGTATTATAATTCAATGAGTAAGATTAATGAAATATGTATTTTAATTCTTGGGATACAATACACTAACGAATATTATAAAAAAACTGAACCCGAAATAATATGTGGCTATACATAAAGTTATATACAATAAGATTTAGTTTATAATATTTGTTAATGTAAATTTTACTAATATTAAGATAACTTTGAATGTCTCAATATAATTCTCATTTTACAGTGTATATTTTTTAACTTAAATATTATATAAGCTATGCCCGAAATTAGTGTTATTATGGCTACATATAACCGTAAAAAATATGTTTCTCGTGCTATTGAATCAATACTCAATCAAACTTATAAGGATTTTGAATTTATAATAATGGATGATGGATCAGATGATGGTTCATCAGACGTAATAATACAATATGCCGACAAAGATAAACGAATAAAGTATATTAAGCAAGAAAATAAAGGGCAAGCTCATGCACGTAACACTGGTGCGAGCCATTCACAGTGTAAATACATTGCTTTTATGGATGATGATGATATATCTATTCCACAAAGATTGGAAAAGCAATTTAAGTTCATGGAACATAATCCAAAAATTGATGCCTGTACGGCTATGCTAGAATTTATTACCTCTGATGGAAAAAATATTCGATATGCAACCATCATTGGTAATTCACTACCGCGTGACAACACAATGTTAAGATATGCCTTCCCTCTCCCTTTCATTTTAGATGCTTCCACTATGATAAAAAAGGAAGCATTTAATGCCTGTTCAGGTTTTCGGATATCATCTTTCATAATAGGGGATATAGATTTTACTTTAAGGTTCCAAGAAAGGTTTTCTGCGACCATTCTAGCAGAATATTTGTATCAATATGATAAATCTAATGTCGAATTAGGTGACAAGGAAACCACCAGAGACCCAGTGAATTCCATAAAATTATATATATCATCTTATTTGTGTGCTTGGTTTCGCAGGAATACTAATTCTGACCCAGTGGACGAAAATAAATCACTAGATGAGATAATGGCTCTAATACCCAAATTACCACAAATTACACGCAATAGCATATATGATGATTTGATCCATCCGTTATGTAACAATGTTATTACATCAATAAAAAGCGGGAAATATATTAGCGATGAAGAATTAACTTCTCTAATAAAAGTAATAAAACATACAGCACCTAAAGAATTTACTAGTAAATTCACATATAAACTTAAAAAAACTAAAGCTAAAAAATTAATAAAACAAGGAAAATTAATTCAAGCATATAATACCAGCAGAGTTAAACTATAAAATAAGGCAATATATTCTCCATTATTTTCGTTTTTTGACAGCAAGTAAAGCATTTTTGATGCGGGTATCTTCAGTGATGATGCCAAGTTTCTTCAGTGTTCCCATTTCGGCTTGAGTAAACAAAAACCTCTCATATTATTCTTCTAAGGTTCCTGCCTCCCACATTTTTGCCCAACGGCGCAAATGATTGCCCATTCTAGTATCAGGGTTATTTTTAAGTAACGCGGCGCCTTGTTTGGCATTAGCCGCAAATTTTTTGTAACTACGAATTGGAAAATGATATATGAATATATTATTCTCTACCCTACTCTCTAGTGCTTTATAAATATGAGAGGCGCCATGATTACCGCCTTTCACTTTTCATAGGCAATATGTGCCATATCCGTCATCCATGCAGATTGTAGATACTCACCATCTGGGCGGTCAATAACATGTATAGGGTGATTGCGCACTAATTTATTCAAAATATCTTTGGTTCCATCAGTGGAAGCATTATCACTGATAACGAAAGCATCCACTCCTTGATGAAGATGAAAAAGGATATTATCCTCAATAATATTCTATTCATCACGAACCAAGATACTCATAACCAAAACTGGTTTTATTGGCGGAAATGCCCTAGTGATGAAATAGTCCAAATAACTCACAACCATGTTGCATCGTTCATAATTTTATACAATCTATCATTAATTTTTTCCCAATGTTTAGCATTTGTTTCATTATATGCACAGGGAATAGAATAATTATTGTAAACAAAACCAAGAAATTTTCTTCTCAGTTCATCATCAATATTCCAATTGGGTAGTGAATCTATGCGTTCAATAAGTTCTTCTGCGGAAGAAGCTGTTTGAGTAATGCCTAGTAAATTATAGCAGGCATGCCCTAAGCTTATAACTTTTTTGCCAAATAACAACGCCTATATTCCCACCGTGGAATTAATAGTTATTATTGCTTGGGAATTATGAATAAATTCTTGGGTATCATTCAGGTTAGCAAAAAACATTCTGTCATCTAACCCGGCCAACTCATATTCTCTATCATAGTTACTCAAGCAAGATGGATGTTCTTTTATAATCAGCTTAATATTTTTATCAGTTAATTTAGACCACACTGCAACTAATATTTTAAACAAGTGGTGCATATCTTTTATCCAAGGAGAATGAAGTAGTATCTGAGAATCAGCATTTACTTGGAAAGGAACAAATATGTAATTACTAGGAATTTGTATTCTACTTCCTATAATTTTTTTATCAGCATGGAATTGTCTGGCGATCAATTTATCAGGAAGCTTGTTAAAAGTATCCGGCAACTGCCTATAAAAATTCCCACACGACTTAAGCTATTCAAATAATTTATGCCTTTGTCATCCATAGTGATGGTTTGTGGTAAAAGTCCATTTTCCCAGTAAATCAGTTTACAACCCGACTTCCTTGCCGCCAATTTAACTACAGATGGTTCAAATTTATTGCCATTCCACATAGCAACAAAACATCCTGACTGCCTCATTAAATAGCTATAGTATCTATTAAAAAGAAAGCATGCTCCAAGTAATTTCAACAATTGATATACTCCCATTAAAAAAGTATTATCTAATCGGTTGTTTTACGCCAACTGGTGATAACTCCTATTTTAGCAATTCTATTAAGCTGGCGCCAAGAAGTTTTTTTCCATGCCTCCCAACTAATTCTGTGGTGAGCACCATAACGAAACACTTTCACCTTAACAGATGTGTTTTTTTGTAATTTACTGAAGTATTCATATCCCAGTGAGTTATTACTAAAAGCAATTAAAAATAATTTAGAACTCTTGCTTATCATCCAATTAATTATTTTTTATTTCAAGCAAAGCATTTTTCATGCGAGAATCTTTAATAATTACCCCAAGTTTTTCCATAAATTGTATTTCTTCTTCATCAAATAGCAATCTCTCATACTCTTCCCGCAAAATTCCTTCTTTCCACATCCTTGCCCAACGTTTAAGGTGATTTCCCATTCTGGTTGCGGGGTTATGGCTAAGCAATGCCCAACCTTGCTGCGCATTAGCCACGAATTTTTTATAGCTACGAATGGGAAAGTGATATATGAATATATCGTTCTCTTGTCTAACTCCCAAGGGTTTGTATATATGAGATGCTCTGTGACTTCCCCCTTTCACTCTAAACCAGCCGCGTGGATTAATTATGGTCTTTCCTTTAATAGAAACCAATAGTAATGACATTTGCGCTGTGACATCCTCCTGTTTATCAACAGGATATACTATAGGAGATGCAACACGCCAAATACTATCATAATAATGATTGTCTTGTTTAGCAACCAACATATTGCCGCGTAATACACTTACTACTGTATCTTTATAATGTAAATATGATTTAAGGTTTCCGTTACATGGCAGCCAAAATTCATCAGCATCATTATTAATAACCCAGTTAGCATTAAATTTTTTGTATGCAACTTGTGCCATATCTGTTCTCCATTCTGATTGAAGATACTTTCCATCTGGACGGTCAATAACATGTATAGGATAGTTGCGTGCCAGTTTATTTATAATATCTCTACTACTATCAGTGGAAGCATTGTCACTGATAACAAATACATCCACCCCATTATGCAAATGAAATAGAATATTATCCTCAATAATATCTTCTTCATCTCTAAGTAAAATACTCATTGCTAAAACCGGCTTTACTGGAGGCATTGCTCTAGTTATAAAATAATCTACATAACCACTGCTCATAATTTTATAACTGTATTTCCAAATTTTAACATTAATTAAATATCGCTATATGTTATTAGTGATTAACCAGGGGACTCAAGCTGCTTAATACCAAGTGAATTCATAAATCCATCCACTGATATATTTTGATAACCTTTTAAATGAGTATTAATATAATAAATAGAAGTCATCGGCAATAACCATTTTGCAGTAAGCAAAGAAGTAGATATCGGACCCATAATAATTCTATCTTGCGGTAAAAATGGTAATAATAATTCTGAAGGTATTGCTTGGCTAATAAGCTCCACATCATCACCAAAACCCCATCTATCAAAATCATCACGCGGATGCGATTTTATGCATACCTTATAATCACTATATTTACTGCACGCAAGCTGTAAAAGCCCATTACGCATAGCCCGAATATCTTCAACCGCCGAAGAATGAGGCAATAATAACAACAACACCTTAGAATGCTGATTAACCCTAAGGTAGATATCCAGCCGCTCACATAGAATACGTGCTAATTCTTGAATATTTTCACTAGCAAAAAATAACTCATTTAACCTTTTAAGTTTTTTTGATTGTAACGGTTCAATTGCCTGCTCGGGGAAAATTAACCAGGCATTATCAATAAGAGAAGACGCACCCACAGTCGGTGGATAGTTCCACCAAAAACCATAAAATAATTTCTTGAGTAAGGTATCAAGATACTTATCTACTATAGTGTTTTTTCTGCCTAAATAGCTAAAAAGACCATCATCTATATAACTACCTAGCGGGTACTTGCCAGTCTTCTGTTTCATATAATGCATAGCAAATTGAAATTCCATCCTTCTATCATTACTGCATATAATCTCTGTGGGAATAATTTTATCCAATGGGCGACGAATATCTTGCATAAATTTCTTTCTTGTCAAGAACTTGTTTATGCTGCCTGTAGAAGAAAAGAATATATCAGTATGAATAAAAGGGCTATATTTACCCCACTTCTTTATTGCTTCATAAAAGGGCTTATGACTGGGATATTGGTCAATCAGAAAAAGAAAATGGCGAGAATCATCTTCCGTCCTCGCTAAAGCCACCGCTGTTGACATCAATAAATTAAATGGCGTGGACGGTAGATGTAGAATATTTTTAGATGCGCTATTACTCAAAGTTCGTAAGGACTAAGGATTGGATTGACTTGTCCGTATCAAAAAGATTATTCTCAAATAAATAATTTATCCACTCACGGACTGCGCCATCTCCACCTTTATTCTTAGTAATATAAATATTAGGTATGCTCTTCACCATATCCTGTGCATCCATAGGACAAGCCGAATATGCAACCTTTGCAAGTAAATCATAACAGTTGACATCATCACCCATATATGCCGTTTCACTTAACGAAATACCTATTTCATCACAAAGTTCCACTACAGCTTTAAGTTTTTGCCCTTTATTTTTACCTTTAATAACATAAGTAAAACGTAAACGTTCCGCGCGCTTATCAACTATAGGAGAATTATCTGAAGTAATAATGCCAGTCATAACTCCTATCTCCGCAAGTATTTCTAGCCCCATGCCATCATGAACATGGAATCTTTTAACTAATTCCCCATCTGCTGAATAGAAGATACCCCCATCAGTCAGAACTCCGTCAAAATCGGTCAAGAATAATTTAACTTTTTTATGGTTTTGTCGCATAGTTAATAAGCATTTTACAATTAATATAGAGGAATATTAACAGCTATGTAATTACTTATGGCATTAGATGTGTAGTTTTCTATTGAATTTATCAAATTATCCTATAATACAGCATGCCTAACATTAGTGTTATTATGCCAGTATACAATCATGAGAAATATCTAGCTCGTGCAATTGAATCAATTCTGAACCAAACATATAAGGATTTTGAATTCATAATAGTAGATGATGGATCAACAGATAGTTCATTTAATATTATTCAAGAATATGCAAATCATGATAAAAGAATTTCGGTGATTAGGCAAAAAAATAGTGGAGCGGCCCATGCCCGTAACGAGGGAGTAAAAAAGTCTCAATATAAATACATTGCTTTAATGGATGATGACGATATATCAATACCTACAAGATTAGAGAAACAACTTAAGTTCATGCAACAAAATCGGAGTATAGATGCTTGTGTTAGCCCCATGGAATGCATAGATAGTAATGGGCAATACATGCATAACACTATGTATAGTTCAGGTATATTGCCTACAGATAAAGAATTTCTTAAATATTCCTTCCATCCACCTTTCATTTTAGGGCCTTCTACGATGATTAAAAAAAAAGCGTATGTGGAATGCGGCGGCTATAGAGTGAATACTGTTCCCATAGAAGATTTAGATTTTACTTTAATGTTCCAAGAACAATTTAAAGCTGAGGCAATGCACGAAATACTATATAGGTATACATTACCTTCAGCAAATATTGGTAATAATCAAAACACGAGAAATCCTATCAAATATATTAATACCTACATTGCCATTCGCATAAATTTCTGGTGCCGCCAAAACAAAATAT
Source organism: Gammaproteobacteria bacterium (assembly GCA_965207945.1). Classification (GTDB taxonomy): domain Bacteria; phylum Pseudomonadota; class Gammaproteobacteria; order CBDBNL01; family JAAOII01; genus JAAOII01. The sequence goes on from OZ242303.1 coordinate 1,037,529, forward strand.
CAGAACCACTTTACCAAGAACAACCGCTAAAAGAAATTATTAAATTCATTCCGCTGCTCCCCCCCGTCGCCTCCGAAATGTTACTCCGGGATATTAGACCAATAATTAGAAACATAAGAATTACATCAGATACAAATTTAGACGATATAAGGCAATTTAAGGAAATTATGAATGGGCTTAGTTCCTGTAAGCAAAATAAGAGGGGTATAAAAAAAATAAAGAAGTTGCGCATTAAATATATATTAGCTGCTGGAAAGTGGCAACAACTCCTCAATCTATTCAAACATTGATAAATTATGAAAGAAGTTAGTGTTGTGATGCCAGTATACAATCGCCAAAAATATGTTGGTAAGGCAATTGAGTCAATTCTCAATCAAACATATAAGGATTTTGAGTTTATTATAGTGGACGATGGTTCAAATGATAAATCCCCTTCTATAATAAAAGAATATTCTAAGTTAGATAAACGCATCAAGTATATCAAGCAACAAAATAGCGGTCCTGCCCATGCTCGCAACACGGGAGTAAGAAAATCCCAAGGTAAATATATCGCTTTCATGGATGATGATGATATATCAACACCCACTAGATTAGAAAAACAAGTAAGTTATCTTAAAAGTCATCCAACCCTGCATGCCTGTGTTCCATTTATAGAAAATGTATACCGAGATGAAGAATTCTTTAGTTATTCTGTATACCATGTAGATCGTTTGCCTAATAAAAAAAAATTTATAAAAAACTGCTTCCCCGTTCCCCTTGTTTTAAATGCTACTACCATGATAATTAAAGCAGCTTTCAATGAGTGCAATGAACAGAGAGCCAGTAATAATATCATAGAAGATTTGGATTTCACCTTAAGGTTTCAAGAAAAATTTGCTGCTGGAGTTGTAGCAGAGGTTTTATACAAATATACCCTTCCTTATGATAACTTTGGTTCAAATAATAATACCCGTTTTCCCGTTCATATTTTTAAAGCATATATTGCAACTTATATTAGTGCCTGGTGCCGAAGAAACGGTGAAGAAGACCCAATTAAACATAACAGATCAATTGACGACATTATGAAACTTATTACTAAACTCTCCGTAGATATTCGCAAAGAACTTTACAACAGCGGAGTTCCACGTTTGTGTAGTAACATTAGAAAAGCAAGAAATATCTCTACTGAGGAAATAATATCTGTTATAAAAATACTTAAGGGTATGACTCCAAAGAATACAAAGTACAGCCAGATAACTAAAATTAAAAAAACACATATTAAGAATCTAATATTAGATGGCAAATGGCACCAAATACCATACATTGTAAAATATTAGTTGCGCATAAGTCTAATTCAAAAACAGCTTCTATTTCATTCCAATTTTATTTCTGCCAAACTGAATAATTCTTCTAATATTAACCAAGTAAAATAAAAACCACTGAAAAGTATTATAAATTTTTATAAAACGGATGTTCTTATACCTTTCTCTCTTACTTACTACAGTATTCATAAGATGTTCCATTTTCTTAGCCATCCTGGCTTTGTTATAATAATTGTGAAAGCGTGAACACGGCAAAATGGGAGGAGCATTAATGTATTCTTCAAACAATTTTGGATTGCTATCAATTTCTTTAAGCCTATCAATAACATCATCAAAAGATGAATAATCATGGCAATTAATAAATGAAGCGGGATTAAAAAAATCACCAATATTCGGACAACCTCGGTAAATAGGAATAGTTCCAGATAAGAAAGCATGCCATATTTTTTCAGTAATGTAACCAGGGGCACTTTTATTCTCAAAAGCGATAGAAAATTTATACTGTTTTTGAAACTCTAACTTGGCAAGATAATAATGATTTAGTTTTGTTTCAAGGTTTTTAAGCTCATCAGTGTTGTTCATTACTTTGCCTGCGCAATCCACTTTTTTATATCCTGACAGCATTCTACAAAATTCAGCTCTTAATTCACTTTCAGGAAAATTTGTGACATTATAATTGCTATAAATAAAGTTACAAAATCTATTTTTAGGATATTTTTTTCGCTTTTTTACTTCTGGCGGAATCTTTTCTACTAAAAGTTTTTGAAAAACTTCTTTATCCGTAATAATAAAAATTAAATAAAAATTCTTCTTGCTATCTGGGCGATATGAAATATTATAGTCAGCATTAAGTAGTTTATAAGGATAAAATTCTCCTGTCATCATTAATAAGAAAGGAGCAAAGCCCCATCTTTTTTTGATTCTTAGTATGTCTAAGTATTTGTTCTGAGGTTTCTTATCACAATGATATAATATCAAATCAGGAGATTCTTCACAATCCATGAAATTCCAGGAATTATCTATTGAGAGTCCTTCTTGGAATGAATCTGGAGTCATTTTTTTTCCTACATAATCCATAGCATATATCTTAATAATTTTTGAATTGTTAGTGTTTAAAGAACGCTTCATAATTTTTGACCAGGTTATAATACTTTAATTAATTTTAGATATTCTCTAGCAACATTTTTACTATTATATTTAGTAAAAAAACTCTTGTTTATTTGTGGATAATCATTAATGGCTAATTTCATATTATTAATTAATGGTTGTAACATATCACATGGTGTTAAATATTTTTTTAACTCTCCTGTAAATATTTCTTGCGCACCCAAATTATCAGTGCTAACCATAGGTGTCCCCAAGATTAATGCTTCAAGAACATTCATAGGGCATGCCTCCTGATTAGAAGTACTGACGCATAATGATGCTTGCTTAATCCAAGCAAAAGGATTATCAGTCCAATTGATAAAATGGACTTTATCGGTTAAAGATAGCTCATTAACCAGGTGTTCAAGCTCTTTCTTTCTTTTCCCTTCTCCTAATATAACCAGATGATACTTATCTGCAAAACTCTTGAAAGCATTGATTAATAAAGGGAAATTTTTCTCTCTAGAAAGACGGCCTACAGAAATAATAAATGGACTAATCATTCTAATAGGTGCTTTTTTTGTAGCTAGCTTTGTAATCTTAGCTATATTCAATCCATTGGGTATTATTTTATATGATGATGGCTTAATTCCATATTGCTCAATAAAACCATCCCCAACATTTTTACCAACCCATACAATAGAACGATTATTATAAGTTTTTCTCAATCTTTTTATCAAAATCCACCTTTTGATTTTAAATGAAGTTCTATGCAATAAGCCAGGTTGATGAAAACAGCAAATTAAATTATCAACCTCTCTTGATGTACAAACCAGATGAGATGGTAAAGTATTAGCAACAAAAAGATTGAATGGACCCTGCTCAATTACCCTTTTATAGCAATGATCAAACTCTATGTATTGCTTTTTAGCATTATCAGTGTTGATTGGATGATGATACTCATCTATCTTTTTCTGTCCTGCTCCAAACGGAAACAAATGAACCTCATGCCCCATTTCACGTAAAGCATCTGTAAGATGCATAACCGCCTTGTTAACTCCGCCATGATCATGAAGCGATGGAAGCGCAAAACCAATCTTATAGCGCTCCATCTCGCCAAGCAGGTAGTTTCTTCTTAAGCACTGCAAAGTCACGGGTTGCTACCAAAGGCAGTCCGCTTCCGTAAGGAGGATGGGCTTCGCCTTGAATTAACGGTGCAATATGCTCTTTCGCGTCTTCAGTAATTGAATACTTATCCTTGCCGATATAACCGCGTGGCAATAATCGTTCTGAATTTGCCGCTTTATCCAGTGCAATCTTACCTATCTCCCATTTATAAGGGGACGAAGATATTCTACTAATTGTTGGCATTATTGCATTTTCTCCACTAAGAGCGTATTCCACAGCAGCTTTACCCACTGCATAAGCATGGTCTACATCTACTTGTGAACTCAAATGCCGCGCTGAGCGCTGTAGATAATCACAAATAACACAATGATATTTATACCCTAACAGCTGATTTATTAGCACCGCCAGTATATTAGCAGCTCCGCCAAATTGCTGAGTTCCAGCCGCAGCCATGCTCAAAAACTCTCCATTTTCGTTACGTGCTCCTTCGGCAACCACCAATACGCAATAATCATTTTCTTTCACACATTTATCCACCAGTCCTATAAGCTCCATTTTATTCAAAGGTATCTCAGGAAACACAATCAAATGAGGTGGTTGTGGAGCCGAGCTATGTGCCAGCCCTGCTGCCGCAGCTATCCATCCAGCATGCCTACCCATAACCTCCATAAGCAGCACCTTAGTGGATGTGGTATGCATTGATGCTACATCTAAGCCAGATTCCAAAGTTGCCGTTGCAGTAAATTTAGCAACAGAACCATAACCAGGGCAGTTATCCATATAGTCAAGGTCATTATCAATGGTCTTAGGAATACCTAAGCACTTAACGTCCAGATTTCTTTCTTTGCAATAGTTGGCAATTTTATTAGCAGCATCCATTGACCCACCTCCTCCATTATAGAAAAAATATCCTATATTATGTGCCTTGAATATCTCATACAATCTTTGGTACTCAGAATCATCTATAGCAGGGTCCTTCATCCTATGGCGGCACGAACCAAATATTCCTCCTGGCGTATGTGCAAATGATGCAACATTACCACCATCTTCGTTGGTTAAGTCGTATATTTTTTCTTCAAGCAATCCACCTATCCCATAAGATGCGGCATAAATATTATCTATTTTATCAGTATTGCAACGGGCTGTCTCTATAACCCCACAAGCCGATGCATTAATAACTGAAGTGACGCCCCCGGACTGGACATATATAAGATTTTTTTTAGTCATAAACTCTAAATATTGTAAGTTAATTGTATTTGTTAATTGTCATAAAATAAGCAATTATGACCCCCGCCAAAGCTCCACTAAAATGATGTAAAAAAGAACTCTCTTTGATAACAAAATCAAGTGTAAATTGAATTAACAGTATAATCGCCAGCTGACGGGCAAAAATATAAGCAGCGGGGTTACGCGACTGCCTCCAAGTGCGCCACATTAAATAAGCAGTGCCTGCCGCAAGTCCCAAAATTGCTCCAGATGCGCCAATAGCGCAATAATCTACATTTCCTAACGAGTAAACCACCCCCAAAGCAACTAAATTGGCGAATAATCCACTGGATACATATAATAATATTGCACGCCAATGGCCGAAAAAGGTCTCCGCATAAGAACCAAAAATTAATAATGCAACCATATTAAATAAAATATGTGAAAAATCATAATGCATGAACACTGAACTTAGTAAGCGCCAATATTCGCCTTGCGAAATAACTTTATAGGGCTGCAAGCCACCAAAACAGCTTGCTGCCGGATTTGGAATTTGCAGAATATAATGCAATATTACATATACCGCTACATTTACTGCAATTATGCTATATATGAATGGATTTTTTCGCCAGCTGGTTATTTGTGGAAAAGTACTCACAAATTCTCAGGCAGTTGTTTTTTTGTATTTGCCCCCAATTCTTTCATCTTCTCCGCTCTGCTAATCATATTACCACGCCCTTCATAAAGCTTGTTTTTTGCCCCATCAAGATTCTGTTGTGCTTGTCTAAGTGATTTATCCACACCTTGAATATCCTCAACAAAACCATGAAACTTATCATATAACCGCCCTCCTTCTAAAGCAATTTCCTGGGCATTGAGTGCACGTTTTTCATTACGCCAAATATTATGTATTACTTTCAAGGTAGCTAATAGAGTTGAGGGAGTAACTAAAATAATATGCTTACTAATTCCTCTTTCAAATAGTTGCGGATCTTCCTTTTGTGCTGCCAAAAAAGCTGCTTCAAGCGGAAAGAACATCAAGATATAATCCAACGAATGAAGCCCCTTAAGATTTTCATAATTCTTGCTGCCCAGCTGAACTATATGATTATCAATTGCTTGAATATGCTGCTTCAGATAGATACGTTGCTGTTGCTCATCCTCCTCATTACAGTAATCCGTATAGGCATTCAATGAGACCTTAGAATCAATAATTATATTCTTATCATCTGGCAGTTTTAATATCACATCGGGTTGAAATCTTTTCCCTTCAGAATCTTTGAAAGACGATTGAGTTTCATATTCTCTGCCCTCTTCCAACCCTGATTGCTGCAGAATTTTTTCTAAGATAACCTCTCCCCAATCACCCTGCATTTTTTTATCACTTCGTAAGGCATTAGTAAGGTTTTCTGCTTGCTGACTCAGTGCGCTATTGCTTTGTTGAAGAATTTCTATATGCTTAGTTAATGCAGAGCTTTCTTCACTTCTTTGACGTTGTAGATCTTCAAGCCGATTACGAAAATTGTCCAAGTTTTGTTTTAATGGGCTTAATGTCTTTTCAAGTTCAACGCGGCTTTTATCCGATTGAGAGGCAAGAACCTTGCCTGCCAAATTCTCAAACCTATCAATATTATTTTGCTCTGCCTCCAGTTGTGCTTTGAGCTTAATATTTTCACTTGTTGCGGTATTCCCACCTCTCATTAAAACAATATATGTTATGCCTGCCCCTAACAATAAGCCGCTAATAAACAGCAACGACTCCAACATTATTTTTGACTACTTGTTATTTTTGCCTTTTTAATATACATAATTTCTTTGCCCCAAAATGGCTATTGCTATCCAATCTATGATGCGGGCAATGGTTTCTATGTAAAGGTCAATCTGATGCATAGTGAGCGATTATATTACGTCTATAACCATAGTAAAGCATGAAAATACCAGCAATTATCATCGGCAAAGTGAGTAACTGTCCCATGGTTAGCCAACCAAAAGCCAGATAACCCAAACCCACATCAGGCACGCGCACAAACTCTACTGCAAATCTAGCGATTCCATAGCCCAGCAAAAATAAGCCGCTAGCGCTCATACGCGGACGCGGTTTTAAAGTAAATATCCATAGAATAGTAAATAATACCACCCCTTCAAGAAATACTTCATATAACTGACTTGGATGACGCGGCAACAAATTGCCTGAATCAGGAAAAATAATTCCCCAATCAGAATTAGTTGGTTTACCCCAAAGTTCACCATTTATGTAATTTCCAACCCTACCTAAACCCAGACCAATAGGAATTAATGGCAATATGAAATCACTTAAATCAAAAGGGTTGACTTTCTTTTTACGTGCCAATAGTAAAAATGCCCCTATAACCCCAATAACTGCACCATGAAAAGACATCCCTCCTTCCCAAATAAAAAAAACCTTCCAAGGACTAGCTAACAAATATGAAGTATTATAGAACAACATATAGCCCAGTCGCCCTCCTATAATAACTCCCAGAACACAATAAAATAAACAATCAGATAAATCATCACTATCCCATCCTAATCTGTCACGACGATAATAGCCCAAACCTAATGCAATTAAAAATCCCAGCAAATACATAATCCCATACCAATGGATTTTGAAGAATATCAGATCCACAGCTGGTGATAAATCATGGATGATAGTCATACTAATTTTTCTTGCTGTAAAAACTTTCTTAGGACTGGATTGCTATTTTTATTAAAAATCTGTGCCGGAGTTCCATCCGCCGCTATCAAACCCTTGTGTAAAAATATGACTCTAGTGGCTACCTTGCGGGCAAATTCCATTTCATGGGTTACTACCAACATAGTCCTTTTTTCTTTAGCCAGTGCTATTATTACCTGCAGCACTTCGTTAACCAAAGTAGGATCTAATGCAGATGTTGGTTCATCAAAAAGAATTAATGCCGGATTCATAGCCATAGTGCGAGCAATTGCTACCCTTTGCTGTTGTCCCCCTGATAGCTGTAAAGGATAAGATGTCTGCAAATCCTGACTAAGCCCAACCTTCTTCAGTAGTTTTTTTGCCAAGAGAATTGCATCTTCTTTTTTTGCTTGAAGGACACATATAGGTGCCTCAATTATATTTTGCATGACCGTTTTATGTGACCATAGATTGAATTGTTGAAAAACCATACCAATTTTTGAACGCAGGCGTGTAAGTTGTTTAGGTGACTTAACTCTTCTTTTACTCTTAGCGCCAACTTTAGCACCCCCAACAAACTCCAGATGTTCTCCAAGGAAATATATCTCACCCTGCTGTGGTATTTCTAATAGATTCATACAACGTAACAAGGTGCTTTTGCCTGAACCGCTACCACCAAGAATTGCAATGATATCCCCCTCATAAGCATCCACAGAAATCCCTTTAATAATTTTGTTCTTTCCATCATAAGAATGATGAACATTCTTAATTGATATAACCGGTTCTTTTTGTTTACTCTGGCGCACTGCAGTGGACTTTAATTTGTCTTTAGATTTTCCTTTTAATTTACTTTTTAATTTTGCCTGCATTTTATTTTGCAATACTCCGTTTGGCTTTACTTTTACTTCTCCTTTTCCTTTCATTATTTAGTGTTTCCAGTTACTCGCATATTATATGGCAACATATTGTAAGTTTCCAACATCCAATTATTTTGAAGATACTATCGTCAAATAACAACGTGAAATAGTATCTTCGCGGGTCTTATAATTTAAAAATTGTGGACTTATACGGCTTATCGGATAATCAGGTTTTATCAGCAATACCTCCGCTTGATAACCATTATCTTTAAAGTCCTGCAGCCCCTGCTCTGAGGTTATGAGATAAAATCTCTCTCCCACCTCCTTATCTGTAGGTTCTAAAATGGGAACTATACTATTCATGTAGAAGTCAACTGCGGTGAGCGATGGTTTTATCCCATAAGTATACAAAGGAGTATCCGTTAGTTGATTGTTATTGATGTGATGGGCTATTTGCGAACCACACTGATATTCTAATAATTGAGGAAGTATTATACGGTTTGCCGCATAATTCAACATTATCATTGCCATTGCTGGAGCAAATACTATCTGCAATTTCCATTGATTCTTATGACTGTATAATAAAAAAATTACAATAATTCCAAGTAGCCATACCAAAGATGTATCAATCATTGCTAATTCTAATCGCGGATTAAAAGCAATAAAAATATACCCCATAAAGATTAAAAGTAATGTAATCTGCCCTGCTTGAATAACTGCAAGCACTTTACCTAGCTTGGGATTATTTAGAGTTACAAGGAAATGGGCAATTCCTATGGAGAAGAATGGCAGCAAAATATTAATATAATGAGGCAACTGAAACGACGCAAAAGAATATATTAAGAATAACGGTAAAGAACAGCCAAGGTAAAAAACTACAGCATCTTGACGCCAAAATACCCTGCGTGCTTGAGCACACAAAAAGACATACCATAATACTCCCCAAGGCATAAATGCCCATAAAATAGTTGTCAAATAAAACCAATATGTTCCCCTTCCGTGCACCAAACCTGTATCAACAACTCTGCCCACCTGACTGTCCCAAAAGTAAAACTTAATAGCAGATAAATTGGATACAGTTCCCCAATCTTGCATATTAACCTGCTTATGTGGTTGGGCATCAAATTGAAAATAATATGCAATCAGCATAGGAGAGATAAATAGCAAGCATAGCGCCGCAAGTACGAACCATCTAATGTTAAAGATGATAAGGGGTTTACGTTTATAAAAAGCATGAGCGATAACACCTCCTGCAGGGATTAGCAAAATAAATATTCCTTTAGTCATTAGGGCGGCTGCCAAAGCAATAGCACCGCCTAATATATGAACCAATATATGAGTTAGCTGCTTGCTATCAATTAATCTGCGGCAATGATAAGCAGCCATAACAATAAATCCCAATAGAATCGCATCGGTGCGCACATCATTATTGGAAGATATTATGTGCTGGGACACCGCCAAAATTAACACCGCCAAAGTGGCTATCTGTTCACCAAGCTCACTCTTGTACTCATAAATAGCAAGCAACCACACATATCTCAAGCCAACTAAGAACATCAATATGCTCGGCAGTTTATAAGCAAAGTTATTAACTCCAAAAACCTCAAAAGAAACAGCACTTAACCAAAAAGTAAGATGGGGTTTATCAAGCCAATCCTCACCACGGTAGTAGAGTTCCCAATAGTTATTGGTTATTGCCATTTCACGTGCTATCTCAGCATATAAAGCTGCATCATATTCCATGATATCTGTATCCATACCTATGGCATAAACAACAATTATGCCGAATAAGGAAAAGTAGAACAGAGATTTTTGCGATAATTGCAGTTTCTTAGCTTTTGTAAGCATATCTGTTTGCATGCAATCAATTATAACCGAGTAGATTATCAAGCATAGATTAACGAATACTTTTTAATTTACAGGGGGCTAAATACACATTTATTCTAATAATTTGTTAAAATGATGCACATTACATAAAATATACGAGAATATGCGCAACAAAAACTGGACATTGAGCATTGTAACACCCTTTTACAATGAAGAACTAGGAGGAATGATTGATATCTATTTTCAAAAAACAATTACTGAGCTTGAAAAAATTACTCCTAATTGGGAAATAATTGCGGTGGATGACGGCAGCACTGACAATACTTTTGATATTATTCAATCATATCACGTCAAAGATAGCCGCATAAAAGTTATCAAATTAACACGTAACTTTGGTAAAGAGGTGGCATTAACTGCAGGGCTTGACCATGCTTATGGTGATGCAGTCATTCCACTTGATGCAGATTTGCAAGATCCTCCATCCCTATTCAAAGAAATGATTGACTATTGGCAACAGGGTTACGATGAGGTTATTCCTATTCGCGTCGCAAGACAAGACCCTTTTCTAAAAAAAATAACAGCTAACCTTTTTTACGGATTAATTAATAGAATATCTGATAAACCATTTGTTTTTAAAAATGCTGGCGATTTCCGTTTAATGGATAAAAAGGTTATTAACATTATACGCGAATTAAAAGAGCATCATCGCTTTATGAAAGGGTTGTTAAGCTGGCCTGGCTTCTCTCAAAAACTTATGAAATATAACCGCCCGCCAAGAGAACATGGGAAAACAAAATATAATTACAGAGCTATGCTACTATACGCCATTGATGGCATATTTTCTTTTTCTGTAGTTCCTATTCGCCTAATCACCCTATTTGGCTTTAGTTTATCTTTTATTATCTTCTGTTATGGCGGATATTTGATTTACCAAAAGCTATTTCTTAATCTGGCAATTCCTGGCTACACATCCACTATGGTAGCTATTCTATTCTTAGGTGGAATACAATTGACAGCTATAGGGGTTATAGGGGAGTATGTTGGCAGAATTTATAACGAAGTTAAAAAACGCCCTCTTTATGTGGTTGATGAAATATTGCAATAATATGAATAAAGCAATTCCACTTAGAAAATTTTTATATGATATTAGTGTATACTGAAGTTATTAATTTAACATATACAACATTATTATGAATAAAATTGTAAATTTTTTCTTCTCGGATAAATTATCTCAAAGTAAAAAAATACTTTTTGTAATAATTTCTGTGACTATATGTTGTATGTCATTATCTGGTTTGGCAACAGGTGAGGGATACTTTGACACTTGGAGCGATACGCAAATAATTTCATCAATTTATGCTCATGCCAATGGATTTGATATAGATTATGAGCCATTTAAGAAACCTGTTGTCACTTTTCAGGAAGACGGAGCGATAAAGCCCTTTATTTTCTCTGGAAATGAACTTAATTTAGATGAACTTCCTGATGAAAACTCGGCGTATGGTTATTATGACAGCCAATATGTATTATTAGCTCATATAGGCGCAGTGGTCATGGAAAAAATTAGTGTCCAAGATATTACAACGATAAACAGTATCATGTATATATCAGGTACTCTTATCAGTTTAGGTGTATTTTTATTTTTCCTGCTTTATCTGTTCAATATAAACGGCAGTATCATACCTTTATTACTTGCACTCTCTTTATGGCCATCCGTGAAACTTGATTCAAGCTTATGGCTCAATTATGGACTATTCTTAGCGCCAGTTGCTTTAATGCCAATCATGCTTGCAAAACTGAATTTTATAGACAACTACTGGCGGCGAGCTCTTATTTTGTTTACAATCATATTTTTATTATTTTTTATTTCAAGCTTAATAAATTATGATTACATATCTGCTATCGCAACGGCTGTGTTAGCTTTTCATTTTTATATTATTAATAGAGAAAAAATGAATTACAGATTATGGATTCCTGAGGCAGGAATTATTTCATTTGCTATTGTAACGGGTTTATTGACAGCAATTATTTGTCATCTACAAATTGTCTCACTGGAAGAGTTTTTCCATGATGCAACAAAGCGCACTCAATTCTCTGATGTATATAAAGGGTATTGCCAGTATAATAAATGCCAAACTTATTCGGAATTAATTAATTATCTATCAGGAGCAATTACTATTTTCTTTATCATTCCTAGTATATGGATGTTTTTTACAATGAAAAACAAACAATATACTATACCCCTATTATCAATTTGCTTCTCTTTGTTTGGAATTATCTTGTGGTGTACTGTCTTTCCTTATACAATTATTCATGAGAGACATATACAACAATCTTTTGCCTATAGCATCTTTCCTATGCTATTGCTAATTAGCAGTTACTACAGTATTACTTCTCTCCCAATAAAAATAAAAAAGTTTTTACGTGATATTAGTGTATAATTAACTTTATTAATTTAACATATACAACATTATTATGAAAAAGATATTTAATATCGCTTTAGCACTATTTCTTCTAACTATTGGAAATATTGTTATGGCAAAAGATTTACGCATTGGCGTAGAAGGGGCTTACCCTCCTTTTAGCACCACCAATTCAGATGGTTCTGTTACTGGTTTTGATATTGATATTGCTGTTGCCCTATGCAAAGAGATGGGCTACAAATGCAAACTTATCAAACAAGATTGGGATGGAATGATACCATCGCTATTGGCAAGAAAGTATGACGCTATAATCGCTTCAATGTCAATAACCGAAGAACGCAAGAAAAAAGTGGCATTCACTAGTAAATATTACCAAATGCCCGTTAAGTTCATTTCTCGCAAGGGCGCTGGACTTAAAATATCAAATTCTGGCTTAAAAGGTAAAAAAATAGGGGTTCAACGTGCTACAACATTTGATAACTATGCAACCGACAATTACGGCAAGGTTGCTGAGATTGTCCGCTACACAAGCCAAGAAGAGGTCTTTTTAGATCTCCAAGCAAGACGCGTTGATACAACTCTTGCAGAACGTGCCGCAGTTGAAGAAGGTTTTCTAAGCACTTCTCCTGGCAAAAGATTTGAGCTAGTTGGTCCCGATATAACCGACGTTAAATGGTTTGGTGATGGCATAGGTATTGCATTACGTAAAAAAGATAAGAAATTGCAGAAAGAATTTAATCAAGCAATTGCAACAATACGCAACAACGGAACTTATAAGCGGATTAATGATAAATACTTCGCTTATGATATATTTGGCAATTAATTGTCTCTTTGATAAAAAACATTAGTTTTTAATAAACTGATAAACAATTTTTGAGGATATCCTGTCAGGAATGCAGCTCTTGGCGGGGTATTCTCTTTTTATTTACTAACACCAACCCCAGCAAGCTTTCAAAGTAATTAACGCCTAATGTTAGATAATATACTACACGGATATGGATACCAACTATGGTTGGGTGCCCAGGTTACTATAGTTCTCGCTCTAATTTCACTTCTTTTCTCTTTAATAATTGGATTAATAACAGCTCTTGGTAAATTATCAGGCAAACCGATTCTGGTATATGCTGCCAATTGTTATACCACTGTTATTCGTGGAGTGCCAGATTTAGTATTAATGCTCCTTATATTTTTTGGCGGCCAGGTTTTTGTAAACTGGTTAACTGCGGTGATTGGTTATGATGAATATATTAATGTAAGTCCGTTTATTGCTGGTGTTGTGACTCTCAGTTTTATTTTTGGTTCATATATGGGAGAAACCCTCAGAGGAGCCATTCTCAGCGTTCCCAAAGGGCAATTAGAAGCAGCTTACTCCCAAGGTATGAGTTACCTGCAAACTGTTTGGCGTATATTAATCCCACAGATGATACGCTATGCCATCCCTGGCATAAGTAATAACTGGCAAGTCCTCATGAAGACCACCGCATTTGTGTCTGTAATAGGACTTGAAGACATAGTGCGCAAAGCATCGTTGGCATCCAATAGTACTCGCCTTCCTTTTGCTTTTTACACTACAGTAGCGCTCTTTTATCTTGCCTTCACAGTGATTTCCGCCCTAATATTTTATTATTTGGAGAAAAGATACAGTCGCGGCTTTAAAACAGGAAATATATAATGGATTTTTCTATCATAACCGATAATTTTCATCTATATTTAAAAGGACTTTCTGTAACCCTGCAGATGCTTTTTATATCCACTCCTATAGGCACCTTGTTTGGTATTATTTTATCTGTTCTTATGCTAAGCACCAACCCAATAATTCGTATTGCCAGCAAAATATTTGTTACATTCTTTCGCGGCACACCCTTATTAATTCAATTATTCATGATTTATTACGGACTCGGTCAATTTGAATTTATTCGTTCGAGTTTTTTATGGGTTGCCTTTGAAAAGCCCTATTTCTGTGCAATTTTAGCCCTGGCTTTAAACAATGCTGCTTATACTTCAGAAATATTACGTGGCGCTATTGTAGGCACTCCGCATGGAGAAATAGAGGCGGCTAGAGCTATTGGCATGTCGCGTTCTGTTGCATTCTTCAAAATTATTTTGCCAAGCGCCCTTAGACGCAGTATCCCTGCTTATAGCAATGAGGTCATTTTCATGCTACATGGGACAGTAGTAGTGAGTTTGGTTACTCTTTACGATATAACCGGAGTTGCCCGCTTCATTAATTCCCGTTACTACACCCCTTATGAGGCATTTATAACTGCCGCCTTGATGTACATGGCAATAACTTTTATATTGATAGCAATATTCAAACAAATAGAAAAACGCGGCTTAGCCTATTTAGCTCAATCCCGCTAATTGTTTGTAAAATAATACCTAATATGAAAAAATCAAATTTAAAAACTCTGCCTCCCTTAATTATTGGTACTTCTTCTAGCGCGCTTTTTAATTTAGCAAAAAGTGATGAGATTTTTCGTAAAAAAGGATTAGAAGCTTATGAAATGCATCAGGTGAAGCACGAAGAAAAGGCGCTGAAGCCCGGCTATGGATTTAATCTCATTAAAAAAATTCTAGTAATAAATGAGCAAATAATGAAGCAACACTCTCTGCTCAAACCACTAATAGAAGTGGTGCTGTTATCGCGTAATAGCGCCAATACTGGACTCAGAGTATTTAATGCAATTGAAGCACATGGCTTAAACATAACCCGTGCTGCCTTTTGCGGTGGTAACAGCCCTGCTACTTATGCCAAGCCCTTTGGTTGTCATCTTTTTCTCTCTGCCAATGCCGCAGATGTTAATTCATTCATAGAAAAAAAAGTAGGCGCCGCAACTATATATGGCGAAGAAAACACCTCCCATAATAGCCCTAACCTCAATATTGCTTTTGATGGAGATGCGGTTCTCTTTTCAGACGCGGCAGAAAAAATTAACGAAAAACATGGAGTAAAAAAATTCGGTAAATCCGAAAAAGAATCTGCAAATACCCCTCTAGATCCAGGTCCCTTTAAGCCATTTTTGGAAGCATTAAGTAGCATTCAGCAAAACTATCTTAACGAAGATAAAGGCGCAAAAAAAACAAAATACTCATCACTTAGAATAAGAACCGCATTGGTCACAGCCCGCTCTGCTCCAGCACACGAAAGAGTGATACTCACTTTAAGAAAATGGGGAGTTCATCTTGATGAATGTATCTTCTTAGGCGGGCAAGATAAAGGAGAGTTTTTAAAGTCCTTCAATGCCGACATATTTTTTGATGATAAATGGGATAATTGTGAATCAGCGTTTAAAAACGGGACTCCCAGTGGACATGTCCCACGCACATCAACCAATAAAAGAAATAAGAAAAAGAGTTCTATTAAAATAGATTAATACTCCCTTAAATATTTGCAACTACTTGCAAGACCCTTATAGATTTCTTTATAATATAAATAGATGTGGGTCTGTAGCTCAGCTGGTTAGAGCGCACCCCTGATAAGGGTGAGGTCGGAGGTTCGAGTCCTCCCAGACCCATTTGATTACACATCAAACAATTATAATATGTCGTTACAGGTTAATTTATGGAAAATATATTACTTCTTATGCAGATTTAACTATGAGTAATCTCGCTAATAAACTACGCCCTGCCAAACTATATAACCGCAGCTTATTAATTGATGCACTGCGCGGCATAGGCATAGTGCTGATGGTTATTTTTCATTTTTTCTATGACTTAACATTGTTTAATTTAGCTGATATTCCAATGTATACCGATATTAAATGGATATCCTTTCGTTATGTCATATTAAGTTGTTTTCTTGGGGCAACTGGCGCTTCCCTATATCTGCACTACCAACGAGGTTTTAGATGGAACTCTTATGGGCGCAGATTACTAATAATAGCGGCAAATGCAATAGCAATAACTATAGTTACTTCCTTAGTTTTATCGGATAAATATATTTTTTTTGGCATACTCCATCTGGTAGCTACTGCTTCGGTTCTTGGCTTGCTGTTTGTAAGATTTTATTGGATTAACCTTATAATAGGGGCGTTAATCATCTATATAGGATTCAACTACCAAAATGATTTATTCAATCACCCTTTACTAAGATGGTTGGGAATGGTTACACGGGTTACCAGTTCCGCTGATTTTACTCCAATATTCCCTTGGTTTGGAATAGTTCTTCTTGGTATGTTCACTGCGCGCCTTTTAGGTAAGTACATCTACATCCAAAATGGAATACATTGGCTATATCCTTTAGCAATAAGCGGAAGATATTCATTGATTATATACATGCTTCATCAACCCATACTCTGGGGACTCATATATCTATACTTAATATTCTAATTAGTGACATCAATTAACCAGGCGCTTAACCACCAACAAAGCATGATCGTCAAGGCACCTGCGGGCTCAGGTAAAACCGAGCTGCTCGTGCAAAGATACTTAACTCTATTAGCAGAAGCATGTGATGATCCCTGCCAAATAGTAGCAATCACCTTCACGCGCAAAGCAGCTGCTGAAATGAGAAGGCGCATTCGCGAGGAGTTAGAACGAACCGCCCCTCCTGAAGAACCCCACAAAAAAATAACCTATCAGCTAGCACAAAAGGTGATCGCAAAAGCAAAACAGAAAAAATGGCTAACAGAAAGAATAATAACCAGTGATAACGTAACCACAATTGACTCTTTCTGTCATACTTTGGTATCATTAGACCCATTGAAAGCTGAGTTTTGGACTATGCCAGAGATAGTAATGGATGAAGAAATAACACAGCTATATTTGGAGGCATCAGAAAATGCATTAGCAACAATGCAGCTCACAGAAGAAAACAAACAAGGATTGATGCAGCTGCTATATCTCCACAGCAATAGCCGCAATAAGCTAAAAGCTAGCGTCGCTTCAATACTCTCAAATAGGGTAGCAATATTGCCGCTTATAGATGAGAAAGAGTATAATCCCGCCGCACAACTACACTTACTGATTGAAGAACTCAAAAGGCGTCTTGTCCAATCAGCCCCTACAGATATGTTGGACGAAATCACCAAAATACTAAACGACAACCTCCAACACTGTCCAGAACCTCCATTCATAACACCTGATGCAAACACCAACTGGCAAGATTGCCTGCTTGAGGATTGGCAAAACCTATCAAAAATACTCTTAACTAGCGGCGAAACATTACGCCGGCCATCAGGTCTGAACAAAAGGCATGGCTTCTTCACAGGAAGCGATACTAAAAAGCAAATGCAATTGATGTTAGAAGAATTACAACAAAAAAACGAATGGATTGAAATATTGGCAAAGTCACGCCTATGGGCTGAAGAATATAAGGCGGAAGAATTACATTTAGTTAAAGCCGCTCAAACGTTAATAAAGTTTGCTTCAGCCCACTTATTACAGATATTCAAACGCGACAATAAATGTGACCATAGCGCCATAATGCTTGCTGCTATAGCAGTCATGGGGCAAGAGAACTCCCCCACCCTACTTGCCGAACGGCTCGGTTATCGTCTAAGGCACCTATTGGTTGACGAGTTCCAAGACACATCTTATGGACAGCTGCAGTTATTGCAAGCCATATCTGCAGGATGGGATGCGGCAACCTCCAATAGTTTATTCTTAGTGGGCGACCCAATGCAGTCCATCTATGCTTTTCGTCAAGCGGATGTGCGCATATTCAACCGCCTATGGGATGAACAGCGACTTGGACAAGTCCCCCTAATAAGAATTACTCTGCAATATAATTATCGTTCTGAGGCACAACTCGTTGAGTGGTTCAATCAAACATTCGCGCAAGTATTTCCTGCTAAGGCAGATAATCTCATTGATGCAGTATCCTACACGCACACTAATCCTGCAAACTCTGATAATTCATCAGTCATTACTTCTAACCAAACAACAAAAGATGAGGTTCTCTCTCATCTGGGGATTATTCACCCAGATAACTTCACTCCTTCTGCACAGCAGTTATTTCAGCCAATAATCAGTGAATTACACAGGATAACCGAACAACAACCCCAAGCAAAGATAGGCATATTAACCCGTAATCGTAACCATATAGCCGGACTTATCCCTTTATTACACGAAGCCAAGCTGGATTTTGATGCAAGTCGCGCATCATTCGCTGCAGCAAATCCAATTATTATGGATATTTTTACCTTAGTGAGTGGCATTTATGACATTAAGGATGAACTTGCTTGGTACGCTATGCTACGCGCCCCTTGGTGCGGCTTACAACTTAAGGATCTCCTAAGCATAGCTCACAACGAGAATAAGCATAACTTATGGCAACTAATACAGGATATAGCCCAGAATCGCGTTAACAATTCTGTATCCCCTGATGGAGTAAATAGAATAAAATATTTTGTTCTTTGTATAACTCCAGCCATGCGAGAAAGAAGGCGCAAAAGTTGGCACGATGTGATTGATCAGGCATGGCAAACATTAGGCGGACCCGCTAGGTTAACTAGTGAAAAGGACCTGCTTGAAACAGAACTAATATTCAATCTTCTCAGAGAATCAGAGAATAATGGCAGCGTCCTTAACTTGGATGCCATGAAACGTCAAATGGATAATCTTGGCGCAAATTTTGAAAGCAAGGCACCCATTCAAATTATGACAATTCATCGTTCTAAGGGATTAGAGTTTGACTATGTATTCTTAGTATCATTACATAGAGGTGCTGGAAATAAAAGTGCATCCCAAGATCTGCTAACAGTGGCGGACTTTATAATCAGTGCTGATTCCATGTCAGATTTAAGCGATTCGGATGCCGCTAACAATAAATTAACTCCAACTAAACAGCAAGAAGTTGCCTTAATGGCTATCCACTCACCCAGCAGCAGCGCGCAAGATGAGCCAGTGTACACTATGATAAAAGGAATTAAAGCAGAGCAACAGCAGCAAGAATATCGCCGTCTATTCTATGTTGCCTGCACCCGAGCGCGCAGTCGTTTATATTTGCACTATGCATTAAAATATGATGCTGATGTTGGAGAAAAATCATCAGACGAAATACGCAAATCAATCAAAAACCCCGCGTATGACTCATTTCTGAGTTTAATTTATAAACCATTAGATGAAAATATTGACAAATTAATTCCGTGTCATAACCCAGCAGATACAAGAAATAAAGAATCTGAAGTTAAAATCAAGAGAATTGCTTCATCAGATTTAAGCGATTACTCTGACTTTCATGATGGCTATGATGATATATCCCAAGAAGAAGCAGCATCCAAGACGGCACCTTTTAGTATTTGGAGTCCGCCTTATGAAAGATGTAAAGGAATAATAATTCATCGTCTAATGGAGTCCCTTGCTGGCAAAGATATAACAAAATTATGTAATAACAAAGAATTGACGGAGAATTTCCTACAAAAAGAGATAAAAAAATGGAATAACTTACTAAGAGGAAAAGGGTTAAATACGGAACAGATCAATCAACTTAACAGCGTAGCCAGCACCACTCTAAATTTTTGCCTGCAGGATGAACGCGCTCAGTGGATACTTAAAGCGTCAGGCAAAAATGCAAGTGAAAATGCAAGTAAGAACGAATGGGCATTGGCGCGCAAAGATAAAAGCAGCATCCGTATTGATAGATTTTTTGAAGCAGATGGAGTTAAGTGGATAGTTGACTACAAAACATCAGAGGACGGTTCATTCTCTACAGAAGAACTTGATAAATATTATCGCCAACTCAGCAACTATGCCACAGCCCTCAAAGAACTAAGCGCTGAATCCGATTTATCTAAATCCACATCCGATAACCACCCAGTTAGTACCTCCTCAATTAGTCCCCCTATTAAAATCGCTATTTATTGTCCGCAGAACGGCTTCTGGCGCGAATGGGATGCATGAATATATCTGCCCTTAATCATTCATTACTTGTATCTGCGGGGAAGGAGCCGAATTAAGTTTGCTTATAGCCAATGCTATGCGAAAAGCCAATTCCTGCCAATGCTCGGGGATTTTATTATTTTGCACTGCTTCACTATAATCTTCTTGCAGCGGCAATGTTCCTAATAACTCAAGGTTTTTGCTTTCACTCAAAGCTGCACTCTTACCCTCACCAAAGATGTGATGTCTCTCGCCGCATTTTGAACAATCGTAATAAGACATATTTTCTACCATGCCAAGCACTGGAACATAAAGCTTACGAAACATTTCCACCGCTTTCTCTGCTCCTATAAGAGCTAGCTTATGTGGCGTAGTCACTATAACTGCGGCACTCAATGACACCCTTTGGCATAAAGTAAGCTGAATATCTCCTGTTCCTGGCGGCATATCCACTATAAGATAGTCCAAGTCGCCCCAATTTGTGGAATACACCAATTGTTGCAATGCGTTGGAAGCCATCGCCCCACGCCATATAGCGGGAGTTTGCTCATCATCCAATAAATAGCTCAACGACATTGTCTTAAGCCCGTTAGATATGACTGGATTCATTGTGTTACCTTCCCCTGCTATATTTTTTTTATCTGCTTGAACATTTAACAAATATGGTTGACTTGGTCCATAAATATCTGCATCAAGCATGCCAACCCTAGCCCCCAAACTCTGCAATGTTGCCGCCAGATAAATAGAGGTAGTGGATTTACCAACCCCTCCCTTACCAGATGCCACTGCAATAATATTACGCACTCCTGTTAGCTGCTTGGTCTGAGGACGCGGATTAAGTGATGCTATCTTTTGCTTAATCTCAATCTGAACCTTAGCAAAATTATGCTTACTGAGATGTTCTTTCAATTCAGTTTCAATTCTTTGTTTAGCCCTACCAATTGGATATGGCAAAGTTACTGTTAGTTTTTGCTCACCACTCTGCCCTGGTGACGACAATGATTCTACCGCTCCCAAAGTAATATAATCCAAATTGAGATACGGATCCTTATATTGTTTTAGAATATCTTCCATATTGTATATTGTATAGCAAGGTGATTAGGAGTTTCATATTCAATTTCCTTTATAATTACAGATAACATGACAATTAAATCAGATAAATGGATAGCCAAAATGGCTCATGGCAAACGGATGATAGAACCCTTTGTAGAAGCCCAAATGCGCAGTCAAGGCGGAATGCCTCTCATATCTTATGGGCTATCAAGCTACGGCTATGACGTCCGCTGTGCTGATGAGTTTAAAGTATTTACCAATGTGCACTCTGCCACAGTAGACCCAAAAGAATTTAACCCAAAAGGATTTGTTGATATGCAGGGAGATTCATGCATAATTCCTCCCAATTCTTTTGCGCTTGCCCGCACCATAGAGTATCTACGTATCCCACCAGATGTCCTGGTTATTTGTTTGGGGAAATCAACTTACGCAAGATGCGGCATAGTGGTTAATGTCACACCACTTGAGCCAGAATGGGAAGGGTATATAACTTTGGAGTTCTCCAACACCACAAATCTACCAGCAAAAATATATGCTAACGAAGGAGTAGCGCAATTGGTATTCTTTCAGTCGGATGAACAGTGCTCCATAACCTATAAGCAGCGCAAAGGCAAGTATCAAAAGCAAAGCGGTGTTACACTGCCCAAACCCTAACACAAGATAGCTTCTAACAGAGCGCAAAGAAAGTGACTGATTATATTATTAGACGGCTTCTTCTCATTATTCCCACTCTGTTAGGAATAATGATTATAAACTTCATATTAGTCCAATCTGCCCCTGGTGGTCCAATTGAGCAGACCATAGCTCGCCTCACGTTAGGAGATGTTGGTAGCCCTACTTCACAATTTTCTAGCTCAAGCTTAGAACTTGAAGGATGTACGGGTTTTTATTGCGGAGCTGAAGGAGTGGAAAAAGAGTTTATTGAAGAACTAACTAAACTCTATGGCTTTGATAAGCCGCCAGTGGAAAGATTCTTACTAATGCTCAAAAACTACGCGACCTTTAATTTTGGAGATAGTTTTTACAAAGGCAGAAGTGTTCTAACTCTTGTGTGGGAAGCAATACCTGTATCCATATCTTTAGGACTGTGGTCTACCCTATTAGTTTATTTTATTTCCATACCCTTAGGTATAGCCAAAGCGGTGCGTAATGGCACCAAATTTGATGCCTGGTCAAGCATGCTTATCATCATAGGTTATGCAATTCCTGGCTTCTTATTTGCAATACTACTACTAGTTCTTTTTGCTGGCGGAAGTTTCTGGCAATTTTTCCCTTTAAGTGGTCTGGTATCAGATGATTTTGCTATGCTCAGTTGGTGGGGAAAAATAAAAGATTATTTTTGGCATATAACTCTGCCCACCATAGCTCTTTCTATAGGAGGATTTGCTACCTTAACCGTGCTAACCAAGAATTCTTTTTTAGAAGAAATAAACAAAAAATATGTTTATACCGCCCTTGCCAAAGGACTGACTAGAAAAAAGGTTCTATATGGGCACGTATTTCGCAATGCCATGTTATTAATAATAGCCGGCATTCCAGCGCTATTAGTTAGCGTTTTTGTAACTGGCTCCCTATTAATAGAGGTGATTTTTTCTTTGAATGGTTTAGGTTTACTGGGATTTGAGGCGGTGGTTAATCGTGATTATCCAGTAGTATTTGCTTCTTTGTATATATTTACCTTGCTGGGATTAGTTATTAAGATAGTAAGTGATGTAACCTACACTATCATAGATCCGCGCATTAACTTTGAATCCGCTGATTAAAGATAATTATCAATAAGGATTATCAGCAAGGCGCCGACGTGGCGATGGGCTGATTACCCTATTTAGCCCACCAGGATGTAATCTGCACTCCTGAATCTGGTACCACATTAGTAAAACCAAATTTATTCCAATAGGCAATTCTATCTGCGCTTATATGCCAATGGGGTATTACATAATATCCCGCCAACAGAACTCTATCCATTACCTGACTATAGCTAATCAACTCGTCACGGCTGGAAACCGTTATGAGTCCTTCTATCAATTCGTCTATTACCGGGTCCATAATTCCAACCAGGTTACGGCTACCCGCATGATTGGCACTGGCGCTACCCCAATAATTCCGCTGTTCATTACCTGGCGACTCACTTTGCGCAAAACTAAAAACTATCATATCAAAATTAAACTCTTGAATACGATTTATGTATTGAGTGGTGTCCACTAAACGCACATTAGCATCTATGCCAAGTCGTTCAAGGTTTTTAATAAACGGATTAACTATTCTTTCAAATGCTTTTTGCACTATAAGAATCTCAAATTTCATTTGCTTCCCACTATCCTTAGACATAAGCTTACCGCCTTTTAACTCCCAGCCGGCCTCTTTAAGTAAAGGTATTGCTTGACGCAGATTAGCGCGAATTCCCCCTGCCGTATCGGAACGTGGTTGGCTAGGAACGTCCCCCCAAATCTGTTTTGGTAATCTATTCTTATAGGGTTTTAATATCTTTAGCTCTCCTGCAGTTGGTTTGCCTCTCGCTGCCAGCTCACTATTGGAAAAGAAGCTATATGACCTCTTATAGGAACTAAAAAATAAATTCTTGTTAGCCCATTCAAAATCAAAAGCGTAGTTCAATGCTTCTCGCACTTTGGTATCTTTGAAAATATCTCGCCGAGTATTAAAGATAAACGCTTGCATTCCTTGATTACGATTATGTTTAAATTCCTTTTTAACAACCTTGCCACTTTTTACCGCAGGGAAGTCATACTCTTTCTTCCATCTACTTGCTTGATTCTCCACTTTAAGATCTATTTCCCCCGACTTAAAGCCCTCATGCAGTATTTCAAGGTCACGATAATAAACATACTTGATTTGGTCAAAATTATGTAATCCTTTATTTACTGGCAAATTCTTACCCCAATATTTATCGTTACGCTTGTATGTGATACTACGTCCTGGCTTGACGCTATCTATAACATAAGCTCCAGAACCAACTGGTGGTTCTAAAGAAACTTTAGCGAAATCTCTACCCTTCGCTTCCCAATAGTGTTTAGGTAAAACAATTAATTGTCCAAGAATAAGCGGTAATTCTTTGTTATTACTATGCTTAAAGGTAAATTTCACTCTATGTTTATCCAACGCTTCCGCTTTAACAACATCCGCATAGTAGGCGCGGTACTGAGGCAAAGCTTTAGTAATGATTGTCTCAAAGCTAAATACCACATCTTCGGCGGTTACTGCAACTCCATCGCTAAATTTAGCTTTTTTGTTAAGGTGAAAAATTATCCAATCAACTTCTCCCTTAGGAATTTCTATTTGCTCTGCCAGTAATCCATATTCAGTAACGGGCTCTTCCACGCCTTTAGAAGTCAGGGTATCATAGATTAATCCAAGTCCATCAGCAGAATTACCCTGCAAGATAAACATATTTAAACTATCAAAAGTGCCAAAACCACCACGCGTTAATTTACCCTTCTTAGGAGCATTAGGGTTTACATAAGAAAAATGCTTAAAGTTAGCCGCATACTTGGGCTTACCATATAAAGCAAGAGCATGTGATTTTATACTTTCACCTTGCTTACCACTCCTACTGCTATCTCCTGCAGCAAAGCAACTCCCTGCTACTACTAATAATAGCGGCAATAATGCTATCAGTAATTTTGATGAATTATTTACCTCTTTTATTTTCTCCCCATTTATTCTTCCCTCTTTCATTTCCCCTCTTTTTATCTTCACCCTCCTTATAAGTCCGTTACGTCCAAATAAAGCCGAATGAGCTGTCCAGCATAAATATGCTCCCCTATTGATTTTCCTTGATTCCATTTTTTGACTTGTTCAATACTAACATTAAATTTATTCGCTATTCTATAAAGAGAATCGCCGCGACGAGCTCTATAGTAAACATTTCTTATCACTTCCCTATTATAATCTCCTGCAAGCAAAACTGTGGGAGAGTTCACAGAATCTCCCTTGCTAACTGTTATCTTTCTACCAGCGCGCACTTTATTAGGATTACCAATTCCATTCATCTTTTGCAAACTGGCAACAGAGATACTATAATCTCTCGCTATTGAAGAAAGATTTTCTCCTTTCTTTATTCTGTGACCTTTTTGGGCACGGTTCCTTGAAACATAGCGAGGTGGTTCCGTATAATCCGCATTAGTAGTATACTCTTCTGTCCCCTTATTTATAGGGATAATAACATAATTACCAGGAGCAATCTTATCCACCTGATTAAAATGACTCAGCAGCTTATGGCTAATATCAAACTTATCAGAGATGGTAGCAACTGTATCTCCTCTTTCCACCTTATAACTAACCCATAATGGCGCATTTGTGGAAAAACTTTCTAGCGCATCCTCAAGTTGATGTTTGTTATCAATAGGAACAAACACGTGTTTTTTATGTGGAGATGTAACCCACTGATTATGTCCTGCATTTAATAGAAAAAATGATTCTTCATTAATACCTGCTTTCTCAACAATCTGTGCTAGCGGAATTTGATGCTGATTATCTATTTTAGCCCAAAAAGGTTTTGCCTCTATAGGCCTCAAGCCCAGCTCTATTCTTTGTTTTTTAGAAAAAACATAACTAAAAGCAATAAGGCGTGGAATATAATTCTCGGTCTCACGTGGTAATTTATGCAAATGCCAATAGTCGGTTGGTTGATGATGCGCTTTGTTATAGGCAATTGCCTTATTAACCGCCCTTTCACCGGCATTATATGCAGCTAAACTCAATTCCCAGTCGTCATATTTTGCATATAAGTATTCTAAATAATCTAAAGCTGCGCTAGTAGATTCTTCAAAATCACGTCGTGATGAGTACCACCAAGTATTACCAAGCCCAAAAGACCTGCCAGTCTTTTCGGTAAATTGCCAAAGACCAGCAGCGCCTGCTGGTGAATAAGCATAAGGGTCATAAGAACTTTCCACTGCAGGCAACAAAGCCAACTCAATTGGCATATCACGTTTCATGAGTTCATTACGTATATGGAAAAGAAACAAGGCGGAACGTTCATTTATTCCGATTAGCATCTCGGGGCGCGCCTTCAATGCAGAAACCTGCTTCTTAACTAACTTGTTGTTGTAATACTTAGGGGCAAATGCATAGTCATTCTCAATAAGCTGCCATAGATCAGGTCCTAGATATTTATAATCTATATCCTGTATGGCTGCTTTGTCAGATAGACGAATAGTGTCCAGATGAGAGGAACTACAACTGAGTAAAGCGAAAGATAGTAATACCATCCCTGCTAAAGCAATTATCTTGTTCATGTGATTGTGCTGAATTAATAACAAATTTCGAAGTGCTTGCCGTTATTATACGCATTAATATAATTATCGCAACCCTTAAATTAATTAATTTTTAATTTTTGTAAATTTGATTATAGAGTGTTTTTAACCCAAAATAACGCTCCTATTCCGCCTCATACCACCCCTTGCCTCATATCCCGAGCGATTCAGTTAAGTCAAAACTCTGCTTGGATTCCCCGATACAAAATTCTCAATATTTTCTATGGTCTGTTTTATTCCTGACTCTAACGCCTGCTGACTAATCCAAGCAGTATGCGGAGTGATAATTAAATTCGGCTGGTCGGCAAGGGCTAACAAAGGATTATCTGCAGGAGGTGGTTCAACTGATAGCACATCCAAACCCGCAGCGGCTATTACACCATTGCGTAATGCTGTAGCTAACTCTGCTTCATTAACCAATCCGCCTCTCGCGGTATTAATAAAAAATGCAGAATCCTTCATAGTCATAAATTCTTTCTTACCCATCATTTCTTTGGTCTCGGGGGTCAAAGGACAATGCATACTCACAACATCGCTTACTTTCAAGACCTCATAAAACTCTTCATATCCTGGGCGAATACTTGTAGCATTTGGACGTTCAGCAAAAATTGGTTTCATTCCAAGTGATGAACAATATTTAGCCAGGGTTTGCCCTAAGTCGCCACGCCCTATTATTCCAATGGTTGCATCTTTTAGGTCAGAAATTGGGGTAGCAAAGATTACAAACTGACGACTCTTTTGCCAGTGACCATCACTGATAATTTTTTTATACGCGAAGAGGTTTCTGTTTAAAGCAAAAATTAAGGAAAGAGCATGTTCCACTACACTCTGGCTGCTATAGTTTCTGATATTTGATACGGTTATATTATTATTGGCGCAGTAATCTAAATCAACATTATTGCTGCCAGTTGCGGTAAGCGCTATCAGTTTCAGCCGCCGCGCCTCCTTCAAGTTATCGGCTCGCAGTTCAACTTTGTTTACTACTACTATGTCCGCATCCACAATTCTTGCTGCAGTGTCTTTATCATCTGTGTAAGGATACTCTTGCCAATCACAATCAAAGGAAAGAGGTGGAAATTTTGCTTCCGGTGGGAAGGTTTCTCTATCAAGGAATACTATACGCATATAGCAATTATAATAGTTTTTTGCTTATATATGCTATAATATTTTTTTGTTGGCATGTTATCTAAATTCATAAAATACTTATTGAGTGCTCATGGAGCATCTTCAGCAACTAAGATAATTTATGGTAATTCCTATATTCAGATTTATTTAATAATATATTTTTATTATGAAATTCTCTCAAGTGATAAATAAAGCACAGCTCTGCTGGCTGCTGTTGGTTATATCATTGCTAGCTGCTTGCTCAGATGATGATATAGACCTTAGTGATATAAACTCTTGCATCATAAACTCCACTACTCCTACCATTACTCATCCCCTCCCCCAAACACCCGACGCCAATAAGCTTTTTATTCCCCCAACAATACCTCTTAAGAATGAGGTATTCGCTAATAAACAAAATTATCCTCCTTATATGGGAGGAACCACTATTAATCCCAAATTAACGGACCTGGCTAATTCAGGGCAATTTACCCGCCATGTTTCATTTCTTACTCCCATAGTTACCATCCCAAACAACTGCGAACCACACGGATTACGGGTTAAGCTCCCGCTCATCGCAGTAGATTATGAAGGAGAGTTTACTGTTCCCGCCGCGGCAGTTAATTTCAATTTAGCGGTTATGGCTTCTTCAAATGCTAAACACAGTTGGTTTAGCTCTATGATTGACCCTAATGGCAGGAATATAGCACAAGCATTCTTTGATGCGGACACTACATTCACCAAAACCAGTGTCCCCATTACATCTGGACCCACCAGAGATTTCTATATAGATAAAGATACAAACTATGATAATCATGCGGCATTTTTCGCTCCGTTAATTACTGCGGACAATGGCAATAATAAGAAACAGCAGGTTATTATCCCCGGCACTTGGAAATTCACCTTCACCCAAATAATTCACCAGCATTCAATAAGTCACGCACGAGTTGTTTTTACGATTAAGAATAAAAATATCCCTACCGATAGATTATTGCTGCGTCCTTTATCTTATGAAAATAACGACCCACAACAAATTAACACACATATTGAGAGCGTTAACCAAACATATAAGCTATTAGATATCAACACAGAAATTCTGCCATTGCGCAACATAGGAGATAAAGCTCCTGCTATAACAGATTTGAACGAAGCCAGAGTGTTAATGCAACAGCAACTACTTTTATATCCAGATATAACCCCTGAGCAACTTAATTTTGTTGCATTGGGACTGAAAGGATCTATAAGTACAGGAATTGCTGGACTGGCAAGCCTTCCATCGATGCAGCTTCTCACTATGCCGCAGATAAATAACTTGTGGGGATTTGCTATTGGTAACCAGTATGATGCAAATAAATTTGCATCTCCACGCAACTCTGATTCGCTAGTTATAGTTCATGAGATGCTGCACTTATTAGGATTTTACCATACAACAGAATTCCTTGAAGTTAATTTAGACAACCCACCAGCTGGAATTGTTGTAAAGGACAGAAGCAATACACAAATTTGCGCCCAATACAATGCGCGCTTCCCATTACAAGAAGATTCTCATAATACGATTGTATGCATTCATGAAAATGATGGAATAAAAGATACCAATAGCGATTTAGAAACAGATTTCAATATGATGAGTGGGTGGGGTAGTTGTGCTGTCGCGAAATCTCTTTTGAACAATCCTTCTTACAAAATTAACCCTGCTAATTATAGAACGCTATGTTCAGCAGCCATAGAAGGAAATAGATATTATGATATAACCGATACTCAAAAAGAAATTATCAAGAATAGCATGATGTATCATAGCTTGCCAGCGATAAACAACTATTCAATAGGAATAAACGACTATAAAAAATATCAACAACGCATAGATGTTGTTGATGATGGCAGATACTATAGACCAGAACCCGCACATTCTGACACTAAAGCAGATGACTTTCATTGCATAGTTGGCGAACATAAAAGAACTCATTGCCTCTTGCCGCTACCAACCACTATAACTAAGGGCTTCACCAACCCCGAGTTCAGCGTCCGCGTTAATGACAAAATTCTTATACCGTCAGCTAATATATCACCACATAAGGGACGACTAATAAATGGTCAATCATACATAAATGTGGAATTTCTGGCAGCTCTCCGCAGACATGGTTCAACTACTATTAACATAACCCTCACCAACAATGGCAAATTCCACAGCTCATCTGATTACTCACTATTAGTCGCTAATACACCAGATATTCCATCCTTTAGACAACCCTCTTATGAGTTTAGTATTTCTTATAATTCATCTGAGGATAACTTGGTTGGAATAACTGAAACCGTTTACCATAAGGATGAAACCCTAACATATAATCTCAACGATGACTACGGACTTTTCAAAGTTAATAGCACTGGTTCCATAACCCTGCTAAGAGATATTGGCTTGCGAGATATAGGAACTTATAACCTTACTTTAAGTGTAACAGAGCCCTTAGGTTCACAAATAACTAGCACTAATATCATCATCAACATCATTAATTATCCACCTGAATTCATAGGAACTCCTTATATAAAAATAATTCCTGTTCTTGATGGCACTGAACTTGCCTCTACTCTCAATATTGTGAGAGTTAAGGCAATTGATAGAGAATCCACAGATGCTCCTGTTTATAGATTAATTGACGCAGATAAATTCATAATCTCTGAAGAAGGAAACATATCCACACAAGGGTCCCTGCCTGTTGGCAAATATCAATTTAATGTTGTAGCTACTGATAGACAAGGAGCAAAATCCACAACTGAGGTTATTGTTATTATCAGCGATATTCAAGACGCCGATAACGATGGAGTGGCAGACCTTTATGATAGCGCTCCTGATGATCCTTTATTAATAGTTAATGGCAATGGCACAGCTGATAATCCTTATATAATTAAAAATATTTATCAATTACAAGCAATATCAGGATTTGACCATCGCGGAGATTATTTACCCCGCTCCAAATTTGTTAACTATCAATTGTTATTCGGTGCTGGCCAAACTGAACAACTTGGAAAATATTATTTGCTAAGCAATAATATTAATGCATCAGAAACCCAAAATTGGAATCCCACTAACTCAAGTAATCCCTCAAGTGATAGAAGAGGTTTTCTGCCTCTTGGAGAACCCATTTCATTTTATGGGAGATTTGATGGAGCAGGATTTACCATAGATTCACTATATATTAATCGCCCCGCTGATATAAACATAGGTCTATTTGGCGAAACAGATGATGCCATTATTACTTCGTTAAATATCATTAACGCCGATATAACTGGAGAACATAATGTTGGCGCTTTAGTGGGTCATTCAAGGCGCAATATAATTACGCAAACCACTGCCAGCGGCATCATTAGAGCTGCTGGCAGTAGCGCAGGTGGATTGGTTGGATTACAAGATAATGGTTTAATTGATTCATCCAATTCAACAGGAGAAGTGTATGCTGGAGAATACGTTGGCGGGCTGGTGGGGCGGCAAAGAGGCGGACTAATCATATCATCTCATAGTTCATCAAAGGTTAGCGGGGAGTTAATAATAGGCGGCTTGATAGGCGGACAAGAACCCGGCGCTGTCCAATTTTCTTATACAACAGGAAATATTACTGGAGGTAACAGAACAGGAGGATTAATAGGTTATCAAGAGAATGGTGAAGTCCTGGCATCTTACGCCACTGGAATAGTTCATAGGCAGGGAACACAAAATACTTCTGTTGGCGGTTTGATCGGAGGGCAGAATTCAGGAAGTATCATCTCATCTTACTTTGCAGGCAACATTAGCGCGAATAGTGCGCAAGCAGTTGGTACTATGGTGGGCAAACACGAGTATGAAACTAGTGAAATAAGAGGCAGCTATGCCAAAGCAAAGATTTCAATAGCTGGAATAGAGAGAAGCGATATAGGATTGGTAGGACTATTGCCAACTGGAAGCAGCGACAATGTGATTGACAGCTATTGGGACAATGGCAATACAGGAACAATAGGGATGGGCATTGGACTGCGAACTGAACAAATAACTGGCTGCGGACTGGATGGCAACCGCCTCTTTTTACCCCCCCCCATGACAAACTGTAACGACAATAGCGGCAATAGAATATTCCCTTCTTCTAATTGGGGAAACGTTAGCATGGAGCACGCAACAGGCATAAGAGAAGCTGGGACTATAAGATACGGCTGGATTTTTGAACCTCTTATGGAATCACCATTTCTATTTGCTAAAGATGAAAATGGCAACTCATTAATGCCTTCCCCAGAACAGCAACTCTGCCAGCGCAACCATTTACATAATTGTAGATTTACTCCATCTGTCAACCAAAGTTCCACCACTGATCCTCTCGTTCAAATACCACCTAAAGTCCCAGGCATGCAAGAAACCAATAACACAGGAGAACCAATATTTAGTGCTAGCTCTATAGTACAATTACTCTCTCAGGAGCCCTCTCAAATTCATGATAATCAAACCGATGATGTACTTTTTATTCCTCCGACAATATCACTTACCAAGCAACCATTTTCTAAGAAACAAAATTATCCACCTTATATGGGAGGAACTACCATTAATCCCCAATTAACGGTTTTAGATGATTCAGGACAATTTACCCGCCATGTTTCCTTTCTTAATCCTAAACAAATAACTACTGGTCGCGTCTTAAATGGTAAATTTGATAACTCTGTGACCGTAACATCTTACGAAGGTGAATTTACCATCCCTGCTGGAGCGGTTAATTTTAATTTATTTACATTTGGTTCTTCAAATGCTTACTCCAGTTGGTTTCAGTCAATGATTGACCCTAATGGCAGAGATCTAACAGAAGCATTTATTAATCACTACACTAGGACATTCCAAAACGGAGGTCCCGTAATATTTGGTCCCAGCAGAGATTACTATTTAAATGGAATATTGGGTAAAAATAACTATGTGGCAAGTTTTTCTCCGCTAATTACTGCAGATATTGGCAATAAAAAACAAGAGATTATTATCCCCGGCGTTTGGAAATTCACCTTCACCCAACTAGCCCCTAAGCATTCAATAAGTCACGCCAGAGTTGTCCTTACTATTAAGAATAAAAATATGCCCACCGATAGATTGCTGATTCGTCCTTTATCGTATGAAAATAATCCTCCGCTACAAATTAACAACACTATTAATAGCGTGAGCCAGGTATATAAGTTACTAAATATTAGCTCAGAAATTCTACCATTGCGTAATATTGGTGATAAGGCACCTAACATAAGAAGTATATATGGAACCAGAAGGTTAATGCAACAGAGGCAAATGTCATACCCTGATATAACCCCCGAGCAACTTAGTTTTGTTACATTGGGTCAAAAAGGGTCTTTGCCTGGGGTACTTGGATTTTCATCGGTTCCAGGAATGCATTTGGCTGCTATATCGCAACCAAACAATTTGTGGGGATTGGTTATAACCAGGGATCTGAGGTCAAATAAATTTGCTTCTCCACGTAATAGTGGCGCGCAAACCATAGTTCATGAAACACTGCACTTTTTAGGACTTGGACATACAGCATCTACGATTGTAATTGATAAAACCAAACCACCCCCTGGACTTACAGTAGCGGATAGAAGCAATGAGCAAATTTGTGCTCAATATAATGCGCACTTCTTAGAACAAAACTCGCCTAATAAAATAACATGCGTTATTGACACTGACGGGATAAAGGGGACCGATGTAACTTCATTGATTGGTGGTGAAGGCAATATTATGGATGCTAGGAGAGGAGGATTCTCTTGTCATCTATTGGAACCCCTTGTAAACAATGTTTCTTATGGGATTAACCTTGCAAATTATAGAACTCTATGTTCAGAATCCACAGAGGATGATTACTATTATCATTTAACTGATATCCAAAGAGAAATTATCAAGAACAGCATGATGTATCATAGCTTGCCAGCAATAAACAATAATTCAATAGGAGTAAATGATTATAAAAAATATCAACAGCGCATAGATGCTGTTGATGATGGCAGATACTATAGACCAGAATCCACACATTCTGGCATTAAAGAGGATGACTTTGATTGTGTAATTGCCGAAAATCAAAGAACTCCTTGTCTTTTGCCGCTGCCAGCCACTATCACTAAGGACTTTCTCAA
The DNA here is from genome assembly GCA_965207945.1 of Gammaproteobacteria bacterium. Taxonomy (GTDB): domain Bacteria; phylum Pseudomonadota; class Gammaproteobacteria; order CBDBNL01; family JAAOII01; genus JAAOII01. The sequence continues at coordinate 1,071,396 of OZ242303.1, forward strand.
CCCTGAGTTCAGCGTCCGCGTTAATGATAAAATTCTTGTGCCGCCAACTACTATATATCCAAATAAAGGCGGACTAATAAATGGTCAAGCATACATAAATGTAGAAATTCTGCCAGCTCCCCACAGGCACGGTTCAACTACTATAACCCTAACCCTTAGTAACAATAGCCAAGTCCATAGTTCATCATATTATTCGCTATTAGTCAAGAATACACCAGACATTCCACGTTTTACACAGCGATCTTATGAATTTGATATTTCTTACAATTCATCTCATGACGACTTGGTTGGAATAGTACAAACCATTTATCGCGAAGATGAAACCTTAAGATATATTCTCAGACAGGAGGATGAACTTTTCAAAGTTAATAACACTGGTTCTATAACTCTGTTAAGAGATATTGGCACCCAAGATATAGGAACTTATAACCTTACTTTAAATGTAACAGAACCTATTAGTTCAAGAACAACTAATACTAAGATTACCATCAATGTTGTTAATTTTCCTCCTGAGTTCATAGGAGCTCCTTATACAAAAATAATTTATGTTCTTGATGGCAAAACTGAACTTACCCCGACTTCCAATCTTGTGAGAATTATGGCAATTGACCATGAATCTACAAATACCCTTTCTTATACATTAATTGGTACCAACGGATTCAGTATCTCGGAAGAAGGCAATATATCTACACAAGAGTCCCTGTCTGTTGGGAGATATAAATTTAATGTCGTAGCTACTGATAGCCAAGGAGTAAACTCTACAGCTAAGGTTATTATTGATATCAAAGACCTAAAAGACACCGATGAGGATGGAATTGCAGATATTTATGATAGCGCTCCTAAGGATTCGTCAGTGACCATTAATGGCTATGGCACAGCCGATAGTCCTTATATAATTAATAATATTTATCAATTGCAGGCAATATCAGGGTTTGACCATCGCGGAGATATTTTGACAGATTCCGGCTTAGTTAACTATCAATGGCTATTCGGTGCTAGCCAAAGTGAACAACTTGGAAAATATTATTTGCTAGGCAATAATATTAATGCATCAGAAACCCAAAATTGGAATCCGATTACCCCAAACTCTGACTCAATAGCTAAAAGTGGCTTTCGCCCTATTGGATATAATACCTGTCATTATGAGGATTATACCTGTCTGAATAAAGTCATTCAATTTAGCGGAAAATTGGATGGAGCAGGATTTACCATAGATTCACTATATATTAATCGCCCAGAACATCGAAGTATAGGGCTATTTGGCAGAACTTATAATGCCATTATTACTTCGCTTAATATTGTTAATGTCAACGTAACAGGGAGAAATAATGTTGGCACTTTAGTTGGTATTATGGTAAGCAGCACAATTGCGCAATCTTCAGTAAATGGCATAATTAGGGGGGTGGTAAATGTAGGGGGGATGGTTGGACATCAAAATAGTGGCATAATTGATTCATCAAATTCAGCTGGAAAAGTAAGTTCTATTTCATATGCGGGTGGTCTAGTAGGGCGACAAGCTAGCGCTATAATCATCTCTTCTCATAGCAAATCCAGCGTCGAAGGCACACATACAATTGGAGGCCTGATAGGGAGTAAAACTGCTGGGACACTCCAATTCTCTTATGCAACTGGAACTGTTACTGGAAGTCACATAATTGGAGGTCTAATAGGCGAGGAACTCCGTGGAAAAGTCATAGCATCCTATTCTACTGGAATAGTTCATCGGCAAGGAGGGTACTACTATGATCCTGTTGGAGGTTTGATTGGAGCGCAGGATTCAGCAAGCATGATTTCATCTTCTTACTTTGCTGGTAATATTAGCGCCAATAGCGCTGGGGCAGTTGGTGCTATGGTAGGCAAACACCGAGATGAAGTTAGTGAAATAAGAGGCAGCTATGCCAACGCTAAGGTTTCAATAGCCGGAACAATAAGGAATGATATAGGATTGGTAGGGCTATTACCAACTGGAAGCAGCGGTAATATAACTGACAGCTATTGGGACAATGGCGATACAGGAACAATAGGGATAGGCATTGGACTGCGAACTGAACAAATAACTGGCTGCGGATTAGATGGTAACCGTCTCTTTTTAACCCCCATTACAATAAGCTGTAATGACAACAGCGGCAATATCATATTCTCTTCTTCTAATTGGGGAAACGTTAGCATGGAGCACGCAACAGGCATAATAGAAGCGGGAATTATAAGATACGGCTGGATTTTTGAACCACCTATGGAATCACCATTTTTATTTGCTGAAGATGAAAATGGCAACTCATTAATGCCTTCCCCAGAACAGCAACTCTGCCAGCGCAACCATTTACATAATTGCAGCTTTGCGTTTTAATGGATATTATATATCCAAGCGTATTTATTTATATTCTTCCAGTGGCGGACAAACACACATAAGATTGCGGTCGCCATAAGGATTATCCACGCGATTAACTGCAGGAAAATACTTATCCTCTTGCAAATACGGCAAAGGATAAAACGCTTGTTGTTTAGAATAAGGATGTTGCCAATCCCCATATAAATCTGTCAGAGTATGAGGGGCATTAACCAGAGGGTTATCTTCAAGAGGCAACTTGCCCTCTTCTACTGCTGCAATTTCTTTACGAATACTAATCATAGCATCGCAGAATCTATCCATTTCGTCTTTACTCTCACTCTCAGTGGGTTCAACCATTAGGGTCCCAGCAACTGGAAATGACATAGTAGGCGCATGAAAACCATAATCTATTAATCTTTTAGCCACATCCTCTTCGCTAATAGCGGAAGATTTTTTAATATCTCGCATATCAAAGATACATTCATGAGCATTCCTACCTTCCACTCCTTTGTATAACACTGGATAATGTTCTTCTAAACGCGCTGCTATATAGTTAGCATTTAAAATAGAGATTTTAGTCGCAAGTGTAAGTCCTTCTCCGCCCATCATTTTTATATATGCCCAGGATATAGGAAGTATACTCGCGCTACCATAAGGCGCTGCAGATACCGAATTATCAGATTTTCCTTGTGTATGGTGACCTGGTAAAAACTCAACAAGATGTTTCGCCACTCCAATCGGTCCCATGCCAGGCCCCCCTCCTCCATGGGGTATGCAAAATGTTTTGTGTAGATTAATATGACAAACGTCTGCGCCTATGTCATGAGGTCTGGCTACTCCGACCATCGCATTAAGATTAGCTCCATCCATATAAACTTGTCCGCCTTCTTTATGAATAATGGCGCAAATATCCATAATTGAAGATTCAAAAACTCCATGAGTGGACGGATAGGTTATCATTAGCGCCGCAATTTTTCCTTGATTTTCAGCAATTTTTTGCTTAAGCTCAGCAACATCCACATTGCCCTTATCGTCACAACTTATCACCTTAACCTGCATGCCAGCCATCACAGCGCTTGCTGGATTAGTGCCATGCGAGGACGCTGGTATAAGGCAGATATTTCTTTGCTCATCTTTACGACTAATATGATAAGAGCGGATAGCTAAAAGTCCAGCGTATTCTCCTTGAGCGCCCGAGTTTGGCTGAAAACTAATTGCAGCAAAACCGGTTATAGCCATCAGCATATCCTCTAACTCTTTAATAAATTTTATATATCCTTTGGTTTGGCTGGCAGGAGCATAAGGATGAATACCGTTAACCGATTTCCAACTTATCGGCATCATCTCAGTTGCGGCATTAAGTTTCATAGTGCAGGAACCTAAAGCAATCATTGAGCGATCCAATCCTATATCTTTTTGTTGCAATGTTCTAAGATAACGCATCATCTTAGTTTCTGTTTGATGGCTGCTAAAAGCTGGATTACTAAGCACTTCATCATTACGTAGGTGCTTGCTAGCAAAGCTATAATCATTTTGAAGTTTTTTATCAAGCGCATACATCAGCTCTTCGCTGCTTTTCTCGTCGTTTGTGCCCCCGCAGCCAAATACTTCTAATATATTAGCTACATCCTTAATTTCTATTGTTTCATCAAAACTCATTGAAATCAAGTTATCATTAATTTTGCGTAGGTTATAGCCACTATCTTCAGCTTGTTGTATCAAAGTAGCTGCTTTATCCGTATCAATAACAATGGTATCAAAAAATTCTTTTGTAACAATCTTATATCCTTTTTCTGCCAGTGCCGAAGCACAGATATAAGCCAAACGATGAACGCGGCGAGCGATTGTGCGCAGTCCTTTATAACCATGATAGGCAGCAAACAAAAATGCGATGTTCGCCAATAGTACCTGGGCGGTGCATATATTACTAGTTGCTTTATCTCGCCTGATATGCTGCTCACGGGTTTGTAGCGCCATGCGTAGCGCTTTCTTACCCTTGGTATCCACAGAAACTCCAATCAAACGTCCTGGAATATTTCTTTGAAATTGTTGTTTAACTGCAAAAAATGCAGCATGAGGACCGCCGAATCCTAAGGGAACTCCAAACCTTTGACTATTACCAAACACTATATCAGCCCCTAAAGAACCAGGAGATTTCAGTAATATCAAAGCTAATAAATCAGTTGCCATGCACACAAGTGAATTATTATCATGCGCAATATTAATGATGTTTTCCAAATCATTTATAGCGCCATTGTCAGCAGGGTACTGCATCAGGAGTCCAAAATAATTTTCAGGTTGCTTCAGATATTCATCCATCTTGCCACAAACTAACTCAATACCATGCAATGAATTTGCCCGAGTAGTTAAAAGGTCAATGGTTTGTGGAAAGCAATTCTCATCCACAAAAAATCTATCTGCTTTGTTGCGAGCTACTCTACGTGCTAAAGTCATTGCCTCGGCTGCTGCGGTTGCCTCATCCAACAAAGAAGCATTAGCACAATCCATGCCTGTTAGGTCAACAATCATTTGCTGAAAATTAAGCAATAATTCCAGACGGCCTTGAGATATTTCTGCTTGATAAGGCGTATAGGCAGTATACCAACCGGGATTTTCCAACACACAACGTTGGATTACTGACGGAGTATAGCAATCATAATATCCCGTCCCCTGCATGCTCTTAACCACTTTATTCTGCGACATTAATTGTTGTAGATATTCCAAAGTGTTATGCTCGCTATACGCTTGTTCTATTGCCAGCGGCTCTTTGAGTAAGATATTAGCGGGGACTGTCTCTTTTATCAACTGGTTTAAATCCTTTACCCCCAACTCTAATAACATGTCCTTCACCTGCGCATCATCCGCACCTAAATGACGCCTAATAAAATCGTCTTGTTGTAGCAGTTCTTGTAATGATTGCGTCATTTTTTATCTACCTGACTTGATGGTGCTGAGATAGCCATAATTACTCACCAGTTAACGTCTTATATTCCTCCTCTGATAGGAAACCATTTGGATTATCTTCTATTACTTTTATTCTAAATAACCAACCATCTTCAAGAGGCGAGTTGTTAACCAAAGCGGGATTCTCATTAAGCGTCTCGTTAACTTCAACGATTTCTCCTTTTACTGGGGCATATATATCTGAAGCTGCTTTTACTGATTCAATTACTGCTACTGTGTCGCCAGGTTCATATTGAGTCCCAACTTCAGGTAGCCCAACATAAACAATTTCTCCTAACTGTTCTTGAGCGTGTTCAGTAATGCCAATAGTAATATTGGAATTATCATTATCTTCCGCAATCCACTCATGGCTTTCGGTATATTTAAGTTTTTCAGTTGTGTTTGACATAGTTAAGTTAATAAGTTATCTGTTTATCTTTTCATTTGGCTTGCCATTCTTCACAAACGGAGGTCTGACAACACCTACCTTAATTCTTTCCCCTCTAATTTCAACATTACAATCAGTGCTTGAACTTGCTGCAGGAACTCTCGCCAAAGCAATTGAGTATCCCAGGGTGGGCGAGAAACTACCGCTAGTTATTGTTCCTTCACCTACATCTGTTATAACCGTATTGCCCGCGCGGATAACCCCTGGCTTAATCATATATAGGCCTATAATTTTTTCTTTAATTCCGTCAGTTTTTTCTTGAATTAATGCTTCTTTTCCAATGAAATCTCTTGCATCATCAATATTGTTATCCCAGTGAATTGTCCAGGATAAAGCCGAACTTAACGGGCTATGCTTCTCGTCTAAATCCATGCCATATAAAGAAAGTCCCGCCTCTAAACGCAGGGTGTCGCGACAGCCAAGTCCAGCAGGGGCAAACCCACCATGCAGCAAAGCATCCCAGTGCTGTACTGCTTTGTTCTGAGAAACGACAATTTCATAACCGTCTTCCCCTGTATATCCAGTTCTAGCAATGAATACATCATCAACAACAGTAAAGTGAAATCTTTCTAATTCTGCTGCAGCCATATACTGGGGAAATATAGCGGAGAATTTATCTCTGGCATTAGGTCCTTGTAAAGCAAGGATACACATATCTTGATGCTCGGTAATACTAACTGATTTTGATGCAATATTTTGCTTCATCCAAGCAATATCATTAGCTGCTGTCCCCGCATTAATGACCAATCTATAATCATTATCACCAACCATATATACAATCAAATCATCAATAATCCCACCTGATTCATTCAACATACAACTATATAGTCCCTTGCCAGCACATAAAGTTGCCACATCGCCACATATAATCAGACGCAGAAAACTCGTCGCATCCTCTCCCTGAATACTCAGGTATCTCATGTGGGACACATCGAATATTCCTGCATCATTACGCACACTTTTATGCTCATTTATTTGTGAACCATAATGAAGGGGCATATCCCAACCAGCAAAGTCCACTATCTTTGCACCCTGTTCTATGTGCTTATCATATAAAAAAGTTCTTTTCATACCAGTTTATCTATTATACTTACGTTAATATCTTTAATATAGCCCTCTTAGTAAAGACGAAGGAATTTGCTATATTATACTATAAGTGCAAATAAAAACAACCGTATTTATCTACCCTAGTAAGAATGCACAAACATTAACTCTGAACCAATCGTTCAACTGCCGCTATGCTTGTCTTATCAACTACAAAAAACACCAAATGGTCTTCTGCCTCAACCACTAAATGGCGATGCGCCATCATCACTTTATCTCCTCGCGCCAATGCCCCGATTCCAACTCCATAAGGAAGAGCGATATCTTCAAGACGTTTACCAATTATTTTGGATGAACTGCTGTCGCCATGAGCAATTGCTTCCATTGCTTCAGCTGCGCCATGGCGCAATGAATGCACCCTAACCACATCACCGCGCCGCACATAAGATAATAAACGACTAACCGTTATCTGTTGTGGTTCAATTATTTTGTCAATAACCACTTCTTGTCCCATTTCCCCAGTTGAGAAGAGTGTTCCATAATCGGGGTTATTCACTAAAGCTATGGTTTTTTTTGCTCCACAACTTTTTGCCAACAAACATGACATTATGTTGGTTTCATCGTTATTGGTGATGGCGCAAAATATATGACAACTGCCAATATTTTCTTCCACTAATAAGCTCCTATCGGTGCATGAACCATTAAGTATAACTGTGTTTGAGAGCCCCGATGATAATTGATCACACTTGTCTCTATCATGTTCAATTATCTTAACCCTATGTTTTTTTTGTAGTGCCCTAGCCAGCTTTGTCCCTATATTGCCACCTCCAGCAATTATTACATGGCGATTATCCTTTTCCACTCTGCGTAGTTCACTCATTACTTTGCCTATGTTTTGTGATTCGGTCAAAAAGAAGACCTCATCTCCTGGCTCAATTGTGGTATCACCTTCTGGCATTATCGCTGTCTTATCACGATAGATAGCCGCAACTCGGCTGTCTATATTTGGAATATGCTCGCGCAAAGAACTGACTTTCTGATGCACCAAAGGTCCTCCCAGATGGGCTTGTATTCCAACTAATTTTATTTTGCCAGCAGCAAAGTCCATAACTTCTAGGGCACTTGGATACAGCACCGCAGAATGAATATATTCGGTAAGTAGGTTTTCTGGGTTTATTAGAACATTCACTGAAATCTTATCGTCAGTGAACAGTTCTGGATTCTCTGAGTAATCCAATTCACGAATACGCGCTATTCGTGTTGGGGTTTTAAAAAGATTGTAGGCAACTTGACAAGCAATCATATTTACTTCATCACTGCTGGTAGTTGCTATTAGCAAGTCCGCATCTTCGCAACCTGCTTCTATCAATACGCTGGGTAAAGAAGCATGCCCTTCCAAAGTGCGAATATCATGTTTCTCCTGTAAAGAACGTAGTTTACTATGGTCCTTATCTATTACAGTTATATCAACGCCTTCTTTGACTAACAAAGACGACACACTTGAGCCGACCTGTCCTGCGCCTAATACTATTATTTTCATTTCTGTAGTTGCTCAAATACATTTGCGGCAATACTTTTACCAAACCCTGGCACCTTGGCAAGGTCTTCAATACTCGCATTTTTAACTGGCGCTATGCCGCCAAAATATTTGATTAATGCTCGTTTACGCACTTCCCCCAACCCTTTAATCGCATCAAGCCCTGTTGCCATTGCTGCCTTATTTCTTTTGCGTCTGTGTCCCGCCAAAGCAAAACGATGTGCTTCATCTCGGACTCGCAATAATAATTCCAACGGATTATACCTATTAAGTGAGGATATTTCTATAACTCGTATATCGTGGCTATTCATAAGCACGCCTTTGTTTTCATTTTCATTTTTATTTTCACTGGCGCCTTGACTTTGATTGTTAGGTGAAGACCAGCTACTTATATGCAGTTTTTCTTTGCCAAAAGTTCTATTATCATCTTTGGATATGCCAACCAATAAAGCGGATTCCATTATATTCTTCATAGCTCCAGTCAAATTGAGTTCTTGTAGTGCAGATATAGCGGCATTTAGTTGTCCCTTCCCTCCATCTATGACGATTAATTGAGGTGCGCGACTAGTATTTTCTTTTCTCACAGAATCTATATTATCATATTTGGCACCAAAAGTAGCATAGCGGCGAGCAACTGCCTGTTTCATTGCCGCGTAGTCATCACCAGGAACTATGCCGCCAATATTAAACCTCCGATATTCCTTTTTAACTGCCCCCTCTTCGGTAAATACCACACAGGATGCCTGGGCTTCCTTGCCACCGCTATGACTAATATCAAAACACTCTATTCTTTCAAGCCGCTCTCCTATGCCTAATGCTGTACTTACGTTATCCAGTTCCTCTCTTATGATATTTTTATTATTAACATGACTAATCAATAATGACTTACAGCTTTCTTGCGCCATATCCAGCCATCTTTTACGTGTTCCGCGTACTTTATGCTTGATTTTAATCTTCTTTCCATAATGTTCGGTTAAGCCATCAAGCGTCCCCTCTGCAATAGCATAAGAGGAGATTATTTCTTCTGGAATCTTACTATCAGGAGTTAGATAATACTGTTCAATGAATGCCTCCAGCAGATTTTGTTCAGTATCAAATGCTGGGGAGCGAAAGAAAAAATGGCGGCTATCTAATACCTTCCCATTTCTTATAAGCATCAGATAAACACAAGCAACATTGCCATGACTATAAACACCCAATACATCTATATTACCAAGTCCGCGGCTTATGTATTGATTCTCTTGAAGATTACGCATTGCTTGCACCTTATCACGCAATTCTGCAGCATATTCAAAAAGAAATTCATCGGAAGCTTTCTGCATCTCTGCCGTTAGGTCGTTAATGACCTTACTGTCTTTACCAGACAAAAAATCCTTTACATAGTCAATGTTCTTCATGTAATCCTCCCTGCTAATAGCATCCACACAAGGAGCGGTACATCTCCCTATTTGGTGTTGCAAGCAGGGACGAGTGCGATTAGCAAAGAAACTATCACTGCAAGAACGCACCTTGAAAATCTTTTGTAATTGAGATATGCTGCGATGAACCGCCATAGCGTTTGGATAAGGTCCATAATAATCTCCTTTATTTTTTTTAGTTCCACGATGCATTGTTAGTAACGGATAATCCTTGTGAGCAGAGACATATATATAGGGATATGATTTATCATCCCTTAGGATTATATTATAGGGTGGCTTATGCTTTTTAATAAAATTATATTCCAACAATAGCGCTTCCGTATTACTAGCGGTAATGACCCACTGTAATCTGGTTGCTCGCTCCATGAGGCGAAGTGATTTATTATCAAGGCGTTTTGGCTTTAGATAACTGGCAACTCTTTTACGCAGATTACGTGCTTTGCCTACATATAGAATATTCTCTCCAGCGCAAAACATATAGACGCCAGGTTTGGTTGCAAGATTCTTTGCTACTTCTTCCAATGAAGTACCGATATCTATGCCTTGCAGTTCCATATTAACATTATGCTGCCATTACGATACATTTCCAAGATACATTCCCAAGATAAATTCCTCGCAAATATTCAATCATTCCCCTGTTTATGCAAATAATCAAGCAATGTACTATTACTGGCATCTGATAACTCAACAACATCACTAAAACCTAATTCTTGTGCTAACTCACAAAGACGACTACCCGCAACAATAATTTTGGATAGTAATAATTCGGATAGATTGTTACATTCAATATTGTTACGCATACTATTAAGAATACTACCGCTAGTAGCCCAGATATAATCAATCTTACCTGCCACTAACCAGTTATTCTTACAATAAGAAATTGGCTTTGTTGTGTAAAGAAGCAACTTATCAACCCTAGCTCCCCGTTTTGATAACTCCTGTTCAGGCAGCTCTCCCCCACCTTCACCGCACACCACAAGAATTTTCTTGCCATGCACATCTCCCCACTCAGGCATCTCAAGCATCGATTTTGCGCCTATATCATTACACGGGGAAAACGTTCCTCCCCTAGCCCCATGAGAAGCCAAATACTTCGCCGTGGCATTTCCTGGAGCAAAACATCGCGGTGCGTCAATTAGTACTTTTTCCAATGGTCTTTCTTTCATGGATTTACCATTCTTGTTACTTAGCAACTGAGTTAATCTCTCTGCAGCATTAATGCTGATACACACCAAATAATCATAATTGCTAATTTCGGGAGCAACGACATCCTCTATATGTTCTATTTTGATTAATGGCAAACTAATAGTTTTATATCCTCTATTTTGCAGGGTAGTAATAAGTTGCTCACAAGAATCAGAGGAAGGCCTTGTCACCAAAACTGTTGTCACACTTTATGCTTATTGCAAAAATTGACATTAAACATTTTTATTATTCGCAAGCATTTTATCCGCCCCTTGTTTGATAAGGTCATCGGCGGCCTTCTTGCCGCACAACTCAGCAAACTCCAAACTCCACTTATCTGCTGGAATATTCATAGATACTTTGGTTTGAATAACTTCTCCGTTATTAATATCTCCTGCCATTGCATAAATACGCATAGTATTATTTTCAAAAAAAGCATACGCACCGACAGGAGAATCACAATCTGCCCCCAAACAACGACAAAAATGCCGTTCAGCAGAAACACACAAAAATGTCTCATTATGATTGAGGGATGAAACTAAATTACTTAATTCATTTTCACAAGTCAAGTGTTGAATGGCAAGAGCTCCTTGACCTGCTGATGGAACCATCTGTAGCGGACTAAAATAATAGGATATAAGATGTTTCTTATTCAACCTTTCAAGTCCTGCAGCTGCAAGAATAATCCCATCAAAATCTTTATGCAGCGACTCAATTCTTGTGCCAATATTTCCCTGCAATTCAACAACCTGCAAATCCGACTGATATTTGAGTATCTGCAAACGTCTGCGCGGACTTGACGTTCCTATTTTTATTCCTGGTGGAATTTTTTCAAAACCTATTTTCTGTTTATGCTTATCAGCTAATATTAATACATCCAATGGACTTTTGCGCTCACAATAGGCAGATATACTTAGCTTATCGCGGGGTTGCGCCACAACATCTTTTGCCGAATGAACGGCTATGTGAGCTTCTTTTGCTAACAATGCTTCCTCGCACTTTTTGATAAAAGAATCCTTATGAGTTCTTGCTAGGTTATCTACTTGCAATAATTCATATTGGCTAATACGACCTTTACTTTTAAGCTGTTTTCCTACCCAATTAGCTTGATACAAAGCTAACTCACTATTACGGGTCGCTATAATAATTTTTTTCATTTACTTTCCTTACCCACATTATTTTTTTCACTTGCCTCTTGCAGAATTCTTGATTTTTCCAGTAGTTCTTCATTACTTTCCTGATGATTTTCATCCCATGGAATACACTCCACCGGACACACTACTTGACATTGCGGCTTATCAAAATGTCCCACACACTCGGTGCATAAATCGGGGTTAATCTCATAAATGAGTTCTCCCTCATAAATCGCTTCATTTGGACATGCTGGCGCGCACACATCGCAATTAATACAGGTATCGGTAATTTTCAGCGCCATTTTATTTATCAGTCATTAATCTATATATTTAATCCTTACCGCCAACAAAAATTGTGCGGTTTTTACATTCACCAAGGCGGTCACGAAAAGCTGCCGCCTCTTCAAACTTCAATTCTTGAGCTGCCTGGCGCATCATTTTTTCCAGTTTTCTACTTTCTTTAACTAATTCGGGGATAGTCATAACCGCAAGTTCGGCACTATAATCACTGTCATCTTCCATAATATTAATTCCTTGTCCCTTTTTCTTTTTACGCAAATAAAGAGCTCCTTCCATTATATCCGCAACTCCTTTCTCAATTTTATGAGGTGTAAAGCCATGTTCTTCATTGAACTTAATTTGCTTAATTCTTCTTCTATCTGTTTCATCTGTCGCCCGCTGCATAGAACCAGTTATCTTATCCGCATACATAATTACCCTGCCCTTAATATTACGCGCCGCCCTTCCTATGGTTTGCACCAGAGCGGTCTCAGAGCGTAAAAAGCCCTCTTTATCTGCATCTAATATAGCAACTAATCCTACCTCTGGCATATCCAGCCCCTCACGTAAAAGATTAATCCCCACCAAAACATCAAAGGTACCAAGACGTAAGTCCCTAATGATTTCTACTCTTTCAACTGTGTCAACATCCGAATGAATATAGCGAACCTTAATGCCATTATCATATAAATACTCGGTAAGATTTTCAGCAAATTTTTTGGTAAGAACAGTTACCAGCACTCTGATTCTCTCTTCTGTCATATCCTTAATCTCACTAAACAAATCTTCAACCTGAGTGCTGGCGGGACGTACAATTATTTGAGGGTCAAGTATTCCAGTAGGACGGACAACCTGTTCCACTAAACGGCGCGAGTGTTCGGCTTCATAAGTTGATGGGGTAGCTGAAACAAATATGGTCTGCAAATCTTGTTTTTCCCATTCATGGAACTGCAAAGGACGATTATCCAATGCCGAAGGAAGGCGAAAGCCATATTCCACCAGAGTTTGTTTACGCGATCTATCACCTTTAAACATCGCTCCTATCTGCGGCACCGTAACGTGCGACTCATCCACCACTAAAATAGCATTCTTGGGAATATAATCAAATAGAGTTGGCGGTGCTTCTCCTTCTTTACGTCTTGATAGATGGCGCGAATAGTTTTCAATGCCATTGCAATAACCCAATTCTTCTATCATTTCCAAATCATAGCGAGTGCGTTGTTCAAGCCGTTGTTCTTCCACCAGCTTATTGGTGCTCTTTAGATATTTTAATCTTTGTCCCAATTCAACACGAATATCATCCACTGCCAACTTCAGCTTCTCCTTAGGCGTTACATAATGGGACTTAGGATATATGGTATAGCGAGGAATATCCCCTATCAACTCACCAGTCAAAGGGTCAAACAAAGTTAATTTTTTTACCACATCATCCGATAATTCCAGCCGTAATGCATCGGTCTCCGACTCAGCTGGATGAATATCAATTATCTCTCCACGAACTCTATAGGTTGCGCGACTAAAATCCACATCATTACGTGTGTATTGCATTTCAGCAAGACGCCGCAGAACATCACGTTGTTCCTGCTCCTCTCCGCGACTTAAGTGCAGCACCATATTCAAATACGACTCTGGAGCACCAAGACCATAAATTGAAGAAACAGTCGCCACTATAACAAAAGCATCTTCCCGTTCAAGCAATGACTTAGTGCATGAAAGACGCATTTGCTCAATATGTTCGTTGATAGATGAATCCTTGTCTATGTACGTATCCGATGACGGCACATAAGCTTCGGGCTGATAATAATCATAATATGAGACAAAGTATTCTACTGCTGACTCGGGGAAAAATTGTCTAAATTCGCCATAAAGTTGAGCTGCCAGAGTTTTGTTGTGCGCCATTACAATAGCTGGACGTTGGGTTTTTTGAATAACTTGAGCAATGGTATAGGTTTTCCCCGAACCAGTAACTCCCAATAGAGTTTGGTGAGATAATCCTTGCTGCAAGCCCTCTGCAAGGGACTCAATAGCGGCTGGCTGGTCACCCGCCGGCTTAAAAGGCGTCTTAATAGTAAATGAAGCCATAATTATATATACTGTATATTATAGGTAATCCGCAATAGATTTCCAACTTGCTTACACAAATACATTGCCATAGCCACTAACAGTATTTCTCTTGCTTTGGCTTTTCACCCTGCTTTTCACCCGGTTTTTCACATAGTCCAACCCCTGAGTTCAAATCTTGTTCCAACCTAACCTCCATTGTATTTATGATACGTTCCAATGACTCTGAATCCCTAAAGCCAGTAGATGACTTTAATAACACACGTAGTTCATCTGCCAGTTCATCATCGCCCTCCCGCCAATATCCCATAGCTGCCATACGCCCGAGATCCACTCCCGAAGGGGGAGAATAATAATCATAGCCCATAGGACCATCCCTGCCTATGTATATACCTCCTAATAAAGGTTTAGGTGGTGCCAACAATCCCGAGTATGATGCTAAAGGATGATTTGGTTCAATATAAACCAATCTAGTTTCAACTGGCACGCCACCAGCATTTACACCCGCCACCTCATCAATACCAGAATAGCTTGGCTTATTTTTACCATTGATTAGATATGGTAAATTATTATAAAAAGTTACCACACGATATTTCTGCCTCTCAGAAGTGCCATTATCTAAATATAATTCATTACTCCGCAACGCCGCCGCTATAGTAATTCGCTGGTTAGAATTAAAGTCCCTTCCCGCTATATAGGTCCGAACATAGTTATGCTGATTTATTGCAACCAATCTCTGTCTTCCTTGATTATCAATTGCTATGATCACCGCAGTATGAACATCTAACCTATGCCATTTATTGGCGTCCGCCCTTAGGGCGCGAACGCCAGCCCTTGCATTGCGACTAAGTTCATTAGCTAACCCACTCCAGTCAAACATCAAGTTATACTTTAGATATAGCCAATCTTCTACTTTGCCTAGTTCGCCAGGTGCAGAAGAAACAAACGACTGTACATACCAAGGATATGGCGATTTAGAAACAACATTTTCACGTGCTGGCACAATATATGTTGAACATTGAGTGGCATAATCAAGTCCACTCAAACGACTAATCGCGACATTCTTTTCTCTATCCCCTTTTTTGTCACCTGCAGCGAACACCAATTCCGCATTCTCAAAATAGTCATCAAATGAGATAGGGGTATTCCCCGCGGGATGAATAACTAATTTGGGCTCATATTTTTCTGTAAGTAATCTTGCTCGTTCAGATAGCGGATATACTCTATGTTTATTAAAGTAATCAGCCCGCGCTGGTTCAACCCAATCTGTAAAAGAAGAACATAACTTAGAGTTGTAAGAGCATCCCGCCAATATCCCATAAATAAGCAACACACCACAACGGAATAATTTATTCATTACGTGCTATTTTATCACATACCTCCGCCAGAACTCGTAGGTATAAGGTTCCATATCACTTGGAACTCAAATTTTTTCATGAAAATTATTATCGCTGCTTTCTTAGCGTATAATAAGTTATTTTATAGAACAACACAATTTTAAACTGACAAATGAATCAATATATTAGAGTCCCTTATGGCTGCACCGTTCATGGACAAGAGGAAATTAACGCGGTTGTTGAAGTCCTAAAGACCTCAACACAAATGGGCAAAAATGTGGCGGAATTGGAGAGTAGAATAGCAAAAGATTTTGACAAGCCCTACGGCATAATGGTAAATTCAGGTTCCTCGGCGCTTTACTTGGCAGTAGAAACGTTAAATTTACCTCATCAAAGTGAAATAATTACTCCTGCATTAACCTTTGCTACAACCGTGGCGTCTATTGTTAAAAATGGACATATACCTTCATTTGTTGATGTCAAACCTGGAACCTACTGCATAGATGTTGATAAAATTGAACAAATGATTACCGATAAAACAGCGGCAGTTTCCATACCAAATCTACTTGGTAATATAAGTCAATGGGATAGGATTAAAGAAATATGTGATAAACATAAATTGAAGATAATTGAAGATTCCGCAGATACTCTTGGAGCTAAACTCAATGGCAAATCTAGCGGATTTTGTTCGGACATTAGCATTACCAGTTTCTACGGTTCTCATGTTATAAATGGTGCTGGCAATGGAGGCATGCTTTGTGTATCAACACAAGAACAAAATGATAAAGCTCGCTTATTAAGATCCTGGGGACGTAGTTCTTCCTTACATAATGATGCAGAGTCAATTGAAAGCCGACTTAATGTAGATGTTGATGGTATAGAATATGACGCAAAATTTGTTTTTGAAAGCATAGGATACCAGCTTGAACCATCAGAGATGAGTGCCGCATTTGCTTTGGAACAATACAAAAAATTGTCAAAAAATATTGAACTAAGAAGGAAACATTTTCAAGAGCAATTATCTTTTTTTTCTAATTACAAGGATTGGTTTGTTTTACCTCAGGAAACCGAGGGTAGCTATACTGGTTGGTTGGCATTTCCATTAACTGTCAAGGAAAACGCTCCATTTAGCAGAAAAGAAATGCAGATATTCTTGGAAAAACGCAATATACAAACCCGAACAGTTATGACGGGGAATATTATGAGGCAACCTGGCTTTAGAAATATAGTCAAGAAAACTACGGCGGAAGGATATAAGGTTGCGGATCAAGTAATGATAGGAGGAATACTACTAGCTTGTCATCATGGGCTGACAGATGAGATGCTGGAGCATGTTTATGATAGCTGTCGTGCTTTTTTTAATTCTTATTAGTTAGACCTATAAGAACTATGCAAACTGCGGAGATTAACCACTTGGGCATAAACGGCTATTCAATCTGCGCTGTAGCATATAAAGCAACTTCAGGCATCTTCAATTTATTCTCCACAACATGACTAATGGATACACTGGCAAAACTGTAGCATCAAATGGTAGTCATACAAACCCATAATATCAGGAAGAGATTCATCTCATCCAAGTATGGCAGAATTTCAGAAAAATAATTCTTTTATTAAATGAAAATTCTAATTACTGGAAGTACTGGCTACACTGGCTTTTGCCTTAGTAAATTCTGGAGCAACAAAGGTTATGAAATACATCATATTGTTCGTCCTCAATCAAATATAAAAAATTTACAGAAAAATCATCCACAAAAACATATCCATACGCATAGTGGAAAACAAACTACTATAAATAACATAATAGCACAAGTTGAACCAGACATAGTTGTTCATTTAGCTTCTTTAATTATTAGACAACATAAAAGCCAAGACGTAGAGAAGCTTATTAATTCAAATATTATTTTCGGGAGTCAGTTGCTTGAAGCAATGGCTCATAATAATATTAAAAAATTTATAAATACTGGAACAATTTGGCAATGCGCTAATAGCCAAAAATATAATCCCCTTAATCTATATGCCGCAACAAAACAGGCATTCGAAGATATTATTGATTATTATGTCCAGCATCAAAACATCAATGCCGTAACTCTGCGGCTAAGTGATACTTATGGAAGAAATGACCCGCGTCCCAAAATATTTAATCTTTTGTTGGATCTGGGGAAAAGTGGCGCATCCCTGGATATGACTGCGGGAGAGCAATTACTTTCCCTAGTACATATTGATGATGTCATATCAGCATACAATTGCACACTTAAAGAAATTAGCAAATCAGCAAAAAAAACAATGCATAAAAAGTATCTAATTGCCGCCAAACAAACAATCTCCTTAAGAGAACTGGTTAGTTTATTTCAAGAAATCCAAGGAGTGGATATTAATATTAATTGGGGAAAAGTTCCTTATGATGGACTACAAATGATGGAAGAATGGAAGACATTGCCTTCTCCTCCCGCATGGCATCCTGCTATTAGCATTGAACAAGGCATTAAAGAGTTAATTTAACAAAATAGATCATAGTTTCCAAAAGAAGTTGCTGTCTAGTTTTTGATTCTTTATTAAATATTCCAAACATTTCAATCTGGTGTGATATCGGGAATTAAAGGTATCTGCAGATAAATTAATCTCGCTAAATAAATCATACAGCTCCCTTACCCCCTTTTCAATATCCCATATAAACTGGAAGTTATCAAGTATACTTGCCAATTTATCACAAGAAACTTGATAGCTGCGATTATCTGGGTCTTTAGCACCAAAACTTATTTCGCATTCGCTAAATACTGAACCTATTGCATGAGCCACATCTTTAATTTGATAATTATGTTCCGACTTGCCAAGATTAAACACCTGATTATGAATCTTATTACGTTCAATAGATAAAAGTTCAATAATAACTCTACAAAGGTCTTCAACATGAATAAAGGGACGCCATGGACTGCCGTCACTGGTTAGCTTTATTTCTTTGCTCGTCCAAGCCAAACCGCATAGGTTATTAATTGCCGTATCAAACCTTAACTGAGGCGATGCTCCATATACAGTGGCAGAACGGAGGAATGTTGGGGAAAAATCATCATCCGCTAATTTATTTAATTCTTTTTCCACTAGTGCTTTACATTCCGCATAAACAGTTTGTGGACTAATCGGCGATAGCTCATCAACTATTCCTTCTGCAATCCCATAAACACTACAAGAAGATATATAAATAAATCTTTTAATCCCGCTTGCTTTGGCTAACTTTGCCAGATGGCAAGCACCTTCATGGTTTATCTTGTATGTAATCTGAGGAGCTAATTGCCCCAACGGGTCATTTGATAATTCGGCAAGATGCACAATAGCATCAAATCCCACTAATTCTTCTTTTTTAATATTACGGATATCTTGCTTAATATAATTGATGCTGGCAAGGTTTTCATTGTACAACCCTCCTCCTTCATAGAGACCGGTATCAAGACCTGTCACTTCATAGTCATTATTCAGCACCAGCGGAACTAGTACAGAACCAATATAGCCGCGATTGCCAGTAACCAACACTCTCATAATTTAATATTATTATTTAAATACTTTCCAAGGGACATTGCCACTATTCCATATTTGGTTCAAATAATGCTTATCTCTTAAAGTGTCCATACACTGCCAAAATCCATTATGCCGATAAGCACTGAGTTCTCCATCCTGTGCTAGCTTAGCTAATGACTCTTTCTCCCATATAGTGGCATCATTATCAATATAGTTCAGCACTTTGGGTGATAGCACAAAGTATCCTCCATTTACATAATTCTTGCCCTCATCCGGTTTTTCTTTAAATTTAGTGATCTTATTGTCTTCCTTAATTTCTAACACACCAAATCTCTCTGGCGGAGAAATAGCGGTAAGTGTGGCAAGAGTGCCTTGATTAAAATGAAACTTTATTAAATCATTTATATTCACATCACATAAACCATCGCCATAAGTAAGGCAAAAAGCTTCTTCATCTTGAATATGTTGTTTAATTCTCTTAATTCTTCCTCCTGTCATAGAGTCCGCCCCCGTATCAATCAAAGATATTTGCCATGGCTCTGCTCTATCATAATGAAAAGTAACCTTTTCATCTTGAGTATTAATAGTGATATCACCAACCTTAGATTTATAGTTGAGAAAGTATTCCTTTATGATTTCACTTTTGTAACCCAAACAAATAATGAAATCGTTAATCCCATAATGTGAATAAATTTTCATAATATGCCAGAGTATAGGTCTATTGCCTATCTCAACTATTGGTTTTGGAATAACCGATGTCTCTTCGCTTATACGCGTGCCGAACCCCCCTGCCAAAATTACTGCTTTCATTTTAGGTTCTTCTTTTTGATAAAAATAGTAATCTAAAAATTTTATAAATATAATGAGGACATTTTTCTTTTATCCTTTCTTCCCATTCTTGCATAAACCTATTACTAACTCCAGAATATCCGTAAAAGTCATTAATGGATGCTATTGATAAAATCAATTTACAAAATCTCAGCGATTCTCTAACAGTTAAGCAGTCATACTCATACGGAAAAGAAAAAACATCAAGTGTCTTTTTATCTGTTTTGATGCCAAATTTATTAAGATGCAAACTAACTATATTACAGTGCTCTTGAGATGTCTCTTTCTCTAAAGTTATAGTGATCTGTTTATCATGTGTTCTCCAACCAGATAGAGTATCAGGATGAATCGCTAACTCCGTAATACCTGCAGCATCAACAAAAAATTGAAAATCAGCAGCAGCTATTAAATGAGGATTTATTCTTAATCCATGCGTATGAACTAACGAACTTCTTAACATAGTAGATGGAATAAACATAACTGTCCTAGATAACAAAAAAGATTTAATGTAGTGATCATTAGGTTCATCATCAAGTGCACCAGGTGCTTTTTTTGCACCAAACATATAGTATTTCGTAGATAATAAACCCACATTTGGATGATTATCAAGATATTCAACCTGTTTAGCTAACCTCTCTGGCATATAAATATCATCGCCATAGGCAAAAGCTAAATATTCTCCCTTGGCTTCTTCAAGTAATTGCTGTTGAACTGCGCCATAAGATATAATTTTAGTATTGTTAATTACCCTTATTCTTGTATCTAATTTAGCATAATGTCTAATAATATCAATACAATTATCAGGGGAAGCATTATTAATAATTATAAATTCATAATCATTAAATGTTTGATTGAGAATACTTTCAATTGCTTCACCTAAGTACTCAGCACAATTATATGCCGACATTAAAACACTTACCTTAGGATTGCTGCTCTGCTTCATGCTGTGATTATACATCATATATATGGCTACGCTTGCCTCTCAGAGGTATGTCTTTGAACATTGCATAAGCTCATATACATATTGGACTCTGAGTGTATGCAGGAGGAGGAGGAGGAAGAAGCAAACAAATTCTATTATAATAACTGCTATGAACACTAAGTCATCTCTCTCAAACTCTTACTGGATAATCATTATTGCAGCTTCGTTGTTAATTAGCTTAACCATGGGGCTCAGACAGACATTTGGCTTATATATGCCAAGTTTTACCGAAATTAATTCTGGCGGCAGAGAGTTTTTTGGTTTTGCTATTGCAGTACAAAATCTATTCTGGGGGCTATGCTCTCCACTTTTTGGTGGCATTGCAGACCGCTATGGCTGTGGCAGAGTTGCAATATGGGGCTCAATAATCTATAGCTTAGGGCTATTAATCATGTTCTTAGCAACCCCATTTGGTTTATTTAGCGGGCAGATCTTGGTGGGGATTGGTTTGGCCGGAGCTGGATTCTCTGTTTCATTGGGCGCAATTGGCAAAAGTGTCCCGCTGCATAAAAGGTCAATGGCATTGGGAATCGGTTCCGCTGGAGGTTCTTTCGGACAGTTTGCTTTGGTCCCCATTAGCCAAGGACTTGCCACACAATTCGGCTGGTCACTTACTTTTGCAATTCTAGCAGGAATTGCCGCCGCCACCATGCTACCCGCTGCTTTTGCCATCAAGCAGCGAGATATTATCACCGCACCCTCCTCCACAAAAAATAAGCCACCCCTTAAAAAAGTACTCATAACAGCGTTGACTAATTATGACTATATTCTTCTTACTGGCGGGTTTCTTGTATGCGGTCTCCAAGTAGTATTTGTTGCCACCCATCTGCCAGGTTATCTTGCGGACTATGATATTCCTCCGCACATAGCTGCCTGGTGCCTCTCTTTGATAGGTCTTTTTAATATAGTCGGCACATTATTTTGTGGTTGGGCGGGAGGTAGGTACAGCAAAAAGAATTCTCTGACTATTCTATACATTCTGCGCTCCATAGTAATGATTGTTTTTATATTATCCCCACCCACAGTATTTAGCGCTCTGGTGTTTAGCTCAGCTTTAGGTTTCCTGTGGCTAGGGACTGTCCCTTTAACTAGTGGCTTGGTAGCTCATTTTTTTGGCACCGCCTATATGTCCATGCTCTATGGTTTTGTCTTTTTCTCTCATCAGATTGGTTCTTTTTTAGGAGCTTGGTTGGGAGGTTTTTTCTATGACTTGACAGGCAGTTACGACTACATGTGGTGGCTTGCTATTATTATGGGTTTTGTAGCTGCGGCGTTGCATTTTCCTATTAAGGAAAGCCGTTACTCTAATAGCATGATTGGGCATAACTGAGCAAAATTGAGCAAAATTGTTATAAAAAAGCACTTAAAATAATCTAATATTTTAATTAAAATATAATATAAATGTCCCCCATAATTGAAGTTATGATGACATATAATTTGATTAACTGATGCTTAACTAACACTTTAATAATTATGTTGATTGGAATACCCAAAGAAATGAAGAATCATGAATACAGAGTAGGATTATTACCCAGCTCCGTAGCCGAACTCACCAAGAATGGTCATAGCGTTATTGCTGAAACCAGTTGTGGAGTCGGAGCAGGATTCGCGGATGAGGACTATGTTAAAGGTTGAACTAGATATAGTTGTTCATTTAGCTTCTTTTATTATTAGGCAACATAAAAGTCAAGACGTAGAGCAGCTTATTAATTCAAATATACTTTTCAGTAGTCAGTTACTTGAAGCAATGGTTCATAATAAGATTAAAAAATTCATCAATACTGGAACAATCTGGCAATACGCCAATAACCAAACATATAATCCTCTCAACTTATACACTGCTAGAAAACAGGCATTTGAAGATATTGTTGATTATTATGTCCAGCATCAAAATATAAATACCATAACTCTGCGTCTAAGTAATACTTACGGAATTGGAGATCCGCACCCTAGGATAATTAATCTTCTGCTAGATTTAGAAAAAAGCGGCAAGACTCTTGACATGACTACTGGCAAACAATTACTTTCATTTGTACATATTAATGACGTCATATCTGCTTACGACTGTGCACTAAAAGAAATTAGCAAATCGTCAGAAAAGATAATCCATAGAAAGTATTCAGTAACCACTGAAAAAGCAATCTCACTGCAGGACTTGGTTAATTTATTCCAAAAAATAAGAGGGACAAGTATTAATATTAATTGGGGCAAACTCCCTCACAACGGATTGGGAATAATGGAAGAATTGTGGACATTACTCCCCTCCTCCCAATTGGCAACCAGCAATTAGCCTAGAACAAGGCATTAAAGAGTTATAATTAAACGATATGAGCAAAAATATATTTATCACAGGAGCAACAGGTTTTCTAGGCGGCTGGTTAACTGAACATTTTATAAACAAAGGATATAATGTGGAAGTAAGTATTAACTCTAGCCCATCCTCATCAAAAAACAAGTTATCTCAATATTATATAAAGAATTTAGGGGGAAGATGCACGGAAAGGCAAATAGACCTTACCAAACCTGATGACGTAGCAAAATGGATTAGCGATGGAAAACCTTCCGCTATTATACATACAGCAGCTATAAGTGATATTACGGTATGCCATGAAAATCCAGTATTAGCATTTAATGCAAGCGCCGTATCCTCATTAAATATATTAGAGGCGATACGCCAACAAAATACCAATGTATTATTACTATCCCATACCACAGATAAAGTTTATAGCGGCAATCCCGTTCCGTTTAATGAAAATATGTCTATGACTCCTAAACATATTTATGAAATTGGCAAGGTAACACAAGAATACTTAAATGCTTGTTATGCAAATTATTATAAAATTAAGGTAATCACTATTCGTTGTGGTAATTACTTTGGTGGTTATGATTTTAACTTCAATCGCATAATACCTTATGCTATTAGCCAGAATATAAAAGGAGAAGTCATTGAATTGCGTTCTGCTGGCAACTTTACCAGAGATTTTTTATACATTGAAGATGCAGTATTAGTAAACCAACTTCTTTTGGATAAATTTTTTACAGGAGACAACAACATCATTGGTGAAGCATTTAATTTTTCTTTAGAAACACAAATGACAGTACTTGAAATTATAGAATTAATTTCAAAACTGATGAACATCAAAAGTAGAATAAAAATAAATAACACAGCTAAAGCAGAAATACCGGATATGCGCCTCAGTTGTGATAAAGCAAAGACAACACTAAATTGGAAGGCCCGCTATGGCTTTGAGGATGGATTAATAAAAAGTATAGACTTCTATAAACAATACTTTAAAAAAAACTAATTTATGCGGTAAGCATAGCAAGAATCACTTGATTAAAATGAAACTTTATTAAATAATTGATATTAACATCACATAAACCATCGCTATAAGTAAGGCAAAAAATTTTCTCATCTTGAAATTACTACTTTTGTTTTGTGCTTCTTTTTGATAAAAGTATTAATCTAAAAATTTCATAAATATAGCGAGGACATTTTTCTTTTATAATTCCTCTCCACTCTTGTATAAATCTATCACTAACTCCAGAATATCCATAAAAGTCATTAATGGATGCTATTGATAAAATTAACTTACAGATTTCCATCGATTCCTTAGCAGTGAATCGATTAATCAGATGTGCCTCAGAAAAAGTAACAAGTGTTCTTTCTTTTATTTTTATGCCAAATTTATCAAGATGTGAAAGGATTATTGAACGATAGCCCGCTACTAGTTCTTCTCCTAGAATTTCAGTGGCCTGCTTATCATGTCTTCTCCAACCAAATAAAATATTGGGTAAAATAGCTAAGTTTGTAATAGCTGCAGCACTAACGAAAAACTGATAATCATCAGCCCCCCCCAAATGTGATGTCATTCTTAATCCATGCAAGTCCACCAGTGAACGTCTGATTATAATAGATGACATGTGAAGCACTGACCCTGATAACAAAAATGACTTAATATCATGATCATTACGTCTTACTATGTGATCGTGCTTTTCCCTCCCAAAGAGGTAACAACTAGAAGCCAATAAGCCGACATCTGGATAGCTATCTAAATATTCAACTTGTTTTGCTAACCTATCAGGTAAATATACATCATCGGAATGAGCAAAAGCCATATATTCACCTATAGCTTCCTCAATTAACTGTTGTTGAACAATACCAAAATTTTTGCATTGAACATTGCTAATAACTCTAATTCTTTTATCCTTTTTTGCATAGCTAGCAATCATATCGGCATATTTATAGGGAGAAGCGTTATCCATAATAATAAACTCATAGTTTTTATATTCCTGAGTAAGGATGCTTTCAATTGCCTCTCCTGCATACTCAGCAGAATTATAATATACTGACATTAATACACTTACTTTAGGTTTGCTGCTTTGTTTCATATTGTTATTATACCTCTACATATGAATATTACAAATATCATCAGTTAAAATACATTTTTCTTTAGGAATATAAATGACAGTACTTGAAATTATAGAGTTCTATAAACAATATTTTTAAAAACTAGCTTAACAAAATAGTTCATAGTTTCCAAAAGAAATTGCTATCCAGTTTTTGATTATTTATTAAGTATTCCACACATTTCAATCTGGTGTGATATCGGGAATTAAAGGTATCTGCAGATAAATTAATCTCGCTAAATAAATCATACAGCTCCCTTACCCCCTTTTCAATATCCCATATAAACTGGAAGTCATCAAGTATGCTTGCCAATTTATCACAAGAAACTTGATAGCTCTGATTATCTGGGTCTTTCGCCCCAAAGCTTATTTCGCATTCACTAAATACCGAACCTATTACATGAGCCACATCTTTAATTTGATAATTATGTTCCGACTTGCCAAGATTAAACACCTGATTATGAATCTTATTACGTTCAATAGATAAAAGTTCAATAATAACTCTACAAAGGTCTTCAACATGAATAAAGGGACGCCATGGACTGCCGTCACTGGTTAGCTTTATTTCTTTGCTCGTCCAAGCCAAACCGCATAGGTTATTAATTGCCGTATCAAACCTTAACTGAGGCGATGCTCCATATACAGTGGCAGAACGGAGGAATGTTGGGGAAAAATCATCATCCGCTAATTTATTTAATTCTTTTTCCACTAGTGCTTTACATTCCGCATAAACAGTTTGTGGACTAATCGGCGATAGCTCATCAACTATTCCTTCTGCAATCCCATAAACACTACAAGAAGATATATAAATAAATCTTTTAATCCCGCTTGCTTTGGCTAACTTTGCCAGATGGCAAGCACCTTCATGGTTTATCTTGTATGTAATCTGAGGAGCTAATTGCCCCAACGGGTCATTTGATAATTCGGCAAGATGCACAATAGCATCAAATCCCACTAATTCTTCTTTTTTAATATTACGGATATCTTGCTTAATATAATTGATGCTGGCAAGGTTTTCATTGTACAACCCTCCTCCTTCATAGAGACCGGTATCAAGACCTGTCACTTCATAGTCATTATTCAGCACCAGCGGAACTAGTACAGAACCAATATAGCCGCGATTGCCAGTAACCAACACTCTCATAATTTAATATTATTATTTAAATACTTTCCAAGGGACATTGCCACTATTCCATATTTGGTTCAAATAATGCTTATCTCTTAAAGTGTCCATACACTGCCAAAATCCATTATGCCGATAAGCACTGAGTTCTCCATCCTGTGCTAGCTTAGCTAATGACTCTTTCTCCCATATAGTGGCATCATTATCAATATAGTTCAGCACTTTGGGTGATAGCACAAAGTATCCTCCATTTACATAATTCTTGCCCTCATCCGGTTTTTCTTTAAATTTAGTGATCTTATTGTCTTCCTTAATTTCTAACACACCAAATCTCTCTGGCGGAGAAATAGCGGTAAGTGTGGCAAGAGTGCCTTGATTAAAATGAAACTTTATTAAATCATTTATATTCACATCACATAAACCATCGCCATAAGTAAGGCAAAAAGCTTCTTCATCTTGAATATGTTGTTTAATTCTCTTAATTCTTCCTCCTGTCATAGAGTCCGCCCCCGTATCAATCAAAGATATTTGCCATGGCTCTGCTCTATCATAATGAAAAGTAACCTTTTCATCTTGAGTATTAATAGTGATATCACCAACCTTAGATTTATAGTTGAGAAAGTATTCCTTTATGATTTCACTTTTGTAACCCAAACAAATAATGAAATCGTTAATCCCATAATGTGAATAAATTTTCATAATATGCCAGAGTATAGGTCTATTGCCTATCTCAACTATTGGTTTTGGAATAACCGATGTCTCTTCGCTTATACGCGTGCCGAACCCCCCTGCCAAAATTACTGCTTTCATTTTAGGTTCTTCTTAAAAATATTCACATTAGGATCCCTACCCTGTTTCATATCATATTATACTTCACATATATAAGTATTACAAATATTAACAGTTACATCTCCCTTTCTTTGGCTCATCTTGCCAGATGGCAAGCACCTTCATGGTTAATCTTATATGTAATCTGATGAGTCAATTACTCCAATGGATCATTTAATAATTCGGCAAGATGCACAATAGCATCAAACCTCACTAAGATATTATTCATACCAGCACTTAGGTAAAATTATGTTTGCCCTGTTGGGCACATTTTTTCTATCTAGGTGATGCGGGAAATCAGTGGCTGATGTTTTTGTGCTTATCCTGTCTTTCCGTAAAAAAGTTATTTCCAAAAACTGAGGAAATGTATATCCATATCGTGAGATAACATGGCAATTATTGTTGGGGTGGATATGAACCACTTCAAAATATTTAACCAATTTTTCAAATGAAGAATAAATTTGTTTAAATCCTTTTGAAGTTATTCCCCTAAAAAGTAATCTATCCCAAAAGTGAAACTCTATAACTAATATTCTAAATTTACAGAGATTGTCAACACTTATATCATTAATTACTTCATATTCTCCCCCTTCAATATCCATCTGTAATATAAACTCGCTTTTATTGGAACAATATTTATTTATCCAACTATCTATATTCATATACTCTGAATTATTTTGAGAACCCAGATATTTTTTATCAAAATGAAATAACTTATGCTTCAAAGGTGGTTCTTCAACCGAATAATCTGCTAGAAAACATTTGATGCCTTGACTTGCTATAGAATATTCAAAATCCGCTACACCAGAAACGCCTGGAGAAAAACAACCTGTGATCCCCTTGATATCATCTGGAATCAAGTATCCTCCATCTGCCTCGCCACCTATACGGATGAGATTATGATTAGTTTTAACTGGTCTCAACATTTTAACTAACTGCGATAATAAAACAAATCTTTTTGTTAATAATGGCTCCACAGGTTTCAATATCATAAATATGCATGCTAATGAAAACCAACGAAACCATTCAATGATCTTTATTGAAGACCAATAAAACCATCTAATTGCTTTTATCTTGACTTCCTTTAATTTATAGCGTAAAAATCTAATCCTCATAGCGTAGGCATTTTATAATATAAATACATTATATTTTGATTGGAACAATATTTATAAGTACTATACCAAAATAATATTATAAATAGTCAAGTAATCTCCACAGGACTATGCTTGCCTATTAGAGAGATGACTTTGAATATTGCACAAACTCAGATACATATTGGACTCTGAGTGTATGCAGTAAGAGGGAAGGAGCAAACAAATTCTATTATAATAACTGCTATGAACACTAAGTTATCTCTCTCAAACTCTTACTGGATAATCATTATTGCGGCTTCGTTGTTAATTAGCTTAACTATGGGGCTCAGACAGACATTTGGCTTATATATGCCAAGTTTTACCGAAATTAATTCTGGCGGCAGAGAGTTTTTTGGTTTTGCTATTGCAGTACAAAATCTATTCTGGGGGCTATGCTCTCCACTTTTTGGTGGCATTGCAGACCGCTATGGCTGTGGCAGAGTTGCAATATGGGGCTCAATAATCTATAGCTTAGGGCTATTAATCATGTTCTTAGCAACCCCATTTGGTTTATTTAGCGGGCAGATCTTGGTGGGGATTGGTTTGGCCGGAGCTGGATTCTCTGTTTCATTGGGCGCAATTGGCAAAAGTGTCCCGCTGCATAAAAGGTCAATGGCATTGGGAATCGGTTCCGCTGGAGGTTCTTTCGGACAGTTTGCTTTGGTCCCCATTAGCCAAGGACTTGCCACACAATTCGGCTGGTCACTTACTTTTGCAATTCTAGCAGGAATTGCCGCTGCCACCATGCTACCAGCTGCTTTTGCCATCAAGCAGCGAGATATTATCACTGCACCCTCCTCCACAAAAAATAAGCCACCCCTTAAAAAAGTACTCATAACAGCGTTGACTAATTATGACTATATTCTTCTTACTGGCGGGTTTCTTGTATGCGGTCTCCAAGTAGTATTTGTTGCCACCCATCTGCCAGGTTATCTTGCGGACTATGATATTCCTCCGCACATAGCTGCCTGGTGCCTCTCTTTGATAGGTCTTTTTAATATAGTCGGCACATTATTTTGTGGTTGGGCGGGAGGTAGGTACAGCAAAAAGAATTCTCTGACTATTCTATACATTCTGCGCTCCATAGTAATGATTGTTTTTATATTATCCCCACCCACAGTATTTAGCGCTCTGGTGTTTAGCTCAGCTTTAGGTTTCCTGTGGCTGGGGACCGTCCCTTTAACTAGTGGCTTGGTAGCTCATTTTTTTGGCACCGCCTATATGTCCATGCTCTATGGTTTTGTCTTTTTCTCTCATCAGATTGGTTCTTTTTTAGGAGCTTGGTTAGGAGGTTTTTTCTATGACTTGACAGGCAGTTACGACTACATGTGGTGGCTTGCTATTATTATGGGTTTTGTAGCTGCGGCGTTGCATTTTCCTATTAAGGAAAGCCGTTACTCTAATAGCATGATTGGGCATAACTGAGCAAAATTGGACAAAATTGTTATAAAAAAGCACTTAAAATAATCTAATATTTTAATTAAAATATAATATAAATGTCCCCCATAATTGAAGTTATGATGACATATAATTTGATTAACTGATGCTTAACTAACACTTTAATAATTATGTTGATTGGAATACCCAAAGAAATGAAGAATCATGAATACAGAGTAGGATTATTACCCAGCTCCGTAGCCGAACTCACCAAGAATGGTCATAGCGTTATTGCTGAAACCAGTTGTGGAGTCGGAGCAGGATTCGCGGATGAGGACTATGTTAAAGCAGGTGCTAAGATTATTAACCAGGCGGCAGAAATTTTTGCTCAAGCCGAGATGATAGTCAAGGTTAAAGAACCACTTGCAGAAGAAAGAAAGATGCTAAGGAAAGACCAAATTCTTTTTACTTACTTACATCTTGCGCCAGATAAAGAACAGACCGATGATTTAATCAAAAGCGGAGCTATATGCATTGCTTATGAAACTATAACTTCTCGTCAAGGAGGCCTGCCTCTGCTTGCCCCCATGTCGGAAGTTGCTGGTCGTCTATCGGTACAAGCTGGAGCCCATTGTTTAGAAAAAATCAACAAAGGACGTGGCGTCCTATTGGGAGGAGTTGCTGGAACGGGAGCTGCAAAAGTAGTCATTATTGGCGGTGGCATAGTTGGGATAAATGCCGCAACCATTGCCATTGGCATGGGCGCTCAAGTATTCATCCTAGATAATAATATCAATGCTTTACGCAGTATTGAAAGTCGCTATGGTTCCAGTATCCAGACAGTTTTCTCAAATAGCAGTAATATCAGCAGACACGTCCGTGACGCCGATTTAGTGATAGGCGGGGTTCTCATACCTGGAGATGTAGCACCCAAGTTGATTACTGCAGAGATGGTCAGGAATATGAAACCTGGCTCCGTTCTTGTGGATGTTGCTATTGACCAAGGGGGCTGTATGGAAACATCGCGACCCACTACCCACTCCGACCCTACCTACATAGTTGATGAAGTTATTCATTACTGTGTAACTAATATGCCTGGAATGGTTTCAAGAACATCTTCTATGGCACTAAACAATGTCACTCTGCCATTTACAATTAACCTGGCTAATAAGGGCTATGTCAAAGCTTTAAAGGACGACCCTCACTTTGCTGAAGGTCTCAATATTCATAAAGGAGAAGTGACCTATCGTGCAGTTGCAGATGCACAAGACATTCCCTACAGGAAAACAAGCGATATACTATCGCAAATTACATAACTAATTACTAACTATAAAAGGTAAATCAAATGAAAATGACACCAAGCGAAGCTTTTGTCGAAGTACTTGCTTCACGCAAAGTAAAGAATATATTCGGTATAGTAGGTTCTGCCTACATGGATGCACTGGATATTTTTCCAGCAGCAGGTATAAGATTTATACCCACAGTTCATGAACAAGGTTCTGCCCACATGGCTGATGGTTATTCACGAGTTACAGGAAGACATGGCGTATGCATAGCCCAAAATGGACCAGGCATAACCAACTTTGTAACTGGAGTGGCTGCTGCCTATTGGGCGCATTCACCAGTTGTGGCAATTACGCCTGAAACATCCACTATGTCCATGGGACTTGGCGGATTTCAAGAAACCGAACAGCTGCCTATATTCTCCAAAATAACCAAATATCAAGCACACGTATCTGAGTCCGCCAGAATGGCGGAGCTAACAGCCCGAGCTTTTGATATGGCAATGGCACAGATGGGACCAACCCAGTTAAATATTCCGCGCAATAAATTCTATGGAGAATTAGATGCCCATATTCCAGTAGAGATGGAATACTCCATTGGTGCTGGAGATGCTGCAGCAATATCCCAAGCCGTCCAGGCAATTAGCAAGGCAAAGAAACCAGTTATACTCTCAGGGGGAGGAGTTGTAATGGGAGATGCGGTCAAAGAAGTTATAGCGCTTGCCGAATATCTGGAAGCACCTGTAGTAAATAGTTATTTACACAATGATTCTTTCCCTGCAAGTCACCGTCTATGGTGTGGACCTCTAGGATATCAGGGCTCAAAAGCTGGAATGAAACTCATCAAAGATGCTGACTTAGTTCTAGTTATAGGTTCACGTCTAGGTCCATTTGGTACCCTACCTCAACATGGATTGGAATACTGGCCCAAGAAAGCAAAGATAATCCAAATTGACACAGACAGAACAGTTCTTGGCTTAGTTAATCCAGCTGAGGTAATTATTCAAGGTGAAGCCAAGGCAGCCAGCAAAGCAATTTTACAAGGAATTAAGAAAACAAAACCCGTTTGCTTAAACAACAAAAATGTCCGTCTTAAGCAGATACAAAAAGAGAAAGCCCTATGGGAAGCAGAACTTGACCAATGGACTAGTGAAAAGGACAAATGGAGCAAATCCATCAAAAAAGAAAGTAACTACCCTTCTCCTCGTCGCGTCTTACGTGAGTTAGAAAAGGCAATGCCTTCTAATGCAATGGTCTCCACCGATATAGGAAATATTTGTTCGGTATCTAATAGCTATTTGCGTTTTGAGAAGCCCAAAAGTTTCTTTGCAGCAATGAGCTTTGGTAATTGCGGCTATGCTTTCCCTGCCATAATAGGCGCTAAGGTTGGTGCTCCTAATAGACCCGCCGTTGCTTATGTTGGAGATGGAGCTTGGTGTATGAGTTTTGGTGAGATTCTAACCTGTGTGCGTGAAGATATACCAGTAACTGCGGTGGTATTTAATAACGGACAATGGGGAGCCGAAAAGAAAAATCAAGTGGATTACTACGGTAAACGCTTCCTTGGCTCAAACCTACAGAACCCAAGTTTTGCAGAGATAGCTAAATCAATGGGAGCAGAAGGTGTTAAGGTTGAAAATGTCAATGATATTGGAGAAGCACTTGAAAAATCATGTGACGCTCAGAAGCGCAATAAGACCACTATTCTTGAAGTAATGTGTACTAAAGAATTAGGGGATCCTTTCCGCCGTGATGCGCTGCAAGCTCCCAAGAGGTTTCTTAAGAAATACAAAAAATTTGAATAATAGAACGATTACTACACAAATCCTGTAAATCATCGTAAACCCATAATCGTAAACCCATAATCTATGTGATTACAAACAGCGAATTTATGTCGCGTCTTTTGGCAGCCAATACTACAGCACGTATTGGCTTGCCAGAAGGCAATGACCCGCGAGTAATAGATGCGGCTTGTTCTCTTGCCCAAGATAGCATAGCCCATCCTGTACTGATAATAAATAAAAAAGTGGAGATATTTGCTAAAGAGCTGCAGCAAAAAACAAAAAAAATACATCTAAGAGAAGTGCGGCTGGTAAAAACTGACGCCACTCCGTCAGCCCCCGCCCCCGACCACTTATCTCTAAAGCCAGTTAACTCAGCAGCAGTATTTGACGAATCAAATCAGGTACAAATTGATGTGTTTAACAATCAAATTAAAGAAAACCAGCAAATCCTTAGTGAATTATTACTTAATATTAAACGTTACAAAGGACTAAAATCAAAACAAATAAATGAAGCGGTTACTGATCCCATTACAACAGCTGCCTTACTAACTAGAAGTGGCTTGATTAACGCAACAGTAGCTGGAGCTACAGTCCCCAGTGCGGATGTAATTAGAGCAGGTATACAAATAATAGGTACTATGCCAGGCATAAAAACCGTATCATCCTGCTTTTTAATGTTAACCAAGCTCGGTATAATGACTTTCGCTGATTGTGCTATAGTCCCCGAACCAAACGCTGAGCAATTAGCTGATATAGCCATCGCATCAGCAAAAACCCATCAGCAACTAACCACTGATGAGCCGCGAGTCGCCCTGCTATCTTTTTCCACTAAGGGGTCCGCAGCTCATAAACGAGTGGATAAAGTTGTTAATGCTTTACAAATAATTAAGAATAGCAACCCACAACTATGCTGTGATGGAGAATTACAAGTTGATGCTGCTATAATCCCTGAAATCGCCGCAACAAAAGCTCCGCAATCAGAAGTTGACGGCAGAGCAAATGTCTTAATCTTTCCAGACCTAGATAGCGGCAATATTGGCTATAAGCTTACGCAACGTTTGGGGGAAGCAACTGCGCTTGGTCCTTTGGTGCAAGGACTTAAGTCCCCATTTATGGATGTTTCACGCGGCTGCAGCACCAAGGATATAGTCCTAGTGGCTGCTATTGCGGGAATTATGGCGGCACCTAAGCAGGTATAATATAATTTATACATACACGATTTTAACCGATATATGAACACGTCGTAAGACACTGTTATATGACTCAACAAAATATTTAGATATGAATATGACTACAGATAGAAAGAAGGGGAAACACATCAATATGGATAAGCACTGGATGCCCTTCAGTGACAACCGAGATTTTAAATCCAAACCGCGAATAATGGAAAGAGCGGAAGGGATATATTACACAAATCAAAATGGTGACAAAATTCTAGATGGCGCATCCGGATTATTCACTACCCCATTAGGTCACTGTCGCCCTGAAATCACCGATGCAATTACTCAACAGCTACAAAAACTTGACTTCACCCCACATTTTAATACTGCGCATGAGGTCTCATTTCAAGCAACTGAAAGATTGACACAAATACTTCCCGACAAATTAAACCGTATTTTCTTTACTAACTCAGGCAGTGAGACAGTTGATACTACCATCAAGATGATTTATGCCTACTGGCGTGCCAAAGGTCAAGGACAAAAGTCCATTCTTGTATCACGAGAAAGGGCTTACCACGGAGTGAATATGGGTGGAGTGGCTCTTTCTGGTATAGCAAATAACAGACGGTTTTTTAACTCGCTTACTCCTTTAGTATCACATATGAGGCATACCTGCTTAACAGAAAATAGATTCACCCGTGGCATACCACAAAAAGGTATTGAATTAGCGGAGGATTTACAAAGAGCTATTGACTTATACGGTGCGGAAAATATAGCTGCATGTTTCGTTGAACCAGTTGCGGGAGGAATCGGTTGCCTGCTACCACCCAAAGGATATTTGGATAGGTTGCGTGAGATATGCTCTAAGAACAACATACTTTTGGTCTTTGATGAGGTCATCTGTGGATTTGCCCGCACTGGTGAGTGGTTTGCCAGCCAAACGTTTAATGTAGAACCTGACTTCATCACCATGGCAAAAGCAATTAGCAATGGGACAATTCCCCTCGGGGCTGTAGCTGCCAAGCAAGAAATATACGATACTATCATCAATAATGCAGACGATATGATGATTGAATTTTTCCACGGCTATACCTATTCAGCCCACCCAGTTGCATGCGCTGCATGTGTTGCTACTATGGATATAATGATAAACGAAGAGATGAACAAACGTGCCAAGAAACTGGCAAAAGTATTAGAGGATGCGCTTTTTCAATTACAGGGTATTCCGATAGTCCAAGATATCCGTAACTGTGGCATGCTTGCCGCTATAGAACTAGTGCCCAAAGACAAACCATCATTACGCGGCACTGAAATTTATCAAAATCTATTCTGGTCAGGACTACACTTAAAAGGAACTGGCGATAATTTAATAATCGCCCCGCCGTTTGTTATGGAAGAAGATGATATCAATAAAATATATGAGATTCTACGCGATGAGCTAAAGAAACACTGACAAGATTATATCTTTTAAGTATAGAATTTAGAGAATGTTTACAAAAATCAAGAATTTTTATAGAATATTTAAAAGAAATACTATAAAAATTATAAAATGGAGTAATTGGAACCGCTTAGCGCTTAGACTAATTCAGACAATAAAGCCTGAAGATATAGAAGTGGTTATAATAAAACCTGTAGAATCATCTTCTGCAAAAAGAGTCAAATTATTATCTCATTTGCTGAATATGATGAAGCCAATTAAAACCAACTACCCGCTTATTCGCATAGGCAGCACTCATGATGGCGGATATTTAGTTCCTGATGATATGAATGGCATTACAGCTTGCTTTTCTCCCGGTGTTTCTGTCAATGCCGATTTTGAATATGCTTTAGCAAAAAAAGGTATTAAATGTTTTTTAGCAGATTATTCAGTTGATACTCCTCCTTTAGAGCATGAACTATTTTGTTTTGACAAAAAATATCTCGGTTACCAAGATAATTTACAGTATATTAAAATAGATAGTTGGATAGATAAATACTGTTCACATCAAAGTGAGTTTATATTACAGATGGATATTGAAGGAGCAGAATATGAAATTATCAATAGCATTAACATTGACAACCTTCGTAAATTTAGAATATTAATTATAGAGTTTCATGCATTAGGGGCACTGTTATCAAATGCTATCACTTCCCCGAGATTTAAAAAGATCTATTCTACAATGGAAAAGCTATTAAAATATTTTGATATAGTGCATATTCATCCTAACAATTATGGTCATATTGATTCGGGCTATGGATATGAAATCCCTACTTACTTAGAGATAACTTTTTTAAGAAAAGATAGGGCATCCACTAAAGAGGCTGCCATTAAATTTCCACATACTTTGGATAGAAGAAATGTTGTTTACCATAAAGATATAACTTTACCTGAATGTTGGTATAGTTAAGCGATATATGTGCTCCCCCCAATATGTGCTCTCCCCAATATGTGCTCTCCCCAATATGTGCTCTCCCCAATATTTTTTATGGTTCTATAAGCTTTATACTTTACCTTTCCAGGGTACTACAACTTTTTCAATATAACGCATTAGAAGGTCAAATGAATAGGCAATGACACCTATGACCACTATGCCCATCACCACCACAGAAGTAGCTAAGAAATTAGCAGCACTCAGAATAACAAAACCAAGCCCTTTCTCAGCAGCCACCAATTCGGCTGCCACCAAAGTAGTCCACCCAAAACCTATACCTATACGCATACCAGTGAGAATTTCCGGCATTGCTGCCTTCAGAATTACTTTAGTTAAAACTTGCCATTTACTTGCCCCCATTGAATAAGCCGCATGAATTTGCTCAATCGCAACAGATTTAACGCCAGAGCGTGTATTTAGCACCATAGGAGCGAAGATAGCCAGATAAATAATAATTATCTTAGCGGCTTCATCAATTCCAAGCCAAATTATTACCAAAGGCAAATAAGCCAAAGGAGGAATTGGACGATAGAACTCTATAGGCGGATCAAATATACCGCGCATATAGCGATTAACCCCCATTAAAATTCCTATAGGTATAGCCGTAGCACATGCTATAAAAAAAGCACTAAAGACGCGAAACATACTCCAGCCAGTATGCACCAAAAGATTTGAACCTCCAAAGCCATCAAACAGTATAAGAGTAAACTTATTCATAACTGCTATGGGTGAGGGTAAGAATAAAGGAGGTACTAACCTAAATACTTCAGTGCTCAAATACCATGTAAGTAGCAACAATATCGCGGTAATAATGCTGATATGAACGCTCTTACCTTCTCCTGGAGTTCCGTAACCATCGCTACTTCCGTTTCCAGAAGAAAATATGCTCTTAATACTATTAATTATTTTTTTCATCACTATAAATAATTTCTAAAACTTGTTCACGCATTTTAATAAAATCTGCTGCTGATTTAATCTTGCGAGCATCTTGCACCTCAAGAAATCTATTGCAAAAATCAAGCTCAAACTTATGAGTTATCCTGCCTGGACGCGGTGACATTACAATTAAATGTGTCGCCATAAAAAGCGCCTCTTCAACACTATGAGTAATGAAAAAAACCTTTTTAGCAGTTTTTTTCCATATCTTAAGAATTAATTCCTGAGTGTTCTCACGGGTTAATGCATCCAGAGCTCCCAACGGTTCATCCATCAACAGAGTAGATGGGTTGGAGGTAAGAGCCCGAGCTATACCAACACGTTGTTGCATACCGCCAGATAGCTGATAAATTTTATGTTTGGAGAACTCTTCAAGTCCAACTAACGCAAGATTATTCATTGCTATTTCCTCCCGTTCTTTAGATTTAACTCTCTGAAGTTGTAGTCCAAAAGACACATTATCTATAACATTAAGCCAAGGGAAAAGCGCATGGCGTTGAAAAACTACTCCCCTGTCACTGCCAGGTCCCGTCACTGGGCTATCCCCATTAGTTAAATTATTATTCCCCTCCCTAGCTTTAGAATTATCTGAATAAAAAATTTCTCCTTCAGTAGGAGAAAGAAAACCTGCAAATAGATTAAGAAGTGTTGTCTTACCGCAGCCAGAAGCTCCAATGGCAACAACAAACTCTTCCTCTCCTATTTCCAAATTCACATTATTAAGCGCCAGGACATCTTCACTTTTATCCTTCGCTCGATAGATGAAATCAACATCACGGGCAACTAAACTTGTCATATTTATTAGTTTAATAAAATTAGAAGACCTCTGTATAACAGAGGTCCTCTAATAAAGATTTACTATTTGGCAGCCGCCGCAGCAAATTTGCTGTTTACAAACCCTGAATATGATTTAGGGGTTGCATCAACTTTCTTTTCAGCTTTCAAAAATTCAGCTGTAAATTTTATTGCTCTTGCAACTCCTCCATTTTCACCACCGCCTAACCAAGTAGCACTTGCTTGCTCAGTAGCACTAGGAAAACCATAAAGAGCTAAGGTTCCAGCAACCTGAGAGGCATCGCCTCCAGCCAATGAAGCAACCTTACGGGCGTTAGAACGAACAGAATTCCACTTAGCTGGATTTTCACTGTAAGCTCTGGTGGATTCGTCCATTACCTTAACAAACTCAACCATGAACTTGTCGTTGTCTGCAGCAAATTTCTTATTGACAACCATGCCATCAAAAGTGGCTTTGCCCCAAGAACTAAGAAGACCGGAGGTTACAAGTACCTTGCCATTTTTCTTAATTTCACCTAAAACAGGATCCCAAACAAAAGCGGCATCAATGTCGCCTCTAGCCCAGGCAGCTGCAATTTGTGGTGGTTGCAAATTACGCAAGCTCACTTGTCTGGATTTTATGCCAAACTGTTCTAAAGCAAAAAGCATGTGGAAATGGGTAGTAGAAACAAAAGGAACTCCGATTTTCTTACCTTTTAGGTCTTGTGGTGAATCAATTCCTGAACCATCACGCACCACCAGTGCTTCAGCAGAAGCAATATCTTCAACCACCCAGAATATCTGAATAGGAAGACCGTTGGCTATGCCAGCGGCAATAGGACTTGAACCAGCCATAGCTATATGGACATCTCCAGATGCCATAGCATTAATAACAGCAGAACCCGAATCAAATTTACGCCAATTGATTTTATATCCAGTTCTTTTTTCAAAAGTTTTGTCAGCAATAGCGACTTTCCAAGGATTAAGAACCCCTTGATATCCTACAGTAACCTCACCAGCAGCGAAGGCATTGGAAGTGAATGTAAAAAGAGCAAAGGACGCTATAATTGTATAGACAATTTGTCTAATATATTTTGTATACATAGTTATGTTTTATAGTTACGCATTTAAAGTAATTTCATTATAAATATTATCCCCTGCCGAATGAACTTCAAGGAAAATTATAAATTACAGAGAATTATAGCAAATTGCTCTAATAAGTCAATAGTAACCAGTAATAAAACTGATATAATAAAATTTAGCTATTACAATGCAAATCCACATATTTTTAATTACTCAATAGGAACTGACAAAGAAACTGCTCTAGCATTAAATCATATTGCTAAGATACCCATTCAATGAAGTATAAACATATCATCAAGAACCTGCAACGCATTGTTTTACCCATTGCGATACTGTTAGGTACCGTCATATTAGCCGTTGATTTAGTGGCGTATATTAATCCTTCAAATAATAGCCAAAATAATCCAATAAGTGATTTACCACAATCATTACCCTCCTCCTCATTGCAAGTACGGCTTGAAAGGATTAATAAAGAAATAGCGATTAAACACAATATTCAATATAATTTAGTGCAGCGGGCAAATATCCTGGAAAGTATTGGTAACTTCAGCGCGGCACTTGATGACTTAAATCAAGTGCTTCTGTTGCAGACGGATAACTCTGATATCCTATCATCACGCGCCAGGGTTCAACGACTTCTTGGCAATTATGCAGCATCAATGCAAGACCTAAATAGGGTCTTGAAGATTAATCCAAATCATTCAGCTGCCTTATTTAACCTTGCGCTACTACTTTATGGGCAAGGCAAGTTTGACGAGGCATTACAGAATCTGAATAAAAACATTGCGTTAAACCCCGCTATTACTATATTGTATTTTAATCGTGCTTTAGTATTGCTTGAGATAAACCAAACTCAAGCAGCAATTGACGATTTCACTATATTCATTGATAACTCAAGAAATAATGTTGACAACAATCAACTAGTTGAAATAGCCACACAACAACTCAAACTTTTACGTTCTCCTAAATAAAGAATCTAATGTCCATAAAGTTATTCCCCAGCCAATTTAAAAACACCTCTTCATCACAAAAGATAATTAAGCTATTAAAATTATGCGCTAATCCCGCCATAACTTTCTATGCGCTTCTGTGGCTGATTGTTCTGTTAGTAATAGGAACTATAGCGCAAAAATACATAGGGTTATATCCAGCACAACAAAAATACTTTGCCTCTTTTATAGTGCGCGGGCTATTGCTCCCTATTCCAGGTGGATGGACTATTATGGCAATAATCATCATAGGATTAACTGCAAAGCTGTTACTGCCAACAACCTGGAATATCCACAAACTTGGGAATAATATTATCCATCTAGGGGCTCTATTATTGCTTATTGGTGGCTTTGTAACTGCCATCAACAAAAATGAAGGTTCATTAGTAATTCCCGAAGGGGCAAATAGTAATATCATGGAGGACTATTACCACTCAGAACTTGCTATTCTTGTATATAATTCTATGCCGTCCAACAAGAATAATAAAGCCGCAGAGCAGCCAACTGAAATAAGGTTCCCGCACAACATGTTAAAAAATAATAATATATTAAGCCACCCCGAGATACCTTTTACCATCACCATTGATGATTTTTTCTCCAACATAAATATCCAACAATTACCACAATCAAGAGATGCAACCTATCATGGCTTTGCTAAAAACTTTCGCTTGCAGCCAAAAAAAGGAGAATTAAAGAGCGAAGAAAATCTTGCAGGAATAAATTTTATTATCAGTCCGCAAAAAGACCATGATAGCCCAAATATAAATAGCATTAAAGGCAAGTATGCTATTTTTAAGTCAATGCCTATAATTCATACTATCACTATAGAAGATAAAAAATATGAAATTCTATTACGTCCTCAGCGAACCTATATGCCTTTTGACATTGAATTGAATGATTTTATTGCCGAATATCACCCTGCCACCGCAATTCCTCGTAGTTATAAATCCATAGTTAATGTTATTGATGGCGATATCAAGCAGCGGCAGGTTATCGGCATGAACCAACCCTTGCGCTACAAAGGATGGACTATTTTCCAATCGGCATTCATAAGTGAGGCATCCCAAGAAACTACTATATTAGCTGTAGTTAAAAATACTGGCAGGATATTCCCATATCTCTCTGGCATTATTATTAGTATTGGATTATTGTTACACCTATTTATCCGTTTGCCACGTCTGCGTAGAAAAAGTGCAGCAACAAATCTCTTATTATTCGGTATATTTGCTGCATCAATTACATTTCTATTCCCCAGCAATGCTATTGCCGACGAAGAACGCATGGAACACAAGGAATATAGTAGTTTTGCCGCAATTCCCATACAACATGGAGGCAGGATTAAGCCATTGGATACTTTCGCCATTGCCC
The DNA here is from genome assembly GCA_965207945.1 of Gammaproteobacteria bacterium. Taxonomy (GTDB): domain Bacteria; phylum Pseudomonadota; class Gammaproteobacteria; order CBDBNL01; family JAAOII01; genus JAAOII01. Next base: position 1,113,089 of record OZ242303.1, read on the forward strand.
ATCTGGTGCTATTCTCAGGACGAAGCAGCTTGGAAGAAATAAACGCTATTGAGTGGCTTGCCGAAACAATATTTGCTCCCGAAGATAGCTTCCAAAGACGCATATTCAAAATCCGCAGTCCTGATTTAGCCGATACTTTAGAAATGCCGTCAAACAAAGAGAATATGTATTCTTTTTATCAAATTGCAACCGCATTGCGAAATAATCAGCAAACCATTGAACGATTAAACCAAATGGATAAAGAGTTGTTAACCAAAACCCAGTTAGAAATGTTGGAGCTATCAAAAAAATCTATCTTATTCTTTGAGATTAGTCGTAGTTTCTCATTATTTAGCAAGTCATTTTCGCTTGAAAGCCAGGCACTTGCTCAATCTCTTGGGTTGAAGGCAGGAACAAAATATAACTATTTAGAAATTCTCAAATCAAGGCAGCGCATAGTCAACCGTGTTGCGGTGCTTCACAGCAAACCAGTCGCCCAATTAACCTCAGAGGAAATTGAATTACTTACTATAGCTGATTTGATAAATAGTGTTAGCACCGATAGTAACTCTCTAATTATGCGAGTTATTCCGCCGCAATGGCAAGAAAGCGGAGATACCTGGCTATCTCCATGGGGCAGCGTAATAAGCGGCGGCGGTTCACCTGCCAACGTTCGCTTCTTTAGTTACTGGAATATGCTTAGCCAAGCATATAATCAAGCAAACGAATGGAATAAGCTATCCGTTGCGCTACAACAGGAAAGCATATCTTTAAGTGGTGTCCCCTCATGGCGTTTAAAACTTGAAGTGGCGTATAACAATTACCAGCTCTTCTTTAAAAGTTTTTTGTTGTATGTTTTGGCAGCTATTGTAGCTATGATTGCTTTTTTTGTGAGAAGGAATCCTGTAGGACTGCAAAAGCCGCACTCGCTTATTAGCAAGGAACGACTTCTCAATTTATCATTAATAATCATATCCATTGGACTTGCCATGCATCTAAGTGGCATAGTCGGACGGATGATAATTTTATCTCGGCCGCCAGTATCCACCTTTTATGAGTCAATAGTTTTTGTTGCCGCTGTCACTATTTTGATAGGAGTTATTTTAGAACTGATAAAAAAAACTGGTAGTGGCATACTGATTGCCTGCACATCCGGCATAATCTTGCATTCTATTGGCTTTGGGCACTTATCAGACGGTAATTCTATGCAGATGCTTACAGCAGTACTAAACACCAACTACTGGCTTGCCACTCATGTAGTTATTATTACTCTGGGTTATGGCAGTTGTTTGGTAACTGGCATATTAGCCCATATTTTTCTTGCTATGCGGGTACTTAAAATAAGAGCACAAGCAAATATAAAGAACTTCACACACAAACCAATACACAAACCAATACACAAACCAATACATAGTCAGGTAGTAAATACGCCAGACGTTGAAGCAATCAGTCAAAATATGCTTGCTATCTGCCTGATTTCATTATTCCTAATGATTACTGGCACCATTTTAGGTGGAATATGGGCAGATCAGTCATGGGGCAGGTTTTGGGGTTGGGATCCCAAGGAAAATGGTGCCATGCTAATTATTCTATGGTTATTATTAATGCTGCACGGCAGATTTACATCCTTCATAAACAATGATACTTTCGCTGCAGGCATGATTGGACTCAACATAGCAGTAGTTCTCTCCTGGTTTGGAGTGAATTTATTGAGTATCGGCTTACACTCTTATGGTTTTATTGAGAATGTTGCACTTGGTATGGCAATCTTTATTGGTAGCGAGATTGCATATATTGTAGTTGCTATGGCTTATATTAAAAGAACAGTCAATTTTAAATGAGAATACCGCGATTTAAACAACGATTTTATGTGGCAACGTTATGTTTCACCCTATTCTTCATTATGATTCTGTTGGGGTTAAGGCACACTGGCATCGTGGAATATAAGCAAACAGAAGATAATCAAGCATCAAACAACTGGCGTAAACCAGATGCACCAGCAATTGACCTAATCACACTAGAGGGGGACGTAGTTAATCTAAGAGAACTCAGAGCCGAAGCAATACTTGTCAACTTCTGGGCATCATGGTGCTCGCCTTGTATTCGTGAATTTCCATTGCTACTTGACACCGCAATCAATAGCAACGGCAAAATTATCTTGGTTGCAATTTCCAATGACGATAACCGCAGTGCTATGCAAAACTTCTTAAATCGTTTCCCTGCTGCGCAAAATAATACCGATAGTGTGAAAATAGTTTGGGATCCACAATTAGAAATATCACAAAAATATTTCAATGTCATCATCTTGCCCGAAACTCTGATAATTGATCAAAATCATAAAATAGTCCATAAAATAGTGGGCGAAGTTAAAAAAGAGGATCTGCTGCGAATGAGTCCCCATACTCAGTCCCCTCTGTAAAAGGATATAAAAGGGGCAAAGAGTAATGAGTGGCGATATACCTAAACTCACCCTATCTTGGCAGATTAAAATTTATCACTATAACAATACACTTTTTTATTTAACATACATATAATGTAATTTTTACTGGTACTTACTATATTGGTGCTTACTCTAAAGTTAGACAATAGTTATAATTTAAAAAATTAGCAGAAGGATTAGCAAATGGTTAAGAAAAAATTAATGATGAAGAAGCTTACTAAAAGCACTTTACTCAGACAATCTCAAAAAGAGTATATGTCTCTATTACAGCTTGAGTTCTTTAAGGATATGCTACTCTTACAAAAAGAAGAATACACCAAAGCTATAGAAGAATTACGTCAAGAAATTAGCCAAAAACGTGAAGAATACGATAACCTTGATGCAGCTGTAAACGAAGAGGAAACTCTTGTAAAGTTGCGCATAATTGAAAGAGATAGCAACCTTCTCAACAAAATTAATTCGGCGCTTAGCCGCATAGAAAACTCCTCTTATGGCTATTGCGCTAAAAGCGGTAAACCCATTGGACTACAAAGATTGCTGCTAAGACCCACCACCATTTACTCCATAGAGGCAAAGATGATGGAAGAAAGCGAGCAAAAAAAATATAAGAATTAGAGTTTTACTTGAAAACTTTGTGTAAGTCCTTGCGTAAGTATTTGTGTAAGTCACTGATAAGCCATTTACATAATCAATTATAAAAATAAATAAGCGTCCCCTAGGGGATTCGAACCCCTGTTGCCGCCGTGAAAGGGCGAAGTCCTAGGCCTCTAGACGAAGGGGACATTTACCTACTATTGGTTAATCAATATTATAAGGTTGTATTCATTGAAAAAGTATTTAATAATTTCACTATATCTATTTTTTTAGATAAATTATATAAGTTATGGATTCATCTACCTGAATGTAAATAAGCAGGTAAAATAACCGCATGGCGCAGAGTGATTTTGATATTATAATAGTCGGAGCTGGCATGGTTGGAATGGCAGCTGCAGCGCGTCTTGGCAGTAGATTTAAAGTTGCTTTAATTGACAACTCTCTGCCGCAGAATATAGCACAAAATACCCAACAACCTCCACTAATTAAAGCAGCCAAAGACGAATTTAACCTGCGTGTAACTGCCCTCAACAACTCATCTTTAGAACTAATGGATAGAATTGGCGCCAAGAAAGAAATGTCTCGCTTATGCGCATTCCGTAAGGTTGAGGTATGGGAGGAAGGTACCTCCTCTCTCAGCTTTGATTGCGCCGCGATTAATAAATCTCAACTTGGCTATATTGTAGAAAATGATATCATTCAAAACGCTCTTTTACAACGGCTACAAGAAAACCAGAATATAACAATGATAGCAAGTAAAGTTGACTCCTGTAATGTAGATAATAACACAATTGTTATTGAGGATAAAACAGAGTTTAATGCCCAATTGATAATTGGCGCGGATGGCAGAAACTCTTTAATCCGTCAAGCAATAAAAGTAGGTGCCACCACATTTGAACATTCGCAGGCGGCTGTAGTAATCCATGTAACAACTTCTTACCCGCAAAGAGATACTACTTGGCAAAGATTTACTCCCGATGGTGCCCAAGCATTTTTGCCTTTGGCTGGACACAATGCCTCTTTAGTATGGTACAACACTCCTGAATATGCTTCTTTTTTAGCAGAATGTGATAAGGAACAGCTGGCAACTCATTTACATCAATCATATCCTCCACAGCTTGGCGAAGTTACTCCACAAAAATGGGCAACATTCCCAGTGAAATCTCACCATACAGAAAAATATTTTCATAATTGCATCCTGTTAATAGGAGATGCTGCTCATTCAATTCATCCTCTTGCTGGACAAGGAGCCAATCTTGGCTTTAAAGATGTTGAGGCATTAGATAGTGTGTTGAAAGATAAGTCATGCTTAGTGCCTGAAAAACTGGCTCTTTACGAAAAACAACGCAAGCCAGCAAATGCTATGGTATTGAATTTGATGGAACTCCTATACTATGGATTTGGCAATGCGCTTCCAGAAGTGCAGTTGCTAAGGCAAGCCGCATTAAAGGCAGCATCACTTCCTTTAGTTAATCAATTTCTAATAAAAGAAGCGGAAGGTGACTCTTTGTTACAACAGCTATTTGTATAACAGGCGGGGATTAATTATAGGTGCAGACACAGCTGGTAATCGTTCTGTTGCCTATATCTAATATTTATTCTTTTCCACTCCCCTCCCCTATGTATGCGTAGGGTGTGCGCATAGTATGCTTTGTATGCCTCTATATGACTTCTGGGGTATTCCCCGGCAAATAAGGACGCAATGACTCTGGAATACGCACATTACCATCTTTGGTTTGATAATTTTCTAGCACCGCAATAAGAGTTCTGCCTACCGCTAATCCTGAACCATTGAGGGCGTGTACTGGTTCTGTTTTTCCTTTTTTGCCTTTAACCCCAGTATCAGGTAACCAACGTGCCTGCATTCTCCTAGCTTGAAAGTCGCGACAATTACTACAGGAGGATATCTCGCGATATGTTTCCTGTCCAGGTAACCATGCTTCAATATCATAGGTCTTGGCAGCAGCAAAGCCCATATCACCGCAACATAGAGTTACAACTCTATAAGGAATCTCCAAAACTTGCAGTATTCTTTGCGCATGTTGGCACATATCTTCTAAAGCTTGATCAGAATCTTGTGGTTTAGTTACCTGAACCATCTCCACTTTTTCAAACTGATGTTGTCTGAGCATACCCTTCACATCTTTGCCATAACTACCCGCCTCACTGCGAAAACATACAGAATGACAAGTAACCTTAAGTGGCAACTCGTCAGCTTTAAATATTCTATTCGCAGCCAAATTAACTAAAGCAACTTCAGAGGTTGGCGCTAAAAATCCTTCATTTTCTTGCACATGAAATAAATCATCTTCAAACTTCGGTAATTGTCCGCTATTGACAAGTGTCTGGCGATTTAATATCAAAGGTATATTAATTTCTTCATAACCATGCTCCTGAATATGAATGTCTAACATCATCTGTGCCAAAGCTCTATGCAATAAAGCAATCTTACCTCGCAGTAATACGAACCTACTGCCTGACATGGCAGATGCCAATTCAAAATCCATAAGCTCAGGAAACAGCTCAAAGTGTTCTTTAGGCTTGAATTTAAAATTAGGTTTATTGCCCCATTCAATCTCCAATCTATTATCGTTCTCGTCTTTACCATCAGGGATGCTTTCATCTGCAAGATTGGGTAGATTTAAGTGAATTTCTGTAAGGCGAGCTAACAACGCATCCAATTCTTGTTTTGCTGGTTTAAGCTCCTGCTGCACATGTTGCATCTTCTGTTTAATCTCACTAATATCTGCGGATTTTTTTAATAATTCAGCAATTTCAGCAGCTCCTTTAGTGCGTTGGGATTGCAAATCCTGTACCTTTTGCTGTAAAATTTTACGCTTATTATCCAGTGTAGCATATTCTTCTGCATTGAATACTACTCCTCTTCTGGCAGAAGCTGCGACAACTCTACCGGGGTCATTTCTTAAAATATCGAGATCTATCATTTATCTAAAATTATACTTCAATGTCCTTTAGCCAAGCACTTAAGGTATCAAGCTCTCTCTTCTCTACTATGCCTTCTTTCTCTAACGCCGCGTAGGCATTAAACAAATTATCATTTAACCCAGTATTTGCGTTAATTGCCTGAGCTACAATATCCACTACTTTTTCACCCTGTAGGTACATAGGAATCTCAGAAGCAAAATCATCCATATAATTATGTGGATTCCTTTCCTGAAAGACCGTTGCTGAGGTAAATCCCAGATGATAATCAAGCAACCACATTATTGGCTGTGCCACTAAACCACGAAGAATATCTGTAAAGCGAAATGTAACGTATACTGGCATATACAACAAAGGAAATAATTCCTTAATAATCGCAGTATTTTGCGAGTTAAATGGAGAAATTGTTCCCTTGCCCAATGCCAAAGCATCTCGTTTGTTAAAAACACATTCTTCATCGCTAGTCAAACGATAAATAGCATCAACATCAGGGTCGCCATCAGCTAGCCCCTGCCATATTCCAACCTTGCAATCTCTTGGGGTAATTTTATCGGCAAGTTCAAAATCATGTCCTATCAATCTCAATGGCAGACCGCGCGGCCATATTTTTTGCTTGCTATAAAGCTGATAAATATTTACAAAACCAAGGTCATCAGCAATAACATCTTTCTCTCCATTATATTCAGGAAAATCCCAGTCATCATAAGGAATATTATCATCATCAGTATCAATAATAATATCTGCCCCATTTCTGATACCATGCACATAGCCGCACATCTTACGACAATAATGATTAAATGGCAAAGATTTTGCCAGTTGCCCTTCCATAGTATTCTGTTCATCTACAGAAAGGTACTCTACTCCCCCTTGTGGATGACTCCAGTTTTGCGGAGTTTTTTTATCCCCAGCAACTATAAGATTGTAATCCTTTAGTTGCGCAAATTTTTGCACTGCCTTAGTAGGAGAGAAAATGGAAGTTATTACTATTGTTTTCTTCATAAAAACATCTAAATTAGTGAAAAATTAGTGAAAAATTAGTGAAAAGTAAATCGGGGTAGAGAGATTCGAACTCCCGGCTTCCTGCTCCCAAAGCAGGCGCGCTACCAGACTGCGCCATACCCCGATAAATAAAGGTCCGTGTTATGCTCTACATATTGGCAATTAATTCATTGCCGAACTCAGAACAACTGAGCTTAGTAGCGCCGTCCATAAGACGATGAAAATCGTAGGTAACCCGTTTAGAAGCGATTGTCTTGGACATTGATGAAATTATAAGGTCAGCTGCCTCTTCCCAACCAAGGTGTCTAAGCATCATTTCAGCGGATAAAATCAAAGAACTAGGGTTTACCATATCCTTGCCAGCATATTTGGGAGCGGTCCCATGGGTTGCCTCAAAAATAGCATAAGGGTCGCCAATATTGGCGCCAGGAGCTATGCCTATGCCGCCAACTTGTGCTGCCAAAGCATCGGATATATAATCACCATTCAAATTCATTGTAGCTATTACATCAACTTCTTTAGGTCTTAGTTGAATAAGTTGCAAAAATGCATCTGCGATAGCATCTTTTATAACAATATCTTTACCACTATTGGGGTTCTTAACAACATGCCATGGTCCTCCATCCAGCGGCTTAGCGGCATATTCTTCGCGTGCCACCTCATAACCCCACTCTTTGAAAGCACCTTCGGTAAATTTCATTATATTACCCTTGTGCACCAAAGTAACCGAATCTCGGTCATTAGCTATGGCATAGTCAATTGCCATCTTCACCAAACGTTTAGTACCAAAAGCAGATATCGGCTTTATACCCACACCTATATCTTCATTTTGTTTTATCTTAACCACACCCATTTCATCACGCAAAAATGCAAGTAATTTAGCTACTTCAGGAGTATTGGCTTCCCACTCAACACCTATGTATATATCCTCGGAGTTCTCGCGGAAAATAATTGTATCCACTTCTTCGGGTTTTTTCACTGGACTAGGCACACCTTCAAACCAGCGCACTGGTCTTTGACAACAATACAAGTCAAGTTGCTGGCGTAAAGCCACATTGAGCGACCTAATCCCTCCACCCACAGGAGTAGTAAGAGGTCCCTTAATCCCAATCATAAATTCCCTAACTGCTTGCAGGGTTTCATCTGGCAACCAAGAATCATTGCCATATACTTTCACTGCCTTTTCGCCCGCATAAATCTCCATCCAGGATATGGATTTTTTATCACCATAAACCTTTTCCACTGCGGTATTCACCACATTTATCATAGGTGGAGTAATATCAACTCCTATCCCATCTCCTTCAATATAAGGTATTATCGGGTTATTAGGGACGTTCAGCTTGCCGCCAGTGGCGGTTATTTTTTCTCCTGTTTCAGGAACAACAATTTTTTCAAACATATTAATTCAATAGTATTATTTATAAATATCTTTTGCTAATGGACGAGTAAACAAATTAAATGATATACTCAACTATTCTATTATAAACTCTATTTAGCAATCTGGCATATAATCTGGCATATATTGTATCGTCTGCTTGCTCTCAAGTATAAAATTTAATCAATGAGGCGCGGCGCCATCTCATTAAAATGGCTGCTACCAGTAAACAAAAGAAAAATCTAGCAAATAGAACTGCGGATAAATGAGCGCCAGCTAAAATCATTACCATAGTATCTTCAATCAAAGCATGACACATACTAATAAACACCAAAGCAACCGCTAGATCGCGCTTATTGAAATTATTTTTATGTGACTCCGCAATAAGCAAGCCGCTGCCATAAGTAAGCCCAAGCAAACCGCCCACCGCCATAATATGAGAAAGGTTTGAAGAAATACCCATAACCCGCAACAAGGGACGCATTAGTAGCTCACAATAGTAAATAACACGCAATTGCTTCAATACCTCCATTATGACTACCAACACAACTACTACTGCTCCTAAAGTCGCCAGAGAAATCGTTTCCTGCAACACCAACAACATTACCCCTTGTTCTTCTGCTGGTTTATTAGTGATGCTCCAATTAAAATTCACTGGTTCGCTCAACAAGCCAAGTGATGTGTAAGTAATATTCAATCCCATACACAGAATAAACGCAGCCAATAAACGAAACCCTATAATATACCAAAATTTAACTCCAAGAGCTTGGGCAATGCGTGCTTCAACTGGCAAGGAATGGGCTACTAACATTGCAGTGCATAAGATACTCATCTGCGCAATACTAAGCGTGGATGTTTCGCTATGGGAGACCAGTATAGCCAAACCACCATAAAGATTAGAGAACATCGCGGTTACCCAAACCAAGCCCGTCCATTCAGGAAGCCCTAATATCTGCATAAAAGGAGCAAATACTTTGCTTAGATAATCAGCAGCTCCCCATATTTCAAGCAATCTGACGACTATCACTGCCGGCAGCATCCACTTCAGGACTGCATAAGCGGATCTAACACCACTAACGAGTGCCTCGCTCCAAAAAGAATAAGAAAATATTGTGATGTTTATGCTACTCTCGTGTAAGTTATACTTCTAACGATATGTAAATAATAATATATAAATTATCTACGGATATCTCTGCTGTATAAAGTTATATATTAAAGTTCTGCAAAAAATTTCACCATAAATAATGCCCGGGGCCGGACTTGAACCGGCACACCCGAAGGCGCAAGATTTTAAGTCTTGTGTGTCTACCAATTCCACCACCCGGGCTTTCAACGTAAAAACATGCAAGAACACTTCAGCAGCTTTATTCTGCTGGTCAATACTATACTATTGTATATAAAGATAAGTAAGAAAATAAAGTATTGGTGAAATATTTAACTTTTATACACTTTTTCTAACCTAGTCAGATTAAGCTTGGGGAGCTAAAAAAATGCACCTCACTCTTTAGTTTTATTAATAATTCACTTAGTCATCCAATTCTTGCATTATTGCAAATATCTTGCGAGTAGTGTTTACATTGCGGACAGTAATATGTTGATATAGCTTTGTTGCCGCCACTCTCATTTTTCCGCTTTTAGTGAGGTTGGACTTATCAACTCGCCATAGTACCGCGCCTGGAATATACTTCACCTTATCAATACCTGGTCTGGCACCAATCTCTTTAATTATTGAAGAGCGATTAATCTCATCCCACAAAAAGAACGTATCACACTTCATATCAGCATCATTCTTCCAGTTTTGGGGCAACGATTTCATCACCAGTTTATAGTCATTGAAGCTACGTATCAAAACTCTGATATTCAAATCAAAGTCATCAAGAATTCCCTTTTCTAAAATTTTTGGTATTTCAGTTTTATGATTATCTTTATCGGCAAAGATTACATTGCCTGAATTAATATAGGTAGTGACGGACTTCATCCCCACTCGCTCAAAGGTTTTTTGCAACTCTTTCATATCAACCTTATTACGCCCGCCTATATTTATGCCGCGCAATAAAGCAACAAAAATGCTATTCCCTTTCTCATCATCCATAATTAATATTTTGTATAAAGTTATTTGCTTTTAATTATAAATACTATAGCAACAAAAAATACTAGCTTCTTCTAATAAGCTTTTTAGCATAAAAGGGTCTAGTGCCTATTATCATAAGATAAGTAACTTTGACTCGTCTTAAGAAATATAAAAATCTCCGACAGTATACATCTACTAAGTTATTTTTAATTTTAATAAAACTATTAGAATTAGAAGTTGTACCCATGGAATCTATAGTTTTATTGGATGATAAATCGTTAGTTTCAGGTTGTGAGTTTCCAATATAACCAGAACCTGGAATTTGATCACATATAGACGGACTTATAGCCAATCTTTTAGGATCCCTGTTGCAATTGAAAGCCCAATCTATTGGATAGATGCCCTGTAATGATGCTTCCATCATATACTTAGCTCCAATATTATTAATTAAATAGCCATGGCTAAGTACTATAGCGGCTTTTACAATACCAATGCTAAAATTTTCGGATACCCCTTTATTATTTGTATAAGAACCCAATAATTTTTTACGCCAAAAGCTTAAAGGACCATTTTTTTTAGCGAATAAGGGTTTGGCTGGATCAGCCATCATATATCCCAAATGCAACAAATTCCAACTATTTGAGGATCTAAGAATATCCTCTAATATCTTATTAAATTCTGAATGAAGTTCAGCATCGTCTTCTAAAATTAACGCCTGACCTATAGAGTTACTTAGCATATCCTGGTATATTCTATAATGAGACAGTAGACAACCCAGTGCTCCTATGTGTAATCTGCGTTTATATTCTTTCAATCTATCCTCTCCTATTATATCTATTTCATCACTCCTAATATTCTTACCATCAGTTGCTCGCCAGAACTCAAAATTAACTCCCATTCCATCAAGAGATTTTTTTATCTTCTTCTGCCTCTCAGTCGCATGTTCTAAACTTATGACATAAACAGGAAAATCTTGTTTCATAATTATGATAATAGTATCTTTTCGTTGCAATAATATGTGAACTAGTTACCTTCTATCTCAAAAAGACGCTAGCTTCTCCGAATAAGTTTTTTATTATAAAAAGGCCCAGTGCTTATTATCATAGAATAGGTGGCTTTTATTCGCCTTAAGAAATTTAGAAATGTCTGATAATATTTATCTATTCGGTGGTTTTTAATCTTAATAAAGCCACTAGAATGAGAAGTTGCGACTATGGAATCTATAGCTTTATTAGATGGCAAATCGCTAGTTTCAGGTGATGAGTTTCCAATATAACCAGAACCTGGAGTTTGATAACATATAGAAGGACTTATAGCCAATCTTTTAGGATCCCTGTTGCAATTGAAAGCCCAATCTATTGGATGGATGCCCTGTAATGATGCTTCCATCATATATCTAGCGCCAATATTATTAATTAAATAACCGTGGCTAAGTCCTATAGCAGTTTTTACAATGCCAATGCTAAAATTTTTGGATACCCCTTTATTATTTGTATAAGAACCCAATAATTTTTTATGCCAAAAATACAGAGGATTATTCTTTTGGCTAAACAATGGGCTTGATGAATTAACAACCGCATATCCTAAATGAAGTAAATTCCAACTATTTGAAGTTCTGAGAATATCTTCCAATATCTTGTTAAATTCTGGATGGAATTTAACATCGTCTTCTAAAATTAACGCTTTGCCTATAGAGTTACTTAGCATATCCTGGTATATTCTGTAATGAGAAAGTAGACAACCCACTGACCCAATATTCAATTCACGTTTATATTCTTCCAATCTATCCTCTCCTATTATAGCTATTTCATCATCCTTAAGATTCTTTCCATCAGTTGCTCGCCAGAACTCAAAATCAAGTCCCATTCCATCAAGAGATTTTTTTATCTTCTTCTGCCTCTCAGTAGCATGTTCTAAACTTATGACATAAATAGGAAAATCTTGTTTCATAATTATAATAATAGTATTTTTTCATTGCAATAATATGTGAGCTAGCCGCTTTCTATCTCATTCAGCATTATATCTTATTCTTCCCCTGCTCCACATTATAGTGATATACTTATCAGGACCAGAGCTAAGGTCTTTTTTAGTTAATGGAGCGGCTCAACAACTACTGCTTTGGCAGGAGGCAGAAAGCGATGTGCCACTGCCTCTATATCCCCTTTATAATTACTCAGCGCGCTAACAATACCAAAATGATTGGGGAATACGCTTTGCTCAACCTGATGTACTTTGCCAACATCACCGAGAGAGGCAATGATACTTGAATCCAAACTACTATCGGCTATTATACTGCCGTTGGCTTGCACATCAATTCGTGGCTGATTAGTGGCATCAAACAACGATAGTTTAGCGTGTAATATAAACCCTAACAATTGTGCCACAGCTGGAGTTATCTTACGTCCGCCAGCAGCACCAAGCGCTGTGGTCCTACCATCAGCATGCTTAATAATAAGAGGCGACATATTATTAAGGCATAATTTACCGGCTCCTATGGAATTAGGTTTCCCTGGAGTCGGGTCAAACCATGACATTGCGTTATTAAGCATAATTCCAGTTTGTGGTGAAAGAACTTTGGAACCAAACATTGATACCAAAGTTATAGTAGTTGATACAGTCAAGCCATCTTTATCGGTAACACAAAAATGAGTGGTGCAAGAAGGATGGCTATTCTCGTTAACTTCACTATCACCAAGAGCCGTCACACGATGCTTCATAATCGGTATAGCTGTAGCAGCAAAGTTACGAAAATACTCAGCATCTAAAACCACGTCATTGCTCGCCTCTAATGATGAAAATATATCCAATGTTGTTGCTCCGCCAGTTAGCCCTACTGAGGAAAAAACTTGGTTATTGGCATAAGAGCAATGTCCTGGTTTGCGTATTTGCGCCGCAGCAAGCTGGAAATCATCTTGACTTAACACTCCACCAAGCTGCTTAACATCATCAATTAATTCTTTGGCAATATCTCCTTTAGTTATAGCAACGCTGCCTTCTGCCGCAATTTGTTGTAGAGTATCCGCCAATTTACCCATATCTATATTGACAGACGACAGTGCATTCCAGCCAGTTGCTTTGGGTGCCCCTGATTCCTTCAAATAAACTTTCTTGGCATTCAGATTGCTCGCCAGTCCGTCAGTATTTGAGCTTATTACCAATTGCGTATACCAATCCACTTCAATTCCTACACGTGCCTTATCAATTGCTGGCTGCAACAACTCTGCCCATGGCATTTTGCCATATTTCTGCCAAGAAAGTTCCAAGCCAGATGCCGCGGTTGGAGCGCATATAGACAAAGCCCCTTGGGTATTTCTCTCATTTTCCACCATAGTCCATGGAAATAAACCCTGACTAATCCCTGCGGTCAAAGGGTAATCCTTTATAGATGTCGCCAATGGTGAGCGCATATTGAAATCCACTAATACTGGAGAAGCATCAGGAGGGCTAATTAACATATACCCGCCGCCGCCCAGGCCGCTCATCCAGGGTTCAACCACACCAAGCATCATCGCAGTGGCTACAGCAGCATCAACCGCATTGCCTCCTTGCTTGAGGATTAAAGCTCCCTGCTCTGATGCCTGTTTGTTCTGAGAAACTACCGCTCCTCCTTTTCCCTTTCCCTCTCCCCGCCCACAATTGGCGAGTTTATTTATTAACACTATTGCCTAAATACCAGTCGTGGAACTACCTGGATACAGATGGCAGGCGCATAAGTGCTTTTTATCGGTTGCGACCAATAATGGTCTTTTTGTTTTGCATGGTTCAAAAATTTTGCTACAGCGCGGATGAAAAGCGCAGCCGCTGGGCTGGTTAATTGGATTGGGATAATCACTACCAAGTTGCAGATCAGGTATACCTTGATTAGGAGTAGGAGTTAAAGCAGCATTAAGCAATACCTCGGTGTAAGGGTGCAGCGGCTTATCAAAAATATCTGAGGTTATGCCTGCTTCCACAATCCGCCCAAGATACATTACAAACATCTTGTCCGCCAGATGTTCAACCACAGATAGATTATGACTAATAAGTAAATAAGTCAGTCCAAGTTGTTTTTGGAGGTCACTTAACAGATTCAATATTTGTGATTGAACTGAAACATCAAGCGCTGATGTCGGCTCATCACATATAACTATACGGGGTTTGGGGATAAGAGCGCGAGCTATAGCAACCCTTTGACGTTGTCCGCCTGAAAGCTGACTTGGATAGTTCCTTTCCACTCGTCTTGGCAGACCAACTAAATCTAACATTTCTCGTACTTTGCTATCCAGTACTTTTTTATCCTTCTCACCTTGAATAATCAGAGGCATAGCAACAATCTGCCATATTTGTTTGCGAGGATTTAACGATGAATAGGGGTCTTGAAAAATTGGCTGCACAACTTTTGCAATCTGCTGTGAGGTCATTGACGACAGGGGCTGCCCATCTAATAAAACCTCCCCTTCAGTTACTGGCATTAATCCAAGCAGCATACGCGCCAGAGTACTCTTGCCACATCCACTCTCTCCAACCAAGCCAACTATTTCATTACGATACAGCTTGATAGATAAGTCGCTAACCGCATGTAAAGGGACGGGCTTAGCGAAAATAGATGGTTTTATATTAAAGGTGCGGGAGACATTACGCATTTCCAACACTACGTCTTTTTCTTTATTATTCCCCTTATTCTTCCCCTTGTTTTTTACTTTATCTTGTACTTTATTAGGCATTATCAAACAGCAGTTTTTATCTTAGTGGATGGAATTTCATCCATAATGCATCGCCAATTATGAGTAGGTGTTCCTTGCCGCGGCAGTTTATTCACGCATGCTTCTTCAGCATACTTACAGCGTGTCCTAAAAGCACAACCAGAAATATCGCCTATAAGCGAGGGGACAATACCAGGGATAGTCCCAAGATGTTGACCCTTCTTGACCTTGCCACGTATTGGAATGCAGTCAAGCAGTCCCTGAGTATAAGGATGTCCTGGCTTATTAAACACTGATGTGATAGTTCCTTGTTCAACAATCTTACCAGCATACATTATGACAATCTGGTCAGCCATCTGAGCAACAACACCAAGATCATGAGTAATAAAAATAACACTAGTACCAAACTCCTTCTGTAAATCCTTAATTAGATGTAAAATTTGTGCTTGGATGGTAACATCCAACGCGGTAGTAGGTTCATCCGCAATTAATAGAGCTGGCTCACACATTAATGCCATCGCAATCATCACCCGCTGTCTTAATCCTCCTGATAGTTGATGTGGATATTGCCTTAACCGACTAGCAGCAGCTGTAATTCCAACCCTTTCAAGCAGATAGATGGCGCGCTCCACTGCTTCCGCTTTACTTGCTTTCTTATGACAAAGATAAATTTCGGTTAATTGATCGCCAATAGTATAAGCAGGATTTAACGAAGTCATTGGATCTTGAAAAATAATACTTATTTCGTTGCCATAAATATTTCTAAGTTTGGGCTTATCCATACTTTGCAAATCATTACCGCAAAAATTAAGACGGTCTGCGGTACACTTGGCATTCTTTGGCAATAGTTCTAATATAGCCATCATCGTAAGAGATTTCCCACAACCGCTTTCACCAACAATACCCAAGGTCTTACCTTTTTCTACCTTAATGTCAATGCCGCGCACCGCATGCAAAATACCCAATGGCGTTTTAATATCAACTCGCAAATTGGCAATATCAAGAATAGCAGTCATTAGTTCAAATAAAGTTTATGGTCAAAGGAAACATTTAGCGTGCATCGGGCGCGGTTATATCACGGATGCCATCTCCCAATAGATTTATTGACAGCACCATTAAAAATAATACCGACCCAGGTATCATTATCAGCCAGGGGTCAAAAAATAAATAATCTTTACCTTCAGCTATCATCAAGCCCCAAGAAGGAAAAGGCGGCTGTACTCCCAAACCAAGAAAAGAAAGGGCTGACTCAAGCAAAATAGCATGCGCCATTTCCAAAGTCGCCACCACTATTAAAGCATCTGCTATGTTAGGGACAATCTCACCAATCAGAATGCGCCAGCGTGGGCATCCCATTGCCTTAGCAGCCAACAAAAAATCAGCATCACGTATTTGAATAGTTGAGGCGCGAGCAACCACTGCAAAGCGGTCCCACAACAATAAACCAAGGATGATTATGACAATTTGCAGCGAACTACCCAGCACCGCGGCTACCGCCAAGGCGATAAGAACCACTGGCATTGACAGGCGAGTTGTTATAATAAAGGTAATCGCTATATCTACTCTTCCGCCAAAATAACCGGCTATAACTCCTAAGGTTGTTCCAATTAACCCCGATATAATCATAGCTGTAAAGCCAATTATTAAGGACAAACGTGTCCCATAAATTAAGCGGCTTAGGTAGTCCCTCCCAAGTTGGTCGGCGCCGAGAATATGGTCCCAACCGCCTTTTTCTGCCCAAATTGGTGGCTGTAAACGAATTAATAAGGATTGTGTGAATGGGTCACTGGGCGCCAGCAATGGTGCTAAAATTGCTACCACTATAAAAAAACATAGGCATATTAAACCAAACATAAATCCCTTATGTTTCAGTGCGCGATCTAACAACATCTTGCCAGGAGAAATTGCTATCGGTTCTTTTAATGTAAATACTTTATTAGGCATATCAACCTACCCTAATACGCGGGTCCAACCACGCATTTATTAAATCACCAATTAGGTTTAATCCAACATAAATCAGTGAAAGAACCAAAACAATTGCCTGCATAGTTGGGAAGTCAGCCCGAGCAATGCTCTCCCAAGCCAATTGTCCTATTCCATGTAAGGCAAAGATACTTTCAATTATGATGGAGCCGCCCAACATATAACCAAACTGAACTGCCGCCAAGCCAACTACCGGAATAATTGCATTACGTAACGCATGCTTTAATATTACACGTAATGGTGACAATCCTTTAGCGCGGGCAGTACGGATATAATCGGCATTAAGCACTTCAAGCATGCCCGAACGAGTCAAACGCATAATTGCTGGAGTTGAATAATACCCAAGTACCAGCGTCGGCATTATAAAGTTATACCAGTTTTCATTACCTGATGGCGGCAATAATGGCAGCATAACAGATAACAATAAAATAAGAACAAGAGCAAACCAAAAGTTTGGCAGTGCTTGACCAGAAACAGAAATAAACAAAGCGATACGGTCAACTATTGAATTAGCGTATATCGCAGCCAAAATCCCTAACGGGACTGCCAGCAAAATAGAAAAAGTTAGAGCAGCTATCCCTAATGATAATGTAATAGGTAATCTTTCGGCGAGTAATTCAACTACAGGCAAAGCAAAATAGGTGCTAACTCCGAAGTCCCCACGTAATATGCCGGTAAACCAAACTAAATATTGAAGAAGTAATGGTTTATCAAAACCAAATTGAATACGGATAAATTCTATATCCTCAGCGCTGGCTCCCTCACCAGCCATGGCAATGGCGGGATCGCCCGCTGCTCTTATCATAATAAAAGTTATGAAAGAGACGAAAAGCGCGACGAAAACCGCCAATACCAGCCGTTTAGCTATGTAAACTAACACATTTACTTAGCTTAAATATATGATTATTGCCATGGCAATAAAATTAGCGCCAGCTTGCACTGTAGAAGCGTGGAATTTCATCGTCTGATGGCGCAAAATTTAAATCAGATGAGAAAGCATAATTGATGTTATAGGTGAACAGTGGAAACAAATAAACATTATCTGCAATCCGTTTCATCGCCCGGGAATATGCTGCCTTACGGATAGCTACATCAACTGAATTATCTCCTGTAGTTAAATCATCAATAAGCTGTTGATCACGAGCATAGTCATCTTTAGTGCCCTTTAATAAATGACTTGTAATAGCAGAAACATCATGAAATGAGTAACTGCCCCAAGTCATAAAAGGAAAAGCTATTTCACCAGCATAAACTTTATCGCGTAGAGCTGCGTACTTAAGGTAAGTAAGTTGTGGTCTAATTCCAACTGCACTTAGGTAGCCCATCATCGCCTCTGCATAAGGACGATTACGATAAGCATGGAAGTCAATCCTAAAACCTTTTGGATAGCCAGCTTGAGCAAGTAATTTTTTGGCTTTAGCTGGATTATACTCATAACGAGCAACATCCTGTTCGCAGCCAAACTGGCGCGGATGGCAGACAGAGGCAACCACTTTTGAGGAACCGCCAACCAATGACTTAACAATTGTTTCGCGGTCAATTGCATGAGCAATAGCTTTACGCACTAATACATTGTTCACTGGAGATTTCTTATTCCTTCTGTTAGAACTATCAAACCCCAGATAACCAACGCGCAATGTTTGCTCGTTTGCAATTGTTATACCTTTACGTGCGGACAAACTTTTAGCTTGATCTGCAGGAACCTTCCATATCCAATCAATACGCCCAGAAAGAAGTTCTGCTATTTGGGTATTGCCATCTGGAATTGTCCTTTGGACTATACGCTTAATTTTTGCCTTGCCTTTTGGACTTTGGGAAAAATAATTATTATTTCTTTCCAATATCATAGAAGCACCAGGTTTAAATTCTTTCACTTTATAAGGACCTGTTCCAACCGGATTTTTGCCCATTCCTTTAGGACCTACCTTCGCATAATATTGATTAGGATAAATAAGTAATGGTCCAGCAAGAAACTCCAACGCAATAGGAGTTGGTCGTTTCATTTTAAGCCGCACTTTATACTTGCTAATTTTTTCTACGCTCTCTATCCAGTTCACATTCCTTTGTGTTATGACCCTGTTTTCAGGGTTCGCAACAAAGTTAAGTGTGTAAACTACATCATCAGCGTCAAATGCTTCACCATTATGAAATTTAATTCCACGGCGTAAATCAAACTCCATAGTAACTGAGTCAATAAACTTATAAGATTTTGCCAATAATGGTTCATACTCTAATGTTTTAGGATTTTTATATAGCAAAGAATCCCACACCAAACGTCCTGCAATAATGCCTTCACGTAAAACATTGTAATATCTGTCTAATGTTGTAAGCTCTCCTTTCCAAGCAATGTTTAGGGTGTCATCTTTTTTGCTAGCAAGGGCCCACTGGGAAGCAAGCCCTAAAATTAAAGTTAAAATAAGTACTTTAAAAACTTTCATATCATACCTCTTAATGTAAAAATAAAAATATGTTGCCCTTATTATTAAAATAAAAATTATTTTTACTTATTATTTATAGGATAGAACTTATATTTTAATTTTAGTGAGCAACCACATATAGTAAATTATTATACACTAAAGAAATAATCATTAGCTTAACGCCATTTTGAATTATAAAAGTGAGGGACTTCATCATCAGTTGGTTCAAATAACAGGTCATCAGAAAAAGCATAATATATTCCATAAGAGAACAAAGGAAGCCAGTAAACATTATCCGCAATCCGTTTCATTACACGTGAATAAGCGGCTTTGCGCTCCGCTGAGTCAACTGAGTTATCTCCGAGAGTTAGGTCATCCACTACCTTTTTATCGCGGGCATAATCATCCTTAGTTGCCTTAAAAAAGTTGCTGGTAATCGCGGACACATCATGAATAGAATAACTGCCCCAAGTAGAAAAATGGATCTCCATTTCACCATTATGGACTTTGTTCCGCAACACCGGATACTGGGTATACACAAGTTTGCATTTAATTCCAACTTCACTCAAATAGCCCATTATCGCCTCCACATAAGGCCGATCGCGATTAGCCAGAAATTCAAGTGTAAAACCATCTGGATAACCTGCCTCAACTAATAATTTTTTTGCTTTAGTCGGGTTATATTCATAACGAGCAACATTCTGTTCGCAGCCAAACTGGCGTGGATGGCAGGCAGTATGCACTACTTCTGAAGAACCCCCAACCAATGATTTAACTATTGCCTCGCGGTCAATTGCATGGGCAATAGCTTTACGCACCAAAAGATTATTCACTGGAGACGGATTATTACGCCTGTTAGAACTATCAAAACTTAAAAATCCAATACGTAATGTCTGTTGATTTACAACCTTTATGCCAGGTCGTTTAGCCAACTTTTCTGCCTGGTCTTTTGGAACCCTCCATAACCAGTCAATCCTGTTGGAAAGCAACTCTGCTATTTGAGTCCCTTCTTCAGGAAGTGTCCTATGCACTATACGCTTAATATTCGCTTTGTTTCTTGGACCCCCAGAAAAATAATTATCATTCCGTTCCAGTATCATTGAAACGCTTGGCTTAAATTCTATGAGTTTATAAGGACCTGTTCCAATAGGGGCTTTGCCCATACCTTCTGGTCCCACTTTTTTATAATACTCATTAGGATAAATAGGTAAGGCACCAGCGAGAAATTCCAATGCAGTGGCTGTAGGTTTTTTCATTTTTAACCGAACTTTATATTTACTCAATTTCTCTACCCTCTCTATCCAGTTAACGTTCCGTTGGGTAAACGCGCCGTTTTTAGGATTAGAAACAAAGTTAAGTGTATAAACCACATCATCAGCATCAAATGGTTCCCCATTATGAAACTTAATCCCGCGTCTCAGTTCAAACTCCATAGTTACCGAGTCAACGAATCTATAAGATTTTGCCAACAGCGGTTCAAATTTTAATGTTTTAGGGTTTTTATATAACAAAGAATCCCAAATCCATCTTCCAACTATAATTCCCTCTCTTAAGGCAAGGAAATATTGGTCAAGAGTTGTTAACTCAACAGACCAAGCGATGTTTAATGTGTCGTTTTTTTTATCTGCAAGTGCCCCCTGTGATAAAAAGCCAAATAAAATGGCAATAATTAGTGCTTTAATTTTCATAATAATACCTCCCAGTATTTATAGTATTTATGAATACTTATTAACATAACCACCAAATTGGTATGCAAATTGATGACACAACATAGCTGACGTCCTAGCTGAACATTTTCAACAAAATTGTTATGCTATATACACCATACATAATGCATCCACATAATAAACGCAGCCAATGTGGTTATTTTACACTATAAAACACTAACTACGCCAGTTAATACGGCTATTATTGGCACTTTTATGTTTTTTACAAGCGGACGTGAATATCTGGGTTAAACCCTTGTGATTGTAAATGTGGATTATCCTGCCGCCACTTCCAGTTAGTATTCATACTGCGATAATGAAGAAAATACAACCCCTTTTCATTAGCGGAGGAAACACAACCCGTACAACCCTTATAATGCCTATCAATTTTTCCTGCAGCAAAAGCCGACGGACTGGCAGTAATTCCTAATCTTCGCTTCAGTCCTTGCAGCTTATAAAATATATCCATTGACAACTGGTAAAAATGCTTAGCACAAAACGAGATGATTTTGTTCTTAAATCCATTATTACCATTTACCAAAAGATGCCAAACCAAAGGGGGCGGAAAGAACTCTTTACGAAAAATACAGTGCGGAGTAAGCAATTGCCAATCCATTGCAGCGTAAATGCTTTTAGCATCACTTTGTGGATCTTGCGGCTGCTTATTGCGAAAAGAGCCATCTCCTCCATCTCCTCTATCTCCTCTAGGTACTTCATAACCTGGCAGCAATAATCCGCGCCGCCCTGCCTGGGTATTATTAGCAAGGTACTCTTCCAACATCAAAGAAGAATCATTCACCAAATATTCATCCACATCAAAATTTAAGAAATAAGACGCCGCATTCATCAACCACCAATAGCTATGAGTTAAGGCGCCACACTGACATTGGGAGAACCATAACTGATAGGGGCAATCCCACACAACCAACCATATATCCGCAGGCGTCTCCATATCGGCTATACTTTGCGTCTTGTTGTCAAAATCAGTCAGCGTCTGGCGCAATTTATCTGCTATATTAGGCGCATTGTTATAAATAATTATGCGCTGAACCTTATGTTGGCTATGATAATAGTTACACCAATCCTTAATCCATTGTGCTGGATTATCCTTTTGCAAGGTAACTAATGTCAGCTTAGGCACATCTTCTATAAACGGGTTGGCTTGCAACCTAATGGTTTGTGAAAAATCATTCCATTGAAAAGTCAAACTTCCTGGCGATTGATCTGATATTGTATCAGCATGTATATTCTCCGGCAAGTCAATTACAAGATAGGTCAACGCAAAAGAATATACCATGTTCTTCCCTTTAGAATTGCGTCTATTAATATCCTCCATAGTATAGGATAGTTGCTGCTCCACTGATAATTTATTGGGGGGGAGGTCGGACTTATAAATTATTTTTGGCTTGCCTATTGCATCCCATAACTCAGGCATAGCTGGTCCCAAAGCAATAAGTTTATTATTGGTTTGTGTCCAAAAAACATCAAAGAAAAGTGGCAGAGGATGTTGTTTAAGCAACTCATGTTTATCAGAATCTGTAAGAAAGACGAAGTCCTTATCAGCACTCAAGCCGCCAGGCAAATCCGCTTGTTCACCCAAGAACCACTCTAATGGCTGAATAAAACTATTGTTATAGTCCTTTGCCTTGCCTAACTCTGCCATATAGTTAAATAGCACTGCAGACACTCGCTCGTCCATCATAAGATGGGAAGGCAATATCACTGGGCTTGGCTTATATATATTTACAGGCATCTAAACTCATTCAACTAAAATCCTACAGCCCACTACAACCATGCTTCATTCATAATCATCTTACGTAAACGGCTGTCCGCTGCTTGCCAATGCGCGCTGCTTGGTGTTTGATAATTATCAGGAATACAATACTTTTGATAGACAAACCTTAAAAATTTATCGCGTAACTCTTCATCAACTTGCCATGTATCAATTGCATTAATAGCCAATTGCAACTCATCAGATGATGCTGCAGTTTGCGTTAACCCCGCCAAGTTATAGCAAGCATTGCCTAAACTAATAACCTTTTTCCCCAACAGCAATGATTCAAGCCCAACAGTGGAATTAATAGTAACTACCGCCTGCGCCTGGTTAATAAGTTCTTGGGTATTATTTAGATTGGCAAATAGTATCCTGCTATGTGACGCAGCTATAAGGTGCTCTTCCCCATAACTATCAGAACAGGATGGATGTTCTTTTATCACCAATGAAAGCTGCTCATCTTGGATACCCTCCCACACGGCAAGCAATATTTTAAATAACTGCTTCATCCCCTTTATCCAAGGAGAATGCACTAGTATTTGAGAATCAATGTTCACCTGAAATGGCACAAATACATAACGTTGTGGCAATTCCACCAGCTCGCCAACCACTTTCTTATTTATATCAGTATCCCGTTTTAGTAATTTTTGTGGCAATGGTAGTGGGCTTAAAGTCATGCTTTTATAAAAGTTAGCTGTTCTTGGCAAACTATTACAATAATTAATTCCCTTATCGTCCAAAGTAGTAGTCCCTGGCATAAGACCATTTTCAAAATAAGCCACCTTCATCCCCAATTTATTCGCTGCTAAAGAGGCAATTCTTTGGGAAAACTTATAGCCACTCCAAATAACTACCAATGTCCTCGCACCCTTATTGCTAATCTTATCCAAGCATCTATAATACTTGGCGAACATGAGGCATGCCTCCCATCTTTTAACCCAATAGTATAAAGCACGCAACAGATTATATCCCTGACGATTATGCCGCCGCCAACTCGCCTCCACTCTATCTTTAGCAATAACGTTAAGTTCCTGATGCGGCAAGTTGCTCCAACCTATACTGAAAATACTGCTAATGCTTCCAGCTGAGCTATGCCACAAAACCTTTACTTTAATAGAAACATTGATAGCCAGCTGACTAAAATACTTATAAGAGTGTTTATGGGTTGCAAATGCAATGATATCTGGCGCTGGACTATTCACGGGACTATTTACTGGACTATTTACTCGGCTATTTACTGGGCTATTTACTGGATAAGCGCTATGAATTAACCCTTATCCGAAGTGTTATCTATAATTTTAAGCGGTTGCGTCTGCCCTGCTGTTTCTTCAATAACCGCATCATTGAGCCCTTTATTAGTTACGCTTTTATTTCCCTTGCTATCCTTGCCTGCAGCAGATGCCACAATTCCAGCTTCACCGTCACTAGAGGCAACTGGATTTGCTGATTCAAACAAACATTCCACACAGGCAAAATCCCCACCAATTTCTCCAACAAAATAAAGGGTATCCTGTTTCCCACACTTAGGGCAACGCGCTGCGGCAATAAAGCGGCGACTAGTTTTTTTATTGCTGCTATTCATTGCTGCTAATAAAGGTCCCGTCAAGCTTCAAGCCCACCCTTTGGACCTTTCAACCGCCCTATTCCAGTTTGTCATCAATCCCTCTCTGTGTTTCTTATCAATAGCTGGTTTATAAGTTACCGCTTCACTCCACTGCTCATAAATTTCATCGGTATCATTCCACAAGCCCAAAGCAAGTCCAGCAAAATAGGTGGCACCCAAAGCAGTTGCCTCTTCAATTTGCGCCAGCTTAACCATCTGCCCCAATAGGTCTGCCTGGATTTGCATAAACAAAGAGCTGGCGCTCACCCCTCCATCAGCGCGCAATTCATGGTTATGATTAATATCCCCCTCATCGTCAAAAGATGCCACAGCATCCATCTTCATTAATTCGGCAAGTTCCACCGATTGAAAAGCAATACTTTCCAACGCAGCGCGGGCTAAATGTCCTGCCTCGGTGCCTCGGGTAATCCCAATTATAGTTCCGCGAGCGCGTGGGTCCCAATGAGGAGAACCTAAACCAGCAAATGCTGGCACAAAATATACCCCGCCATTATCCTCAGCCGCCACTTCATTTATATCCGCCGCATTCTTGATTAATCCAAGTCCGTCACGCAACCATTGGATTACCGAACCCGCCGCAAATATACTGCCTTCCAAAGCATAAATTGGCTTAGCGTTTGGCAGTTGCCAGGCGATAGTGGTTAAAAGACCATTAGAACTTTCCACCAGTTTATCGCCAGTATTCATAAGCATGAAACAACCAGTACCGTAGGTATTCTTAATCATTCCCGACTTAACACATCCCTGCCCAAGCAAAGCCGCATGTTGATCGCCAGCTATTCCAGTTATAGGAATTTCTGCGCCTATAACATCTTTAGAGCTGCGCGGCGCCTCTTCAAGAGGAATTGTAGAAGTAACCACTTGCGGTAAAATTTGTTTTGGAATATCAAATATTTCCAGTAACTCATCATCCCATTGAACGCTATGGATATTAAATAATAGGGTGCGGCTAGCATTAGTAACATCTGTAATAAATCTCTTGCCAGCGGTTAAACAATATACTAACCAAGCATCCATGGTCCCCGCAGCCAAGCTACCCTCTTGGGCTTTATCACGAGCTCCCTCTACATTATCTAGCAACCATTTAATCTTAGAAGCGGAAAAATAAGGGTCGGACAGCAAACCTGTCTTGGCGTGTAATACTTTACCCACACCAGCTTCCTTCAGTGAATTCATAAAATCCGTTGTGCGTTTATCTTGCCATACCAACACTCTATGTAGTGGCTTACCGCTGTTTTTATCCCACAGCATTACGCTCTCACGTTGGTTAGTTATACCAATACAAGCAATATCAGTTGGCTGAAGTTGTGCTTGTTGCAATGCCAGACGCGCCGTAGTTAGCTGAGTGTTGAGTATCTCAGTTGCATCATGTTCCACCATATCTGAGGTGGGAAAGTGCTGAGTAAATTCTTGTTTATTGCTCCCTTTTAATCCAACCTTGCCATCACTTTTCACATCAAAAATTAACGTTCGGCAGCTAGTGGTACCTTGGTCTAAAGCAAGAATATAATTGTTGTTTAGATTACTCATTGGTAATGATAGTATATATGATTACCTAGCTGCTTGATTGAAGTCACAATAAGATAATTATACACTTATCTGCTACATATTAAATAGTCAGTTCTTTCCTGGCATTACCCACCAATATATTTAATAAATATAAGATCGGCAACCCCGAAATAATTAGCAAAAGAGCGGGAAAAGATGCCGCCCCAAGACGCTCATCAGTTGCGTATTGATAAGTAAATGTGGCAAGAGTTTCAAAATTAAATGGTCTAAGAATTAACACCAAAGGTAATTCCTTTAATAATTCAGCAAATATAATAACCGAACTACTAAGTATCGCTCCCTTCAATAGAGGTAGATGTATTTTCCTAAACATTTCAAAACGAGTCACAGCAAAGCCGCGCGCCGCCAACTCCACAGAGGGTGTTATTTTTTCCAAATTATTATGAATTGTGCGATTTGCTGGTGGAGTAAAACGCACTATATAGGCAAACAATAGAATGACAATACCGCTTATGCTGGCATAGTCCGCCAATTGATTATTAATAATTCCAAAAAAGGCAATACAAGCAAGCCCGAGTAAGGTTCCTGGCAATGCATAACAAAGGTTGATGCTTTGCGCGAAAAAACGCAATTTATAATTAACATTACGCGCTGTGTAATTGACAACCAAAGCACAAGCAATGCATAAGAATATAGCCATTATCACCAAAGATAAGGTATTCCATAACGGAGCAGTTAAATTAGGCATGACATCATGGGTAGTAATCGCATAGTATATCAAAGCCAAACAAGGAATACCAAACCCCAGCAAAACAGGGATGGTACACCAGATAATTGCCGCAATTGCCTGTACCATACCAAGCTGTTGAAGAGAAAAGTGTTTATGCTTGCTTTGATTCTCAAATCTCTTACGTTTAGCAAGTAAATGTCCTTCACAAAGCATCATAATACCTAACAGAAATAACATGAACAAACTTAAAATAACTGCACCGCTGAAATTACCCATTCCAAGCCACACCCTATATATGCCAAGTGATATGGTATTTATCGCATAGTGACTTACCAAACCAAAATCATTAATTATTTCTATAGTTGCAAGCAATAGTCCAAAACTAATAAAAGGTAAAGCCATAGGCAATGAAACCCGTCCCAGTATCTGTAAGCGACTTAACCCCAACGTCTGAGCAGCCCACTGATAGTCCAGTGATTGCTCCATGAAAGCGGCTCGCGTAAATACATATACGTAGGGATATAGACCAGCGCCAAACAAAAAGATTACTACAGGGATACTATGCACCCCTGGCAAAAATCCGCCAAGCAGATCTGAGTAAATGAAGCCCGAGATATATACTGGACAAGCCAATGGTAATAGTAGCAGCCAGCGAAGAATTTTACGCAATGGGAAGTTAAAGTTTGCTACCAACCAAGCAGTTGAAGTCCCCCACAAAAGGCATAATAAACCGCCTCCCACCGCTAACAATATAGTGTTCTTTAAATAAGGCGGTAAATGCACTGTAAGTAGTTCACCCCAGACATTAATTGGTGCCCGCAAGGCAAGCCCAACAAGAGTTACTATGGGTAGAAATATAATCAAACATATCATGCAAAGCAGCACAAAAGATGTAATGGCGTTTATTTCAAATTTATTTTTCACCTAGCAGTATTCACCTAATAGTAAATGCATCTTTATTCAAGCCGAAGGTAGCAAAGTAGAGTCCAAAGGAAGGTCGCGTTTATCTTCCCATCTATGCATAGTTCCATGAACAAGTTTACCTATCTTATCGCATACGTTTAACGCCTCAACTCTATCATGGCTCACAACCAGTGAAGTAATATTCTTATCTTTCAAATAGCTGCGCACTCCAAAGGATAAGCTTCTCTTTAGGTCTGCATCAAGATTAGAAAATGGCTCATCAAACAACATTAGCCGGTTTTGGGTAACCAGAGTTCTGCCAATTGCCACCCGTTGCTGCTCTCCCCCGGATAATTCATAAGGAAACTTACTCAGCAAATTAGTGGCATTGATTAATTCCACCACTTCATCTAACCGCTTGCTACGTTCTTTAGAGTTAAGTTTGCGAATACCAAACACAAGATTATCTTTGACATTGATATGCGGAAATAATGCATAGTCCTGAAACACCATTCCCACTCCTCTTTTTTCTACAGGCAGCACCCAATCCTCTGTAGAAAGGACATCTCCACCAAAACATATTGCACCGCTATCCACAGAGATAAAGCCAGCCACAGCATGAAGCAAGGTTGACTTGCCAACACCATTGTTGCCCATCACCGCGCCTATTTCTCCAGTTGCCAAAGTCAAGCTAAGACCTTTAAGTACAGGCAGGTTTCCTTTGTGGCAGCTTATGTTATCAATATTCAACATGTAATTTATCCATTAGAATATATTGTAATTGAAAAATAACAGCATTTAAATAATAATCCTTATAATAAATAAGCATAATGAAAGGTATAACAGAACTGCAGATATCTAAGCCCATATATGAGAATGGAGATTTTATCACCAAGATTGCCGACACCGAAGAGGAAATTGAACAGGTATATCGTCTCAGATTTGAAGTATTTAATCTAGAATTAGGTGAAGGTTTGGATAGTTCATATAGTTCGGGAGTTGATAAGGATGAGCTGGATGAACAGTTTATACATTTAGTCGTAATTGACAAAAAAATCAATAAAGTAGTTGCCTCTTACAGAATCCAGGACTATACAATGGCGCAACAAGGGCAAGGATTCTATAGTGCCCAAAGATTTGACTTTACTAATTTCCCACTTGAAATACAACAACAGAGTATTGAAGTCAGTCGCGCCTGTATCTCGCGCAATTGTCGCAGTTCAAGGGTATTCTTTCTACTTTGGCAAGGATTAGCAATTATGCTAGCAAACAGTAAAATGCGCTATTTTTTTGGCTGTAGTTCAGTTCCAAGTACCAATCCACAAGATGCCAACGGCTTAGTAAAGTTATTTGATACTATGGCAGTCAATCATGCCGATATTCATCTAAAAACTCGCTCCGAATTTTACTGCAAATACGAAAAGCAGAAAGTTGATATAAGCCAGGTAACCTTGCCACAAATATTCAATATATATCTTAGATTCCAGTGCCTGATATGCAGTGACCCATGCTTTGATGAACCCTTCAAAACCATAACTTTTTTGATATTACACGACACTCATAAACTCCCCACTCGCACAGTAGATTTATTTTTAAGAAATAGAAATAAATAGCATATTTTTTTGTAAAATATATCCAGTAAGTTAGCATAAATGTAACATCAGATGACAATATTACACAAGACCCTGCCACAAGAGCAGAATATGTATATCCCCAATCCAATTGCGGAAACCGATAGATACATCATAAAAGTAGCCGATACTGAGGAAGAACTAAGAGAAGTTTTTAATCTTAGATTTCGTGTATTCAATTTAGAGATGCATGTCGGATTAGATTCCGCTTATGAGCAGCAATTGGATAATGATGAGTTTGATGCTTGCTCTCTACAACTAATAATAAAAAGTAAAGAAAACGGCAATACAGTAGCCACTTATAGAATTCAGGACTATGAAATGGCAACAGCAGGAGTTGGCTTCTGCGGCAGCGATAGATATAATTTTTCACAAATCCCTGAACAAATTCTGCAACAATCATTAGGAGTAAGCCGTGCCTGCATTGATAAGAACCACCGCAATTCAAAAGTTTTTTCTATTCTCTGGCAAGGGTTGGCAGTCCTTCTTTATGAGAATCGGTTGAGATATTTTTTTGGTTGCAGTTCTATTCCCTGTATCAATCCACAAGACGCCAATGATTATGTTGCTCTGCTAAAGGCAATGGATGTATATCGCAATGACTTCAGAATTGAGGCACTTGAACATACCAAATGCGAATACAGAAAAGTTCCCGTTGATATTACAAATACTATACTTCCTCCCTTGTTCAATCTTTATCTTAGATTTAAGTGTAGGGTATGTAGCGACCCATGCATGCATAGCTCATTCAAAACCCTTGAGTTTATGATTTTATACGATTTATCAGAAATTTCAGACAAACATCACCAGCTATTTTTAAGCAATCGTCCGCGCCTCTGCTATAGCACTATTCCGCCTCATATTCCCCACAGCCATTCTTAACTTTCTTAGCACAGCGATTGCAGTTTTTGCCATTATAGTGGCAGGCAGTGGATATATATACTTAAAGAATTTTAAG
Source organism: Gammaproteobacteria bacterium (assembly GCA_965207945.1). Lineage (GTDB taxonomy): Bacteria > Pseudomonadota > Gammaproteobacteria > CBDBNL01 > JAAOII01 > JAAOII01. The sequence continues at coordinate 1,143,407 of OZ242303.1, forward strand.
CGACGCAGATTTTTATATGCCCGCTGGATGAAAATAGTCCATTATGAATTCTGGCCCACTGCTCTTTTTTACTTGCCTGGATTTATCTATTATCTGTTGTTATGCATTCCTCGTAATCGCTTTGGTTTGCTATCAATAGTTAATCCCGGTATGCTCGCCGCAGGGATCTATCAGCCACCCAAAGTTGGCGTCTTACAAAAATTGGCACTAAAAAATCCACAATATATTGCCAGGTGCATAACATTAACAAATAAAAGTCCCGATGAAGATTACGTTTTAGCCAAAGAATTCATTAGTGCTAACAAGTTATCTTTCCCCATAATTCTTAAGCCAGAGGTAGGGCAAAGAGGAGCTGATATTCGCATAATAAAGAACCAACATGAGTTACAGCAGCAACTCGCTCGCATCCCTAAAGGAGGTATTTACATGCTGCAAGAATATGCCCAAGGAATTGAATATGGCGTTCATTATGTGCGGTTGCCAAAAGAAAAAGACGGCACAATATTTTCAATTGGACGTAAGGAATTAATATCACTTAGGGGAGATGGCGTCAAGTCATTAGAGAGATTAATTTTAGAGCATCCTCGCGCTTGCATAATGTATAAAGTCCACTTTCGTCAGCATAAAGAAGCACTTGCTACTATCCCCGCTCAGGGTGAACAAATTCAGTTAGTACATATAGGCACTCATTCGCTTGGCGCAGTATTTGTGGATGCTTGTAAACTTAAAACCAAAGAATTGGAAAAACGGATAGACCAAATTAGCAAAGGATACGAGGGCTTTTATATGGGACGTTATGATATCATTGCTGCCAGTGAGGAGAAGCTGCAACAGGGCATAAACTTTAAAGTGGTGGAACTTAATTCGGTGATGGGTGAGCCAGCTCACATGTATGACCCACATAACTCTTTATGGCGCGGTTATAAAGTGCTTATGCAATATTGCGGTTTAATGGTTAAGGTGGCAACACAAAATATGGATCTTGGCGTCACACCAATGAGCTTTGTTAATTTTATTTCCTTATCCCGTCGTTCCTACCGCGAATTAATGTGATTTTTGATAGGAGAGTAGCATCATGCTGTTATCCTAATATACCCATACATATCTATACTTTTATATGATTAAAGATAATATCCCCAAAGAAATATTCCGTGCCTACGACATAAGAGGCATTGTCGGAAAACAGCTGAACCCTGAATTGTTAACTTTATTAGGAAGGGCTTACGGCAGCGAAATGAAACAACGCGGGCTACAAAAAATTGCCACCGGTTATGACGGCAGATTATCTAGTCCACAACTAAGTAGCGCCCTCATACAAGGGCTAACCGCCAGCGGAATTCAAGTGACAAACATAGGCATGGTCCCCACTCCCTGCTTATATTATGCGGTTAGCGACCTAAACTTAGATGGTGGCATAATGATTACTGGCAGCCATAACCCGCCAGATTATAACGGCTGCAAGATGCTAATGGATGGAGATTCAATAGCGCTTGAGCGGATTCAAGGGTTATATGATGCAATCTGTCAAGGAGATTTTGCTGTAGGAGCGGGAAGCGTCACAGAACTAAATTTTTTACCACGCTACATAGATAAACTTATTCAGGGAGTGGAATTAAAAAATAAGTATCACATAATAGTTGATAGCGGTAATGGAGTAACTGGCGGCTGTGCTCCACAAATATTCCGTAAACTCGGTTGTGAAGTAACTGAGCTATTTTGCGAAATTGACGGCAATTTCCCTAATCACCACCCCGACCCAGGCGACCCCAAAAATCTACAAGATATTCAACAAGAAGTCCTAAAAAGTAAAGCCGATATTGGCTATGCCTTTGATGGCGATGGCGACAGATTAGGGCTTATATCTAATGAAGGAGAGATTATTTATCCCGATAGAATGATGATGCTTTTTGCCGAAGATTTGTTGAGCCGTCATCCAGGCGGCGAGATTATCTTTGATGTTAAATGCTCATCTTTACTAGCGCAAGTTATACAAGACAAGGGAGGCAAACCTTTAATGTGGAAGACAGGACATTCTTTAATCAAGAAAAAAATGAAGGAGACAGGGGCTTTGCTGGCGGGTGAAATGAGCGGACACATTTTCTTTGCTGAAAATTGGCCACGTAGTGATGATGCCCTGCTTGCTGGCGTTCGTCTGCTTAGCATAATAGATAGAATGCAGCAGGATAGCGCCACAGTGTTTGCCAATTATCCAAATGCAACCTCCACTCCTGAGATTAACCTCAAAACTAGTGAACAACAAAAGTTTACGGTTATTGATAAATTGCGACAAAGTAGCACAGAATTTGCCGCCAAAGAAATAATTGAAATTGATGGCTTGCGCGTGGAATATCAAGATGGTTGGGGCTTGGTGCGCGCTTCAAATACTAGTCCAGTTCTGGTGCTGAGATTTGAGGCACAAGATAAAGATGCCCTCAAACGGATTATGAATATTTTCCATAACATACTCAGCGCAATAGACCCTGACCTTGACCTTAGTCCGCTTGGTGTAACCCTTTCTGACTGAACGTGCTTCAACAACTTGCCCCTACCCCCACGCTTATCTTTGCCCTTGCCCTTGCCCTTGCCCTTGCCATTGTCTAGCATAACAAACAAAATTATCGTCATTAAATTTGGTGGCAGCATAATGGATAACCAAGATGATTGCCTAAACATTATTCGCCAAACAGTATCATTAAAAGAAACTGGAGCTCAACCAATCTTAGTTCATGGTGGCGGCAAAAGAATAAATCGCGCACTTGAAGCATCCGCTATTAAACCAATATTTAAGCAAGGGCTTAGAGTAACCAGTAATGCCGCAATGGATATAATCAGCAGAGTCCTGGGGAAAGAAACCAACGAATATGTGGCAGATTTAGTACGTCAGTGTGGCGGTACTCCTATTGCTGGTCAAGAGTCACAGGTATTAAAAAGCGTTCCTTGGGAGACAGAAACAAGCGCTAACGGAGAAATTAGAAAAGAAGGCAATAAGTCAACAGAGTCCTTGTCTAAGGAATTACCTCTCGGGCGGGTTGGCAGAGTTGTAAAGGTTGCGCCAATAAAAAGTATAGAAGATAATAAGCAAGGAATCCCCATTATAGCCCCAATCGCTCAGGATATAAATAGTGGGCTTGACTATAACATTAACGCAGATTGGGCCGCAAGTGAAATAGCAGCACAGCTAAAAGCCAATAGATTAGTTTATGTTACCGACCAAGATGGCATCCTTGATGCAAAGGGTTCAGTAATAGCCGAAATTAATTGCGATGATATCACCAAAATGATTAATGCGGGAACTATAAAAGATGGCATGATTCCCAAAGCCCTATCAATGAAATATGCCTTACAAAACGGCGTTCAACAAATAATTGTAATTAACGGCAACAAGTTAAATGCTATGAATCAAGCTCTATCAGGGAAAAAGATAGGAACAAGAATAGTATCCTCAACAAAACATCCCGCATAAAATAGCATACTATGTCGCTTATTAACAGCGACTATTTGCTAATCAATTGTTGATACTTTTTAACTAATTCTGGAGGTTCTTCTCCTTCGGCGACAAAAACCAATGAAGCAGAATTAATACAATAACGCTTCCCAGTCGGCCGTGGACCATCATCAAATACATGCCCCAAGTGTGAACCACTAGAGCTATCGGTAATTTCTATGCGGGTTTGTAAGAATTTTTTATCAATATAATAGTCAACCGCATCTTCATCAATCGGACGCCAAAAACTAGGCCAGCCAGTCCTTGAGTCATACTTATGCTCGGAGCTAAACAGCGGTTGTCCCGTTGCACGTGAATAATAAATCCCTTTGCGTTTTTCATTGTTTAGTTTGCCACTAAAGGCATATTCCGTCCCCTTATCCCTTAATACATGATACTCAAAATCAGAAAGCTGCTTGCGCCATTGCGTCTTAGAGTACTCAATAGGATAGGATTTACCCTCAGTAGCAGCTTCAATTTTTATCTTGTCGTTAGCAGTTGTCATATTAAATGTCAGCAATGCCGAACATAGCAAAATTAATGGTAAAAAATTTTTCATACATAGTATTATAGCAAAAGTTTATTAAAAATTCTAATAGAAGTTAACCTCAAGTTTCAAGCAAATATTAATCTATTTGTTTGATGTTCATCACGGTGACTTCTTTGCGGTTGTGTTGTTGCATGCGGGCAATATATTTGCCCTCCTTTGCCATCCAAACCTTGAATACTCTATCAGGACGATCTTCTTGCTTATGCACCACATAGCATTCAATATCGCCTAATGGAGTATTTATAGTTTCATCATCACCAAGATAGAATTCTTCCCATTTTTGCTCGTCTGCCATCCATAGTTTCCAGCGAATTTTAGGAAAATTGGCATTATTATTCAATATTTTGTTCAAACCCTCATCAGAAGCAGCAGCAAAATTTCTATCCGTAGATGTATCTAATCTGCCGTTCTTTAATTCACCTTGGAATTCACCATGGGCTTTTCTCTGGGTTTCCCATTGAGTTAAATCATGCTTCAATAATAAGAGAGCAGATAAAGCATCATAGTATGGAGTATGACTCCCATCCAGCTTAATCTTTTTATTGCGTGGAAAACCTAACACTACATTTCTTTGCTTGCGACTTAAGGGAATAACTATATCCTGCTCATCATAACGCAGGGTTAAAACATCCCGTGACTTAAGTACTCGGTTATTTGTCTGTAATGTAGCCATAAATCTATAGTTACCTTCTTCGTTCTTGCCTTCTAATATATAGGCACCTTCACCCTTATATTTTTGTTTGCCTTTTGTATAGACAACATCATATTTCCAATGAAATGGTTGCATAATAGTAGATAATTTATCTTGCCCGTCCGCTAAGGTTGTAAAAAATAATAAAATACATATAACAAAAGATAACGCAAAGTTCTTCATTCAACCGTAAGGTCTGAAATTTTTCAGCAGGTTATAAGCGGCGCAACTCGTAAATATAATTGCTGCACTATTCATTAGAACAGTCACATAAGGCAACTTGGGATCATGGAAGAACATCGCGATACAAGCACCTAAAATTAGTACAGATGCTATTATCATAAACGGAGGGGCAATTCTTTTATGACGCAATAGGGTAATGCTAAGCAAGGCACTAAACCAACCTATGAAAGCACCGGATAAAACATCGGCTGGGAAATGAACTCCAACTGCTATGCGTGAAAAAGCGCCAGCTGAGGCAATGGCAAGGATGAGTATAATTAGCCATAAGTTTTTTATATTAAAGTAGCGTAAAACAGCCGCCGCCAAAAAAAATACTGTGGCACTATGCCCCGAAGGAAAAGAATGATAAGAGAGCGGTTCTCCAATAAGATTTATTGATTCCCCTTCCAAAACATTTAATGGCCTCTGTTGCTCTACAATTCGTTTAATTAGTTGCACTACAAGCCCCATGCCCATGCCACAATATAGGCATATAGTGGCAAAATAAGGAGACCTAATTGCAAACACAGATAGCAGACCAACTGCAAAGACGCCATCTCCTAATAGTGTTACATTAGCCCACAAAGCAACTGGCAGCAGCGCTGCGGCTTGATTAAGCTTGATGAATATAAGGGAATTAATTGAGGTAAAAAATAATAGCGGAATCAACAGAATTATAAATAATAGTAAAGGAAGGAATTCCACCAATCTTATATTCTTCACGGGGTATTCTTCATGGGGTATTCCTCACTGGGTATTCCTCATTGGGTATTTTTCATTAGCTGCTTTTTATTGGCAATCCGCCTCTATTTATCCGCCAAAGTCATCAAAAGCTATATTTTCTTTTTCTACGCCAAGATTATCAAGCATATTAAAGACCGCTTGATTCATCATAGGAGGTCCGCACAAATAATACTCTATATCTTCAGGAGCATGATGATTCTTTAGATAATTCTCATACACAACCTGATGAATAAAGCCAGTATATCCTTGCCATTTATCTTCTGGCAGAGGGTCGGACATTGCCACATTCCAAGAAAAATTCTTATGCGCCTTTGCCAGTCCATCAAATTCATCATCATAGAACAATTCACGTAAACTACGCGCTCCATACCAATAACTTATTTTGCGATTGCTCTTACGCTTCTTCAATAAATCAAAAATATGAGATCTAAGTGGCGCCATCCCAGCGCCTCCTCCTATATATATCATCTCATTTTCTGTATCCTTGATAAAGAAATCTCCAAAGGGTCCAAAAACCGTAAACTTGTCGCCTGGCTTTAAGTTAAACACATAAGAAGATACTATCCCTGGTGGATAATCTGTCCCTGGTGGAGGAGTAGAAATGCGAACATTAAACTTCAATATGCCCTTCTCCTCAGGGTAATTTGCCATGGAATAAGCGCGAATTACTACATCTGATGATGATGATTTTAATTCCCATAGCTTAAATTTACCCCAATCTTCACGAAACTCTTCTTCTACAACAATATCTTTGTATTGCATCTCATGTGGGGGAACTTCCATCTGCACAAAACCACCCGCCTTAAAATCAACTTCCTCGCCAGGCGGAAGTTTCAATACCAATTCTTTTATAAATGTCGCTACGTTATTGTTAGATACAACCTCGCATTCCCACTTGCGAACCCCAAACACTTCCTCAGGAATAATAATTTTCATATCCTGTTTTACCGGGGTCTGGCAGGATAAGCGCCATCCCTGTTTCAATTCCGCAAGATTAAAAAATCCTCCTTCTATTGGCAGAGCCGAACCACCTCCCGATTCCACTATGCAACTGCATTGACCACAAGTCCCAACACCGCCGCAAGCTGAAGATAAAAAGATATTGTTGTTGGCAAGGGTTTGTAGTAATCTAGAACCAGCTGCAGTTACCAAAGAATTAGCTGAATCATGATTAATCTCAATGGAAACATCGCCACTGCTAACTAATTGACTCCGCGCGCCAATAATAACAAACACCAAAGCTAGAACTATAGTGGAAAAAAAGATAACTCCTAAGATAACTTCTAACATCGCAAATTGATTATGATAATTATAAAGTTTATAGCTGAATGCCAGAAAAAGACATAAAACCTAATGACATTAATCCTACTATCATAAAAGTTATGCCAAGACCGCGCAATCCAGCAGGAACATCGCTATATTTAAGTTTGTCGCGAATAGCTGCCAGAGCAACAATCGCTAAAGCCCAACCAACACCAGAACCTATGCCATAAACAACGCTTTCGCCAAAATCATAATCCCTTTCCACCATAAATAAGGTGCCACCAAGTATTGCGCAATTCACGGTGATAAGAGGCAGGTAAATGCCTAAAGCATTATAAAGAACTGGCACATATTTATCCAAAAACATCTCCAGTATTTGCACTATTGCAGCTATAACACCAATATAGCTCAAGTAGCCAAGGAAACTTAGATTTACATTAGGGAAACCCATCCAAGCAAGAGCTCCGTCCTGCAACATATATACATAGATAAGGTTATTAACCGGAACCGTGATGGCCTGTACAACCACCACTGCAATGCCCAACCCAAGAGCCGCAGATATTTTTTTGGATATGGCAATGAAGGTGCACATGCCAAGAAAGAACGCCAATGCGATATTTTCTACAAATACTGCCTTTAGCAATAAGCTTAAATATTCTTCAAACATACTATAAGCTATGCAGCTGATTTACCGCTATGCGGAGCTATAACAAATTCTTCTTCTTCCACCTGCTCGGTCTTCCAGCTACGCAACGCCCATATCAAGAATCCTATTATAAAAAATGCGCTTGGAGGCATTAGCATTAATCCATTAGGAAGATACCAGCCACCTTCTTTAACCAATGGCAAAATTTGCACATCAAAAAGCGAACCAGAGCCCAATAGTTCCCGCACGACAGCAACTGCAAGCAACAGAATACTATATCCTAACCCATTGCCAATGCCATCAACTAAGCTTATTACTGGTGGATTCTGCATAGCAAAACCCTCGGCGCGCGCCATTACTATACAATTAGTGATGATTAAGCCAACGAAAACAGATAACTGTTTACTTATCTCATAAGCAAATGCTTTGAGGATTTGGTCCACCACTATAACCAAGGATGCTATGATTGTCATCTGAATAATAATTCTTATGTTTGTGGGGATATACTGACGGATTAACGAAACAAAAAAATTAGAGAATGCGGTTACAGCAATTACTGCCAGGCACATTACCACAGTAACCCTTAAACTGCCAGTTACTGCCAAAGCCGAGCATATCCCCAATACTTGAAGTCCAATGGGGTTATTGTTGAATATAGGGTCCAACAAAACATCTTTTGTTTTAAGCTGATTCATAAATTAAAACCTGTTATATATAAATTAATACTACCTTTCAGAAATATATTGTTGATCAATATTCATTTTGGATAGAACTATATGCCATAATTGAGCGCCACGCGTTCTATGCGATGCAGCCGAAAATAATAAATAATAGCACCACATGCGGTAGAATCTATCGTCATACTTATTCTTTATCTTGCTATAATTATGGACAAAATTATCATACCAAGCCATCAATGTTTGAAAATAATTGCCGCTGAGAACATGCCAGTCCTCCAACATAAACAGATTATCAAACGAAGCACTGATCTGCTTTGCCGAGGGTATCATACTATTAGGAAAGATATATTTTTCCATCCAGGGTTCATAGTGATGGGATGTCTCATTGGAACCATTGGTATGCACGATAAACAAGCCCTTTTCTTTAAGGCAGCGAAACGCAGTATCCATTAATGTTTGATAATTCTTAAAACCCACATGTTCACACAAACCTATGGCGGCAACTCTATCATACAAGCCGCTTGCCTTGCGATAATCTGCCTCTATAATTTTGACTTTTAATCCTTCAGTTAATTCACGCGCCTTTTTGATCTGCTCACGCGCTATGTTATAGACGGTAACCGAGCATCCATAATTCTTCGCCATAAACCTTGCCAACCCTCCAAAGCCACCGCCTAATTCTAAAACCTCCATACCAGGTTTCAGCTTTAGCTTGCGACAGATTAAGTCAAGCTTATTCTCTTGCGCTTCATCAAGTGTTTCAGCATTCTGCCAATAGGCGCAAGTATATTGCATATCCTTGCCCAGCATAAGCTCATAAACATCATTACCAACATCATAATGTTGGCGCGCCACTTTAACTGAGCGCTTAAACGTTTGCTGATTAATAAAAAACGGTAATAAGCGATGCCAGAAACCTTCCATAAACCCAGTTGGTCTTCCCTTAAGATTATTGCCATCTTTCATTGTTGTGCTTATAATACGAAAAAAGAACTCCTCCAAATTATCACAATCCCACCAACCATCCATATAGGACTCCCCTAGAGCCAGGGTGCGACCAAAAGCAATTCTTTTATAGACCGCCTCGTTATGAACCTGCGGATCCCACGGATTTTTGCCATTAATCTCAATTCCTGCTGGAGAAAGAATATTATTAATGAACTTTTCTTTCACTACACTCATACCTTATTTCCTTTAATATTTTCAATCAACTTTTTAAATCCTAAGTCACCAAACCAAAATTGCAGCAGGTTATTAACTCCATTGGAAGTGATGCTGGCGCCAGATAATGCCTCCACTTGATAGGCGGCAGGGTCAACCCAATCTTCATCGCTTTCATCCGATTCTTTCCAGTCGCCAGCAGTTGCTCCGCTACTACCATCCGCTGCGCCGCGCACCAAACGAATAGCAGTATTGCCTTCATTATCCGATAACATTTTACCACGCCATTGCTCTTTCCATCCTTCGTTATCCACTTCACCGCCCAATCCAGGGGTCTCGGCATGCTCATAAAAAGTTAATCCAGCTATAGTGTTATAGTCCTTAGTATCCAGCGCCAAGTAACCACGCAGAGTAGACCATAACCCATAACCACGAATAGGGAATACTGCTACTTGCTTATTGTCGCCACTAATAAAATAAACCAAAGAATAATTCTCGCGGCTGCCTATTGAGGCGATATCATCATCGGAACTCAGCTCAATTGATAGCGCAGGATTTTTCTCTGCTTTACGTTGGTCGTAAGAAGCCACATCTGGCTCATCAACAAATACTCCTTTATTAAGGTCGGCAAGGCGTAACTCTACATTGCTAAATATTTCCTCAATCTCAGCTGAGGTTATCTGCTGCGGGTTAATGACATTTGCCGCAGTTAGAATATTCTTTTTGCGCGCCAGCTCACGGTTAATATTCTGCTTTTCTCTTAGCAGCACCGCAGACATAGACACTGCTATAGAACAAACAAAACATACAGCTAAAGTAACTGCTATTATTTGAAATATTGAATCCTTTTTCATAATATTCATTTTATTATTATAAGAATAAATCCTCTAAATAATCTACGGTCTTGGCAACAAAATATTGACGCCTGAATATCTCACCATAATATAAGGGTACTCTATCGCATCATCATCAAACACCCAACTAGTAGTTATTATGTCGCCAGCAATAGGGATATTCTGTAAACCCCAAAAAGCCACAGGAAATAAATCCCTGCAGGTGTCAGAAATAGCGTTTGTACTAATCATAATACTACCTATCTTACAACCCGTAAGCTGTTCAGCGATTAATCCATGGATATTACTTGCCGTTATGTTTGTGGGGCTGTCGCCGACAGTTTGATTGCCAGTGCCAGTTATGTTAAATATACCAACATCAATATTCCAATAATTAGCTTTTATATTACCAAGCGAGGAAGTAGCAATGGCACCAGCAAAACCGCCGGGAGGTGAGGCGCTAGGTTCTCGTATAAAAGATATATTAGTATAAGACGCTGCAATGGCTCCCAATGCTATATTATTACCTACAAAACCACCCCAAATTGTTGTGTCAGCGGAACTAGCAATATATCCATGCGATAAAGAATGGTTAATAATTCCTGAATTCTCACCAACAAAACTGCCACCTGTAGATGTGGTAACATTAACTATAGATCCAGTTTCTACCAGCGAAGCAATTATGCTACCTTTGTTCACTCCAACAAAGCCACCAACCTGTTCGGCAGCTTCAACCTGTGCATGGACACTAGAGCCTATAATAACTCCCTTCAAACCATTATTAGCAACTAAACCACCAGCTATTGTATCCATAGCTACTATGGAGTTTACATCGGAGTTTATATCATTAGTAATATGAGAGTTTAGTATTGTGCTTGAGGCGGCAGCATCGTCTTCTGGAGCAAAGTATCCTACCAGCCCGCCTACATAATCCATGCCAGTTATACTTACTCCACTCATTCTTATATTTTTTAGTGTTGCTCCATCCGCTCCATCCGCAGCACCTCTTGCATGGCCAAACAGGCCAACTCCATAATCAGCTACTCGGTTAATGTACAAATCACTAATAGTATAATTATTGCCATCAAATTGACCACTAAAAGAAGTAGCAGTATCTAAATCAGGACCATTACAAAGAGTAGCATCACTCGCCCCCATGTCATCTATACAAGTGCCTATAGGTTTAAAACCAGCATCACTATTCCAATTTGTAGTTAGCGAAGCATTTACGTCTTGCGCTTGAAGATAGAAAGCACTCAATGATTGTTTAAAAAGAGCTGGAGGAGAGCTAGATTCACTAAGAACTGTCCCATCATGAGCAACACCTGCAATCGCCTGTAGCTGATATATGTTGTGTATTAAATAGGGGTTACCCTTGCTCCCATTACCAAATACATGGGTCCTATTATCAAAAGGAGCCGCATCATAAGCATTAGCATATCCATCCCCATCTAAGTCCGGAGTCCCAACGTTCAAGGGACTATCAGGGTCGGATAGGGCATCGGCATTCGCCACTACAATAGTAACATCTGCGGTATCTTGTAGATAAGAGCGTCTATCACTTACATTTGCAACAAAGCTAAAAGAAGTTTTATCCTGAGGAGGATCGAACTCTGCTGTTGTAATAATATTAATTTTTTCACCTTGAGTAACTGGACCTGCAACATTCAATTTAAAATAGCCAGATCTTGAGTTATTGCTTTCAGTAAAACTATAAGATAATTTCTCCTGCGCACCGTCATCATCATTTGCTGAAATTTGACCTATTGTAGTATTAATGGGTGTATCTTTATAAACATAAAAGGTATAAGAATCTTGGCTAAACTCTGGAACATAACTGCGCGGCCTCACAATGACTTTAAAAGTCCTCTTAACGCTGCCATCTTCATCTGTAGCCACCACAATAACTTCTTCTTCACCAAACTTATCTGCTGCAGGAATTATATTAATCATAACTGATGAACCATCCATTAAAGGTTGTACTGTTTTAGGAGAACTTAAAGTTATTTGAGCATCAGCATCATCTGTAAAACTGGTAGAGCTAAATATATCAGCACCTGAAGAGTTCGTTCCCATAATAGTTATATTAACCTCCTGATTACCGTCTCCACCATCACTAATTCCAGTCAATACAAAACTAATCATTTCGCCTTCATCTATAACTAAATTTGCTGGTTGGTTAAAACTAGGTGGGCAGTTTCTATTCATTCTACATTTCTGAGTATCAATAAAAGAAGTAAGCGCAGTATTATTTGAAAACTTAAGAACTGGATAATTTGTAGCATTCCCAAACTGCCATTCATAAGTTAGGCTTCCGATAGAAGTACTATTCCAAAATTCAGCTGGAAATAAATCAGTGCAACCATTAGTGGGAATAATACTTTCGTCTATTGACTTTCCTTTAAGTTTGCAGCCCTGCAATTGTGTACTATTAATCTCTGTTACTCCATCTAAAGAAGGGTTCGCTACAACAAATGAATTCAAATCTCCAGTTTTGTTTAGCGAATAAGATGATGTAATGTTAATATCTTCTATTGCTCCCAGTTGATTTCCTATGAAACCACTAACTTTTGCACTTTCATGAATCAGCTTACTAATCGTATATGTGCTTTGTATAGCTGCATTAGCTGCATTTTCTCCCACTAATCTCCCTACTCTACTTGCGTTTGTACTAGACGCATTTCCTATGCTCCCAGCAGAATAAGCCATTTTAATTCTGCCTTGGTTTTCTCCAGCTATTCCCCCAAGAATTGTCATATTTGTTGCGCCGCTAATTATTGCGCCAGCAAAAGATGCCTCAATTATTCCAGTGGGACGATTCTCACCAACCAAACCGCCAACCATGCCATCATTTGCACTGCTAGTAAGCTTGCTATAAGAATAAGAGGCAATTATATTCCCTGCATTAATTCCTGTAATGCCACCAATAATAGCTCCATCTCCAATCATATTATCCGAATAAGAAAAACTGATATCCCCATTGTTATAACCTGCTATGCCTCCCAACACAACGTCTGTTCTCCCTGCAGTTATACCTACTCGCCCTCCTTGCGCATAAGAATCCTGTATTAATCCGCTATTTATTCCCACTAAACTTCCTAAATTTCCGCCATTCATTACCGCATTGATATCTGCAGAAACAGAAGACCTCATTATTGTCCCTATGTTATCTGCTTCCTTGCTATTATTCCCAACTATACCCCCCACATTATTATTCCCTTCAATATCGCCGAATACTAAAACATCTTCTATCCTGCCCCCTAAATTAACTCCTGCTATAGCACCAGCATTGTTTCCTGCAGTTATATCAACAGCAGCAATAGTAAAATTACTTATTAAGGCAGACGAACCTATTGCGCCAAACAAACCCGCACTCGGTAATGAATCATCATCAATTTTCAGTTTATTGATGGTATAAGAATTGCCATGAAATATCCCTGCATAGCCATTGCTAATATTTCCTATAGGAATCCAATTATCAGAGACATCAGAAATATCAATATCCTGCACCAACTCATACCCTCTACAAGTAGTCTCATCATCTACGACTGGACAACCGCTATTGCCCTTAGTTCCATTTCCGTCCAAGTCATATCTAATAAGGTTCAGCTCTCTTGCATTGTTAACATCTATCAAACCATTACCATCAGCATCTTCAAGATTCAACTTAATATTTAATTGATAGGGACCAATATTTTCTCCTTCTGTCCCTTCCCTACCCCTAATTTCAACAAAATATTGGTCTCCGTCAACCTCGCGCGCAACAACACGAAAATTATTATCTTGCCGATCTGCCTGGTTGTCCGCTACAAAGATATTAGTATTATTATTAAATGACTGTAATCTTCCCTGAGTACTAACAGAGTTTCCGTTGGTATATACAGTTATAGTAGTTGTACTTGCTGTTACATTAAAAGTAAACCAGTCCGAATCACCAGCTGAATTTAATGAGCCATTAATTAGTGGATAGGTCCCATCTGAATTTATCGCAACGGGAGTGGCTACAGAGCGTGTATTACCATGGACATCAACAGTTAATCCTGGTGAAAACGCCCCTATAAAATTATTAATGAATACATCACCAGAACATCCTGCTATTAATAAAACAGAAAAACACAGCCAGAATCTAGCGAGTGTTCTATTAATCATAACTTTCATATAAAAATTAATTGTTGATGTAGTTTATTATAGAAAGAGCGGCTTCACGTGCATCTGCTATGGCAGTTACCACTAAATCTGCTCCTCTTACCATATCGCCTGCAGCAAAAACTTTGGGATTATTAGTTTGATATTCCGCCCCTTGGTTAGTGCTGACTCTAACTCTGCCATCATCATGAGTCGCCACCCCATAATCCAAAAACCACTCTGGTGGATTGGGTTGAAAACCAAAAGCAATAATCACCGCATCAGCAACAATTTCAACCTCACTTCCAGGTAGATCTGTAGCTCGTCGTTTGCCATTATCGTCTGCTGCGCCCATTTCTGTCTTAATAAAGCGCACTCCTGCCACCTTATCATCACCTATTATTTCAAGCGGTTTATGATTAAACCTAAAGCGAACTCCCTCTTCACGAGCATTTTTAATTTCACGTTTTGAGCCAGGCATATCTTCTTCATCTCGTCTGTAGCAGCATATAACTGAACGGGCTCCTTGTCTTATACAGGTGCGATTGCAATCCATAGCAGTATCTCCGCCGCCTAAAATTACTACTCTTTTATCTTCCATATTAACAAACTCTGTTCCTTCATTATAACCCCGCACATGATTAATATTGCCTATTAAAAAAGGCAATGCCGAATAAACATTTTGCTTGTTAATGCCAGGAATCTCTCCTGTAACATATTTATAGGTGCCCATTCCAAGAAAAACTGCATCATACTCCGCCAATAGTTCTTCCATAGTAATATCCTTGCCTATAGTAGTGTTAAGACGAAACTCCGCCCCCATATCAGTGAATATCTCATAGCGCAGGTCAAGCACTTTCTTATCAAGTTTAAAAGGTGGTATACCAAAATTAAGTAAACCGCCTATTTCTGGGTACCTGTCAAAAACCACTGCTTTAACTCCGTTGCGTAGCAAAACATCAGCGCAAGCAAGGCCTGCGGGACCAGCGCCGACTACTGCTACCTTTTTACCAGTTGGTTTAACTGCTGAGAGATCAGGGCGCCATCCCAGGGCAAAAGCCGTATCTGTGATATATTTTTCAACTGAACCAATGGTAACCGCACCAAATCCATCATTTAAAGTGCAGGCACCTTCGCATAATCTATCTTGCGGGCAGATGCGTCCGCATACCTCAGGCAAACTATTCGTTTGATGGCATAATTCTGCTGCTTGAAAAATATTACCTTTAGCTGCTAGCTCCAGCCAATTGGGTATGTAGTTGTGTACCGGACATCCCCATTGGCAATAAGGTATGCCACAGTCCAGGCATCTTTCCGATTGAGTTGCCGCCTTTTCTTGCGAGTATTGGGTATATATTTCACTGAACTGCTCCCTCCTCTTATCCATTGATATAAGTGGAGGATCGCCCCGTTCAATTTCTAAAAAATGAAAGTTATTCTTACGCATCGTTAATCATTTTACCATATATCCCACGCTTGCCTTCACCTGCGGTTGTGATTAACACAAAAGTTTTATACGATAAGCAATAACGCTCTAACAAACAAGGGCAGCAATTGTTTAATAGTTATTTAAGAATTGTTTAACCAGTTGTAGCTGTTACCAGCTTCTTACCAAATCTTTTCTGAAATTTTTCAACACGCCCTGCTCTGTCAACAATTTTTTGCTCTCCAGTGTAGAAGGGATGGCATTTAGCGCATATTTCCAGAGTTATGTCCTCTTTAAGAGTGGAATATAGTTCATAACTGCCGTTACCACAAAAACAAGTTGCGGTTATTTTGTTATATTGGGGATGAATGTCTTTTTTCATAGTGTCTATTATATGCCCTATATACGTCCAATGGACTAAATGGCAATATTAATTTTAATAAATAATTCAAAATGGAGCCAGTCGGGATCGAACCGACGACCTTCTGAATGCAAATCAGATGCTCTCCCAGCTGAGCTATGGCCCCTATTTATATCAATACAGATTATAATTATAGAAAACATATAGCAATATGTCAATATAAAAATAAATTAAATGTTGGAGTAAATCATGCTCGCCTCATATATTGGGATGTATTGGGATGTATCAGGATGTATTGGGATGTATCAGGATGTATTGGGATGTATCAGGATGTATTGGGATGTATCAGGATGTATTGGGATGTATCAGGATGTATCAGGATGTATCAGATACATCAGGAGCTGAAAATAGCAAAATCACATCATTTAATACCCTGCGCCCCCTATCAGTAGCAACTATCCATCTGTTACCCTGCCCATTATTCTTCTCTATTAGCCCCATAAGCCCCAATTCCTGCGCCTTCTCAATTCCTGGTAATAAACACTCAAAAGGTAATCCTGTGCGCTGGCTAAATAACTCAGGTGTAAATCCTTCTCGCAAACGCATGGCATTCAGCATAAACTCATAAACTAAATCATCTTGCTGTAATGTTCTACAACCTCCCACCTGATTATCACTTATCATATATTTATTTGGTTGACGAATACGTCTTTCACGTAAAACTCTCCCGTTTGGCATGGTTATCTTGCTATGGGCGCCAGCTCCAATCCCTACATAATCGCCAAATTGCCAATAATTAAGGTTATGCCGCGCTCGCCCCTCTGTTTGGTTGCAAGTCCATGCCGAAACCTCATAAGAATTAAAACCATTCTGTTGTAAAATCTCAAAGCCCTCATTTTCCATAACTTCAATGCTCTCATCATCAGGAATACCCTCAGGTGGATAAGCGGCAAAAAGCGTATTGGGTTCAAGAGTCATCTGATACCAAGAAATATGTTGCGGCTTAAGTGCAACTGCTTTTTTAATATCATCCATTGCCTCCGCAACACTTTGTTTTGGCACAGCAAACATAATATCCAGATTAATCCGTGAGAAACCAGCAGCAACTGCGGCATGGAAAGCATCCTCTGCGGCGCGTGCAGTGTGAATTCTACCCAGATTTCTAAGCATCTCATCGTTAAATGATTGAATACCAAGTGACAAGCGATTAATTCCTACCTCGCGATAGGCAGAAAACTTAGAATACTCTGCACTTCCTGGATTTGCTTCCATAGTTATTTCTACGCCTCCCTTTTCTACGCCCCCATTTTCTAAGCCCCCATTTTCTAAGCCCCTCTTTTCTAAGCCCCCCTTAGAAATAGACGGCGTAAGTCCTGGCGTTGCATCAGAGCTATCAGTGTTTAGGTCTGCCTGAATATCAAACTCCTCATTGACAAAATCAAGGATTGTTGTATAAAACTCGGGGCTCATCAAACTTGGAGTTCCTCCGCCAATAAATATTGAACAAATATCCTTATCTTTAATATGCGGATAGCGGACTAAACAATCGCGCAAATCACGCTGTAAAGCAGCCGCATACATTTTTTCCATTGAAGCGGGGGTTTCTTCTCCAGGTAAAGTGTGAGAATTAAAATCACAATAAGGGCATTTTTTTTCACACCAGGGAATGTGAATATAAATACTTAATGGCACAGAAGACACTATAGATAAGTCCCTAACCGACTGAGTATTTTTCTAAATTGAAAAAGATGACCCGCAACCGCAGGTTGTCTTAGCATTGGGATTATTGATAATAAATCTTGCCCCTTCAAGTCCTTCTTGATAAATAACTTCAGCTCCCTTAAGATACTGGATACTCATTGGGTCAACCACCAGGGTTACCCCATCTTTGCGAATAAAAATATCATCATCAGCTGGACTGCTTTCAAAGGCAAAGCCATACTGAAAACCAGAGCAACCGCCACCAGTGATAAAGACCCTTAGCATAAGAGAGTGATTATTCTCCATTTCCATCAATGCTTTGGCTTTTTTTATAGCACTATCATGGATGATTAATGGCGCGTTTGCAGTGTCTTTTTGCGGATTAAATGTTTCCATAGAAATATATGAAACTATATTTCTTTAGATACTTCATCCGCTGATATACGAGGTGTACTTGATAGTTTAGCTGCTAATTTGCGTGACTCTTCATCACATTTAATTTTACTCCCACCGCATATTTCACAACCATCTCCTAGCCCGCCTATTCCACCGCAAGAACCGCTGATTGGTTTTCTACCGCCCAGAACTCCCAGCGACATTAACAAGCATGCCGCCGCAAAAAAAATAAACGTAAAAATAAATACTTCCATATCATAAAAATTTCAATTGAGACCACTCAAATAAAATTATAATCCTCTTATTTAGAAGCAGCTGCAACAGCTGGTGAAATCTTTGCTGCATCTTGCAAGGCGGCAGCCCTATCGGTTTTTTCCCAAGTGAAATTATCTTCATTTCTACCAAAATGTCCATAAGCCGCAGTGCGTAAATATATAGGTCTTTCCAATTGTAGCATGGCTATCAGGCCCTTTGGTGTCAGGTCAAAGTGCTCGCGAATGAGATATTCCATTCTTTCTTCACTAATTTTGCCAGTACCGAAGGTATTTACGCTGATGGAAGTGGGTTCTACCACGCCAATTGCATAAGAAACCTGCAACTCACAACGTTTCGCTAAACCAGCAGCCACCAAATTCTTAGCAACATAGCGCGCCGCATAAGCAGCTGAGCGGTCTACCTTGCTGGGGTCTTTACCAGAAAATGCTCCACCGCCATGACGCGCCGCACCGCCATAAGTATCAACAATTATTTTGCGTCCCGTCAATCCGCAATCTCCCTCAGGACCCCCTGTAACAAATCTGCCAGTGGGATTAATAAATATTTTGCGCTGTTCGGGAAGCCATTTGGCTGGAATCGTTGGTTTAATAATCTCTTCCATAACTGCCTCATTTATTTCTTTGGAAGTTATGTCAGGGTCATGTTGAGTGGAAAGCACAATTGCGGTAACCGCTACCGGATTGCCATCATCATCAAACTGAAAAGTAACCTGACTCTTGGCATCGGGACGTAGCCACTTTAGCTTATTGCGTCGCATCTCTGCCTGTTTTTGCACCAACTTATGGGCATAGGTTATGGCAATTGGCATATAAACATCCGTTTCATCCGAAGCATAGCCAAACATCATCCCCTGATCGCCAGCTCCAATATCTTCATCTTTTCTATCAACTCCCTGAGATATATCCTGCGACTGTTGCCCCAAAGCATTAATAACTCCGCAAGCAGCATGATGCATGCCATAATCAGCATTATCATAGCCGATTCTTTTAATAACGTCACGAGTAATATTCTCCACATCAACATAGCAAGTGGTCTTAACCTCGCCTGCTACCACCACTAATCCTGTTTTTATTAGTACTTCACAAGCAACCCGCGCTGTAGGATCTTGTCTGATAATATCATCAAGAATTGCATCTGAAATTTGGTCTGCCATTTTATCTGGATGACCTTCGGATACTGACTCGGAAGTAAAAAATCTATAGTCCATTATGATCTATGTGTTTAATGTATTTAATGTGTTTAGTTAATTTATGAGTTTAGTTCACCTGCTTGATACTTCTGCGCCATTGCTTCTACATCTAATGGCTTTATTTTATCCGCCCAACCAGCAGTACCAAACGCTTCAAGACGCGCTTTAACAATTTCTTTCATTGAAGTAATTGTCAGTGCTAAGTATTTACGTGGGTCAAATTCACTCTTATTTTCTGTCAGGTATTTTCTCAGAGTTCCTGTTACCGCCAAACGCAAATCAGTGTCTATATTCACCTTACGTACTCCACTCTTAATGCCTTCTTGTATTTCGCTTACTGGCACACCGTAGGTCTCGCGTATTTCGCCGCCAAACTCATTTATTGTTTTCAGCCACTCTTGTGGAACACTAGAAGAACCATGCATCACCAAATGAGTATTAGGCAAAAGTTTATGAATTTCTTTAATTCTCTCTATTGACAGCACTTCGCCAGTGGGAGGACGAGTGAACTTGTATGCTCCATGACTAGTGCCTATGGCTATAGCAAGAGCATCAACACCCGTTTGCTTAACGAAATCCGCCGCTTCTTGTGGGTCTGTCAGCATCTGCTCACGAGTCAATGCTCCTTCAGCTCCATGCCCATCCTCTTTATCCGCCATCCCTGTTTCCAAAGAGCCCAAGCAGCCAAGTTCCCCTTCCACAGAAACGCCACAAGCATGCGCCATATCTGTTGTTAGTTTAGTAACCTTAACGTTATACTCAAAATCAGCTGGGGTCTTCATATCTTCTAATAAAGAACCGTCCATCATTACAGAAGTAAATCCCAATTGGATAGACCTTTGGCAAACCGCTGGAGAAGCACCATGGTCTTGATGCATACATAAAGGTATATGAGGAAACTCTTCCGCAGCCGCTAAAATCAAGTGGCGTAAAAAAGGCGAGCCCGCATACTTGCGCGCGCCTGCTGATGCCTGCACTATAACAGGGCTGTTAACCTCTGAGGCGCCTTCCATTATTGCGCGTATCTGTTCCATGTTGTTAACGTTAAATGCTGGAACGCCATAATCATTCTCTGCGGCGTGATCCAATAGTTGTCTAAGTGTTATTAAAGCCATAATTTACCTCTATTTGTTTATTAAGTATTCCATTTTATCTATAATTGATGCGCATAGCAATTCCATAAACTGCTGATATATACATAGTATATTTTATTATAAATCCTTCGTATTCGTTTATATTTGCCATACTTTTTTTCGTTGTTCCTCATTCAAAATTGAGAGAAATATAGCCATACGCGCAAAAACTCCATATTCTACCTGTTTTAATATCAAAGACCTGCTGCTATCTGCAACAGCAGAACTTATCTCCATACCGCGATTAAAAGGTCCTGGGTGCATAACCAATGCATCCTTATTGGCGAGAGCAAGCCGTTCCTGCGATAATCCATATAAAGAAAAATACTCCCCCCCTGTAGGTAAATAAGCATACTCCATTCTTTCTTGTTGCAAACGTAACATCATAATGACATCCGCATTCTTGATACCACTTTCTATATCACGCTTAATTTGGATATTATCTGCGGCAAAATTATCTGCGGCAAAATCATCAGGCAGTAATGTTTTAGGACCTACAAGACAAAGCTCACCAACTCCTAATTTGCGCAGTGCTGCAATGAAAGAACGTGCCACTCTTGAATGCAAAATATCACCCACTATGGCGATTTTTAAATTCTTAGTGGAACCACGATGCAAACGGATTGTTAGCAAGTCCAATAATGTTTGACTTGGATGTTCATTCTTGCCATCTCCAGCATTGACTATTGGAATTGATATTCTTTCAGCTAACTTATGAGTAATACCTGATATACGATGACGCAGCACAAATAAATCTGGACGCATTGCCTGCAGAGTTAAGAAGGTATCTATGAGGGTTTCTCCCTTCTCCTCCGATGAATTTCTCGGTGAGAGTTCCATCACATTTGCCCCCAAACGATACGCCGCCATGCTAAAGCTGGCGCGAGTGCGGGTGCTTGGCTCATAGAATAACATAACTATGGTTTTGCCATGTAAGCTTTTGGCATAAATAGTTTGCTCCTTAGTTTTAACTAAGGACTCCGCCAAATCAAGAAGTTTATTTATTTGTTCGGTGCTTAAGTCAGCTATACCAAGCAGATTAATATTTCCGTTGCTGTTATTACTTTTTGAGGTCATTGATATTTTGATTATTAGCAGCCAACTCACATAACCACTCACACAATAGTGCCTGAGCCACGCGACTATCAAGTGATACCTTATCTTGCTCCTCTTTTTGTTTTGCCTCCATCAAACGTGAAGTTAATCTTTCATCTGCGAAATAACAGGGTTTGGTAAACTTACGATTCAGATAAGCCGCAAAACTCTGAGCCCGAGCCGCAATATTTATCTCGCCTTTATTCTGCTTATTGGGAACGTCTGGCATGCCTATTAAAAAAGCATCTGGCTGCCAACGGATAATCATATCCGCCAGCTGTTCTTCATCAGCCCAACCATGTTTCATCCGCAATGGTTTAAGCGGTTCAGCGCAACAGGTTAAATCTTCTCCCACTGCCATGCCAGTGCGGACAGTTCCATAATCAAACGCCAAATATGTTTTATGTTGCTTCAATTTGCTTCAATTTCTTTCAATTCGTAGAGAAATTATCTTCCAGTGTCTGCATCGTAAGTCGTGCTTGGGCTTCCAACCCCAGACGTTTATAAGAATCTGCCATTAACCTAAGCGCTGCCGCAACACTCGGGGTATGGGGAAAGTTCTCAATTATGCTACGGCAGCGATTAATCGTCGCCACATAAGAGTATCTGCTAAAATAGAATCTAGCACTCTGCAGTTCATCTTCAGCAATAATATTACGGATATGCCTCATGTGAGCGCGCCCTTCCGCTACATAAGGGCTGTCGGGAAATAAAGAAGTCAATTGTTGGAAAGAAACAAAGGAGTTTTTAGCTCCGTTTAGATCACGGCGGTCAAACCTGTCCAATAAAATTGTGCCTGTTGCATATTGAGAGCGTCCCAACATATAATAGGCAAAATCTTTTTGCTGCGCATCAGGATAAAAGCTGATAAATCTTTGTGCCAATACCTCTGCTTCTTCATACTCACCGAGCCCATAATGGGCACTAATGCTTTCAAGCTCAACTGATTGAATGTAAGGACTTAGCGGATACAAGGTTTTGATGGAATTAAATGTTTCAAGAGCGCTTTGGTAGTTCTTTTTTGCCATAAATCTTGCGCCATTATCATAATACTTTTCATCGCTCAAGCGTTTTTCTTTATTTGAAGCGCAGGATGTTACAAATGATAACGTGAATACTGCCAGTAATAACAATGATATTTTAGCAACACTAGTTCCTAATCTATATCTCAGCCCATATATCAGCATATTAGCGGCTTTCCCTCTTATGATCGTTAACAATAATTCAAGCATACATTCTACCCTTATTATACAACAACTTACCTTCGTAGGGGCAGCTATGCTCGCCTTATGAAGGAACAGAGTCCTTCTTAGTCCGTCCTCTTATCCTGGTTAACAATATTGCGCTCATTATAAAAACTGCGCCAATCATCTCCCAAAGTGTCAACCTTTCTCCCAACATCAGCCAACCAAGTAATGCGGCAAATAATGCTGTAGTGCACATTAGAATTCCAAGCTTGCCGGGCGAAACATATTTTTGGCTGATAATCTGTAAACTAAGCGATAAGCCGGCAGAAATAGCCCCTGAGTAAAGAATACTTACTCTTGCCTCAACAACACCAGCAAACCCAAACGTTTCAGTAAACAAAGAAATTATTCCTATTGCAACAGCTGCATAAAAAACATGCACTCCCGCAAGCATCAAAGGCGACACATTTTTAACATAATAGTCAATCGCCAATATGTATACGGAAAAGACAAGAGCCATCATAAGAAAAAAAGTATCCCCCAAATCTATGGCAAAACCTTCTTTAATAGTTAGAAATAAAACGCCAATAAACGCCACTGCCGCAGCGCCTAATTCTTTTAGTTTAATCTTATAACCAATAAACACCGCAATTATCGGAACTATGCATACATACAAACTCAGAATAAAGCCAGCTTTAGATGCCAATCCACTTACCAGCCCTATTTGTTGAACTGCAGTCAATATAGCAAAAAGAATACTCGGTACTATGGCGGCGCGCATCACCTGCTTCCATTGTCCCTTTAGTGCCGAGCGGTCAAACATAAATGTCATCAATATAATAACTGCTACCGCAAGGAACAGACGAATTGAAGTAAAAGCCAAAGGCGGCAGCGAATCCATGGCATCCTTTTGAAAAGCGAAACCCGCCCCCCATAGAGCCGCAGATAATAATGCTAACCTGCCATAAAGTGGCTTGGTATCTTTTTCAGTTACTGAAACGGACGAATTATTCATAATAGTAAAAAATAGTAATGAATTATATCTTATGTTCTAATTAATGTTTTCATTATATTATTTTCTCTTATATTATATAAGTAAGATGTCAGTTAATTTCAATACAAGCTTCTGCGCTATTAGTCCAACCATCCGTTTGGATGCTTTATTATCCTTGTGCTTTCCACAATTTTCTCGCTCTCTTTTACAAGGATGGATCAAATCCTCGCAAATACTAGTAAACGGGCAAGAAGTTAAACCATCCTATAGTATCCAAGGAAAAGAAGAAATAAGCATAAACGGCTCTTTCGCCACTCACTCTGCCGATACGCCTCAGCAGATGCCCTTGAATATAGTTTATGAAGATGAATCGTTAATTATTATCAATAAACCTCCACAACTTGTAGTTCACCCTGGCGCCGGTAATCCAACGGGCACTTTAGTCAATGGCCTACTTGCTTACCGTATTGAACAAGAAAAATTACCCCGCGCTGGACTGGTGCATCGGCTTGATAAAGGAACCTCAGGGCTTATAGTTGCCGCTAAAAACCATCACAGTTATAAATTAATGCAAGAACTTATAAAAGAACGGCTCATGAAGCGTGAATATATAGCTTTGGTTGAAGGAGTCCCGATAAGTGGTGACACAATTGAGCGTCCCATAAGCAGGGATCCACGTAATCGGCTTAAGATGATGAGCTATCCATTAGAAAAGCATCCGCCTAACGTCAAAGCAGCAATTACCCATTATAGAATTAAGCAAAAATATACTGCTCATTGCTTATTAAAAGTTATGTTAGAAACAGGAAGAACCCATCAGATTCGCGTTCACTTAAGCGCTATAGGTTATCCCATAGTAGGGGATAATATTTATGGAGCCAAACGATTACTCCCGCGCGGCTGCTCAGAAGAGTTGCGCGTGCAATTACGCACATTTTCTCGGCAGTTTCTGCATGCGGCGAAACTACAGTTTAATATCGCCGGTAAAGAAATAATTGCCGAAGCGCCATTGGATGAATCTATGCAGAGTTTACTACAGCAACTCAACAGCTTATACAACTCTTAGCGGTCTGTTAGCCGTCTGTTAACTGCATTGGATTAGGCACACACATCGTTCTATGAAAATATTATGCGGTTGAATGTAATTTAATTAATTATAATTATTATTTTTCTGTATAATCCAATTATCCAGTAATAATTTCGGGTCGTTAGCTCAGCTGGTAGAGCAGCTGGCTTTTAACCAGTTGGTCGCAGGTTCGAATCCTGCACGGCCTATTTTTACGATGCTTATAGTTATCGCTATTAATAATATTATTACCAATATTATTAATGGCTAATTTGAATATACTTTGGGCCGTTAGCTCAGCTGGTAGAGCAGCTGGCTCTTAACCAGTTGGTCGCAGGTTCGATCCCTGCACGGCCTATTTTTATCAAAGTATATTCCTTCACCGCTAACAAAAAATACGCTAACAATAAATGAAAGACACTAAAATTAGCTATGAAGCCCTCGCATTAACAGTTGCGCTTATATGGGGCTCAACTTTTATAGCGCAGAAGACCGCTATGGAATCCATGGGACCTTGGACATTTACTGCAGTGCGTTTTTCTTTGGCAATTCCCCTATTATTGCTTCTGGCGCTACTCTTTGAAAGAAAGCACATTCAATCCAATTGGCGATTATGCTTAATCTATGGCGCTCCTCCCGGCATAATACTGGCGATCTCCTCTATTTTGCAACAAACCGCCCTGCTATCATCTTATGCATCCAAAGCTGGGCTGATAACTGGCTTATATGTATGCCTTCTTCCGTTTTGCGCAGTATTAGTTGGTTACCGCATTAAAGCCCGCGAATTGGTAGCCGCGTTTACTGCAATTAGCGGACTATATTTCCTTTCTGTCAGCACATCTTTCACTATAGAAGAAGGAGATTTCTTGCTAATCCTCAGCGCTTTTGGTTGGACAGCGCATATTTTAACTTTGGAAGTTTGCCTCAGGAAGATCAAACCCATAACCTTGGCATTGTTTCAGACATCCTATTGCGCCTTAATTGTTTCATTATTTACTCCTTTGGTAGAAGATATTTCCACAGCAAATTTCAGCGACGCCTTGCCAGAGTTATTTTATTCAGGAATTATTTCCGCAGGTTTGGCTTTTGGCTTGCAGCTACTTTGTCAGCAGCATCTATCGCCTAATCGCGTTGGCTTGCTGTTTAGCATGGAAAGTTTGTTTGCTCTGTTTTTTGGTTGGTTGCTTCTTGGCGAAACACTCAATCAACGGGAAATGTTTGGAGGGGCGCTTATGTTAGCATCCCTAATAATAGTTAGATTAAAGCTGCGAGAAAGGTAGAATTAGCTCATTGCAAGCTCATCAAATGTCTTGTGTAATCGCTGAAGCAAAGCCGCATCCTTATTACCAACCTCTTCCCCATCCACAAGCACCGCATGGTTAATATCTCTCACGGTGCTAAGCACTAATATCTCATCCGCATCTTTCATTTCTTGAACATCAAATTTTTTGTCTATAAAAGAAATACCTTCTTTGTCGCATACTCGCTGCAATGCTGACATTGTAATGCTGGGAAGAATATACTCTTCCGCAGGATGCGCATAAACCTTGCCATCCTTAACTATAGCTATGCTTGATGCCGAGCATTCCAAAACTATTCCATCCTTTACTAACACAACTTCCTGCGCCTGTTGCTCCGCTGCGTTCTGTTTAGCAAGAACATTGCCAAGCAAGTTTACCGTCTTCAAGCTGCACCAATGCCAACGAGTGTCGTTGTGGGTGGTAAGTCGTATTCCTTGCTTATTGGCAGAAAGATCAGGGCAACGAGTTGCCATTATAAAAATTGTGGGAGAAATATCTCCTGATGGAAATTCATGAGAACGGGTTTGATAGGCGCCCCGGGTAATTTGCAGATAAATCAGCGCATCGCCTTGTGTCAAATCATTCTTTTCTAATAACTGCGCAATAGTAGTTGTTAGAATAGCAAAATCATTAAAAGGTAATGCCAATCCTTTTAAGCTATTCTTAAGACGCTCAATATGTTCTTGATAAAAAATTATCTTGCCATCCGTACACTTGATAACTTCATAGACCCCGTCTCCAAACAAAAAACCTCTGTCAAGCGGGCTTATATGCGCCTCGCTAAGCGGGACAATTTTGCCATTGAGGAATACGATACTATCGCTCATTGTAAATACCTTTAAATTCCATAATAATACATTATATAGTAAATTTTGCAATAATGTATCTGAGGCTATGCAATAAGTGCGTTGCAAGCATGGTTATGGTTTATCGCGAGGGTTATACATTTTGCGGGCGGAGCAAGGGGGGAAGAATAAAAGCCCTCCGCCCCTACAGACCTGCGTCGCGAGAATCTAGGGAAAATTTGGAGTGCAGGTTAAAGTGGGATATTGTGTAGCGCTGCCAAGTTGCCAGGCACGATTAGCTGGAATTGCCAATGGAGAATTGCTATCGGTGGTATAGTCGCCACTATTTGTATCACACCAGATATTACCCCAAGCAGCATAAATGCCTGCAAAATTAGTTTGCCCTTGCAACTCATAAGTGGCTTTTGCCTCTCCATCACTTGTGGGGTTTGCTTCAAACCGAGTAGCTATGCCTATAGTGGTATTATCCCAATAAGAGTTTATAAATGTAATATTATTTACATCATTGGTGAAAGGATTAAAATCATCAAGTTTAGCAATTAATCCCCCAGCAATCAGCCCCTCAGTAACCAGACCCCCAGCAATCATACCCCCCTTGCCATTCCTATCTCCACTCCCGTTTATCATAGTAACAGCCGCATAAGATGAGGAGACGTGAGCGCCTTCACCCCAAGCAGCTAATCCACCAATAGCCCCATCAGCGACTTTAAGTAAACTATTAACCACATAAGATGAAGTAATATTAGAAAATCTTACATCGCCAACCAAACCTCCGACTGCATGGTCTCCTGCAATTGAATTCCCTTCCGCATAAGATAAGGCAATATTAGAATATTTTGCACTACCAGCTAAACCGCCCATTACAATACTTCCCATCATTGAAACATTGCTTGCAAAAGATCGCGTTATCTTTCCATTTTTTCCATCGCCCAAAATTCCTCCTAAATAGGACTCGCCGCCCACTAAAATATCATCCGCATAAGATGATTCAACAACGAGATAATTAGAATAACCAATCAAACTCCCCACATTTTGAAATCCTAAAATCTTTGAGTTGCTCGCAGAAATATTTATCATAGCAACTCCGCCTGTGTAATTACCAAAAGTATAGCCCGCCAATAATCCAACTCCGTGTCCATAGGATGAAATACTGCCACCGTCAAAATTAATATTACGAAAAACCGCAGGTGGACGAGCAGACGCGAATAAGCCAATCCCATAAGATTCTGCATAATCAGGTCTTTCCTCATAGTCCCAGTCCGAATTGGCAATAGTCAAATTGCTAATAATCCAACCATTACCTTCAAAAATTAAATTGAATGACTGCGAACAAATTGCTTCGTCAACACAGGAACCAATCGGTTGCCAATCATAACCGTCCAAGGATATATCCGCAACCAACTCATATCCTTGACAAGCAGACGTATTAATAGCATCAGTGTTAACATCATTAATAGCAGTGGTCGCGCCACAACCACGTCTTCCACTAAGCACATTTACTAAATTACTAACAGAATTATCTGAACCTACATCCTCAAAATCATTGTGGATTTGTTCTAATTCATTGGCAGTCCCAATCTCAATTAGTCCGTTACCATCATCATCTTCATCTTCATCAAAATCACGACAGCCGTCCCCATCCTCATCGGATAATTCATTGGAGTTCCAATTAACCGCAACATTCAATCTGTCTATATTGCAAGCATCAGCGCTATCAATTATTCCATCACCATCTTCATCAGAATCAAGCAAATTAATTTCTCCGTCCCCATCTGAATCTAAATAATAAAATAAATATCTTGGAATGCCTGGGCGCACAACTACCGAAAACTTAAAGTCATAACTCGCTTCACCATCAAGCAACGCGCGTATTTCTAAATTATGGGTGCCTATATCATATACACTGGCATCTCTTGCCATACTAATAAGTCCGCTACGCTCATCAATAACAAATAAATCATTAGTGCTGCGCTCACCAAATTGATTAACTGATTGACTCGCTATAAGATAACTAAACGGCTGATAACTTGAGAACCGTGAAAACTGATTATATGCGACAATAATTTTGCCAACATCTGTCCCCGCAACTCCTTCTGACAAGTAAAGCGCTGTTGAGCATTCTCCTCTGAACAGCGACTCACTATTATAGGAGCGGTTTTCAGCAAGAATAGATATATTGCCAGTTCGTCTTTCGCCGACACATGCAGCACTCGGTAAAATATTACTACCGTTCGCATCACGGGCTACAAGTTGCGGGTAATCTTCAGCATGTTCAAGATCCCAACCAACAACATTACCGCCCTCAACAGCAACATGTTCCCAACTGGAAGATGGAAACACATCAGCACAATCTAAAGATTTTGCGCTACCCCTTAACCGCTTGCCGTTTAGTCCGCATCCTTTTAATTGCTTACTAAATAGCCCTCGTCTAAATGGCAGGGCAGCGCTATAATTCCGTTTGCTTGTTCGCTTATCCCAATATGAAGTTGAAGAAATAACATGAATACTACGTCCAACTAATCCTCCAGTAGTTTCTATTCTTATGGGCTTACCGCGCCCACGAGCATTAGATCTTTTTCTAATCTTCACCTCTCCTACAGAATATGTTGCATGAATATCTTGGCGAGAATTATACAACCCAATCAAACCGCCAACATTCTCTGCACCAGTTACATTGCCACTTGAAAAAGAACGGGCAACATATCCTTTAGCAGAACCTACTAATCCTCCTATAGATAATTCACCTTCAACATTGCCAGTAGAGTATGATGCCGTTATGCTACCTTTACTATTACCAGCCAAGCCACCAACTTCTTGTGATGCTACAACTTCGGCGCTGCCATAAGAGCTTAATATACTGCCTCTATTTTCCCCCGCTAAGCCACCGACTTGAGTAGAAGCCACAACCTGCCCTACAGCATAAGAGGATGTGATAGATGCATCTTTGTAATTTACGCCAACTAAACCTCCTGTTTTATCAGAACCAACAACATAGTTAGCAGCATGAGAACCGGTGATTTCTTGAAAGTTAGCTCCAACCAAACCGCCAACATCCTCAGCACCGCTAACCATACCAGAAGCATAAGAATTAATTATCTCTCCTAAATTAACACCTGTCAAACCGCCAACATCATTGCCGCCTGCAACCATGCCGTTAACAAAAGAATTATCTATCCTGCCTTGATTATTTGCAACCAAGCCACCTATCTCGCTGCCATTCTCAGCGCTGATATTAAGTAAGGTTAGACCAATAGATGTAATTGAGGCGCCTGGCGCTAAGGCACCAAATAGAGCAATGCCACTCTTACGCGGATAGCTCATAACCAACCCTGTAATCAAAAAAGAATTGCCGTTAAAATTTCCTGTAAAAGGTTGTGTAGTATTACTCTCGCATAAGTGCCTCTCTGCTTCCTCTCTCCCTGCACCTAACCCACAAGAACCAATAGGAATAAAGCCAATATAGAAATCTGGCAAGGGTTGATTACTCGCATCAAGCAAATCATCAGCAGTGCTGCTTGGTAAACGTAGCCATTTAGCGCTGATAGACGCATCTAAATCATTACTTAATGCATAAGATTTACTGAGTTGCTCCTCCCAACTCTCTCCATAAAGCCAGTTATTGGAAGTATATAGTGACTTATTAAGCGCAATGCCCTGATGGTCAAAACCAGCCAATGCCTGCAGCTGATAAATATTACGAATCATATAAGGATTTGCTTCGCTGCCGCTACCACTGGCGACTAAATTAGAATCACCATAAGCAAAGTCATAAGCATTGATAACCCCATCTCCATCCGAATCAATTACTATGCTATCGGCAACGTAAGCCAATGAATCAACAGTTCCTGGAGAACGTTCTTCAGTGCCGCTAACTTTGTTGTTTTCACTGTTTCCGCTACAACCAACTAATAGCATCGCAAAAGAATATATTAAACCTATAGCTATTCTTGAAAATAGCCGATTGTTGATAAGCGTGCTTTTAAGCCCACTTTTATGAACCCCTCCTTTATGAACCCCCATTATGTAATATTAACTCCCCTAATTAATTAAACTTATCCCTATTATAACACAAAACTCTCAATTTACAACTTGTTTATAAATCCATTTATAAAGCATAGTATAATTCTATAAATGGATATTCAGTTTAAAAGCTTAGTCAATACTTTCATGGGAATTACTCCTGACCCTTTATTTTTATTGATGGCGGCGGGTTTTCTTGGGGTGATAATGGCGTTTCTAATACCGGTTAGTATTGAAATCATATCTAAAGTATCTGCCAAATATAATTCAGATGTCATAGTTCGCTTATTTCAGAATAATATCATAAGCAAATTCTTCCCTTATTTTGTTCTAATGAATATCGCGGCAATGTTAGTGGTGCGTTTTTTTTATGGCGGAGAGTTCTACGACTCACAATTAGGCAAAGTCATAATGTGGCTGCTCTTAATATTTTCTGTTATCATAACCGCTCTGATTGGTTACCTCATCTACAGAATGGAAAAGATAATCAGCGATGACTCGGTTCCTCTTAATATGTTAATTCATCAGGTGGAGAAGTCGTTAAAATACAGAGCAAATTTAAAAAAGAAAAGAGTCATAACTCAATCCATAGAAGGAATTGGTGACATACTCTTTTATCAAACGCGAAGGCAGAATAATGTCCTAGTTACAAAAGGATTACAAACACTTGAAGATACCATTACCCGCCTATTGCAACTTAAAAATAATAACCCCGATAAATTTTCTCAGCTAGTTTATAGCGAAGAGTTTGTTAACTATAGCGCCGAAAATGCCAGTCAGCCCGAAGCAATTGCTTTATTTTGTTTAGCTAACCCCGATGAGCATCTGGCAGGAATTTCCTACCCGCTTAATCAGATTGAACGCGCCTATCTATCTGCTGTTAGCAATAACAATCGCCAAATTGCTTACACTGCCCTAAAGCATATAACCAAAATAATGCACCAAACAGCAACTTCCCCCGATAACGACATAATATTAGAATTATTTGTAAAGAAGCTAAGCAACTGCATTCAAACCGCAATACAAAAAAATGACGGCAGCTCCAGCATGGCTGCCAGTTGGTTTATAGAAAGCGTATTCAAAGAGCCACATAGTGGCAACGGGTCTTTTCATATTCCTTATCTGGACATATATGACCGCTATTTCTTAAAAAATATGCAATATATCATTAATGAAGACAAGGATGATAATTTCAGAGAAGTAATCACATATATGGCAAAACATTTTGATTATCCCGATTATCAAAGGGAGAAGCTATGGGGCTATCATTATCTATTGCGTGCCGCAGATTTTGAAAAATACTTAGTTATTAATCGCGAACACCGAGTGCAACGTAAAGTCCGCACTCTCATTGAAGCAGAAAACCAGATGTATACTACAGCACAGCTTAAGTCCTGGCTGGAATACTTTGATAACCTTAAAAAGATTATCACACCGCATCTACAAGATAGCACTAGCAAGAAAAAGGCAAGTGAGCTGGAAGAAATAATCAGAGATAATGCCATTAAACATCTCAAATATACTCGCCTCATACGACTCACTTATGCAATCAGCACGCTGTGTGAGATAAAAGATAACCACTCCTATATAAGATATATGTGGGAAACAGTCCAAGAGAATATTGGCGAGGAGACAGGCCTAACCATGATACCTCAAACTCTTCAAGCTGTTATGAATGATTATCTTATTTTCCACGATATAAGCGAAAGGCACAGAGTTCCGCGCAACAACTACAGACGCTATATCTGTATGTTAATATCACACCTTATGAACTCCTCAGCAAGAAAGAGTTTTTATCTGCCACAGATGTACCCTGAATATTTACAAAACTGGGTAGATGGAATCGCAGGATTAATCACAACTGTAGAGAGCATAGAAATAAGCGCTGAAGAGGAATCTATCCGAACTGGCAAGAAAAGAGATAAAAAAGAAATTAGCGCCACCAAAGAATCTTATGATTTTCTTAACACAGTCCAAGGCAATATCAACAAATTGATGGCAAGTACGCAGCGGCGAGCAACTCTGAGTCCCCAAATTAAAGAAAACTTTCAAAAATCTTTCTTGGAAAGTTTTAACTCACGCCGAGTAATAAAAGATATATTTGATAAATACTTAGGATTATACGAAAACCAAACTCGTACTAAGTATAAAAAATTATCTCATCGCCCTTGGGGCATTACTGAGCTAGTGACCAAGTCCACATTAATAGAACAACAAGATAGCAGCAAAAGAAGCGGCTATCAGTATGGGCAGTCACTGGCGGATACGGAAAATATGACTCTATTTGATAATATAATGAAACACTGTAAACTGCGGCGTCAACATAGATTTGAACAAGTTCTTCGCGGAGCAGGAGAACCCCAAGACCTCATTATTATCAGTTCTTATGCAGGAGTAGATAAATTTCTTAATCAGCAGGATAGGTTTCATGCTGCCAGATATATTCCAAGTGAAATCCAAGCAACGGCTACCCCTAAAGGAAATGTTGCGGACGTTAAACATCCCAAACATGAAGGAGAAGACCTATCTCGGATTAGTGGCTTTCTCGGATATTATGATATAGGCAAGTTCCCAATCCCAGTATTTAATTTTTATTATCGTGGCAGTGACAATTATCTTTTGGTGCTGCATAAAAAACACATCGGCAAGCTGGTACAGATGCCTTTGGCGGAGAGCCCAACTAAAGAAAAGAGAACTATAAAATTAACCGCAGGAATAATGAAATTTAGTTTAGACGAGCTGTCCAAAAGCCGCAAATTAATGAAAGGATATATAGATAACTCTCCCCCATGGCTTAAAAATATTGGAGATGCCGAGCAACAAAAAGAATACCTGATGGAGAGGGTACTTATAACTGCACTGGAAAACCTAACATTTATAAAGCCAGACAAATCTCCATTTATTGGTTATAAAATTAGTGTCATAGAGAACAACGAATTCCAAGATGCCCCAGTGGACGGACTAGTGTAGTTGTTAGAAGCGCTCATTACACTTATATAAGCATAATAGCTGAGTGATGAACTACGTTTGATAATATTCCTCTAATACTTTCAATACCTCAGGGCGGCTAAAATGAGGAGGCACATCCTCTCCCTCACTTAATATCCTTCTTAACTCGGTGCCAGACAACATCAAACGATGCTTGCTATCATGCGGACAGGTGCGGGTTGATGCCATACCCTCACATTTATTACACCAAAATGTCCAATCCATTTTAAGTGCCTGTATTTGCAGAGCATCTTGAGGAATCTCATCAAAAATATCCTGCGCATCAAAAGCTCCATAGTAGCTGCAAACTCCTGCGTGGTCGCGTCCAACTATCAATTGTGAGCAGCCATAATTCTGTCTAAACAAAGCATGCAACAATGCTTCACGCGGACCAGCATAGCGCATATCTAATGGATAGCCACAATTCATAATGCTATCCTTAACATAATAATTCTCTATCAAAGCATCAATTGCTTTAATTCTAATTTCTGCTGGCACGTCTCCTTTTTTAAGATTGCCAAGTAATGAATGTATCAACACCCCATCAGACGTCTCTAAAGCAATTTTCACCAAATGCTCATGAGCCCGATGCATCGGGTTTCGAGTTTGAAAAGCGGTAACCTTGCTCCATCCTTTGGTTACAAATTGCTCCCTGGTCTCACTTGGAGTTAAATATACATCGGGAAATTTATCTGCCAAATCGCCTTTGGTGAACACCTTAACTGCCCCTGCTAAATATATATCTCCATGCTGGCAAAGATTAGCAACTCCAGGGTGCTCCTTATCCTCAGTAGAAAATACATTCTTTGCCTCAAAGGATTTATCCGCAGGATACTTCTCTTCAAGTTTCATTACGCCCAACACATTTCCTGTCTGCCCACACAGCTGGACATCCTCTCCTATCCTTAGTTGTTGCGCTTTATCGTTATTGATTGCCAGGGTAATAGGAATAGGCCAAAACATCCCATCAGCAGTTTGCATGTCGCGACATACTCCTTGCCAATCTTCATAGCCCATAAAGCCGTTAAGTGGAGAAAATCCTCCAATACCCATCATCAGCAAATCGCCAACTTCACGCGGGCTTAGAATAATTTGCGCTAAATCCTTCCTGTGTTGCCATTCCTCCGTCTCTTCTAACGAGGCAAGCAGCGGGTTGAGTTCTCCATGATAAGGAGAAATAAGCGTCCCTTTATTTGCATCTGCATCTGCATCTGCAGAAAATTTCGTTTGTTGCATATCTTAATTATAAATAGAAAGTCATAAAAATAGTTATAAGGTTCAACTAACGCATAGTAAAATAGTATCCAATGACTAAAGAAATAAAAGCCCTATTATTAGGCCTGCTAGCGATAACATGTTTTGCCCTCACTCTCCCATTCACCAGCCATGCGGTTAAGTTATTAGATCCCATCTTTATTAGTGGCGCCCGTGTCGTTATTGCCGCAGCAATCTCCATTGTAATTTTAATCATTGCGCGGCAAAAATTTCCAGCACGACGTCATATAAAGTATCTCTTTATTGGCGGTTTCTGTGTAACAGTGGCTTTTCCTTTGTTAATCGCGATTGCTATGCAGGACTTACCCGCATCTCATGGCGGAGTTGTTCTTGGCACCCTGCCCTTAGCAACTATGATGGCTGGCAGATT
Organism: Gammaproteobacteria bacterium; assembly: GCA_965207945.1. Classification (GTDB taxonomy): domain Bacteria; phylum Pseudomonadota; class Gammaproteobacteria; order CBDBNL01; family JAAOII01; genus JAAOII01. The sequence continues at coordinate 1,179,390 of OZ242303.1, forward strand.
GCTTACTAACGAAAGACCCTCTATTGCCTTCTGGCTGACAGCGATATTCGGCAGCTTATTGGTAGTGGTTTACTCTTTACTACAAGGTAGCGGAGAACTTCACTTAGCAGATTTAGCCCTAATAATTGCCGTAATAGGGTTAGCGCTTGGCTATGCTTTGGGGGCGGTTGTATCCAAAGAGATTAATGGTTCTTATGTAATATGTTGGATGATTATTTTTTCTTTGCCCTGGGGGCTGCCAATGACGTTCATGTACATACCCCCCAACTTGCTTGATATTCCTTTAGCTACATGGGGTTCGGTTGCCTATCTGGCTTGCTTTAGCCAGCTTTTCTCCTTTTTCTTTTGGTATAACAGTTTGGCGATGGGAGGCATATCGCGTATCAGTCAGCTGCAATTATTACAACCATTCATTACCATTGGCGTCGCTATTCCTTTGTTGAATGAATACCCCGATGGGCTCACCATAGTGTTTGCGTTGGCGGTAGTGTTAACAGTTGCGATAAACCGTTACACCAATGTCAGTCAGTCGGTGACCAATTAAATAACTATAACTCCAAACTCAAAGTTATATATACACCTATATGCAGCTAGATGATTTTGGGATTACGCACTCTTGCAAGCATTTATGAAGGAGAGCATCTTTTCTTTACTTTTTACTCCTGGCGCATCTTCCACCCCACTGCTTACATCAACTCCTTGAGGATTTACTTGCTTAATTAAAGTTGCAACATTTTGTGAATTAAGCCCTCCAGCTATAATCAAAGGTCTATCCAGGTCGTGTGGAATTAATCCCCAGTTAAATTCCTTACCACTGCCGCCAAAATTGCCTTCCAAACTTCCATCCAAGCTTCCTTCACAGCTGTCTAACATAATAAAATCTGCGGAAGAATAATTAGCTATTTGTTGGGCAAGTAAATTAGTAATGCTTGGGATATCATCGCTAGTAGCAGGTACCCGCAGTGCTTTAATATAGGGCACAGCAAAAGAAGAGCAGAAATCTTCATCTTCCTCACCATGAAATTGCAATATATTCGGTTGCAGTTGCTCAATTATTTGCTCCACTTCAGTCATCTCAGGATTAACCATAACTGCCACAGCCAGCACATTCGCAGGAAGCATCTTTCTAAGTTGAATAGCATGAGATAAATTTATATGCCGTTTACTACCAGCAAACATCATAAAACCTATAGCACTTGCCCCTGCTTGCACGGCATTTTGTAAATCATTTTGATTACAAATCCCGCATATTTTTATGATTAACTGCGTATCCCTATTCCTTTTTCCAGTAGATACCAACATATCAAAAATAAGGCAACCGCAAAGAACACTATAATAGTATAAGCGTATACTAAGGGGATATCAGTAATTCCCAGTATCCCATAGCGGAAAGCATTAACCATATATAAAATCGGATTGAGTAAGGATACTTTCTGCCAAAACTCAGGCAGTAATTCTATGGAATAGAATATACCTCCAAGATAGGTAAGAGGAGTCAGCACAAAATTAGGCACAACCGTAACATCATCAAAGCTTTGAGCAAAGATAGCATTAATCATTCCCATGCAGGCAAACATAAAAGAGGTCATAAAGGCGACTAAGACAACAGCCCAAATATTATAAATCGCAATCTTAGTGAAAAATAATGATAATAGCATCACTATTATTCCCACCAATATTCCACGAATACTGCTGCTAACCACAAACCCCAATAAAATTATTATGCTGGGGGTGGGCGAAACTAAAACCTCTTCCAAAGACCTTTGGAATTTATTGCCATAAAAAGACGATACCACATTACTATAGGAACCAGTGATAATTGATAACATAACCAACCCTGGAACTAAGAAAGACATATAGTCAAACCCCTGCATTTCACCAATACGCGGTCCTATGAGGTTGCCAAAAATAGCATAATAAAGAGCCATGGTGATGGCAGGCGGCAACAGAGTTTGTTTCCATAGCCGCAGAAAGCGTTGGACTTCTTTATAAAAGATTGTTTTAAAAGTATTAAGTATTTCTATGGGATTCATTATATTATTTCAAGAGCGGATGCCAACACTGTTTCTTATCAAATACCAACATGTAAAAGAAATTGTCGCAGCAAAGGTAATTATCATGCCATAAGCATATACTATGGATATGTCGCTAGTCCCCAAAATGCCATAGCGAAAGGCATTGACTATATACAGCATAGGATTAAACTGCGCCAATTGGTGCCAAACACCTGGCAATAATTCAATGGTAAAAAATACGCCACCCAGATAGGTTAGTGGAGTTATCACAAAACTGGGGAAGACGATTATGTCGTCAAAGCTATTCGCAAAGATACCGTTTATCAAACCCAGAGAAGCAAATGTAAAAGAAGTCATTAATAACATAGAAATGATAACCCATATATTGTGTACACTTAGTTTAGTAAAAAACAACGCCAATAGCAAAACAACCAACCCATCAATAATTCCACGCACGCTACTGCTAAGCACAAAGCCAAGGAATATTGTAATGTTGCTCAAAGGCGCGATTAATAGTCCATCTAACGAATTGACGAACTTATGAAAATAAAATGAGTTGGCGGCATTAGTATAAGAACCAGTAATAACCGCTAACATTACTAATCCTGGAGCGATAAAATCAATATAACTATGCCCCTGCATCTCACCAATGCGCGGTCCTATGAGATTGCCAAATATTGCAAAATAAAGGGTCATGCTAATTGCTGGCGGTAAGAACGACTCGCGCCAATTATGAAAAAATCTAAGGACTTCTACAGAAAATAAAGAGAAAAAAGAAATAAATGCTGCGGGCAGGCGGAATGTCACTTGAGGAATAATCATTCAACTATTATTTAGTCAACTCCATAAATGTTCTTTCCAATCTATTATCTTTTAGGTCTATGCTGCTTACTTCTATCCCTTGCTTGTCGAGGTCGTTAAACAAACTATTCAAACTATATTTCTTATCCAGATATATTTCAAGGGTGGTATCATCAATTTTCTTAGAGTCATAAAAATCACTAGTAACTTTTTTAGGAATCACATTAATGGATTCCACTACATAAGTTTGCTCCTTCAATTGCCTCACTAACTGGCGCATTGAAGTATTAATGATAATCTCGCCTTTATTGATAATTGCCACATTGCGACACAGTTGCTCTGCCTCTTCCAAATAGTGAGTAGTCAAGATAATAGTTTTCCCACTTTTATTTAATTCAGTTAAGAAGCTCCACATTGAATGGCGTATTTCAATATCCACTCCAGCAGTTGGTTCATCCAGAATCAACAGACGTGGTTCATGAATTAAGGCACGGGCAATCATCAGCCGTCTTTTTTGTCCGCCTGATAGATGGCGCGACTGCTCGTTGCGCTTCTCCCATAAACCCAGCTTCTTCATATACTTTTCACCCCTTTCTTTTACCAAGCTTAGCGGCATTCCATAATAGCCGCCCTGCTGATAAATAATATCTCTCACTTTTTCAAAGATATTAAAATTGAACTCCTGAGGGACTATGCCAATTTGTCTTTTAGCAAGCGCCGATTGAGTGATGAGGTCATAACCAAAAATAGAAACATCGCCTTTAGTTTTGTTTACCAAAGAACAAACTATGCCAAGGGTTGTAGTTTTTCCTGCTCCATTCTCTCCAAGCAAAGCAAAGAAGTCACCCTCTTGGACTTCCAAGTTAATCCCCTTAACCGCCTGAACTCCATTTTTATATGTCTTCCATAAATCATGAAGACGTAAAGCTACTGTCATTTAATTACCTCCGCAAAAATAGTAGCACTAAAAGGAAAAAGAACGTCTGGTCCTAGGATATAGATAAAGAATAATCAAGCCAGATAGCCAAACCGAGCAAGCCATATAAAACAGCACTCCTCCATCTCCTTGAACATTAATTCCCAAAGGAGTAAACAAGTGAAAGAATATAGCGCCAGTCATTAACCCTACCGCAAGAAAAGCTCCCCAGGGACGGGTTACGCTGGGAATAATCAATAGTATTGAAGCAATTAATTCAAGAGACCCTATGGTATAACCACCATAGAGAGCAAAGGTTTCGCTTAAAGGAGATAAGAAATTACCTTCCATCCAACTACCTATAGTGCCAAATATATATTGAGTTTCGGGAGAATCAGTGAATTTAAAAAACAATGATTGGACAAATACAAACGCAATCCACAAAGACAACACCCAACTTAAAATTTTATTAATCATATTTATTTCCTCTGGTTATAACTTTCAATAACGGCATTATAGGGCAATTTCACTAATAAGTCAATAATAAGTCAATAGCGAGATAGCAAATTTCTGCATTTATAAACATCAAGAGTCAATACCGGACTTCCTTTAACATAATAAGTATTACTCTTCCAATCCACACATTCGCTGAAATCACTAAATTTCTCTTTGTCGCCTCTATCATAATGAGGCACCACCAAATAGCCAGATTGTCCTACTTGTGGACTACCAAACCAGACATCAAATTGGTCTATTCTTTTATCCAGCGGGATAGCTTTCATCGGGCGGGCATACCAAGCTAAAGATGAAGCATAATACCAACCATTGGTAAATATAACATTGTATTCTGGGTCTGCCTGCGAATCTTCAATTATCTGATTTGATGTTTCATCCCAACCAACTACATACCCCCACGGATGAAAATAAGGTGGCATACGCACTTCAAACCCGCTAACTAACATTCTTAACGGCAAGATAACCGCAAACGACAGTATCAAGCAAATAACTAAAACAATTTTTAATTCAAATCGCTGTTTAGGTCCCTTCCATAATCTATAAATTCCCAACTCATAAATCATACTTGCGGCAACTGGTAATAGCAGTAAAAACATATAAGCAATCCAGTGAGGCAAGAATTTACCAAATGCTGGCGATATGGCAAGAATTATAAATGGAGGAATAGCAAACACCAAATTAATATAGAACTCTCTACGTTTTTTTACCCAAGCCCAAACCCCAGCTGCTAAGCCAAAGAAATAAACCAGCGGCATATAAGCAACCATTTGAGATATTTGAGCTATCAGGATATGCACCCAATCCAGCCAATTTCTTGCAAAGCCATGCCCAAGCTGATAGGCAAAGGATGCGCCTGCATGCTGTATATTCCAAATAATCACCGGACTAAAAATTAACAGGGCAGTCATTAAAGTTATCCAGGGACGCAAAGTAATAACTATGCCCCAGCCACGATACATTAAAATATATACAGATGCAGAAATAGCTAACAGCAATGCGGTGTATTTTGCTAAGCCGCATACTCCAAGCAAAACACCTAATATTAGATAATCCAGCCAACTGTCACTGCGTGCCGCTTTACGAGTTTGCAGCATTATTGGCAGAGTTAATAATAAAACTAAACTATCTGGTAAAAAGGCAAATCCCAACCCAAAAAATACTGGACAGGATAAAAACAAAATAAAGGCGATAATCCATTTAACCTCTTGCATTTTTTTATCTGGAATGGTTTCATCAACGGCACTATCTTTAATTAGCCCCTCTTGAACTCTAACCCCCGGGGTATCATTAAGCTTTTTTGCGTCTAAGGAAAACCACAAGGCAATAAGGACTCCCACAGAAGATAAAATAGCAGGTAAACGTAAGAAAAATTCGCTGGGAATGGGGGTAGATGAGAATAATTTTTGCATCACCAACTGCACCCAACCAACCAAAGGAGGATGGTCAAAATAACTCAAGGCAGGATAATAACCGTAAAGAGCATAATGAGCTTCATCAAAAGATAACAACAGCTGCTGCAAAAATGGGAGAGTCGCCGCAACATAAGCAGCAATAATTATCAAGAATAAGTATGTTCTCATTATTGTATAAATTATATCACAAATGGTGTATAATACCTTTATATTCTTGGGGGATGAGATACTTTACTTTTACAACACTACAACCGGTCCGACTGTTTATGCTGCGGTTTATGCTGCGGTTTGTGATGCAGTTTATACTGCAGTTTATATTGTTAGGGGGGACAATCATAATATTAGTTGCCTGCAGCGAGGAAGACAAGCAAGCAGCCCCTAATTCTCCCCCTAATTCTTCAGAGCCAAGCAGTCAACAATTTGGTGCTGAGATGAGGATTGATATGGATTCAGATAATGACGGCATAGCAAACGCTTATGATAGCTCTCCTTATGAAAAAGGAATTGCTGGTTCTGGCGATTCTCTTGCTCCTTTTCAAATTAAGAATATTTACCAATTGCAAGCAATCGCTGGATTTGACCATACAGGAACGCCACTCTCATCCTCAATTTTTACTAATGGTTCCTATCTGTATGGAGATGATGCGACACAACAGCTCTCTGCCTTTTATTTGCTTATTAATGACATAGACGCGGCAATAACAAGAAACTGGAACCCTACCAGCAATGATGGTCATGATGATAATAATGATGATGAAGCTGCAGCTGGGTTTATTCCAATAGGAAACTGCACTAATAGTAGTTGTCTCAGTTTGCAATCTAACGCATTTAGTGGGAAATTTTATGGATCTACCCACAAAATAAAGAATTTATTTATCAACCGCCCCAATACAGACCAAGTAGGACTGTGGGGAGCAATCGGTAAGCAGGCAAAAATTGACAGGGTATCACTTGAAGATGTCAACATAGTCGGTAGAGATATGACTGGTTCATTAGCAGGGTTTAATTTAGGTGGCTCAATTGTATTGGTCTCTGCTAGTGGCAGGGTAGCGGGACAAAACCAAGTTGGTGGCATTGTAGGAAGAACGCTCGGAAACATAACAGGCGCCTATACTTCGGGAACAATCTCTGGTAGTGAATCAATTGGCGGCATTGTAGGGCAGGCGAGCGGAACAATCAACTCCATCTATAGTATTGCCAAGGTTAGCGGACGCGATAACATAGGCGGGCTTATTGGAGAATCAGCTGCTGATATAAGCATTGGTTATAGTACTGGAAACATTATTGGAATAAACCAAGTGGGCGGAATTACAGGAACACAAACACAAGGAAGCATCATTAACACTTATAGCGTATCCAGAGTTACAGGGGAATCCGCAGTGGGAGGATTAGTCGGCAAACAGCAAGGGATAATAGTCGCTTCTTATAGCGCGAATCAGGTGACTGGACAATCTTCTATAGGAATGATAAGTGGTTTAGGATATGGCAGCATTATCTCATCCTATTGGCTCAACAGCAACAAGTATACGATACATCCAATCACGGGAAACCCCGCTTTAATGCCCGCCCATCACTTCTCTCAACCAATGCGCCAATCACAATTAGGTAATTGCGCCTTAGACGGAATGGTTATAGCAGCATATAGTACACCGCGTGTCTGCCTCGGCAATCCTAACAATTTACTTTTCCCCAGTGATTATTGGAGTCATAGCATAAATGGTGATATGCAAAGAGGTTGGATATTTTCTCCCAACGATAAGTACCCCGTCCTATTTTCGTACAACACTATAAGTGTTGAGAACTTTATGCCAAGAATTGATGAACAATTTTGCCACATTGCCAAAAGAGAAAATTGCCGTAACGATGACATTGACCGCTCCCCAATATTTACTACGGCAAACTATAAATTCAATCTTGAAGTTAATCCTCTACCAGATGATGAAACAATAGTAGGCAGGGTTGACGCTTATGATGAGGTTTCGGTAATTTATGGGATACTGGCGCCAATTAATTATCCATTTAAAATTGAAACTAACACTGGGAATATAATCGTTAAAACAACTCCAGAGCAAAACAATTTTCCGTATAGATTTATAGTCACAGCGTTTGAATATATAGGCAATAAGTTTGCCACATCATCAGTTACAATTAGCGCCGACACTCCTTCAATAGCAGATAATGATAATGATGGCATAATAAATATTTATGATAATATGCCAAATACTGCAGGAATAAATGGCACTGGCAGCACTCAATACCCTTATCCTATCCAGAACATTTACCAATTGCAAGCAATTGGTGGCATAGACCATCAGGGCACCTCCCTACCCGACTCAGATTTAATTGGCAATGCTTATATATATGGCAATAATCTCACCGAACAGTTATCCAAAAACTACATTATTGTCAATGACATAGATGCTTCCGTTACAGCATATTGGAATACCCTAATAGACGGCGATAGTGCCAAAGGGTTCATGCCAATCGGCAGATGCGGAGATAACGGATGCCAAGATGCTTCATCCAGAATATCATTTACAGGATCACTAACAGGGTCATTACCAGGGTCATCACCAGGAAGCTCCTCTAAAATATTCAATCTTTACATTAATCGCCCACAAGTAAGCGGTGTCGCTTTGTTTGCCTCAGTAGGCAATGGTTCTGTGCTATCATCCATCAACATTGAACAAGCAACAGTCAACGGATATAAATATAGCGGAATACTGGCTGGCTATCAAGGGACTGGTGGAATAATCCAATTTTCTAATACTCAAGGTATAGTTCAAGGTGCGGATAACAGCGGCGGTCTTGTTGGCTTAAATCAAGGCAGTATAATCAGTTCCTACAGCATCGCAAATATATTGGGCAACGGCAATCAAATAGGCGGATTGGTTGGACAACAGTCAGTGGAAGGCAATATCGCTAATAGCTATGCAATGGGCGGAGTATCAGGGAGATCTCAGGTAGGCGGGCTGGTAGGTAAGAATGCAGGAAAGATAGACGGTTCTTATGCAACAAGCGTAGTGACTCCAACAGCCAAAACACTGGAGAATATCCTTGCAGATATTCCTAAAAATATGCTGGAGAATATGGAGGAAACTAATGAGATTAACTTAATTGACTCGTTTAATAGAAATGATAGAACCACCTTTGGTGGACTTGTTGGGCTTGACAATTCTGGAGAAGTTAATGCATCCTATTGGGCAAGCGACTTAATTGATTCAAGCGACTTAATGGACTCAAGCAATATTCATATTTCTGCAGGTGGCACTGCTGTCAGCAGGCAGCAACTAAGTGGTTGCTCATTAGGAGGCATTCAGATAGAAGCCAGTGACGCATCTTGTGAGAATAATGGCAAGCAAATATTTCCTTACTCTTCATGGGGCAATCGCACATATAGCGGAGTCCAAGGAGAAAGCATTCAAAGCAGTTGGATATTCACTCCAGTAAATAAATACCCCAGATTACTGATTGAATAAATAATAGGTATCTTGCATGCGGAGCAAGGGGGGTGTCGCGAGCATGGTTATGGTTTGTTGCGAGTGTTAGATATTTTGCGGGCGGAGCAAGGGGGGCTCATATATGCCTCCGCCCCTACAGACCTATATACCAAGGATTTATGCGTTCCAGTTAAAGCCAACGAGTAAGGATTGGCACTCTTCCATACTTAGACGAGGACCCATGCGGCTAATCACGCGACCAGCTGCATAAGAAGCAAATCTCCCTGCTACTGAATAACTTGCTTTCTTTTCGTATAAGGCATATAAGAATGCCCCTGCATAAGTATCTCCAGCTCCAAGAGTATCGCGTACTTCTGTTGCATAAGGCGGTATAGTTACTGCCGTAGCTTTACCTCCCCCTTCCCCATCAGCGCAATAAACAACTGCCCCTTTTGCGCCCATAGTTATGACCAAAGTTTTCACATTATCAGCAAAACAACGAAATATTTTATGCGGTTCATCCTCGCCTGTGTAACTACTAAACTCTCCTAAATTACCAAACAAAATATCCACACCGCCATTTAACATTTCATGCATTTCGTCTTTGAAGTAAGTCACCATTGAAACATCTGACATACTCAAAGCAATAAATTTATTTTGACGGCGCGCCTCTTCTAAGTAATTAATCAAAACATTACGCGACTTCTCCCCAGATAATAAATATGATTCGGCATAGAATACTCCTGATGACTCAAGAGCGCCACTTATGTCTTTATATGCTGCAAGGTCTTCATTAATGCCTAAATAGGTAAGCATAGTGCGTTCGGCATCAGGGGTTATCATAGCAATGCAATGACCAGTTGGTTTAGGAGCGGCATCAGTCCTTTGTATACTACGTCCAAGATGCAGAGTTATTCCAAGATTGCGTAACTCCTGCAGAAAGAAATCTCCGCTGTCATCATCAGCAACAATGCACGACAATGCGCCAGCACCACCCAAGCGGGCATAAGTTATAAGAGAATTAATTGCCGAGCCCCCTCCTTCTCTTTGGTATTCAATCGTGTCCTTTAAAAAATTGAAGCAATGAGTAAATCCCTCTTCATTTGCCAAAGTCATCTGACCTTTAGTAATGCCTATATCTTGTAATTGCTTTTCGCTAATGCGGAACTCATAGTCCACCAAAGCATTGCCCAAACAATAAAGGCCCTGGTTATTCTTCTGGTTATTCCCCTGGTTACTCATAGCTTATTCACAAGATTACGATTCAAACCTCCATAATTCTCACCCATAATAGGCGAGCAATCTAATATATTCTAATATCTCCTAATATCTATAGCTATCCGGCTTAAACGGACCTGTGACTTTCAAGCCCAAATAATCGGCTTGCTCTTGTGTCAACTCGCTGAGTTCTATCCCCAGCTTGTCAAGATGCAGACGCGCCACCTTTTCATCCAGTTCTTTCGGCAGCACATAAACTTTATTGTCATATTTTTTGTGATTTTGCCAAAGCTCAATCTGCGCCAACACCTGATTAGTGAAAGAGGTAGACATAACAAAACTTGAATGCCCTGTGGCGCAAGCGAGATTTAACAAACGCCCTTCCGCCAACAAAATTACTGATTTACCATTAGGAAGATTAACCTTATCAACCTGCGGCTTGATATTACTCCATTCATGTTGTTTGAGTTTTACTGTCTCAATTTCAGAATCAAAGTGACCTATGTTGCCAATAACCGCATTATTTTTCATTTTCAAAATACTATCATAATTTATGACACTAACATTGCCACTGGCGGTTACAAAAATATCTGCATCTTCTACCACTGTTTCAAGACGCACCACTTGGTAGCCCTCCATAGCCGCCTGCAAAGCGCAGATCGGGTCAATTTCTACTACATATACTACTGCTCCAAAATTACGCAATGATTGAGCGCATCCTTTACCCACATCACCATATCCTATAATCACTGCTTTCTTACCAGCAATCATTAAGTCGGTGGCGCGTTTGATTCCATCAAGCAGTGACTCGCGACAACCATAAAAATTATCAAACTTGGACTTGGTTACAGAATCATTCACATTAAAAGCTGGCACCTTAAGAGTGCCTTGCTCCATCATTTCGTTTAGAACTCTAACTCCAGTTGTGGTTTCTTCTGATACACCGCGAATACTCTCCAACAATTGAGGATGTTTTTTATGAACTATAGAAGTTAGATCTCCGCCATCATCCAGAATCATATTCGGCTGCCAGCCATCAGGTCCCATAATCGTTTGTTCAATACACCACGAATACTCTTCTTCAGTTTCTCCCTTCCAAGCAAATACTGGAACTCCCGTAGCTGCTATAGCCGCGGCGGCGTGATCTTGAGTGGAAAATATATTGCATGAGGACCAACGAACCTCAGCGCCGAGATGCTGCAGGGTTTCTATAAGAACCGCAGTTTGCACTGTCATGTGCAAGCAACCAGCAATGCGCGCTCCTTGTAATGGTTGCTTATCGCCCATTTCTTTACGCAATGCCATAAGCCCAGGCATTTCCTCTTCTGCCAATTCAATTTCATTGCGTCCCCAACTAGCTAAGGACATATCTGCCACTTTATAATCGGCGGCTATATCAGATTTTTTAATTGCTTCTATCATTTTCGTAGGGGCAGCTGCCCGCAAGTTATATTAATATGGTAAATAGGTTTCAGGTTGCATGTCGCATCACCCCAAACATTATTGTAGTCGTGGAGTAGAAATCAGTTCCAGCAGAGCGTTAGCAAAACTGCCGCCAACTCTACCTGCCAATATATCAAAAGGATTACTCTGAACTGTATAATCAACTATCTTGTCTAATTCGGTTTTATCATAAGCCACTGAACGAGTATTGCCAATTCCGTCAATTAATCCCAGTTCAATAGCTCTTATACCATCATAAATATATCCACTAAATATTTCTGGGTTATTACTAAGCCGTCCGCTGCGTCCCGCTTTAACATCTTCAATAAAATTGTTATGCAAGCGATCCAACAGGTTTTGCCAAAATGCATCATGCTTGGGATTAGCAGGAGAAAAGGGGTCAAGGAATCCTTTGTTAACTCCTCCTGTATATAGCCGTCTGTCAATCCCCAATTCTTCCATCGCCCGATTAAAACCAAAACTTGAAGATATAACCCCTATAGAACCGACCAAACTATTTTTACTGCTGTATATTTCATCTGTAGCGGATGCAATATAATAAGCCGCAGATGCTCCAATATCCTTAATAACAGAGTATATTTTTTTATCAGGGTTTTCAGTTTTTAAGCGGACTATCTCATTATAAATATCCGAAGCAGTTACCGCGCTTCCTCCAGGACTGTTAATGGATAATATTATTGCTTTAGCATTCTTATTCTCATAAGCATTTCTGAGTGCCTTAACTATAGGAGTAGTCCGCACTCCATCCGCACCCAGACGGTTAGAATCATAAACCACCACACCTTCAACACGAATAAGAGCAACATGCTCACCATCTACGCCCCAATTATTTGAAACATCAAGTCCACTGTTGCTATAACCCAAACTAACTACTGAAAACACATAGACAATTACTGCAACCCAAAGAAAACGAAAGAATATTTTCCAACGTCGCGCCCGAGCATTTTCTTTTACTGATGCTAATAAAACTGTTTCTATCGCCTTCCAGGTGTCGGCAGAAGAATTGGTGGAAGCGTTGCGAGGTTTTTTGAACCTACTCATAAAACCATCTTTTTTACCATCTTTCTTATTGCTTAATTTCCCAGCACGTTTTACTGGGGGAAACCTCTTGTTATTGTCTGCCATAATAATACCTCCTAATGTATATGTTATATAATCTGCAGAAACTTATGCCGCTAAACGTCTAAGAACAAAATGCAATATGCCACCACACTGATAATACTTAATTTCTTGTGGTGTATCTATACGCAACTTGGTTTGAAACTCTATTTTCTTGCCGTTAGAATCCGTAGCAGTCACCATAACCTCAGAGGCAGTCCCTCCTGCCAAGCCACTAATAGTGTATGTTTCTTTGCCAGTTAATCCCAAAGTTTTTACGCTTTCTCCTTCCATAAACTGTAAAGGAAGGATGCCCATTCCCACTAAATTAGTGCGATGTATTCTTTCAAAACTTTCTGCTATCGCTGCTTGAACCCCAAGCAATAGTGGTCCTTTGGCAGCCCAATCGCGTGATGAGCCAGAGCCATATTCTTTCCCAGCAAGGATAATGCTTGGAACTCCTTCCTCCCTATACTTCATTGCCGCATCATAGATGCTCATCTCCTTCTCATCAGGCAGATGAATAGTAACCCCACCTTCGCTGCCAGGCAACAGCAGATTACGCAAGCGAATATTACCAAAGGTTCCACGCATCATAACTTCATGATTGCCACGCCTTGAACCATAAGAGTTAAACTCAGAAGGAGGAATGCCTAAGGACTTCAAGTACGAACCAGCAGGACTATCCTCTTTTATACTCCCCGCAGGAGATATATGGTCGGTGGTTACCGAGTCCCCCACTAAAACAAGAACTCTTGCTCCTTGAACACTCTCTTGCTGACTGCGATTGATTTCTAAATCTTCAAAAAAAGTTGGCTTGCGAACATAACTTGACTTGTCATCCCAACTATATCCCTTCTCTTGAGCAACAGGTAAGTTAATCCAATTCTCTTCGCCATTAAATATGGTGGAATAGGTCCTGGTAAATTGCTCTTGAGTGACGGAGGACTTCACTAAATCACTCACCTCCTGATTGCTCGGCCATATATCCTTAAGATAAACTTCATTGCCTTGAGAGTCATTCCCCAGTGGTTCGTTATAAGGGTCAAAATCCATTCTACCCGCAATTGCATAAGCAACCACTAATGGTGGAGATGCCAAATAATTCATCTTTGTTTCAGGATGAACCCGCCCTTCAAAATTACGATTCCCCGATAGAATAGCGCAAACGGACAAATCATTTTCTTTTATAGCCGCAGATACTTCAGGCAGTAAGGGACCTGAATTCCCTATGCAAGTAGTGCATCCATAGCCGACCAACGCAAAACCAAGTTTATCAAGATAATCAGATAAGCCCGCTTTTTTAAAATATTCTGTAACCACTTTAGAACCGGGAGCTAAGGATGTCTTAACCCATGGCTTGGTTTGCAAACCAAGTTCCACTGCCTTCTTTGCCACCAATCCCGCCGCCAGCATAACATAAGGGTTTGAGGTATTGGTGCATGAAGTTATCGCTGCTATAACCAACGATCCATCACGTAATGTATATTCCTTATCTCCGCTGACCTTACTCTCTTTAAGCTCATCACTACCGAGGGATGCAAAGAAATTCTGCTTAACCGACCCAAGAGTAATTCTATCCTGCGGTCTCTTAGGACCTGCCAAGCAGGGTTCTACATCTGCCAAATTTAATTCAATTGTCTCGCTATAGTTTGCCTCATGCTCAGCATCATAAAACATCCCCTGTTTTTTAAAGTATGCTTCCACCAAAGCTATTGTCTCTTCACTCCGATTACTCATCCTCATATACCTAAGGGTCTCATTATCCACTGGAAAAATAGCGCAGGTTGCGCCAAACTCAGGAGACATATTGCCAATAGTGGCGCGATCTGCCAACGGCAGTGATTCAAGACCAGGTCCATAGAACTCAACAAACTTGCCAACAACTCCCTTCTTGCGCAGCATTTCGGTTACGGTTAACACCAGGTCTGTTGCGGTTGTTCCTTCTTTAACTTTACCCGTTAGTTTGAAACCAAGAACTTTAGGTAGCAGCATGGATATCGGCTGCCCTAACATTGCAGCTTCAGCTTCAATGCCTCCCACTCCCCAAGCCAACACTCCAAGACCATTAACCATAGTGGTGTGCGAATCGGTGCCAACCAAAGTATCAGGATATACATAAACCCCATCTTCTTGCTCTTGAGTAAAAGCAACCCGCGCAAGATACTCAAGGTTTACTTGATGAACTATGCCTGCGCCAGGTGGCACCACTTTAAAATTATTGAATGCTTCCTGTCCCCATTTCAGAAACTGATACCTTTCTTTATTGCGAGCATATTCAAGCTGAGTGTTAAACTTATAAGCATCTGGCGAGCCAAATTTATCCACTTGCACCGAATGGTCTACCACCAATTCCACTGGCTGCAATGGGTTAATTTTATCTGGATCTTTGCCAAGTGATTGCATTGCGTCACGCATAGCCGCTAAATCAACTATGGCAGGAACACCAGTAAAATCCTGGAGCAACACACGCGCTGGACGATAGGAAATTTCTTTGGCATCGGAAGATTTTGCATCCCAAGTCCCCATATAAGCAATATCATCGGCAGTGACGCTGTCCCCATCTTCATTACGTAGCAGGTTTTCTAAAATTATTTTTAAAGAAAAGGGGAGTTTATCTGCGCCCTTAATCTTGTTGATATCAAAAAATTTATATGTTTTTTCTTTACTCTCCCCATTATTCCCTATGGAGGAAACCGATAGTTCGCTTAATGCGTTAAATGTACTCATAAAATAATTATATACTACTTTCCACAAAATGATTCAAAATGATTAAAGTGTCGTTAATTCAAACATTTTGCGGGCGGAGCAAGGGGGGTTCATATATGGCTCACGCCCCTACAGACCATCATTCCAAGAATTTATACACCATACATGTACATGTCGTTAGCCACTAATAATAAGTGGACTCCATCTCGTCAAAGAACTCCAGCTGAGATTTCACTTCATCTCTTCTCATAATATCCAAATTGCGCAGATAATCTTCACTAACATCACCAGTAATATAGTTGCCGTCAAAAACCGAGCAATCAAAGCGCTTAATGCTCGGGTTACCCTCCTGCACACTGGATTTTAAATCTTCTAAACTCTGATAAACCAATCCATCAGCTCCAATCACCTTACCTACCTCATCGGTATCCCTGCCATTAGCAATTAATTCACTTTGAGAAGGCATGTCAATACCATAAACATTTGGGTAAATAAGCGGCGGCGCTGCCGAAGCAAAATATACCTTATTAGCGCCAGCGCGACGCGCCATAGTAATAATTTGTCCGCTGGTAGTTCCCCGCACAATTGAATCATCCACTAATAGAATATTCTTACCACGAATTTCAAGTTCAACTGGAGCAAGTTTACGATTAACCGCAACATCGCGCATCTGTTGGCGTGGCATAATAAAGGTTCTTCCTATATAGCGGTTTTTTACCAAACCCTCGCGATAATTAATATTGAGTTTTAGCGCCAGTTCTACTGCGGCAACCCTGCTGCTATCCGGCACAGGAATAACTACATCTATATCACCAGCTGATATTTCTCTTTTAACCGCCTCACCAAGAAACTCTCCCATCCTTTGACGTGATTTATGCACCGAAATATCATCAATAATGGAATCGGGGCGAGCAAAATACACATATTCAAAGATGCAAGGAGATTTCTCTTTATTCTGTTGACTGCATTGTTTCCTAAATAATTCTCCTTGGCTATTAATGAAAACTGCCTCTCCTGCATCCAAATCACTGTCAATGTTAAAACCATTAGCCAAAAGCGCCGCAGATTCCGATGCCAACATATATTCTTTACCTGAGCGTGAAATTCTGCTACCTAAAATCAATGGTCTTATAGCATGAGGATCACGAAAAGCTAACAGCCCGACTCCAACTATTAAAGAAACTACACTATAGGCACCGCTGCACTTTTCATATAAACAACTAACTGCCTTGAATATATCATCCGCTTCTGAACTGGGATGTTCTTCCAAACACATAGCCAAACAATTTAACAGAACTTCAGAGTCAGAACCTGTATTAATATGGCGCAGATTTTTAGTTGCCAAATCCTTTCTTAATTGTTCAGAATTAGTGAGGTTGCCATTATGGGCAAGGGCTAAACCAAAAGGACTATTTACATAAAATGGCTGACACTCTCGCACACTTTCGCTGCCTGCAGTGGGGTATCTTATGTGTCCTATTCCTAAGTTTCCTTGCAGATCATTCAGGTGTTTTTCTTGACTAAAAACCTCACTTAGTAAGCCGTTACGGCGACGCATGTAAATAGCATCATTGTCAATAGTGGCTATTCCCGCGCCATCCTGTCCTCTATGCTGCAGCATTGTCAGGGCATTGTATAAAACCCCTCCTATATGCTCCTTAGCGTAAACCCCCGCTATGCCGCACATAAATCTCCTCCCCTACAGATGAGTGTTAATTAGTAGGGGAAACATTGAACCCCTGGCAAGGACAAACATACATTATCCAATACTAATGACCTCCAGTAAAACTCCATTTCCAGGATTAATGGTATAAGTTCTGAATCCAGCCAATAATTGCTTTCATCAATGGTTAACAAACGACAGAAGTTTACTATAACCAGTAATTGCACTGCTATAAGAGGTATGGCAACCAACCCTCCCAACAAACGAATTATAGGGGAAGAACCAGTGTTAATGGATAACAGAGAGAATAACAGATTAAGTACTATCATCATAAAAAAGAAGCTTATTGAAAAAGGCAACAGCAATAATAGTTCTTGGTCGTATATATAAGCGCTTAAAGGAGCGCTAAGTAAAATTGATATGATTTGTGAAAAAACAAGAGCAATCGCCCAAACCAACAACGACACCGCGCTTTTGCCAACACCTCTTGCCAATCCCAATACAAAAATTAGCATGGCAAATGCCAGCAAACCCCAATCTATAATACCAAATTTTAAAAAGCTTATTTCCATTTTCTTAATATACCGTCAAGTTTTAATTTTTCCTTCAATCTCTTCTGATTTTCCTCCGCTCTGCTAGATTGCAGGAAAGGTCCAACATATACGACATATAGTATATCACCTTTGGAAGATTTTAATGCACGAATTAAAGATTTGAAATTGTTATCTGCAAGTCGTTGTTTTAATCTTTGTGCCTGCTCTGGGCTACGTAAGGATGCCGCCTGGACTACCCATCTAACAGGGATACTCTTATCATTAAATGCTATTTCATCAAGCGCATTTTTACCTGGCAACTTTTTTTCTCTTCCCCCCCTTCCTCCTCCCTCTCCTCTTCCAGTAGCGGAAGGATTTTTACTATCCGCTTGGGCTTGACGATTATCCTTCAGCTGATTAAGTTTCTCCTTAATTTCATTGAGTTGTGGCGGAGGTGGTATTTTATCCACTTCTACCTTTATAAAATCTGGTGGTGGTTCTGGCTGCCAAGAGAGTAAGTTGTCTCCTATATCTCCTTCGCCTTCATTATTCAATGAGAAAAAAGATAATCCCGCAACTGCGAATATTGCCAATACTATAGCGCCAATTAAACGACGTTTCGTTTGTTCTTTCATGATTCTGGCATTATTCTCGCATTACTCTGGCATCATTTAGTCAAATACAACACGTATTCCTATAGCATCAGATTTGTGATTAGGGGGCACTCTTGCATTATAAGAGTAATGAGCAGCAATTCGCCCAGGTAATTTATAATTTCCCCCTTTAACTATTATATTAACTCCATTATTATAAGGTTCAACCGAACTAGTCCATTCAGATATATTGCCTGCCATAGCAACCAACCCATTGGAGGTAGTGTCGTTAGTTTGCGCCGTAACCTCAATTGGACTATCTGGGAAGAACTTGGCAGACGCATCCCTTGTATGAGAGAATCCGCTAACATATTTATCTCCCCATATATAAGGGGTTATCTTGCCATCAGAGAAAACCTGCAGCCACTCTTCTTCTGTGGGTAATCTTCCTCCCGCCCATTTGGTAAACGCATAAGCGCTCCACCAATCCACCCCTACCACTGGCAGATCAAGTTGCTTGCGTTGCTCGCGCCAAGAGGCAGGAACATAAGAATGAAAACGTGGTTCTTTGCCGTTGGCATAAAAGCCCAAGCGTGTCAAAGGGTCGCGCAAGAAATGACGATACTCTCTACGACTAATTTCATACTTGCTAAAACTAAGCGCAGGACGACCTTCACGCGAAGAAACCGCTAAAAAGGATTGCAGGACACGGGGGTTAGAATTCTCAATATATTCCATAAGTTTTGGCGCATAAGAATTCTTGCTTATACCCAATGGGTAGGTTCCGCCACTAATGGAAATTGCTTCTGTTGCGCCTTCCCATGGAAGTTTTAAATTAGCGGGATTCTTAGGATTTTTGGGATTCTTGGCATTATTGAATTTATTAGACATGTAAACACAACGAAAACCGCTATACTTTGAACGAAAATCTAAAGGTGCAGGCCTTTCAATAAAGTTTAGTGATTGCAACATAAAAGGGCGATTATAATTATTGCCACCTTTTTGAATAGAACGCCCATCCTCAGTCATATTGATAGTCCATTCTGATAAGCCATTGCCCATATCAAAAACGCCTTGTGGCGTGGCATTTTTTATGCGGTTTTTCTCAGGAGCTGCTAAGTTAAGGATTGGATCATTATATCGCCAAGGAGTTCCTATAAATTTTTCTCCCCAAGGATAAGAACGTCCCTCTGTCCCAGCAGCTGCTGCCATCCATTGCTCTATGCTAGGTAAACTACCTCCTGCTGCTTGGCAATAAGCATAAGCTTCATAAAAACTTGCTCCAGCAATTGGCATATCCAAACGGCCGAGTATCTTATGATTTGCATAAGGATTAATATAGGTATAATCTAACGGTTCCAAATCATTAGCAAAAGCAAATCTTTTATCACTTTGCAAAGCGAGCCAACCCAAAAATTTACGATAATTACGTTGAGACACCTCATACTTATCAATATAAAAACCTTGAATAGTGCTGTCCCCGTCTTCTGCGCTAATCTGCTCGCGCAATGAAGAGCTACGCCATAAATAAGCGGCATTTTCTGCAACTGCTTGGTCAAGACCACTTAAAGAGAATGATGGCGGTTGCACATTAACTGCAACACGCGGAATGAAACGTGCCTGAACGCGTAATTCCAACAGATATATCGCAACTGCTGCAACTGGAATAAAAATTAGCGCATAAATTGCGCCTGTTCGCAATACTCTGCCAAGAATTTGACGCAGTTTATTCATTACTTAGCATTACTTAGCATTACTAGATGACCTTCTTCTCACACTACTACCAATTAGATAAAAGAACACCGCTATAATAAGCAGCGCCAATCCGCCATAAAGAAACCCTAAAATCGTTTCTCTTCTTAAAGGAAAATCTGGCAGCACGCTAAACAACGACTGACTGTCAAGACGTAAAGAATTGACATCCCCTTCAACGTAAAAATTATCTCCATCGTTGCTGCCATAAACATAACCAACCACTATATCTTCAATGTTAGGGTCGGCAATAACCGCTGGATACCAACCCTCACGCTTTTGTTCCAAAACCTGTGGATGAAGTAAAATAGTATCTCCTGTAAGAAGTTCAGTTTCTTCACCCTGGTCAGGATATGGAAATAAACGCAACCTAAGGTTAACTATGTTGGCTTGTTCTGGGTATGCATCAGCATTAATTGCATTTAGTTGCATTGTCTCAAGAGGAGTATTGGCGGATATTAATGCTTTACTTATACAATTAGCGCATCTATTATGCTCCACATTAATTAGAGATTGCTTGTGTGTTTCAAAAGCAATCTGCATATTATCTTTGAGTTGATTAGCAAGCGGCAATAAAGGATGACCTTCTATAGCAACAGCGCCAGATAAAAACTGCCCCAATGCCTCTTGCAAATTAACTCTATCAAAACCGACTTCATCAACTTTCTTCAAATACTCCATAAGAAAAATTATCATAAATATATGATAATCAACTGGTTTACCATTTTGAAAGCTAGGAGAACCCACTGGAAATTCAAAAAGTGATTGGACTTCCTGCCCCTCCTCAGAATTGGATTGCTGTCCTGTAGATGGAAAACGAATACTTAATGATGAGGGCTTGCCAAACTCAGAACTTCCTTCACCTCTTTCATCAACAATAGCTTCGGCAAGTGCTTCCGCTAAAGAATCTCCATAGCTTTGTTCTTCGCCCTCACTCCCGCCTAATTGCTCTAATGACTCTCTATTCTCTTGTTGCTGTTTGCCGCCGCGGGATAATCCTTCGCCGGGTGGTAAAAGCTCTTCAATTCTATCTGGTGAACGGAGCGAAACATCATCAGGCACCTCCACGCCTGCTCTCTCGCTATCTCCCTCTTCCTCTCCCTCCCCTTGCTCCTCAGCATTCGCCGATTCCTCAGTATTTTGACCATCCTCATTAGTTCCCTCACCTTCCTCTAGGGCAGATGAGTTAAACAGTTCGGATTCTCCATTGCCCTGATGCTGTTGATGAGCTGTGCCTCCTTTTGGTGGAACCTCGCCTTCTCCTATAAAATGCCAATGACTTGGACGCGCTCCATTTTCTTTCATAATTGACAGAGCCAAATAGTATAAATTCAAACTATATATATCCACTCTTACCCGCGTCTTAGCTAAGGGATTAAGTAAACGTAAATAAATATCCAGCGCGTTATCTTCTTGCAATAGTTCTCCTCTTCTAAATATGTGATTAGAAGTTAACTCTCTAACATAATCATCATGCAATTCAATAACTGGATAAAGCCAAGGCAAGCAATCATGCCTTTCATATTCGTTGCGCCATGGTCCTGTGCGGCTTTGGCAATTGTAGTTATGCAGGATAGCTGGAGGGCTGCTTGGCAAATCATTAAATACCAAACTGCTTGCGATATCCCGCGCTAGTATCGCGCTTATTTCTGCGCTTTGCTCTATTTCTTGCTCGGTTTTTTGCTTTGTCAAGCTTAAGGTAATTATTATGACAATTAAAAGAATAACAACTCCATTAGCAAGAACATCTGCTAATGCAACTCCGCCAAAATCCACTATTAGATTTTGTTTATTTTTTTCTCCTCTGAGTTTTCTATTATCTTCCATCGCCTATACTTAACTATAAACTAATTGTCTAAACTTCTCTGAATACGCGAAGGCAAATCTTGCAACCTAACTGCTTGAAGAAAATCATCGTTTGCGACTATCCAGCCAATTGAAATTCTGCGATTCGGCCACATTCTCATTAAGCAATCCCGCGCTGCTTTCATTGTCCCAACCCCACCTTCAGTTATGGCAAATATTATCTGAGTTTTCCCCTTATCATAGACACTCTTAGCATAACGGGCAAAATTACTATCGGTACAAGATTCTTTAAGTTCGGAGTAATCACTAACTTCTTTATTCTCTATTATCTGCAAACGGTCTGAAAAAGCTAATACTATGTACCCTTCCGCTCCCTGTTCCCAATTAATCTTATAAACACTTTCTTCAATGCTATTTTCAACTTGGGCTCTTAGTTGCGCTTCGGCAAATAGATTTATAAGTAGAAATAAAATAAGTAGCAACGCAAAAGCAGCGCCGAAAATTTCTACCATTGGGGTATTGCCGCCTAGTAACGAAGTTTTTTTAAAACGGCGCATCCTATATTTTTAGTTCAAAAGTTCTACTATTTATTATGAGTGATATATTCTTCAATAAATAAAAACTTTTGCTCTTCCCACCTTTGTAAAACTGTGTAAATAAAAGCTAAGAATACGCTCAGAGATAACGCAATTAACGTAGTATCAAAAGCAATTCCCAAGGGCTCCATAGCAGAATTAATGCTGTCGCCTATATTCAGGTTTGACGACTCAACTATATTTCCTATCTCGCTTGCTGCAAGAGAAATACCAAGGACTGTGCCAATAAAACCAAGTATAGGAATCGCCCAGTTGATATAGCGCGGAAAAAAATAAAATGTCTCATTTGCCTGCCAAGCAATATCTACAAACCTTTTAGCTACCGCCTCTGCTGAAGTTTTGCCAGCGGAAGCATACGACTTACTATAATCATGCCAAGCAGTCATTAGAGGAGAGTACTTGATTTTTGACTTCTTATTATTAAGGATATTTTTCATAGTAATATTATTAATACTCAATTGATATTTCCCCAACAATAAAATACTTTCCCAATAAAATAAAACCAAGCATAAGGGCGGTATAACACCGCGTTGTAAAAATTTAACTTTTAAGAAACCTAACAAACTATTTTGGTCCAGAGTGTGAAAGATTAGCATTGTCAAACAAGTAACAATTGCAGCCACGCAAAAGCTTAGCAACAAAGAAGGACCACCCATTATTTCCTTAATTCGTTCTTCCACTGTAGAGGTCGCGCCATAAGAGGCAGTTATTATTCTCAGTAGAATCCCAATAGAACTAAGCCCAAGTAAAAAGAAAAGAATAACTGTGTGCTCCACTATATTTAATCCTTCGCCTCTCAGAAGATTATTCCACAAGAAAAACACTGCCGTTAAAATGCCAATGAAAAGAACTACAATATTTACTTTAAGTGAATACATAAATGAAACTGCTTCACCGCGACTTCTTTGCAGATAGTACAAACCACCCGATACCACAATGCCAGATATAAGACCAGGCATAAAAGTCCATCCAAATTGACGCGTTATAGCGCTCAAGCTTATAGTAAGAAAAAACAAATTGAATAACCAAATAGGATTATAAAGCTTAGGTGAAATCCCCATAGATAAATTTTGTGATAAGATTTGTCGCGTTTGTACTGATGTTGCTTTTTTCATATTGGGTTACTTTTCCTCTTTGGAGGAAGTGGCTGAAGTTGAAGTAGAAGTTGAAGTTGAAGCCATTTGCGCTTTAGCATCCGCATGATGAAAACGCCCGTTTACTGATGCTCCATGACGCATATCCATATCATTGTAATGAATATCACCGCGAACGACCGAACCTGGCATAAGCACGATTATTCCTTCAGAATAAATAGTGCCTTCCACTATCCCCATAACTGTTATTTCAGGGGCATTAAGGTTACCCGCAATCTTGGCATTAGGTCCGACAACCAGAACGTCGCCATTATTTTTATTTTTATCTGAACTTATGTTACCTTTTAATTTGCCATCAAAATACATTTTGCCGGTGAATTTTAAGTCACCATTGCACTTTAATGATACATCTATAGATGTATCATATTTTTTGTTGCCGGGGCCATTTGCACCAGCACCATTGTTACTGCTAAACATTTGTAATATCTTTAATATCTCTTTAATTAATTAAATGTTGGAATTAATCCGCTCTCCACCTTAATACTCAAATACTCAATAAGTATTCAATAAGTGTAAATATCTAAATATCTGTCTCTCCGTGCAAACTTCCCTTAGCTTGAATTGATAAGCTATTACACTTAACTTTACCCAATACGGTTCCGCCTGCTAACAAATCACAAGATTTAGAAATAATATCCCCTTCTACTCTGCCATTCACATATACTTTATCTGCAACTATATTCCCTTGAACAAATCCATGTTTACCAATGGATACATTGCTATCACTTGTAAGATTCCCCTCCAGATGTCCGTCCAAATGCAGGACGCCATCCAAATTTATATTACCAGTTAATTTTGTTCCACTGGTGATGATTGTAGTGCCAGATTTTGTATATCGTTCTTTATCGCCGTTACTATTTGCTCCCACTTTATACTTTTATACTTAGAAAAAATTTCCTCAAAATTAGCCAGATTCCAATTATAAAAATAATATGGATTGACTGCGCGTCCCAAATACCTCACTTCATAATGCAAGTGTGGTCCTGTAGATACCCCCGTGTTACCTCCCTTCGCTATCAATTGTCCTTTTTGGACTATATCTCCCTTTTTAACTAAGTTTTCATGCAAATGAGTATACATAGTAGAAAAACCAAACCTATGGTCTATAACTATGCTATTCCCATAACCAATCTTCCGTCCCGAGAAAGAAACCGTGCCTCCTGCAGTAGTTATTACTCCGTCACCTGTAATAAGTGGCATGTCTATTCCATGATGAAATTGGACTTGATTGTATATAGGATGTCTGCGCACTCCATACGAACTACTTACATAAGATTCTTTTTGCAGAGGAGTTCCGCTGGGTAAGATATACATAATATTTAAACTTTCTGATACCTTATCCAAAGCATAAGTTAAACCTTCATCTGTAGGTCCTCTAACTTCGCTAAAAGCGACCAATTCTTTACTTGCAAAAATAGCATTAGTTTTTTTCTTTTTCAACAGATAGCCAAAAATATCCGATGACTCTAAAATCTTGTCCTTACGAACGATGACTTCTGATAAATCATCTACCTGTTCGGTTAATTCGTGATTCGCATCCATTGCCACAGAATATTGATTCTGCACCGCAGTATAATCTTGTTGAATTTGAAGCTTCCTCTCGTTCAGATATCCCACTAAGTAAAAACTTCCAATAAGAGAGAGAATAATTACTGTAAACGCCCCCGTCAATAGATATAGAAATGCCTTATGTAAAGTCATTACATGGGTTCTATTTAGTGTGCTAAATATAATAGTTGATTTTCTATGCATAATCGTTCCTCTTATAACTTTTTTAAATTATCCTTTAATTATAATATAGTAAGGGTTAAAACAACATAATTTTTTATTTTTTTCTATAATATAAAAACATGCATTTAATTAGATAGTGAATAGAATTAAAAGTCAAGATTTATCCCCTGTTGAGAGGAACGTCTCATTATATCCAGTAGATATTCAAAGAATAGCGTCTTTATGCGGCTACCATAATGAGAACATCAAGCAGCTAGCAAAACGGCTGGATGTAGATATAAACCATCGCGGACATCTTTTTCAGATATCTGGAGCAAAGTCCAGATCCGAGCAAGCAGAAAAATTGCTATTAAAGTTATATAGTGAGACAGAGAAAGGCAACTACATAACCAAAGAAGATGTTCATATAAACTTACAGGAAAGCGCCTTAGAGGACTTAGTCGCCGCAGATGATAAAGAGCAGCATCCCGATCAGCATCCCCAGCATCAAGGAACACAGGAGGATGGAGGCAATAACCGCAATGAAGAACTTGCGATAATAACCCCCAAACAAACAATTATTCCCAAAGGCATCAATCAGAAGAAATATCTTAGCTCTTTGCGTGATAATGATATCCAATTTGTAATAGGACCAGCTGGAACAGGCAAAACATATCTTGCCGTTGCCTACGCAGTGCAAATATTAAAACAAAAGAGCATAACTCATATATGCTTGGTGCGCCCCGCAGTGGAAGCTGGTGAGACGCTCGGATTTTTGCCAGGAACCCTAATTGATAAAATTAACCCTTATTTACGCCCACTTTATGATGCCCTATATGCTACTTTGGGCTATGAGGAAACCACCGATTTAATGGAAAAAAATATCATAGAAGTTAACCCACTCGCATATATGAGGGGGAGAACTCTTGATAATTGTGTCGTGATTTTAGATGAAGGACAAAATACTTCACGCGAACAAATGAAGATGTTTCTCACCAGATTGGGTTATAATTCCAAAGCAATCATTACAGGAGATTTAACTCAAATTGATTTACCGAGTCGCATCCCATCAGGAATGATTCAAGCAATTGATATGTTAAAAGATATAAAAGGGATAGGTATAAGTCGTCTAACTTCAAAAGACGTAATACGCCATCCTTTAGTAACCAAAATAATTAATGCCTATGAGCAATTTCAAAATAAAACTAGTCCTAGATAAAGCCGCTTCCAAGAAATATGCAGCGCACACCAAAAAGCAGGAAACTTTAGCTGTTAAAGATGATATTCATAACAAAGAAGATTTGTCGGGATACCGCCCTCACAAGAGTTTATTTAAGCTATGGTTAACCAGTAGCTTGCACTACCTGGCGCAACATAGTCAGCACAAGAAACTTCTTACAGAACAAGATGAGTATGAGGTGTATGTCCGTTTAGTGGAAGAAGAAGAGATGCGCCATCTGTCTGCAAAATATAAACATAGCGGGGAATCTCTATCCGTTTTAAGCTTTCCTTGTGAGGATAGCCGTCCTTTAGGACTTCCTTATGTAGGCGATGTTGTAATGTGCGGCAAAGCCATTTTTAGTGAAGCGCAAGAATATCATGTAGATTTTAAAGACCACTGGGGGCATTTATTTATCCATTCAGTGTTGCACCTATTTAGTTTTGAACATGGCACAGAAATGGAAAAATTAGAAGACGATATAATGAAAACTTGCGGGCTACCCGCATTTCACAGCCAATCCAATAAATAGCTCAATCACTAGCTCAATCACCAGTTTAATAAATAGCCCAATAAATAGTTTAATAAATAACTAAATGAAAAATCACCCCCCTGAGCGTCAGCTCAAAATCAATAACTTACCCCTTAAATTAATAATCAAGTTGTTTGACTTGATAAAGAATAAACAGCAATTAGTAATATTACTTAAAAAAGCAGCTCGCAATGAATTAATAGACGCTGGCGAATTAAGAATTATAGAAGGAACTTTAAAAATATCTGCCATGCAAGTGCGAGAAATTATGGTGCCTCGCGCCAAGATGACTTACGTGCATGAAAACCAACCAATTGATGAATATCTACCCTATTTAATTAAATCAGCCCATTCAAGATTTCCAGTAATCAACGAAGAAGGCAATGTCATTGGAATATTATTGGCTAAGGACTTACTTCCTTACCTAAAAAAAACCAATGGGGAGTTCAAGCTCCACGAAGTTATGCATCCAGTGATATATATCCCAGAAAGCAAACGGCTAAATGTTCTGCTTGATGAGTTTCGTAATAAACGATTGCACATGGCAATAGTCCAAGATGAATACGGCTTAACCGCTGGACTGGTTACTATTGAAGATGTTTTAGAAGAAATAGTTGGAGAAATAGAAGATGAGCATGATAAAAGAAAGGTTAAAAGTCCAGGCATAGTTAAGGTTCCTTTTTCCAAAAATCAATATCGGGTAAAAGCAGATACTACATTGGAATACTTCAATAATTATTTCGCAACAAGTATTAAAAGAGAAGGGGTAGATACAATTGGCGGCATCATTCTTGATAACCTGCAAAGAATGCCGCGTAAAGGCGACACCGTCCAACTTGAAAAAATGATTTTAGAAGTTGTGAAACAAGATAAAAGACGTATAGAAGAAATCATGATAACTACCAATAAATGATTTTTCTGCTGACCACCCTATCTTTTATAGCGGGGGGGGTATATGTAATGGGCTATTCCCCATTTGACTTATGGTTCATGCCTCTAATAGCAGTTTTTGTTTTAGTGGCGTGTTTGCATAATCAACGTCATTGGCAAGGCGCCATCATAAGTTTTAGTTTTGGTATAGGTTTAATGGGAGTGGGGGTATCATGGATTTACAACAGCATTAACATTTATAGCAGCTCAAGTTCTGACCAAGCAGCTATATTAACCGCTGTATTTTGTTTATCCATGGCTCTTTTTTATGCGGTTTTTGGTTTTGTTTATTGTTACCTAAATCATTCACGTAAGAACATGTTCACCACCTTTAATTCTCCTTTATTATTGAGGGTTGTAAGTTTCCCTGCTATATGGATTATTTTAGAATTATGTCGCTCTCACCTATATAGTGGTTTTCCTTGGCTGCTTATGGGAGATAGCATGATAGATACCTACTTAGCAGTATGGGCGCCCATAGGCGGCAGTTTTTTGGTGGGCTTTTTTGCGATACTATCGGTTGTCGTCCTGTTTCATTGCATAAGGTATATCCCTTCAATATATGTGCGCCGTTATCAATATAGGTTGTTTTTATTAGTTTTGATTTGCCTAATTCCCTGGGCTATAGGCGCCAGATTTTCAGAATACTTATGGACGAAAGTGGATGGAGAACCCGTAACTATTGCAGCAATTCAGGGCAACATTCCGCAAGAGCAAAAATGGGACATAAATTATATTAACGAAATAGCTGACACTTACAGCAGAGCGACCTTTATAAACTCTAATAATCAACTGGTTATATGGTCAGAAGCAGCAGTTCCTTACGTGCATCCTGCAGGAATTCCATACTATAGTAATCTACATAATCGCTTGAAATTAACCAATACCACTCTAATTTATGGAGCATTAAGAGAAGATGAAGAGCAAAAAGTATACAACAGTATTTTCATCGCAGGAGCGGCAGGAGAAAGACGCAAAGTATATGATAAAAATGTCTTAGTTCCTTTTGGAGAATACATTCCTCTTTATAACATCGTAACAAAATTAGCGCCCTTTCTGGATATTAATTTCTATGATACTAGCGCCGGCAATAACCCATCTTCCTTTCAAGCTGGCAATTTGATAATTGCTCCTTCTATATGCTTTGAAATAACTTTAGGTAGCTACGTATCAAGAATAGCTAAAGACAGCAATGTCCTTCTTACTCTTAGCAATGACAGCTGGTTTGGCGATTCTTTAGCGCCTCATCAGAACATGCAAATAGCCCGTATGCGAGCCATAGAAAACCAAATGTACTTAATACGAGTAACTAATAATGGCGTAACAGCAGTGGTTAACCCTTATGGCAAAATAACTGCAAAATTAAAGCAGTTTCAGTCGGGCGTGCTTGAAGCATCAGTAGTTCCCAGGAAGGGCTGGACGCCCTATCAATTGGCAGGAGATATCCCACTGGCATCTTTTTGCATGCTGATATTATTCATCGGCATAATAAAACGCAGACGTTCCATTATAAATATATAGGTGAAAAAATCCAATCCTCTAAAATCTGGGATTCTCATTTCATCCTGGACTTTCGCCTCACGTATACTCGGATTAATTCGTGACATAACCTTAGCAACAATGTTTGGCGGCAGCGGACTAATGGACGCTTTTTTAGTTGCTTTTAAAATCCCCAATTTTTTCAGAAGATTATTCGCCGAAGGCGCCTTTACTCAATCCTTCTTACCCATGGTAATTGAGTTCCAAAGTAAAAAAGAACAACAACAATTAAAAGAGTTTCTATCCCACACTATGGGCTTCGTCCTTATCGTCCTAACTATAATCTGCGCCCTTGGAGTAATTGGTTCGGACTTTCTGATTCTCTTATTTGCTGGCGGCTTATCACTATCCCCCGAAAGATTTGAATTAGCATCATCAATGTTACGGATTACTTTCCCCTACTTGGGATTCATTACCCTCACCGCCTACTGCATGGCATTACAAAACAGTCACAACAGATTCGGCTTGCCTGCTTTTACTCCGATTATTCTCAATGTGACAATGATAACCTCGGTTATGTTCATAAGTCCGCTACTTGAGACACCAATTAAGGCAGCCGCCTGGGCAGTTCTTATCGCTGGTATTTTCCAATTATTAGTGCAGCTGCCAGCAGTTCATAAATGCTCTCTTTTACCTCTGCCTAAATTTAAAATAACACTTCATCCTTCAACTCGTCGCCTGTTAATTTTAATGGCGCCTGTCCTATTAGGCGGGTCGGTAGTGCAGATTAATTTATTAATTGATACCTTGCTCGCTTCTTTCTTAGCAGAAGGTAGCATCTCATGGCTATACTTTGCCGAGAGATTAATTCAGTTGCCTTTAGGAGTGTTCGGCATAGCAATTACCACCATCATGATGCCACGTTTAGCGCGTCTACGCCACACATCAAGAGGGGGAGGAGCAGAAGGAGCGGGAGGAATGAGAGGAGCGCGCGCCACCCGTTACTTTTTATCATGGGGAATGCGCATGTCATTAATCATAACTTTGCCTGCCGCTCTGGGTCTAATTATCATGGCTAAACCAATACTTATAAGTATCTATTATTATGGCTCCTTTGCATTGGAGGATATAAATAACACCGCGCTTGCACTGGCGGCTTATGCTATTGGCTTGCCTTCCTTTGTATTTATAAAGATTCTATCCTCAGTATTTTTTGCTCGTCAAGATACAAAGACGCCTTTAAAGGCGGCACTGATTGCAACTGGCATAGGCATAACTCTTAGCTTAACTTTGATTTGGTTTTTACAGCATGTAGGGCTTGCATTAGCAACTTCTATTGGAGCAACTTTTAATGCCGCATTTTTGGCATTTATTTTACGCAAGGATAAGATGATTCCTATAAACCTGCCGACCATAAAATTCTTATTACAATTATTAACTGCTTTAGTGGTTATGACAATTTTCCTGCTTTATGTTGCCCCGCTATTACAAGTTTATGGCGGAAGCTGGAGCGATATGTTAGCCCTAGAGCGAGCAGTTAACTTAGCTATTATTATCTTTTCAACTATACTGATTTACTGCGCCACTTTATCCATAAGCGGATTAAGATGGCGCGATATAAACATAGCTTAAACTAACAGCAAAATTTCTGTAGAGGCGAGTCATACCCGCGACCTGCACAGTTATACAGGTTATATAGCCCCCTAAAGCAAAATCCCTTGTGCTTTCTTTTTATCCCGCGCAATTTGTTGTTTCAGTTCCTCCAGCCCGCTAAATTTTTTCTCTTCCCTTATCCTTTCTACAAATTCTAATTTTATAGATTTGCCATATAAATCAAGATTAAAGTTAAGTATATGAACTTCAACATTAAAACGGTTGCCTCCAACAGTGGGACGAACACCTAAATTTGCTACTGCTGGCAATCTTTTCGTTACTACTTCCGCCCCCGCAACATCCCCGCCAACATCAATGCCAACATCCCCGCCAACATCAATGCCAACATCCCCGCCAACATCAATGCCAATATCCCCGCCAACATCAATGCCAGCATCCCAGCCGGCATCCGCATCAAGCACCTCAACCCAGCAAGCAAATACTCCTCTAAGCGGAGGAATAAATCCCTTGAGATTAAGATTAGCCGTAGGAGTTGCCAACTTACTTCCTCCTATACCACTGCCTTTTACCACTCTACCAATTATGTAATAAGGATACCCCAGATACTCGTTTGCCTTTGTTAACTCGCCTTTTCCCATAAACTCTCTTATGATACTACTACTGATTTTAGCGGAGCTATTAGGGTAATCTTTCACTGGAGCATAGCTGAATAAGCCGCTCAATTGCGCTTGCTCTAATTGCTGCTGCCCGCCATTTCTATCAGCACCAAAATGGAAATCTTCGCCAGTGATTATGTGAGATGCATTTAATTGAGACACTAAAAAATCTTTGATAAATGCGCCGTGAGATAAGCGGCTGAATGGATGAGTGAAGTTAACCACTAAGAAAACATCAATATCTTGCTGATGGATTAGGTCAAGTTTAGTCCGCAGGTTAGTTAATCGGCACGAAGTGTTGGTAAATAATTGCCACGACAACGGCTCAAAAGAGCACACCACAGATGTTAACCCTAAGGATTTGCTATCTTCAATTAATTTTGAGATTAGCTTTTGATGCCCGCGATGCACCCCATCAAAGTTGCCAATAGCTACTGCAGTGGGACGTTCAAAATGCAGATCACTGGAAAAACGGATAATTCTCATAGCTATATAGTCATGATAATCATTGTAGTCATAATAGTTGCGCGGTCATCTCCTCTACTATTTCCTCTATCATCTCCTCTACCATATTCTCTACTATTTCCTCTACCATCTCCCCTAATAGACGCGATTTACTATAGCGTGGGTTAGATATTCCAGTGACTCAGAGACACTATTGTGTGGCATATCCTCTAAGTTATTCCGCGCCTTAGTAGCAAAGTCCGCAGCAAGATGCTGAATACGTTTTAGAGAATTACCAGAACACACTATTCCCCCTATTTCCTCTACTTCATTTATATCCTCTGCGAGTTCGCTATTTTTGATAACTGCACAGGTCCGCTCTTGTTGTGTTTTATTCATTTCTTCATAAGCATAAACCAAAGGCAGGGTTATTTTTCCTTTACTTAAGTCCTGCATTGCTTCTTTCCCCCATTTGCCCTCATCCTCATCCTTAATCTTATAATCCAATGCATCATCACAGAGTTGAAATGCCATTCCTATGTTCATTCCAAATTGTTGCGCCTGCTGACGATAACGTTCATCCGCACTAATTACTGCAGCTGCCTCACAAGTAGCGCCAAACAAAACCGCTGTTTTTTCCCGCATAATATTAATACACCTGCTGCTATCTGTTAATAGCTCTGTATCATTCTCTGAACCCAGCTCATTAATTTCACTAATACTCAAGCGCTTAGCTGCATGGGCAAATATTTCCACAGTCGCATGATGACTACTTTGTCCTATAATCTCAAAAGCTCGTGAATAAAGAAAATCTCCTATAAGTATGGCGGTCTTAACATCCCATTCTAAATGTAAGGGTTTTTTGTTACGTCTCTTAACTGCATCATCAATAATATCATCATGAATTAAAGATGCGGTATGAATATACTCAACCGCCACCGCCAACTTAAACCTATTCTTATCATCACAACCAAAAAGAGAGCAAAAAGATAATAGCAGCTGAGGACGAATAAATTTACCCTGTGTAGAAAGCACATAATTAACTATATGTGATATTTGGGATACCTGAGGACTATCATCATTGACCGAATTATTGAATTCAGCATGAAAGGTCTTAATATCCTTCTCTAACTGATTTGCAGGAAACATATATTTATTTGGGTATTTGGGTATTTGGGCAGTTTGATAGTTTGCTCTATGAATTCCCTGAACTTAACACATCTTCCATAGTATACAAGCCAGCAGAGGTTTTTTGTGCTAACCATTTAGCCGCTCTTAATGCGCCTGAGGCAAAAATTTCTCGCGAATATGCTTTATGACTTATAGATACAGTTTCATTATCTCCTATAAAAAAGATCTCATGCTCACCAACCAGTCCACCACCGCGAATTGCCTGCATGCCTATACTTCCTGGCGACCTGGCTTCTCTGACACTGCTGCGGTCGGACACTGCCACTTCGGTTAAATTCTTGCCACGCGCCTTAGCTGCTCTTTTACCCATTTCCAATGCAGTTCCAGATGGCGCATCAATTTTATGCTTGTGATGTGCCTCCACTATTTCAATATCATATTCTTCTCCAAGCATGGCTACAGCGCGACCTATCAACATAAAACATGCGGTAACCGCTGCACTCATATTAGCCGCCTGCAGTATAGGAATTTGCTGTCCTGCATCCGTTATACTTTGCAATTGCTGCTCAGAATGTCCAGTAGTGCCAATCACCAAAGGAATGCTATGCTTAATGCAATGCTCCAGGCAAGTCATAGTAGCTGCGGGGATGGAAAAATCAATGAACGCAGCACAGTTTTTATTAGGAAAACTCCCTGGCAAACTCCCAGGGGGCTCATTAAAAGAGTCCTCACTCGGAAATGCTGATGCGTAAAGTACTCCAGCTTGGCCCGTTTCTTCGCCTTCTTTGTGGCTCCCCACTTCAACAATTGCAGCGCACAGGGATAATTGCTTTGATTTAACGATATTTTCAACGAGTATTTGACCTATTCTGCCTTCTGCCCCGTTAACTCCAAAATTTAGCATAAATAAAGGTTATCTTATGTTATAATACATGGTTTATGATACTTTTCATTATAAGTAATAATAGGTTAAAAATCACCTATAAGGCAATAATTAGTGTAGCTGTAGCCATAATTGGCTTTGGGCTTATCCAGAATATAGCAGCTAATCCAAGAATTACTTTCCTATCACCATATTTTGCGGGGCAGGCTAACAAAATCGGTAAGCCCTTAGGGCTGGCAATTACATTTTCTGAAAGCGTATACGGCTTTGATGCAAACGATATAGTTAGCAATGGACGTGTCTTAGCAGTGGATGGAAGTAATCGTAATTACCGTATCGTAGTAGTCCCTTCCAATAAAATTCTCGTAGTGGATGTACTTGCTGATGGAGCAAAAAATATAAGAGCAAAGGGAAATGACCCAATTGACGGCGGTCCTTTCATTTACAATATAGAAACCAATACTGTGCTATCGCGCAACTATGGACAGATTGCTTATGCCCCTTCTGGCGCTTATTTGACAAATCAATTTCAACCTAACCAACAATATCAACAAATTCCACAATATCAACAAGTTCAACAATATCAACAAATTCCGCAAGCACAAGCTGTTCAACAAATTCCGCAGGCACAAACAGCAAGTCAAACTCCCACCGAACCAAAAACTTATAAAGCAGGCCTCGCCGTTAAATTTATGATGAATATTGGATCTTACGGAGGAAGTGCTCCTTTTATTAATCGCAAATCTCAATCCCTTGCAACATCACAACCCACTAACGAAATAACTACTGGGGTTGAAATAGTAAAATCATTCGCAAATAGCCCCATAGGCGTGGGCTTTTATAGCAGTATAGGTTATCAAATAACAGAATATGCCACTGGCAGTAATGTGGCAGAAGGGTTAACGGCAAAGGGTAGATATACAGCACTTCCATTAGAATTAGGGGCTAGCGCTTATTTTGGTAATTATGTAAATCTTGGTTTTGGGGTTATAACTCATTTTAATGGAGTTTATAGCCACGAAGGCAGTTTTGATCCGATTGTGGGCGTAGCTCAAGATAACTTAAAAGCGGATGCTAAAATTGATGATGGCGCTATAGGGGCGACATTTAATTTAGGATTTGTCTTCAACAAGATAGGATTCTCTTTACGTTATATGTCATTGCCGCTCAAAAATTTTAACCAGGACTCACGCAGTTTGGGTTATGAAACAGCAGTTAACTACGAAACTCTCAACTCCATTAATAGCGCTGGCTTTTTTCTTAATTTCAGATCATAAGCAGGTCATAAGCAATAATGCCCCACTTCATCACACTTGCTGACCTGCCAGCGGATAGCTATGAAAAATTAATTCCCCGAGCAATTGAACTTAAACAGCTACTGAAAGAAGAAAAAACATCACCTCAAACATTAAAGCAAAAGTCGTTTGTTATGCTGTTTGAAAAGCCATCAACTAGAACTAGAATATCTTTTGAAGTAGGTATCTCTCAGATGGGCGGAAATGCAATATTCATAAGCGGAAAAGATAGTCAGATGTCACGTGGCGAACCTATCAGAGATACGGCGCGCATCATCTCATCAATGGCAGACGGCTTAATTATTCGCTCCAATTCGCATAAGGATATTATAGAGTTCGCCGCCAATTCAACAGTTCCTGTTATCAATGCTCTTTCTTCAGATTTCCACCCTTGCCAAATACTGGCAGATTTAGTCACCTATTACGAGTTGCGTGGCGATATTAAAGATAAAAAAGTGGTGTGGTGCGGCGATGGAAATAATATATGTAAATCATATATTCAAATGGCTAGCATAATTGGATTTCAATTACATCTTGCTATCCCAAAAGAATTCCTACCCGAAGCATCATTTATTGAAGCACACAAGGACTGGGTAACCATAAGCCCCAACATAGAAGAAGCAATGAAGGATGCTTCTTTAGTATGCACCGATGTCTGGGTATCTATGGGAGATGAAAACGCTGATGCTAAACGAAAGATACTGCAAGATTTTCAAGTTACTCCGCAGATGCTTGATATGGCAAGAAGCGATGTCCTATTTATGCACTGCCTTCCGGCTAAGGAAGGAGAGGAAGTATCACAAGGATTATTGGATGATGCTCGCTCTGCTGTTTGGGTGCAAGGAGAAAATCGTCTGCATAGCCAAAAAGCTCTACTGGAACTTCTATTCTGATTTAACTTTCCAGGCAGATAATAATATTCCCACCTCATAAAGCAGACACATAGGAATAGCCAATAAAACCTGAGAAAATATATCTGGCGGAGTCAGCAACATAGCCGCAACAAAACATCCCACAATAATATAGCGGCGATTATGTCGCAAGGTTGATAGTTTTACCAAGCCAAAACGCACCAGCACAAAAATGGCAATCGGAAGTTCAAAAGCTAAACCAAACACAATACTAAGACGTAAAATAAAATTAAGGTACCTATTAATATCTGTCATTATTTGTACCCCCTCAGGAGCTATGCGATAGAAAAAAT
Organism: Gammaproteobacteria bacterium; assembly: GCA_965207945.1. Classification (GTDB taxonomy): domain Bacteria; phylum Pseudomonadota; class Gammaproteobacteria; order CBDBNL01; family JAAOII01; genus JAAOII01. The sequence goes on from OZ242303.1 coordinate 1,216,173, forward strand.
CCAACGTCAAGGGGATAAGTATAAAATATACAAAAAATACTCCTAAATAAAATAACGCCATTGTAGATAACAAAAGATATACGACCAAACGTTTCTCTTTAACATAAAGACCTGGTGCCACAAAATACCAAATCTGATGAATTGCCAAAGGCATTGCAATGAAAAGTGATATAAAGGCAGCGAGTTTTAGCGGCGCAATAAAAGGAGAGGCGACATCAACTGCAACCAATGCGCCCCCTTGAGGCAATTTGTCTATTAAGGGACCCGCAATTAAAGAATATAGTTCCCCCGCAAAATAAGCGCAGACGATAAACAGCAACAACCAGATGCCGACTATGATAAAACATCTGCGCCGTAATTCAGCAAGATGTTCAAGGATAGGGAGAGAGGAAGTCATATAGTCATGTTGCTTTATTGTCATTAGAGGAATCCGCCCTTTCCTCTTCATTATTTTGGGGGTTATTTTGGGGGCTATTCTTTTGACTATTCTTTTGGTTATTCTTTTGACTGTTCTTTCCGCTGTTCTTAATGGTCTCATCCAAACGCAATTGCTTATCAAACTCATCAATAACCTTAGTATAAAAACTTCTCCCCTTACGAACCGTCAATCCCATATAGCGCGCAGCGACTAACAGCTTAGCTGGTCCCAATACCAGCAGGGCGACTGTTAAGACCAGTAGAATCTCAAAAAAACCAATAGAACCCATATTTGTAGAGAATTATGCATCCCCGCACTCATGCTTCCATGCTTGCGGCGAAGCACTATTTCTTGCCTGGCTTTTTACCTGGCTTCTTGACCACTTTCTTGCCTGGTTTTTTGCCTGGCTTCTTGGTGCTGGAAGAAATACTTTTTTTCTGACTTCCTGCCTTACTTAACTTACTCGACTTATCTGCCTTATTTCGCTTAGAAGCATCAGAAGATGAAGCATCATCCCCATCCACAGAGTTGCGAAAGCCCTTGATTGCCTTACCAAGCTCCTTGGCTATTGAGGGAAGTTTCCCCATACCAAACAATAATACTATCACCAAAAGAATGATAAGTATTTGCCACAAACTTATACCAGCCATATCTACATATACCTATTAGTTAATCCAAAAAATGACATTAATTAATGAACAACTTCGCCGTCATCATTACTATGTCCCACGCTTACTTTCATTCTTGATTCAAGCTCTGCTGCCACCTGTTCAAAGTTGACATTTCTGCTTAAACACAGAATAATTATATTCGTAAATAATTGCCGCGCTCTGTCGGTTAGCTCATCCAACCTCTCAGCATTAGAACGCGCCGCATTAGATAAGAATATTAACATAGCGCAGTTTTGCCCAGCCGCAGACATTAACTTTTCTTTGTCAAAGCCCTCTGAGGAATTACCCTCTGCTATATGTTGTTTTATCTCATCATCTGAAGGCAGCACCTTATCCATCCGCAAATTCATATAAGTCATAAATAACATCAAATGAAAACAAGCATCTGCTGCCTCATTAGTCACGTCCCGCGTTCTGCCCCAAATAACCGCAACCATTAATTCTGTAACCTCCTCGCCTAATTTATCAAGTATCTTACTCATCCCGCTACTAAATAAACGAGTAGCATAAGACCCTTGCGGCATAATCCGCAGCCGTTCTTTTAAAATACCCTCTACCGTAAAGATTATCTCAAAACTAATTTCTTTCTTCATACCAATCATTGCCATCATTATCTAATATTCTAAAAAAGCAGGTTTCTTTGCCAGTGTGGCACGCCCCTGTCCCCAACTGCTTGACCTTTATTAGCAAGCAATCGTTATCACAATCTATTTTTATTTCTCTAACTTGCTGCACCGAACCAGAAGTATCCCCTTTAAACCACAACTCTCCACGTGAACGAGACCAAAACACTGTCCGTTGCTCTTTTATAGTGCGCAACAACGACTCGCGACTCATCCAAGCAAACATTAAAACTCGCTGAGTTTCATCACATTGGATAATAGCCGGGACCAATCCCTTAGAATTCCAAGAAATTGTTTCCAAAAAAGAAGATTTAATATTCACTCACAGACATTTTATATTATAATCAATACAATTACAATTTATAAGGTAAAGATATGACCAAAAGATGCGAAGTAACAGGTAAATTGCCCTTAGCGGGCAATAGTGTTTCTCATGCCAATAATAGGAATCGTAAGCGATTCTTGCCGAATCTGCATTCTCACAGATTCTGGCATCCAACGCGTGAGAAATTTATTAAATTAAAAGTCAGCGCCAAAGGAATCCGTATCATAGATAAATATGGTATTGAGGCAGTAATAGAGGCGATTGAAAATAAGTCCAAGATTAAAAAATTTGAAGCCCTCAAGAATGAGGACGCCACACAAACAGAGTAAATTATTATGCGTGAAAAAGTAAAACTTGTATCATCCGCCAAAACCGGGCACTATTATGTTACTAAAAAGAACAAAAAAGCTCCCAATGGACAGGAAAAACTCAGTTTCAAAAAATATGACCCAGTAGTCCGTAAACACGTTGTTTATACGGAAGCTAAAATTAAGTGACAGTTTCATAAACATATCACTAATTTATACTGGACGCAATATTTTAATTCGGATAGATTTTTCTTCCGCTCTCGTTTAGTTAATAAAGCAAGCTGCATAACATGAGGCGTAGAGCTGTTATAGGGCTTGCCGACGGCACCCACCTGTGCGGCTATTCTTATGGATATTGCCCTGAGATAAACACCCCTGATATACCCCCCCCCGCAGCAAACACCTCCGCAGCTCCCGCCGCCACCCCCGCACATACACCCCCCACTCATACAGGATACACAGGAGGCGAACTGGTATTTAATACCTCAATGTGCGGCTATCAAGAGATTATGACAGACCCTTCATACTCTGGACAAATCATCACTTTTACCTGCCCTCATATAGGAAATGTAGGAATCAATGACGAGGACTATGAATCCGCAAACATTCATGCTGCAGGATTAGTTTTTCGCAATATCAGCCCACTCTATTCCAATTATCGCGCTACTCGTTCCTTTGAAGAGTTTCTCATCAAGAACAAATGCGCCGCCATAACAAATGTAGACACTCGCCTCCTTACTCGCAAACTACGCGACCATGGCTGCCAAAATAGCTGCATTATCAGCTTTGAAGGTGGCGATGAAGAAGAAAGCAAAGCAGCGCAACAGGCGATTGAACAGGCACGTCGCATGCCTGCTATTGGCAGTAATAATTTGGCGCAATTAGCATCTTGCGGCGACACTCAATTATGGCAAGAGGACCTTGGCGACTGGAGTCACTCAGAATCAGGCAATCATTCAGAAAAGAATTCAGGCAATCACTCAGAGCATAATTCACCCCCCCCTCTCCATATATTAGTTTATGACTGCGGAGTAAAGCGCAATATTCTTAGATTGTTGAAAGAACAAGGGTGCAAGGTTACTTTAGTCCCTTATGATTGCAAGGCACAAGATTTAATTAATCAGCATCAAGTAGACGGAGTCCTTATTTCCAATGGTCCTGGCGACCCTGAAACCTGCGAAAAAATTATCCAGGACATCAAGTTCTTTCTGCAACAAAACATACCCCTACTGGGAATATGCTTAGGGCACCAATTGTTAGGCATAGCAGTTAATGCCAAATCGCAAAAGATGAAGTTCGGACATCACGGCGCTAATCATCCAGTTCGCCGCGAAAAAGATAACACGGTAGCCATAACCAGTCAGAACCATAACTTCACTCTGGACGAAGCATCCTTGCCATCAAACATCCGCGTAACCCATCGCTCTTTGTTTGATAATAGCATTCAAGGAATAGAACTTACGGATAAGCCAGCAATCGGCTTTCAAGGACATCCAGAGGCAAGCCCAGGTCCTCATGACATAACAGAAATATTTACCAGTTTCATCCAACTGATAAATCAAAACCCATTAAAACATAACAGCTAAATCATAGCCACTAAATCCTGCTAACCCCCCACCAACATCATCATGCCCAAAAATAAGGATATAAACAAGGTTCTGCTTATAGGTTCTGGTCCCATCACCATAGGACAAGCATGCGAGTTTGATTATTCAGGCGCTCAAGCATGCCGCGCCTTACAAGAAGAAAATTGCAAGGTCATACTAGTCAACTCCAATCCTGCCACCATAATGACAGACCCAGAAGTGGCGGATGTAACTTATGTTGAACCATTACATCCGGATATCTTGAAAATGATTATCCAAAAAGAGAAGCCCGATGCATTGCTGCCTACTATGGGCGGACAAACCGCGCTGAACTTAGTAATGACATTGCAGGATTACTTAGCAGAAAATAACGTAAGAATAATAGGCGCTAGCCCAGATACCATAAACAAAGCAGAAGATCGCCAGTTGTTTGCCCAAGCAATGGAAAAAATTGGACTTAAAACCCCAGAAGCAGCAGTAGCCACTTCTATGGAAGAAGCGCTTGCTATAGGCAAGGAAATGGGTTTCCCCTCCATAGTGCGCCCTTCGTTTACTTTAGGCGGAAGTGGTGGCGGCATTGCTTACAATCAAGAAGAGTTCGTTAGTATTTGTCATCGCGGCTTTCAGCTATCCCCCGTCAAAAAAATACAAATTGACAAATCCTTACTCGGATGGAAAGAATATGAACTGGAAGTGGTGCGGGATAACAAAGATAATTGCATTATCATCTGCTCCATTGAAAACCTTGACCCTATGGGAATTCACACTGGAGATTCTATAACTGTAGCGCCAGCGCAAACCTTAACAGACAAAGAATACCAACAAATGAGGGATAGTTCTATCGCAGTGCTGCGTGAGATTGGGGTGGAGACAGGCGGCGCTAACGTGCAGTTTGCCGTAGACCCACAGAGTGGCGAGCAAATAGTGGTAGAAATGAATCCGCGGGTTTCCCGCTCATCAGCGCTTGCTTCCAAAGCAACCGGCTTCCCCATCGCCAGAGTCGCCACCAAGTTAGCTCTGGGTTATACCCTTGATGAGCTGCGCAATGAAATAACTGGTGGCGCCATTCCCGCTTCCTTTGAGCCAAGCATTGACTATGTGGTTACCAAAATACCACGCTTTGATTTCAAGAAGTTCAGAAAAGTTGATGATAGATTAACCACCCAGATGAAGTCCATTGGCGAGGTAATGGGAATAGGCAGATCTTTTAACGAATCATTGCAAAAAGCTTTATGTAGTTTGGACACTGGACTCTGCGGACTAGACCCCATCCTCAAACGAGAGTCAGCACAGGATATCAGCGGGGCTGGCGCGGTTAATGGAACTGGCAGAACTGGCAGGACTGATAGAGACGATACAGCCGTTCGCCCTCCCTCAAGTTCACTGATAATTAGCGACAGCCAAGAAGAAACCCTCAGACGTGAACTAAAATCAGCTGGGGCAGATCGTCTGCTCTATTTAGCAGAGTCATTTCGCGCTGGTTGGGACTTAGATGAAATCCACCAATTATCCAAAATTGACCCCTGGTTTCTCGCCCAGATTCAATCACTTATAACTCTTGAGCAAGAATTGCACAACAAGAGTTTGGCGGACATAGATGCCACTATGATGACAATTTATAAGCAAGAGGGTTTCAGCGACGAAAGAATAGCCCAATTACTTGATACAACGGAACAAGAAGTCCGCGAAACAAGACATTCTCTTGGAGTGCGCCCAGTATATAAAAGAGTGGACTCTTGTGCTGGCGAATATGCTGCCTCCAGCTCCTACCTCTATTCAACCTATGATGAAGAATGTGAATCACAACCAACTGACACCTCCAAGATTGTAATACTCGGCAGCGGTCCAAACCGCATAGGACAAGGCATAGAGTTTGACTATTGTTGCGTCCATGTATCTCAAGCGGTGCGTGAAAGTGGCATTCAATCCATAATGGTAAATTGCAACCCAGAAACCGTATCCACTGACTATGATACTTCCGATAAATTATATTTTGAACCGCTAACTCTGGAACACACATTGGAAATTCTGTATAAAGAAAATATGCCCCCTGTCTTAGTCCAATATGGCGGACAGACCCCATTAAAACTGGCGGAGCCATTAAGTAAGTGCGGAGTTACTTTCCCTGGCACCTCCTGCGAGATAATTAATCGCACCGAAGATAGAGAAGAGTTTCGCGTGATTTTAGAAAAGTTAGAACTAAAGCAGCCACAAAATGCCACAGTCACAAGTGTTGAAGAGGCAATGCAAAAAGCCGGCAATATAGGTTATCCTTTGGTGGTGCGCCCTTCTTTTGTGCTGGGAGGACAATCAATGCAGACGGTATTCAATGATGAAGAACTTGCATATTATCTTGCTGAGGCATTAATAAGCTCTGGAGACAACCCCATCCTACTTGATAAATATTTAGATAAAGCAATTGAAATTGATGTTGATGCGGTAACTGATGGCGATGAAACATTCATCGGCGGAATAATGCAACATATAGAAGAAGCGGGAGTGCACTCTGGCGACTCATCTTGTAGTTTACCCGCCTACTCTCTCAGCGAAGAAATAATGAAAGAACTGGCTCGTCAAACCAAGTTAATGGCAGAGGTGCTCGGAGTGCGCGGACTAATCAATATTCAATTTGCAATTCGCGCTAATCAAGTTTATGTGCTGGAAATCAATCCACGCGCTTCACGCACAGCTCCCTTTATATCAAAAGTAATAGGAATCTCATTGCCGCGCATCGCAACTAAAGTAGCTTTAGGAAGCAAGCTAAAGGACTTACTCAGTGCAGAACAACTCGCCCGCTATAAGCCAGCGCATCAATATTATGCAATAAAAGAAGCGGTATTCCCTTTTAACAAGTTCCCTGGTTCCGATCCAATATTAGGACCAGAAATGAAATCAACTGGTGAGGTAATGGGGATTGGCAAGGACTTTGAAGAGGCATTTTACAAAGCATGCTTAGCAGCAGGTATGAACATACACCTTCTGCGTGACAAGATTCAACAGGGTGAGAAATTAAATGCTTTTATAAGTGTCCGCGACCCAGATAAAAAAGATGCTCCTTTGTTGGCGCGGCGACTAATTGATTTAGGGTTTAATATATGGGCAACGTCAGGCACATCCAAAGAACTTACCAGTCACCAAGTGGAGCACCAAACAATCAACAAGGTTTACGAAGGCAGCCCGCATATTGTTGATAAGATTAAGAATGAGGAAATAGACCTCATAATAAATACATCCGCAGGACGCACTTCAATAGCCGATTCAGCAAGTATAAGAACTGAGGCATTACGACTAAACATAAGCTACACCACCACGATGAGCGCCGCCCAATCGTTAACTCTGGCGCTTGAAAAAGGCAAGATTGGCGACGTCTATTCTTTGCAACAAATCCAAAGCGAGATTCAAAGCGGGGGATGAATACAAAGCGGGGATTAAGAAAACGGGGGATGAATAAAAGACGGATATATTAATGCCCGTATAGCCGTAAACGCCAAACAAAATCAACATCCTCTCCAGTGCTACTGGTAATAGACAACTCCCATTCCCCTTCAGGGTTCTCTCCCAAATGAGCCGCCGTAGCAAAGGTAAAACCATCTTCCAAATCAGGACAATCATCGGTTGACGTCCTACTAGCAAGAGAGACATCTAAACATTGATGCGGTCGCGCAATAACACTAACCGCTCCGCTGGGAGAAGTTAACTGAATACTCAGTTCACCAATATTGGGATAATCATTGGGGGCGATATCAATCTGAGTATACTCAATAAAAGAAATACCGTTACTCGCTGCCACGCTAATATTGCTCTGCCCCGAAGATATAGCAGCATAACCAGCGGCAGGAAATTGCCGTTGGACTTCAGGAGGAAGGGTAGTCCATACTGAGGCAAGCATCATTGCCTTAGACGCATTAACTATGCCAAAGCCATAATCAATATTATGTTCGTATCTCTCATCTGTTTTATTATGATAGGTAAAAGCGCCTGGAATACTGCTAACGGGAGCAGCCGCAGGTTGCCATGAACTCTCCGCCAAAATTAGCTTAATGTCGCGCCAAGTAAGTTCAGGGTAAGCAGACCTAATCAAACCAACAACTCCGCTAATAAGAGGAGTAGCTGCAGAAGTTCCGCCAAAACTTCTCGTGTATGAGGCAGTAGCTCCAGGGCGCCAACTAAGTGGATTTGTCTCCTCTAAACCAATGAAGCCGTAGGGCATTGCTGGAGCTCTACATTCAGCAGAAGCAAAAATTGCTGGAGTGCCAAAATTAAGCGGGTCACTCAAAGGCATAAATGAGCATGTGTTTTGCTCATCACTATACTTCAACTTTGTGTTAAACCCTAAATTATATCCATCTGCTCCGCTAAGGTCGGTTGTCGCCAAGCCCAAAGATTGCAAATAATCTGGCGCTACCACCTGCTCCAAACTCATTATGTCAAAATCAACAGTTCCTTTTGAAGAATAGCCACACAACCAAAGTGTAGCTCCTGGAGTGGAATAACTTGACACAACATCATCAAAACTAACCGCACACACAGGAATCACACCGCGATGACTTGTTATGGAACTATAGCTTGCTAAATTATCCAAGGACCTATCATTACCACCAGCAAAAACATAGCTAATTCCTTTGCCCGCAAATCCTTCCCTTAAACCTGCATCAATAAGACGGTCATAATTTACCAAAGATGAAACAAAGCGACCTTTAGCGCCATCTCCCCAACTATTACTGGAAACTGCGGTTTGAGCCACTCGGTGGGCAAATACTTGATTAAACGATTTATCTGAAAAAGCAGATGAGCCCGCTAAGTTTGCCCCCCATATTTTTGTCTTATGTGATATTCCTTTAATTCCTTTACCATTATCGCCACGCGCTGCAATGATGCCAGCAGCTGCCGTGCCATGGGCGGCAGAGGAACAATCGTAAGGATATGGATAACGCCTATCAGGATGCCCCTCAGCAACAAAGATATTTATACCAGAGGCATTTATCACATTTTCATGCAAGTCCTCGTGATTAACTTGCAAGCCGCTATCTATGATTGCAATTTCAATCCCCCCCCCTTGATTATCATTCATTGCCCAAGCAGCAGGAACGCCTGAGCGGTTAAGATACCATTGGTAATCAATCAGAGGGTCTTTGCTAGTAGCATCATAAATAGTATTATCTGCTACGGGCTTACAACCTTGATAGTTATTAATCGCCTCTATGAACCTGCCACCATCATTATCATTATCATCCACACTATCTGCCAATCTATCGCCATCTTTATTTACCCCTATAAGATGATTGGCAATGACAACAGGTGCGGTTGTCTTATTTACATCGTCACCGCCTAAAACTGGCTGCAAGAAAAAAGTATACTCCCGCATATTAGTTAAACCAGTTATTAAGGTGGATGCATCAATCAGTTCACGAAAAATAGCTGCGGAGTAGGTAAGCAATGGATGCTGCACTTTATTATTTGAATTATCTGATAGCCAATAAGTTATATTAATTGCCCTGATATCAGCATTTGGATTATTCCAAACAAGTTCAGCGCTATGATTGCCAGGAATTATACGCATATTGCTTGCTCTAATTATATTATCGGTGCTATTAAAAGGATACGGGTCATAATCGTCAGGTGTGCCATCATTATCATTATCAGAATCTAATAAATCAATTAATTCATCGCCATCTATATTCACACCAATAGCCCTATTTGCTGCAATAGCAGGAACAGTATTTATGTTTCGGTCGGCGCCTTCAAGCGTCAACTCAAGCATAAAAGTATAATTTACAAAGTTAGGCGAGGCATAGTTAGTTAGACCTGTTATTGTGATAGGAATATTCTTGCGTTTGGCTTGTGTATTGACAGGGTCATCTATTGATGAGTGTTGTATCCTATTGCCTAAATCATCTGATGAAACATAGCTAATATTAATCGCGCTTATAGTCGCATTGGGGTTATCCCATATTAGAGTAGCATTCCTATCCCCTGGTACAAAGCGAAGATTATTTACCATTAATCCCTTTCTATTCTTATCAAGAGGAAATGGATCTGATATATCTAAGATACCATCATTATCATCGTCAGGATCGGCATTATTGCCTAAAAGGTCATTGTCAGTATCCACATCTTTATTTCCATCACCATCATCATCATTATCCAAAAAATCAGGTAAGGAATCATTATCGTAATTGGGACCAATCACGACTGATTCCGTTATAACTGATTCTGCCATTTTATTTGCATCCTCTCCACCATCTAACCCAACTAAGAATATAAATCTATAGCTCTCAAAATTAGTTAACCCTGTTACTTCGGTGGAAAATAATGTTATATTCTCCGATGTTTTTCCAAAATAATTGAATGGCACACTGCCACTTGTATCGTGACGTTCTCTTGAATTCATTGGGTTTCTAACAAACAATGAAAATCCAGTTACATCAGCTGGCGGGTTACTCCAGGAAACCCGAGCGTTGCCATCACCAGGAACAATAAAGATATTCTCAAACGTAAACGCTACTCTACTGGCATCAAGAGGATATGCATCGGTGACATCTGGCACTCCATCATCATCATCATCTGGGTCCAACACATCATTAGTCCCATCTCCATCTGTGTCAATATCTGGCGTACCGTCATTGTCATCGTCAGGATCCAGCGCATCTATTAACTCATCACCATCATGATTAGGACCAATAGATATATTCGCGGCTATAACCGCGACTGTGCTTTTATTTTCATCAGTACCTTCCAACACTGGCTCAAGCGTAAAAGTATAATTTACAAAATCAGGAGATTCATAATTCATCAATCCAGTTATAACTGCTGACGCATCTGTTTGATTACGTTCGGTAACTGAGACATCACCAATTCCTTGAGAGATTAATGCAGGATACACCACGCTGCTAGAAACGCTGGAAACATCCGATAATTCATAAGTAATATTTATTGAGCTGATATTAGCATCAGGATTATCCCAGGTAAATGTGGCAGTATTATTACCAGGAATAATTCGCAGATTGCCTACTGCAAAAGCATAACTATTATTATCAAGTGGGAAGGCATCAGTTACATCGGGCACTCCATCATTATCATCGTCAGTATCCACATCATCGTTAGTCCCATCCCCGTCCGTGTCCGTCCCCACCACAGGCGCCATATAATCATCATCCAACACATCTATTAAATTATCATTATCATGATTAGGACCAATAGATATGTTTGCCGCTATAACTGCGACCGTATTTTTATTTTCATCCCCACCTGTTAATACTGGCTCAAGCGTAAAAGTATAGTTCACAAAATCAGGCACCTCGTAATTCGTCAATCCAGTTATAACTGCTGATGCACCTGTTTGATTACGACCAGTCACTGAGTTATCAGAAAATAGATGATGCTCCACACTACTGGAAATATCTGATGATTCATAAGTAATGTTTATTGAGCTGATGGAGGCATCAGGATTATCCCAGAGAAACGTGGCATTATTATTGCCAGGAACCACCCGCAGATTAGCTAATGCAAAAGCATAACTATTATTGTCAAGTGGGAAGGCATCGGTTAAATCTGGCGTGCCATCATTATCATCATCTGGGTCGGCATTATCACCAAGATCATCTCCATCTGCATCAGTATCCTCCTCCCCATTATTATCATCGTCCAAGTCCAACACATCTATTAAATTATCACCATCATGATTGGGTCCTATGGATATGTTTGCTGCTATAACTGCGATGGTGCTTTTATTTGCATCAGCACCTTCCAACACTGCCTCAAGCGTAAAATTATAATTCACAAAATCAGGTGCCTCATAATTTATCAGTCCAGTTATAACTGCTGATGCACCTGTTTGATTACGACCAGTCACTGAGTTATCAGAAAATAGATGATGCTCCACACTACTAGAAAAATCCGATGATATATAAGTAATATTTATTCCGCTGATATTGGCGTTTGGATTATTCCAAGTAAATGTAGCATTATTATTACCAGGTATGACTCTCAGATTGCCTACTGCAAAAGCATAACTATTATTATCAAGTGGGAAGGCATCGGTTAAATCTGGCACTCCATCATTATCATCGTCTGGGTCAGCATTATTGCCAAGTCGATCCCCATCTGTATCAGTATCATCCTCCCCATTATTATCATCGTCAGGATCCAACACATCAATTAAATTGTCACCATCATGGTTGGGACCAATGGATATATTCGCAGCTATAACCGCGACTGTATTTTTATTCACATCCACTCCTGTTAATACTGGCTCAAGCGTAAAAGTATAATTAACAAAACCAGGCGCCTCGTAATTCACCAGCCCAGTTATAGTTGCTGATACATTTATTTGGTTATCTCCAATAGTTGCGGCATCAATAATTAATGCAGGATACACCACACTACTGGAAACATCTGATGATATATAAGTAATATTAATTCCGCTGATATCAGCATCGGGATTATCCCAGGTAAATGTGGCATTAGTATCGCCAGGAACTACTCGCAGATTACCTAATGCAAAAGCATAACTATTATTATCAAGTGGAAAGGCATCGGTTACATCTGGCACTCCATCATTATCATCATCATCATCCAACACATCTATTAAATTATCACCATCATGATTAGGACCTATAGATATATTCGCCGCTATAACCATAGTCGTGTTTTTATTTACATCAGCACCTTCCAATACTGGCTCAAGCGTAAAAGTATAGTTCACAAAATTAGGCGTCTCGTAATTCATCAGTCCAGTTATAACTGCCGATGCATCTGTTTGATTACGTTCAGTGACTATTCCATGGATACCAAAAACAATTAATAGATGCTCCACAACGCTACCGGAAACATCTGATAATTCATAAGTAACGTTTATCGAGCTGATGTCGGCATCAGGATTATCCCAGAGAAACGTTGCCTTATTATTGCCAGGAATAATTCGGAGATTACCTAATGAAAAAGCATAGCTATTATTATCAAGAGGAAAGGCGTCGGTTAAATCGGGCACTCCATCATTATCATCATCTAAGTCCACATCATCATTAGTCCCATCCCCGTCCGTATCCGTCCCTATCGTGCCGTCATTATTATAATCAGGATCAAGTGCATCTATTAAATTATCATTATCATCATTGGGACCAATGGATATATTTGCTGCTATAACCGCGACTGTGTTTTTATTTACATCACCGCCTGTTAATACTGGCTCAAGCGTAAAAGTATAATTCACAAAATTAGGTGTCTCGTAATTCGTCAATCCAGTTATAGCTGCTGATGCATCTGTTTGATTACGACCAGTGACTGAGACATCACCAATTCCATTAATAATCAATGGATGATACACCACGCGGCTAGAAACACCAGGTGATATATAAGTAATATTTATCGCGCTGATGTCGGCATCAGGATTATCCCAGGTAAACGTCGCATTAGTATCGCCAGGAACTACTCGCAGATTATCTAATGCAAAAGCATAACTACTATTATCAAGTGGGAAGGCGTCGGTTACATCGGGCACCCCATCATTATCATCATCTAAGTCCACATCATCACTATCTCCATCCCCGTCCGTGTCCGTCCCTGTCGTGCCGTCATTATTATAATCAGAATCCAGTGCATCAATTAAATTATCATTATCATGATTAGGACCAATGGATATATTTGCGGCTATAACCATAGTTGTATTTTTATTTTCATCCCCACCTGTTAATACTGGCTCAAGCGTAAAAGTATAGTTCACAAAATCAGGCGATTCATAATTTACCAGCCCAGTTATAACTGCCGAGGCATTTATTTGATTACGTCCAATAATTGAGGCAGCACCAATTCCATTAATAATCAATGGATGATACACCACGCGGCTAGAAACACCAGGTGATATATAAGTAATATTTATCGCGCTGATGTCGGCATCAGGATTATCCCAGGTAAACGTCGCATTAGTATCGCCAGGAACTACTCGCAGATTATCTAATGCAAAAGCATAACTACTATTATCAAGTGGGAAGGCGTCGGTTACATCGGGCACCCCATCATTATCATCATCTAAGTCCACATCATCACTATCTCCATCCCCGTCCGTGTCCGTCCCTGTCGTGCCGTCATTATTATAATCAGAATCCAGTGCATCAATTAAATTATCATTATCATGATTAGGACCAATGGATATATTTGCGGCTATAACCATAGTTGTATTTTTATTTTCATCCCCACCTGTTAATACTGGCTCAAGCGTAAAAGTATAATTCACAAAATTAGGTGTCTCGTAATTCGTCAATCCAGTTATAGCTGCTGATGCATCTGTTTGATTACGACCAGTGACTGAGACATCACCAATTCCATTAATAATTAATGCAGGATACACCGCACTACTGGAAACATCTGATGATATATAAGTAATGTTAATTCCGCTGATATCAGCATCGGGATTATCCCAGGTAAATGTGGCATTAGTATCGCCAGGAATCACTCGCAGATTACCTAATGTAAAAGAACTCTTAGTGTCATCAAAAGGAAAGGCATCGGTTAAATCAGGTACTCCATCATTATCATCGTCAGGATCCAACACATCTATTAAATTATCATTATCATGATTGGGACCAATGGATATATTTGCCGCTATAACCATAGTTGTGTTTTTATTTACATCGCCGCCTGTTAATACTGGTTCAAGTGTAAAAGTATAATTCACAAAATCAGGAGATTCATAATTCATCAATCCAGTTATAGTTGCTGATGCATTTATTTGATTGCGACCAATGACTGAAACATCGCCAATTCCATTAATAATTAATGGAGGATACACCACACTACTGGAAACATCTGATAATTCATAAGTAACGTTTATCGAGCTGATGTCGGCATCAGGATTATCCCAGAGAAACGTTGCCTTATTATTGCCAGGAATAATTCGGAGATTACCTAATGAAAAAGCATAGCTATTATTATCAAGAGGAAAGGCGTCGGTTAAATCGGGCACTCCATCATTATCATCATCTAAGTCCACATCATCATTAGTCCCATCCCCGTCCGTATCCGTCCCTATCGTGCCGTCATTATTATAATCAGGATCAAGTGCATCTATCAATTCATCATTATCATGGTTGGGACCAATGGATATATTTGTGGCTATAACCATAACCGTGCTTTTATTTACATCAGCACCTTCCAATACTGGCTCAAGTGTAAAAGTATAGTTCACAAAATCAGGCACCTCGTAATTCATCAGCCCAGTTATAACTGCCGAGGCATTTATTTGATTACGTCCAATAATTGAGGCAGCACCAATTCCATTAATAATCAATGGATGATACACCACGCGGCTAGAAACACCAGGTGATATATAAGTAATATTTATCGCGCTGATGTCGGCATCAGGATTATCCCAGGTAAACGTCGCATTAGTATCGCCAGGAACTACTCGCAGATTACCTAATGTAAAAGAACTCTTAGTGTCATCAAAAGGAAAGGCATCGGTTAAATCTGGCACTCCATCATTATCATCGTCAGGATCCAACACATCTATTAAATTATCATTATCATGATTGGGACCAATGGATATATTTGCCGCTATAACCATAGTTGTGTTTTTATTTTCATCCCCACCTGTTAATACTGGCTCAAGCGTAAAAGTATAATTCACAAAATTAGGTGTCTCGTAATTCGTCAATCCAGTTATAGTTGCTGATACATTTATTTGATTGCGACCAATGACTGAAACATCGCCAATTCCATTAATAATTAATGCAGGATACACCACACTACTGGAAACATCCGATGATATATAAGTAATGTTAATTCCGCTGATATCAGCATCGGGATTATCCCAGGTAAATGTGGCATTAGTATCGCCAGGTATGACTCTCAGATTACCTAATGCAAAAGCATAGCTATTATTATCAAGAGGAAAGGCATCGGTTACATCGGGCACTCCATCATTATCATCATCTGTATCCACATCATCATTAGTCCCATCTCCATCTGTATCTGTGCTCAAGTCCATGCCTACAGGCGCCACATAGTCAGGATCCACATTATCGCCAAGACCATCTCCATCTGCATCAGTATCCTTCTCCCCGTCATTATCATCATCATCATCCAACACATCTATTAAATTATCATTATCATGATTAGGACCAATGGATATATTCGCTGCTATAGCCGCAACCGTGTTTTTATTTTCATCGCCACCTGTTAACACTGCCTCAAGTGTAAAGGTATAATTCACAAAATCAGGCGCCTCATAATTCATCAGCCCAGTTATAGATGCCGATGCATTTTCTTGATTCCGACCCGTTACTGAGGCGTCAGGAGTTAGAGGTATTAATGGATGATAAACTATGCCGCTCAAAATATCCGATGATATATAAGTAACATTTATAGCGCTGATATCAGCGTCAGGATTATCCCAAGTAAACGTGGCATTAGTATCGCCAGGAATGACTCGCAGATTACCTAATGTAAAAGAACTCTTAGTGTCATCAAAAGGAAAGGCGTCAGTTAAATCTGGCACTCCATCATTATCATCGTCCGAGTCCAACACATCAATCAATTCATCATTATCATGATTGGGACCAATGGATATGTTTGCCGCTATAACCGCGACTGTGTTTTTATTTACATCCTCTCCTGTTAATACTGCCTCAAGCGTAAAAGTATAGTTCACAAAATCAGGAGATTCATAATTTACCAGCCCAGTTATAACTGCCGATGCATTTATTTGATTGCGTCCAGTAACTAAGGCATCAGGAGTTAGGGGTATTAATGGATGATACACCACACTGCTAGAAACGCCCAAAGCATCTAATGATATATAAGTAATATTTATCGCGCTGATGTCAGCATCAGGATTATCCCAGAAAAATGTGGCATTAGTATCACCAGGAATGACTCGCAAATCACCTAATGCAAAAGAACTCTTAGCAGCATCAAGAGGAAAGGCATCAGTTAAATCTGGCACTCCATCATTATCATCATCTAAGTCGGCATTATTGCCAAGTCGATCCCCATCTGTATCAGTATCATCCTCCCCATTATTATCATCGTCAGGATCCAAGACATCTATCAACTCATCACCATCATAATTAGGACCAACAGATATAACCACCTCTATAGCAGTCGTGTTTTTATTTGTATCGCCACCTTCCAACACAAACTCAAGATTAAAGGTATAACTCACAAAATCAGGCGCCTCATAATTCATCAGCCCAGTTATAACTGCTGATGCATTTATTTGGTTACGATCAGTGACAGTGTCCATAGATGTATCAACAATTAATGGATGCTGCACTACATCACCCGAAACACCAGATGATTCATAAGTAATATTAATCGCACTGATATCAGCATCAGGATTATCCCAGAAAAACGTGACATTAGTATCGCCAGGAACTACCCGCAGATTGCCTAATGTAAAAGCATAGATATTAATGTCAAAAGGAAAAGCATCGGTTAAATCGGGCACTCCATCATTATCATCATCATCATCCAACACATCTATTAATTCATCATTATCATGATTGGGACCAATGGATATATTCGCCGCTATAACCGCGACTGTGCTTTTATTTTCATCGCCCTCCCCCAACACCAACTCAAGCGTAAAATTATAATTCACAAAATCAGAGGATTCGTAATTCACCAGCCCAGTTATAGCTGCCGAAGCATCTGTTTGATCACGTCCAATAACTGAGACATCACCAATTCCATCAACAATTAATGCAGGATATACCACACTGCTAGAAACGCCCGAAACATCCGATGATATATAAGTAATATTTATCGCACTGATGGAGACATCAGGATTATTCCAAGTAAATGTAGCATTAGTATCACCAGGAACTACTCGCAGATGACCTAATACAAAAGCATTGCTATTATTGTCAAGAGGAAAAGCGTCGGTTACATCGGGGATTCCATCACCATCATCGTCTGAGTCAGCATTGTCGCCAAGCCCATCTCTGTCTGTATCAGTATCCACCACCCCATCCCCATCATCATCATCATCTTGGACATCCGCAAATTCATCATTGTCGTAATTAGCGCCAATAGTGCGATTGGCAACGGTAGAAGTAACTCCTTGCTGATTGCCTACAGCAGCATCTAAAATGAGATGCAGTATAAAGTTGTATGGAACCAAATTATCTAAACCCGTTATAACGACAGATATATTTGCTTGATTGGGAGTAATGGCTTTCTCGTCAGTGTTTCGGTTAATCAATTGGTTCATAACCTTACCCAAACCATCTGTTCGCTGATAGGTAATATTAATCGCCTTTATATCAGCATCAGGATTATTCCAGGTAAGAGTGGCGTTATTCTCATTGGGATAAACGCGTAAATTTAACGTCTGAGCGGAGAAAGTGCCTACAGAGACCGCAACTCCATCAACAGATATCTCAAACGCACTATCCTCCCCGCAAGCCCATAAGAAAAAACACAGCAAGCACAAGCATGCAAAATTTATAACTTTCATTTAGATGCTTTCACATTCACTAATAGATATTGCCACATTATACAGCATAAATCATGCATTTCTTAGTAATAACATACCTATATAGGTGTAATTGTAGGGCTAAAATATACTATTTAGATTTTATCAAAGCTCAAAGCCCCAGATAATCTTGCATCCTTATAGATACAGCAACACCTTGCTTGCGACTCTTATTAAAATCTTTATTCTTATTCACCCCTGGCAAGCGGGTCCCTGGTTGCTGCATAATAGCAGCACAAAGTCCTTCAATATGGAGATTAAAATCAGGGTTAATTCTCAATGGATTGATTGCCAGAATAAACTGCCCTACCCCAGGCGGTTTGCCCACATCATCAAAAAATGAGCTTGACTGATAGGAAAAATTATTACCAATAAGGGCAGCCGCAAGGATTTCCACCACCAAAGCAAGCAGATAGCCCTTGGCTCCCCCTATTGGCAACATTGAACCCTCAAGTGCTTTTTTGGCATCTGTTGTGGGATTACCCGCCTTATCTAACGCCCACCCCAGAGGAATTTCTTCGCCTTTGAAGTCCGCTGCCATAACCTTACCACGCGCCACCACCGAAAGAGACATATCAATAATCAGCGGCTGTTGAGTTTTTTTACCTTTTATCTCCCCTCGTATCCCCCCCCGTATCCCCGCCCGCGGACAGCCAAATGCAATTGGATTAGTTCCCAGCAGTGGTTTCTTACCACCCCAAGGGGCAATAGAGGCAGGAGCATTGCAACAGATTAGCGCGATAATTCCTTGCGATGCCAGCTGCTCAACATAATAGCCAAGCGCCCCCGCATGGTGAGAATGTTTAATTCCAACCACACAAGTTGTCTGCTGCTGACAGCGGCGGTATAATTCTTTCACTGCCAAGTCAATAGCAGGATAAGCGAAACCAAAATCCGCATCAACCACAAAAGCGGAATCATCCAACGAAATAAATTTAAGAGATGAAGTCCGATTAATCTTTCCTTTTTTATATTGCCCTGAATATGCGGGGATTCTCTCAAGCCCATGCGAAGGCAAACCCCTTGCTTGCGCCCAGAGTAAAGCATCGCTAACACTTTTCGCAATGGATGCCGTCAAGCCAAGTTTAGTTAGATACGCATTTATTACCTCGTCTACATAAGATAAAGGGTAAAATTTATCCTTTCTGTCTGTTATATTTGTGTTCATTTGTTAACCATTATAGGTAAGAAAATTCATACATTTTTGCTTAAAATATGTTATATTAAAGGTCTGGAGCAGTTTGCATATCGGTTGAAACGCTGTATTTGCTCATTAATGAGATATATGGTGTATGTAAATTAAGTGTTAATTTATAACAGATATGTAAAGGTAAATAAATATTTATAGCTATTATTAATCACGTAAAAGATGGATATTCAAATTAAACGTCAAATTAAATTATGTTAAATTTCATACAAAAGATAATTACTCCTATTAAAACTTTTTATTCATTTATTATAGTTTTACTTGTCGCTACTTTGGTGGTATCCTGTGCTTCATCCTCTGGCGGTGGTGGTGGCGGCGGTGGTGGTGGCGGCGGCGATGGCGGTGACAACACTGCTGAGACAAGTATTTTTTCTCACTCCAGCTATACCTTTATACCTCTCAACGCCAATATATCATCACAAACTCCTGGCGCTGGAATACTTTTAGGGAGAGTTTTAATCAAAGAAGCGGAGATAAACAAATTGGTGGCAGCTGAGATTAATAAATTAATAACCGAAGAAGGTTCTAAAGTGGATACAAATGATATAAGCATTGATAACAACTACACAATAGAATACTCTTTTGTGGATGATGCTGCAGAGAATCCTTCCCCCAATTTAAACAGGTATTTATCAATTATACCTAATAACGACAACAGCGGCATAGGGATCTATGCCAGCAGCACTTTTGCATTTAATATTTCCCTTACGGATATTCTTATGGATATTCCATCTGTTACTGTTACAGCGGAAATTACAATTATAGTTAGTTCGTTGGTTAAGACGGAGGTGTCTATGTCCCATACAGTCCTTGTCAGCTTCCCTGAAGTTGTGGATACCCTTCCTAATGTAAATGATGCGGTTTCTTTCAACCTTCAAACATTTTTATTAAACTACACTACCCCTTTTGTTGAAGAACAAGCAGCAGCCACTACTATTTCCATAGGCGGAGTTAATAATGTCCTAAATCGCTATGGCTTTACACCTAACCCAGGCACAGACACAGGCACAGACACAGGCACAGAAGAGACGCGAACTATTTTCTTTGCATTGCTTAATTCTTCTGTTACGCAGAACCCATCCTCTCAACCAGCACCTCTTTGCTCCCCGCAATCCATTTATCTTGATAATATAGACACTCGGGTAAAAAACACCGTCCCATTTAATTATGAAGGGTTTCGCAACGAAGAAGATCGCCTATTTAAATGTGTCCTTGGCGCTTCTTTTGATGGCGAGAACTATCAGGCATTAACCGCCGCGATAATTAACACAACAACAATTGATGGTCAACAAGCTAGCGACTGCCCTCACGGCGAGGCAAATGAACTCTGCTACTACGCATCCCTCACCATAAACATTACTAACCTTGATGAAGCCCCGACTATAACAGCGCCTCCCCTGTCAATTGGTGAAGGATTTGGACCAACTGACGCTGACTATCCAGGCATTAACTTTAGACCTGCATTAGGAGTATTAAGTAAAAATGATAACACCACGGGAAATCTTGCTGTTGTAGGTGAAATAATAATTGCAGACACTGACGAAGTGGATAATAGAACCTCTAAACTTTCAGTTAATTCACTAGAAACCAAGATTGTGTCTGTTTCTCCCGCTCACGGCAATGGGCTATTTAGCATAGTTAAGCAAGAAGGAGACAATAACCTGTTCGCTCTTAGAGTGGATGCCAGTAAGTTAGATTACGAAAAATTCGTTGCAGAAGGCGACATAAATGCAGGCAAAGCTATCTACATGGTTACCATAACGACAAAAGATACAGATGGCACTGTAGCTAATGTTAAAACGCAACAAGTCCCTGTTGAAATTACAGATGTTATATTTCCCCCGGTTGCCATTGGCAATAGTCGTTTAAAACTCGGCTTCACTAAGGCAGATAATATAGAAAGTAGAGAAGATGGAAGAATAGTGCTATTGCCTGGAGTTTCCATGCTTGCCAATGGACGCAGTACCCTGGGCACGGTTAGAGCAGTTAACCCTGAAAATAACAGTGATAAAGAGTTATTTTATGCGGTTTCCCCTAATGACCCGCGCAACAATCCAGAACAAACTTCCAACAACTTTGCTGTTGTTGATGGCTTCGGCGATGATGGCATCCAAAATCTTGTGCTTACCAAACTGGGGTTAACAGAGGTTATCAATTCATTTAGTATATATGTCCAAGCATTTTATCGTCCTGCCAATTTTGACCCGAGTAATCTTGTTAATATTAGCGCCTCATTGTTCACCAATACAAGGAACCGTAATTTTATAGATATGGATAGAGCTATAACTATTAGGATTGAAGTTAATAATACTGCATACTCCAACAGCAGTGATAGTGCACTATATATAGATAGAACAAAATCATTAAATCCCGCCCGCTCGCCTATATTTAGGACGCAGCAATTTACCGGCAATGTGACTGAAGCAACTTCTGGAGATAATGTAACTGGAGTCGCAACAGTCCATTATGCTAGTGACATAGTTTATTATGATTTTTTTACTGGAGTAGGAAGAACATATCCTTCTGTAAACACAAGTACTTTTGCCTTTCCCCCTTTCTACCCGAACTTCGTTGATATATCACAGGCGCCAGCTAACTTATCCCTATCCCCAGCATTTGCTTTGGTAGGCTCAGAGGGATTTGGCGATTTTAAACTGCAAGACGTGGGCGTTAACCAAGCCCATAGCGCTTTGTTTAGCATAAATTCAAGTACTGGCGCTATTTCTTTGCAGGGAAATAACACGGTAGAGTTCCCCGACTTTTATACTATGGTCGTTCGGCTTACCAATGCCAGTGACATTAACAATGCTGGAAACGCGCTTTCACACGACTATGCCACAGTAAATGTTTTAGTTAATGATATAAACTCTGCTCCAGATATTTCCGGTTTCACTAATTTCACCGCCCCTGATATCCAGGTAGTGAATGGTATTGGCAGCTATAATGAAACAACACGTGCATTAACACTAAATGTCACCATCAACGAAAACACTCCTGTTGGCACAGTGTTAGCCCGTTTTACAGTTACGGATGACAATGATGACAGGTTTGATGAATATAATTTTGGCTTTGGTACTGATCCCTCTACCGCTGCAGATAATTTCT
Organism: Gammaproteobacteria bacterium; assembly: GCA_965207945.1. Classification (GTDB taxonomy): domain Bacteria; phylum Pseudomonadota; class Gammaproteobacteria; order CBDBNL01; family JAAOII01; genus JAAOII01. Next base: position 1,238,889 of record OZ242303.1, read on the forward strand.
ATGAAAATGGGGTTAAATTGACCTTTACACCTGCAGCTTCTGTAGGTAAGCAGAAATTTTCTACTGCAACTTTAACTCTGGTTAGACACCTAAATTTTGAATATATTGCTGACAAGTCAGGAGTTGGCAATAAAACCACTCTTAGCGAAACAAGAAATATAACAGATAAAGGCAGATATGAATATAACCCACTAACACAGTCACAACCTGAACCTATATCTCCTGCGGAGGATGTGTTAAGCACCTCCTTATTAACTTTCAATTTAATGGTACTTGATGTTGCAGAAAAACCGCTGATTAATATAGAAGATAGTGTCACTAGCGGCTCTATAATGGAAAATGCTCCAGTAGGAACTGTGGTTAATGGCATTGATATCAACATAGCTAATATTAACGAAACAGACGCTGATGCATTGGTATATAAGTTAGGTGATAAAAAATTTGATGAAGTTTTTGATGTCTCTGTAACTGCTGCGTCAGATGACAATAAACGTTCATTACAGCTAATAGTAGCAGACGCAGATAAACTTGAAAATCTTGGTGATGGACTAGTTCATACTAGCACTCTTACGATAACCAACAACACAGGCGGGACGGGTCCCTTGGATAAAAGCAACACAATAACCATTCAAGTCAGGGTTATTGATGTGTTGCAACCAATAAACCCTATTATAGTAAATATGACTGGTTTACAAGTAAAGGAAACAGATGTGGATGGCGACTTTAGCGATGCGGGGGGCGGTGGAAGCTATGTAATCAAAGAAAATCTGTTTGTATACAAGCCAACTGATGTATCTAAAGATGCTGATGACTTTGTTAGGATTGGCAGCAGAGAACCTGCTCCTTTAGTCACAATATCTTATGCTATAACTGATGTATCCTTAGAAAGATCAACCCCAGATAATCCAAATGACATTGATGTTGCAGATAGGATTAACTCCCCCCTCTTATCTCTTTTATCTTTGAATCCTTCTGATGAAAACAACAACGTGGGCTTGGCTATTGAGGATACCGATTATATAGAAGCATCTCTGTTTGGTAATCTCAGCGTAACATTAGGTTTTACGGGCACCTTTATAGGCAACGCGCAGCCGTCTGAAACAAATCCAACAGATTTTACAATTGAGGTGATAAAAGCCAATCCTAAAAATGTGGAGTACAATACTGCCAGCAACACTGCGCCAGTGTATACTTTTACATATATCCAAAGCAGGTATGCTGATGAGGTTACGCCAGGTAATGTCCGAGCTGATGCAATCTTGGCTTCCGCTATTGCCAATGCTGGAGGGAATATCGGCGGCTTGCCTACAAGAGGCACTCCACCTCAAATTAACGTTGCTAACAATACATATAATACCGCGTTAGTTCGCCTTAATGGCGACGATGGCTACTTTATTGAACGGGATTCCACTAAATTAAATACAATTAGAGCTGGCAGAGATAACCAACAACAAGTTGATGCTGGAGTCATGGTAATTCCTTTTACTTCAAATGAGGATATTGCTACCGCAAACATACAAATCCTTTCTGAATATGCCTCAGGCAAACTGGTAGACAGCGCAGATAATTTCAATAGCTATTTTGATATTAAGGTTAACAACACTTATAACTTTGCTAGCGCAGGAAATACTGAAGATATACGTAAAGCACTGCTCATAACCCAAAAACAATTTACTGTTATTAATAGCAACGGAGTAATAGATGGCAGCAACAAATATAATGCTCTTGACACCGTCCCCTTGTTTCAAGGAGAAACAGAAGCAACAAATCAAACCTACTATATTCGTGTGAGTCAAGGAGACAGCCCTTCTAATGCAAGTAATTATGCTTTGGCGCAGGTTCGCCTAAATATTGAAGCAGCTGGCTTAAACATTCCAGCAGAAGTCGTAGGATTGTATATTGCAACAGGTGCTGGCAGGGGTGGAGCTTTTGCGGACCTTACTACAGGTACAGGCAATATTAGCGAAAATAGCATTATACCAAACGCGTATGTTGATTACTTATTGTATGTAAACGTAAGCAACGAAGATTACGTAACAGATGAAGAAACAGCAACAATAATCACGATTTCCGTCCCAACTGGTGGGATTGCTCCAACACCTACCTCTAATCTGGCAACTGATGACCAACTTATAGCATTATCAACAGCGGAAGAAGGTTCTGATGACTTGCCAGGCACAAATCGTATAGTTGCTGAACAAAATAGCGATGGCAGTTCAGGTTTGGATAGATTGAGATTTGCTCTCGCCCGCAATGTCTATGGCAGCGCTACCATTAATGTTCACGTCCAAGAAAATGATGCGGAAGGTATTGAGATTGACAACAACACGCACACTTTCACATTAAATGTCAATGAAGATACGAGTGGCAATAATGCCCCAACAGTTAATAATATCGCACTTGATAATGGAGAAATGACTATGAATGGAGTAATGACTAGTAATATTTTCACATTCCTACTAATGGAAGATATAGGACTGCTTGAAATTACTGATGGCACACAGAGCAGAAATATCACTATAGTGCCTGGCGCTGCGACGACTAATGACAATACCCGCAGGAATCAAACAGTATCTGCCGCATTAAAGAGCATTTCTCGTATTGATTCAAGACCAGGATCTAACACTAAGAAAGTAGATGTTTTTACTTATGATGAAAATATTACGAATAATAACATAATAACCTATAAAAAACATGGCTGGGGCGTCACTTCTATTGCTTATAGCATCATAGAAACCGAGCCACGTGGTTTTGGCGATACGGTCAATACAATAATATATAATGAGGAGGCAACGGGCTCGACTTTGTTTATTAGAATCACCTCAGCACCCGATGATGCTGTGTTTGTTGGCGCGACTGCTGAGTCCTACAACTTAAATGAGTTTGAAGCTTCGCCAGGCGTATTTAATACAACTAATAATCTTCTTCCCAGACCAATAACCCTAACCTATAGAGACCCTGATTTAAGATTTGACAATTTCTCCGTAGGCGATACAGTTCCTGAAATAATTATTCCAGGAGTTCAAACTCGCACCCCCTCCTCTCTTACAGATACTTTAACTATAACCCCTGATGCTGATGATGGTGATGTGCCGGTTGAAGTCCCCGATTCCGAATCATTTACAGTTACTTTTATGAGTGACTTCTCCACTATACCAGTAGCTGATTATAACGCTATTGCTAGCCAGGGAGATGGTGGAGTTTATGCTGTTCCATTTACAGGAACTGGCGCTACACTCGCAAATGTGTCCATAAGAATATTAAATGGCGCTAGTGACCATACCATTTCTACTGGTAACATGTTTGAGAATAATGGTTTCCCTACGACTACAGCAGAGGACTCTATTAATCTTAGGACTAATATTACTGAACCAATTGTAATTGAAGATGCCGACTTTGCAAGAACTTTTGACGAAGCAGAAACCATAACTTTTTCTATTGACAGCGCTATAGAAATAGTTCCACAGGGTAGCCAGGATACACCAAGGGACATAACAAGTAAGATAGGTTGGACACATTCTTCAATTACTAGTTCAATAGCATCAATAGAGAACACAATTGATGCAAGCACATTTACTGATGCGGATGTGGGCACTTATACAGTTACTTGGTCAACAACGGAAAGATATTCCGCAGCTGGGGGTCCTAAAACCATCACAGGTTACTTTACTCTGGAGGTTACAAATGTGCCCGAACAACTTAATCTAGACGGCGGCGCTATTACAATAAATTATCCTCAAGACGGAATGGGAGCATTGGATAGCATGACAAACCTAACTATTGCAACCATTGAGGGAATTAATATCACTGGTGAAGACCTGAACTTACCAGCTAGCGAGGGCTACGGCATTCTACTTACTATAACTCCCGAGAATATTGATAGGGAAGGAATAAATAATTTTACTAATGCGGAAGGTAATGAAGTATCAGTTATTGAATTACTTGGTGATAACTATAAATTTGACGATGAATTGAATCTAAAACATTTTATAAGCTTCGCAGACATTACGCAAGGAGGGAATCTCTCCGCGTTCAAGTTAGTAGTTGATGACGAACTTGCTGGTGATGAATTTAATATCATTTTTAATGCTACCTTAGCGACCTCTGAGGATGGTTCAGTCCTAGAGGCAACTCAGGTAGAAGAAGCGAGTGCTCAGTCAGATTCCATAACGTTTGCCACAGGATACGACATTCAATCCCCACCATCAAATATAAGCATATCCGGAATTTCGGCAAATGTTACTCGTGTTGCTAATGTGTTAAACATAACAGAAGATAGCCAAAGCTTCATAGATGTAAGATTTAGGGATAAAAATATTGAAGGTGGCAACTTAACAACCTTTGCAGGCGCGCCTATTGATGCATTTAATGCTACTATGATAGTTTATAACAGCGATAAAACTGAGAAGGAGCAAGTCATAGAAATAACAGACCCCACCGCTCTTCGATATCTAGGAGACGACATAGGAGAGGTTCAATTCTCCTTGCCATCTTATTCTAATGCAGATGTTGGTGTTAAACAGTTTGAAATTACGGTTACAGATAACCGAACCAAGAATGCCCCCGCCGCCACACTGGAAGGAACATTAAATATTATCGGAGCTGACTCATCAGATCTTGCAGTGGCAACTCAACTAATGACAGACGTGCCAGGCGTTACCCAGCTGCTTGGTCATGATAATAATGACAATATAACAATATTAGTAAACATAACTAGCGAAGATTTTATTGAAGGGGGTGAGGATTATGATGTGGCAGATTTTTCCCTCACTGAGGTCGGACTCTTTGTGGTTAATAGGAGTGGAGATTTACCGGTAAACTGGGAAATTAGAAATAATAATACATGTGTATTGGGTGATATTACTTTTGATAAATTTGAAGACATAACTGATACGATAGCGGACAAAACAGATGAACAAAGGTTTCTTAAATTTACAATAGGAGTCCAAGAACTTGATAGGGCAGCAACTCAAGCAGCACCCTCAACCCCGAGTGGCGTTTGTGAAGATCTAAATTATGACATAGTTGGAACATCGTTTGAAGGATTTACCATTCAATTAAATAACCAGCGACCTGAGCGAACTTCATCCGAGCCTTACAATAGCGAAGGGATAATAGACCGCTACGTAAGAGTTAGCTCAATTGATACAACCGCTCCAGTGTTTGACCCAACGTCTTATAGCTTTAATTTGCCTTTATCTGCGGCAAATGCGGCGGGAGTTGTGGTAGGCAATATCTCGGCGGTGGAGGATAACGATGAGTTTCCATTTGACTATAGTTTGGCGGGCAGCGGTAATTTATTTGATGATTTATTTGAACTTGCCGCTGCTGATAACCCAGATGGCACAAGAAACATCATTTTACGTAGGGCTGCTACTTTAAATGATTTTGCAGCATCTTCTATTACCTTTCAGGTTGTGGCAACGCATCAAGTTGGTGAGCTTTTATCTGAGGCGGATGTTACGGTTAATCTTATCTCTGATTCTGATGCAGATGGAGTCAAGGGTTTCTATGACGCAGCCCCGAATGATGCCGCTGCGAGTGTTACAGGAAATGGAACTTCCTCCGACCCCTATATTATTAGCAACATCTATCAGCTGCAAGCAATCGCTGGAGTTGACCATGAGGGAACTGTGCTTGGTTCATCCGACTTTACTAATAACTCTTTTCTCTATGGCACAGATGCCGCCGACCAACTCACCAAGCATTATATCCTTGCCAATGACATAAATGCTTCCGCTACCAATACAGGTTTTTGGAATAAACCGGCGGTTGGTAGTGACAGCTTTGTTGGGCACGGCTGGACACCAATTGCAGGCAAAGAGGGAGAATCCTTTGGTGGTTCCTTTAATGGCGATGGTTATGCCATCAGCAACCTAAATATAATATTGCGCGCTGCGGCTTTCACAGATACCTTTGGACTATTTGGCACCAGTCGCGGCAACATAAGCGCCGTTGGACTGGAGAATATTGAGATGAGAATCCAAGCGTTTAGTAGAGTATCGTTAATTTATAATAATAGGTTTGGTGCCGAAAAAGGCAATGGAGGATTGGTTGGTAAAAATGAGCAAGCAGGGATTATCCAATACTCTTACGTCAGCGGACTTGTTAATGCTACTGGGGATAAAGTGGGGGGATTAGTTGGTTCTAATGAGGGAGAAATTTCCTATTCTTATTCTACCGCCGCGGTGGAAGGAAGATTGGATAGTGGCGGCTTAGTTGGCTCCAACACAGGGGGTGGCAGAGTGTTATCTTCTTATGCTACTGGCAATGTCAGTGGAGAGTCTGGATATAGGGAGGGAGAAAGACAAAGGGGGGAAGTAGGAGCTCAAGATACTGCGTTTGGCGGGCTTATAGGGCATGTAAATACTGACGGGCGTAATATGCTGAATGTATCTTATGCTATAGGCACATATAAAAAATCTAATCCAAATAGGGGTGATAGAGACACAGAAGGTGGTTCTTTAGTGGGTCATTTAGGATTAACAACTGCGATTACTTCATCCTATTGGTATAATAATCCAGATATTACAGATATTATGAGTATTGGTAATCATGACGATAACTCCATTGCGGGACATGCAGGGCTCACCACAGCCCAACTGCAAGGATGCGGACTGGGTGGGGTGGTTATAACTGGAGTAACGTCAGACCCAACCTGCACCAATTTATTCCCATCCAGCGACTGGGGCAATAGCACGGTTACTGCCACAGGCATTAGTATTGAGCGTGGCTGGATTTTCAATGCTGGCAAATATCCCTCATTGAGTGCCGTTCGCTCCTCAGATAGTAAACAGCTTTTTCCCTCCGCCGCAGACCAGGAGTGCCAGCGCAATGGCATGCCTCTGGGCTGTGAATAATACGCTGTAATTTATAAATACTTGCTATATAGGTCTGTAGGGGCGGAGCCAAGCTTGCTTTGCCAGCAATTAACTATGTATGGTGTTGAAATCCACGACGCAGGTCTGTAGGGGCGGAACCAGGGGGGATGAATATAGTATCCGCCCGCAAGATACATAACACTCGCGGCAAATCATCCCCATGCTTGCTTTGCCTAACATTTTCGCCTAATTCTGTTATAATAATAATTAGCTATGTTGGCCTGTAGGGGCGGAGCTGCGCTCCGCCCGCAAGATGTATATTATTAACTTATTGAATAGGTATTAAAATGAAAATTATATTTTTACAAAAATTGACTGGGGGATTATTAAATAGATTATTCACAAAGATGCCTGTCCTTGCTGTCCTGTTTCTTACTGCTGTTGTTGCTGCTTGTGCTAGCGGTGGTGGTGGCGGTGGCGGCGGCACCAGCGGCACCGGCGGTCCTACTGTTAGGTCAAGTATTTTTTCTCACTCCAGTTATACTTTTTTACATAAAAACGCTAATATAACATCACAAGATATATCGCCACAATCCCAAGCTTCTGGTTCTTCCGGACCAGATCCTAGCTTAATCCCTCGCAATGCAACCCTTTTAGGGAGTGTTTTAATCAAAGAAGCGGAGATAAACAAATTGGTAGCGGCTGAGATTAATAAATTAATAACCGCAGCAGATTCTAAAGTGGATGCAAATGATATAAGTATCAATAACAACTACACAATAGAATACATTTTTACGAGTGATGATGCGAAGGATCCTTCCTCAACTTTGAGCAGGTATTTAGATATTATCCCTAATATTGAAAGTAGAGGCGCAAGAATCTATGTAAGCAATCCTTTTGCATTTCAAGTTTCCCTTGCGGATATTCTTGCGGATATTCCACTGGTTGAAGTTACAGCGAATATTGCACTTATATTGAGTTCATTGGTTAAGGAAGAAATATCCATAGTCCGCAGAGTGCCTGTCCATTTTCCTGAAGTTGTGGATACCCTTCCTGATGTAAACGATGCAGTTCCTTTTGATATTAGCAACAGCAACGTTTTTACTAAAAGTAGACCGGTTCCGCAAAAAGTCATACCAGCTCAAAGCTACACTGGCAACTTATCAGGCAGTTTCGCAAAAGAGACAACAGTAATCAATGGCAGCAACACTCTTGCTTTTACTAGTTTATGGGTGGCAAAGAACGCGCAACTGGCTAGCTCCGAAAACGGAACTATCCGTGCTAACACATTTAGAATTTCCGATTTACTTAATGTCTCTTCATTATCTGCAGCTGATATTGGCATAATACAAAGCATTACAGTAACTCTCACACCTGAAGGAGCCAGTGAATTCAACTATATCTATCCTGCCTCTGCAAACACCCCTATTTCAGTTGACGCACTTAACGGTGATAGTTCCAGAGCTGATTCCTTGTGGCAGAGAATATCAGACGAAAATTCTACTTTTACCAAAACTAATGATGCTGGAATTCATGTCCTAAATATCTCAATTGGCTGGAGTTTCACATACACATATCAACGTGATTTTCAACCTGATGATGTGACTTTGCCAGACGGGTTTGTATTAAACCGCACTGTCCTATTTGATGAAGAACAAGCAGCAATCACTACTATTCCCATAGACGGAGTTAATAATGCATTAAGCCGCTATGGCTTTGCAGTTGCCCCAGGAGAGCAACAAACTATTTTCTTTGCGTTGCTTAATTCTTCTGCTGCGCGGGACCCATCCTCCGTATCATTGCCTCTTTGCTCTCCGCAATCCATTTATCTTGATAATATAGACACCCAGGTAAAAAGTGCTACATCATTTAATTATGAAGATAGGGACGACGAAGCAGATCGCATATTTAAATGTATTCTTGGTGCTTCTTTTTATGGAGCTGATTATAAACCATTAGTTGCCAGAATAAACAAAACAGCAACACCTAACTCTGATAGTAATCCAATTTCTGGATTTACTGGCTGTAGCACAACTGAAGATGTGAGATGCTACTACGCATCCCTAACCATAAACATCACGAACATTGATGAAGCCCCGACTATAACATATCCTTCCCTGTCAATTTTTGAAGGAGTTGGACCAACTGAAACTGACTATCCAGGCGTTGACTTTACAACACCTGCAGTAGGCGCATTAAGTGAAAATGATGCCGCCACAGGAAATCTTTCTGTTGTCCAAGGCGGCGATATAACAATTGCAGACACTGACGAAAAGCCAGACAGAAGCACTAAGCTTTCAGTTGACGCAGCAGAGACCAAGATTGTATCTGTTTCTCCCTCTCATGGCAACGGACTATTTAGCATAGTTAAACAAGATATGGAAAATAATCTGTTCAATCTTAGAGTGAATGCAAGTAAGTTAGATTTTGAAAAATTCGTTGCAGAAGGCGACTTAAATGCAGAAAGCAAAGCTATCTACATGGTTACCATAACCACAAAAGACACAGATGGCACTATGGCTAAAGTTAAAACTATGCAAGTCCCCGTTGAAATTACAGATGTTAAATACGCCCCAGTTGCTATTGGCGAAGGGCTCGGCTTCACTAAAGCCGCTAATATAGAAAACAGGTCAAGTGGAGGAAGAGAAGACATACTGCTATTGTCTGGTTCCGCCATGATTGCCGCTAATCGCAATACCCTTGGCATAGTCAAGGCAGTTAACCCTGAAACTGACAATGATAACGAGTTATTTTATACAGTTACTTATGAAAATACTATTCCATCTCACATCACTCAAAACTTTGCTGTTGTCAGTGGTTTTGGCGATGGCAGCAGTCCCCAAAATCTTGTGCTTAACAAACTGGGGTTAGTGAATGGCAGTTCTTATAACATAGTTGTTCAAGCATTTTATCGTCCTGCCAACTTTGACAGGAACAATCTTGTTAACATTAGCGCCTTAGTAAAAAGCCCTGATATTATACCTTTGAGAACAATGATAATGATTGATATTGCGGTTGATGATACTGCATACTCCAACAAAAGTGATACACTTTTATATATAGATAGAACAAAATTATTAAATCCAGCCCGCTCGCCCATATTTAAGAAGCGGCTACTTACAGGCAGTGTGACTGAAGATATTGCTGGAGATAATGTAACTGGAGTCGAACAAATCCTAATTGACAGATTTACCCCCATGCCTTTTGACTTTCCACCTTTCTACCCGAATTTTATTGATATATCACAGGAGGCAGCTAACTTAGGCATATCCCCTGAATTTGCTTTGGTAGGAGAAAATGGATTTGGCGCATTTAACAAAGTGCGACTGCAGAGTTTAGGCGTTGACCCGAGCCATAGTTCTTTGTTTAGCATAAATAAAACCACTGGAGCTATTTCCTTGCGGGGAGAAAGCACGGTAGAGTTCCCCGATTCCTATAGTGTGGTTGTTCGGCTTGCCAATGCCAGTGATATTAAAGATAGTAAAAACCCATTTTCACACGACTATGCCACAGTGAATATTTTAGTTAATGATATAAACACTGCTCCAGTAATTCCCAAAGACAATGGTTTTACCTTCCCTGATATCCAGCTAGTGGATGGTGTTGGCAGTTATAATGAAACAGCGAATGCATTGACACTAAATGTCACCATCAACGAAAACACTCCTATTGGCACAGTGTTAGCCCGTTTTACAGTTACAGATGACAATGATGACACGTTTGCCGAGCATGAGTTTACCTTTGGCGCTAATATCAGCAATAAAGATGATTTCTATGAAGGCGCGGTTAAATTAACTTTTAGCCCTGCAGCTTCTGTAGGTAAGCAGAAAGTTTCTACTGCAACTTTAACCTTGGTTAAACACATAAGTTTTGAAGATTTTGCTTCAACGGTAATTGATGAAAATTTCATCACCATCACTAACGATACAATCACTCTTACTGATAACACAAGAACTATATCAGATAAAGGCAAATATGAACATAACCCTCTAACACAGGAGCAACCTGAACCTATATCATCTCCTGCGGATAATCCGCTGAGTGCCTCATTAACTTTCAATTTAGTAGTGCTTGATGTTGTAGAAAAACCGCTGATTGATACCGAAAATAGTGTAACCAGCGGCCAGGTAATGGAAGATGCTCCAGTAGGATCACCTGTTGCTGGCATTCTTATCAACATAGCCAATATTAACGAAACAGATGCTGATGCGTTGGTATATGAGTTGGGTGATGAAAAATTTGACGAAGTTTTTGATGTCAATGTAACGGCAGATGGTGCATTGGAGCTAATAGTAGCAGACGCAGATAAACTTGAAAATCTTGGTGATGGACTAGTTCATACCAGCACTCTTATGATAACCAACAACACAGGCGGGACAGGTGACCAAGATAAAAGCACCCCCATAACCATTCAAGTCAAGGTTATGGATGTGCTGCAACCAATAAACTTTATTGTAGTAAATATGACTGGCTTACAAGTCAGGGAAACAGATGTGGATGGCGACCTTAGCGATGCGGAGGGCAATGCGGGGAGCGATGCAGGGGGCGACAGAAGACATGTAATCAAAGATAATCTGTTTGTATACAATCTAACTGATGTGTCTAAAGATGCTGATGATTTTTTTAGGATTGGTCGCAGAGACCCTGCTCCTTTAGTTACAATATCCTACGCTATAACTGATGTATCCTTAGAAAGCTCAACCCCAAATGATGCAACTGACATTGACGTTGCGGATGGGATTAACTTTGACATATTATCTCTTTTATCTTTGAATGCTCCTGATGAGAACAGCAACGTGGGTTTAGCTATTGAGAATACCGATTATGTTGAAGCATCTCTGTTTGGTAATATAACGGCAACATTGGCTTTTACTGGCTCCTTTATAGGTGGCATAGAAACACCTGTAACAGATTCAACAGATTTTATAATTGATGTGATAAAAGCTAATCCTAAAAATGTGGAATACAATACTACCAGCGACAACGCTCCAGTGTATACCTTTCAATATACCCAAAGCAACTACGGCGATGAGATTACGGCTGATGAGATTACAGCAGATAATGTGGGAGCAGATGCAATCTTGGCTTCCTCTATTGTCAGTGGCGGTTTGACTGCAGAAGGCGCTCGCCCCCAAATTAATCTTACTGGCGACACATATAACACCGCGTTAGTTCGCCTTAGCGATGACGATGACAATGACACCTACTTTATTGAACGGGATTTCAGTAGAGAATTAAATAAAATCCAAGTAACTAAAAATAACCAACAACAAGTTGACGCTGGAGTCATAGTAATTCCTTTTACTTCAAATAAGAATATCACTGTTTCAAACATACAAGTTCTTTCTGAATATGCCTCAGGTAAATTAGAGGACAGCGCAAATAATTCAGATAGCTTCTACAACTTCTATAGCTATTTTGATATTAAGGTTAACAACACTTATAACTTTGCTAGCGAAGGAAGCCCTGAAGATATAAGTAAAGCGCTGCTTATAACCCAAAAACAACTTGCTGTTATTAATAGCAGCGGAGTAATAGATGAAACCAACAAATATAATACTCTTGACACTATCCCCTTGTTTGAAGGAGAAACAGAAGCAACAAACCGCACCTACTATATTCGTGTGAGTCAAGGAGATACTCCTTCTAATGCAAGTAATTATGCTTTGGCGCAGGTTCACCTAAATATTGAAGCAGGTGGCTTAAATATTCCAGCAGAAGTCGTAGAATTGTATATTGGCGAAACTTCTGGCAGGAATAGCGTTTTAGCAAACCTTACTGCAGGCACAGGCAATATTAGCGAAAATAGCATTACGCCAAACGCTTTTGGCACTCACTTTTTGTATATAAACATAAGCAACGAAGATTACGTAACAGAAAATGAAGGCACGACAACAATCACAATTTCCGTCCCAACTGGCGGGATTACTCCAACACCTACTTCTAACATGGCAACTGATGACCAACTTATAGGGTTATCAGCATTTGGTGGTCCTAATGACTTACCAGGAGCAAATAGTGTAATTTTCCCTCAAAGTGGAGTAAAAGAGGATGAGAAAATTAGATTTGCTCTTGCCCGCAATGTCTATGGCAGCGCCATCATTAATGTTCACATACGAGAAAATGATGCGAAGGGTAATGAGATTGATAGTGACACGCACACTTTTACATTAAATGTCAATGAAGATACAAGTGGCAATAGTAATGGCAATAATGCCCCAACATTTGCTCCCGTGCTTAGTGATGGAGTAATGAATGTGACGGAGGGTGATAGTTTTACTTTCAACTTAACAGAAGATACAGAACTGCTTGAAATCACTGATGGCACTGAGAACAAAAGCATTACTATTATCCCTGGAGTTGTGGCTATTAATGACAATACCCGCAGAAGTCAAACAGCAACAGTAGTAGTAGAGAAAGTTACTCGTAATGACAGAGAAGTAGGATTATCTAACACTAAGAAAGTTGATGTTTTTGATTATGATTCAGATATTATGAATAATGACATAATTACCTATCAAAAACATGGCTGGGGCATCACTGATATTACTTATAGAACCACAGAAACTGAGCCACGTGGTTTTGGCGATGCGGTTACTGCAACAATATATAATGAGACAGGAAGCTCGCGTGTTACAGTCACCCAAATGGATGATCCTACTATATTTATTAACGCAACTCCTGTTAACTACAACTTAAATCTCATTGAAACTTCTCAAGGCGGATATGATCCAGTTAATGATCTTCTTGCCAGAGAATTTACCCTAACCTATAGTGACCCTGATTTAAGATTCTCCAATTTTAGCGTAGGAGATGCAGTACCTGCAACGATTATTCCAGGAACTCAAACTCGCGTCCCCTCCTCTCTTGCAGATACTTTAACTATAACTCCTGATGCCGGCGCTGTGCCGATGCCAGTTGAAGTGCCCAATTCCGAATCATTTCCCGAATTATTTACAGTTACTTTTACGAGTGACTTCTCCACTATATCAGAAGTTGATTATAATATTACTAATGCCCTGGGAGAAGGAGGAGTTTATATTGTTCCATTTACAGGGGATAACGCTGCAGACGCAAATACATCTATAAGAATAGCAGCTACTACTCATGACCATGTAATAGCTGAAAGCTCTGAGGATATATTTGAGAGTAATGGTAGAGGAGTGGATCTGATAGAAGACACTTCTTTTTTTCGTTACACTATCAATCATATTAGAATTGAAGATGCGGACTTTGCAAGACCTTTAGGTGAGCAGGAAAACATAACTTTTTCTATTGACAGTGTTATAGAAAAAGTTAGAGAGAGTAGCGGCGATACCCCAAGGGACCTAACAGATAAGTTCAGCTGGTCGAGCACAGTACTTACTGATGATGGGGATAACCGAATTCATGGAAACTTCTTAACTCAGGAGGATGTGGGCACCTATACAGTTACTTGGTCAACAACGGAAAGATATTCGGCGGCTGGAGGTCCTAGAACGCATACAGGTTTCTTTGTTCTAAATTTTAAAAATAATCCCGAACCACTTAATTTAGAAGGTGGTGATATTACAATAGATTATCCTTATAACGGTACGGGAGCATTGGATAGCGAGACAAACCGAACTATTGCAACTATTGAGGGAATTAATATCACTGGTGAGGACCTGAACTTACCAGCTAGCTTGGGCTACGGCATTCTACTTACTATAACTCCCGAGAATATTGATAGAGAAGGAGTAAATAGTTTTACTAATGCGGATGGTGATCTGGTGTCAGTTATTGAATTACTTAGTGATAACTATGAATTTGACGGTGAGTTTAATCTAAAACATTTTATAAGCTTTGCAGACATTACGCCTGGAGGGATTCTCCCCGCGTTCAAGTTGGTCGTTGATGACGAGCTTGCGGGCGATGAATTTAATATCACGGTTAATGCCGCCTTAGCGATTTCTGAGAGTGGTGAAACCAAAGATGCAAATCCAGTAAAAGAAGCAAGTGCTCAGGCGGGTTCCATAACGCTTGCCACCGAATATGACATTCAATCCCCGCCGTCAGATGTAAGAATAGCAGCATTTTCGGCAAATGTTATTCCTGGTAATGATGAGCGAACCATACTAAACATATCAGAAGGTATACCAGATAGAGAAGAACTAATAGATGTGAGATTTAGGGATAAAAATATTGAAGGTGACAAATTAGAGAAATTTGCGAATGTGTCTATTGATGAATTTAATGCTACTATGGTATTTTATAACAGCGATAAAACTGAGAGGGAGTCAAGCATAGAAATAATAGATCCCGCCGAGTTTCAATATGATATAGGAGAAGACGACATGGCAAACGTTCAATTCTTCTTCCCTACGTATACTAATGCAGATGTTGGTGTTAAACAATTTGAGATTACGGTTACGGATAACCGAACTAAAAATGCCCCAGTCGTCACACTGAACGGAACATTAAATATTATAGGAGCTGACTCAGAACTTACAGTGGCAACTCAATTAATGACAGACCTGCCAGGCGGGACCCAGGTGCTTAATTATAATGATAATGATGATATAGCAGTCCTAGTAACCATAACTAGCGAGGATTTTGTTGAAGGTGGTGGGAATTATAATGTGTCAAATTTTGCTTTTAGGGGTTCTGGACTCTTTGTAGTTGAGAGGGGGCAAGATTTGGATGAACCCTGGGCAGCTAGGGTAAATGATGCATGTTCATTGGGTGATATTTCTTTTGCTAAATTCCAAGATATAACGGATATGATAGAGGACAAAACAGACGAACAAAGGTTTCTTAAATTCACGATAGGAGTCCAGGAATTTGGTGAATTAGGTGGTGAAGTAGGTAGTGATTGCGCAAGATTAGATTATGACATAGTTGGAACATATTTTGGAGGTTTTGATATTGAATTGGATAATGGACGCCCCGAACGGAGTTCCTCCCAATATTATGATAGCCAAGGAATAGTAGGTCGCTATAGCAGAGCTGGCACACGTGATATACCCCCCACCATACAGGACTTGGTAGAAGATGGATTAGAAGATGTTAGGTATGCTACTGGTAGGAACGCAGCTGAGAGGACGTTTACAGTCCATTCTAATTTTAGTGACGGCGACCCAGATGATGACGATAATGAAATCAGCTATAGGTTAACTTCTTCTAACGATAATTATTGCAAGATAGGCGATGAATTTGATAATGCGATGTATACCGCATCTTGGAATATTGAGCTTAGTGAAGGGATAGCTATAGGCACCACATGCGCGCTAACATTAACGGCTACAGAAGGAGGCGGCAGTACTACGGAAATGATAAATATTCAGGTGCCCAAAAGCCCTATTAGTTATTCGGGCTTCATTAGTGTAACCGCCAATGGAAACGTGATTAGCCCTCCTTATGATACTGGTATTTTAGCTGGTGACAACGTTTCAATTACTCTTGGAATACAAGACAATGATGGCGATGGCGATACAGACGTAGATTTCGGAGACGCTCTTAGTAATAGTAGAAAATGCAAGCGTGTAAACCCTGTTGATTCTACTACTTATGATGATACTAATCGCAGAGTAACCGCTTTGATTACATCAATTGATAACATAACTACTAATGCTGAGTGCACATATAACCCACAATTTTTAGATGGTGGCACATTAGTTGATGGCTTTCCCCAGGTCACTGTCACCTTTGCCCCTCGCCCCAACGACAACGTCCCCCCAGTATTTTTAGCAGCCAGTGTCTCAGAATTTAGTCAGTTTACTCCTGCAGATAACGAAGCACTCGCCGACTATAGCTTTGCCAACATTCTCTCTTTTTCGCCCGCTGGCTACTCGGTGGGCAATGTATCGGCAAGCGATGCTAATGGTGATACTCTTACTTATAACATAACCGATAAATATAGCATAAATGGGTCTAACAGCAAAGTTGATAACACCCTGTTTCAGATTAACCCAACGACAGGTGAAATAATTCTACAAGCTCAAGCTGTAGCCAGTGACTTAGGTGAGTATAAATTTAACACCACTGTCAGTGATGACCGAGGCAATAGCACAAAAGCCACAATTTCTGTTAGTGTCCTTGATTCAAGCCCTCCAGCGTTTACCTCAACACCTTATAACTTTGATTTGCCTTTATCCATGGCAAGCGCGGCGGGAGTCGTGGTAGGCAATGTCTCGGCAATGGATGTTGAAGGGACTCCTTTTGATTACAGCTTGCTGGATAGCGAGGGTTTATTTGAACTTGCCCCAGCTAATAACACAGATGGCAGCAGAAATATTGTTTTGCGTAGAGCTGTTATTCTAAGTGATTTCGCTGCATTCCCTGTTACTTTTCAGGTTGTAGCAACGAATCAAGTTAGCGGATTTTCATCTGAGGCAGATGTTAGGGTTAATCTTATCACTGATTCTGATGGAGATGACGTTATGGACTTCTATGACGCAGACCCGAATGACAATACTGTGAATGTTATAGGAAACGGAGATTCTAACAACCCTTATATTATTAGTAACATATACCAACTGCAAGCAATAGCTGGATTTGACCATGAGGGAACTGCACTTGGTTCATCAGGTTTCACTAATAACAATTTTCCCTATGGCACGGATACTGACGAGCAACTCACCAAGCACTATAAACTAAACCAAAATATAGATGCTGCCGACACCAATGAGGATGTTTGGAATAAGCCAGCAATTACTGGTTATACAGGACGTGGCTGGACACCAATTGCTGGCAAAAGTGGCAAATCCTTCAGCGGTTCTTTTAGTGGCGAAGGTTACGCCATCAGCAACCTAAATATGACATTGCGCGCTGCAGCTACCACAGATACCTTTGGACTCTTTGGCACTAACAGCGGCAAGATAAGCGCGGTTGGGCTGGAAAACATTGAGATGAGAATCCAAGCGGTTGGAGATGAGCTACAATTTTATGGTGGTATAACTATACCTAATGCAGGCAACGGAGGATTGGTTGGTAAAAATGAGCAAGCAGGAGTTATCCAATATTCTTACATTAGCGGGCTCGTCAATGCTACTGCAGAGAAGGTGGGCGCCTTAGTTGGTTCTAATCTCGGTGAAATTTCCTACTCCTATTCTACTGCCGCGGTGGAAGGCAGATTAGACACTGGCGGCTTAGTTGGCTCTAACACGGCAGGCGGCAAAATATTATCTTCTTATGCCACTGGCAGTGTCAATGGAGCTCATGGATATAGGGACGGCTCCTCATCTGCCGAGCATAATGCTGTTGTCGGTGCTCTTGTGGGCTACGTAAACAACAATGAGAATAATATTGTGGAAGCATCTTATGCTACAGGGGGGGCTATAGCTGAGCCGTATAGTACGCTTTCTATTCCCAATCGTTACATTGGTCATTTAGTAGGTCAGTTAGAGAGAGGAAATATAATTACTTCTTCCTATTGGTATAATAACCCAGTAATTACAGATATTATGGGCATCGGCAATTTTGATGATAACTCAATATCGGGACATGCAGGGCTAAGCAACACCCAACTGCAAGGATGCGAACTGGATGGAATGGCTATAACTGGCGTTATGCCAGCGCCAACCACCTGCTTCCGTTTATTCCCCTCCAGCAGCTGGGGGGACGACACTACGGATGGGATTACCCGCCGCTGGATTTTTAATGCTGGCGAATATCCCTCATTGAGTGCCGTTCGCTCCTCTGACAATAAACAGCTTTTACCTTCAGGCGCAGAACAGGAGTGCCAGCGCAATGGCATGCCGCTGGGCTGTGGTAGAATTGAGTTTGTAGCAGTCAGTGGCTCAGAAGGAAGTCAGTTTACTCCTGCAGCTGGCGCAACCCCCGCCAATTATGCTTTTGCATTCATCCCTCATAGTTCACCCGCTGGCTACTCGGTTGGCAATGTGTCGGCAACCGACCCTGATGGTGACGCTATTACTTATACCATAGGCAATGAATATATCAGAAACAATGATGCTCCTGTTAATAACGCCCTATTTATGATTAATCAAACGACAGGCGAGATAACTCTAAAAATCATAGCGACTGATTTAGGTGAGTATCAATTTAACGTCAATGCCAGCGATGGCGAAGGCGGAAGCACAACAGCCACAATTTCTGTTACTGTAGGTGACCCAACCCCTCCAGTGTTTACCTCAACACCTTATAACTTTGATTTGCCTTTAGCCATGGCAAGCACCGCGGGGGTTGTGGTAGGCAATGTCTCGGCAGTGGATGAGCAAGGAACTCCCTTTGATTATAGTTTGGCGCGCAACAATAATATTTTTGACGATTTATTTGAACTTGCCGCCAATGATAACCTAGATGGCACCAGAAATATCATTTTGCGTAGAGCTGCTACTTTTAATGATTTTCCAGAAGCATCTACTTCTATTACCTTTCAGGTTGTGGCAACGCATCAAATTGGTGGGATTTCATCTGAGGAGGATATTACGGTTATCTCTGATACTGATGGAGATGGAGATGGAGTTATAAACTTATATGACGCATTTCCAGATGATGACGCTGTGAGGGTGAGGGGAAGTGGAGATCCAGACGACCCTTATATTATTGGCAACATCTACCAGCTGCAAGCAATAGCTGGAGTTGACCACGCAGGAATGCCGCTTAATTCATCAATTTTTACTAGCTACGCTTTTCTCTATGGAACAAATGCCGCCGACCAACTCACCAAGCATTATATACTTGCCAATGACATAGACGCTTCTGCTACTACCGATACGGCTATTTGGGCTAAACCGGCGATTGATAGTGACAACTTTGTCGGATACGGCTGGACTCCAATCGCCGGCAAAAGTGGGCAATCCTTCAGCGGTTCATTCTCTGGTGAAGGTTATGCCATCAATGGTTTAAATATCCGAGTACGTCAAGGCGATAACTCAAAGCATTTTGGTCTTTTCGGGATAAATAATGGGAATATTACTGCGCTTGGGGTGGAAAATATTGACATGGTAATTGAGGCGCCAGAGAATACTTATACTAAAAGCACAACAATAGAGAACATTACTCTCGGCTCTCATACGGGCGGGTTAGTCGCCTTGAATCAGGAAGATGGAATTATTAGCTATTCTTACACGACTGGCTATGTTAACGCATCACTGGACGCTGTAGGAGGATTGATTGGAGTAAATGAAGGAGAGATATCTTATTCTTATGCTTCAATGGATCAAGTTATAGGTGCGGGAGACACCGGTGGTTTGGTAGGGGCAAATGAGCGAGGTGCTATATTATCTACTTATGTAACCTCAAATTGTGTTCGGTCTTCTCCTGGAATAGTAGGTGGAAATGCGGTTGCAGGGGGAATGGTTGGGTCTATCTCAGGTGAAGGAGCGATTATAAATACTGCTTATATTCTTACTGGGGGGATTGGGAGAGGTCTTAATGGAGATGCTATTTCATTAGGAGTTGTAGCTGGAGAAAGAGATGATGACAGGTTAGGAGGTATCAACGTTACTATTGAGGCAACTTATTGGTACGGTTTCAATGCTTTTATAGACATACATAAGGAAAGAGCAGATGGTAAACATGATGATGGACGATCAGGAGACAACACCGGTACTGCTGGACTACAACTCCCCCAACTGCAAGGATGCAAACTGGATGAGATGGCTATAGAAGGAGTAGTCCCAGCACCAACCTGCACTGGTTTATTCCCATCCAGCGACTGGGGCAACGCTACGGACAGCACCGCAGGCACTTTTGATATTGAGAGCGGCTGGATTTTTACTGCTAACCAACCCCCATCTTTGAGCGCCGTTCGCTCCTCTGATAACAGACCGCTTCTACCTTCTGCCGCAGAGCAGAAGAATCAGAACCAAGTCGCTGAGGGTAGTACCTGTCCTTCTATTCCTACGATAGATTAAAATGATTATTTCAAAGACACCTATTCTTGCTGTCCTTAGACAATTTCCATCCCATTGAAGAGGCGATAGCCCAACTTATCTCCTCTGTATATAGTGGAGAATAATATAGCAGGGAGGGATGGATTCATCCGCCCGCAAGATGCATAACACTCGCGGCAAATCATCCCCATGCTTGCTCTGCCTGATATTTTCGCCTAATTCTGTTATAATAATAATTAGCTATGTTGGCCTGTAGGGGCGGAGCTGCGCTCCGCCCGCAAGATGTATATTATTAACTTATTGAATGGGTATTAAAATGAAAATTATATTTTTACAAAAATTGATTGGGGGATTATTAAATAGATTATTCACAAAGATGCCTGTCCTTGCTGTCCTGTTTCTTACTGCTGTTGTTGCTGCTTGTGCTAGCGGCGGTGGTGGCGGCGGCACCAGCGGCACCAGCGGCACCGGCGGTCCTACTACTAGGTCAAGTATTTTTTCTCACTCCAGTTATACTTTTATACCTCTCAACGTTAATATATCATCACAAGATATATCGCCACAAGACCAAGTTTCTGGTTCTTCCGGACCAGCTCTTAGATCAATCCCCCTTAATGCAACCTTTTTAGGTAGTGTTTTAATCAAAGAAGCGGAGATAAACAAATTGGTGACAGCTGAGATTAATAAATTAATAACCACAGAAGATTCTAAAGTGGATGCAAATGATATAAGCATTGATAACTACACAATAAAATACACTTTTGCGGGTGATGCCGTGAAGGATGCTTCCTCAACTTTGAATAGGTATCTAACTATTGTCCCTAATAGCGACAGTAAAGGCGCAAGAATCTATGCTAGCAACCCTTTTGCATTTCCAGTTTCCCTGGCGGACATTCTTGCGGATGTTCCAACTGTTACAGTTAGAGCGGAGATTGCAATTACAGTTAGTTCATTGGTTAAGACAGAAATATCCATAGTCCGCACAGTGCCTGTGCGTTTCCCTGAAGTAGTGGATACCCTTCCCAATATAAACGATGCAGTTTCTTTTGACCTTAGCAAAGTTTCTACTAAAGGTAGACCAGTTACACCAGATCTCATGCGTGACCAAAACTACACTGGCGACTTACCAGACAGGTTTGTATTAAACCGCACTGTCCTATTTGAAGAAGAACAGGCAGCAATCACTACTATTCCCATAGACGGAGTTAATAATGCATTAAGCCGCTATGGCTTTGCAGTTGCCCCAGGAGAGAAACGAACTATTTTCTTTGCATTGCTTGATTCTACTGCTGCGCGGGATCCATCCTCCGTATCATTGCCTTTTTGCTCTCCTGATTCCATTTATCTTGATAATATAGGCACTCAGGTAAAAAGCGCTACATCATTTAATTATGAAGATAGGGATGACGAAGCGGATCGCCTATTTAAATGTGTCCTTGGCGCATCTTTCAATGGCGCCGATTATCAACCATTAGTTGCCAGAATAAACGCAACAGCAGCACCTAACTCTGATAGTAATCCAATTTCTGGATTTACTGGCTGTAGCACAACTGAAGATGTGAGATGCTACTACGCATCCCTAACCATAAACATCACTAACATTGATGAAGCCCCGACTATAACATATCCTCCCCTGTCAATTGCTGAAGGAGTTGGACCAACTGAAACTAACTATCCAGGCGTTGACTTTACAACACCTGCAGTAGGCGCATTAAGTGAAAATGATGCCGCCACAGGAAATCTTTATGTCGTCCCTGGCGATATAACAATTGCAGACACTGACGAAGATGATAATGATAGAATGACCAAACTTTCAGTTAACGTATCAGAGACCCAGGTTGAATTTGTTTCTCCCACTCATGGCAATGGACTGTTTAGCATAGTTAAGAAAAATGGTAACAATAATCTATTCACTCTAAGAGTGAATGCAAGTTTATTAGATTACGAAAAATTTACAGATAATGAATTAAAAGAAGGCAAAGCTATCTACATGGTTACCATAACCACGCAAGACACAGATGGCACTGTTGCCAATAAGCCAGTTAAACCCTTGCGAGTTCCTGTTGAAATTACAGATGTTAGATACGCCCCAGTTGCTACTGGCATTAGTAGTTTGAAACTCGGCTTCACTAAAGCCGCTAAGATAGAAAACAGATCAGATGGAAGCATAGTCCTATTGTCTGGCGCCGCTATGTTTGCCAATGAACGCAATACCCTTGGCACGGTCAAGGCAGTTAACCCTGAAACTGACAATGATAACGAGTTGTTTTATACAGTTAGTTATACTGATGATTTATCTGACCCCATCAACAACTTTGCTGTTGTCAGTGGTTTCGGCGATGGCAAGCCCCAGAATCTTAAACTTAGCAAGCTGGGATTAGCGGATGTCAATGATTTCACCATAGAGGTTCAAGTATTTTATCGTCCTGACAACTTTGACCGGAACAACCCTGCTAATATTAGTGACGCATTGAGCAGCATTGATGCCAGCGACAATAATGTTATAGGTCTGGAAACACCCATATCTATTGATGTTGCGGTTGATAATAATGCATATTCCAACAGCAGTAGCTCTCTATATATAGATAGAACAAAATTATTAGATGCAAACCGCTCACCTGTGTTTAGAGTGCGACAATTTACCGGCAGTGTAACTGAAGACACTGAGGGAGATAGTGTAACTGGTAGACAAACAGTAGTTTTTCCCCTTCCCGAAAATACTTATAACTTTCCACCTTTCTACCCGAATTTTATTGATATATCACAGGCACCAGCTAACTTAGGCATATCTCCAAGATTTGCTTTGGTAGGAGCGGGAGGATTTGGCATAGGATCTAACGCATTTAACGCAAAACTACTTTTAGGCATTACAACCCATAGTTCTTTGTTTAGCATAAATTCAACCTCTGGGGCTATTTCTTTGAAGGGAGAAAGCACGGTAGAGTTCCCCGATTCCTATAGTGTGGTTGTTCGGCTTGCCAATGCCGATGATATTAACGATAGAAGTAACCCATTTTCGCATGACTATGCCACAGTGAGTATTTTAGTTAATGATATAAATACTGCTCCAAAGATTTCCAAGTTCAATAATTTCCCCGCAGGAGTAAATGGTGTTGGCATCTATAATAAAACAGCAAATGAATTGACATTAAATGTCACCATCAACGAAAACACTCCTGCTGGCACAGTGTTAGCCCGTTTTACAGTTACAGATGACAATGATGATATGTTTACCGAGCATTCGTTTGCCTTTGGTGCTGGTATAGGCGGTTCTGATGATTTCTATGAAGGTGCGGTTAAATTGACCTTTGCCCCTGCAGACCCTGTAGGCAAGCAGAAAGTTTCTATTGCAACTTTAACTCTGGTGAAGCCCCTAAATTTTGAAGATTTTGCTTCCACGGTAATTGATGAGGATGTCATCACCATCACTAACGATAAAGTCACTCTTACTGACACAAGCACTATATTAGATAAAGGCAGATATGAGTTTAACCGCCTAACAGAGACGCAACCTAAACCTGTATCTGTATCTCCTGCGGATGATCCGCTGAGTGCTTCATTAACTTTCAATTTAGTAGTGCTTGATGTTGTAGAAAAACCGCTGATTGATAGAGAAACTAGTGTAACCAGCGGTTCTGTAATGGAAGATGCACCACAAGGATCGCCTGTTGCTGACATTCTTATCAACATAGCCAATATTAACGAAACAGATGCTAATGCTTTGGTATATGAGTTGGGTGATAAAGAATTTGCTGAAGTTTTTAATGTTACTGTAACTGCTGCATCAAATGACAATAAACGTTCATTGCAGCTAATAGTAGCAGACGCAGATAAACTTGAAAATCTTGGTGATGGACTAGTTCATACTAGCGCTCTTACGATAACCAACAACACAGGCGGGACGGGTCGCCAAGATAAAAGCAACACAATAACCATTCAAGTCAAGGTTATTGATGTGGTGCAACCAATAAACCCTATTGTAGTAAATATGGCTGGTTTACAAGTAAGGGAAACAGATGTGGATGGCGACCTTAGCGATGGGGGGGGCAACAGAAGACATGTAATCAAAGAAAATTTGTTTGCATACAAGCCAACTGATGTGTCTAAAGATGCTGATGATTTTTTTAGGATTGGTCGCAGAGACCCTGCTCCTTTAGTTACAATATCCTACGCTATAACTGATGTATCCTTAGAAAGTTCAACCCCAGATGATGCAACTGACATTGACGTTGCAGATGGGATTAACTTTGACATATTAACTCTCTTATCTTTGAACCCTCCTATATCCCCTCCTCTATCTTTGAATGCTCCTGATGAGAACAGCAACGTGGGTTTAGCTATTGAGAATATCGATTATGTTGAAGCATCTCTGTTTGGTAATATAACGGCAACATTGGATTTTACTGGCTCCTTTATAGGTGGCGTAGAGCCACCTAAAACAAACTCAATAGATTTTACAATTGAGGTGATAAAAGCCAATCCTAAAAATGTTGAGTACAGCACTACCAGCAACCACGCGCCAGTGTATACTTTTACATATACCCAAAGCGATTATGCTGATGTGATTACAGCAGATAATGTCCGAGCCGACGCAACCTTGGCTTCCTCTATTGTCAGTGGCGGTTTGACTACAAAAGGCGCTCGCCCCCAAATCAACCTTACTGGTGACACATATAACACCACGTTAGTTCGCCTTAGTGATGACGATGCTGATAATAGCTACTTTATTGAACGGGATCCCACTAGAGCATTAAATAAAATCAAAGTATCCAAAGATAACCAACAACAAGTTGATGACGCTGGAGTCATAGTAATTCCTTTTACTTCAAATAAGAGTATCACTGTCGAAAGCATACAAATTCTTTCTGAATCTGAAGATGCCTCAGGTAAATTAGAAGACAGCGCAGATAATTTTGATAGCTATTTTGATATTAAGGTTAACAACACTTACCACCTTGCTTCCTTAGGGACAGACCCAACTGCTGGAGGCACAGGCACTGACAAGGTGCTGCTCATAACCCAAAAACAATTTGCTGTTATTAATAGCAGCGGAGAAATAGATGGAAGCAGCAAATATAATGCTCTTGATACCATCCCCTTGTTTGAAGACGAAACAGAAACAACAAGTCAAACCTATTATATTCGTGTGAGTCAAGGAGATACTCCTTCTAATGCAAGTAATTATGCTTTGGCGCAGGTGCGCATGGATATTAGAGCGGCTGGCTTAAACATTCCAGCAGGCAACTGCATGTTTGCTGAAGATGTCGGCGGCGCTATAGATTGCGGGCTTCTTACTCTTCCCCAAATTTTTGACTCTACTACAATCTATAACATCATGGTTGGCGAGGTGTTAGCAGGTCAAGAAGTAAACACCACTAAGATTGGATTAAGCAATTTTACCTTCACCCAAATTGTTAATGGCAATCCATCAGGTGAAGTTGAACCCGATGATAATAACCAACTAACACTTTTATCAAACGCCACCGCACTAAACATAACCATCAATGGTATTGACGAAAACGTGTTCGGCGAATTTTATATAGATTTAGTGAAGAGTGATGATCCCGCAGTTAAAGTCCGCTATACAATTTCCATTACTCCCGTGAATGATGCGCCTGTTTTTAATCCTATCTCTTATAATTTTGCTAATATCACCTTTAATTCATTTATTGGCTACTCGGTGGGCAATGTATCGGCAACCGATGTTGATAATGATACTATCACTTATGACATAAACGGTGGGACTGATGATATCGCCCTATTTAAGATTAGTTCAACAGGCGAGATAACTCTAAAAAAGGTAGCGGCTAATACAGGCACCTCTCCAATTCCTTATACATTCAACGTCGCTGCCAGTGATAACAAAGGAGGCATTACAATGGCTGAGATTACCGTAAGTGTTCTTCCTGACAACCAAGCCCCTATGTTTTCAGCAGTCAGTGGCTCAGGTCAGTTTACTCCTACAGCTGGCGCAACACCCGCCCGCTATAGCTTTGATGGCATCCCCTTGAATTCCATTGCTGGCTACTCGGTGGGTAATGTGTCGGCAAACGATCCTGATGGTGACGCTCCTGTATCATATAGAATAGACGGTGGAGAGGATGATAACGCCCTATTTGATATTGACTCAACGTCAGGTGAAATAACTCTAAAAACCACAGCAACTGATATAGCTGAGTATCAATTTGACGTCATTGCCAGTGATGGCGAAGGCGCGAGCACAGAAGCCACAATTTCTGTTACTGTCCGCGATTTAACCCCTCCAGTGTTTGACCCAAGGACTTATAACTTTGATTTACTTTTATCGGAGGCAAATGCGGCTGGGGTTGTGGTAGGCAATGTCTCGGCGATAGATGGGACTCCCTTTGATTATAGTTTGGAGGACAGCGATAATTTACTTGAGAATTTATTTGGACTTGCCGCCGCTGATAACGCAGATGGCAGCAGAAACATCATTTTGCGTAGAGCTGCGAATCTGGGTGATCTTGCAGCATCTTCCGTTATCTTTCAGGTTGTGGCAACACATCAAGGTGGCGGGCTTTCATCTAAAGCCGCTGTTAGGGTTAATCTTATTAATGACCTGGGACTTCTTGATGATTCTGATGGAGATGGGGTTAATGACTTATATGATGCCTTCCCAGGTGTTGGCACTATGGAAGTTATGGGAAATGGAGAGTCGGAAAACCCCTATATTATCTCCAATATCTATCAGCTGCAAGCAATAGCGGGAGTTGACCATACAGGAACTCCGCTCGGTTCAT
Source organism: Gammaproteobacteria bacterium (assembly GCA_965207945.1). Taxonomy (GTDB): domain Bacteria; phylum Pseudomonadota; class Gammaproteobacteria; order CBDBNL01; family JAAOII01; genus JAAOII01. The sequence continues at coordinate 1,266,291 of OZ242303.1, forward strand.
CCGATTTTACTAATAACGTATTTCTCTATGGAACCACTGCCGCCGACCAACTCACCAAGCACTATGAACTTGCCAATGATATAAATGCTTCCGCCACCAATACAGCTGTTTGGAATAAACCAGCAGTTAACGGTTATAGCGGGCGCGGCTGGACTCCAATTGCTGGCAAAAGCGGTCAATCCTTCAGCGGTTCTTTAAGTGGCGAGGGCTACGCCATCAGCAATCTAAATATGATACTGCGCGCTGTGGCTATCACAGATTCCTTTGGACTCTTTGGCACTAATAGCGGCAGCATAAGTGCCGTTGGACTGGAGAATATTGAGATGAGAATTCAGGCACCAGGGAATGCTTATAGAGAAACCACAACAGTAGATACTATTATTTCTGGCTCTCATGCTGGTGGATTAGTCGCCTTGAATCAGGAAGATGGAGTTATTAGCTATTCTTACGCGACTGGCTTAGTTAACGCATCAATGGATTCTATAGGCGGATTGGTTGGATTAAACCAAGGGGAGATATCTTATTCTTATTCTACAGCAGTAGTTCAAGGTCAGGGAGACACTGGCGGTTTGTTAGGAACAAATCAGGGAGGGGCTTTGTTATCTTCTTACGCCACAGGGAGTGTTAGAGGGGGGTATGGAATATCAGGTAGAGAAGGGACTGCAGGAGGACTTGCTGGGTCTATCTCAGGTGTAGGGGCAATTATAAATACTTCTTATACTACTGGTAAGGCTGCTGCTATGACTCGGGAGCCAAGGGCTAATACTTTATTAGGAGGTGTAGTTGCGGAAAGAGACCAAACAGCAGGCAACGGCGTTATTATTGAAGAGTCATATTTTGACGCTAGTGTTATTACCCCAATACTACCTGGCGTTGGGAAGGATAGAAGCAATACTATTGATGGAGATAGCACAGGCACTACTGGACTCTCCACAGGCCGACTGCGAGGATGCGAACTGAATGGTCTGCGTATTGAAGGTTTTACGCTAATATCAGAGGGAGAGTGCGCTGTTTTATTCCCTTCCAGTCATTGGGATGAAGACATTGACACAACCGCAGATAGCACCATCACCCGCAGCTGGGTTTTCAATGCTGGCGAGTATCCTTCATTGAATGCCGTTCGCTCCTCTGATAACAAACAGCTTTTGCCTTCAGCCGCAAATCAAGAGTGTCAGCGCAATGGCATGCCGCTGGGTTGTGGTGAAATTGAGTTTGTAGCAGTCAGTGGTTCAGGAATTCGGTTTACTCCTGCAGCGGGCGCAAACCCCGCCAGCTATAGTTTTGCCAACATCCCCTCTGATTCGCCTCTTGGCTACTCGGTGGGCAATGTAGCAGCAACCGACCCTGATGGTGACGTTATTAGCTATAACATAAGCGGTGGAGATGATGATAACGCCCTATTTCAGATTGACCCAACAACAGGAGAAATAACTCTACAAGCCCAAGCGAGTGACTTAGGCGAGTATCAATTTGACGTCATTGCCAGTAATAGCCAAGGCGTGAGCACAACAGCCACAATTTCTGTTAGTGTTGTTGATACAACCCCTCCAGTGTTTAGCTCAACACCTTATAACTTTGATTTACTTTTATCAGAGGCAAATGCAGCTGGAGTTGTAGTAGGCAAGGTCTCGGCAAGGGATACAGATGGAACTCCCTTTGATTATAATTTGGCGGGCAGTGATACTTTATTTGACGATTTATTTGAACTTGCCACTGCTAAGAATGCAGATGGCAGCATAAATATCATTTTGAGTAGAGCTGCAACTTTGAGTGATTTTACAGTCCCTTCTGTTACTTCTCAGGTTGTGGCAACGCATCAAGGTGGCGGACTTTCATCTGAACCCGCTAATATTACAGTTAATCTTATTAATGACCTGCAACCTAGCGATGATTTTGATGGGGATGGAGTTATGGGCTTGTATGATGCCTTCCCGCATGATGGCGCTGAGAGTGTTACAGGAAATGGAGCGGCAGGCACCCCCTATATCATCAGCAACATCTACCAGCTGCAAGCAATAGCTGGATTTGACCATACGGGAACTGCGCTTGGTTCATCAAGTTTTACTAATAACGGGTTTCTTTATGGAACCACTGCCGCCGACCAACTCACCAAGCACTATAAGTTGGCTAATGACATAAACGCATCCACCACCAATACGGATATTTGGGATAAACCAGCAGTTACCGGTTATATCGGGCGCGGCTGGACACCAATCGCCGGCAAAAGCGGACAATCCTTTAGCGGTTCTTTTAGTGGAGAGGGCTATGCCATCAGCAACCTAAATATATCGTTACGCGCTGCAGCTCGCACAGATTCCTTTGGACTCTTTGGCACGAGTAGCGGCAAGATAAGCGCTGTTGGACTGGAAAATATTGAGATGAGAATCCAAGCAGTTGAAGGTAAAGTGGAGTCTAAGAAAAATGGACCTTTCTATGCTCCTTACCAAGGCAGCGGAGGATTAGTTGGTAGAAATGAGGCAGGAGGAGTTATCCAATATTCTTATACCAGCGGACTTGTTAATGCCACTGCATATAATGTGGGAGGATTAGTTGGTAGAAATATAGCTGAGATTTCCTATTCTTATTCTACCGCCGCAGTGGAAGGGCATATTAACTCTGGCGGCTTAGTTGGTGCTAGCTCTGACACAGAAATCGGGGGCGCTGCTAACAAGATATTATCTTCTTATGCCACTGGCACTGTCAGTGGCCATGCAGGGTATTCAAGTAACCAGTTTGTTATTAGCACCGCGGGGGGGCTTGTGGGGCTAGTGAATAGCGTGGCTCAAGGCACTAATAATATAATGGTAGCATCTTACGCTACAGGTGTAGTTTTGGATAATACTGTCAATGGCGTTTCTGGAAGTATTGGCGCCTTTGTAGGGGAATTTTTAGTAGCTGAGGATATTGTTGCATCATATTGGTATAATAATACAGCATTTCCCAATATTAATGGATTTAGTGAAAATCGGGGTAACACATTCCCACTTGCCATCAGCGATGCCCAACTGCGAGGGTGCGAACTGGGTGGAGTGGTTATATCTGGTGTTACGCCAGCGCCAACCTGCACTGGTTTATTCCCTTCCAGCGACTGGGGCAACAACACCGACAGCACTGCTGGTATTACTCGCGGCTGGATTTTCAATGCTGGCGAATATCCCTCATTGAGCGCCGTTCGTTCCTCTGACAATAAACAGTTTTTTCCTTTAGCCGCACAGCAGGAGTGCCAGCGTGATGGCATGCCGTTGGGATGTTAAGTGCGCTGTGAATAATGCGCTGTTAAATACGCTGCTGTTTATAAATACTTGCTATATAGGTCTGCTGTAGGGGCGGAGCCGCGCTCCACCCGCAAGATGCATAACACTCGCGATAAATCATAAACAATTTCCATCCCATTGAAGAGGCGATAGCCCAACTTGTCTCCTCTATATATAACGAAGAAGAGTTAATCACAGGCACAGGTAAGATTGAGCCAGGTAATGCTTCTGCTTCCCCCTCCCCCACTATATATATTGCCTATAGCGGAGGAATGGATTCATCCGCCCTACTCCATGCGTGCAGCAAACTACACGTTAATAATATGTTGCCACACCCAATTATTGCTTGGCATATCAATCACAATATTTCTAAAGAAGCTTCTAAGTGGGAAGAACACTGCCGCACTGAGTGCGCCAAACTGCAGATTAAAATTAATTGCTCGCATATAGAAGACGAACAGCAACGTCAAGAAAGCGTGGAAATGTATGCGCGACGATGCAGATATAGAATCTGGCGAGAAGCAATGCAAGAGAATGACATCCTTCTACAAGCTCACCATAGACGCGACCAAAGTGAGACCCTTCTGTTGAGATTGGTGCGTGGCAGTCCAAACTTAAAAGGTATTCCACGACTAAGACGCTTAATGCGCACGGGGGAAGCGGGTAGCTATGATTCCTTAAAACATATTGCCAGCACTGGGGGGAAAGAACAGAAGCAACAGCATAAAAGCGGCATAGTTGCTCGCCCTTTGCTGAACATTGACAAGCAGAGTATCATTGATTATGTTGCCACCCACAAATTAGGATATATAGAAGATGAGATGAATCTTGATATAAGTAATGATAGAAGCTACATCCGCCACAGGGTGCTGCCTCCCCTGCATAAAAAGTGGAAATCCGCAGACAAGAATATAGCCCTAGCGGCGCAAAGATTAGATGCATATAATGAGGCAATCCCTTATGCCCAACAGCAATTACTGGCTAAGTATGGGTGGGAACAAAAAGATGGAACAATCGCATTGGACGTCTCATCAGTTGCCTTGAGCGCGCAGTTATTTGATATATTAGTGCGTGGGTGGTTGGCGTCTTTGCCCACTCCTTTGCCCCCTCCTCCGCCTGCGGTTATGCAAGAATTACGTTGTCAGATGAAGTCCGCCGCAGATAAGCTGCCGTTATTAACCTGGGATGGTGGAGAAATCAGACGCTATCGTAATCTTATGCATGCTATGTTGCCGACACAAGCTAAGGTTATGCCGAAAGGAATGGAAGAATTAAAACTACCTACTGGCACAAGCACTAACAGCTACCCGCTTCCCTTAGGTATATTAACTATAAAAAGAACGCTGAAGAGAACCACAAAGAGCATCGTAAAAATAATTGACGAAAAGCAGACGCCAGGTGAAAGTGGGGATGGGGATGTCCATGATGTGGTTATAGCTGAGCGTGGAGAAAAATTGCTACTGGGATTTCGTCATGGTGGAGAAGTAATAGCTTTATCACCAAGCGGTAAAACCCGCGAACTAAAAAAACTGCTACAAGAAAAAGGTATCCCCCCTTGGCAACGCGACTTTATTCCTTTAATCTATATAGTTGGGGTGGTTGGCGCAGTTGGTGCGGAGAAATCCAAGAAAGCAGAATTGATAGCCATCCCTGGTATAGGAGTTGCCAAAGATTTTGCGCCTAACAAGGACGAAAAAGTATTACATATTAGCTGGAACCCGCGTTGAAATCCACGACGCAGGTCTGTATGGGCGGAGCTGTGCTCCGCCCGCAAGATGCATAACACTCGCACGAAATTCTGTTATAATTAATGCTTAGCTATGTTGGATTAAATATATATTATTAACTTATTAAATAGGTATTAAAATGAAAATTATACTTTTACAAGGATTGAAACAAGGATTATTGAAACGGAGATTATTCACAAGAACACCTATCCTTGCTGTCCTGTTGCTTATTCTAGTTGTTACTGCTTGTGGTGGTGGCGGCGGCGGAGGCGGTTCAACATCAAGAGTGCCCACTGGCAACCAAGCTCTAATGTTTGTAGCAGTCGGTGGCTTAGAAAGGCAGTTTACTTCTGCGAATGGTGAAACACCTGCCAATTATAACTTTGATGGCATCCTACGTAGTTTAGCTAAAGGTTACTCGGTGGGCAATGTATCAGCAACTGGTGCTAATGGTGCCGTTATTACTTATGCCATAAGCGGTGACTCTAAGGATAGAAACCTATTTTATATTAACGCAACGTCAGGCGAGATAACTCTTAAAACTTTAGCAACTAACATAGAAGAGTATCAATTTAACGCCACTGCCACTGATGACCGAGGAATGGAAACAACAGCTACAATCTCTGTTCATGTAGACGGAGGAAGCCCTCCAGTATTTACCTCAACACCTTATAACTTTAATTTATCTTTCTTCATGGAAAGCGCTGCGGGGAATGTAGTAGGCAAGGTCTCGGCAGTGGATGCCGAAAGGACTCTCTTTGATTATAGTTTGCCAGACAGCAATAATATTCTTGAGGATTTATTTGAACTTGCCGCTACTAAGAATGTAGATGGCAGCATAAATATCATTTTGCGTAGAGACGCTATTCCAACTGATTTTGCAGTATCTTCTGTTACTTTTAAGGTTAACGCAACGCATCAAGGTAGTGTGATTTCATCTGATGCCGATGTTACGGTTAATCTTATCTCTGATTATGATGGGGATGGAGTTATAGATTTCTATGACGCAGACCCGGGTGATGACACTGTGAATGTTACGGGAAATGGAGACTCCGGCACTCCCTATATTATCAGCAACATCTATCAGCTACAAGCAATAGCTGGAGTAGACCATGCGGGAGATGTGCTTGATTCGTCAGATTTTACTAATAACGGTTTTCTTTATGGCATAGATGCCGCCGATCAACTCACCAAGCACTATGAACTTGCCAATGACATAGAAGCTTTTGCCACTGCCGATGCGACTGTTTGGGCTAAGCTCGCGGTTGATGGTTATATAGGACACGGCTGGACACCAATTGCCGGCAAAAGCGGTCAATCCTTCAGCGGTTCTTTCAATGGCGACGGCTACGCCATCAATGAATTGACCATCCATTTACGCGAAAGCGATAATTCAAAATGGTTTGGTCTTTTCGGGATAAATAATGGAAATATTACTGCGCTTGGACTGCAAGATATTAACATGACAATTCAAGCGGAGGGAAATAATTATGATGGAGATACAACTATAGATAATATTGTGACGGCTGGCTCTCATGCTGGTGGATTAGTCGGCTTGAATCAAGAAAATGGAGTTATTAGCTATTCTTACGTGACTGGTTTAGTTAACGCATCAATGGATGCTATAGGTGGATTAGTTGGATTGAACCAAGGAGAGATATCTTATTCTTATTCTACAGCAACAGTTCAAGGTGAGGGAGATACTGGCGGTTTGGTAGGGACAAATGAGCCAGGAGTTATATTATCTTCTTATGCCACAGGGAATGTTAGTGGGGGTGCTGGAATAGCGAGTAGGGCGGGGACTGTAGGGGGGCTGGCTGGGTCTATCTCAGATGAAGCGGCAATTATAAATACTTCTTATGCTACTGGTTTGGTTAGTGGCGGAACGGATTCCAAGATTAATTCAGGGGGTATAGTTGCGGAAAGAGCGGAAACAGTAGTTACTATTGTATCATCTTATTGGGATAATGAGACTACCATACAAAAGGAGGGCGTAGGCAAGGGAAGAGGGAGTGATGGTAGTAGTGGAAACACAACAGGCACTTTTTCTCTCACCACCGCCCAACTGCAAGGATGCGGACTGGGTGGGGTGGTTATATCTAGCGCATTGCCAGCACCCGACTGCACTGGTTTATTCCCTTCCAGTCATTGGGGCAACGACCCGATTACGACTACGGATGGAGCCACTATTGCGCGTGGCTGGAGTTTCAATGCTGGACAATATCCTTCATTGAGAGTTGTTCGCTCCCCAGATGATAGTGATCTTTTGCCCACCGCCGCAGATCAGAACTGCCATCGCAATGGCATGCCCCTGGGCTGTCCATAATGCGTTGTTGACTAATTTTGTTATAATAGTAGTTAGCTATGTTGGCTTAAGCAGATGTATTATTAATTTATTAAATGGGTATTAAAATGAAAATTATATTTTTACAAGGATTGACTGGGGGGTTATTAAGGGGATTATTAGGGAGATTATCAAAACTGAGATTAAACGGATTATTCACAAGGACACCTGTTCTTGCTGCCTTATTACTTACTGCTGTTGTTACTGCTTGTGGTGGCGGCGGTGGTGGCGGCGGTGGTGGTTCTACTATTCCTGCTTCCCCCAAAGCCGACTGCATGTTTGCTGAAGATAACGGCACTATAGATTGTGGGCTTATTACTCTTACCCGAGTTTTTGACTCTGAAACAACCTATAACATCACGGTTGGCGAGTTTGGTAAAGAAGGAACTACCGATAAGATTGGAGTAAGCAATTTTACCTTCACCCAAATTATTAATGGCAATATATCAGATCCAGAGTCAGGTTTAGTGTCTCCCTCCAATGAGCAACTAACACTTTCTGCAAATGCCACCGCCCTAAACCTAAACATCAGCGGTATTGCTAATAACGTATTCGGCAAATTTTATATAGATTTAGATTTAGTTTTAGTGAACAATAATAAAACCACAGTTAAAGTTAAAGTCCATTATACAATTACCATTACTGCCGTGAATGATGATCCTGTTTTTTCAGCAGTCCGTGGCTCAGAAGATCAGTTTACTCCTGCGGCTGGCTCAACCCCCGCCCGTTATAGATTTGCTGACATCCCCTTTAATTCCACTACTGGCTACTCGATGGGCAATGTATCGGCAAGCGACGCTGATAATGACACTATTACTTACAGCATAGAATATGAATCTATTTACCCTCTATTTCTGATTAACCCAATGACAGGAGAAATAACTCTAAGAGCATTAGCTGATGCAGAAGCATTATATACATTCAACGTAATTGCCACTGATGGCAAAGGTGGCAGCACAAGGACTGATATTATCGTGAACGTTCTTCCTGACAACCAAGCTCCAATGTTTTCAGAATCCAGCTATACTTTTACTGGTATCCTCCATAATTCGCCCCTTGGCTACTCGGTGGGCAATGTATCGGTAACAGATCCTGATCTTGACACTATCACTTATAGCATAAGCGGTGAAGATGATGATATCGCACTATTTAATATTAGTTCGACAGGGGAAATAACTCTAATAGCTGAAGCTACTGTAGGTGTGTATGCATTTAACGTCAATGCCACTGATGGCAACAACGGCATTGCAACAGCCACAATTTTTGTTACTGTGATTGATGGAACCGCTCCAGTGTTTGTCGGAGCACCTTATAGCTTTAATTTGTCTTTATCTGCGGCAAATGCGGATGGAGTCGTGGTAGGCAATGTCTTGGCAGTGGATAACGAAAGAACTCTCTTTGATTATAATTTGGTGGGCAACGGCAATTTATTTGGACTTGCCCCTGCGGATAACGCAGATAGTCCAAGAAATATCATTACCACCAAAGCCGCTACTCTAAGTGATTTTGCAGCATCTTCTATTACCTTTCTGATTGTTGCAACACATCAAGATGGCAGGCTTTCATCTCCTGTCTCCACCATTACAGTTAATCTTATCTCTGATTCTGATGCAGATGGCATTAATGACTTCTACGACTCCTTTCCGTTTAATGGCGCTATGAATGTTACAGGAAGTGGAGAACCCAACGACCCCTATAATATAACCAACATCCATCAACTGCAAGCAATAGCTGGAGTTGACCATACAGGAACTGCGCTTGATTCGTCAGATTTCACTAATAACGGATTTCTTTATGGAACCGATGCCGCCGACCAACTCACCAAGCACTATGAACTTGCTAATGATATAGATGCTTCTGCTACCAATACTACTATTTGGCGTAATACCGCGGTTGCTGAAGTTGGTACTGACAACTTTGTTGGGCACGGCTGGACGCCAATTGCCGGCAGAGATGGAGAATCCTTCAGCGGTTCTTTTAATGGCGATGGTTATGCCATCAATAGTTTAAGAATCCTCGCTCGCCAAGGCGATAACTCAAAACACTTTGGTCTTTTCGGGATAAATAATGGAAATATTACTGCAGTTGGGCTGCAAAATATTAACATGGTAATTCAGGCGGAGGGTAATAATTATCTGGGCACTACAACAGTAGATACTATTGTTGATGGCTCTCATGCTGGCGGGTTAGTCGCCTTGAATCAAGAAGATGGAAATATTACCTATTCTTACACAACTGGCTTAGCTAATGGATCAATGGATGCTATGGGTGGCTTGGTTGGATTAAACCAAGGGAAGATTTCTTATTCTTATTCTACAGCAACAGTTCAAGGCGCAGGGGACACTGGCGGTTTGCTAGGAACAAATCAGGGAGGGGCTCTATTATCTTCTTATGCTACAGGGGATGTTAGGGGGAGTCATGGAATAGAAGGTAGAGATGGGACTGCAGGGGGACTGGCTGGGTCTATCTCAGGTGCAGGGGCTATTATAAACACTTCTTATGCTGCTGGTAGTGTTTCCGATGAAGAAGGAGATATTGGAGCTTCATTAGGAGGTGTAATTGGAGAAAGAAACCAAACAACAGGCAACGATGTTACTATTGAGTCGTCTTATTGGGACAGTGATACTACCAGATTATTCTATGGCGTAGGAAGGGATAGAGATAATATTGCTGTACCTGGCGACGAAACAGGCACTCCTCCTCTCACCACCGCCAAACTGCAAGGATGCGAACTGGATGGAGCGGTTATATCTGGAGTAACAGACCCAACCTGTACTGATTTATTCCCCTCCAGCAACTGGGGCGATAGCACGGTTGGAGACATTGAGCGCGGCTGGATTTTCAATGCTGGCGAGTATCCCTCATTGAGTGCCGTTCGTTCCACTGACAATCGGCAACTTTTGCCTTCAGCTGCACAGCAGGAGTGTCAGCGCAACGACATGCCTCTGAGCTGTCCATAATGCGTTGTTGATTTTTTGGGGGGGGGGGGATTTAATTCAGCTATTCATCTTTCGGGCAGAGCGCAGCTACCCCCTACCCCTCCTTTTATTAAGCTTCATTAAATAAAATAATAAGAATATTATTGCGATAGCGCATAATAGTAGCGGGTAGAAAATCAATGCTGGCTCAATAATAAACAGCTGCCCTAAAATCCATGGTCCTATCATCCCTCCTGCTAAGGCAGAAATAAATAAATTACCTACCGTTTTGGGTGGGATATTCAAACTGCTGCTGCAATAGGATAGCATGCAGGGGAACATTACCGAAAGAGCCGCGCCTATAACAATATTGGCAATAAATAGGGGGCGGAGCTGCGCTCCGCCCGCAAGATGCATAACACTCGCAAGAAATTCTGTTATAATAATAGTTAGCTATGTTGGCTTAAGCAGATGTATTATTAATTTATTAAATGGGTATTAAAATGAAAATTATATTTTTACAAGGATTGACTGGGGGGTTATTAAGGGGATTATTAGGGAGATTATCAAAACTGAGATTAAACGGATTATTCACAAGGACACCTGTTCTTGCTGCCTTATTACTTACTGCTGTTGTTACTGCTTGTGGTGGCGGCGGTGGTGGCGGCGGTGGTGGTTCTACTATTCCTGCTTCCCCCAAAGCCGACTGCAAGTTTGCTGAAGATAACGGCACTATAAATTGCGGGCTTATTACTCTTACCCGAGTTTTTGACTCTGAAACAACCTATAACATCACGGTTGGCGAGTTTGGTAAAGAAGGAACTACCGATAAGATTGGAGTAAGCAATTTTACCTTCACCCAAATTATTAATGGCAATATATCAGATCCAGAGTCAGGTTTAGTGTCTCCCTCCAATGAGCAACTAACACTTTCTGCAAATGCCACCGCCCTAAACCTAAACATCAGCGGTATTGCTAATAACGTATTCGGCAAATTTTATTTAGATTTAGATTTAGTTTTAGTGAACAATAATAAAACCACAGTTAAAGTTAAAGTCCGCTATACAATTACCATTACTGCCGTGAATGATGCGCCTATTTTTGATGCTACATCTTACGATTTTGCCGATATCCCCTTTAATTCCACTGCTGGCTACTCAGTAGGCAATGTATCGGCAACTGATCCTGATGGTGACACTGTTATATATAGCATAAGCGGTGGAACTAATGTTACCAACCTATTCCAGATTAGTTCAACAGGTGAGATAACTCTAAAAAAGGTAGCGGTTAATCCAGACGACTATACATTCAACGTCGCTGCCAGTGATAACAAAGGGAGAGACGTAGTGGCTGAGATTACCGTGAATGTTCTTCCTGACTACCAAGCCCCAATGTTTAAAGCAATTATCGGTTCAGAAAGTCAGTTTGTTGCCGAAGGTGGCACAGGAATCGGACTCCCTTTATATAAATTTGATGGCGTCCCCATTAATTCAGTTATGGGCTACTCGGTGGGCAATGTGTTCGCAACCGATGCCAATAATGACGATATCATTTATGGCATAAGCAATAATTATCGCATAAACGGAAGTTCTAATGATTTTGTTAATATCCTATTTACGATTAACTCAGAGACAGGCGAAATAACTCTAAATGCCACGGCCACGGTGAGTGATTTAGGTCAATATCTTGTTAACGCCACTGCCACTGATGACCAAGGTGCGAACACAACAGCCACAATTTCTGTTTATGTAGACAACACTCCTCCGGTGTTTGATGACAGGGAACCTTACATATTTGATTTATCTTTATCAGATGCAAATGCACAAGGGGTTGTGGTAGGCAATGTCTCGGCGACGGATGAGCAAAGGACTCTCTTTGGTTATAGTTTGTATAAAGACGGTAATTTATTTAAGGATTTATTTGAACTTGCCGCTGCTGATAACGCAGATGGTACCAGAGATATCACTTTGCGTAGAGCTGCTACTTTAAATGATTTTGCAGCATCTTCTATTACCTTTCAGGTTGTGACAAGGCATCAAAGTGGCATACTTTTATCTAACGCCGACATTACAGTTAATCTTAATAATGACCTGGGACTTGCCGATGATTTTGATGGGGATGGAGTGAAGGGCTTATATGACGCATCCCCGTATGATGATACTATGAATGTTACAGGAAATGGAGAACTTGGCACCCCTTATATTATCAGTAACATCTATCAGCTGCAAGCAATAGCTGGAGTTGACCACGCAGGAATGCCGCTCGGTTCGTCCGATTTTACTAATAATGGTTTTCTCTATGGCACGAATGCCGCCGACCAACTCACCAAGCACTATGAACTTGCTAATGATATAGATGCTTCTGCTACCAATACTGCTATTTGGCGTAATACCGCGGTTGCTGCAGTTGGTACTGACAACTTTGTTGGGCACGGCTGGACACCAATTGCCGGCAACAGCGGTCAATCCTTCAGCGGCTCTTTCAATGGTGATGGCTATCAAATTAGAGATTTATACATGCGTAATCGCATAGTCAAAAATTCACAACACTTTGCCCTTTTTGGTATTAACAGTGGCAATATTACTTCAGTTGGGCTAATAAACATTGAAACAGAAATCCAAGCGCTAAACAATCATTATCTTCGTAACTATGATAATGAGGAACTCCCTTCTAATAGTATTCATGGCTACCAAGGAGCCGTAGCTAGTTTAGCCGCATTTAATCAGGAAAGCGCTATAATTAGCTATTCTTACGTCACTGGTTTAGTTAATGGCTCAGGGGAAGTTGTAGGCGGCTTAGTTGGAGCTAATGGCGGCGAGTTATCCTATTCTTATTCCACTGCCGCGGTTATGGGTGAAGGGTCTACTGGCGGCTTGGTTGGAACAAATTTTGCCAGCTCTAAGCAACTAAATACTTATGCCACTGGCGATGTTCATGCAGGTGCTGGAGTAGGTAATCCTATTTTATTACCGCAAGATGATACCTCTCAAGGTGGTATGAATACGCAAGGTAATGTAGGAGGACTTATAGGAAGCATTGCCAGTGCTAGCAGCATTGTGAGGACCGCTTATGTGCTAGGACTGGCCACTCATTCTAACGCATTTGACTTGAGAGTAGGCAATATCGCAGGAGATAGGTATACGGACTCAACTTTTGCTTCATTATATTGGAAGGATGGGGTCGCTCCTGGAGTAGCTGTTTACAGCAAATACACTCTAAATAGCCAAGGAAATGGAAATCCAGGAGCAGTTGGAGACCAAACAGGTACTAACTCTACCACCACCGCTCAACTGCAAGGATGCGGACTGGGTGGAATGGTTATAACTGGAGTAATGCCAGACCCAACCTGCACTGATTTATTCCCCTCCGCTGATTGGGGCAGCAACACTACGGATGGGGTTACCCGCGGCTGGATTTTCAATGCTGATGAGTATCCCTCATTAAGTGCCGTTCGCACCTCTGACAGTAAACAGCTTTTTCCTTTAGCCGCAGAGCAAGAGTGCCAGCGTAATGGCATGCCGTTGGGATGTGAATAATGCGTTGTTAATTTGAAGGGATTTAATCAGCTATTCAGCGGCTACCTATCCCCTACCCCTCCTTTTATTAAGCTTCATTAAATAAAACAACAAGAATATTATTGCGATAGCGCATAATAGTAGTGGATAGAAAATCAATGCTGGCTCAATAATAAACAGCTGCCCTAAAATCCATGGTCCTATCATCCCTCCTGCTAAGGCAGAGATAAATAAATTACCTACCGTTTTGGGTGGGATATTCAAACTGCTGCTGCAATAGGATAACATGCAGGGGAACATTACCGAAAGAGCCGCGCCTATAACAATATTGGCAATAAATAGAAAGGAGACATTATCGCCAAATAAGATTATCAACTGAGTGGTTATAATCAACACCACTGTATGCGCCATGATAATGCGTAGCGGGCTGATGTAGATAGCCATAAATATGCCAAGGAAACGAAAGCCCGTGAATGACAGCCAGAATAGAGATGTCCATAGCCCTGCTTGCCCTTCCCTCATTAAGCCATCCTCAATAAGATAAGAAAATATCCAAGCACCGTAGCTATTTTGAAACATCACATATATAAAAAAGAATAGATGCATTGTCCATAGTATTTTTTTGTAATGAGAACTATTGACGAATACTAAGTTCTGGACGTTGGATTTAATCGGGGTTATTTTGATAAACAATAGCAATGTCAAAGGCAGCAAAGCCAACGAGGCAAACAAAGTATATGAATATATTAAAGAAGAATTATGTTCTAACTCGTAGCCAATGAAGACGGGTGCTATCATTATGCCTAAGCCAAAGAAGAAGTGCAGGGTGTTGACATAAGCAGCAGAATTCTTTTTGTGCAGCTGGGTTACGGCTACATTGGATGTTAGGTTCATAAAGCCGCGTCCAATCGCCAATATCAAAAATAGCAAACATACTAATAAGTAATGCTGCGTATAAGCAATCAATGGGAAAAATAATAAATTGGCAAGTAAGGCAAATATCAGTAGCTGCTTGAATATGGGAGTGCTGGAAACATAGCGAAAACTTATGATGCCAATGATGTATCCAGCGGGCAACAATAGGAAGATGACGCTCATCTGGGAAATGGATACGTTTGTTTTGGCTGCAAAATAAGGAAGCGAAGGTCCTAATGCCCCTATCAGTATCCCTGCTATAAATATAAAACAAAAATAAACTGAGGTTTCCAGCAGCAGACGCGAACGCATGCCTTGAATATGTGGGAAAAATCCCGCTGCTTTTACTTTAATGTAAGAAAACAAGAAAATTAGAATTAAACATGCGCCTGTATAGTTATTATATATTACTTTCCGCAATTCCAAGTCAATAATCTACCAATAAATTATTAATTAATTTATAACTTGGCTATGATTTTTATATTTTTATTAACTATATTAATCCATATAGGTTAAAATAGTTATCTCTCGGGCGCTTAGCTCAGCTGGGAGAGCACCGCCCTTACAAGGCGGGGGTCGCAGGTTCAAGCCCTGCAGCGCCCATTTGTCGGAGCAGTAGCTCAGTTTGGTTAGAGTACCGGCCTGTCACGCCGGGGGTCGCGGGTTCGAGCCCCGTCTGCTCCGCCATTTTTTTCATTTTTAGGCATAATAAAAAAATGAATCCTTTCTATGCATCCGCGCGAGTGTATTCCATCCTCACGCTTGCTACGCTTACAATGCTTGCCGTGCTTGCCACGCTCACCATGCTTGTCGTGCTTACAATACCCCCTTCGGTTTATAATATCTACAATGTCTACAATATCAATAATGTCAAAACCGAATGATGTAACAGTTATTATCCCCGTGTACAATCGCGCCACTTTGTGCTGGACTGCGATAAACTCCGTGATGCAACAAACCGTGAAACCCCATGCCCTAATAATAGTGGATGACGGCTCCACCGATGACACTGCCCGCAGAATTGAAAAATGGATAGCGCAAGAATCGCAACATTTTCCTATAACCCTATTGAAAGAACAGCACAAAGGCGCCTCTGCTGCCAGAAATGCTGGACTGCAAGAAATGAAAAGGGAATTAGAGATGGAAAGAGCAAGGGAAAGAGTGAGGGAAAGGAGAATGGGAAGGTCATTGGATATAGAACCCGAAGGTTGTGAGTTTGTCATGTTTTTAGATTCAGACGACCAGCTTCCCGCTGATTTCATTGCCAGATCCACCCTGCTTCTGCAAGAAAATCCTAGGGCGTCTGCCGTTTCCTGTCCGCGTCTTACTCTGTATAGCGATAAAGTAGTTTTTGATGATTTAGCCGACTTTGCCCATAGCCCTGTGGAATGGATGCTTTATTATGGTGGCTCAATACTTTCCTGCACTGTATTTCGTAAAGACCGCTTGCCAGGTGATGGCTTTAATGAGGACTTTGATGTGGGCGAAGATATGATTTTAGCCGCCGAAGTATATGCCCTTGGCAAATGGTTGGTAGCTGAGGGAGAACCAGTCAAGTTTTATCGCAACCATGGCGAAACTAATGAGTCGCCTTGCATTACCGCAGACCATAACCTATCGTCAGTGCTGCAGGGTATTAAAGCCCGCCGCATAATAATGAATTCACCTCCTTATGATGAAGAGATAGCTGCTTCCTACAAGCACTCCATCCTATCGGATTGGTGGAGGTTAGCAGCACGGCGCAGTGCGGGAGGGTTTGGTAAATACGCATTGATTTCTTATTATTACTTTGTGCGCAAGTGGTTATCACGCCTTGCTGGTAATTAACTCACCAATGGAATTAAATATAGACGCTTGGTATGAGGAACTCATCAGCGCAGGTAAGATTAATCCAGACGCCAGACAAAAAGAAGCAGTGGCTATACTGAATGACTTTGCCAACAAACTATCAACAAAGCCCAAGAGTGCTTTATCTTCTCGTTTTTTCCCCTCTTGTTTTCTCCCCGCCCGTTTTTTCTCCTCTCTTTTTCCCGCCCGTTTTCTTCCCTCTCATTTTTTCTCCTCCGCTGGGAAAAAATCCTCTCCTGCCACGGGGGTCTATTTGTATGGCAAAGTAGGACGAGGTAAAACCCTTCTTATGGACGGCTTCTTCCTAACCTTGCCTCTGCAAAAAAAGAAGCGGGTACACTTTCATTCTTTTATCCGCCATTTCCACGATGAGATGCAGGCATATAGTAAAATTGTTGACGAGGTTGATGGCGGCAGCGCTCATAAATTGGGCAAAGAATTGGGCAATAAATCAGGCGATGGAGATACTAATAAAAATTCCCACAAAAACCCCAGCAGAAACTCCAGCAAAAAACACGCCAAAGCAACAGACGATGCTTTGGTCAAGGTAGCTAAGGATTTAGCGGCAGAGTGCGATGTGTTATGCTTTGATGAATTCCATATCTCAGATATTGCCGATGCTATGATAATGTCGCGTCTGCTGGAACAATTACTGGCACTGGGGGTGAGCTTTGTTATGACTTCAAACTACCACCCGCAAGAACTATACCCTAATGGCTTGGCGCGTCATCTTTTTGTCCCCGCCATAAATCTGATTATGCAACGTTTCACCGTTTTTGCTGTGGATGGCGATGACGATTATCGGCAGCTAAGTTTGCGTGATGGTGATGTGTATTTTTATCCGCTGGATGACACGACTAACAACAAGATGACTGAGCTATTTGATAGAATTGCCTGCGGGATTAATCTTACCGCTCAGGTGGTGTTGCAGGGGCGTCAAGTGGAAGCAGTGAGACGCAGCTCGGATGCAGTGTGGTTTGACTTCGCCACTCTATGCCAAGGGGAACGCTCGCAAGTGGATTACTTGCGCTTGGCGGATAGATTCGGCATGGTTTTTCTCTCCGCAGTTCCGCAACTGAATAAGCCGCAACTTGCCGATGCGGCGCGACGTTTTACCTGGTTAGTAGATATTTTATACGACCGTAAGATAGGGCTGGTGATAAGCGCCGCAGTGCCAACACAGCAGCTTTATGGAGGTGGTGAATCTGGGGAATCTGGCGGGGGCGGTGCTGGGTCTGGTGGGGGCGGCGAATCTGGTGGAGGCGATGCTGGCGGTGAAAGCGGACGCACTCTAAGCCGCCTAACCGAGATGCAATCTTCGGCATATTTGCAATCCTCTATTAAGTAAACCTGGAAATAAAGCCGCAACCCCAAACCCACAGCCCCAAAGCCCCACAACGCAGCCCCAAACCCCCAGCAACGCAAGCATTATACATTTAGGCATAGCACACTATACATATATACGCCAGTTAATTTTTCGTTTATAATATAACCTTATGCAAGCACAAAACAGAACACTTTACGACAAACTATGGGATATGCACCTTGTTGCCGAACGCGGAGACGGCTACGCCCTGCTGTACATAGACAGACATCTGGTCCACGAAGTCACCTCGCCCCAAGCATTTGAGGGGTTGCGCCTGAATGGACGCAAGCCATGGCGTATTGACTCCATCCTTGCCACCGCAGACCACAATGTCCCCACCACTAGCCGCGCCAAAGGCATTGACGGCATAACCGATAATATATCCAAAATTCAGGTGCAAACTCTGGATGATAACTGCAAACTTTATGGCATCAAAGAACTGGGAATTGACTCGCAAGAACAAGGAATAGTCCATACCATAGGACCCGAGCTGGGCGCCAGCTTGCCAGGCATGACTATTGTTTGTGGCGACTCGCACACCGCAACTCATGGAGCGCTGGGCACCCTATCTTATGGCATAGGCACTTCTGAGGTGGAACATGTGCTGGCAACCCAATGCCTGATAGCGCGCAAAAGTAAAAATATGTTCATCCAAGTTGATAAACAACTGAATAAAGGCGTCTTTGCTAAAGACATAATCCTTGCCATAATTGGCAAGATAGGAACCGCAGGCGGCACTGGCTACACAATTGAATATGGCGGCGAGGTGATTCGCTCCCTTAGCATGGAAGGCAGAATGACAATTTGCAATATGTCTATAGAGGCAGGAGCCCGAGCAGGATTAATTGCCACAGACCAAACCACGATTGATTATGTCAAAGGTCGCCGTTATGCCCCCAAAGATGAGATGTGGAAAAAAGCCCAAGAGTTCTGGCTGAAAAAATTACATAGTGATGAGGGCGCCAAGTTTGACACTGTGATTGAGATAAATGGCGCAGAGATAGCTCCTCAGGTAACCTGGGGGACTTCGCCAGAGATGGTAACCTCAATTGAAGGCAAGGTGCCGAACCCTGATGATGCAGATAACGCAGCCAAACAAAATGATTGGAAGCGCGCCTTGGAATATATGGGGCTCAAGCCAGGCACTGCAATGCATGACATTAATCTTGACCGCATCTTTATAGGTTCTTGCACCAACTCACGCATTGAGGATTTGCGTGTGGCAGCTGATATTGTCAAGGGCAATAAGGTGGCGAGTAGCATAAAAGAAGCGTTGGTGGTGCCAAGCTCTGGCATGGTAAAAAAACAGGCGGAGGAAGAGGGGCTGGATAAAATATTCCAAGAAGCAGGATTTCAATGGCGCAGCCCTGGCTGCTCTATGTGCTTGGGGATGAACCCCGACCAACTAAGCCCGCAGGAACATTGCGCCGCAACCTCTAATAGAAACTTTGAGGGACGGCAAGGAACGGGAGGACGCACTCATTTGGTTAGTCCAGCTATGGCGGCTCTTGCTGCTATTCGCGGGCGTTTCAATGACGTCCGTGAAGTTATATAAGTTATATAAGTTATAGAAAATAGGTGTTAATCAGCATAATAATCCCCACCTATAAGGAGGCGCCAAACCTAACTCCTCTATGCACCAGCATAGCCGAAGAGTTCAACTCCATCAAGTATGAAATTCTCATAATGGATGATGACTCACAGGACGGCTCGGATAAGGTGGTTGCCGAATTGCAAAAGCAGGAAATCCCAGTTAGCATAATCAACCGCAAGGGGCACAAACGCGGACTTTCTGCAGCAGTGATTGACGGCTTGCGCATTGCCAAAGGGGACTATTGCGCTGTTATGGATGCAGACCTCTCTCATCCAGTGTCTTCTATCAAACCAATGTTAGACAAATTGCAACAAGGCGAAGTGGATTTTTGCTTGGGCTCGCGCTATGTTGATGGCGCTTCTATTGATATCCAATGGACTCTCAAACGGAGAGTTATCTCTATGGTTGCCACTTTGCTGGCTGTCCCGCTGAGTAAAATTAAAGACCCTATGAGTGGCTTCTTCCTGCTTGCCAGCAAGAATGTGCCGCCAATAAACAAGCTATCGCCATTGGGATATAAGATTGCTTTGGAACTTATAGTCAAGGGCGGCTTTGACAAGATATACGAACATCCCATTCATTTTAGCGAGCGCCTGCATGGCAACAGCAAGATGAATGTGCGGCAACAATTCTATTATCTCAGGCATCTGCGGCGTCTGTACCAATATAAGTATCCAACAATGTCGGAGTTTTTACAATTTGGCATGGTGGGGGGCAGTGGCTTTGTGGTGGATGTGACATTCTATTATATGTTTCAATCATTGTTTGGCATGAGTCATCTCGCGGCGCGGGCTGCATCCTTTTGGCTGGGGGCATCATGGAACTGGTACTGGAATCGGACGGTTACATTTTCTGAATACTTCAAAGCCCACCCAGTAAAACAGTGGCTCAGTTTTGTGTTTGTAAGTATCTTTGGCTTTGTTATCAACTGGGGGCTTTATTCATTGCTAACTATCAATGTTGCTTTCTTTGATGAATATAGAATACTTGCGCTGTTGCTCGGCGTGTTGGGCGGCATGGGTTTTAACTTTATGTTTTCACGCATCTTTATATTCCGCCATATTGAAGAGGATGAGGGGGAGAAATAATGGATAAAAACTTCAACTCAAAAGAAATAGAAGCGCGCTGGTCTAAATACTGGGAGGATGAGGACTTGTTTGCCCCCTCTGGAACTGGCGAGCCCTACTCCATAGTCATCCCTCCTCCCAATGTTACTGGCACTCTACACATGGGGCACGCCTTCCTCAACACCATCATTGACACCCTCATCCGCTACCAACGGATGAATGGCAAAAACGTGTTGTGGCAGATGGGCACCGACCACGCCGGCATAGCCACTCAGATGGTAGTGGAAAGACGACTCGCAGCGCAAGGCAAAGACAAACGGGATATGGGAAGGGAAAAATTCTTAGCGGAAGTGTGGAAGTGGAAAGATATGTCATCGGGCACCATAGAAAAACAACTACGCCGACTTGGCGCCTCAGTGGATTGGAAAACCAGCAGGTTCACTATGGACGATGCCTACATCAACTCGGTTATTGAAGCATTTGTGCGCCTACACGAGAAGGGCTTGGTGTATCGCAGCAAACGTCTGGTTAACTGGGACCCAGTCCTACAAACCGCAGTATCCGATTTAGAAGTGCGCGCCGTAGAAGAACCCTCTACCCTATATTACATCCGTTATCCGTTCGTAGACGACCCTACTAACAAATCCTGCATGGTCATATCAACCACCCGACCAGAAACAACCCTGGCGGACGGCGCAGTTGCCGTCCACCCCGATGACGAACGTTATAAATCAGCGGTAGGCAGAATGGTGCGTGTCCCCGGCACCGACAGAATCATCCCCGTAATAGCCGATGAATATGTAAAACCCGACTTCGGCTCCGGCTGTGTAAAAATAACTCCAGCACACGACTTCAACGATTACGAAGTGGGTCAAAGGCATACCATGGAAACAATAAACCTATTCACCAAAGACGCCCACCTCAACGAAAACGCCCCGCCCGCCTACAGAGGCATGGATAGATATGAAGCCCGCACCAAGATTGTGCAGGACTTCAAACAACAAGGACTCCTCGCAAAAGAAGAAAAGCACAGCTACAGCCCACCACGTGGCGACCGCAGTGGCGTTATATTGGAGCCGTATCTAACCGACCAATGGTTCATCAAGATGGACACCATGGCACAGCGCGCCATCAAGGCAGTGCAGGACGGCGAAACAAAGTTCGTCTCACCAATGTGGGAAAAAGTATATTACAACTGGCTCAACGAAATCCAGGACTGGTGCGTAAGCCGCCAACTATGGTGGGGACACCGCATCCCCGCTTGGTATGATGAGGACGGCAAGCCGTATGTGGGACGCAGCCAAGAAGAAGTGCGCGCCAAACACAACCTTGATAGCAGCGTGAAACTGCGCCAGGACGAAGATGTGCTTGATACCTGGTTCTCCTCAGCACTATGGACTTTTGCCACCATGGGCTGGCCCCATGAAAGTGGCGGGAATGAAAGCGGCGGAAAAGAAAACAACAGACAACAAACCTTCAACCCCACTGATTTATTAGTAACTGGTTTTGATATTATCTTCTTCTGGGTAGCAAGAATGATTATGGCAACCCTATGCCTAAAAGACGAAGTCCCCTTCCGCAATGTCTACATCCACGGACTAGTGCGCGACGGCGAAGGACAAAAGATGTCTAAATCCAAAGGGAACATCTTAGACCCTCTGGATATTATTGACGGAGTTGAACTGGAAGAACTACTGCGCAAACGCACCACAGACATGATGCAGCCAGACAAAGAAAAATCCATAGCCGCCGCCACCAAGAAACACTTCCCCGATGGCATCGCCGAACACGGCACCGACGCCCTAAGATTTACCTTCTGCGCTATGGCATCAACTGGACGCGACCTCAACTTTGACACATCCCGCTGCATCGGCTACCGCAACTTCTGCAATAAACTATGGAATGCAACTCGTTATGTCCTGATGCAGTGCACAGATGCAGACAGAATGGCTGCCACAGACAAACCAACAGGCACCTCCAATATCATTGACCAATACATGCAATGGCATTTTGAAATAGTCACCACTGAAATTAGAAATTCACTGGACAACTACCGTATTGACCTAGCAGCCCAAGCCCTCTATGAGTTTGTATGGCACGAATTCTGCAACTGGTACATCGAATTCACCAAACCAATCTTAGCAGGCGATGACGAACAAGCAAAAGCATCTACCAAGCAAGGACTACTAAGCATGTTAGACAACATTCTGCACTTAGCCCATCCCTTTATTCCCTTCATCACCGAAGAGACATGGCAACACCTGCATGCAGGGAATAAAAGTAAAAGTGTAAAGAGCATTATGGTGAGCCAATTCCCACAACATGCTCCCAAAAGTACTGAAGAAATAGATAAAGGAAATAAAAAATTTGCCGCAGTCGCCTGGATGAAAGAGTTCCTTCAAGGAGTTCGTGTTCTACGCAGTGAATTAAACATCTCCCCCAGCATCTCACTGGAGTTAATATTAGTTAGCGATGATAAAAATGAAGCACGATGGTTGGAAGAATATGCAGACATAATAAAGCCAATAATCAAATGCAATAAGTTAAGCTCACTAACAACTACTTCTACTAAAAAACCAGCAGCAATAGCCCGCTTAGCAGGAAAAGGCGAGGTCTTGATGCCAATAACGGCAAACAATCGACCGGGCATCAACAGAGAAGAAGAAGAAAAAAGATTACGGAAAAAGCTTACTATTGCTGAAGAGAATATCGTCAAACTCAACAACAAACTCAACAACAAAGGATTCACCAATAAAGCTCCTGACAACATAGTTAAAGGAGTTGAAAGAAAACTAGAAGAACAGGAAGACGCCTGGAATAAAATTAGCACGCAACGTATAGATTTTATAAAAGCTATGAACTCTCTTGATAAAGACAAGGATACTGTCCACGATAATGTTGCAGATATGCTCAAGAAAGCTTCACAGATTCCAATAAATTATGCAGATATGCTCAATAATATTTCGCAGACTCAAAAGAATTATGCAGATATGCTCAAGAATATTTCGCAACCTCCAATGAATTATGCAGATATGCTCAATAATATTTTGCAGACCCAAAAGAATCATGCAGATATGCTCAAGAATATTTTGCAACCTCCAATGAATTATGCAGATATGCTCAATAATATTTTGCAGACCCAAAAGAATCATGCAGATATGCTCAAGAATATTTCACAACCTCCAATGAATTATGCAAATATATTCAAGAATATTTTGCAGACTCAAAAGAATCATTCAGATATGCTCAAGAATATTTCGCAAACTCCAATGAATTATGCAGATATGCTCGATAATATTTCGCAGACTCGAAAGAATGCAGCAAATATACACAAGAACGTTTTACAGGCTCAAAAGAATGCTGCAGATCATGCCAAGAAAAATACTAAGATTCACAGCGATGATGCAGAGTTTTATTATAATCAAGGTCTTGCTAAATATACATCAAAAGAGTACAGAGGGGCTATTGACGATTTCACTAAAGCCATTAAAATTAAATCTAATCATGTAAACGCTTACTATAATCGAGCCACTACAAAAAGTAAATTAAAAGATTATAAAGGTGCTATCGAGGATTTAACTAAAGCCATTAGGATTAAACCTAATAATGCACATGCTTACAATAATCGCGGCTACGATAAGTATGAATTAAAAGATTATAAAGGAGCTATTGATGATTTCACTAAAGCCATTAAGATTGAACCTAATAATGCTACTGCTTACTATAATCGTGGAAATACTAAAAATCAATTAAAAGATTATCAAGGAGCTATCGATGATTATACTAAAGCTATTAAGATTGAACCTAATAATGCAAACTATTACTATAATCGTGCTAACACCAAAAGTCAATTTAAAGATTATAAAGGTGCCATTAAAGATTTTACTAAAGCTATTAAGATTAACCCTAAGAATGCGGATACTTACAATGATCGCGGTGGTGTTAAGAATGAATTAAAGGATTATAAAGGAGCTATAAAAGATTTTACTCAAGCTATTAAGATTAACCCTAATTATGCATATCCTTATTATAATCTGGGCATCATTAAAACTAAATTAAAAGATTATAACAGCGCTATTGATTACTTAACTAAAGCTATAAAGATTAACCCTAAGCATTCACATCCCTATTATAATCTGGGCATCATTAAAACTAAATTAAAAGATTATAAAGGAGCTATTGATTACTTTACTCAAGCTATTAATTTTGATATCAAAAATGTAAATGCATATTATAATCGTGGTAATGCCAAATTAAAATTAAAAGATTATAAAAGTGCTATTAATGATTATACTGAAGTCATTAAGATTGATCCCAAAAACGTAAATGCTTACAATAATCTTGGTATGACTAGATATCAATTAAAAGATTACAAAGGTGCTATTAATGATTTAAGTCAAGCAATTAAGATTAAACCCAAACTTGTAGAATCTTACAATAACCGCGGAAACATTAAAAATCAGTTACACGACTATAAAGGAGCTATTGATGATTTCACTAGTATTATTGAGATTGAACCGAATGATGTAGATGCTTACTATAATCGCGGTAATGCCAAATTAAAATTAAAAAATTATAAAAATGCTATCATTGATTATAGTAATGCCATTAAGAATAATCCTAACTATGCGTATGCTTATATTAATAGAGGCTCAGCCAAATCTGAATTAGAGGATTATAAGGGCGCAATTAATGATTATACTAATGCTATTAAGATCAAACCAAAACTTGCAGCAGGTTATAATAATCGTGGAAATACTAAAGGTAAACTAAAGGATTATAGAGGTGCTATTGATGATTTCACTAATGCCATTAATATTGAACCAAATAATGCAGATACTCACAGCAACAGAGGAAAGATTAAAACTCAATTAAAGGATTACAAGGGTGCTATTGATGATTATACCAACGCTATTAATTTTAATCCAAATAATGCAGATTTTTATAATAATCGTGGAGCCGCTAAATTTGAACTAAAAGAATATCAAGGGGCACTTGATGATTATAATAAAGCTATTGAGCTTGCTTCTAACAATGCAGTTGCTTATTATAATCGAGGTGAAGTTAAAGACAAATTAAAAGATTATAAAGGTGCCATTAAAGATTGTCAACAAGTGATAGAGCTAACTGAGGGTAGGGATTTAATAGACGAAGAAATTAAAGTCCGCAAGTTAGCCCAAGAACTCCTACAAGAATTACAAAGTAAGAAGTAAACAACAATAGTTAAATACAATTCAAATATTTTGTTCGCTTAGTATGAAGGGGCGCAAATAATTCACCTTATCAATCTCAGCAATTTCTTTATATCTTTTCTAGCAAAATTTATAAGTTGTAGATTAATCATATCTTTTAACTCTTCATTTTTATATCTTGCTTTCATAAATTTAACTAATTTTTTATTATCGTTATTCTCTAGAATATAGACAAGAATATCGCGGATTTTATTCGAAATTATAGATATATTTTTCCCTTCATCCAAAAAGAAAAATTCATAGATATATAAGAGATTATCTGTGTATTCTGTTTTAGCAAATAAATCACTTTCAAATTTTTTCATAAAATTTATATTTTCTACTACATTCAATCTAAGTAATCCCTCATAAAACATCTCTCTTATGTCACTATTATTATTAACTAAATCCCTTATTGGTGAATAAATATGTATATGAGAAAATAGGACTCTACAAGTTTCAATAAAAAAATTAACCATATTCCTTAAATAATTTTTATTATTTTTAATAATATCTGTATATAAAAAATTAGTGGAGACGCCACCATCATCATAAATTTTATGGTGTTTAAATAAAAATAGAATTAATTCCTGTATTAGAATAGGGCAACCATATATTCCTGATTTTGGTGTTTTTTCAAGTAACTTTGTAATATATAAAATTAACTGATCTATAGCCTCGCATAAAGAATCTATATTATCAAAATTATTAAATCTTGGGATATCTAAATTACTTTTATCAAATGAGGGTATAAGTTCTCCTGCTGATACTAATTCATTATTAAATAAATAATGTAATTCTTTATAAAAGTCATTAAGATATATTATGTTATTTTCATTAATAAACGCAATATCAATACCATCAATTATAAAAGTAATAATATTTTCTATTTCTAAAGATTTTAATTTATTCTTTTTAATAGTTTCTTTATTATTCTTACCATATAAATAATTAACAGTCCTATTATCACAATGAAATTTATAATATGTTGTATATAAGGTTCCCAATTTATTTCTAATAAAATCATCATTTAAATTATTAATAAACGATTCTAATCCATAAATCCAAATATAACTATAATTATCAAATTTAGATCTAAAATTTTGAGACAATAAATATTCGACAGACCATAATTGGTAAAATTTATCATAAGATAATTTAAGTAAATAGTCTAAACCAAACTTATTATTAGAAGCCATAAATTGAAAGAAATAATCTAATTTATCTGGATTAATATTATCGATTACTTCAAATGAATTAAGGTCAAAAACACTTCTAATCTTAGTTAGTTGACTACTATTTAATTCCCTTATATTATGCACTTCTAAAATAGTTTCAAATATTTTCACAGCGCTAGTGTTAAAAGTTCCTCTTTGTAATTCTTTATTAAATTCTTCAATTAAATATATAATCATATCATCAAAAAATTCTGGATTATTATTAAGATATATATTTAAATTCACGTAATCTAAATTATTAATTAAATCAATTAATTCTTGTGATACTAACGAAGCGCTATCAATATTCCTTATTATTTTCTCTACTATAAAAATATCCGATTGCTCAATAATCCTTCCTACTCTATGAAAAAATATCTGTTGCTCATCTCCGATATAGTATTTTAATTGTTTAATCTTATACGGATAATTACCTATCCTACTATATAAATCTAACCACTCCTCTCTAATTATTAACAATATTGTTATTAAACTCTGATTATTCTCTACAAATCGATTACTTGTTTTACTTTCTACAAATTTAAGTTCCACCATCAAATTATTTAAAATTTTTATAATCCTTCTTGGGTTAGCGGCATATTCTTTTGCAATGATATCTACTGTATGTGGATTTAAACCTAAACTATAAATCATATTTAATTTATTAATATATGTAAATAAGTCAATATCTTTAAAATACTTAATATTAATAGCTACATTAAAAAACCTATCCAAAAACTCTTTTGATTCTTTTATACTAGAATTAATATTCTCTTCATTAATATTATTCCTGATAATTAAGTTCTTCATAAGTAATTCATCATCAATAGGAACTAGAAGTATTACACCATTTTGATTAGATAGAAAATTTTTAACGTTAGTTAAAAGTTCATAAGATTTTTCACTATCACATCTATCTATGTTATCAATAACAATAACAATTTTATCAAACTTACCTGAAATTAACAAATCTGAAGAGTTACCATTTAATAATTTATTCAGTAATTCTTTAATAGAATGTTCAAATTGCTCAGGAGCAAAAAATTTATTATGTTTAATAGTTTTTTTATATATATTAGAAGAATTATCTATAACTTTGTATACAATTAAAATAACTATTGGTATTAACGTAAAAATAGTGACGTCTCCAAGAGTAATATTTAATTCTATACCTATTAGTTTTAGTAAATAATATATGCTTACTAATAACATGACTGGTATCAATGCAAGAGTAACTATATTTTTTATAATACTCTTGATGGTGAATTCTTTATCTGTTATTTCTACTGTTTTATCTTGGTACAGATCATAATTTTCATCAAGGTCATCAGGATTTAAAAAATTTTGTAACTTTAATAAAAATATTTTTTTAAATGAATCTCCGGAATACTTCCAAGCATCATATACAATAAATTTAAATTTTTGATTTCCTTTATCTTTTTTGTGTTCTAACTCTTCTTTGACAGTTTTTACTATTGAGGACTTTCCTGTACCCCACTTACCAAATAAACCTATTGTGTATCCCTCCCTAGATGATAAAATCATCTCTTTAATGGTATTGGCATATCTTTTTGTTTCTAATAAATCTTTATCATTTAGATTTATTTCCTCATCAGGAATAAAATTTATCTTTTTCATATAATCTAATTAATTTTTTCATTAAAATTCATAGAGTCAAGAACTTCAGTAGATGGACTTTACCCAACCTATGACAAGTAGATAAGATCCGAGCCGACTCAACAATCATCTTC
Organism: Gammaproteobacteria bacterium; assembly: GCA_965207945.1. Taxonomy (GTDB): domain Bacteria; phylum Pseudomonadota; class Gammaproteobacteria; order CBDBNL01; family JAAOII01; genus JAAOII01. Next base: position 1,295,038 of record OZ242303.1, read on the forward strand.
ACAACATGCTTATCATTATGATAAACAGCGTAAACTTGAGGATCCCTATCTAAGAAAAATATATTCATTTTATACTTCACAATATAACATAATTACAAAGAGTTCTGACCAATAACCATACACAGCTCATATTTCCAGGACGAGGTATGTCCGCTCAGCATCCAGTTTGATGCTTGGAATAAAATATCAGCATACTTGTAATTAACTAGATTAAAATATAATGTATAATCATATCTATAATTGAATTAAAATATCACCAAATATTACATGAAAATATTTATAAAATTGGTAATAAATACAAACAATCAATCCTTTGGAATCAGTTATCCTGACCACAAAAGATTATTTATACCACTCTACCCCCAATATTTATCACCCATACAATTCAATATCCTATCTCCAAATATTATCTACAAAATAACTACTTAATAAAATCATGAACCAAGATCCTAATACACCAAAACCTGTTAAGCAAATGAGTGAAGAAGAAATTATAAATCACATTGAAAGCAAAACAAAGAAACATATTGAAACAAAGAAAAAAGAAATGGAGGAGTTTGTCCAAAGTAAAATTAAAGAGATTGATGATAAAAAACAAGAAATTGATAAATATTGGAAAGGATCTCAAGATTCTTCAGGAAATCCTATTATAGGAATGGAAAAATACATGGATAATAAAAAAAATGAAATAGATGAGTATTGGGAAGGCAAAAAGGATGAAGAAGGTGTTAGAAAAGGAGGAAAGCAAGAATATATTAATAATCAACACAATAAAATAAACGAGTTTTGGGAAGGCAAAGAGGAGGAAGAAGGAAATAAAACAGGAGGAATGGAAGAATACATGAATAATAAAAAAAATGAAATAGATGAGTTCTTGGAAGGTAAAGAGGATGAAAACGGCATTATAGAAGAAGGAATGAAAAAAACTATGAAGGGTTTAAAAGATCGTATAGAAGAATTACTTGAAGGCGCAATCCGTGCTAGTCTTGCATCAGCATATGGGAAAAAAGCTCGACGACATAGAATGTTAGCAATAATATATACAATTCTATTTGTAGTCATAATTTTAGCTTTCTTCTCTCTCGCGATAGCTGTGATAATATTTGCAGAAGCTGACGGAAAAATATATGGTACTTCTATCTTTGCTATTCTCGCACCAATGACTACTGCAGGTATCTTACTATGTCTATTCTTTAGTAATAAACAAAGGGAAGAAAGACGAATAGAAGAAGAATACTCACATAAAGAGATGATAACAACTGTTTTCGAAGCTTACAAAAGAGAAGTAGAAAAACTTGGCGAAGGAGAGGATACTAAAAAATTAATGTTAACAATATATGAAAATATAATAAAAAGCGCAGATTATAACCCGAGTAGATACATCGGTAAATATGATACTCCGCACCCATTATTCGGTATATTTAAACCAAAACAAGAAAATAATAAAAATATTACCGATGATATTAAAAAGAATATTACCGATTAACGCAAATATAAAATTATAGTTTAAGCAGAAAATACTTAGCCATTTGATTCTATAACAAATTAATAATACCATAAATAATATGTATAACTATGTGTGATCCATATTACGCAAGGTTGCCCTTCATAAATATTCATATAAAATATCTCCCCATAATTATTTTTACAATTACTTACAATAGGTCGCAAAAATTTAGCATACAGTTATTGATTTTAAGGTGACTATAATGGCACTAAATAATGCCCATTTATTTTTTTAGAGCAGGCCAGACTTTCACCGCTTGTTCGTATAAGAACTCTCCTCTTTTTTGTATTTTATCTTCATTCCAAGTATCAGAGCCAAGAAATCTATCGTCAACAAAAGTTTTTATTCCTTTAGCATATTCTTCTAATCCATTTTTTCCATCTTTTCCAGATTTTTTGATTTCCCATGCATCATTATTAATTGAATTATTTAATTTGGAAGACAGTATAGTCAAATTACCCATCATTAATATCTTTTCATTACGTACTCTTTCATCTATTCCATTTAATGGCCAGTTTTTTTCCCACTTTTTAGGCATTATATGTTCTATTTGGTAATCGTCAAATCTAAGCAAACTAGTGCAATCTTTCTTATTCCGCATTGATAATTCTAAAAGATAAAGAACTGATTTAGAATAAGAGCTAATTAATTTAGATTCCATAAATCCCTTTTTAAATTGTTCATCATTAGGAAACTCTTCTGTTTTAGCAATTCCTATAAATCGTTGTTTTAATTTTTCTAGGGTATCTACTTTCCCAGAAATAAAACTATTAAATACCACACCATAATGTTTAGCGCTCCCCTTACAAACTGCGCGTCTAACAAAATAATTCACTAATAAATCAAACATTTTATCTTGTTCATCTTGCACCTTTACATTAACTAATATAAATAACAAATAAGGAATAATAGGGGTAACAGGAATACCAAAAGTAACTATATTTATCTTATCGGAAAAGGAGCCAAAATCAACTTGTTCGTACAGTTTTTTGTAATTAATCTTTTCTTTATATATTTCTGATTTCTCAATAATATCATGAATGAATTTTTTATCTCCAGATTTAATCTTATTAATAAGGAGGTAATTTTTATATCTATCATACAGTTTGTCTATAGTAATTGGTTTATCCTTAGTTACTGACTTATTCTTTGTTACTGGCTCATCCTTATTTGCTAACTTATCTGCATTAATGGTTTTATCATCTGTATAGGATTTTAATAATAAAAAAGATTGTAAGAAAAAATCAATGTTTTTACGCTTATTTTTTCCCGTGCCTATACCAGCACCCCAAAAATTTTTCTCATCCTCTTCAAAGTATTTCCGCCATGTCTTTTTATATAAATCCCAGCTAGACTCATCAGAATTGAATAATAGATTTTTTAATAGTTCTGCGGTAGTAAGAGAAACTCCAATAGAATTAAGGGTATCAAAAATTTGTTGCTCGTCCTCTTTTTCGTCTAAGTCTATCCCTATAAAATAAATCTTTGATAAAAGAGATTGCCAGTCCTGAATATTTGACTTTGGTATAATATTTTTTTCAAAATATTTATAGCATTTTAGAACTTTATTATCAACATATTCACTTTCAATGTCTGTATTTAATTCTCCATTAATTATAGTTTCAAATATTTCTCTATCATTATGATTATGTTCAAGAATTATTTTATTATCTGTTATACTGGAAAACAACATATTCTTTAAACTGTCACCATTTTTTTCTAACTTACTAGCCACACACTTATATAATAAAAAAATAGAAGTTAATCTTTGTTGACCATCAATCAAAGAACGAACCTCTCCAATTTCTTTATTCATTGGAGTCTTTTGTTGCTTTAATATAATAGGTCCCATAAAATAATTAGGGATATCATTATCAATCAAATTATGAATATCATCTAAAAACCTTTCCCAGTGTTCTTCTTCCCAGACATAGCTCCTTTGAAAGAATGGAATTTGGATTATTCTGTGTGGATTTAATACATCCGCTAAATTTATTCGCCCTTCTTTCATAATAGTATATTTATATATTTAGTTAAATTAAAATAGGTAAGCTTAAAAATTACCTAATGAGTACATTATAAACCTTTATATATTTTTATCTATTCATTTATATATTCTAACCAAGAATATATAATACTCTATAATAACAACGTATAGAATAATCGACTAATCGCAAAATATTAAATAAATGACGCATACTTTTATAAAAGACGAAGAGCTAATTGAAGAAAGCTATCAAATAGAAGACCTGTTGAACTTCAAACCTATTATCAATGACTTCAAAGAAAGGATTAATAAGATCAAGAAAAATTCAATTGTCGGTCTCATTGGACCTTATGGTTCTGGTAAGAGTACTATGCTTTATCAAATATATAAAGATAAAATTAATATAAATAATGAAAATAAGGATGAAGCAAATAACCATCAAACCTCAGAAAATGAGGGCAACGAACAGACAGAACAATGGTTTGTTTTTGATGCTTGGAAATACCCAGAGCGTAAGGACTTATGGGAGGGGTTTGTTTTAGATATAGCAAAGCAACATGATAAGATATCATTTGATAAAGCAAGAAATAAAATTGATGGCAAACAAGGAGAGCGTAAAGAAAATGCCACTAATACGATGATAGACATGGCTACTATAACAATGGGTGTAATTTCTCTTTTCTCATCAGCAGGCCTTACTTCTATATTCGCTCCAATAATTGGTTCACTTAAAAATTTAACTTACCTTTTCAGAACTTCTCCCGTAAGAAGAGTATTTGAATTTCAAGAACTACTATCTGATATCATCAAAGAAACAGAGAATCATATTTTTATAATTATAGAAGATATAGACAGATCAGGAGATATGGGAATATTTTTTTTAGAAACCCTTAAACATTTCATAAAGAATCTCAAGGAAGACCCAAATCGTAAAGTAATAGTCATAGTACCAATAGGGAATGATACCTTCTATAAATATCACCCTACTCGGGACTCTTACTTAAAAATTTTAGATTATCAAATCTCCTTCAACTCTTCATTATTAAACTTTACTAAATTTATTGAAAATACTATAGATATTGATATAGCTATTGAAAATTTTAAGAATGCAAAAGAAAAATCAGAAATTGAAGCTGCCATGGAACTTGGAACTCCAGACAATATGATTAAAAAAGAAAGTAAGTATACAGATTTATTCCTACAAAAAATGTTTATAACGCACATTCGTTACCTTTTTGAAACCATGATTTTAAATGAAAGACAAGGAACTATCCGTGATATTAAAAGTATACTTAGAAAAGTAAATTCAAATTTTAATGAACTAGATGAAGATATAAAAAAATTAATAGATATAAGAATACTAATGCTATTTACAGCCATAGGGCATTTTTATAGAGGTGAAGAAAATGATCCATGTAGTTTCTTCGCTGTTCAACGCGATTCCTCCCACCCTGAAAATATAGTTACGTGGGCTAACGATAAATTTTGGGGTAAAGATTTTTTTATAATGATCATGCAGGAAAAACCAAATATTGATGAAATTAAACTTAAAAAGTTTACTATTGATACCGTCAATACTGGACCTCTTATAATAAGTAATCCAGTAGATGAATATGAAGATAGAGATACTTACTATATTATGGACATCTATTTTAAGATTACTAAAGTCCATATTAACTATCTTCCAAAAGGTTCTAAACTCTAAACACAATAGCTATTAATTGTATTTTAGGTATTACGTTATAATTCCAGTATAAACACTATCCTTTACCTAGCACTAATAAATATATTTACCTAATATAATATCCCCCTCCTACATCCCCACCCTCAATCCACAAACACACCATCAAAAAAATTAACAATATCAGCATTAATCTCAAGTAAAAATTCTCTTCTATCAAATCCTTCTGGATCTCTGGCACCGGGGAAATCTATCTCTTTTAGCAACCATTCAGGAAATGGTGGTACAAAAGCATAGTGATGCACTCCTTCATATACCTTATAGATATGTTCTCTTGTGCCAAGCGATTTATGCAGATGCTCGGCATGAAATGGAAACTTAAGCACATTATCATCTCCTAATCTATATATAGCTATATCTGCATTGGAGTTTTGAATTTCCTCTGCTGTAAAAATAACTGCAGCTGGGGCTACCACCGCAATTGCTTTAAACGGCACGGGCGATTCAAGTGGTTCAAACTCTGGACTAAACTTTCTATCATCAGTTGGAGTTCTCTTTCCAATTCTCTTAACTATTCCCTGGATTGTTACACGGATAATCCCTTTAAACCAAGTCAATGTCTTTTTCCACCATGGTCCTGAACCACTACATGCTGGGTCTTTGGCTGCATTGTTGCTACAGTGCGTTATAAATTGTTGCATGCTGGGAGTTATCCCGCTTGTGGCAAGCACTGTCAGCCCTCCTAAAGAATAGCCGAGCGCCCCAATATTATCATCGTCCATTATCTGTTTTATAGTGGCATCTGACTCAGCAACCTCCAACGTATGTGATAACTCATCTATCCTAATATTTATGACGGGGAATAGTTGCCTGCCTTTTTTCAACAACTGATCATTGCTATGTTGAGGCGCAATTACTACATAGCCGGCTCTTGCAAGCTCCGCAGCTGTCCCGCGATGATTTCTGTAACGTCCCATTACCCCATGAGAAAGCAATATAACTGGATATTGCCCCGCCGCAGGTTCGCCCTCCCAAGCCCATTTAGGACGGAAAGGTCCCCACTCTTGCTCAAACTCCTCAGCAAAACTTGGATACCATACCCCCAACTCTAAGCCGCTTTCGCCTAATCCCCCTACTTCTTCTATAATCATAAACCCAGCATTATATTTTTCCTGCGCGGACGCAAGTTGCCCCGCTACGACCACAAGAAGTATAAAGCAAAGTTTAATTAAAAAAGATGAATAGATTGTGCGCAAGTTATAACTCGCCACTAAGGTTGTAATATACACACCGCAAATAGTGCGAGCTGATTGTATACCTGACTGCATATAATTATTGATTAACATAGTTCCTCTGTTGTTAATGTATAAAGATAGTATTATATATGATTTTGGTTGGTTATAAGTAGTTCATCAAACTAATAAGTATATTGGAGCGGCTACCTAGCCATCCTGTTAAATTTTTAGATTAAATACTAATAATTATAATTTTCTACTGTTCAGATAATTTTGCTTCCAAGAATTCAAATATTTTTCTAAATTTATCTTTAGTTATTTCATCAAATGTAAATTCATCTTTTGAAATATACAAATTTTCAATTGCAGTATTAAGCATTTTTTTATGATTCCCGTTCAACTCATTATCACCATAATAGCTTTTAATTATTTTATCTCTTTCTGTTTCGGTAAATAAATTTTCTATTCTATATTTTTTCCAGTTACTATCAATGGACTCAAAGGTGAAAATTTTATTTGCGATATCTGATGTAATATCATGAATATATTGCGCTCTTGCTTCTTGGCCTCCTTTATCTGAATCAAATAGTGCAATAAATTTTTTATTCCATGCGATATACAAACGAAAAATTTGATCATACTTATTAGCTCCTCCACCAGGGTAAAAATTAATATCATATTTTTTTTCAAATATAACTTCAGAGAAGTACTTAAATACGTAATAATCATTTTTACCCTCTGTAAAAACAATAGATTTAACTAACTCAAGTTTGCTAGGGCAGTATTGAAGTGCATCAAGTATTGGCTTAAAATGAGTTTCATCATTTTTACCATTAGCAACAAAATTTTTATAGAGAGTTGCATCTATATCAGTTTCCGTCACATTAGACTCTCCAATATCAGAATAACTAATTGCTTTATTATTAACAATAAATGTTCCAGGTAACCATATAGGGTTTATTAGATGATGACTATGTGTTGAATATATTAGTTTACAATTAGAAACAATTTTTCCTAAAGTTAGTAATAATTTCTGTTGAGAACTTTGATGTAAATTACTTGCTGGCTCATCCAGTAAAAATAAAGTCTCTCCTGGATCACTTGAACGAGATTTACGAAATACTGTAAATATTAAGAAACTAAAGAACCAGCTAAATCCTAAACTTCTTTCATCTATAAAATAACTATCATCCCCCTGCTTAATTTTTAATGTAAGATAATAATTATTATCCTCTGCATGTTCATATTTTAATACCACCTCTTTCATACTAGTAGTACCAAAAATTTGCTCCCACTTTCGTAGTATTTCATTATTAAGCTTAGCTAATATTTTATTTAATAATGATTCTAGTGCATCTTTAGTACCCTCATCTGTTGCTTTCATTCTATTTAATAAACTTTCCTCAATACTCAAATTATCTCCGATAGATTTTAAAATATCGGCAATAATTTGTCTATATTCTTGTTGCTCAGGACTTGCATTATCCAATTCCTCTAAATAAATTTTTCGTGGGAATCTAAAAAGAAAATCTTGATAATATAGAATTTTAGGTAAATATTTTTTGTTAATTAAATTAACAACATCTTTCCAGGCCTTGTGATCTTTATAATCATATAATTTTTTATTCTTTTTACCTTTGCTAGATTTACCCCAAATATTTAATCCATATATATTATTTATCCAATTATTCTCACAAGGTTCTGAACTTTTAAATTTATATTCCCTACTAATAGTTATAAAACCCTTTATTTTCTCAATATTAAAATTATGATTGAATTTTAAATATTTTTTAATTTCTTCTATCTCATATTCTGCAAATTCAAGTTCTGCTCGAATGCAAACAATATCATTGAATTCATGTTTTAAGCTTTTAGGAATTAATGTATGAATATCTTCTTTATTAATACCATTTCTAAAAACATTAATTGCTTCTAATATTGAAGTTTTACCGCTTTCATTAAGTCCAACTAAAGTAAAAATATTTAGGTTAGATTTATTTTTTAAATCCAACTCAATTTTAGTAATACCTTTAAAATTAATTATTGTAAATTTTGTATATTTCATATATAGTTAATAATTACAGTTTAGTTTATTAAAATTAAATTAATAATTTGTTACCTAAGTTTTCTAAACTATCAAGCCAGTATTTCTGATATTTTTTTGTACTAGTAGCGGTAGATTGGGGATGAAATAAAAGAAGCTTAACCTTTACTTTAAATTTGCTACGGCTTGCATCCTTATAATAGAATTCTTTACTGGCACCATTTTCCTCTTCAAATACATCAATAAAACCATCAATCTTACGTTCACCTGATATGTATTCTGGCCCTTTAGGATCTATAAATAAAATTGTATACTCATCTCCCTTCTGCAACCAAAAAATAAAATCTGGTTTAAATTTTGCCATAGTGTTTCCCTTGGGGTTATAGTAAGGGATATATATTTGGTCAAGGTGTTCATCAAGTTTTGAGAATTTCCACCAATCATAAGAAGCAAAGATATTCTTTTCGTCTTTTAAATATTTAATTAATTTATTTATAAACTCAACTTCACTATCAACATTTATAGCATGAATGAAGTAGTCAATTTTTTTCTCCTCCGGTACTATAAGAGGAATATAATAGTGGTTTTTTATATGGTGGATACCAATACTTTTATCGTCATACATAAAACCTTTTTTGTTATGAGAGCTCCTCGCTAGCAACTCATTATAAGCATCCCTATCACCACTTTTAAAAGTTGCATTCAATTCATCTTCCGAAGGTGTAACACAATCTCTTACTTGAATAATTGATTCTTTGAGCCGCTCCACCCCACTGTCTCCTTTATATTGAATTCTCTTAAAATGAACTATCTCATTTTTTAGTTCATTAATTACATCAACATCTTCGTTTTTAATTTTAAAGTAATTAAATATCCTACCAAATAGTAGATCTGAGTTATTAATACTCTTACCCTCATTAAAATTAAAACGTCCTAAACCCTGTTTATTATTAAGGGTGTTTTTTACTTCCTCAATAAATTTTGGTTCAACGTCATACTTCATTAATATTATTTTTTCACCTAAATATTTAAACAATTTATTGCTCATCTTAAAATCTTTTTCACTGATAATGAATTGTTGTTTATTAGTTCTCCCAGATACCGCCCCTTCTGTTTCCTTATATGTTGGAATTAATAATAGTTTCCCCTCTCTATTTTCTTTAAATAAATCTCCTATCGCATGCTCTCGTTTTTCTTTAGCAAGCACCTTCATTATTTCATTAATATTTTTTGGTTTAGTGCCAAAAACAAATAAAGTTTCCAATGGCGCAACATAATCTTTTATATCATTATATTTACGACGCATATCTTCATCTAATTCTCCACCACTACATAAAGAGTTAATTCTTTTTCTTTTTCCTTTGACTGGTTCAATCCTCACTCCTCTACCAACTGATTGTAAAACAAATTTTTTAGCATCTGGTCCAACCCCTATATTAATAAATAAAATAATATTAGGCCGATTAGAATCCCAACCCTCATAAAAAGCTCTGGAACCCATAAGTATGCTTATATCAGAATCATCTTCATTTAATTTTTCAAAAACACTTTTGTGCTCAATCTTTTCATTAATCTCATAATTCTTAGTTACGTTTTTTATCCATTTTGATATATCACCTATCTTAACAAGAGCAAAGGGTTTATGAGATTTCTTAACCTGTAGAATTGCCTCTTTATTATTACCAGGAATTGTCAATATTTCAAAATTACCAGCAGCTTTTGAATTGAATATCTCATATAAAACATCATCATATTTAATGTTTTGTAATGCTTTATTATTAAATTTAAAATCTCCTCCCTCGTATTTGTAACTAACACTATCAGAAAATTCAGTCAATAGTTCTTTCTTAACCTCCATGAATAGCCCAGTTCTTATTTTGTTGTTAGCTATCTTATGCAACTCAGCAAAAAATAATCCTAAGTCAGATGTTTTTGAGCTAACTGAATTAACCAAAGTCAATAGCAATGGCTTGTGGTATAAATCTTTATGTTTTCTTTTAATTTTCTTAGAATATTGGCTAATATATGTTGCTAAAACAAGTGTCTTTAATACCGTTTTTTGTTTCTCTTGCGGAGAAAAATCTGTCAGTTTACGAAAGCCAGCTACCTCTTCATCAAAAAGACATATATTCTTACCATAACCTTCTTCAATAAATTTAGATAAGTTAAAATTGAATGCACAGGTAACATAATCATGATCTTCGGTAAATGTTGCAGAAAAATTAAACAGAAAACCGTTTCTAGAAAGAATAGAATATAAAACCTGTCCTTTACTCTCTTCTTTTTTACCTTTATGCGCCTCATCTAATAGAATATACCATTCTCCATTATTATCATAATTTCTAAAATCAGTTTTATTTTTCTTTTGAGTATCAGTAATAAGGTCAGAACGATAATAAAAAATATTGATTTCATTTTTAGAAAAAGATATTTGATTATTTCTTTTAATATTATCATACTCTCTCAAATTCTTTAATACAATTTTACTGCTTGGATGATGGCTATTATATTCCTCTACATGATTTTTAAATTGTGTAAGTAAATCCTCTCTATGGGATAAAAACAAAATATCTTTGCGCGGTATTTCACCACGATTCATTAAATCTCTAAGCATAGAGATAAGTTTAACAATAACTAATGTTTTACCTGAACCAGTTGCCATCCAAAAGTTCATTCTATTAATAAAATACTCAAAAGAAATTTTGCCATCCTCAACAGGAAACTCTTGGTCATAATCTAATAAATGTTTAAATATTTCTTTGCGCTCAGGTTCTAATTCATAATCCAAGGATTCAAGTCGTGGAATATTTAATGCTTCGTAAAGTTCAAAAAAATATTTCTTTCTTATTTGTTGAAGTTCATTTTCATCTCTATAACTGGCTTCATCATCATTTTCATAAAATTTATAAAGTGCTTTAATAGCATTTTTTAAGGCATCTTGTTGGAAATCAAAAAGTTGTTTGCTTTGTGAAAAATTTTTTATATCATTAAACTGCCATTCAGCAGGAAGAGTATCGTTCTCTATATTGTTAACTATTTCCTCTAAATGTAATATATCCATATCATTCCCACCAGATTAGTGGTTTAATTTCTTTGTAATCTATTTCTTGGGTATTTATTTTTGTACCATCTTCAAATTCAACTTCATTAGCAGTAATTTTTCTAATATTTTTACCTTTCAGATTGGAAAGAGTTTCAGCAATATCAATATCCGGATATAAAGCACTTAGATCTACTTTAACTTTATTATTTTTATAGTCAATTGTTATCGCCTCTGTCATCTTCTCATCCTTCATAAAAACATATTCTTGATATGGACTTGCGCCAACTTGTAAATCTAAAACATCACTATCCGCATATTTACATTTGCTTAATGTATCCTCATATTGTTCTAGTTCGTAGTATTTAAAAAATCCACCACCATTCCAATTAACTTCTTTAGATATACCACAAGGTTCATTCCTTCCAATACCTGCCAATACTTGTTTCATTCTAAATAAAATATCTGATTCAAAATAGTTACCCATTTCTACCCCTACCCATCTTCTTTGTAATTTATGAGCGGAAGCAATTGTAGTTCCTGATCCCATAAAAAAATCAAGGACTAAATCATTAGGTTTTGTAGTTAAAGAAATTATTCTCTTAAGTAATTGTTCAGGTTTTTGGGTAAGTTCTGATCCATGTGGAGTATATTCTTTAACATTTCTTTTAATCTTATTAGAATGTAGTTCCTCATATTCACTGGCATTCCATGTATCTTCAATATTATATGCGCCATCTTTGGTCTTAAGTCCTATTTTATAAACTTTACCTTTATCATCTTTTATAGTTACCTTAACGTTTGTAATTTTTTGTTTATCCACACCCCATTTATTATAAATGCTTTCTAATTCATTATTAATGGTATCCTTTCTAAATGAGCTATATTTAATTTTTGATTCTTTTTTCTTAAAGAAGTGTTCCGATCGACTATTTTTAGTGAAAATAAAAATAGTATCATGATTTCTGACAAAAGCATCAACTTGAGTTTTATATCCTGACACCCACCCTATTCTCCAAATTATTTCATTGATAAAGTTTTTCTTAGAAAATATATTAGATAATAATATCCTTCCTAAATGTTGAGCGTTCCAATCTAAATGTAAAAAAATACTACCGCTCTGATTAATAAATTCTTTAGATAATCCTAGTCTATTATCCATAAGAGTTAGCCAAGTGCTATCCTGAAACCTATCAATATACTCAAAATCATTCCCAGTATTGAAGGGAGGGTCGATGTAAACAACTTGTACCTTTTGTTTAAACTTAGGCAATATAGTATTAAGTGCTTGATAATTTTCGCTCTTAATTAACCAACCATCTAGTTGATTATCTAAGTCATCGAATAAAGAAAGTATTTTAAATTTTAAATCTGGAAAATACTTAGTATCTATAGGTAGATGAGCATATTCACTATTATCTATATCTTTTGCGTTAAATTCTTCTTCAACTATACCCATTTCCTGCCATTCTTTTAATTGTTTATTAAAGTTAGGGTGCTTAATTATTTTTTGGACTAGTTTCTTGTCAGTAATTCTATCCAGAGTGATTACATAGTTACTCTTACGGACAAACTTGGGTTTATTCCAAATCTTACCTAATTCGTTTTCAAATTGAGAAATAAAATCTATAATTTTATAAGTAATTATTTTTAATATCCTTAATTGCTCTATTCTTTCTGGAGTCCATTCATTATCCTCTTGCCAAAAGTACTGATAACTCCAAAGCTTAAATTGCTCCATAAGAAATTCCTTGGCATTCTTATTAATAAAATAATCAACTTTAGTTTGTTTTTCGAAAAGATGAAATCCGCGTTCTAAATCTTCTGCTTTAACTTGTAATCCTGCTTCCTTAATTGATTTTAATATTGCATCTATGTCTGTCTTTTGTCCTTTTTTAGAATAGCTAACCTCTAAATTAACCAGTCTATCTTTTATATTCTTAAATATATATACAACCGAATTTTTTTCATTAGCTTTTTTGTGTCCCATATTACTGACATCAAAAAATAATTTATAACCACCTGATTCGTTAGGGTTAATTTCAATACTTCTAAAGATACTATCCGTCTTAACATAATAAAGCATATTAGTCTTCCAAAATAAAGATACATCTTGCTCCTCTGTATAAACTCTCTCGTATATATTATTATGGAAAGGGGTTGAATTAAAATAGATGGAACCATTCTCACTGAAATAGCGCTTGAAAAATGAATAAAGTTTATTAAAAATATCCTCTCTAAATTTAGGATTTTTACGTAACTGCACGTCAATATCTTTGTCAAGAATTTTCTTAATTTGAGAATAATATCCATGCTTAATCTTCATCAAATTAACAAACCCTCCTTTGCCTTCAATCTTTGCACCAGCAAAAATATCTTCTAAAATTTGGTAAAACTTTTCTTCCTTGTTCATGTGTAAGATTTATAGATAATTAATGGTATTATCATACCATTAAATAAAACTTTCTTTCAGCAAAATTAACCTATAACACAATAGATATGATATTACACAAAAATGTATCATATCATTCCCACCAGATTAGTGGTTTAATTTCTTTGTAATCTATTTCTTGGGTATTTATTTTTGTACCATCTTCAAATTCAACTTCATTAGCAGTAATTTTTCTAATATTTTTACCTTTCAGATTGGAAAGAGTTTCAGCAATATCAATATCCGGATATAAAGCACTTAGATCTACTTTAACTTTATTATTTTTATAGTCAATTGTTATCGCCTTTGTCATCTTCTCATCCTTCATAAAAACATATTCTTGATATGGGCTAGCACCAACCTGTAAATCTAAAACATCGCTATCTGCATACTTGCATTTGCTTAAGGTATCTTCATATTGCTCTAGTTCATAGTATTTAAAAAATCCGCCACCATTCCAATTAACTTCTTTAGATATACCACAAGGTTCATTCTTTCCAACGCCTGCCAATATCTGCTTCATTCTATTAAGAATTAGAGGATCAAAACTTACTCCCATCTCCACACCAACCCATTTTCTGTTAAGCTTGTGAGCGGCGGCTATAGTAGTCCCCGCCCCTAAGAAAAAGTCAGCAACTATATCATTCTCGTTGCTTGATGATTCTATAATTCTTCTAAGCAGGTTTTCAGGTTTTTGTGTCAAATAGCCAGTTCTTTCTTTGGATTGACTTGCAGTTCCTAAAGAAGGTATTTCTGTCCACCAATCATGCAAAGTCCTACCTTTATATTTATCCCAGTAAACTCTTTTTTCTTTATCCCATTGCCAATATCTATCTCCATTCTCATCAACTTTATTAAAAGATTTCTCATTTTCTTCTCTCCCTTTATATATAGGATTAAAAATATATTGTTCATCTTTACTATAGAATATAATATTATCGTGTTTTCTGCCCCACATTCCCTTTGCACCTGTTCCCGCATAACACCAAACTATGTCATTCCTAAAATTATCTTTTCCAAATACTTCATCCATTATAATTCTTCCGTAATAGTGAGCATTATGATCTAAATGTAGATAAAAATTTCCTGTTTCTTTCAATAGCTTATGAGCCAATGAAATGCGATCAAACATAATTGATAACCAAGTACTATCTCTAAATTTGTCAATATATTCAAAATCATGTCCAGTATTAAAAGGTGGATCCATATAGATGGTTTGAATCTTTCCCGTAAACTTAGGTAATATAGAATTAAGCGCCTGATAATTTTCACTCTTAATTAGCCATCCATCTAATTGATTATCTAAGTCATTAAATAAAGAAAGTATTTCAAACTTTAAATCTAAAAAATGCTTAGTATCTATTGGTAGGTGAGCGTATTTACTATTATCTATATATTCCTCATTAAATTTTCCATCAAATATACTAAGTTCTTTCCATTCTTTTAATTGCTTATTAAAATTAGGGTGATTAACTATTTTTTTAACTAGTTTTTTATCTGTGATTTTATCCAGAGTTATTACATAGTTACTCTTGCGGACAAACTTGGGTTTATTCCAAATCTTACCTAATTCATTTTCAAATTGAGAAATAAAATCTATTATTTTATAAGTAATTATTTTCAGTAACCTTAGCTGCTCAATCCTATCTGGAGTCCATTCATTATCTTCTTGCCAAAAATACTGATAGCTCCAGAGCTTAAATTGCTCCATAAGAAATTCTTTGGCATTCTTATTAATAAAATAATCAACTTTAGTTTGTTTTTCAAAGAGATTAAAGCCGTGTTCTAAATCATCTACTTTAGCTTGTAATCCTTCTTTTTTAATTGACTTAAGTATTCCGTTGGTGTCTGTTTTTTTACCATTTTTAGAATAACTAACCTCTAAATTAACCAATCCATCTTTTATATTCTTAAATATATATATAACTGATTTCTTTTCATTGATTTTCTTGTGTTCCATATTACTGACATCAAAAAATAATTTCCAATTATCTGATTCGTTAGGATCAATTTCAATGCTTCTAAAGATACTATCTGTCTTAACATAATAAAGTATATTGGTTTTCCAAAATAAAGAGACATCTTGTTCTTCCGTATAAACCTTCTCATATATATTATTATGAAAAGGAGTTGAATTAAAATAGATAGAACCATTCTCACTAAAGTAGCGACTAAAAAACGAATAAAGCTTATTAAAAATTTCTTCTCTAAATTTAGGATGATTACATAACTGTACATCAATATCTTTTTCAAGAATTTTCTTAATTTGAGAATAATATCCATGCTTAATCTTCATTAAATTAACAAACCCTCCTTTGCCTTCAATCTTTGCTCCAGCAAAAATATCTTCTAAAATTTGGTAAAACTTTTCTTCCTTGTTCATGTGTAAGATTTATAGATAAATAATTGTATTATCATACCATTAAATCAAGCTTTCTTTCAGCAAAGTTAGCCTATAACACAATAGATGTGGTATTAAACAAGAATGATTAGAAAATAGAAACATTAGAATAGATGCATGAAAAGGCCGTGAATACTTACAAATTTACCATAGCTGTGGTATACTCAGAAATATGCCAAATGATTGTAAAAAAACTATTGATGATCTTAATCAAATTATTAAGACTGATCCAAATAATGCATATGCTTACGATGATCGCGGCCATACTAAATTTAAATTACAAGATTATCAAGGAGCCATTGATGATCTTAATCAAGCCATTAATATTGAACCAAATAATGCAAAATTTTACAGTAATCGTGGCGTCATTAAACTTACAATTAAAGATTATAAAGGAGCTATCAATGATTTTACTGAATCTATTAAAATTGATCCAAATGAAACCCGTTATTACAATAATCGTGGCAACGCTAAACTTGAAATTAAAGATTACAAAGGGGCTATCAAAGATTATCAAATAGCACTTAAAATTAACCCAAATAATGCAAATGCTTACAATGATCGCGGTATCGCCAAACGTGAATTAAAAGACTATAACGGGGCTATCAATGATTTTACTCAGGCTATTGAAATTGAACCGAATGATGCGAATGCTTACAATAATCGTGGTAATATTAAATATAAATTAAAAGACTATAACGGGGCTATCAATGATTATCAAATAGCATTAAATTTAAGTGATAATAAATATTTAACTGGAAGAATAACTAAATCCCTTAAGCAAGTTCAGAAAACATTAAAAGATTCGTAGAATATATTTATTGAAAACAAGGAATAGTTATATAGCGACTTTATTAGTAGTTATAGCTATGGAGAATTTAAACACATTCGCGTAATTAGTGCAAAATAGGTTTAGTAATCTAATAAAGTAGTCAAATAAAATATATTAACCAAATCATGCCACTAATTCTTCTATTTGCAAAACACGAGATTTTAAGGTATCTATAAAAACATCACACTGTTCTTTCATAAGCTGATTAAAATTTCCAGATTCATTATCTTTTGGCACTTTTAGAAACATCACATGAAAATGAATATCACTACCATGTTGTCTAATAACATCAGAAATTAATTCCAAAGATTGCTCCACATTAAAGTGCGCGTCCCATTCGTCTTCAGGCATTGGGTAGATAAACCCACATCCGCCTATTGGTCGTTCATTAGCATATTGACCTATATAGGTATGTAATTGGAAAAGGTCTTCTCGCTTTACGCCTTTATTGGTATTGAAATTTTTATACTTAACATCAAATACATAAAGTCCCCCATTACTTTCAAACACAATATCTGGTATTAACTTACGAACCCCTTTATTAGAGTATCCTGCCGTTGGTATTGGATGTTCTTTTCCGGATACTTCTCGTAATATTATGCTATTTCTTATCAGAAGTTTTCTAATAAAATATTCAAATAGCATTGACACATCAAATAAGAAAGCGCTATCATCTTTTATAGAACCAAAATTAATTCCATGTTGAGTTATGATCCTCTTTGACAGATCTATCAAAATATTATAGTCGTTGTAAAAAGGATTAGTAAAATGTGGGGTTTCCATAATTTCCTTATAACTTCTTTTTATTCCTTGATTTGCTATTACAAAAGAATTGTAGATGCCTCTTGTCTGCTCACAAAAAGAATAGCTCTTGATTAACTCATAAGCTTTAATAAAAAGGGAAGTTGCCGGACTACTGTAACTATGTTCTCGGTATGAGCAAAGATATTTACCTGATGTTTTATTGAGAAAGTAATCAACTGGGTCAATGCTGCCCCTAACCTTTGACGTCATTTCGGTCTTAGTTACATAAGTTTTGGGTATACCCAGACGGTATGCTCGCATAAATTTAATATTCCATAGGTATGCCAATAGCCAGTCATGCCCTTTCTTATTTCCCGCCCCACCAATATTTTCTACTTCACGGAAGCCATCTGTATCTGCAATTATGTACTGTAAGAATGAATCACCGAAACGGGAACTAATATTCAATCCATAATCGCCCTTCTTTACAAAACCAACAACATTGCCAGTCTTTAGTGTGAAGTTATCTTTATTGCTACCAGTTATGTTAATAAACTCATCATTAGTATTATGCTTATACTCTTCAGAATTGAATAGAAAATCAGTATGTCCGTTAGTATCATTAAATGCACGCTGCATATCGGATGATATAGATTGGAGGAATAGAAATGCTGGTTCATCTATTTGTCCGTTACTTTCTAAATTTGCATGGTAAGAGTTTCTGTTCCATTTATTGACCAGCATTCCTTCCTCGGATTGATAACTTTGGTTATCACGAAGAGTTATACTTTTATGATTTTGATTTTCCAAAGCGTCTATTTATTACTTTCCATTCCAAACACTTTCCTAAATTGTTGGATGAGTTCATTCTCTTTACCACCTGTACCACGAAGATACTCATGTAATAAAGGATAGATGCAATCTACCCATATTTTATTTCTAACCTCATCAAGAGTTAAATTATTTGGATACTTCATATTCATCAGATATGCATGTCCTATTTGATAGTCAGAACCAAGCAGCTCCGTATTTGTAATTTCTTTATTAAGAAACTCAAGATTTTCTGCTAATCCAACCCAATCTTGTTTTTTCTTTGCCAGATCCTGCTTTAGAATATCAATATTAGGCACAACTTCTTCCCAATGGAATCTTCTGCGCAGAGCGAAATCAAAACTTTCAATACTGCGGTCAATAGTATTCATAGTACCAATTAGACGAATATTAAATGGAATAAAGAATTGGTATCCCAACTCATTGTTAAACATACCTGTTTCTTTATCATTAAGGGTTGAATATTGGGTTTTGATAACACCCTTTACACCCCGATATTCCAGACAATACATTAACTCTCCAAGAACTCGTGAAAGTTCTGCCCTATTAATTTCATCTATTATGAAGTAAAAAGGAGGGATGGCATCTATAAGTAATATAGAAGAATCTCCTATATCAAAAATATATTTCCAATGATTTTCTTTTTCTGTTAACCTACTTTTGCTATTCTCAATGTCTTTGATTGTAAGTGAACTGAAATTTTGGTTTTCACATATTTTGTGATTATAAATGTCAAGTTCCCATTTACTAGCTTTTATACAGAAATCCTTGAATACCCCGTTTTGTAACCTAAGTTGAGTCGCTTCATTTTTATCTGGCACAGGCCGCAAACCTTCCATAAAATCTTCATAACTAAACGAAGGATGAAACTGAACAAATTCATGCTGCTCTGCATACATATAGTAACTTGTTGGCGCAAATTTCTTTTTCCATTCATTAAAGTGTGATTCGGCCTGTTTCTTAGCTTCGTATGTCTTACCAGTTCCAGGAGGACCATATTTAATCACTTGATTTTTAATGGCGAATATATCTTTCATATTTTCATTTTGGGTTGTCGTATCGTTATAAGGAGCTACTATATTTTTTTCAGGGTTTTCTATATGTTCATTTAAGCGCCAAACAAACATACTTAAATAAAATTCATCTGTCTTTTCATTTTCTAATTCATTCTGAAGTTTTTCTCTAATTTCTTTCATTAGAAATTGATTTCTTGCGAACCATTCTCGGGATCTGTTATTACGACCTGTATTATAAGGATATTCAGATATCATTTTTTCCTTCATTAACCATTTAAATACTGCATCAAATTTTTTAACACTAACTGTAGTAGATACCCCAAGGGTACTTGCTGCAGCTATCCTATTAATCAATAAATGATTCTGTTTACCTTTCCAATTTTTATAAAGTTCATGATAAGTATTCTCTGTTGGATTTTTGATAAGAGACTCAAGGGCAGACATAAAATTATCATCCTTAATAAATGAGTTAAATCTCTTAGGTAGTAAACCCGATTGTTTGCAACTAGCAATTCCGTTATCTCTAGTTTTAATTAATTTATCTAAAAAATCTTTATCCTGCTTCCATGATTCATCTTTATTAATAGTGTAATGAACATGATTAAAAAAATTTTTGTAATTGTTGTACCAAATATTAAATCCTTTGTTATCCTTGTCAACAAGACTTTCATAATAATGTTTTAATTTGTTTTCCATAATCATTTATACAACATATCTAACATGATGTCAAGTTATGTAATTCCTTTTTAGTTACTCCAGTAAAATAATGCAATATTAAATAAAGAGTAAATCAAGTTCACACATACTATATTACTTGTACATAGAATTAGACAGATTAAGATATAATAACAAAAATGAATTATTCTACCAAAATATATAAAAAGGTTCTGCCAGCAACCACCCTACTTCCTTGAGTTATATTCAAGATACTGGAAGTAATGCACCAGTAGTTAATTCCGTTTCAGAGTTTCTTGCATGCATTAATGATATTATAAAATATAACAATGACCAGGGAAGTAAATTTTTGTTTAGAGGTCAAGAGAACGAAGAGTGGGAGATGGAAACATCTGCTTATAGGCGTCTAAAAAGAGAATCCAACGATAATCAAGTATCAGAAGGAGAGGAATTGTATTACAATCTTGGATTAATACAACAATTTAGACATGCAGATTTCCATAGCAAGTACTCATCAGAAATAATGCAGCAGGACTTAGGTATTTTAGCTCAACTACAACATATGGGAGCTGCAACCTCATTAATTGATTTCACTGATAACGCAACAACTGCTTTATGGTTTGCTTGTAAAAAAAGTATAAACTCAGATAGTAATCATAATAATGGCAAGGTATTTATTTTATTTGCAGGTGGCGAACATAATTTTGAAGAGATTGATAGTTTAGAACAAATAAAAAATTCTAGAGTAAGATTTCCTAAACAATTAGAATTTGCTAAAGAAAATAATATATTAAACAATGAAAAGTTAAACTATTGGAAACCAGCGCATCTTAATAATCGCATTACTGCTCAGCAATCTTATTTTTTAATAGGCAAAAGAGAACCACCAAAAATGCAAGAAATAGTTATAGCAGGAGCTTCAAAAATTGATATGTTAGAAGAGCTATCATTAGTACATGGAATTGAGCGAACGACATTATTTCCAGATTTAGTTGGTTTTGCGCAGGCAAATTCTGTAGATTCAGCTTACGGCAAAGAAGAAAAACTGTTAAGAAAGAGAAATATTATTCGCCATCACGATGAAATTATTGAACAAAGCCCTGAAGATCTCGGAGCTTATAGTAATCGAAGCATTGCTAAGTACAATTTGGGGGATTACGAAGGGGCTATTGATGATTTTACCCAAGCTATTAATATTGACCCAAAGAATGCAAATGCTTACAATAATCGTGGTTACATTAAATATCAAATAGAACGTTACAAAGATGCTACTGATGATTTCAATGAAGCTATTAAGATTGACCCAAGCACTGCATTATTTTATAATAATCGCGGTAATCTTAAATGCACGTTAAAAAAATATCAACTTGCTGTTAATGATTACAATGAAGCTATTAAAATTGAATCAAATAATGCATTATTTTATAACGGTCGCGGACATGCTAAGCGTGGATTAAAAGATTATAAAGAAGCTATTAATGATTTTACTAAAGCTATTAATATTGACCCGAATGATGTAAATTCTTACAACGAACTCGGAAACACTAAACTTAAATTAAAAGATTATAAAGAAGCTATTAATGATTTTACTAAAGCTATTGAAATTGATCCAAAGAATGCAAATCTTTACTATAATCGTGGTATGACTGAATATGAATCCAAAGATTATAAAGAAGCTATTAATGATTTTACTAAAGCTATTGAAATTGATCCAAAGAATGCAAATGCTTACCATAGCTCTGGTAAAGCTAAACTTGAGTTAAATGATTATAAAGAAGCTATTAATGATTATGAAACAGCACTGAAGCATAGTATAGACAAAGATTTAACTGAGGATATAACTCTAGACCTTGAGGATGCCCAGGACACTTTTAGAGAACGTACAAGGTAACTCTTCTAAAAACAATAAATAGTAAGATATAATAATAAAATGAATTCTTCTACTAAAACATATAAAAAGGTTCTTCCTCCAACCACTCTACTTCTTTGAGTAATAATAAGAACAATGGGTCCGTTGAGAATGTTAAAGATTTTCTTGAACACATCAACAAAATTGTAAAGCCAGAAACTCAAAAGGCAAGCAAAGTTTTATTTAGAGGGCAAGAGAGTGCAGAGTGGCCAATAGAAACATCTGCTCATAGACGTTTAAGAGGAAAATCAAATGAAAAAATAATATCAGAAGAACAAGAACTATATTACAATATTAGATTAATAGAACAGTTTAAACATGGGGATTTCCATAGTCCTAATTCATCAGAAATGATGAAAAATGACTTAGGTATTCTAGCCCAATTACAACATCAGGGAGCTGCTACTTCATTAATTGATTTCTCGGATAATCCTTTAGTCGCTTTATGGTTTGCTTGCCAAGAAAGCCCAAAATCGGTTAGTGATCATAATGGACAGGTATTCATTCTATCTACAAGTAGTAATAAATATAATTTTGAAGAGATAGATAGTATTGAACAAATAGAGTATTATAAAGTAAGTATTCCTGATCAATTACACAATCCTAAGATAGATGGTATATTGAACGACCCTACGTTCTTCTATTGGAAACCAGCACATCTTAATAACCGTATTACTGCCCAGCAATCATATTTTTTGATAGGCAAAAGAAAACTCCCAGAAATGGAAAAAATATCTATAGAAGAAAATTCAAAATTTAATATCCTAAAAGAGTTATTATCAGTATATGGGATTAATGAAGTAACGCTATACCCCGATTTAGTCGGTTTTGCGCAAGCAAATTCTTCACGTTCATCTTATGACCAAGAGACACAAAATGAAACACAAAAATTTATATATAAAAAAAGTATTTTTCGCCTAAATAAAAAGATCAAAGAAAACTCTGAAGATTATGATTCTTATAGCAAACGAGGGGTTGCCAAATATAAATTGGATGATTATAAAGGTGCTATTGATGATTGGAGTGAAGTTATCAAGGTTAATCCAAATAATGCAACTATTTACTATAATTGTGGGGTCGCTAAGGGTAAATTAAAAGATTATAAAAGAGCTATTGATAATTATGATAAAGCCATTAAGTATAATCCAGATTATGCAGACGCTTACAATAATCGTGGTGATGCAAAAGATCAATTAAAAGATAATAAAGGCGCTATGGATGATTACAATAAAGCTATTAAGATTGATCCAAACCATGCAGATGCTTACAATAATCGTGGGGCAGCTAAATATGAATTAAAAGATAATAAAGGTGCTATGGATGATTACAATAAAGCTATTGAGATTAATCCAAATTATGCAACTGCTTACAATAATCGTGGCGATGCTAAAATTAAATTAGAAGATTATAAAGGCGCTATTGATGATTATCAAACAGTTTTAAAACATAGTAAGGATACAAACTTAACTGAGATTGCAAATAAAAATATTAAGCTAGGCAAGGCAAAATTAAAGGAAGTACAGAATAAATTTTCTAAAGATAAGAAGTAGTTAAATTATGTCTTTTAGTGGTGGTGGTTTAGCTAAAATTTAAAGGGGTGAGTTATTGTAGAGGATTGTATATTATCTTATAGTTCTTATTTTTTAAGATGGAAGGATTCACTGTATTTGTATAGATACCAAACAAAGTGACTTAAAAATATTTCATCTGTCGTACCACTTTTTAGTTCGTCTTGGAATTGTTGTTTAATTTCTTTCATTAGAAATAGGTTTTTCCTAAACCATTGTTGGGACTCAGTGTAATGACTATCGTCAGGATGATATTGCTCAATCATTTTTTCTCTAATTAGCCAATCAAATAGAGGGTTAAATTTTTGTATATCCACTGTTGTGGATACTTCAGTTGTGCTGGCTGCCGCTGTGCGGAGAATTCTTATTAGATTATTAGATCCTTTTTCTTCTTTCCAAATTTTTTCAAAACGCTGAAGAGTAATATCTGTTGGATTTAAGATTAGTTCTGTAAGGGCAGACATAAAATTATCACTTCCGATAAATGAATGGAATTGTTCCTTTGATAACATTGACTGCCCGCATGAAGCAATACCATTATTTTTTTTGTAAAGTAACTCCTCTAAAAATTCTTCATTTTCTCCCCATGAGTGATTCCCAGTTTTAATGAGATTTCTTATTCTTTTGAGTTTACCAAATAAATATTTATGTTGGCCGTACCAATATTTAACGCTTTCTATGCCTTCTATCTCTTCCCTTTCCATGCGTTGGTTAACGAGGCGTTCGTAAAGTAATTTTAATGTAGTTGTCATGTTTATATTATAGTGTATTTTAATGATATGAGTATAGCGATGGCTTGTTGTAAGTTCAAAGTCCATTTATTCATATAACGCGAGTATCCCGATGGTGCATTGCAAGAGTTAGATATTTTGCGGGCGGAGCATGGCTCCGCCCCTACAGACCATCATTCCAAGGATTTAGACATCATAGGTGTTTACCATTGCAAGAATTTATACACCATGCCAGGTTAGTGTCGTAATGTCATACACCGCACATAAGTGCGGTGTTAATTACAATGTTATTCAGCGGTGTGGTGTTCGTCGCAGGCGGCTTGGATGGCGGTGAGGCGGGCTTCGCGGACGGCGGCAGGTATGTCTATATCTGGTGTATTCTGGATGGCAGCTCGGATGTCTACTGCTGTGGCTGCTTTGGCTATTTGGGCGAATAGGTCGCCGCGGGTGTAAGCTGCGGTTTCAAATC
Organism: Gammaproteobacteria bacterium; assembly: GCA_965207945.1. Lineage (GTDB taxonomy): Bacteria > Pseudomonadota > Gammaproteobacteria > CBDBNL01 > JAAOII01 > JAAOII01. Next base: position 1,320,139 of record OZ242303.1, read on the forward strand.
CTAATCTGCCGCGGGAGTCGGCTTTGCACAGGAGGAGGAAGTCGGCAAAGCGGTGGGGGCGTCGCCATAAGTCAAAGGCGTCAAATACTTTTAGCATTGTGTCGGGGTTCATTTCTTTGCAGCGGTGGGTGTGGGTGTGGTAGCGGCAGCACAGGACTGAGAAGTCCGTAATCTCGCGGGGGGCGGTTATGCGCTCACATAACTTCTGCACTAATGGCACTCCTCTTTCTTCGTGTCCTCTATGTGAAGGTAAGATGTCTTTGGGGGTGGTGCCTTTGCCGAGGTCGTGGGTTAAGGCGGCAAATCTGATGGAGACCTTGTTGGATAATAAAGCTGCTTGTTTGAGGACTGCCAGAGTGTGAATGCCGCAATCTATCTCTGGATGATACTTAGGTGGTTGGGGGATGCCGAATAGTTTTTCCACTTCGGGGTACCAGTAGTTCAGCCCTCCTACTTCGTGCAGCACTTCAAAGAATATATGCGGTGCGGTGCTTTCTAATGCTTTGCTGCTTTCAACCCAGATTCTTTCGGCGCTCATGGTGTCCAGTTCGCCCACCATTTGTTTGAGCATCTCAGTGGTTTCATCGGCTATGGTGAAGCCCATTGTATGGAACTTGGCGGCAAATCTTGCCACGCGTAGGACGCGCAGTGGGTCTTCTACAAATGCCTCTGATGTGTGGCGGATAATCTTATTTTCTAAATCTTGCTGACCTTTATAAAAGTCAATGATATCTCCGTTGGCATCTTGCGCCATGGCGTTGATGGTGATGTCGCGTCTTTTGAGGTCGTCTTCCAGGGTGACGTCTGCGGCGCTATAGAAGGTGAAGCCGTGGTATCCCCTGCCCTTTTTGCGTTCGGTGCGGGCTAAGGCGTATTCTTCTTTGGTGGTGGGATGGAGGAATACGGGGAAGTCCTTGCCTACTGGTTTGAAGCCGGCGGCGAGCATTTGTTCGGGGGTGGCGCCAACGGTTACCCAGTCCCTGTCATGGGTTGGGATGTTGAGGAGTTTGTCGCGCACGGCGCCGCCAACAATGTAGTGTTTAATTGCCATGTCCCCCGCGGATGTGGTGTTTCCATTTGGTAAAGAGGTAGTTGCTGATTTGTTTGATGCCGATGATTCTGGTGGGCATGGTTAGCCAGCCCAATCCTATGGCGCAGTATGCCAGGTGGATTGCGTCTAAGTCCTTGACGTATCTGCCGTCTGCGGTGCGCAGGTGGAGTGAGGAGTTAAGTTCAAAGCGTGTAACTGGCAAAGTTGAGGCATCAAACCCTTTGGTGCTTATGTCCTTAAAGGATAGTCGCTTGTGTTTGTCTTTGTTTGCCAGCCAAGTCATTTTGCGACAACATAAGGAGCAAGCACCGTCATAGTAGAGTGTCAGTTTTTGCGGGTTCATGTAGCGCTGGGCGCATTAATTAGGGTAGCAGGTGCTTGACTGCGTCTCGTTCTTCTTTTAGTTCCTGTTCGGTTGCCGCCATCATTTTACGGCTGAAGTCATTAATGGCAATATCCTGCACGATGGATACCTTGCCGTTGCTGCACTGAACCGGGTAGGAGTAAAACAAATCTTGCTCTATGTCGTAATTGCCGCCTCCGCAAATGGACATGCTCACCCAATCATCGGCGGGGCTGCCAAGTTCCCAATCACGCATTGCTTCTAAAGCTGCGTTAGCCGCGCTAGCGGCGCTGGAGGAGCCGCGCGCTTTTATAACTGTGGCGCCGCGTTGCTGGACGGCTGGAATCATTTCTTCCTTATACCATTTGTCATCAATAATGCTGAGGGCGCTTTTGCCATCAATCTGGCAATTATGGATGTCGGGATATTGGGTAGCTGAGTGGTTGCCCCATATTATCGCATGTTTGATTTTTGCAACTGGAACGCCGCTCTTGATGGATAGCTGCGCCAAAGTGCGATTGTGGTCTAAACGTGTCATAGCAGAAAAGTTATCCGCTGAGAGGTTTGGCGCATTGTGCATTGCAATAAGGGCGTTGGTGTTGGCGGGGTTGCCCACCACTAATACCTTCACTCCAGGAGATGCGTTAGTATTAAGTGCCTTGCCTTGCGCGGAGAATATTTCCGCGTTGCCTTCAAGCAAATCCTTTCTTTCCATTCCTGGACCGCGTGGTCTGGAGCCCACCAGGAATACCATGTCCGCATCGGCAAATGCTTCTTCGGGGCTGGCAGTGCAGGTGATTTTATTTAATGTGGGGAAGGCACAATCTTCCAGCTCCATCTTGAGTCCGCTAAGCGCTGGCAGCGCTGGGGGTATCTCCAATAAATTAAGATTAATTGTAGTATTGCTATCTTCTCTCCCACCAGCCAAGAGTTCTCCTGCTGCCACGCGAAAAACAAGCGCGTAGCCAATCTGTCCGCCAGCGCCAGTAATTGCAATTGTTTTAGATTTGTTCATTAGTAAATTATGGTTTAAATAATATTAAATAATATGATGCATAATTGTCATTATAACACGAACATCTTCGCCGCTATAATTGCCAGGTACGCGCAGTATATTGCTAAGAATAAAGCACCTAATAATTTATGTATTTGCCTTTGTCCTTTCCATGAGAAACACAGCGCTATGAATAAGATGGTTATCATGGCTAAAAAGCCGCCATCACGATATAACTCTTCTTTCTCCAGTTGTAGCGGTTTGAATAAATGGACGACTGGCAACACCAGTAGAATATTGAAAATATTGGAGCCCATAATATTGCCGATGATGAGGCGTGGTCTTTTTATCATGGCAAGCTTAACTGATACCACAAGTTCTGGCAAGGAAGTGCCGAAAGCAACCAGGGTTAAGCTGACCAGCTGTTCTGAGGCGCCAAGGTTGTAGGCGAGTTGCGATGCCGCATCAACGGTTAAGGGCGCACCAAAGCCAACACATGCCATGCCGCCCACTATGCTAAAAATGAGGCGTGGCAGTTTCATTGCTTCTATGTCGTCTTCTTCGTCCGTCTGGGATTTTGTTTTTGCCATTATCACCATGCTAACAACAAACAGCGCTAACAAGGGGATTGCCTCAAACGGAGTTAGAACTAAATCGGAAGCAAAAAGCAGGAATAGCATAGTGGCGGCAGCCACCAGGATAAACTGGTAGCGCACCTCTTGCGCTGTGAAAACTATCGGCACTGCGCATAAGCAAGCGGATAGTCCGAGGATTAGCCCTATGTTGGCGATGTTGGAACCTATGACATTGCCATAAGCAACTAATGGGGTGTCGGATATGACAGATGAGACGGATACCCCGAGTTCTGGCAAGGAAGTGCCAAATCCTAAGATTATTGCCCCAGCTACCAGCGGGGATAAGTTGAATCGTTTTGCCAGATAGCGGGCGACATTGATGAGCGCTTCAGCGCCCCAGATTAGTAATCCAATGCCGGCTGTCAGTAATAGCAGTGGTGTTATGTATTCCACAAGAATTTATGCATCCCCAGTCAGTTTTTTAGGAGGTATTTGGGGGAGATTTATTGGGTGAATTTTTTCTGCCAGTTTTGGTTGGCGCTTTTGATGTGGTTATCTAAGTCAGCGCGAAAATCTTGATTATACTTAGCGCTAAAGTTTAGGTATAGCTTGCCGTCTTTGATAACATATTGAGTTGGGTCCACCTTAACCTTGTCGCCATAAACAGACATTGCATAAGCGCAATAGCCGTTATATTGAGGCACATATTTCTCTGGCGTTGCCTTGAATAATGCTAAGTTCTCCGCAGAAGAGAAGCGCCATTCAACGTCTTCATATACATGTCTAAACTCGGCGCTGCCTTTAACCGCTTTATCCTGGGTGAAATAGGCAACCGTGTCATAGCCCTTAATCGCAGATGAAGAAAATAGCCCAGTAAAATAATCATGCCCGTCATGGCTTTGCGCCGACAAGGGCAGAGAAACAGCCATAACTGCCATCAATAGAAATAGTTTTTTTGTTAATCCCCTTATTAGTAGTTCCTTCATTGGTAATGCGCTAAATAATGTATCAGTAATAAATGTGTGTAAACACAAAAATAACGAGGCAGAATGAATACACCCTGCCCCGTTAAACTCCCGCTCAGTAAAACTTACTAAACCTAAATAGTGTTATCTAGTTATTTAGTTATTTAGTAAGTATATTCTTCCAGTTCTTGTCCCCATCAACTATAAATTGGTCAATGTCATCATTAAACTGTTTCCCAATTTTTTTGTTGAAATTAAGATAAAGCTTATCGTCCTTGATAGTGTATATTTTGGGGTCTACCTTGACCTTTTTACCATAAGAACCCATTGCATAAGCGCAATAGCCATTATACTGAGGCGCATATTTTGCTGGATTAGCTTTGAATAGGTCAAGATTCTCGGCAGAAGCGAAGCGCCAAGTTGCTCCTTTATACTCGTAGCTGTAATCAGCAACACCTTTGACAGGTTCACTTTGAGTAAAATAGGAAACAGCATCGTATCCCTTAATCGCTGCGCCCTTAGCCGTATAAACCGGTTCATTAGCGTAGGCAGTAAAAGACATCAGTGATATTAATGATATCAACATAGTAAAAGTGAATAATATTAACTTTTTCATAATTAGTAATAATTTAGTTATTTATCTCTATATTATACACTTTTTCCTGTTTAATTAACAATATGAATGAAAAGCGTAAAAAATATATTAAAGGAGGGTATATAAGAGGAATAGCCAGTAAACGGAGAGGGCTATTACCAGGGATGTTAACTACTGGCTCTTTGTTTATAAGTTTCTACGGAATAGTTTCTGCCATTAGTGGCGACTATGTTAGCGCGGCAATTGCCATAATAGGCGCTGCCTTTTTGGATGCCTTTGATGGGCGAGTAGCGCGTCTGACTAAAAGCAGCAGCACCTTCGGCGAGCATTATGATTCGTTAGCCGATGTTATTGCCTTTGGCGTAACTCCAGCAGTCCTGCTTTACTGCCGCGGATTAGATATGTGGGGTAATGTGGGCATCAGCATAGCATTTGTTTTTATGTCTTGTTGTTGTGTCCGTTTAGCGAGGTTCTCCACTGATACTGATGAGGGCTCCAAGGATTTTAATGGCATGCCAAGTCCCGCTGCTGGCGGATTTGTTGCCGCAACAATATGGATTATGGAGTTATACCCCATAGACCATATTCTGTCTTTATATCTCTCAGGGTTAATTGCCAGTGCCACAGGGTTATTGATGGTAAGCAATCTGCCTTTTATAAGTGGCAGAAGATTCATCCTATTTACCAATCATAAGATTTCCTTTAATACTGTGCTGGCAATATTCTATTTTGGGCTGTTAATCACCAAGCCCGCGGAAGTATTGTTTTTCTCTGGCTGCCTATACATAACTATAGCGATAATTAGTAAAATTAAAATTCAGACACAAGAGGCGAAGGTGGCAGGAAAAGACAAAGCATTAGAGTGATATTCAAGTGATATTCAATAACAAAGTAAACGCAGAACAGGAAAAAGCAGCGGCGCAAAAGTCACAAGCGGCGCAATATGCCCTCAAAAAACTAACCGCCCTCCCCCTGGAAGATCTCACTCTGGGCATAGGCACTGGCTCTACCATAAACATTATGATAGAACAGTTAGCTCAAATTAAAAACAGATTACGTAAGCCCGCAGCGGTGAGCTCCAAAGCAAGCGCAGTATTGCTGGATAAATACGGCATTGCTTATGAGGACAACAACATGATTAATGGCATTGATTTATACATTGACGGCGCTGATGAAGTGGATGAGTTTTGCCGCATGATTAAGGGTGGTGGCGGCGCGCTTACTGGCGAGAAGATACTCGCTGCTCAGGCAAAAGAGTTCTGGTGTGTTGTGGATGAAAGCAAGAGGGTTGATGTGTTGGGTAATTTCCCCGTAGCAGTGGAGATGGTAAAAAGCGCCCGCAGTTTAGTATCGCGTGAGTTGCTAAAGATGGGAGGCAACCCCGAATATCGCCATGATTTTGTTAGTGACCACGGCAACCCTATTGTGGATGTTTATGGCTTGGATTTGACGGAACCCTTGAAAATGGAAGAGAGAATCAATAATCTGCCTGGTGTGGTTTGTAATGGAATTTTTGCTCGCAACCATGCCAGCAAAGTAATCTGCGCCACAGATGATGGAGTTATTGAACTAACCCGTCCAGCATAGCCCCTTATTTTTTCAAACAGCTAATTAATGAATCGGCGATGCTGTGTAATAAATCAAAATAACCGCTGCGGCTAAGCGCAACATCCTCTCCTAATACATCAATCACTCCCTGGCGGACACCTGTCCCCGCCACCAATTTATTCAGCGAACGTTTACTCAACTGTGGCTCGCTAAAAACACAAACTACATTACCAGCGCGAATCTTTTTATTAATCTCCGCTAAATGTCTGGCGGAGTATCCCGTTTGTGGTGATGGGGTTACATAGCCCTTGTAAGAAAGGTCAAACTCATTAACAAAGTATCCAAAAGCGTCATGCATAGTAATAAATGATTTATCACTAACCGCGGATAACTTGCGGCGCAGGAGTACGTTTTGTTTGTCCAGTTCTTTAAGGAACTTGGCTAAATTCTTCTTGTATACAGGCGCTGATGCAGGATTGACCTTTTGCATGTAAGCGCTGATTGCCCGCGCCGTCCGTCCAGCGAGTTTTGGCGAAAGCCATATATGCGCATCAAAGGAATGGTCGTGGACTTCTTCATTTGTTTTATGCTCGTCTTCATGTTCTGCATGCTCATCATGGTCTACATGGTCGTCATGTGCTTCATGCTCATCGTGGTCGTCATGGTCGTCATGTGCTTCATGCTCATCGTGGTCGTCGTGGTCTGCATGGTCGTCGTGTGCTTCATGCTCATCATGGTCGTCGTGGTCATCTTCTTTTGCTTCCTTGCTTCCTTCTTTGAGTCCCAGTTCTTTGATAAGTTCCAGAGTATGCTTAACATTGCGCAGTGGCTTGACTAAATTACTTTCCAAATCCTTGCCTGCCCAGACGACCATATTTGCTTGTTTCATCCTCACTATGTCCGATGGTTTTAAGCGATGAGTATGGGGTGAGCTTGTAGGGGGAATAATTAGTTCAAGTTTATCCTCATCAGTAATGAGGGACGCCATTATTAATTGTAGCGGTTTGATGCTCACAACATAATTGCCGTGCGGCGCGTCGTCTGCCATAAGTTTCAATGGAGTTAATAGCAGAGAAGACGATATAAATAAAAAGTAAAATATAGGTTTGTTCATAGTTATCATGGTTTAATTTTAGGTTATCACGAGAATTCTGGATGTGTGTTGTTTAGCCGTTCCACCGCTTGGGTTTAATTCTGCTGGGTTTAATTCTATTGGGGATTAGCCCCTTAATTCCCTCAACTTTGTATCTGCCCCAAAGCATTGAAAATAAATAACTAATCCTGCGTTTTTTCATTACTACAAATGTTGGAATTGCTGTTAGTGTAGCCAGTAGAGTTATCAAGAATAGAGTTGCATCGTCTGGCGCATCCCCTCTTGATGAATCAACTCTTGTATACTCACTCTTTGGCGAATCATCAGAGTCACCAAGTAATGGTTTCAGCTTGTTATATAGCGCCAATCTTTGCAACTCTCTTATGTATACAAATGTAAACTTATCCAATGCCGAATAATGGGCTACCAAGGTTTGAGGTGCTCCAGGGTTGGTTACCAGGGCGCTGTCCTTTACCAAGACATTTAGCTTGCTATAGCCCCTTTGCTTAATTATGCGGAACTCTTCTTGTAGTAGCACTTTATCTGCGGGTAGTGTAGGAATATTATGCATGGCTAAAGCAGTGGCGAATACTGTTTCATCGGCGACAGGTATTTGTTGTAGAGGGCGCAAGCCCAATTCTGAACGCTTTTCGTATAGTTCGCGTGCTGTGGTAAAAACCTGCTGCGCTTTGTCGCTTCTATTAAAATATATTAAACCCCCTATTGTATGAGAGAACTTAGTGATTCCGCACTTGTTAAGGTAATGAGTAACGTCTTCAATGGCAAAATTATTATCGCCGCTTGTGAACTCTTTTTCCCCTTGACGTTGGATTGCTACGGGGAGATTATCCGCAGTCATCATCTGCCATAGTAGTTGTGGTTCGGTATAAAGAAGACAATCCGCTTCAATAAATATGGTTTCTTGAAAGGGGCTGTAGGTATCAATAAATAGTTTGTGCACTGTTCCCAAGCCGTATTCGGGTTTTGGTTTGATGACAGCGTCAGCCATGTTTGCCAGCTCTTTATCCTGGCTATCACTGATAATGGCAACGGGGAAGTTGGTGTCATTAGTATCATATTGTTTAATGGAGCGGATGAGTCCCTTTGCCATTTCCACATAGTAGGCGCTGCGTTTATAACGGTTGACACCATCTGCCAAAGTAAGAAAACCCCTGTTTGTCATCGCGAGCATGGGGATGATTTGTCGCGAGTATCAAACATTTTGCGGGCGGAAACTATATTTATCCCCCCTGGCTCCGCCCCTACAGACCTGCGTCGCGAGTATCACCCCAAGAACTTTATCATAACTCCTGCGGCAACTGCAGAACCAATTACTCCCGCTACATTTGGTCCCATAGCATGCATAAGCAAAAAGTTATGTGGGTTCTCTTCATTGCCCACCTTATTGGCTACTCGCGCCGCCATTGGAACTGCGGAGACACCCGCCGCTCCAATCAATGGATTAATCGGTGTTTTACTAACCTTGTTTAGTAGCTTGCCCATCAGCACTCCCATAGCAGTGCCCAAAGCAAAAGCCACAACGCCCAATAGCAAAATAGCGATAGTCCTTTCTTCCAGAAATTCAGCGGCGCTTAGTTTAGAGCCGACAGCAATTCCTAATAAAATGGTAACTATATTAATCAAAGAGTTCTGCAATGTGTCGTTTAGGCGGTCCACCACTCCGCTTTCACGGATGAGGTTGCCAAGGCAGAACATTCCCAGCAATGGAGTAGCATCGGGTAGGAACATAATAACCAAAAGCAGCAGGATTATAGGAAAGATTATTCTCTCAACCTTAGAGACCTGACGCAACTGATGCATAACTATGCCGCGTTCTTTTTTAGTGGTTAGCAGACGCATTATAGGCGGTTGGATTAATGGCACTAACGCCATATAAGAATAGGCGGCAACTGCTATGGGACCTAATAAATCTGGCGCCAGTATATTAGAGAGGTAAATTGCTGTGGGACCATCAGCGCCGCCAATAATCCCAATAGCCGCCGCCTCTCTTAACGTGAAGTCAAAGATGCCAACATTACTAAGCGCTACTGCCCCCAGCATAGTGGCAAATATGCCAAACTGAGCTGCAGCGCCAAGTAGCAGAGTTTTAGGGTTTGCCAACATGGGGGAGAAATCAGTTAGCGCCCCGACGCCCATAAAAATTATCAAAGGGAAAATACTGGTTTGGATGCCAAAAGAATAAAAGTAATAGAGGATTCCGTCAGGACCAGCCATGTCTATAATCGGCGCGTTGGCGAGCAAGCCGCCAAAGCCAATGGGGAGCAGTAGTAAGGGTTCAAATTTTTTGAATATTGCCAGATACAGCAATATCAGGCATATTAATATCATTATCCCCTGCCCTGCGGTTATGCTACGTATTCCCGTGCCTTCCCAGATTATGTTTACGTATTCCATTTTTAGTGATTGTTAGTGGCTTCTTATTAGAATTATAACTGGGATTATGTAGCCAAGCTCATTATCTTAGCGCCAACTGCCACGCTATCCCCTTGGCGAATATGGATGCTGGATACTCTGCCATTGTAAGGCGAGCGCACTTCAGATTCCATCTTCATTGCTTCCAGTACCATCAAAACATCGCCCTCTTTAACTTCTTGTCCTTGTTCAACCGCAAGTTTGAATACATTGCCAGCTAAGGGCGCGGTAATTATTTGTTCATTGCCAGATGCCGCCTCTGATACAGGGCTTGGCGCTGGGGCGGGTGTGGGCGCAGCGGACGCCGACATAGTGGGGCTTGCTTCTCCAGTAGGCCTGATAGATTTGCCATCTATGGATCCACCTGCAGCGCCAACTTCCACCATAAACTCTTTGTTGTTAACCTTAACCCTATAGGTGGCGGGCATTGATGATGCTGACGCTGTAGCCGCGTCCCCACCTGCCTCGCCTGCCCCACTTGATTCGCCCTCTTGTGGCACTGCCTCAAAAGCTGCGGGGTTATCACGATTGTTAAAATACTTTAGGGCAACTTGAGGGAATAAAGCAAAAGCCAATACATCATCAATCTCGTTTTTTGCCAGCGTAAATCCTTCACTTTTTGCTTTCTCCTTTAGTTCGGTGGTAAGCTGGGCTAGCTCATCCTTCTTGCCTGCTGGGTCATAAGGAGACACTTCCTCTCCGTCCAAGATTCTCTTTTGCAGTGCTTCATCCACTGCTGCTGGGGTCTTGCCATATTCGCCCTTAAATATGCCAGCGGTTTCTTTGGTTATGGTTTTATATCTCTCACCGCTCATAACATTCATTATCGCCTGCGCCCCTACTATCTGAGATGCAGGGGTAACCAAAGGAACATAACCAAGCTCCTTGCGGACTTTAGGAATCTCTTGCAAAACCTCATCAATCTTATCAGACATGTTTTGCTCGCGCAATTGGTTTTCCATGTTGGTGAGCATTCCGCCTGGCACCTGCGCCACCAAGATGCGTGGGTCAACTCCTTTTAAGGCGCCCTCAAACTTGGCATATTTTTTACGCACGGGACGAAAGTAATCGCTTATTTCAATAAGCTTGTCAATATCCAGTCCTGTATCATAAGGAGTCCCTTGCAAGATAGCCACCATTGATTCTGTTGCCGTGTGTCCATAAGTCATGCTCATTGAGGCGATGGAAGTATCTATGGTATCAGCCCCTGCTTCAATTGCCTTAACTGCGGTTGCAGTGGATAATCCAGTAGTGGCGTGGCAGTGAATATGCACTCTTAATTGAGTTGCGCTTTTTATTTTCTTCACCAAGTCATAGGCGGTGTATGGGGTTAGCAACCCAGACATATCCTTAATGGCGATGGAATTAACTCCCAGCCCTTCAAGGTCTTTTGCTTGCTTAACCCAAGTGTCTAAAGTATGAACTGGACTAATGGTATAAGAAAGCGTCCCTTGAGCATGCCCCTCAAACTCCAACACTGCTTTAATAGCTGTCTCAAGGTTGCGCAAATCATTCAAGGCATCAAATACACGAAAAACCTTGACGCCGTTTGCCACAGAACGTTCAACAAACTTACGCACAACATCATTGGCATAATGGCGATAACCCAGGATATTTTGCCCGCGCAATAGCATCTGCTGCGGGGTGTTTGGCATTGCCTTGCTTATTTGGCGGATTCTATCCCAGGGGTCTTCGCCTAAAAATCTAATACAAGAATCAAAAGTCGCCCCGCCCCAAGATTCCATAGACCAGTAGCCAATCTTATCCAGTGCATCAGCTATAGGCAACATATCATCCAGACGCATTCTGGTGGCGAGCAGTGATTGATGCCCGTCGCGAAATACTAATTCAGTTATAGATACTTTATGTTTTATCGGGTGTTTTGCGGGGTGTTGTTGCGGATTATTTTTGTGGGAGTTCATGTTAATTTTTTACTTCTTTGATATTTTGTGGTGTTGGACTGCCGCAGTTACGGCTGCTAGCTGCAGTTCATCTTCCTCTGCTTCATCTTTATTAAAAAAGGAAAAGACCCAGGATGATGTCATTAATAGGAGAATTAAAACTCCTAAAAATATAAATACATAAGTAAGTCCTGCTGCCGCAAGATTAACTGCTTCTACAAAATCGCCTGTCATAATTTATCTTTAATGTACTTTAAATGTACTTTAATAATTTACTTTAATAAGTTAATAAAATCAAAATTCGGGGTAGCAAGATTTGAACTTACGACCTCCTGCTTCCGAAGCAGGCGCGCTACCAAGCTGCGCTATACCCCGTTTGCTTACTCCCCCGGCTTACTTGCTGCCTATAAAGTTTATTGGCTATGGACTATATGGGCTACTGTATTGGGCTACGAGAATAAACGCCGCCGCCCATTATTAATCAAGCCATCTATAGACCAGTAGCCAGCGCCAAAGCCCGTTATTGCCAAAAGCCCGCCAGCAAGCGCTATGTTCTTCTGAAAAGCGATCATTTCTGATGTTTGGCTAAAATCGTTATGAAATAGAACTGCAGCAAGAATAGAAAACGCAGCTAAGCCAAAAGCGCTGTATCTGGCAAGAAACCCCACAACAAGCAATATACCTCCCGCTAATTCAACAACTATCACAACTGGCAAAAGAACTGCCAACACCCCCTTACTTTCCATGTATAATCCAACATTGGCATAGTTAAATATCTTGCTTACCCCAGATAAAATAAATATCTGAGCTAACGCCGACCGCCCAATAAAAATAAAAAAATGACTCATTAATATAATTCCCGTAGTTAATAATTCCTGTAGTTAATAATACCAGTGTTTATTATAAAACGGAATAATAGATATATGAAAGTTAAGTTATTTTAATATTCTATAACTTACTCGTTATGCTATAATTATGCAGTACGCAAATACTGCGTAAATGAATACTAGTGGGGCTTGAATCTTACCCATAACTCATAAGAGAGTTATGCGAGTTTGGTTGAGGCAATACTTAGTATAAAGAATGATGTGTATGTTACTTATTAATTGCTTACTATATATAGCAGAACTAAGTAAATAATCATCTTATTTTTATATCAACCATACAATTAGTTATGAATATAAATAAACTAACAAAAGGTTTGCTTCTTAGCGTTGTTACCGCCAGCTTTGTAATTGGCTGCGCGCCACAACAACAAGCAGATGAAGAAGCAGGCGAAACAACAGGAACTTTGGATCTTGTTAGAGAAAGAGGAACTTTAATCTGCGGTGTAGACGGTGGTCTGCCCGGTTTTTCAGCTCCCGATTCAAGTGGCAGAATGTCTGGCTTAGATGCTGATACTTGCCGCGCTATAGCAGCTGCTGTTCTTGGCGATGCTGACAAAGTAAACTTTGTTGCATTGACTGCCAAAGAAAGATTCACCGCTTTGGCTTCTGGTGAAATAGATGTGTTAGTCCGTAACACCACCTGGACGATAACCCGTGATTCCACATTGGGAATTAACTTTGCTGGTGTTAACTACTATGATGGCCAAGGTTTCTTGGTTAAAACATCTCTTGGAGTTGATGATGCGCTTGAACTTGATGGCGCTTCTGTATGCATCCAAGCAGGGACCACTACCGAGCTTAACTTAGCTGATTACTTCCGCGTTAATGACATGGAATATAATGCCATAACTTATGATACTTCCGTGCAAACCAAAGAAGGTTTTGATACAGGAAGATGCGAAGTTCTCACAAGTGATACATCTCAGTTGGCTGCCATCAGAACACAGCTTGCTGACCCAAGTAGCGCTGAAATTTTAGGTCAAGTTATCTCAAAAGAACCATTAGGACCAGTTGTTCGCCAAGGCGATGACGCTTGGTTTAATGTGGTTAAGTGGGTAATGTATGCTTTGGTAAATGCCGAAGAATATGACATTGACTCATATAATGTTGACTCTTTGAGAAGCGACAGTGATAACCCTAATGTTAGACGTTTGTTAGGCACCGAAGGTGAAACAGGCAAAGGCATAGATCTTAGTGATGATTGGGGCTATAACATAGTTAGCCAAGTTGGCAACTATGGCGAGATGTTTGACAGAAATGTTGGAGCAGATTCCGCTTTGGAATTACCTCGTGGCGTAAATGCTCTATGGAGCAGAGGCGGCATAATGTATGCGCCTCCTATTAGATAATACATTCTAATATGATATAAACGGGGGCTGCTCCTGTCGCAATCTTGTGGCAATACAGCAGCCCTTGTTTTTTATCTAACACAATAATTTAGTATGAAAATTCATAAAATAAGCAACACTAAATTATTTGATAGCAGCACTCCTTTTTATCGCAATAAAAAATTGCGTGGATTGTTTTATCAAATAATTTTGATTGCTATAGTCCTGTTCTTTTTCTGGTCTATATTCAACAATACTCTCCATAATATGGATAAAAGAGGGATACAAACTGGCTTTCGCTTTCTTGGGCTTGAGGCAGGATTTCCCATACTCTTTAGTCCTTTTATTGAATATAAAACAGGGGTAAGCTCTTATGCCACCACCTTCTTTATCGGGTTACTTAATACGATTCTAATAAGCGTTTTAGGGATAATATTTGCAACTATTATTGGGCTTGTTGTCGGGCTAGCTCGTCTTTCCAGTAACTGGTTAATATCACAGCTGGCAAATATGTATATTGAAATTTTTCGTAATATTCCCTTGCTATTGCAGATAATGTTCTGGTATTTTGCAATTCTGATTCCCTTTCTGCCGCACGTTCAAGAAAGCGGCACCCTGTTCAATGGCGCTGTGGTTCTTAATAAAAAGGGGTTATTCTTTCCGCAACCTATCATAGAAAGCGGTTTTATTTATATAGTTATCGCATTGGCAATTAGCATAGTCCTATCAATAATATACAGACGTCGGGCAAAACGAGTACAAGTAGCAACAGGCAAACAATTGCCAATCGCCCTCCCCGTCTTAGGAATTTTAGTATCCTTGCCGCTAATAGCATATTTTGCTCTGGCTACTCCTCTTGTTTTGGAAATGCCAGTGGCAGATAAATTTAGCTACAAGGGCGGGTTAAACCTTATACCTGAGCTTACCGCATTGGTGTTTGCTTTATCAATATATACTGCAGCATTCATAGCAGAGAATATAAGAGGCGGAGTGTTGGCAGTGTCTCATGGACAAACCGAGGCATCATATTCGTTGGGATTAAATCGCTGGCAAACTTTGCGTTTAGTGATTATTCCGCAGGCGCTTAGAATTATAATCCCGCCACAAACAAGTCAGTATCTCAATCTTACTAAAAACTCATCTTTGGCAACTGCGATAGGTTATCCAGATTTAGTTGCTGTTTTTGCGGGAACTGCCCTCAATCAAACAGGCAAGGCGGTGGAGATAATCGCCATGACTATGTTGGTGTATTTAATACTTAGTTTATCAACCTCTGCCCTGATGAATTTGTATAACAAGAAAGTAGCAATAATAGAAAGGTAATATTATGGAAAATAACAAACAAACACTGATAATGAGATTACAAATCAACCAAGGTCCTATTGGTTGGGCTTATCGTAATCTTTTTTCATCACCATTGAACATAGCGCTTACTCTAATTGGAGCATGGCTTCTATATACTATATTTTCTAACATTATTTCTTGGGGGCTGGTGAATGCCAACTGGAGCGGCACCACTGGAGAAGATTGTATTAAATCAGGCGCCTGTTGGGTGTTTATTAAACAAAACTTTCTGTTTATAAGTTTCGGCTTCTATCCACAGGATTTTGTGTGGCGTCCCACTTTAGCGGGCTTTATTGGAGTCCTCTTAGCGATTCCCCTCTTCCTCAAGATTATTCCGGTTAAGATAAAGCTGTACTTGGGAGTTACTCTGCTGGTCCTCTTTCCAGTGTTTTCTTACGCCATCATCCATGGTTCATTATTCGGTATAAAGCTGCTTGACCCAGTAATACCCACCGATAGATGGGGTGGACTTATGTTAACGATAGTGCTTGCCAGTGTGGGAATGGTAGCATCTTTACCTATTGGTATTGTATTAGCTCTTGGCAGGCGCGCCGATAATATGCCGCTTATCAAAATGGTTTGTATTATTTTTATTGAGTTCTGGCGTGGAGTTCCGCTTATCACCGTGCTATTTATGGCATCGGTTATGCTTCCTTTATTTTTCCCTGAAGGAACAGATTTTGATAAACTGGCGCGCGCTCTTATAGGCATCACCCTGTTTCAATCCGCTTATATGGCGGAGGTGATTCGCGGTGGTTTGCAAGCCATAGACAAAGGGCAATATGAGGCGGCAGATGCTTTAGGGCTCACTTACTGGAAAAAAACAACCTTTATTATTATGCCTCAAGCATTACGCTTAGTTATCCCTGGAATAGTTAACACCTTAATCGCCTTATTCAAAGATACTTCATTGGTATATATCATAGGCATGTGGGATTTATTGCACTCTTCTTATGGCGCAACTCGCAACCCCGAGTGGTTGAAATATGCCATTGAAGGGCTTGCTTTCGCCGCATTGGTGTTCTGGATTTGTTGCTTCGCCATGTCGCGTTACAGCCAAGCAATAGAAAGTAAGTTATCCACGCGACAAAACAAGTAGCTAAATTAGCAAGATTAGCAAAATCAACTAGGAGAATTATTATTATGAAAAAATCACAAGAGAATATTATAGAAATCGTCAATTTGAACAAATGGTTTGGCGAATTGCACGTTCTGCGAGACGTAAATATGACAGTTAGAAAAGGAGAAAAAATAGTTATCTGCGGTCCTTCTGGCTCGGGGAAATCAACCCTCATAAGATGCATAAACAAACTGGAAGAACATCAGTCCGGCACAATAATGGTTGATGGTATAAAGTTGACCGATGATATTAAGAATATTGATATGGTGAGACGCGAGGTGGGGATGGTGTTTCAGCATTTCAATCTTTTCCCTCATTTAACTATTATGGAGAATCTAACCCTAGCGCCTATATGGGTGCGTAAAGAGTCCAAGAAGGAAGCAGAAATGACTGCAATGAAGTTTTTGGAACGGGTTAAGATCCCTGAGCAAGCTGATAAGTATCCCGGTCAATTATCGGGTGGGCAGCAACAAAGGGTTGCAATAGCGCGCAGCTTATGTATGAATCCAAATGTCATGCTGTTTGATGAGCCGACATCGGCGTTAGACCCCGAAATGATTTCCGAGGTGTTGGACGTAATGATAGAACTTGCGGATGAAGGAATGACTATGGTTGTAGTGACCCATGAGATGGGATTTGCCCGCCGAGTTGCAGATTGTATTATCTTTATGGATAAAGGCGAGATTGTGGAATCAAGCCCACCTGAGCAATTCTTTGAGAAACCCAAAAGTGATAGAACTAAGCTATTCCTTGAACAAATTCTCGCCCACTAATTCTTTATATGCTATAATGGGCTACAATATTTAATTTTATAGAATATACGAAATGGAACATACATTACCTAAATTAGATTATGATTATGGAGCATTGGCTCCTCATATCTCTGAAGAGACGATGACTCTTCATCACAGCAAACATCATCAAACCTACGTAACTAAACTAAACGACCTTATCAAAGGCACAGAATTTGCAGATGCATCATTGGATGATATTGTGCGTAAGTGTCCCGATGGTCCTATATTTAATAACGGAGGACAACACTGGAATCACTCTATGTTCTGGCAGCTGCTAAGCCCTAATGGCGGCGGCGAACCACCAACAAAATTACTTGAGTTGATCAATTCTGATTTCGGTTCTTTTGATAAATTTAAAGAACAATTTGAGCTATGTGGAGCCAATACTTTTGGTTCTGGCTGGGCATGGCTAGCTCAAAATGATAAGGGCGGGCTCGAACTTATGAGCTGCTCAAATGCAGATAACCCGTTGAGGCATGGCAAGAGTGCTCTTTTCGGAGTAGATGTTTGGGAACACGCTTATTACGTAGATTATCGTAATAGGCGTCCTGAATATCTTAAATCAATCTGGAATATAGTTAACTGGGAAATTGTCGCTAGCTTGTTAAAATAGCTGCGGTACCAATGCCAATACCAATAGAGGATTGGCTAACTTACTTTCATTGCGGTATTTCTGCGGCTCGGGCTTTGGCTTATCCGTCGCAGGATTTACCTCAATATTCATCTTCCGCGGATAAGGATTACTTAGCCGCAACTATTCAACAGGATCTTTGCTGGGAGCAAAGTAGCCCTCATAATCATCTTATATCTTATGAAGATGAACGCTATCCTGTCTTACTAAAACAAACTAAAGGAGCGCCGGCGCTTCTTTTTGTGCGCGGCGACCCTACGCTTTTACGTTTCCCACTTTTTGGCATAGTCGGCTCACGCAAGCCCACGCGTGAAGGCGTCCAGAATGCTGCCTCGTTTAGCTCGTCTCTGGCGGACTATGGCATCTGCATTGTAAGTGGCTTGGCTTATGGCATAGACGCGACTGCTCATATTAACTCTTATGATAAAAGAGGCAAAACAATTGCGATTATAGGGACTGGTATTGATATAACCTATCCGCGCGCCCATCACACCCTTGCCAATAAAATAGTTGATAATGGCGGGGCTATTGTTTCAATCTTTCCACGCTCTGTGCAACCGCTTAGGCAAAACTTTCCTCAACGTAACAGAATCATTAGTGGGATGACACTCGGGCTGCTAGTAGTGGAAGCCGGCTTGGCAAGCGGCGCTATGATAACGGCTCGGCTCGCCGCTGAGCAGGGACGCGAGGTTTTTGCCATACCTGGTTCTATTCACTCGCCATTATCTGAAGGCACCAACAAGATGATACAAGATGGCGCCAATCTAACCACAAATCACCAAGATATAATCAAGCATCTGGAGCCAGTATATCAAAGCTATGGAATGGCAATCAAGCATCAACTGGCGGGAAGTATTGGGAGCGCTGCAAGGAATGATGCAGGCGGAGGAACTGCGAGAAGTAGCCAGAGTGGCGAATTATCTGGGGGTTTATTTGAGGGTGTGGCTTCGGGAGCAGCTGATGAGCTGCCTGGCAAGCATCCTGATAAGCTGCCCGATGGAACATCTACTATAAATCAGCAGATACTTCTGGTCTTGGATAAAGGACCTTTATATGCAGACCAGTTAGCTGAGCTTACTAAAGAACCAGTCAGTAGCATCAACTCGGCACTGGTTGAACTTGAACTGAGCCAGCTAATATACCAAGAAAACAACCTCTACCACAAAACACTTAATGGTGTTTGAATTAATTACGATGGTCTGTAGGGGCGGAGCCGCGCTCCGCCCGCAAAATGCCTAATACTTGCGATAAATCATAACCATGCTCGCGATGAACTCCTGCATGACGTCCAAATTCTTGCGACGCCCACACCATATTCACCCCATAAACAAAACTAAGGCAATTTACCCCTTGAATTAATAATAAAAGCCCTTATAAAGATTAATAACAATAAGAAGTACTGTGTTAAGGAAAAAGTGCTTATACATTTTATAAAGTAAATAATATAATGAAAAATAATCATGTAGTTCGTGATCCTATACACAAATTTGTTAGTTATACTAACGAAGAAAAAGCAGTCATTGATTCCCCTCAATTCCAACGCTTACGAGATATTCATCAACTTGCTATGACCTATCTCATCTATCCAGGAGCCAGCCATAAACGTTTTGAACATTCATTGGGCGTTATGGAACTCGCCACTAATATATTTGATGTTGTTATGGATGACGATAATCTAACCAAGAGATCCCGAGAAGTATTTCAAGAACAATTGCGCGACAAGCAATATTGGCGACAGACATTACGCATGGCAGCATTATGTCATGATGTAGGACATTTACCTTTTTGGAGCAGATCGAATGGACTATTTATTGCGAGATTCATATCATGTCGGAGTACCTTATGGATTGGTGGATAAAGATAGATTGGTTCGCTCGTTACGTATCTTAGATATACCTTTGAAGGATAATAATGAGAATATTCCTTTAGGAATTCATGAAAAAGATTTACCTTTGGTAGAATCTTTATTAATGTCCCGCCATTGGATGTATAGTCAGGTTTACCAACATCCTACCCGCAAGATATATGATGAGCATTTACAGGATTTTCTTAAGGAACTTATGAAAGAAGAGAATTTTAAAGTTAATGAGGATAAGCCAGAAGGATATTTGCGATGTACGGATACTGATATATTAAAGGAATTATTTATGATACAAGATAATTCCGAACACCGCTTACATAATCACTCTAATAAATTGCTAGAAAGAAAGTATCGATTTAGATTAGTATATAAACAAAATATTATAATCATTTCTATATTTTATTAACATTTAATATAGAATATATAAGTTATTATTAAAGAGGTATATTATGGAAGAAAAGGATAGAGTTAATTTTATTTGTTTTTTGCTCGGCGCACTAAAAGATAAAAATGGTTGGGCTGGGATGACTCACTTGCAACAAGGATGTTATATTGCACAGCGAATGTTAGGCGTTCCTTTAGATTATAAATTTATACAGTATACTTATGGTCCTTATGCTTTTGACTTAAGAGATGAGGTGCGTATGTTAAGAGATCATTTTATACTTATTCAGGGCTTCCCTCCAGTTGGCTATGGATGTTCTTACGATTTTTATGAAGATATAGAAAAGTGGGTTGAAGCAAAAAAAGATAATTGCAAGTTCAAAGATGAAATTAATTTTATTGCTGGCTGGTTTTTAGATAAACCAGTTGGTATATTGGTAGCGCTGGCAGCGGCTTATATGATAAATGAGAAATATCCTGATGCTGGACGAGAAGAAAGAATAAAAAAGCTTATTGCATGGAAGCCATTTATGACTGAACCTGAAGCACTTAGCTGTTTTGAAGATGTTGAGGCAAGAAATAAAGAAGTAGAGGAAGTGGAGTTTATTAATAATAAAATTAGCGTCTCAGGATAGGCGCGCAACACAGCTCTTTAAAAATGTTCGCTGATATTAGAAGTGATGGTATCTACAGAAACCTCCAACGACCGCTTAAACGGCTCTTTTCTAATCGGACATTTCTTCACTTTACAATATTTACACATAATCGGACGGCAAGGGTCAAAATGAAGTATAACCTCACCATTGCCTTGAGGAATTAAGAGATTGGCAACATCTTCTCTTATCTGATGCAGTTGTTTTACATCATAATAAGAGGGAACTACCAAGTGCGCATCTACATAAAAAGAATAGCCCGACTTCCAGCTGCGCAGATTATGAAAGTTTATCCAAGACGGCTTGGAGTGTTTAGCCAAGGATTCTGTAATACTCTGCAGCTGCCCTTCATCTGCAGTGTTCATTAACTGATTTACCGCATTTTTTGTTACACTCCATCCAGTGTAAAACAAAAGCAGTGAAACCAAGATTCCGATAATCGGGTCTACAATCGCCCAACCAGTAAAGTGAACTATAGTCAAGCCCACCAAGATTCCCACCGAAGTCCAAACATCAGATAATACATGCTTGCCATCCGCAACCAAAGCCAAGGAGTCCAATCGCTTGCCCTGACGAATTAAATAATATCCCAGCACCGCATTAACCACACTGGCGCCTAAAACTATAATAAGCCCTATTTCCAAGCGATAGATTGAGGGACCTTCTATGATCTGCCCAACACTTTCAATAACTATAATGATAGCTGCCATGATAATCATGGCTCCTTCTACGCTGGAAGAAACGCCCTCCACCTTGCCATGCCCATAAGGATGATTTTTATCTGCGGGGGTGCTGGCTATTTTAATTGACCATATAAGTATGGCGGCTGCAACCAGATTAACTATGGATTCTAAAGCATCGGATAAAACAGCTACTGAACCAGTTATGAGATATGCGGCAAACTTGGCGACTAATAGCAGCAATGCCACTGCTAAAGAAATTAAAGCGCAATTTAATCTCTGACGAGATTTTTGCTTGGATTGAGAGTTAGGCAACCCCCTGTTGGGAATGTTGTTTGTCTGCATGATAAGAAGAACGAACCAACGGACCAGAAGCCACATTCATAAATCCCATTTTATCACCAAGGGCGGCATAGTATTGAAACTCGCGCGGATGAACATAACGGGCAACTGGAAGATGAGATAAGCTGGGTTGCAGATATTGTCCTATAGTTACCATGTCCACTTTATGCTGACTCAGGTCAAAAAGCATCTGTTCAACTTCTTCCATTGACTCGCCCAAGCCAACCATTATGCCCGACTTTGTAGGGATGTTAGGACGTCTTTCCTTGAACAAGCGCAACAAGCGCAAAGACCATGAGTAGTCGGAACCAGGACGAGCTTGACGATACAGCCGTTCCACCGTTTCCAGATTATGATTAAATACATCGGGTGGGGTTTCCTCCAATAGTTTTACTGCAACATCCATTCTGCCACGAAAATCAGGGACTAATATCTCTATTTTAATGTTTGGTGATTTAGCGCGAATTGCTGTAATGCATTTAGCAAAGTGGTCAGCGCCGCCATCCAACAGGTCATCGCGGTCTACTGAAGTTACCACCACATACTTGAGATTCATATCGGCAATAACTTTGGCAAGATTTTGTGGTTCTTTCTCATCAAGCGCTAAGGGACGACCATGAGCTACATCGCAAAAAGGACAACGGCGCGTGCATATATCCCCCATAATCATAAAGGTGGCAGTTCCGCCGCTAAAGCATTCGTTCAAATTGGGGCAGGATGCTTCCTCACATACGGTGTGAAGATTATGACTGCGCAGCACCTGTTTAATCTCTTCTACTTTGGGGTTTAAAGAAATTTTGATCCTTATCCAATCTGGCTTACGGATAGGGTCAGTAGTTGGTAGTATTTTAATCGGAATACGCGCCATTTTTTCAGCAGCACGCAGTTTAACTCCGCTTGCTATCGGCACATTTTTGCTCGTAATAAGATTTTCAGCCATAGTGGGTATTATAACCTATATGCGGTGGACTAATTGTTAAGTCGTTGATACAGGTTGTCTAGCTGAACTAACAGAATTTCATTATCTGCGGCTTCTTCTTTGGCTAACTGTATGCTTTCGTGCATTTGTTTTTTAGCCCCTGTCAATAGTTGATAGACAGAACGGGAACGGAATATATTGAATTTATCTTCTAATTTACTGTAGTAAAAAGAAAGCTTGAGCCATACGTCGGGATTCTCTGGTGTGGCAGCAGCCAACTTTTCCATCTGTGCTGCTGCCTTGGTGTAATCTTCCTGCTTGGCATAAGCAAGAGCAAGAAAATAGTATAAAAAACCTTCACGAGAAGAGTAGCGCAATTTGTAATTTATACTGGTGATTGCCTTCTCGGTTTGTCCTGATGCAATCATAGATTCAAGATAGGAGCAGTAGAGAATCACCGAAAATGGATAATCCTTATACAGCGATTCCAATATCTTGCTGGCTTGCAGGTGTTTATTACGCTTTTGTAATTGCAGAACTCGGGTATACTCGCCATCCGCTCCATAACCTGAGATAATCGGCAGAGTTCCTAAAATAGCCCTAGCACGCAGCCGAACAAAACTATAATCGCCAGAAGTATAGAACTTTTGACTACGCTGCTGCCCTGCTCTTAATAATGCATAATTAACCCTATCTGAAGTAAGGGGGTGAGTGCTGGCATATCCAGCAATTTCTTGATTACCACTGAGGGCGTTTAAGCGGGAGAACATATTTGCCATCTCGGATAAATCAAAATTACTATTGCGCAAAAATACCGTTGCCTGACTATCTGCCTCTCGTTCAAAACGACGCGATAAACTAAGATATGATTCTAATTGATAATTAGCGCCACCATAAATGGCAAGCGCCGCCAGTGGAATATTGCCACTTAGCAACAAGCCAATGCCAGTGAATACCGAGACAAGCGCGGCGCTGTTTGTAGTCCTTGCCCTTTCCACTCGTCTAATGAAATGTTCTTGGCTAAGATGCGCCAACTCATGCGCTACAACTGAGGCAAATTCCCCTTCGCTTTCCGCTAATTGCAGCACGCCAAGATTAATACCCATAACTCCGCCAGGGACAGCAAAAGCATTAAAATTGGGGTTATCCATAAGAAGGATATTCATATCATACTTGGAGAGTTCCGGTCCTTGTTTGATTCTGCGCACTAATTCTTCAACATAAGATTGCAGCGCAATATCATTCACTGCCTTCAATATCCTGTAGTTGCTTCTAAGCCAATTGCGTCCAAGCTGCTTTTCTTGTTCCGAAGATATGCGGGTGCCGGCGCCTATATCAGGCAAAGCAGAAACAGCGCTTGCAGAAAATGATGTGCATAGCATGAAGAATATGCCAGCAAAACATATTCTCATGAAATTGGCACGCCCGACAGGATTCGAACCTGTGACCTTTGGCTCCGGAGGCCAACGCTCTATCCGTGCTGAGCTACGGGCGCAATGTTTATAAAACTGTGTATAAAATTTTATTGGGATGGCTATCACTTTTTTATTAGTGCTTTTTCAATAACTTGATTAATGATGAAGTATCCAAATCTCCGTCACCCATCTTTTGCAGCTCCTCATAAAAGTTATCCACCTGTTTAGCTACTGGTAAGGTAACGCCTAATTTTTTTGCTTCGTCAAGAGCTATGCCAATATCCTTGCGCATCAGGTTTACGGCAAAACCAAAATCAAATTTGCTTTCCGCCATAGTTTTCCAACGGTTTTCCATTTGCCAAGAGCGCGATGCTCCTTGCGATACCGCTGCAAATACTTTTTCTGTGTCAAGCCCAGCCGCCTTAGCAAAAGCTAAACCCTCTGCCAGTGATTGAATTAAACCCAAAACACATAACTGATTAGCCATCTTGGTTAACTGCCCACAGCCGATATCTCCTATAAGCTGGATACTCTTGCCATAAGCACTCATAACTGGCAAGGAGCGTTCAAAAATGCTCTTCTCCGCGCCACACATGATGGATAGTATTCCATTTTCGGCGCCGGCTTGACCACCAGAAACAGGCGCATCCATAAAATTGAAACCCCTTCTTTGTGCTTCATTCGCCAATTTGCGCGCCGCATCTGCCGAAGCGGTGGTATGGTCAATAAAAACTGAGTCCTTTTTCATTGTGTGGAAAGCTGCTTGCTCTCCTAAGGCAATCTCAAATAAATCATCGTCTTTGGAAACGCATGACATGACAAAATCTTTGTCGCGCGCCGCATCTGCTGGAGTAGCTGCCGCAGCAACGGAATAATTTTTATATTGTTCACACCATGATTGCGCTTTGGTGGCAGTGCGATTATAAACTGTAACCTTATGCCCCGCTTTGGCAAGGTGTCCTGCCATCGGGAATCCCATAACTCCTAACCCTATAAATGCTACATCAGCCATAATCAAAAATCGTAATTGGTGTTGTTGAGGAAAAAGGATGTAGATACATCCTTGGCACAGCTCATTTTTGTCGGTACTAAATAGCTAAATAACTAATGAGCTAAAAAGCTTAATGATCTGAGGGATTACAGCGCTTCAGAACCTGCAACTATCTCAGATATTTCTTGAGTAATAACTGCTTGACGAGCTTTATTATAGATGAGCTCTAATTGCTCAATAATCTCTCCAGCATTATCAGTTGCGCTTTTCATTGCTATCATTCTTGCCGCCTGCTCGCAGGATAGATTTTCTACCACCGCTTGGTATAAAGCAGATTCGCAATATCTTTCCAATAACTTGTCCAATAATTCTTTTGCATCTGGCTCATAAAGATAATCCCAAGCATACTTCCTTTGTAGTATCTGCTGTGGCATTTCGTATTTATCTTCGTCGGTAGTTGCTGAAGTTGCCCCATCTGCTTCTAAACTTTGTTCACCCCCCTTGTGTTCTTCTTTATACGAAGGTAAGGGTAAAAGCTGTTGTAAGGTGGGGGCTTGCACCATAGTGTTGACAAAGCGGTTGAATCCTAAATACAACGCATCTATTTTCTTATCGCGGTAAAGGTCTAACATTACCTTGAGCACTCCACCAAGTTCATCCATAGTGGCATGGTCGCTCAATTTACTCTGCGCCGCTTCCATGGACCTGCCCATCCCTTTGAAAAAACTACCTCCTTTGCTGCCAAACACCGCCATTTTAGTATTGACGCCTTTTTCTTCCCATTCTTTTTCGCTGAGCAGGGTTTTCTTAAATAAAGCATAGTTAAGGCCACCGCATAGACCGCGGTCACTGGATACAATTATCTTGCCGACATTCTTAACTTCTCTTTTGTCCATAAAAGAGTGGTGATACTCTGAAGAGGATGCGGCTATCTGATGAATAATTGCAATCATATTAGCGCTATAGGGACGAGTTGCCGCCATCCGTTCCTGCACCTTTTTCATTTTACTGGCTGCCACCAGCTCCATAGCACTCGTAATTTTGCGCGTACTTTGGATACTGCGGATTTTGGTCTTTATTTCTTTGCCTACTGCCATGACTTATCTATTAGAGATTCTATTGCAGAGTATCTAACTTACCAGCTGCCGTTGGTGGCGAAACTCTCCAGCGCGCTGCGCATCTGCTTGGCAATGTCATCATTGTAAGCGCCCTTTTTATTAATCTCATCAACCAGCTTCTTGTGCTCAATTTGAATGTAATCATGCATAGCTGCTTCATAAGGAATTATTTCTTTGATTTCCAGTTTATCTAAAAATCCTTCGTTGGCGGCGAACAAGCTAAAAGCCATCTGTGCCACACTAAGCGGCTTATATTGCTTCTGTTTCATTAGCTCGGTAACTCTTTGTCCGAGTTCTAGCTGTTTACGAGTTGCCTCATCTAAATCTGAGGCAAACTGAGCAAAAGCTGCCAGCTCACGATACTGTGCCAACGCCAAACGGACACTACCACCAAGCTTTTTGATGATAGGAGTTTGAGCTGCGCCGCCCACACGCGATACAGATAAACCAGCATTAATCGCTGGACGGATACCAGCGTTGAATAAATCTGTCTCAAGATATATCTGCCCATCGGTTATTGAAATAACATTGGTGGGGATAAATGCTGATACATCACCTGCCTGGGTTTCTATTATGGGTAATGCCGTCAAAGAACCTGTCTGTCCCTTCACTTTGCCAGATGTTGCCTTTTCAACATACGCGGTATTAACTCGCGATGCTCTTTCTAATAGACGAGAGTGCAAATAGAAAACATCACCAGGATATGCTTCGCGCCCTGGTGGCCGTCTTAGCAAAAGAGAGATTTGCCTATAAGCCCAAGCATGCTTGGTAAGGTCATCATAAATGATTAGCGCATCCTCGCCGCGGTCGCGAAAGAACTCGCCCATAGCGCAACCAGAATAAGCGGCAATAAATTGCATTGCGGCTGGCGCTGCAGCTGGTGCCGCAACAATTATAGTATGCTCCAACGCTCCATGCTCTGCAAGGGTGCTAACTATGTTGGCAATTGAAGATTGTTTCTGTCCTATGGCAACATATACGCATTTAATTCCTGTTCCCCGCTGATTAATAATAGCATCTATGGCTACTGCGGTTTTACCGGTTTGTCTATCTCCTATAATAAGTTCACGTTGTCCGCGTCCTATAGGTACCATAGCATCCAATGCTTTATAGCCGGTCTGAACTGGCTGAGAAACTGATTGGCGGGTTATCACGCCTGGGGCAACCCTTTCTATAGGCAGTGTTTCTTTGGTTGTGATAGCGCCACCGCCATCCAAAGGAGCGCCGAGTGGATTGACCACCCTTCCTAATAGTTCCTCACCTACTGGAACCTCTAAAACCTTGCCGGTGCAACGAACTTTGTCTCCTTCTCTAAGGTGCTCGTAGTCGCCCAGGACTACCAAGCCAACTGAGTCACGTTCTAAATTAAGCACCATGCCATAACTGTTTCCAGTGTCGCCTTGAGGCAACTCTATCATCTCTCCATACTGGGCGGAGCGTAATCCATGAACCCGTAAAATACCGTCTGATACGGCAATCAAAGTCCCTTCGCTATCGGCTTCTGATGATAATGATAAATCTTGAATTTTCTTGCGAATGATATCGCTTATTTCTGTGGAATTAAGTTTCTCCATAATGTCTATCTTCTATATTAATTACTTATAAGTTTGTTCTTAGCTTGTCTAGCTTACCCTTAATAGAATGGTCCATTGTTTTGCCATCCCATTCAATAATCACCCCTCCTATTAAAGAAGCATCAACCTCTTCAATAATATCCGCCTTCTTGTCTGTCAATTTACCAATTAGCTGCGCTATATTAGATTTTTCCTTCTCTTCCAGCTTATAAGCGGTAGTAACCTGGACATTTATAGTATTTTCAGCCGCAAGTTTCATAAGATTAAATAGCTCTTTCATAGCGGGTAAATACTCAACCCTTCTGTTAGCCAAAACCATGGCTAAGAAGTTCTTTTGTGGTTGTTTCAGTTCTGACGTTGCTGATGTTGCCGCAGACGTTTTTTGTTGTTCGCCTGCTGTTTGTTCTCCTGCTGTTTGTTCTCCTGCTGTTTGTTCTCCTCCCCCGGCTTTAGCAAACAAAGAAAGAAACAAAGACATTTTATCTTTCCTGCTAATAGTAGGGTTTTTCAAAGTATCAACAAGCTGCTTGGAACGAATAAACCTTTCCAGTTCGCAAAAAAATTCAAACCAATCTTGAACTTGTTGCGCCTGTTGCGCCGTAGCAAAGGCGGCGCGAGCGTAAGGGCGAGCAATGGTTTCCATTATTTCATTTCGGAATCAAGTTGGCTGATTATGGACTGATGAGTGGAGATGTCCACTTCCTTGCCGATAATCTTATTCACACCCTGAGATATCAAACTACTCAAAGAAGTGCGTAGCTCGCCACGCGCTCTTTCAGTGTTTTGTTTGATTTCTTGGTCTGCCGTATTAAGAATACGCTCCTTTTCATCCTCTGCTTGATGTTTGGCTTCTTCAACGATTGTAGCAGCCCGTTTATTAGCGTTGGCTATTATTACGGACGCTTGGTTCTTGCCTTCTTGAACTATTTCAGCTGACTTTTTCTCGGCTTGCGCCAAGTCAAGATGCGCCTTTTCAGCCGCCTGTAATCCATCGCTGATGTTTTTTTGCCGCTCACGCAAAGCCCCAATTATAGGGGGCCACACAAACTTCATGCAAAAGAGGACGAATATAGCAAATGATATCGCCTGCCCCAGCAGAGTTAGTGTTATATTCATCCTCCTAACTGCGCCAGGAATGGATTAGCAAAAGTGAAGAACAGAGCAATCCCCACACCTATCATAGGTACGGCGTCAAGCAAGCCCGCCACAATAAACATTTTAACCTGTAACATAGGAGCCAATTCTGGTTGACGCGCCGCGCCTTCCAAAAACCTGCCACCTAACAGACCAAAACCTATGGCTGTGCCTAATGCGCCCAACCCTATCAAAAGACCCACCGCAACTGCGGTAAGTGCTACTACTGTTTCCATAAATTACCTCAAATTGTAATAATTAATAAACTTGTAAACTTAATGAAATTATCCGTTTGTTATCCAACAGGACTTTACGCTTCTTACTCATATTCTCATAAGAGTGGCGCGGTGCTAAACATCAGTTCCCCCTAATATCAGAGGTGATGTTTGACGCCGCTAAGCGTTGGGTTATTTCTACCCATAAATCTTTATTTCATTCTATTCTATTATAAGATGTTTTTACTCTTTCTAATGCTTCTAATGTTTTTCGTGCGCCATACTCAGATACACGATGGTGAGCATCATAAAAATAAATGCTTGTAGAGTAATGACTAAAATATGAAATATAGCCCAGGGCACCGAAAGAGTCCACTGCACATAAAACGGTAAGAGCGCGATAAGAATAAAAATCAATTCTGCGGCGTAAAAGTTACCAAATAGCCGCAACGCCAAAGAAACTGGCTTGGCGATAAGCGCGATGCTTTCTAATAGCAAGTTAAATGGCATCATCCATTTGCCAAAGGGTTGCAGCAATAGTTCACCCATAAATCCTTTAAATCCCTTGATTTTAATGCTGTAATATATTACCAAAAAGAAAACCGATAACGACATTCCCAGGGTGATGTTGGGATCGGTGCTGGGCACTACCTTCATATACTCAACTCCAGCAGTGCTAAAAAGTAAAGGCAGGAAGTCAATGGGGATAATATCCATGAAGTTCATCAGGAATATCCAAACAAATATGGTAAGCGCCAACGGGGCTATTACATCATTCTTGCCGTGAAATGATTCTTTAACGCTTTTATCCACAAACTCTACCAGAAGCTCCACCAGGTTTTGCAACATAGAGGGCTTTTTAGAGGTGGCTTTCTTTGCCGCTACACGGAATAGCCCAAGGAATATGATTCCTAAAAAGATTGACCACCCCAAGCTATCCAGATGAATAGCGAAAAAACCCATATCCTGAACCTCAGCGGCGCCATGGGCTATACCCCAGCTGCCATCCGCCTTTTTGCCAAAGGTAAGGTGGGTTAAGTGGTGACTTATATATTCTGTTGCAGTTGTTCCAGCCATAATGGTAATTATAAAATGATATTATGTTTTATTGTATAATTATTTTAATATAGTTTTAATTCCAGCGATTATACAGGGATATAACCCCAATATAAGCTAAATGAGCAATTGCTAGAGCGCTAAAAAATGCGCCGCTATGCACCGGGGTATATATCAAAAGGAGTGAGCAACAACCAATAATGATTAGATACTTCATTAGGATGCCCCATGCCAAGGAAACCAGCACCTGCTGCGATGATATTGCGCCACGCCGCGAAAAGTACATCAAACCATAAACCAATATTGCAACGGCATAAATAATGCCACCAGATAAAAATGATAGCCCGATAGTTATATCTTTTATTATGACTAAAACAAGCGCGACAACAGCATAAGAGATGCTCATTATCAAAACAAGTTTTATTACGTTCAGTTGGTTAGATAGTATTTTATTCATTTATTAAAGGGATTATATATTGCTCTCGTTAAAAAATATAAGATTATTTTAACAGCGTGATATGTGTAATTGGGTTTATAATTACCACTATTATTATTAAACAAGAGATAAATCAAAATTATGAGATATTTTAAATTATCAAACATAATGGTTTCATTATTGACTGTTGCTTCATTACTTCTAGTATCCTGTGCCAACAAAGGGTCAGATACTCTGCATATTGCTTATGGCAGTGTAGGGCAAGATATAGAATTAATGAGGGAAGTTCTTGATGACTACCAAGAGGAAACTGGACAAGAAGTTGAAATTGTTCAAATGCCTGCTTCCACCACAGATATATTTGGTCAGTTCAAAATTTGGCTAAATTCTAAATCTTCTGACATAGATATATATGTTGTAGATGTTATATGGGCGCCGCAAATAGACAATCATTTAGTAGACCTTAGTGATGCTGCCGAAGATATTGTAGGGGAGCACTTTCCCGCGATTATTCAATCGCAAACATCAAATGGCCGCTTAGTTGCTTTGCCCTTTTTCACCGATGCCCCAGCGCTTTACTATCGTAAGGATCTGTTGGATAAATACGATGAACCAGTTCCTCAGACCTGGCTTGACCTTACTTACACTGCGGAGTACATAATGAACTCCGAAAGAGATGCAGGAAATGACGGCATGTATGGTTTTGTCTTTCAAGGCAATGCTTATGAAGGACTTACCTGCGATGCGCTGGAATGGATAAAATCATCCGGTGGCGGACAAATCATTGAAGCAGATGGCAGCATCTCGGTAAATAATCCCGATGCGGCAAGAGCTATAAGATTGGCTTCCAGTTGGGTTGGTGGTATAGCTCCGCAAGGGGTTACAACCTACCAGGAAGAAGAAGCTCGCGGACTCTGGCAAAGAGGCGATGCGGTGTTCATGCGCAATTGGCCTTATGCTTATTCTTTGGGACAAAATGCTGAGGACTCTAAAGTTAAAGGCAAAATTGGCGTAGCTCCATTGCCTACAGGTGGCGCTGGTTCAGCAGCTACTTTGGGTGGCTGGAATCTTGCGGTATCCACATATTCTAAGAAACAAGATGAAGCCATTGAGCTTGCTAAGTATCTCGCCAGCGAGGAAGTGCAAAAGTTCAATGCGATTCGTGGTTCTAAGATGCCAACAATCCCCTCCTTATATAGTGATGCAGAAGTATTGGAAGCAGTTCCATTCTTTGCTGATTGGTTGGATGTTTTACAACAAGCAGTGCCACGGCCTTCTGCTCCAACTAAGAAACAATATAATGAGGTTTCCAAGGAGTTCTGGACTGCGGTTCATAATGTTCTAACCAAAAGCATATCCGCAGAAGCGAGTTTGCAGAATTTGGAAAGAAAGCTTGAGGAGATTAGAGGAAGTGGCTGGGGTCAATAACCTTAGTTCATTTTGAATATTTTAAAAGGGAAGTCATTGACTTCCCTTTTTTATGCGTAAATAATAAGGTATAATGAGGGTTATGGCGAGTCAACAAAGTATTTTTACACAGCAGAGAGTTAAGACCGCATGGCTATTCTTAGCCCCCATGTTAGCTGTTTTAGCTTTTACTGCGGCATGGCCCTTGCTGCGCACTATCTTTTTTAGCTTTACAGATTTATTGGAGTTCGGACAAGACGATTATAATTTTGTATGGTTTAAGAATTACTTACATCTTAATCAAAATGGCGAACTAAGGGGTTTACTTGCCAATAGTTCCTGGTGGCGAGCCGTATGGAACACTCTATACTTTACAGTTATTTCCGTATCAATTGAAACAGTTTTAGGATTACTAATCGCCCTGGCTCTCAACGTCCAATTTCGCGGACGCGCTATAGTGCGCGCTGCTATCCTAATACCCTGGGCAATTCCCACAATAGTATCCGCCAAGATGTGGGCTTGGATGCTCAATGACCAGTTTGGAATAATTAATGATATTCTCATTCAAATTGGTATTCTTAGCCAACCAATTGCTTGGACTGCAACTCCAGATACAGCTATGGTGGCTATCATAATAGCTGATGTCTGGAAGACCACTCCCTTTATGACATTGTTATCTTTGGCAGCTCTGCAATTGCTTCCTGGAGAAGTGTATGAAGCCGCAAGAGTTGACGGCATCCACCCCATTAAAAGGTTTTTCCACATAACCTTGCCTTTAATCAAACAACCACTTATGGTGGCAATAATTTTCCGCGCTTTGGACTCACTGCGTATATTTGATTTGATTTATGTGCTAACTCCCAACAATGAAGCAACAATGAGCATGTCGGTTTATGCCAAGCTTGAAATGTTTGATTTTTCCAAGTTCGGTTATGGCGCCAGTGCCTCCACTGCCCTATTCTTAATTATTTCAATCCTTACCATACTGTATATAAAGCTTGGTAGGGTTAAGTTAGGGTCATGACGAAATATATGAATCTGGAAATGCCTCCATTATTTAGATGGCTGGAAATTATAGGACAGGCAATGCTATTATGGCTGCTATTGGTATTAATCGCCAAGAGCGCAGACATGAATTGGGGGCTTGGCAGCAAGGCGCTGGCGGCTTTAGCGGGATTGGGTTTTGGCTATGTATGTCATCTATTCAACCAGACATTAAGGGTGTGGATAATTTGGATGATATGCGTCATCATACTTTTTACAGTGTTTCCTTTTTATTACGCCATCCTAACCTCATTTGAGTCGGGGACTGCTATTTTTGAAATTAATTATCTGCCAAAGTCCATAGATATAAGCAACTATATTTCGGTGTTTAGGGGCGGTTCTTTTGGGCGTAATCTTCTGAACTCAGTTATCGTGGCAACTGTAGTAGTAGCTATCTCATTAGCGCTGGCGGTCACTGCCAGCTATGCGTTAAGCCGTATAAGCTTTCGCGGACGCGGGCTGCTATTATTAACTATTTTATCTGTGTCAATGTTCCCGCAAATATCAGTTCTTTCTGGTTTATTTGAATTAATATCTCTCTTTGGATTGTTCAACTCATTAGGGTCATTAATCTTTTCCTATATGATATTCACCCTGCCATTTACCGTCTGGGTTCTGACTGCCTTTATGCGTGAAATTCCCATTGAGCTTGAAGAGGCAGCAATAATGGACGGCGCCTCTCCCCTACGCATTGTGGCAAAAGTTTTTATGCCGTTGCTATGGCCATCATTAGTTACCACTGGTCTGCTGGCTTTCATCGCTGCTTGGAATGAATTTCTTTTTGCCTTAACTTTTATACTGCGTGATAGTCAGCGAACCGTCCCAGTCGCCATTGCATTACTTTCTGGCGCATCTCATAAAGAAATCCCTTGGGGAGATATAATGGCAGCATCAGTAATAGTAACCGTGCCTTTGGTAGTGTTAGTATTAATTTTTCAAAAGAGGATTATATCCGGTCTCACTGCTGGCGCAGTTAAAGGGTAATTAACATAATATGACAACAGATATAAATACAAATTGGCGCAATGAGGTTATATATCAGATATACCCACGCAGCTTTTTTTCATCAAACGGCAATGGAGTTGGAGACCTTCCTGGCATTACCGCTAAACTCGGTTATCTAAAGAACCTTGGCATTGATAAGCTATGGCTTTCCCCTTTCTTTAAGTCGCCTATGAAGGATTACGGTTATGATATTGCGGATTATTGCGCAGTGGACCCACTATTCGGCAGCAATAAGGATTTTGATGAATTAGTCCAGCAAACTCATAACCAGGGGATGAAGATAATTATTGACCAAGTATATAATCATACATCGGATCAACATGATTGGTTTGAGCAGTCGGTTGCTAAAAAAGATAATAAAGAGGATCTCTATGTCTGGGCGGATGCCCAAGCAGATGGTTCTCCTCCCAATAACTGGTTATCTATTTTTGGTGGTAGCGCCTGGCAATGGGAACCGCGCCGCGCTCAGTATTACCTGCATCAATTCCTTAAAGAGCAGCCAGACCTAAATTTTAACAATGAGGAAACGCAAAAGGCAATACTTGAGGTTGCTGATTTTTGGCTTAGTAAAGGAGTGGATGGATTTAGATTGGATACCGCGCATTGCTATACTCAAGACCCGCAACTGCGCAGCAACCCGCCAGTAAAGGAAGATAATTTTTTTGGCGGGACTAAGGTTAACCCATACTTCATGCAAGACCATCTTTACGACATTGATTATAAAAGAAACCTGCCGTTCATAGAAAAGTTGCGCGCTGTAGCAGACAAGTATCCTGGCAGTTTTATGGTGGGTGAAGTTGGCGGTAATGAGCAGCTTGATACCCTGTGCCTGTATACTAAGTCGGGCAAGAGATTGCACTCGGTTTATATCTTTTGCTTTTTAAGTGAATTTAATGCTGCTGACTTGTATAAAGTTTTTACCTATTTAGATGAAAACCTTGGAGACGGTTATCCGTGTTGGGCTTTTAGTAATCACGATGTGACGCGGGTGGCAAGTCGCGGAGGTGAGGAAGTCGCCCCTGAATTGCAAGCAGATTATACCCGCTTTATGATGACTTTGTTATTAACCATGCGTGGCGTCCCTTGCATCTATCAAGGCGAGGAATTAGGATTACCAGAAGCGGATATTACTTTTGAGGATTTGCAAGATCCTTATGGCAAACAATTCTGGCCCGAGTATAAAGGGCGAGATGGTTGCCGCACACCTATGCCCTGGTCGTCTGATGAAAAATATGGTGGCTTCTCACAAGAAAAGCCCTGGTTGCCAGTGCCCGAGCAACATCTAAAAATGGCAGCTGATTTACAAGAAAAAGACAAGTCATCAATGCTTTGGTTTACAAGAGCAATGTTGGAATGGAGAAAACAAGAGTCGGTTCTTCAACAAGGTAGTATGAAACTGGTTGAAGCAGATAAGGATATTTTTGCGTTTGTGCGTGAAGATAATAATAAAAAACTATTATGCGTATTTAATTATTCGCCACATAACAAGGAGTTTAAAACTCCTTATCAAGGCAAGCAAATAACTCCGCATAGTTTTTTTAACAATACAAAATTAACCGCAGATATAATCAATATGCCTCCTTACGGGGTATGTTTAATGGAACTAAAATAATATTATGAGCAGTATAGAATTAAATAAAGTATGTAAAAGCTTCGGTGATGTAGATATACTTCAAGACGTCAGTTTTAAGGTAGAAACTGGTGAGTTTATAGTTTTCGTTGGTCCATCTGGCTGCGGTAAATCCACCTTACTACGTCTTGTTGCTGGACTTGAAGACATAACAGCTGGAGAACTGATAATGAACGGCAATGTAATAAACGACATGCCACCAGTAAAACGAGATGTGGCAATGGTGTTTCAGTCGTATGCTTTATACCCACACATGAATACTTATGAAAATATGGCGTTTGGCTTGCGCAATCTTAAAATATCGGAAGACGAAATCAAACAGCGTGTGGATAGCGCATCGGATGTTTTACAAATAAAGCATCTTATGAACGCTAAGCCCAAGGATATGTCGGGCGGTCAAAGGCAAAGGGTTGCTATCGGCAGAACTATAGTGCGCAAACCCAAACTATTTTTATTTGATGAGCCACTTTCTAACCTTGATGCCGCTCTCAGAGTGCAGATGCGAATTGAAATGGCGCGGCTGCATAAAAAGCTAAAAACCACCATGATTTACGTGACTCATGACCAGGTGGAAGCAATGACTCTGGCAGACCGTATAGTCGTGCTAAATGATGGCAAGGTGGAGCAGATTGGACATCCATTAGAATTGTATGAAAAACCATGTAATATATTTGTTGCTGGCTTTATAGGTTCTCCGAGCATGAACTTTATTAGTTGCCAGGTTACCGCAGTATCAGATAAATCTATTCAAGGTAAAATTAATAACTCGCAAGAAATAACTATAGACCTTAATAAGAAATGCTCAGCCCCAGTCAAAAAAGGCGATACGATTATCATAGGAGTACGTCCTGAGAATATAGGCATAACACAAGAACATAAGAATAGCATTAAAGTGGACGGCAAGCTAATCACTTTGGAGAAGCTTGGTAATACCTCTTATGCATATATTGAGACAAGCAAAGACAATGTAATAACCTGTCAAGCAAAAGAATTTAAGGGGGCAAAAGAGAATGTCAGCGTATATTTTCAAGCAGCGGACTGTTATATATTTAATCAATCTGGCGAGAGTATTCTGTATAATAGTTAATTATAAATATTTAATATAACCATCTAATACCTAACAAATGAGTCAATCAAAAATTATATGTTTTGGCGAACTTCTTATAGATATGTTCTCCTTTACAGACAATAAGGACGGGGATAGGCAGGGAATAGAGCACTTTAGCAAATATGCTGGTGGTTCTCCAGCAATAGTTTCTTCGGCTATCACAGCGCTGGGCAGCAAGGCATATTTTGTCGGCAAGCTAAGCAAAGATACCTTTGGTGATTTTCTGATGAATTATATGGACAATAAAGGAATAAGAATGAACTATTGCAACCAATTAGATGGGTTAAAGAGTTCCATATCCTTTGTTAGCAATGATAAGGATGGAGAAAGAAGCTTTAATATTTATCGCGATTCTCACTGTGCCGCAGATCTGGCGTTTCGTAAAGATGACTGGAAAGAAGAATGGTTTAGAAATACTGCAATATTTCACTGCGGTTCCAATTGCCAGACCACACAATCAAGCCACCTAGCCACCGAATGGGGAATGAAACTGGCGCAAAAAAATAATGTGCTGGTTAGCTATGACCCTAATATCAGACCATTGATTTGGGAGGATGATGAGCTATTAACGATGAGAGTGCATCGCTTATTTCCTCATGCCGACATAGTAAAATTTTCTGAAGATGAAATGCATTTTTTATTTCCTAAGGCAAAAGAAAAAGCAGTGGTTGATAATCTTTTTGAACTCGGCTGTAAGCTAATACTAATAACCAGAGGCGGCAAGGGGTGCAGCGCCTTTACTCAGGAAAACGAACCCGTCCACCTACCAGGTATTAAATACAAAGTAGTTGATACCACAGGAGCAGGAGATAATTTTATAGGAGCAGTGCTGTTTAATTTAGCCAATATTTATACTAAGAATAAAAATAAGTTTGCGCTTACAGATGAAGAATTACACTATATTGTAAATTTTGCCAATAATGCCGCTTCCTTATCTGTTACCAAACGGGGAGGGATGGAATCTTCCCCCAATTTACAAGAAGTTGAAGCGCGACTTAAAAAATAGTCCGATTTTTGTAGCCGATATAGGAGGCACCAATGCTCGTTTTGGCATAGCCGAGAATGAAGTTATCACTAAAGAGAAGGTTTATCAAGTTAGCGATTTTAATCATCCACGCGATGCTATAACAAAATATTTTCAAGAAGTCCAACAACAGCCCGATAGAGCATGCCTGGCTGTTGCTTGTCCAGTCCATACTAATCCAATACAACTTACCAATAGCCATTGGCAATTCTATCGCACTAAGCTGCAACAAGAATTAGGGATTAGCCAGCTTAAAATAATTAATGATTTTACCGCCCTTTCTCTGGCAGTTCCTTTACTAAAACCTGATGACTATATTAAATTTGGTTCTGGTAAAGTGGCAAGTGAGTCCCCCATAGGGGTATTAGGACCTGGAACTGGACTGGGAATGTCTGGGCTTATATGGGCGCGAGCACAGGATGCATGGATTCCCTTGCAAGGTGAAGGGGGGCATATATCGTTTGCCCCGCAAACTGAAAGAGAGATTTTAGTGGCGGAGATTCTGCGCAGCGAACTGCCGCGTATCTCGGCGGAAAGAGTGCTTACTGGAAAGGGATTGCAGAGGTTGTATCATGCTCTATGCACTATTAACGGACAGCCCATAGAAAACTTTAACGAACAAAAAATAGCGGAGTTGGCAATTAGCAAGAAGAATGAGTCATGCATGGAAGCATTGGATATGTTTGCTTGCGCTTTGGGAGACGTGGCAGGTGATTTGGGATTAGTGTTAGGAGCATTTGGCGGAGTATACATAGGGGGAGGGATTGTAAGCAAGCACTATAAGTATTTTATTAATAGTTCCTTGAGACGTAGATTTGAAAATAAAGGCAGGTTTGATTCCTATATGAGAGAAATACCAACTTTTATTATCAAGTCAGATTTGTCGGCTCTTAAGGGATGTGCTGTAGCAATGGAGGAGATGTAAAACCCCCTATTTTATGAGGAGAGCATCGCTCGCCTCATCGGGCGGGGGCATATATTTATCCCCCCCCGGGCTCGCGCCCCTACAGGCAGGCGCCCCTATAGGCGCCTACTCTATGATGCCGCGTAATTTTTGATTTCTGCGGCGCAAAAGCTCAATGCTGGCTAATAAGAGGACTGAAATAATTAAGAATAATGTTGCCACTGCCAGGATAGTTGGACTAATCTCTTCTCTTATTCCCGACCACATACGGACAGTTATGGTCTGCTGCTCAAAGCCGCCAACAAATAGAATTATTACTACCTCGTCAAAAGAAGCAACAAAAGCAAAAAGAGCGCCAGATATAACCCCAGGCGTCACTAACGGAAAAATTATTTTCCTAAAGGTGCGCCAATGACTAGAGCCAAGATTCTGCGCCGCGCGAACTAAATTATAATTGAAACCGCTAAGTGAAGCAGTCACAGTTATAACAACAAAAGGTGTGCCCACAACTGCGTGAGCAAGAATAGCTCCAATATAGGTCTTTGCTAATCCTACATCAGCAAAAAAGAAGAACATACCAACCGCGGATATGATAATAGGGACAATCAAAGGGGAGATGAGAATTCCCATAATCAAATTCTTAAATGGCATGTAGGAGCGCGAAAGTCCAAGAGCCGCCAGGGTACCAAGTGTGGTTGCCAATAACGTGGCGAATATGGCAATTATGAAGCTGTTCTTTACAGCCAGTCGCCATTCTTCGCTGCTCCAAAAATCTTTATACCATCTCAAAGAGAAACCCTCAGGGTCAAGAGCAAGCATCTCTTTAGTGAAGGTGAAGTAAGGAATAGAATTAAAAGACAGCGGAATTATTACGAGAAGCGGGAACAGCAAAAAGATAAATACCAAACAACAAAACGTTAGGTAAGCCCAACGCCCTATTCTTTCTGCGGGAGTTAAATATGATTTCATAACAAGATGCTAAATAAGATACTAAACAAGATAGTTAGAAGCTTAGCTTATCAATGCCAATAAGGCGATTATAAACCCAATAAAGAATTAGAACACATCCCAGCAGCATTGCACCTAATGCGGCTCCCAACCCCCAGTTAAGCGATTCTTGGATATGATAGGCAATGAGGTTTGAAATGAATTGTCCTGAACTACCACCCACCAAAGCTGGAGTTATGTAGTAGCCGATAGCAAGAATAAAAACCAAAAGTCCGCCGGCGCTAACTCCTGGCAACGACATTGGAAAATAAACACGAAAGAAAGAATAAACCCAACTCGCGCCCATGGATATTGAAGCACGCATCAGGTTAGCCGGTATGGTCTTCATTACGCTATACAAGGGTAAAATCATAAAAGGCAGCAAAATATGGGTCATAGCGATAATGGTTCCAGTCATGTTGTAAACCATCTGAATTCTATTGTCATCATCGACTAAACCAAGAAAAACAAAGAAAGAATTAAGCACTCCCTGCGATTGAAGCAGCACTATCCAAGAAGTGGTTCTAACTAACAAAGAAGTCCAAAATGGTAATAACACAAATATCATTAATAAGTTGCTGTACTTGACTGGCATAGTGGAAAGCAGGTAAGCAATAGGATAGCCCAAAAGGAAACACAACAAAACTATAATTGCGCTTATTATAAGAGTTCTAATAAATAGTTTTACATAGATCTGTTGATAGTCGGGCCGCGGCTCAAGTCCTCCCGTAGGTGAATATTTCATATCAATGGCTGCCACATAATAAGAGGCAGTGTAAAGAGAACTTTCCCGTTTGATAATACTCCACAAGGCAGGTCCGTCCCATTTTTCATCTACCTCGGCGAACGCTTCTTTATATGGAGGAGATATTCCATCCAAGCGCCGCCCCATACGATTCACAGAAGTCCGAGCGCCTGGTAATTCATAGTTTAATCTGCGGGCTATTTGCCCAATTCTTTGAGATTCTTTTGCTACCTTTAAGTCAGCCAGAAATGCGGCGTATATTTCTTCACTGGGGGTGCCGCTGCCATCCCAGGTTTGAATTATGTCACGGGTCTGAGGTACTAACTCATACATATCCTGATTATCGGTACTGACTACCATTAACCGCAGGATAGGTATAAGAAACATCACACAGATGAATATTAATAAAGGAGACACCAAAAGCAAAGCGCGCAAACGCAGACGATTCTGAGATTTACGATACTGCTGTTTTATTGATTGTGCCATAAGTTTACTAATCCTTTATAAAAAAAAACAAACCGAGTCCCCCAACTCGGTTTGTAATATTAGGAAGGGTTATTTAACCAACCATGCTTGAAAGCGCTCATTTAAGCTCTCACCATTATCAATCCAGAACTCTGCGTTTTTAACCAAAGGGTTAAAGTAGTTGTCAGGATGAGTAGGCAAGTGAGGTCCTACTTGAATGCTCGGATCAGATTCTAAAGTGGATACTAAAGTAGCGGATGATTTACGCGCTGGGCTATAGGAGATATACCTTGCTTGATCCGCCAAACGTTGTGA
Source organism: Gammaproteobacteria bacterium (assembly GCA_965207945.1). Taxonomy (GTDB): domain Bacteria; phylum Pseudomonadota; class Gammaproteobacteria; order CBDBNL01; family JAAOII01; genus JAAOII01. The sequence goes on from OZ242303.1 coordinate 1,361,153, forward strand.
GTCGGTAGCAAAATATAAATAGTCCTTCATTGTTTTAGTAAGTTTACCTTTGGGGACAACCCAGCCATCAATCTCAACTGATTGTCCATCCCATATTATTGCAATAGGTTGATTTTCAACTAACTGAGCATTGAACAGACGGCCATTATAGGCGCTGGCTATTACTACTTCTTTATCAGCCAGGAGTTGTGGCGGTTGCGCGCCTTTTTCCCACCAGATAACTGAATCCTTAATAGTATCAAGCTTCTTAAAAGCCCTTGCAACACCTTTTTCAGTGCCAAGAACTTTATAGACATCTTTAACCTTAACTCCATCAGCTATCAAAGCCCATTCCAGGTTGTTAGCGGCAAGTTTTTCAAATGCCCTTTTACCAGGGAATTTTCTAAGATTAAATACATCCTTGATAGTTTTAGGAACTCTTTTGCCTTTAAATACTTCTGTATTGTAGCCAAAAAGTGTTGCGTATATTATCTGTGGAATAAAACAGCCATTCAAACCTCCGAGGAAATCATCGGTGGGTTTAGAGCCATCTTTACCTGGAGCAAGAATCGTGTTATAGTCGATTCTTTCGACTATACCATCATCGCATAAGCGAGCTGAATCTGCTTCAAGAACATCAACCAAATCCCAAGTAACCTTGCCTGACTTCACCTGAGCGCGCAGCCCAGCTGGAGAAGCAGAACCTTGATCAATATTATTGATCTTAACTCTGGCTTTCTTGGTAAATGGTTTGTGATAAGCTTCGGTTTGGCTTTTGGTATAAGCACCGCCCCAAGAAACAATGTTCAAGGAACCAGCAGCATTAGATACAACGCCAAGCCCAGCTAATAATATAGCGCCTGCAGTAATTGCAATTGCTTTAGTTATAGTGTGTTTTGTCATAATATATATATGTTGTTAATAATAATTAAGCAGCATCAAGAGCATGACAATCCTCAGCTCTCCATGCCAAATTTAACGTCTCCCCTTGTTTGTAATGTTGGTGGTCAGAAGTGTTTTCAACCATAATAATGAATGAATCACTGTTTCCAACCCTCATACGGATACGAATATGGTCGCCCATATAAATGACTTCCAGTACCCTACCTTTTATTTTTGAATAATTCTTACCTTTAAGTGCTGCAGCATCTTTGCCGACAATGACTCTTTCTGGGCGAACTGTCAAGGTGCTATCCTCCCCTGCGCGTGAAACATTAACCGCTTGCGCCTTAATAAGTGACCCATCTTCTAATTTGGCACTGCATATACCCTTGCTAATCTTTTCTATTTTACCTTTCATGCAATTATTCTCACCAATAAAAGATGCGACAAAAGTATTTTGTGGTTTTTCCCATATTTGACTGGGGGTGTCATATTGTTGTATCTCCCCATCATCAAAAACCGCAATTCTGTCAGACATAGTTACTGCCTCACTTTGGTCATGGGTTACATAAATGAAGGTTATGCCTAACGAGTCATGCAAGCGCATTATTTCAAACTGCATTTCTTCGCGCAGATTCTTATCCAAAGCTCCTAATGGTTCATCCATCAGAATAATCTCGGGGCGAAATATTAAAGCCCTGGCAACGGCTACTCTTTGCTTTTGCCCGCCTGATAGCTGTCCTATACGTCTTGACTCATAGCCATTAAGGGCAACCATGCTAAGCGCTTCATCAACTTTTTGTTTGATTTCATCATTGGAGTTTTTTCTAACTTCAAGTGGAAAAGCAAGGTTCTCTTTAACAGTCATGTGAGGGAAAAGGGCATAATCCTGAAATACCATACCAAGGTTTCGTTTATTCGGAGGTATATTTTGAATTGGTTTGCCATCAATTTGAATTTCGCCAGCGGTAACCGACTCAAAACCTGCCAACATCATAAGACAAGTGGTTTTTCCGGAACCCGAAGGACCTAAAAGAGTGACAAACTCTCCTCTGTTTATATCCAGATTAAGGTCTTTGATGATTAAGCTCTTTCCATCGTAGCTCTTTTTTACTGACTTAAATGATACTAAAGTATCTGCTTGTTTATTCATATTGACTTGTTATTCTAACTATCCCTTTACTATATTGGACTGGGGACCATAAGGAAACCCAGTGATGTTCTCACTGCCACTTTCCGTGACCACAAGAATATCATGCTCGCGATAACCGCCCGCTCCTGGTTGTCCTTCAGGAATCATAATCATTGGTTCCATTGATATAACCATATTTGGCTGTAGAACTGTTTCAACATCTTCGCGCAATTCTAATCCCGCTTCACGCCCATAATAATGGGATAAGACCCCAAATGAATGGCCATAGCCAAAAGTTCTGTACTTAAGTATACCATAACTTTCGTATATTTTGTTAAGTTCCTTCGCTATCTCTTTACACTGGACGCCTGGCTTAATCAAAGAGAGTCCTTTCTCATGGACCTCACAATTTATTTTCCATAGTTTTAATGATGCTTCATCGCAACTATCAAAGAATAGGGTTCTTTCCAAAGCGGTGTAGTAGCCAGAAATCATAGAAAAACAATTTAAACTAAGAATATCACCTTTTTGAACTTGGCGCGACGTAACTGGATTATGAGCGCCATCTGTGTTAATCCCAGATTGGAACCAACTCCAAGTATCCATGAGTTCTGCATGCGGATACAGCTCGGCAATTTTACGCACCATCGCTTGGGTTGAGTGAAGAGCCACTTCATATTCTGGCGCTCCTTCGGTTATTGCCTCTACTGTGGCATAACCGCCAGTATCGGATACCAAAGCACCATTTGTTATCAGGGCAATTTCGGCGGGTGACTTAAGCATCCGCAAACCCATGGACTTGATTCCTATATCGCAAATCTGAGCGTTAGGGAAAGCGGCTTGTAATTTATCAAGACGTTCTTTGGTTATATGGTCGTATTCAACACCTAAGGTTTTAATGTTTGCAGATTTTCCTAACAGCTCTTGGACAGCGCGGAAATAATTATCTTTTTGCCAATCAGTGAAAATGATATTATCATCTCCTACAGTGCGTCTCCATGGTTGAGCGCCATCAATATTGGCAGAAATAGTGGCAACCTTATCACTGGTAACTACCAAGCCGTAGGGCCTGCCAAAAGAGCAATAGAGAAAATCACTAAAGTAATTAATGTTATGGATTGAGGTGAAAAGGACCGCATCAATATTATTTTTATCCATAAGTGCCCGAAGGTTTGTTTGTCTTTGTTTAAACTCTTCAGGTGAGAAGGTAGGTCTCGCCTTTTTACCATTTTTAATTCGTATGGTGGAAGGTAAGTTCATATTTAACAAATATTAAGTAATATATTTCCTCTTGTTGTAACGATTATCATTGGGTATCTTTTATAAATGAGGTATAAATGAGGCGAGCATAGCTCACCTCATAAATTATTTATTGTGCTATTTATTGAAGTTGGACGCCTCTTCAGAGCCCTTGGTTGCGTCTCCTTCACTATAGGAATGAGCGCCAGCTCCCGCTAATTTACCACCATCAACAATAAGATATTCTTCACGAATAGGTCTATTGTCAAACCAACATTCAAGTATTTCTCTAGTACCTGCGGTGTATCTTGCTTGAGCAGATAATGTAGTGCCTGAGATATGTGGAGTCATCGCATGATGAGGCATTGTCCGCCAGGGATGGTCTGCTGGAGCTGGTTGGGGAAACCATACGTCACCAGCATAGCCGGCAAGCTGTCCTTTTTCCAACGCATTAGCTACGGCATTGCGGTCGCAGATTTTGCCGCGCGCTGTATTCACGAGATAGGCGCCACGTTTCATCTTAGCAATCATTGCTTCATCAAAAAGATGTTCTGTCTCTGGATGCAAGGGGCAGTTTATAGTCACTACATCGCATACTTTGACCATATCTTCCACACTTTCGTGAAAGGTGAGTCCAAGCTCGTCTTCAATTGCTTTGGGGAGGCGATGACGGTCAGTGTAATGGAGCTTAACATCAAATGGTTTCATCCGTTTTAATACTGCCAAGCCAATACGACCAGCAGCTACCGTGCCTACAGACATTCCTTCAACATCATAAGAACGAGCAGCGCAGTCCGCGATGTTCCAGCCGCCTTTTGTCACCCATTGATATGATGGAATATAATTGCGCACCAAGGCGAGAATCATCATTACTACATGCTCGGAAACGCTGATACTATTGGAGAAGGTTACCTCAGCAACAGTTACATTGTTGTCTATCGCCGCCTGTAAATCCACATGGTCAGAGCCAATTCCTGCGGTGATTGCCAAACGTAAATTAGGAGCTTTCTTAATGCGCTCCGCAGTAAGATAGGCGGGCCAAAAGGGCTGGGAAATTACTATGCTGGCATCGTGCAAATTCTTTTCAAATTCAGAGTCATTTCCATCTTTGTCTGAGGTGACTACATACGAATAACCCTTGTCTTCTAAAAACCGCCGTAAGCCGAGTTCGCCAGATACAGAACCTAAAAGTTCACCTGGTTTAAAATCAATTGCCTTAGGGCTGGGCGCTGTTTGTCCGTCAGGGTACTTACTTATGACGGGCACATCGTCGCGAGCGTATTCTTTAGGATGTCCTGTGATAGGGTCATCGTATAGCACGCATAATACTTTTTTACTTTCCATAATTCCTTTCCTTATATTGGTTATAAATAAATCAAATTATGTTTATACTAATATCCTATTGCAATACATGCTGTAAATGCAGTTATTAGATGTTGTATAAACATAAAAACAAATATTCTATACTGGGCTGAAAACCGACTTTTACCACTTTTATAGTAGCGGAAAGAATTATAACAAAAAAACAACCTTTTAAGTAAATAAATAATTAAATTTATTAGTCATGTTTTTGACTATATTGGCTGCTATGAGGTGGGCATGCCCTCTATATATATCCCCCCTCTATAATTTAATCTTTGGGTCTGAGGTGGGGAAAGAGTAAAACGTCACGAATAGCATCGCTATTGGTAAGCAGCATAACCAGACGGTCAATACCAATACCAGCGCCTGCCGCTGGCGGCATGCCATACTCTAAGGCGGTTATGTAATCTTCGTCATAGTGCATTGCCTCTTCATCACCGCCTTCTTTTGCCGCCGCTTGCATCTTGAACACTCTTGCTTGCTCTTCAGGGTCGTTGAGTTCGGAAAAGCCATTGGCAATTTCTGCGCCACCAATGAACAGCTCAAACCTATCAGCAATATGCGGGTCATTATCATTGCGTCTTGCTAAAGGAGAAATATCCGCTGGATATTGGGTGATAAAAGTTGGTTGTAATAGTTTCTCTTCAACACTCTTTTCAAAAACCTCATTTTGTAGTTTACCCAGAGTCCAGTCGCTGTCAAGTTTAATTCCTAAGGTTGTGGCATAGTCACGCATCTTGTCCAGCGAATCATAGTCCTCTTTATTAAGGTTTTTATTATATTGCAATACTGCATCTTCATGCGTAATCTTGGCAAACGGCTTACTCATGGATATTTCATTCTTCTTATATATGATGTTATCCTTGCCGCAATATTCAATGGTGAGTTTGCTAAGCATATCTTCAATTAGCAGAATAAAGTCATTGTAATCTGCGTATGCCTCATAAAACTCTAACATCGTGAACTCGGGATTGTGTCTGGTAGAAAGCCCTTCATTGCGAAAATTGCGGTTAATTTCAAAGACCTTTTCAAAGCCGCCCACCAATAGCCGTTTTAAGAATAGCTCGGGTGCAACGCGCAAAAACATCTTTACCCCCAGCGCATTGTGAAAGGTCTCAAAGGGTTTGGCAATAGCGCCGCCAGCAATAGTATGCATCATAGGTGTCTCCACCTCTAAGAATTGTTTGCTTATAAAAAAATCACGAATAGCAGTAATAATTTTACTGCGTCCACGAAATATATCAGCATTGTCTTGATTGAGCATTAAATCTAAATAACGTTTTCTATAACGTTGCTCGGTATCTGTTAAGCCATGGTATTTATCCGGCAAAGGACGTAATGACTTAACCAACATATTGACTGCTTCAACTTGAATTGTCAGTTCATTGGTTTTGGTTTTAAATACCTTGCCAGTAACTCCAACTATATCTCCTAAGTCCCACTGTTGGGTGTGCTGATATGCTTCCTCTCCTATTCTATCCTGACGGATATATGCCTGAATTCTACCGCTATAATCCTGCAGGGTAATAAAAGATGCCTTGCCCATCGCTCGTTTGAGGACTATGCGCCCAGCAATTTTATATTGTGTTTCTTGTTTCTCTAATTGCTCGTTGTCGCAATCATCATATTGAGTGTGTAATTCCTGCGCAGCTATATTACGGCGAAAATCATTAGGAAACTTCCAAGAACTTTCTCTAAGGTTTTGTAATTCTTCTCGTCGTTGTTGAATTATGCTTTCTTCAGTTGAAATATCGTCATTCATATAAATTAACCCTCTTTGTATTTAGTGTAAGCATTCGGTTCAAGATTGAGGTTAGGAATACTTTTATAAAGTTTCTCCACTTCATCGTGTAGTTGCGTTGCTTGTCTTCTTAGATTACCATGCCCTTTCTCTAACTTAGGCGGTTGTATCGGTGGTAAAATCTGAACTCCAATCGTGCCAGGATTAATTTTTAACGACTGATATTGGTGCACCGAATACACTCCTTGTAGCATCACAGGAACTATTGGCAACCCTAACATCAACGATAAATAAAAAGCCCCATCCTGAAAATCACTAATCTTTCCGTCATGAGTCCGCACTCCTTCGGGGAAAATACCCATGTGCAGAGGTATCCCCTGTCGTTGTTGCTTACGTGCTGCATTCAAAACTTTTTTCAATGCTGTGCCTTCTGAGTCATCGTGTTTGATACTAATCCAGCCCATAGCATCAAAGGCAAAACCAATCCACTTGCCTATAAAAGGTATTCTATGCGCCGCTCTCAAACTATAAACATACCTCATATCATATTTATTCAGCGCGCGCATAAGAATTGGTGGATCCATAGTGGTTACATGATTACATACCAAAAGATACGAGCCATCTTGCATCTTATCAAAGTGTTCTTTGCCATGAACTTCCAGTTTTACTCTTGCTGACCCAAGTAACATCCAGCAAATAAAACCGTGGACTTTTGGCATCAACCATGGTTTAGATGAAGGAAGAAAATAATAAAAAGAAGCAGCGAATATGCTAAATAATAAAGTTATGCCATAAAGAGCAAAGTGATAGCTGAAGCCATAAAGGAAGGACATAGTATTTAATTTAAATTTTTATGTGATGTTTGTAACAGAAAGCCAGTATTTAACTCCTGGCACTAAAGCATTATCGTTAAAGTCGTAATTAGGGTTGTGAAGAGATGCACTCTCGCCATTACCCATCCAAATATAAGCGCCTGGTTTCTCTGCTAACATATAAGCAAAATCCTCGCCTCCCATGCTAGGGCTAATATCACGAAACACCTTGCCTTGGCTAATCTTTTGCGCCGCCTGTGCTGCGAGTTCAACCTCTTGTTCATGATTGATAGTGGCGGCTGTGGTAGTGTGAGAGTTAAACTCAAACTTCAGCCCGTTGCAGGAGCAGTTGGCGGTAAGCACCGCGCGTATTCTCTCCAGCGCTCGCTCGCGCACTTCCTTATTGAAGTAGCGAATTGTCCCTTTTAAAAACACTTCGGAAGGTATGACATTGTATGCCTCTCCTCCTTTAATTGAGGTTACGCTGATAACCAAAGCATCGGTTGGGTCGGTATTGCGGCTTACTATACTTTGTAGCTGAGTAATAATCTGCGCTGTGGTAACCACAGTGTCGGATAACAGCTGCGGCATTGCGGCATGCCCGCCTCCCCCGCTTATTGTAATGTCAAAGAAATCTACTGCCGCCATAATAGGTCCTTTACAGATTGCAAAGTCCCCTATATTCAAGCCAGGCCAGTTATGCAAACCATAAACTTGGCTCATCTTAAACTTTTGAAATAAACCATCTTCTATCATCTTTGCAGCCCCGCCGCCCATCTCTTCTGCTGGCTGAAAAATAAAATAAACATCACGTTGCAGTTCATCGCGATGCGCTGCGGCATATTGGGCTGCCCCCAACAACATCGTAGTGTGTCCGTCATGTCCGCAGGCATGCATGACTCCTTCATTGACAGAGTGATGAGCAAAAGTGTTATTCTCAACTATTGGTAAAGCGTCAATATCAGCGCGCAAACCTATAGCGTCTTGTGTGGTATTGTTAGCCGCGTTGTTAGTTTCATTATTAGCCGAATTATTTTTGCCTGCCGACTTATTCACCACCCCCACTATGCCTAATCCAGCGCTGCCTAACCTATGATGTGAGACGCCAAACTCTTTTAATCTAGCGCAAATAAAATCTGCGGTGCTCTGTTCTTGAAAAGATAATTCAGGATGACGATGAAGATGATGCCTCCATTTAACATAATCCTTGCGATGCGAATCTATATAAGCTAAATCCATAGACAATAAATTAATTTGCCTCTATTACTGGTATTACTATTGGTGCTATTATTGGTTTCACTATTTATTCCGCTATTTATTCCACAGCCCAACCGAAGGCAGGTGTTTGGCGCATTTTTCAGTCCAACTTTTTATGTTAGGAAGCGCCTCAAGGATTTTAGTGCCGCCTATCTGCGCTGGCAGTTGTAGGTGAGACAAGATAGTAATATCGGCATAATTTGGTTTGTCCCCGCCCCAAAAATCGTTTTCTGCTGCGTATCCTTCAAGGTTGGCATAAGCAGTGAGCATTGCCTCAATTGTTGCGTCTTTAAGTGGCTTAATCTCTTCAAGTGTTTTACCTATTTTCTTCTCACGTGAAGCGCGAAAGTATTCCTTATCTTCATCAGCAACCGACTCAAAAACATCATACAACAATGCCTTGCCAGTTAGCTGATGGATGTGGTCCATAACCTTTTGCATGAATATTGCTTGCGCTTTTTCAGCAGCGGAAGGAAATAGTTTGGTGCGAATGGCATAAGTAGTATTAAGATATTCCGCTATAATGAACGAATCATTCATTATGACAGATTCATTTTGCATAATAGGAACCGTGGTAAATTGACCTTCATCTACATCCTTAATTTTGGTGAACGGGACAGGCATTGACTGGTAATCCAGACCTAATAGCTCCAAAGCCAAGCGAGTCCGCCAACATGGAGGGCTGAACAGTGTGCCGTCAGCAGAGCTTAATTCGTATATCTTCATAATGATTTATTATACGAGATATTTCGCTAATTTACGACATCTGTCCCTACGGATTTAACTCACGATGCATAACTTTACGATGCATAAATTCTTGCGACGCAGGTCTGTAGGGGCGGAGCTAGGGGGGATGAATATAGGAACCGCCCGCAAAATGCATAACACTCGCGACAAACCATCAGCATGCTCGCATCGCACTTATGTATAATACCTGCAATGTACTCTATTTACAACCCGCAATGATTTACTATAAACAATTATGAAAATACAACTATACTCAGACCGCACCCCCAACGGCTGGAAGATTGAAATAATACTCGCAGAGTTAGGCATTGATTACGACTTCCACCATATTGATATAACCACAGGAGACCAGTTTGGCAAAGAGTTTCTGGCAATAAGTCCCAACAATAAAATCCCAGCTATTCTTGATCCGCAGGGTCCTGACAATAAAGAAATATCTCTTTTTGAATCAGGCGCTATCCTTATATACCTGGCAGAGAAGTGTAAAAGCCCCTTATTGCCACAAGATCCGCGTCTAAAATATGAGACATTAATTTGGTTAATGTTTCAGATGGGCGGCATAGGTCCCTTTCTCGGTCAGGTTCATCATTTTACCCGTGCTGCTCCCCAGAAAATTGATTATGCAATTACAAGATATGTAAATGAGGCGACGCGTCTTTACAAGGTTATGGATAATCGCTTGGCTGTGCATCCGTATCTAGCTGCTGATGATTATACTATTGCAGATATTGCTTGTTTTCCTTGGATTTTCTCTCATCAATGGCAACATCAGAATCTTGCTGATTACCCCAACTTGCAAAAATGGTATGCTGCCATTGAAAGCCGTCCTGCAGTTAGGCAGGTTTTTAAGGATATACCCAAACGTGAGTTAACCTCGTAGGGGATATTGTCGCGAGCATACCGATAGTTTGTCGCAAGTATTATGCATCTTGCGGGCGGAGCGCAGCTCCGCCCCTACAGACCTGCGTCGTATTGTTATGGGGTGATGGCGCGGCTTAATAAATACAGCGACATTGCATATTTATGGCTGTTATTATAACGAGTCAAAACATAATAATTATGCATGCCAAACCATAAAGGTGGTTGCTCTGCTTCAAATTTTAGCAAGGTAATTTTATCCTTATTTGCCCTTTCGCCCCGCAGTGGAGCAATACCATACTTGGTTTTGGCTCGCCTTATAGTAATGTTGGGAGTAAAGGAAGTGTTATATTTGGGTATAGAACTTTCATCTGAGACGCGCTTGGCTGCTAAGACCACTAACTCGTTTGGCTGCCAACCAAACGAATAAAGATAATTAGCTATGCTGCCAATGGCATCTTCTGTGCTATTATGCAGTGAAACTAAACCATCGCCATCAAAGTCAACTGCGTAAGAACGGTAGCTGCTGGGTAAAAATTGTCCTAATCCCATTGCTCCCGCATAAGAAGAAACATAACTAAAAGGGTCGCGCTGTTGCGAATGAGATAAAAGAATAAACTCTTCAAGCTCACGCAGAAAAAAATCAGCGCGGCGAAAGCTGGAGAAAGCAATAGTCGCCAAAGCATCCATAGTCCGATAGCTTCCCTTCAGCCGCCCATAGTTACTTTCCACCCCTATAATTGCGGTGATGATATGCGGTGGAACTCCATATTTATCATGAGCTCGTTGTAGGACAGCAGAATGACGGCGCATAAATTTTTTGCCATCTCTTATGTGTTGGGAGTTAACAAATCTTCTTTTGTAATCCAGCCAGGTTGCTTTGCTTTCTGGCTGACGTGTTATAGCATTAAGAATGCTCTGGCGGTGATTGGCTTTTTTTAGATAGCCGAGTGTTATTGCAACAGAAATACCATGTTCTTTCTGCATCCGTTGAGCGAATTTTTGCGCTAGGTCTGTCTGGTCAAAATTGGCGCTGGCTTGGCTGGCATGGCTGACATGATGGAACAATAACAGCGAAGTCCAAAAAGCGATAGAAGTAAGAGTTAATCGCAAGAGTGGAACTAGTGAATTTATGTTACCTTACGGCTATGAACTGCAACCGACATAAGGATGCCAAATGCCCCCATAGTAGTAACCAAAGAAGTTCCGCCATAACTTATCAAAGGCAAGGGAACTCCCACTATGGGTAGCAGCCCTGTAACCATTCCTATATTAATAAGTATATAGCTGGAAAAAATAAAAATCAGTCCGCCACAGAATAGCTTTTCAAATGAGTCCCTTGCCTGCATGGCAATATAAAAGCTGCGGATAATGACTAAAAAGTAAATTGATAATAATAACAAAACCCCTAAAAGACCATTCTCTTCTGCAAATACTGAGAAAATAAAATCTGTATGGGTCTCGGGTAAGAACTCGTAGTTTGCTTGATGGCTATTGCCCCATCCCTTACCAAATACCCCTCCAGTTCCCACAGCTATTTTGGATTGGATTAAACTCCAACCAGAACCCAATGGGTCGGAATCTGGGTCAACAAAAGAAAGTATCCTCTTCTTATGGTAATCATGCAAAATGTAACGCCAAGCCAAAGGCAAACTCGCAGCAAAAATAACTAACATAGGCACAACTATTTTCATCCGTATACCAGCAAGAAAAATTAGACAAGCAGCGGAAGATACTATGATTATCGCCGTTCCTAAATCTGGTTGTAAAAATACCAAAGCAACTGGAATAAAAACCACACATATTATGGCAGCCAACTGATGCCAACTAATAGGGAGGGGTTTGTAGGTTAATAACCAGCAGATAGTTAAGGGTAGAACTATTTTCATATATTCTGATGGCTGAAAATTAACTAAACCAAGATTAATCCAACGTCTAGAACCATTTATCTCAAGCCCAATAAACAACGTTAGGATTAATAAAAATAGTCCAGCAATATATAGAATAAAAGCAAATCTGCGAAAATGATATATCTCAAACCTTGCAACTGTAAACATTGCAACAAAGCCGAGTCCAAAGAATACTGCTTGCTTGGATACTAAGATTGTATTCCCTCCACTGGCACTATATATAGTGAACAAACTAATAACCATAAGGAGCGCAAGTAGCAGCACTAAGGGGATATCAAGGTTAGTTGATTCAATACGAGATAGCCGAGCAATAAAAGACCTTTTTATAAAACGGTCGCGGCGTAGAATATTAGTACTCATTATTGCAACCCAATCTTATCTTCACCTAATATTAGATAATCCGTCACTTCTCTTGCAAGCAGAGCCGCTCGAGAACCAGAGCCGCCATTTTCTAACACGACTGTAACTATATACTTAGGTTTATCTGCTGGCACATATCCAGTGAACGAAGCATGGTCTTGCCACTCTTCCCTTATTTCTCGTCCCTCACGTTTTGCCGCTTCAACAATTCTAAGAGATACCACTTGCGAGGTCCCAGTTTTTCCAGCCATTAGATAAGCGGCATCATCGCCTGCTCTTCTTGCTGTTCCTTCTTTGTGATGCATAACTTCTTCCATGCCTGAGAAGACCAAGTCCCAATTCTTTTCATCGGAGCTAATCGCCATATCTGAAGATTCTTCATACACTACCTCTGTTGCAATTTGTTTAACCAGACGCGGTCTAATATCCTTGCCCTTGTTGACCAAAATTAAAGTTGCAGCTGCCAGCTGCATAGGGGTGGATACAAAATACCCTTGCCCTATTCCCATATTAACTGTATCGCCAGGAAACCAAGGAAGATTATGTTTTTCTATTTTCCATTGTCTGGTCGGTAGGGGTAAGGGTAATTCATCATGGATATCATGAGCACTTTTTTTACCGAAGCCAAAACTCTCAAGACCTCCTTTCATCAAATCATAGCCCATGTTGGCTGCCAGATTATAAAAGTATGTGTCCGAAGACACTCGTATAGCCCGTTTTAGATTAACCTCGCCATGCCCTGACCTCTTCCAATTACGAAATACAATATTACTATTAGGCAGGCGAAAATATCCTTTATCAAATATAGTATCTTTGGGTGTAACCACTTTATTACTCAAAGCAATGATGGAATAAAATGGCTTAATTGTTGAGCCAGGCGGGTATCTGCCGGCAACTGCGCGGTTAAGTAATGGAGCAGATTTCTGATTGCGCAGATTAGCAAACTCTCTACGACTAATCCCCGCAACAAACTTGTTGTTATCGTAAGATGGCTTGCTAATCATTGAAACAATCCCTCCGCTATTAGCATCCAAAACTATAATCGCCCCTTTTTTATCTCCAAGCACATCCCACACAAATTTTTGAATATTCATATCAAGCCATAATGACATATCAAGTCCCCTTTGTGGTCTTTCCTGGCGATACACTTCCACCACTCTGCCATAAGCATTAACTCCAACCTCTTCTACACCTGGAACACCTCTTAGCTCCTTTTCGTAAAAACGTTCAAGCCCTAATTTACCTATTCTGTTCAGGTCACGATAATAGTCAACATCAATACTCTGCTTATCCTTATCCGATACTACTCCCGTGTAACCAATCGTATGACTCACTAACTCCCCCCGCGGATAAAATCTCTGAAAATGTGGCTGGATATCAATGCCAGATAATCTATAGCGATTAACCATTAATTTGGCAATTTCTTCTTCTGTCAGGACTTCATGCAGCAAGATTAGCTGATTACGTCTTCTGACATTTGCCAGCTCTTTATAAAAGCTTTGGAGGGCTTCTTCTTTCAATGGGACCAATTTTCCAATCCCCTTTATAAGAAGTTCTGTGTTTTTTATCTTAAGAGGATGGACATATAAGGCGTAAGATAATATGTTGCCTGCCAATAACCTTCCTTTGGCATCATACACTAACCCTCTTTCTGGGGTTATGGTGCGTAATCTTATGTGGTAATCCTCAGCGCGACTAATCTGTTCATCATAGTTGATTAATTGCAAGTAGGCAACTCTTGACAATATTACGACAAACATTATCAGAAGCATAAAACTAAGCGCTCCTATGCGGACGCGGAAAATTCTATTCTCTTCTCCCTGATTTCTTATTGCCTTGCTTGAAAAAAGTGCCATTAATAGTAATTATATATGGGAATAAATCAAATATACTTTATTGAATCATCGTCCGCTTTTATCACTTGCTTTCAGGCGGCACACTCCATAACGATTCCAGCTGATAAAGTTCCCTTTGCTCAGAAGACATAACATGGGCTATAACTGAGTTTAGGTCTATTAGCACCCATTCTTTACTATCTTCACCCTCAACTCCTAACACTTCCACATTATTCTGTTTTGCCGCCTCTAATATGCGACTGCATATACCCTTAATATGGCGACTAGAAGAACCAGCCGCCACTAGCATATAATCGGTTATATCAGTTATTTCGCGCACATCCATACAAACTGGGTTATCCCCTTTTATATCCTCCATTGCCGCAAGTAGGATATTTGCTATATCCTTGCTGCTCATATTCTTGCTCTTGCCTTTGCCCTTGTCATTACTTTTCCCTACACTCTTGCTCGTGCTCATATTCTGTTTTTCAGCTTCCATTTAGCTTATATAGTTGATTGATTTTAATATATTCAAATACCTGTGGTGTAACTAAGAATGAAATATCCTCGCCAGCCGCTAATTTAGCGCGGATATCAGAAGAGGAAATATCAAGCACAGGCAGTTTAACCTTTATTATACCGCCATTAGGGCGGGAAATAAAGCCATCGGACGGATTAAGCGTGTCGTCTGCTTGATTTATTTGGTTTATATCTTGTGAGTGTTTAGAGGATTTAATAGGGTTGGATAATTTAGTCGCATCAATCTGCTCGCTAATAATCTTCCCCTTTTCGTTACTTATCACTGCAGCACTCGGCGAGGTGTTATGTCTATTAATAACCAAAATATTAGTTAAGTTAAATAATGATTGCCACTGATGCCACTCATCCAAAGATGCATAAACATCATCGCCCACTATAAAACTGAAATGACAATCATTGCCATAAAGTTGACGCAGTTGGGTTAAAGTATTTATGGTGTAATTGGCAGTTGCCTCGTTCGTGCTACCCTGCATTGGATCCCCCTCCTCTATATTAGATGCCTCAACTGTTTCCAGCGCAAAATTATTATAACCTTTCAGCGCCAACTCCACCATCGCCAACCTTGATGGGACATCTGCAAGCGGTATCTTGGCAGTGGGGGAAACAGCATAAGGAATGATGAATAGTTTGGTGTAGTTAAAAATCTCATTAAGCGCAATGAGCATTCTTAAGTGCCCTATATGAATAGGGTCAAAAGCGCCACCCAAAAAAGCGAAGGATTTCAAAGGCGGAAAGGACTTGTGAGAGTTATACTAATAGAACCAGCTTTAAGTTGCATAGTCCTATTATATAACAAAAATAAACTATGCCTCGCCCATAATAATTCTATTCATGGAAAATACTTGGCAAAGGCGCAGCAAGAGGAATAGTAAGAGGAATAGCAACCAACATTGGCAGGTCGGCACCAGTGCCAAAATTCCATATAGCTTCATCCCAGCCAGTAGACACAGCAGTTAAGGCGCGTAGCTCATAAAGCGTCTGAAAGGTTCCGAAAGTATTAGTGAAACCCCGCCGCGAAGATTCACGGCTAGCACTGTAATAAGAATTGCTAACCGGACGAGTTTTAGAAACGAAGAATGGCACTGCTATCCATCCGGTGTTTAAAAATTTGTTAACCGGAGGACTATCATAAGCATAACCAATCAATCCTCCTGCATTTTTAGAAGCGGATATATCACCCTCAGCTACCGCATAAGAATTGCTAATTGGACTTTCATGAGCATTGCCAACCAATCCTCCTGCATTTTTAGAAGCGGATATATCACCCGCAACTACTGCATAAGAATTGCTAATTGGACTTTCATTAGCCCAGCCAACCAATCCTCCTGCATTTTTAGAAGCAGATATATCACCCGCAGCTACTGCATAAGATTTGCTAATCTGACTTTCATGAGCATTGCCAACCAATCCTCCTGCATTATTAAAAGCGGATATATTGCCCGGAACTACTGCATAAGAATTGCTAATCTGGCTATAATAAGCTCTGCCAATCAATCCTCCTGATGAAGAATCATAAGAATCAGAAGATGATATATTGCCCACAATTATTGCATAAGAATTGCTAATCTGACTACCATCAACATAGCCAACCAATCCTCCTGCAAAAAAAGAAGAATGTATATTACTTTCAACTACTGCATAAGAATTGCTAATCTGGCTTTCATGAGCATAGCCAACCAATCCTCCTGAACTATAAGGAGAGGATATATTGCCAACCAGAACCCCAACATCACTTATATTGGCGCCGCTTACATAACCAAACAAACCAGCATATTCATAGCCCGAACTACTTAGCCCGCTTATGTTGTAACCATTACCATCAAAATTGCCAGTAAATCCGTTAGATGAGTTATCGCCAATGGGTCGCCAATTGGATATGGTGGATAGGTCTATATTCCCAGTTAGAATATAGTCGCCAGATAAAGTGGAGCGATTAGTGCCAATAGCCGCAAGTTCAGCGGCATTGCTGATGATAGTTGGACCTTCAGCGATAATGTTAATGACAGGCGGAACTTCAGCGGTAACATTAATGACAGGCGGAACCTTAGCGTCAATGTTGATGACGTAATACAAAGAACGTAATCTTGGCAGGTCGGCATCAGTGCCAAAATTCCAGACATCCACATCCCAGCCAGCAGATACAGCAGTTAAGGCGCGCAGTTCATCAACTGTTTGAGAAATTCCAAAAGAATTACTAAAATATTCACGGCTAGCACTGTAATAAGAATGGCTAATCAAACTCTCTCTAGCCCAGCCAACCAATCCTCCCGCATAAGCAGCAAAATTATATTGGTGTGAAGCCCACGAATATGATGTATAGGAAACATCAGTAAATATATCACCCTCAACTAATACATAAGAATTACTTATTGGACTTTCATAAGCCAAGCCGATCAATCCTCCCGCATACTTAGCAGAAGATATATCACCATCAACTAATGCATAAGAATTACTAATCCAGCTATTTGCAGCCGCACCAATCAATCCTCCTGCAGAAGACAAAGGACGAAAAATAGAAGAGGATATATCCCCCTCAACTGATGCATAAGAATTGCTAACCTGACTATTATAAGCATAGCCAACCAATCCCCCTGTACTATAAGAAGAGGATATATTGTCAACTATAACTCCAACATCACTTATATAGGCACCACTTACATAACCAAACAAACCAGCATATTCATAACCAAAACTACTTAGCCCACTTATGCTATAGCCATTGCCATCAAAACTGCCAGTAAATTTATAATATCGGTTGCCAATGGGTTGCCAATTGGATATGGTGGATAGGTCTATATTCCCAGTTAGAATATAGTCGCCAGATAAAGTGAAGCTATTAGTGCCAATAGCCGCAAGTTCAGCCGCATTGCTGATAATAGTTGGACCTTCAGCGGCATTGCTGATGATAGTTGGAACTTCAGCAGTAGCATTGATAGTGGGTGGGGACCCAGTAGTCGCGTATAGGATAATATCAGGGTGAGGCAAAGAACGTAATCTTGGCAGGTCGGCATCAGTGCCAAAATTCCAGACATCCCCGCCCCAGCCAGTAGATACAACAGTTAAAGCGCGCAGTTCAGAAAGTGTCTGAGAAATTCCAAAATAATTACTAAAGTCCCCTTGCGAATATTCACGGCTAGCACTGTAATAAGAATTGCTAACCAGAGGACTTTCATAAGCATAGCCAATCAATCCTCCTGCATCATTAGAAGAGGATATATAACCCGCAACTACTGCATAAGAATTGCTAATAGGACTTTCATTAATATAGCCAACTAACCCTCCTGCCTCATCAGAAGCGGATATATTACCCTCAACTACTGCATAAGAATTACTAATAGGACTTTCATAAGCCCAGCCAACCAACCCTCCTGCCTCATCAAAAGCGGATATATCGCCCGCAACCACTGCATAAGAATTGCTAATAGGGCTTTCATAAGCTAAGCCAACCAATCCTCCTGTCTCATAAGAAGCGGATATATTGCCTGCAACTAATGCATAAGAATTGCTAATCTCACTATAATAAGCAGAACCAACCAATCCTCCTGCCGAAGAATCATAAGTAGCATAAGTTGATATATTGCCCACAACTAATGCATAAGAATTGCTAATCCTGCTACTATCAGCCCTGCCAATCAATCCTCCTGCATAAGCAGAATAATAAGTAGAAGAAGAGAATATATTGCCAGCTATAACTCCAACATCACTTATATAGGCGCCACTTACATAGCCAAACAAACCAGCATATTCATAACCAAAACTACTTAGCCCACTTATGCTATAGCCATTGCCATCAAAACTGCCAGTAAATTTATAATATCGGTTGCCAATGGGTCGCCAATTGGATATCGCGGATAGGTCTATATTCCCAGTTAGAATATAGTCGCCAGATAAAGTGAAACTATTAGTGCCAATAGCCGCAAGTTCAGCGGCATTGCTGATGGTAGTTGGAACTTCAGCAGTAGCATTAATGGCAGGCGGAACTTCTGCGGTAACATTGATGACAGGCGGAACTTCAGCAGTAGCATTAATGGCAGGCGGAACTTCTGCGGTAACATTGATAGTGGGTGGGGACCCAGTAGTTGCGGAAACGCTGGTCAAATCTGAACAGCTGGATAAATTA
Source organism: Gammaproteobacteria bacterium (assembly GCA_965207945.1). Taxonomy (GTDB): domain Bacteria; phylum Pseudomonadota; class Gammaproteobacteria; order CBDBNL01; family JAAOII01; genus JAAOII01. The sequence continues at coordinate 1,379,927 of OZ242303.1, forward strand.
CATGCTCTTACATGGTAGATGTATTCAGTGTTGGGCAACAGACCAGAGACAATATAATTAGTGACAGGAAGGAAAACAGTGGCAACTAATAACCCTATGCTGTTATATACTTGATAGTATGTAGCGCCCGAGACGCTATCCCAGGATATGCTTACAGAATTGGAACTCAACGCTGTGGCAGTAACGCTACTAGAACTGGAGGGAGGCAATGTTAGCGACTCATCATCAGTGCTAACTACATCTAAGGTACAAGAGATTAAAGAGAAGAGAATTATAGGTGCAATAAGAAAACGTATATATCGCCTGATTCTTATGTAACAGTTAGTATATAGGCTAGTTGAGGTAGTTTGCTCTACCTGAGTGGCATCCCCATTAAATACGCAACGTCCTAAGACATCCGTCTTTTTAAAAAGATTATACATAACATAGCTCAATGTGATTCGTTATCTATTTATCTATTTCACTAGTCTGTAAAATAATATAAATCAATCATCACTTATTAGTGATGATTACACTAACACAAATAATTATACCACCTTTAAAATTAATGTCAAGTATATACGAATAAAAAAATTAATACCAAATATAAGGGGGGTATATGCGCCGTCCCCAGCTAGAGGATTAGCTGCGAGTTTCGCCCGTGCCGAACACTACGAATTTCTGGCAGGTTAGCCCTTCCAAACCAACTGGTCCGCGCGCATGAAACTTATCGGTGGAAATTCCCACTTCAGCGCCGAGACCATATTCAAAGCCATCGGCAAAAGATGTTGAGGCGTTCCACATAACTGAGCTTGAATCCACTCCTCTTATAAATAACTCGCCACTGGAATACATATCAGTAATTATTGCATCTGTGTGATGCGAGGAGTATTGATTAATATGCGTAATAGCCGCATTAAGATCATCCACCACCTTTATTGATAATATAGGAGCCAGGTATTCTTCAGACCAATCATCCTCAGTTGCCTGCTTAATATTTGCCAATATCTGGCAAGTGCGCGGACAGCCACGCAATTCAACTTTATGCTGTTGCAATTCATCCGCCAGTTGTGGCAGAAAATCTGCGGCAACTTGCTTATGCACCAACAAACTCTCCATAGCATTGCACACTCCATAACGTCTGGTCTTGGCGTTTACTGATATCTTCAACGCCATTTCTAAATTGGCGTCCTTATCAACATACACATGGCAGTTACCATCAAGATGCTTGATAACATTCACCTGCGACTCGCTGCTAATTTTTTCAATCAGTCCTTTACCGCCACGTGGTATCAGGACATCCAAATAATCTGTAGTGGAAATTAAATGCGAAATAATAGCGCGGTCGGTGGACTGCACCTGAGTAGCCGCTGCCGCTGGAAGGCCTGCCTTAGCCAAGGCGGTTTGCATAATCTCCGCTATTGCCATGTTGGAATTAATTGCTTCGGAGCCGCCACGTAGAATACAGGCATTACCCGACTTCAAACACAGCGAAGCGGCATCAGTGGTAACATTAGGACGCGACTCATAAATAATGCCTACAACTCCAAGTGGAACCCTCATCTTGCCAACTCTTATACCGCTTGGCAGGTACTTCATTTCGCTGGTTTCGCCAATAGGGTCAGCCAAGGATGCAACCTGCTTAAGCGAAGTTATCATGGAATTAATTGTTTCATCATTTAAAGCCAGACGCTCTAACAATGGCGCAGCAAGATTATTACTTTTGGCATTATCCATATCCTTGCTATTGGCAGCAAGAACATTATTGCGTTGTTTGTCAAGTAGGTCAGCCGCTATGAGTAGAGCATTATTTTTTTGCGCTGTAGGGGCAGCTGCCATGATTGCTGCCGCAGTGCGAGCAGCTGAGCCGATATCGGCGACATATTTGCTTAGGTCGTCAATATGAGAATTAGCTTTTAATTGCATGTGGTTATTATATAGTAAAAATCCTTAATCTATATATGCCTGTATGCCTGTATACCTGCCTCCCCTAAATTATCTAGGGGGGAATTATCTAGGAGGAGGCGGGAGAGTTATTTTGCTATAACGAAATGCTTGTCAAGGTAATCCACCTTAACGCTGCTGCCGGGCTGTAACTCTCCTCCTAATATTTTTGTGGCAAGTAGATTCTCAATATTCTTCTGAATAGTGCGTTTTAACGGACGCGCTCCAAACACCTCATCAAAGCCCATATTAATCAGAGCATCCATAGCGGCATCCGCTATACTCAGCTTAATCTCATATTGCTCTGTCAAGCGATGTTGCAGTAGCTTGATCTGTAAATCGGCAATCGCCTTAAGTTGTTCTTTCTTCAGATTACGAAATACAATAATCTCATCAATCCGATTCACAAACTCGGGACGAAAATGCTTATTAACATGTTGCATTACTATGTCGTGCACAACATCATACTCCTCATCTTTGAACTTACGAATATCATCCGAGCCGAGGTTTGAAGTCATAACAATAATGGCGTTGCGAAAATCCACGGTGCGTCCTTGGCTATCAGTTAAACGTCCATCATCTAAAACTTGCAGCAATATATTGAATACGTCAGGGTGAGCTTTTTCCACTTCGTCCAACAGAATTAAAGAATAGGGACGCCGCCTAACCGCTTCGGTCAATTGCCCTCCTTCATCATAGCCAACATAACCAGGAGGCGCCCCTACTAAACGAGCTACACTATGTTTTTCCATAAACTCTGACATATCCAAACGCACCATTGCCGAACGACTGTCAAAGAGAAACTCTGCCATAGCGCGACACATTTCTGTTTTACCAACGCCAGTAGGACCAAGGAATAAAAACGAACCATTGGGACGCTCAGGATCTGCCATCCCTGAGCGAGCGCGGCGAACCGTATCAGAGACCGCGTGAATTGCTTCTTCCTGTCCTATAACCTGTTGCTGCAATTGCTTCTCCATATCAAGCAGACGCGCCTTCTCACCTTTTAACATACGGGCTACAGGTATCCCCGTCCAGGCGGCAACCACTTCAGCTATTTCATTTTCTGTAACCTTGCTACGTATTTGCACTCCGTTAGTATCGGATTTATTGCTGGCTTCTTTCAAGCTTTCTTCAAGCCGTTTTTCTAAAGATGGAATAGTGCTATATTCCAACTTGGCAACCTTGGCTAAGTTACCTTCACGCTTGGCGCTTTCTTGTTCACTGCGCGCTTGGTCAAGTTCCGACTTAATGTCTTGCGCAACTTGCAAGTGGGCTTTTTCCTTTTTGAACACCTCATTAAGATTAGCAAACTCACGCTCTTTCTCTGTGATTATTTGCTCCACTTCTTTTAGACGCTTCTTAGAGGAAGGGTCCTCTTCTTGCTTTAATGCCTCAAGCTCTATCTTCAATTTAATTAGTTGGCGCTCGGCTATATCTAATTTCTCGGGCTTGGAGTCCATCTCCATACGAATGCGGCTGGCTGCTTCATCCATCAAATCAATTGCCTTATCTGGCAAACGTCTATCACTTATATACCTTTCTGATAAGCGCACCGCGGCGACCAACGCCGGGTCGGTAATATCCACTCCATGATGAACCTCGTATTTTTCTTTCAAGCCCCTAAGAATTGCCACTGTATCTTCGCGGCTTGGCTCACCAACAAACACCTTCTGAAAGCGTCTTTCAAGTGCCGCATCTTTTTCTATGTACTGACGATACTCATTAAGCGTGGTGGCGCCCACACAGTGCAAATCGCCGCGCGCCAAAGCTGGCTTTAGCATGTTGCCAGCATCCATTGCCCCTTCCGCCTTGCCTGCTCCCACCAGAGTGTGAAGCTCATCAATGAACAGAATTACCTCACCTTGTCTTTTGTTGAGTTCTTTTAATAACGCCTTCATCCTTTCTTCAAAGTCGCCGCGGTACTTGGTGCCAGCAAGCAACGAACCCATATCCAATGATAACACTTGCTTGGATTGCATTGATTGAGGGACTTCACGATTAACCACCCGTTGCGCCAACCCCTCTAATATAGCTGTCTTGCCAACTCCTGGATCGCCTATAAGGACTGGATTATTCTTGCGCCTTCTTTGCAGCACTTGAATTGTGCGGCGAATCTCATCATCACGCCCTATCACAGGATCCAGATCCCCTTTAGCGGCACGTTCGGTGAGATTAATCGTATACTTGGACAAGGCATCCTCGCCACTTTGGTCGCTACTGCTGTCTACTTTGGTGTCGCCACGAATGCTTTGTATATCATCCAGCAATCGTTGTTTATCCAGCCCCAGCGAATAGAGTATATCCTTCTCCTTGCTGCCTGCATCCAAAATAGCAGGCAGCACCCACTCTCCTGATACATAGCTATCACCATTGTCTTTGGCATATTTTTCGGTTTTGTTGATAACCTTAATAAAGTCACGTGAGGCGCCAAGATTATCAGCGCCGCCACCCCTAACTTTAGGAAGTTCGCTGAAAAAGCCATCAAGTTTTTGGTTTAGCCCTTCCAGGGATATATCTTGCTTGCTTAATAGTTTATGTGACAAGCTATCAGAGCTATCCACCAAAGAAGCCAATAGATGCGCTGGCTCCAAAGCGCTATTATCCTTTTCTATTGCCAGCGACTGTGCCTGCTGCAATGCCTCTTTTAATCCGTCTGTATATTTTTCAATTTGCATAGTAATTCCTCTTATTATTATTTATAGTGAATAATTACAAAAAATCAAGGGGGTCCGCCGCAAAGAGGGGGGCAAGTGGCTATATTAGGGGCATATTAGCCGAACATTAGCAGCATATATTAACAAGTTATTAACAGGTTATTGTCAGGTTATCAACAAGTTTTATACAGATTATTGTCAGTTATTGACAGTATTAATGCTGGTTTTATGCAGGTTATGAACAGGTTATAAACAGGTCCCCTCTGTAAGTCGCTATACCCCCCTTACTTATATTAGTAGTGTATTATTATCAACAACGCACTATTCACAGCCCAGGGGCATGCCATTACGCTGACACTCCTGGTCTGCGGCTGAAGGCAAAAGATCCCTATCATCTGGGGAGCGAACAACTCTCAATGAAGGATATTGTCCAGCATTGAAACTCCAGCTGCGGGTGATGTCTGTTCCTGCAGTGCTGTCTGTGGTGTTACCCCAGTTGGTGGAGGGGAATAAAACAGCGCACTCTCCCTCTGATACTAGCGTAAAACCTTCAATACGCAGACCATTCAGTTCGCATCCTCGCAGTCGGCCTGTGGAGAATCCAGTAGTGCCTGTGCTATCTCCATCAATAGTATTGCTTCTATCCTTCCCAACGCCAGGTCGTGTTACGCCAGGAACACTAGCGTCAAAATATGACTCTTCAATAATAACACCGTTGCCTGTTGTTTGGTTTCTTTCCGCAACTACACCTCCTAATAAAGTATTATCCCTTTCCTCCCGCATCATAGCAGTAACCAGACCAGCAGCATAAGAAGTATTTATAATTGCCCCTACACCTGAGATAGACCCAGCAAGTCCTCCTGCAGTCCCTTCTCTACCTGATATTCCATACCCCCCTCTAACACTCCCTGTGGCGTAAGAAGATAACAGAGCCCCTCCCTGATTTGTTCCTACCAAACCGCCAGTGTCTCCCTCACCTTGAACTACTGCTGTAGAATAAGAATAAGATATCTCCCCTTGGTTTAATCCAACCAATCCGCCTATAGAATCCATTGATGCATTAACTAAGCCAGTCGCGTAAGAATAGCTAATAACTCCATCTTCCTGATTCAAGGCGACTAATCCACCAGCATGAGAGCCGGAAATAATAGTATCTACTGTTGTGGTTTCTCTATAAGCATTCCCTGGTGCCTGAATTATCATGTTAATATTTTGTAGCCCAAGCGCAGTAATATCCCCATTATTTATTCCGAAAAGACCAAACCACTTTGAATTATCGCCTTGGCGCAAATGAATAGTCAAGTCATTGACAGCATAACCCTCTCCATTGAAAGAACCGCTGAAGGATTGTCCATCTTTGCCAGCAATTGGCGTCCAGCCGCGTCCTATATAACTGGTGACCGCGGGCTTATCCCAAACATCCGTATTGGTGGCAGAAGCGTTAATGTCATTAGCAAGCATGTAGTACTTGGTGAGTTGATCGTCAGCATCCGTGCCATACAGAAACCTGTTATTAGTAAAATCTGACGAACTAAGTGCAGTTCCGTTGTGGTCTACTCCTGCTATTGCTTGCAGCTGATAGATGTTGCTGATAATATAGGGAGTACCTGGCTCTCCATTTCCTGTAACATCCACATCGGCATCATACGGGAATGCGTCATAGAAGCCCCTAACTTTATCCCCATCAAAATCATCGTTAAGTTGCAGGTCATTATTAAGATTAACCGTAACATTGGCATTAGATTTATACCCGCCAAATTGATTCGTTGCCACAACCTGAAAAATAACAGAAGATACTACAAAATCACTTAGAATAGCAGCTCTACGCAAAACGATATTTCTCGTGCCATCTGCGTTATCAGTAGTAGCAGGTTCAAATAAATCCCCAAAAATATTATTGTTCCCCACCAAACTATAATCCAAGGCGACCCCTTCGGCGTTCATCGCCGAGATATTTCCTACCACAACTCCCGCATTTGCCATAGATAAAGGCAGATTAAAGTTATAAGTCGTTGGGCTAAACGTTGGAGGGGATAGATCACTCACAGTAACATAAATGGTGGCTGTTATGCTCCCGCCTTGATCATCACTAGCAGCGGCGTTAAATTGATACTCGCCTAAATCAGCCACTGGGGTTATTAGAGTTATTTCACCTATTGAGCTAATCTGAAATAGGTTGTTATTAACAGCAGGACCATTGTTTCTATTATATTCATCGCTTATCCTATATCTAATAGTGTCACTATCAATATCTGTTGCCAATACACTACCCACCGGGTAGCCAGCAGCAGCATTAATGAAGAAGCCGGCAAAATCGTAGTTGGCAAGTGTTGTGCTATTTGCAGGAGTAAACTGACCTTCATAACCACTGACTACTGAAAAAGTAGGCGCATCATTCTGGGCAGTAATGGAAATTGTATAGTGGACTGTAACCTTGGCGTCATCACTCTTCACTAAATCTATATAAAATTCGCCGAACACATTTTCGTCAATATCGTTGATGGTTATGTTTATGGCAGTGACGTTTACTGAAAGTGTTAGTTGCTTTTCAGCTGGGTCAAAGTTTACAACGTCATAATTTGATGTGTCACCTTGAATAATTTGCATGAAGGTGAAATTGCCTAATCCAAGCTTAGTGGTGTTTATTTCTTTACCTGCTAATACCTCACCAACTGTAATATTATAGGTTGTAATAGAGTTAAAAACTTTGGGAAGATCAAGAAGTTTGCAATCTTTAGTGCCTCCTATAGCGCCACCGGCATCTTCAGCAAAAATGCAGTCGGCTGTAGTAATGCGATCGATGGTGGGAACTCTTGATGTTGAACCGCCTCCTCCTCCGCCACCACCACAAGCAGTAACAACTAGAATAAGCAATAGGACAGCAAGGATAGGCGTCCTTGTGAATAACCCCCGCTTCAATTCTTGTAAAAATATAATTTGCATTTTAATAGTCATTCAATAAATTAATAATATCTCTCTACTTGAGGCAACACTAGTAATCGCTATTATAACAGAATTAATCGTTTTTTTAGGAGAAGCGACAGCAGTTGCCTAGTGAATTATCTTCTAGGCAGAGCTGATTACTTTAGTAGTCGTATACTAAGTGGGGAAGGTAAGTTGCCAGTTGTGGCCAGATCCATAGAACGACAAGCATTAGCAACTGTAGCCCAATGAACGGCATAACTCCTTTATACATCTGTATGGTCTTAACCGATTGCGGCGTCACACTACGTAGATAAAAAAGTGAAAAACCGAAGGGCGGGGTAAGAAAAGATGTCTGAAGATTAAGCGCAATCATCACCCCCAGCCACAGAGGGTCAAGCCCTAAAGAAAGAAGGACTGGGGCAACCGTGGGAACAATAATAACGGTTATCTCAATAAAATCTAAGAAGAAGCCGAGCAGGAAAATAACTAACATCACCAATAACAAGGCAAAAAACACGTCGCCTGGCAAGCCAAGCAGCAGCTGCTCAATAGCTATATCACCACCATAGCCGCGAAATACCAAAGAAAAGAAGGATGCCCCGATAAATATAAAAAATACTTGTGAGGTAATTACAGCAGTAGTGCGAACAATCTGGTTTAAATTAGGGACGGAGAGCCGTCTCTTTGCCAAAGCAATAACCAGCGCTCCAACGCAGCCCACAGATGCGGCTTCGGTGGGGGTGGAGTAGCCAGCAAGAATTGAACCCAACACCAGGACAATTAAAATGATAGGCGGCATTAGCACCTGAATAACCTTGAGGAATAAATTAGTTCCTTCAAGCATTTTCTCTCTTTCACTAAGGGGGATGGCTGGCATGGCTGCTGGATTTGTAAACGCTACCCAAATAATGTATAACAAATAGAGTCCTACAAGGATGAGCCCTGGCAGTAAAGCTCCTAAGAAAAGGTCTCCTACAGATACAGTATCAGGCGAGAACTCTCCTCTTGCCAGCTGGGATTGCTGATAGGCGGTTGACATTACATCACCCAATAAAATAAGCACTATAGATGGAGGAATTAATTGCCCCAAAGTTCCCGAGGCGCATATAGTCCCTGTCGCAATGGCAGGATTGTAATTGCGCTTTAACATAACTGGCAGGGATAATAACCCCATAGTAACCACAGTTGCCCCCACTATGCCAGTGCTTGCTGCCATTAGCATGCCAACAATCACCACCGAAGCCCCCAAACCGCCACGCAACGAACCAAATAACAGCCCCATAGTATCCAGCAATTCTTCCGCCACTCGCGATTTTTGCAAAGTTACCCCCATAAAGACAAACAGTGGCACGGCGATAAGAACCTCATTACCCATAATAGCAAACAAGCGGTTAGGCAATGCCTCCAAAAACACTGGCTCAAAGTACCCTAACATTACACCAATAAAAGCAAAAGCCAAAGAAACCCCAGCAAGAGTAAAAGCCACTGGGTAGCCCACCATTAAGAAGGCAAATATTACAATAAACAGGGCAAAGGCAAAAAATTCCATTACAATATGTCCTTTATATCTCCTGCTTTTTCTTTATAAGTAATTCTGCCGCTTACAAAACAATAATTGCGCCAGGTGTCTGATAATGCCTGGCAAAAAATCATAGCCGGCATAACCAACAAAACTGTCTTAAGTAAAAATATAAAAGGCAGACCAGCGGGCTCACGGGATGTTTCAAGGTAACTCCACGAAGCAAGGACATACTCCAATGAAATATAGAAAGTGAAGATACAAACTGGACTAAGAATAAGCACAGCCCCGCAGATATTAACCCATGCTTGGCGAATGGGTGATAGTTGAGAATAAAAAATATCAATGCGCACGTGCTTGCCCTCTTGAAAACAATAAGCGCCGCACAGCATAAATAATAATGCATGCATATATTGCACCGACTCTTGTGCTTTTATTGAGCCAGTATTAAAGCCATAGCGCAGCACTACTATAACAAAAGTAGTGATAGCCATAGCAAAAGCAAGCCAAGCAATAAACTGACCTACAACACGATTTATCCGTTCAAATACCTGGCAAGTTTGAGTGATGAACGAGATAGCAGTCCCCCCTAATTTACTGCTATTCCACTCAACCTCTGACCAGTTATTTCCCATCTATATTTCCCATGTATACATGTATATAAGTGTGTAGGATTAACGCAAGTTTAGGACTGGACGAGTTATGGACGAGTTATGGGCGAGCTATGTTGCTCGCTTCATAAAGATAAAGCAACCAGACAAAGGTAATTCCTATTTCAGTGCTTGAGCTCGAGCTCTCATATAAGGAAGCTCGGAAACACCATGCCATTGAATGGCACCCTTGCGAAATGCTTTGAATGATTGAAACACTTCATTAAACTCGGCATCATTTTCTGCAATATCTTCCAATACACGATTGCTTATTGTTGCTAATTCATTAAGCACTGACTGAGGATATTGACGAACTACTACGTCATGTTCTTCTATCAAAGTTTGTAGCGCCCGATTATTATTGGCAATAAACTCAGATAACATATCTTCGTTGGCAACACGCGCCGCATTACGCACGATGGATTGCAAGTCAGCAGGTAAGGCATCAAACGCCTCTTTGTTAACCATTGCTTCCAAAGTAGTACCTGGCTCATGCCAACCGGGATAATAATAATATTCAGCTGCTTTGTAAAGACCAAAAGCTAAATCATTATAAGGACCTACCCATTCTGTTGCATCTATAGCGCCAGATTGCAGTGAGGCAAAAATTTCGCCACCAGGTAAACCCACAGGGACGCCGCCTGCCTGTTTCAGGACTTCACCACCAAGTCCAGGAATGCGCATTTTAAGCCCCTTTAAATCTTCCACAGAATTAATTTCTTTGTTGAACCAGCCGCCCATCTGCACGCCAGTATTACCTGCGGCAAGAGGAACTAGGTTAAACTTCGCATAAATCTTTTCCCAAAGTTCAATGCCACCACCATGGTGAATCCACGCGTTCATTTCCTGTGCGGTTAAGCCAAAAGGAACTGCGGCAAATAATTGCGCCGCTTGGCTTTTGCCTTTCCAATAGTAAGCTGCTCCATGCCCCATTTCTGCAGTGCCGCGGGATACAGCGTCAAATACTTCAAGCGGACCAACCAGTTCGCCGCCACCATAAACTGTAACTTGAATTCGCCCATCGGACATTTCACCAATGAGTTCGGCAAAGTAGTTGGCGCCAGTGCCAAGACCAGGAAAGTTTTTGGGCCAGGTAGTGACCATCTTCCACTCATAAACCTGCTGTTCTGCTGCTGCTCCAGCTTCAACCTGCGCTTCCTGTTTAGGAGCACAAGCGGCAAGAACGGCTGCGACCACGAGGGTTAATAACAATAAAAATTTCTTATACATAATAATTTACTTAATTTAGATTAATAAAAAACAATCAAGATAAGCGATTACGATTATCAGGACTGTGGATACTTATGTTTCATTATACTTAACTATGAAGCAATTAATCAATTGCAAATAAATATAAAAATTTAATGAATTAAAAATTAATTGCCTCTTCTCGGGCTTGCAGATACTTCAACTCAGATATATTCTGCCAATCCATTACAGAATCACGAAACTCACGCAAAGATGTATAAACTTCACGAAACAATGGATCCTTACCCGCCAACTCTGCCAATGACTCCTGACTATACTCGGCTAGTTTGCTAAGGACATCATCAGGGAAGCGTTTCAGCTGAACATTATGCTCATTAATTAATAGGTTTAGAGCGCGGTTATTATTGGCGGTGCTTTCTGCCAGCATATCTAAACTAGCAGCGCGCGCTGCATGACGCACTATGGACTGCAAATCAGGGGGCAGTGAGTTGTAGGCATCAAGATTAACTATTGCTTCAAGGGAAGAGCCCGGCTCTTGCCAACCAGGATAATAATAATACTTAGCGATTCTATGCAGCCCTAACGCAAGGTCACTGAAGGGACCCGACCACTCGGCAGCATCTATGGCGCCACTTTGCAAGGCAGGAAATACCTCGCTGGCTGGTAGAGCAACCGCAATGCCGCCTGCCTTTTGAAAGACGTTGCCGCCCAAGCCAGGAATACGCATCCTTAGCCCTTTTAAATCATCAATTGAGTTTATCTCTTTATTGAACCAACCGCCCATCTGCATTGCGCTATTGCCAACAGCGAATGGAATAACTCCGTATTTGGCGTACACCCGTTGCCATAGTTCCAGCCCTCCACCATGGTGCAGCCAGGCGTTTACCTCCTGCGCGGTAAGACCGAATGGAATAGCAGTAAACAACTGCATCGTCTGGCTTTTGCCCGCCCAGTAAAAGGATGCGCCATGTCCCATTTCTACTGTGCCACGCGCCACAACATCAAATACTTCAAAGGGTCCGACCAGCTCGCCCGAGCCATAAACTGTAATCTTAATCCGCCCTCCCGACATATCTTCTATCTGTTTGGCAAAGAAATTGGCGCCCGTTCCTAACACTGGCAAATTGCGGGGCCAGGTGGTAACCATCTTCCAATGGTATTGAGTAGTCGGACTGGCAGCCGAGTTTTTTGCTGGGTTTGATTTGCCTGATTGGGCAGATTGGCTAAATTGGCTAAGTTTATTATTGCAGCCGCTAAGTGCTACACTAAGTGCTGTAAACATCATCATAATGATGACTAATTTTTTATGTTGCATATTTTTCCCCACCTTTGTGTCCCCACCTTTAGATTTTATATGTAGGAATTATAACACAATTTCTCTTGATTTTCTATAACCTCTATAGCTCCTATAGAAGCGAGGACTATTGTGTGGCTACTCTACTTTTACCTCAAATATCATCTTGAGTTGATTGCTTACGCGAGTGTCGTCAGAGTTCAATGCCTGAATAGTTATTAGATAATAGCCATCTTCGTTTAATGAATCATCAGCAGCTAATTTAGTAATCCCTGGGTAATCGTCAATACTTTGGGCGGCAAAATAAGCACGTCTATTAATATACTGTCTTATATAAAGAGGGATAACTCTATTTTCTTCCACTGCAGTAACTTCAGTTACGCTACTAAATGGCATACTTGTAGCAGGATTAAGTGCTGGTTGAGTCCTTCCTTGGATATCACAAAAATGGGTGGCAGAATCAAATGCACCACCAAGACAATTTGTATCCTCATCTACTGGTGTTTTCCAATAGCCGTCAAGCAATAATATATTTGACAACTCCATTGCGACTGGCAATGCAGGTTCGGCGCAGGTAATATTATCACTATCTCTGCTAAAACCAGGCAGAGCGCACATTCTCGCTACAACAGTAACATCTTCAGTAACCCCTGATATGTTTACTGCAATTAAGTCGTCAATAGCGTTAATCTCATCTGTGTTGGCACGCTGCACTGTGCTGTTGTAGCGGGCACGTAGTGGAAGAGTGGAGGTATAGCCCAAAATAGTATTGCGTGCGCCAGCATTATAAGCGTCATCCCCTAACGCTGCTAACCTTAAATAACGTTCAACACCAGCGCTTTGCAAAGCTATTCTATTTGCTGGTCTAACCACAGCTGTCTCAATGGCAGAGCTATTTGTGTTAGCAAAGAATACTCCACCGGCAACTTCACTCAGGCGGCGTGCAAATCTATGGTCTTCGTCCCAATCACTATTGAATAAATTTGCGTCTGCTAATGAGAACTTGGTCTCAAGGAAATTAGTTGCATTGAGGTTGGACTCACTCACTGGGTCAGTGGTATCAAAACGGACTCCAACCAAACTTAAACGAGAAGCCAAAGAATTTATGTCCACAGATTGCTGAGTGGGGTCGTTAACAGGGTCAACCAGCATTGGAGGAATTACTGAAGTATCATCATCTAATATACCCATATAGCCATTGAAAGCAGGAAGTTCTAACTGGTCAACCCAAGCAAGCTTCACTGTGACATGCGACAATGAGGAGGTTATGCCAGAACCCTGATAAGATCCCCTACATTCACCATTCGTAATACACCATCTAATGGTGTAATAGTATATAGTATCAGGTTCTAGCCCTGTAACTACTGTATAGTTAGTGGGAGCTTCTACTCTGATAATTGGGAACCGGTCGCTGACGACTTGGTAGTAGTCAGTATTATCTTGTGGCTGCCAGGATATATTCAAGGCAAACGGAGGATTCACTCTCACTGCTTGGATTTTAGGGGCGGCAAAATCATTAATGACAGTCATAGCAGAGTTCTCAGCATATTCTGAACATCCCGCCATATTACAAGCCCTGACAAAATAGGTGTATCTAGTTCCTTCTATCAAACCATCAACAATGTGATTGGTAAGCGGAGCGGAAATATTAGCGATTAATGTTTGCGGTTGAGGAGGTTCTTTAGTTGCGTTAAATATTTCATAATGAGTAGCTTTAGCTACACTCTCCCAAGATATTCTCAAAGAAGTTGAATTCAGTGCGCTAACTGTGAGGTCAGAGGGGCGGCTAGTAGGAGCCGTGGGGTGAGTAGTGCCATAAACAGGAGTAGATGGTGCAGAGCAAACACTCGCAACATTACATGCCCGAACGGTGTAACCATAAGTGGTATCAGGTGATAAGCTAATCATTTGTCTATAGGTTTTCGGGGCATTAACGTTATCAAATGTGTTTGTTGGTAGTGGAATAACTTTGGTAACTTTATATGTGCTGGCTCCCACTACAGTATCCCAGGATATATTTATGGAATTTGGACTTATAGCTGTTACAACAGGTTTGCCAGGAGTGGCGGGCACGGATGGCGTAACTGGCACAGGTTTCGGGTCTGGTGAAGTAGAACCAACAACTTCTTGAGAGAAGCTCAAAGAACAACCTATTTCATTACATACCTTAATCCGATGCCTATACTCAGTTTCGCTCGTTAGACCAGTGACAACATAACTGGTCACGGAGGGATTGTCTTCTGTTCTTTTTATAAGTCCTGTTGCATCATAAATTTTATAGTAAGTTGCACCTATGACAATATCCCAGGATATCCTTATGGAAGTTGAGTTAATAACTTCTCCTCTCGGCGTGGGAGGATCCTCAATAATTGCTTGTAATTTAGATCGAGTACCAGGAGGGGTAGAAGCAGATATGGCAGAGCAACCAGAATTATTGCATGCCTTGATGGCGTAGCTATATTCAGTATTTACGAGCAAATTTCCAAGTGAGTGGCTTAACGAAGCAAGAGTGCCTACAATCAACCTCCCACCATTCCATACTTCATAATAGTCGGCGCCTCCAGCTGGCACATCCCATACTAAGTTAAAAGCAGAGTCAGTGTCGCTTCTCCGTATTCGCGGCACGACAGGTCTGGAGGGCAAAGTTAGAGCAGTTATATCTCTGTAGATATAACTGCAGATGTCCTCTATATCACACACTCTAACATCATAATTATAATTTCTGTTAGGTGCAAGCCCTTCATCCCCTCCGTCATCAACGTAATAAGTTATTGAAATGTTATTAATAGTATCTATAAGTGCACCTCCTCTATATACTTCATAATAGTCAGCATCCCCTACCTTACCCCAAGATATATTTACGGAATCTGAGCCCAGAACAGTTATTGGTTGAAAACCAGGCGGCGGCGGTATCTCAGCTGGATCATCATCATCATCAGTACAGGCGGCGAGAAAAACGACAAAAGCCAGCGCAAATATAAACTTAAATAAACGCAATAGCGAAAGCTGAGGCGGAAGCGAAGCCGTAATAAACAATGAGGTGAACGCTGCTTGATTAGAAACGCAAGAAGCGGTTGCGCACCGTTGGCTGTAATAATTTTTATTACATAAAAAGTTATTAAAATATTTCATAATACTCCAATTTGTTAAACATAGCAATACAAATTAATGATGTATTACAAGTTATTATACAGGAATATTATCTTTTATGTATATACTATGGCAACTTCCTTAGAAACACTCTGGAGCAAGAAATCAGGGGTTTTTATCTAGTTTCTTTTAGGGGAGCGGTTACAGGTCAAGCAGAATGAGTCCAGGGTTTTCTAAAAAGTCCTTGATTGCTGATAAGAATTGAACAGCGGTTTTGCCATCAATCATGCGATGGTCGTAAGATAGCGCTAGATACATCATCGGTAATATCTCCACCTTGCCTTTGACGGCGACAGGTCTTTCCTGAATTTTATGCATTCCTAAGATAGCTGTTTGCGGGGGGTTGATAATCGGGGTTGATAATAAAGAACCAAACACTCCACCATTGGATATAGTAAAAGTGCCTCCTTGTAATTCTTCTAACATCAGTTTGCCGTCTTGCGCCTTTCCCGCATACTCATTAATTTGCTGTTCAATATCCACCAAATTCATAAGTTGGGCGTCGCGTAAAATTGGCACGACAAGTCCGCGTGGCGAAGAAACTGCAATCCCCACATCATAATAACTATGATAAACAATATCAGTTCCCTCTATATAAGCATTAACTTCTGGGTATTTGGTTAATGCGAGGACTGCCCCCTTAACAAAAAAGGACATAAATCCTAAGCGAGTCCCGAGGTGCTTTTCTTCAAACGCCTTCTTATATTTAGAACGTAGTTCCATTACCGGCGCCATATTAACTTCATTAAAAGTAGTGAGCATGGCTGCCGTTTGTTGTGACTCAACCAGACGTTTGGCAACGCTGGCACGCAAGCGGGTCATCTGCACTCGTTTTTGCACTCTTTCGCTTGCAACAGAAGATTGCCCTATTCCTTGGGGTTGAGATGGTTGAGATATTTGCGCTTTAGAGGTAAACTCAGCTACATCTTGCTTGGTAACCAATTCTCCACCCTTTGTGCCTTTTACACTTTTGGCAATATCTGCTAAATCAACTCCTTTTTCTTGCGCTAAGCGCCGCGCCGCAGGTCCTGCTTTGGTTCCGCCTCCATTATGCTGAGTGGTGGGAGGTGTTGCTTGCGTCTCTGATTTGGTTACAGGTTTGGTTGCAGGGCTTGATGCTGATGCCTCCGCCTTATTTGCAGAAGCAGCGGATGATGATTTCTCTTCATTTTTACTGCTGTCTGCTGTATCATCCTTGCTGGCGGCTGCCGCATCGCTCTCACTAAAACTCCCTATTACTTGATTAGCTTTAACTGTTGCGCCTTCTTTAACCGTTATCTTGGTGAGAGTTCCTGCTTGGGGTGCAGGTATTTCCAGGACTACCTTATCGGTTTCTATTTCAACCAGCACTTCATCGCGACTAAAGCTTTCGCCTTCTTTTTTGCGCCATGCTGATATTTCTCCGTCATCTACTGACTCGGGGAATGGAGGAACTTTTATATCCATAATTTAATTTTAAGTTTAGTAGTTAATGAGATGTGAGCTCAAAAGCATCATCAACCAATTTTAATTGTAATCTGTTATGCAAAGCCATGTAGCCAGCAGCAGGAGATGCTGCATGGGGACGTCCGCTAAAAAGCAACTGCGCCTTAGGAAATATTGTGCGTTGGATTATGTCCAGATGGTGTTTGCTACTATACCATGCTCCTTGGTTCATGGGTTCTTCTTGGCACCAAACAAGATATTCTACCCGCTTATATTTTTTCAGTTCATTTGCCAACTCCTGATGTGGAAATGGGTACAACTGTTCAATACGCACTATCGCAACATCCTTAAGATTATTTTCCTTTCTATGCGCTAATAATTCATAATAGAGTTTGCCGCTGCAAAGAATTACACGTTTAACACGGGAACGTTTAATTGACTTATCACTTTCCTTGATTATCGGCATAAAATGCCCTTCGCATAATTCATCTAAGGGCGAAGCTGATATCTCTTTACGTAATAAACTCTTTGGCATCATCACTACTAAGGGCTTTCTTAGTGGTCTGATTATTTGCCGCCTTAACATGTGGAACACCTGCCCCGCGGTGGAGGGAACACAAACCTGCATATTATTATCAGCACTCAATTGCAAGAACCTCTCCAAACGTGCCGAAGAATGCTCGGGTCCCTGCCCTTCATAGCCATGAGGCAATAACAAAACTAAACCGCATAACCTTTGCCACTTGGTTTCGCCACTGGAAAGAAACTGGTCTATGACTACCTGCGCTCCGTTGGCAAAGTCGCCAAATTGTGCCTCCCACAAAACCAACGAACGTGGGTCGGTGGCGGCATAGCCATACTCAAAAGCCATCACCGCCTCTTCTGATAAGAAAGAATCATATATTTGGAATCTTGCTTGTTTTTTATCAATATGCTGTAACGGACAATAGCTCTCACCCGACTCTTGGTCATGCAGCACTGCCTGGCGATGAGAAAAGGTGCCGCGCCGCGAATCCTGACCGCTCATACGCACTGCATAACCTTCTTTTACCAAAGTAGCGTAAGCCAATAATTCTGCGTAGCCCCAATCAACTGGTTTTGTGCCAGCAAGCATTTCCTCTCTATCCTTAAGTGCTTTGGCAACCTGGCGGTGAACTGATAGTTCTTTAGGCAGCTGCGCCATTTTTTTACCTATTGCTTGCAATTTCTTTTTACTGATAGAAGTATCAAAATAGTTCTCCCACTTATGCCCTAAATAGGGGTCCCAATCAACAAATAATTTTGTGTCTGGTTTGCTTGCCAAACTAAGCGAAACATGGTCGCCATTATCCAGATGGCGGCGATACTCCTCTTTCATCTCGCCATACCCTTCTTGAGTTAATAGCCCTTCCGCTATTAGTTTATCCGCATAAATATCTGCAGGGACGGGATGTCTCTTAATCTCCTTATACATCATTGGCTGGGTTATAGCTGGCTCGTCCGCTTCGTTATGCCCATGACGGCGATAACACATTAAATCTAAAACTACATCACTATGATATTTCATTCTATATTCCAATGCTAAGCGGGTAGCGAATATAACTGCTTCTGGGTCATCGCCATTAACATGGAATATAGGAGCTTCTATAATCTTTGCCACATCACTGGAATATTCGGTAGAACGGGCATCACCCACATGACTCATAGTAAAGCCAATCTGATTATTAATAATAATATGGATAGTCCCGCCGGTCTTGAAGCCCTTAAGCTGAGACATCTGTAAGGTTTCCGTGACAACTCCCTGCCCTGAAAAAGCCGCATCCCCATGAATAACTATTGGAATAACCTTATCCCCTACCATATCACCGCGCCTATCTTGGCGAGCGCGCACTGAGCCCTCTGCCACAGGTGAAACGATTTCAAGATGTGAGGGGTTAAATGCCAAAGCCATGTGTATTTCTCCTCCACTGGTCTTTACATTACAAGAAAAGCCCTGATGATATTTAACATCGCCAAAGTATTCATCACTGGTAAAGCTAAACTTGCCTTCAAATTCATCAAACAACGAAGTTGGCTTTTTGCCTAAAATATTAACCAACATATTAAGTCGCCCGCGATGCGCCATAGCTATGACAATTTCCTTAACATTAAGCGAGCCAGCATACTGTGCGAGTTCATCGGTCATAGGAATTAACGCCTCTCCACCTTCCAAACCAAAACGTTTAGTGCCTGGATACTTGGTAGCTAATGATGACTCCAGCCCTCCAGCTGCCACCAACCTTTCCATTAAACGCATTTTCGTTTCATCGTCAAAATTGAAATTCCCCTTGCACGATTCCAACTTATCCATAAACCACTCTTTTTTACTCTTATCACTAAGATACATAAACTCAACGCCCAAAGAAGAGCAATAGGTGCGCTCCAGCAGTTCAATACTTTCGCGCAGAGTCATTCTATCCTTGCCAAAATAGGTGCGATTAGATTTAAATTCCTTGTCAAGATCTGCTGAGTTAAGTCCGTAACCTTCAAGCTTTAGTTCCCTATCATCGGACCTACTTTTGCACTCCAATGGGTTAATTTTTGCCTTCTTGTGTCCGTAAACACGATATGCCTGCACCAACGCATCAAATTTATTCTGTTTAGTGATCTCCTCCACAGCCGCTCCAGCCCCAACATTAGCAGTAGAAGCGGAAGCAACTGGAGCACCTCCCCCGTTTCTTTTTAACCCAGCAATACTTAACTGCTGCAGGTCAGCCATAAATCCTTGATGTGAGAACTCTTCAGCGCGACCATTCAGCTGACCATTCACCTGGGGCAAAGAAGTGAAATACGCAGCCCATTGCTCGTCTACTCCTTGATTATTTTCTAAGTATCTATCGTAAAGCTCTTCTATGTAATGAAGATTACCACCACAAAGATGTGATGTCTCCTCACCAAGAGGCGAGGCAGGCGCGACGGGCGCCGCTTCTGGCGCGGTTTCTTGCGCGGTTTCTACGTCTTGATTTTTTATATCTTTCATGTTTCCTTGCTTAAAAAACTAATAAAAATCTCCCTGTATCAGAGGCGGGTTTGCTATAAAATTAGCGGTGACTATGGTCCTTATATTCACTCAACGAACGCACCACGCCTTCTTCAATTGTAACAACAAAAGTATGGTCAAAATCCTTATTAGAATAAGACCAAATTAATTTCTCTCCTCCTATATATGGTTCGCGAATATAAGGTTCGCCTAAAATATCAAGGACATCTTGCGCAGGCATCTCAACATAGACCTCCTCTATGTTGTTAATAGGAAATAGTTCTCCGCTGGTTCTGCCAGCACAGCCAACCAGCGTAAAAATTAAAGCGCTAAAAAATAATAGGCGAGGTAATAAGCGGGATAACAGGTGTTTAACTGTCATGACTAACCAGCATTTGTTTAATCTTACCAATTGCCCGAGTAGGATTTAATCCTTTAGGACAAACATCAACGCAATTCATAATGCCACGACATCTAAACACGCTATAAGGGTCTTCCAAATCTTTAAGACGGCTCGCCGTAGCTTTATCTCTGCTGTCTGCCAAAAATCTATATGCCTGCAACAAGCCCGCAGGTCCTACAAATTTATCTGGATTCCACCAGAAAGATGGGCACGCGCTGGAGCAGCAAGCACAGAGTATACACTCATATAATCCATCCAGCTTTTCTCTGTCGGCAGGCGATTGCAAACGTTCCATGCCGCTGGTGGGCTCATCGTTTATCAAATATGGTTTAATCTTGGTATACTGTTTATAAAAGGGTTCCAGGTCCACCACCAAGTCACGCACTACTGGCAGACCAGGTAAAGGACGTAACGAAAGTTTGTTCCTTTTAACCACCGCGGATAGAGGAGTTGTGCAAGCAAGAGCGTTCTTGCCATTTATATTCATCCCATCAGAACCGCAGACACCCTCGCGACAGGAACGTCTAAACGCCAAAGAAGAAATCTTTTGCTCTTTTACTAGATGCAGGACATCAAGTACCATTAAATCTTTGCCTTCAGGAATAGTAACTTCCACTGTTTCCATATAGGGCTTCTCATCCGCTTGCGGTTCGTATCTGTAAACTTCAACTTGTAACATATTATCTAAACTTGTTATCTAAACTTATATAAGTGTATTCAATTAGTAGGTTCTTATCTGCGGTTCAAAAGTTGCAACCGTTTGGGGCTTCATATTTACTGCTCGCTTACTCAACTTATCTGAACCTCTATAATAGATAGAGTGCACCAACCAATTCTTATCATCCCTGTCAGGATAATCTTCGCGGGCGTGAGCACCGCGACTCTCGGTGCGTTGCTCGGCTGCAATTGCAGTTGCAAGCGCCACCTCAAATAAGTTATCTAATTCCAATGCCTCAAGCAATGCAGTATTAAAAACCTTGCTCTTGTCAGCGACATAGCAACCATTCTCCAATCTTTCTTGTAACTGCTTTAACCTTTTAACGCCATCTTTCATAACATCTCCCCGCCTAAACACGCCAAAGTGTTTTTGCATTATTTCCTGCAAATCGGAACGCACTGTAAAAGGTTGTTCGCCTTGCGAGCTTTTATCCCATCTGTTTAATCTGGCGCATGCCTTATCTATATCGTCATCTGTGGGCTCTTTGTCTGCGGCGCTCTCTTGCAGTGATTTAGCAATGAACATTCCCGCGGCGCGACCAAAAACCACTAAGTCCAGCAAAGAGTTGCCACCCAAACGGTTAGCGCCATGCACCGAAACACAAGCGGACTCACCCACTGCATACAAGCCATCAATTACTTTTTCATCGCCATTTTTTCTGCCGTCTTTAGATGGCATGAGCGCCTGCCCATGGATATTAGTGGGGACTCCACCCATCATATAATGACAGGTTGGTATAACTGGCACTGGTGATTCAACTGGGTCAACATGAGCGAAGGTTTTGGATAATTCAACTATACCAGGCAAGCGGCTATGCAGGGTTTCGGCTCCCAGGTGGTCAAGCTTGAGATAGACATGGTCTTTTTTCTCTCCCACTCCGCGACCTTCAATAACTTCCTTCATAATAGAACGAGCAACCACATCGCGCCCTGCTAAGTCCTTAGCATTAGGGGCATAACGTTCCATAAATCTTTCGCCATCACTATTGAGTAGATATCCTCCTTCTCCACGACAACCTTCAGTAACCAAAACTCCAGCGCCATAAATGCCAGTGGGGTGAAACTGCCACATCTCAATATCTTGCACTGGAAAACCAGCACGCAAAGCCATAGCCACGCCATCACCAGTGTTGATATGAGCGTTGGTGGTGGACTGATATATCCGCCCTGCTCCGCCAGTTGCCAAAATCAAAGAACGGCTACGGATGAATACTCTTTCCCCCGTTTCTATGCATATTGCAATAACTCCGCTAACCTTGCCATCTCCATTTACAACTAACTCTACGGCAAACCATTCATTCAAGAAATAGGTGCCATGCTTGATATTATTTTGGAATAAAGTGTGCAACAACGCATGACCAGTGCGATCTGCCGCGGCGCAGGTGCGAGATGCTTGCCCGCCCTTGCCAAAGTTCTTGGACTGTCCGCCGAAAGGACGTTGATAAATTCTGCCATCATCATTGCGCGAAAAAGGTAGCCCCATGTGTTCCAGCTCAAAAACCGTTTGCGGTCCTTCGCTGCACATATATTCAATGGCATCTTGGTCTCCTATGTAATCTGAACCCTTGACTGTGTCGTACATGTGCCAGCGCCAATCATCATTAGGATCGTCACTAGCAATGGCGCAAGTAATGCCTCCTTGAGCGGATACAGTGTGGGACCTAGTCGGGAAAACTTTGCTAAGAACTGCGGTTTTCAGACCTGACTTTGCCAATTCCAAGGAAGTGCGCAGTCCCGAACCGCCACCGCCAATTATTAGAGCATCAAAAGATTCTTTATTGATACGAGGCATAGTTATAAGAGTGTGTGAATTGTTATAAAGATAAAAGAATTAGTCCTACCCAAAATAGTATAGACAAGACGAATATAGTCAGCATTGAATACTTGAATACACGCAGGGGAGTAGATTTAACGTAATCTGTTATGACTGTCCACATCCCAACCCATATATGCCCCAACAAAGCCAATAGAGTGATAAAAGTGAAAATCTTTATTACTATATGTCCGAAGTACCCGCTCCAGTCAGCATAAGTGGGATGCGGATTATAAATTAAGAAGCCAGTGACACACAAAATAAAAGTCAGTAAAATCACAGCTGAAAAGCGCTGTACCAACCAGTCGGCTAAGCCGTTGCGAGTGAAATTAGTAGAACTCATACAAAAAACATTAAGTACGCGAGTAAGGCAGCAAATAATATGCTTATTAATATTATTCCCCAAGATAATATTGATGCGGTTTCGAGGGAGTCACCCCAGCCCAAATCCATAAAAAGGTGCTTGATGCCTGCCAATACATGATAAAACAGGACGCAAGCATAAGCCCATAAGAAGAGACGAATGAATATAACAGTAGATAGTTCCTGTGCTAAAGCGAATCCCGCTTCATTTTGCAAGGAGGTATGCCACAACAGAATAATTGGCACTAAACCAAAGAATAACAATACGCCTGTAATACGATGAATAATTGAGAGGATTGCGGTAATAGGGAACTTAAAAGCAAACAGGTTCAGATAAACTGGACGAGATGAGTTATGATTTGCTTTCATGAGGGTAATTATAACAAATATTTAATAATATACATAAAAAACAGGATTATATATCCAGTAATTTGTCGGCTAATCCACCAAAGGATGAGTTGGACATTAGCAGAATCACATTATCAGGGTGCGCCAATGCATGCAGCTCTTGGGCTAACTCATCAGAGTTATCATATATACGTCCATATTGACGCCGCATATCATCGTCCCATTGTAAAGGTTTGTTGGCAAACCAAAAAACTTTATCTGCGTCAGCAACTGCCGCTGCTATGTTTTCTTTATGGACGCCTAAGCGGATGCTATTTGCAGCCAAATCTACTACGGCAATAATCTGTTGGTTAGTTTCCGCAAGCGCCGCAATTGCTGCCTTAATGGCTGTGGGATGATGGGCAAAGTCGCTAATAACTTCGGCGCCATTAACTCGCCCTAAGGACTGCAACCTTCTCGCCACTCCTTTGAAACTCTGGGCTCCATCAACTATGCTTGCTGGAGATAACCCACTTATATATGCCAATGATGTTGCGGATAATAAGTTAAGGGCATTATGGTCGCCTGCTTGATTCCAGGATATTGAGAACTCCTGCTTATCATTGCCGCCTGAGGCAATGTTGGTGTAAATATTAATCTTTCCCTGCTGTTTAGTCGCTTGCCAGTGAGAGTTGATATGTTGAGCCCCTTGTTGTAACTGCTCGTCTCTATCCATAGTGCCCTCAATGTTTCCAGTGTTCTCAGTGTTTCCGGTGTCCTCAGCCAAGCCAACACCTTCTTGCGCAATTCCCATCATCTCGTGTAAATGTGAATGCTTCTCTTGCGCCAAACATCTTTGGATTGCGGGGTTAGCGGCAGGATAGACAACATGCCCATTAGATGGCACAGTGCGTAATAGATGACAGAACTGTTTTTCTATTGTGGCAAGGTCTGGGAATATATCGGCATGGTCATATTCCAGATTATTGATAAGTAAAATATCTGGGTGATAATGGATAAACTTAGATCTCTTATCAAAAAAAGCGCTATCATATTCATCTGCTTCTAAGATAAACTCTTTAGCAGTCCCCAAGCGCGCTGGAGTTGGAAAGTCGGCGGCGTCACCAGCAATCATATAACCAACATCTATGCCCTCTTGGACAAACATTTTAGTTAATAAAGATGTGGTGGTGGTTTTGCCGTGAGTGCCGGCAATTGCTATAACCTTGCGTTCGGCAAGGACATTCTCTGCCAACCATTGAGGAGCTGATATATACTTTAATTTATTATTAAGCAGGTGTTCAACAACTGGCATGCCACGGCACATCACGTTGCCTACTATGTATATATCGGCTGGTGGCAAATCCGCAATCTCATAACCATTAATTAATTTTACGCCTTGCTTTGCCAGAACATCGCTCATAGGCGGGTATACATTTTGGTCCATTCCGCTTACTTGATGTCCCAGTTCGCGGGCTATCAAAGATATTCCCGCCATAAAGGTGCCGCAGATGCCTAAAAAATGAATCCGCATAATCTAACAGAAGTTTTAGGCGCGCGGAGTTTTACGTAGCTTGAGAATTCTCAATACCCCCTCTAATTCATCCACAGAATGATAATGAACTATCATCTTTCCCGTTCCTCCTTTCTTATGGCTAAACATCACTTTAACGCCGAGCTTATCGCTTAGTTCATCTTGTAAATCTATGATATTAGGGTCGGCTACTATGACCTTTCTTTTGCTGCGTTTATTCAGTATTTTACGTGTCAGTAGTTCGGTCTGCCGAACACTGAAGCCGTCTGCGGCTGCTTCCTCTGCCGCCCTTACTTGCTCTCTGCCTTCAAGAACTAACAGGACTTTGGCGTGCCCCATGTCCAGTTTGCCTTCTAATAATATCTGTTTCACGCCATCCTCAAGTTTTAACAAACGCAGCAGGTTTGCTACACTGGCGCGCGGCATTCCCAAAATATCTCCTAACTGTTGCTGAGTATAATTATGCTTAATTCTCAATTCCTCCATTGCCTGCGCCTGCTCATAAGCATTAAGTTCTTCGCGTTGAATATTTTCTATTAAAGCAAGAACTGAAGAATCCTCATCTGTGATTTCTTTAACTAAAGATGGAATGGTTGCCATTAGCGCCTTACCTGCAGCGCGCCATCTTCTTTCGCCAGCAATTATTTCATATTCATCCACTGTGCCACTTTTGGGACGCACTAATATTGGCTGGATTAATCCGCGTTCTTTAATTGATTTCGCCAGTTCTTGAATTGTCTCGCTATCAAAGGTGCGGCGTGGTTGCGCTTTATTGGGGACAATTTTATCCAATGGAATTTGGATTATATTCTCCCCTTCCAACACCATTTCATTATTAGGAATATCGCTACCTAATAAGGCAGCAAGATCTTTACCGAGAGCTTTCTTTTTATTCATCTTCGTGCCTGCGGATAAACTCCCCAGCAAGAGCTAAATAGGTTATTGAACCGCTGGAGTTTTTATCATAACTTACTATGGGAAGTCCGTAACCTGGCGCCTCAGCCAAACGAACATTGCGGGGAATTATTACGTTATAAACCTTGTCTCCAAATACTTCCAATAATTGATTGGACACTTCGTTTGCCAAGCGATTACGTTTATCAAACATCGTTCTTATGATTCCTTCAATTTTTAACTTTGGGTTTACAGTGCTATTGATGCCTTCTACTGTGCGATTTAAATCTGCCAGTCCGCGCAGGGCAAAGTATTCGCACTGAATGGGCACTAACAATCCATCCGCTACTGCCATGGCATTGATGGTTAGCACATTAAGAGCTGGCGGACAATCAATGAATATATAATCGTATTGCTTCATAAGTGGAGCAAGGGCGTTCTTAAGACAATATTGCTTGTCTTTAATTTTCTGCAACCTCACTTCTGCGGCAGTTAAGTCGCGATTAGCTGGCAATAAATCATACAGGGCTTGGGTTTGTTTAATCATGGTTTCTTCGGCTGTCTTTTTACCCATCAACACCTCATATATAGTGGGAGAAATATCTGGCGGTTCAAGTCCGCTACCCATCGTAGTGTTGCCTTGCGGGTCTATATCCACCACTAACACTCTGCGTTTAGCGGCAACAAGTCCAGCGCTGAGGTTGATGCAAGTTGTGGTCTTGGCAACGCCTCCTTTTTGATTAGCAATAGCAATCACATAAGCCGATGCATTTTTCTTTGCAGGGGCTTTAGATTCTTGGACTGCGGACTGTTTAACTGCGGATTTTTTAGATTTAATCATTTATAAAATAAATACGGTTATTTCTTCTTCCATACTATTATATTACGATTATCTGGCATAAACGGAATACGCGTCTTTTGCACGGTGATTAAATCCCAAAGTTTATTGTGGGGCAAGTTGGAATCTGACGTCAAGGTATGCGCTTCTTCTTGCTTATGACGTCCTTTCATGGCAATTACAATACCGCCTTTTTGCAATAGCGGATAAGCAAGGGAGCAGAGTTTAGTATCATCTCCAAGAGCGCGAGCAATGACGGCGTTCATAAGGTTGGTTTGCTGTTTATCTTTACTATTTTGCCCCGCTTGATTTTTATGCCTCCCTTGGTTGTTATGCCCTGCCTGGTTACTTTTGATATATTGTTCGGCGGAAAGATTAATCACATCCACATTTTTCAAATCAAGTTCTAAAGCAACCCGCATCAAAAATCCTGCTTTTTTGCCAGTTTTCTCCAGCAACAACCAATGCGTGTTTGGCGCAACTATGGCAAGAGGGATACCTGGAAGACCAGCGCCGCTACCTATATCTGCAATTGAGATATTCTCGCCTTGAGCTGAAGAAGCAGGTTCGTCATCAGTCGGCAGAGATGGCAAGAATGGAAAGGCGCTGAATGAGTCAAGAATATGCTTCTCCACCCACTGATAGCGCGGAATGGCAGTTAGATTAAATAAATCGCTCCAACGACCTAACAGCTCCAAGTAAGAACATAATTTATCTGCCATTTGAGCCGTAAGGGGAACATTAAGAATCTCAGCACCTTCTGCCAACCGTTGGCGAACTTTGTCATTATTAAACATTATTAGTTATTTTACAGGACATAATAACTAACTCAAACTTAATGTTGTTTGGTGTAGGAATAATGGTTACATTAATCCAAATGAAACGTTATTCCAATCTTTATCTATGGGCGCTGGGGAGCTAACCCGTTAGGAGTGCAAGTAAGGGCTGGGTATTGGGAAGCAGTGCCTAAGTCCCAAGCAGGGGAGTCGTCATCGCCACCACACAAATCATCCTCCCAATCTGCATAAATACTCCCCGCAACAATTGTTGAGTTCTGCAATTCAGCAGTGGTTTTACCTTCGCTGTTACCGTCCGTGCTACCTATTGTTCTTGTTAAGCCGCTGGTCTGATTGTCCCAATAAGAGTCGTTAATAGTTGTAGCAGTGGCATTACCAACTAGACCGCCGACATTATTGCCCCCTTTAACATACTCTGCAGCAGCATAAGATGATGTGATCATGACATTATTATCAGCAACACCAATCAAACCGCCGATACTATTACCAGTGGAATTGATGACAACATCAGCTCCCACATAAGACGAAGTGATCTCTAATTCATTCCCAGTACCAACCAAACCGCTGACACCACTAGTCGCATTGACATGAAAGTCATCCACATAAGACAAAGTGACCCCAGCACCGTTATCCGCCTGACCAACCAGACCGCCAACAGAACTACCCCCGATGGCAGAACCACCAACTGCATAAGACGAAGTTATGGTGGCACTCCTCCCATTACCAACCAGACCGCCAACAAAATTACGCCCATTGACAGATCCACCAGCTGCATAAGACGAAGTGATGATGGCATTACCTCCCTGACCAACCAGACCGCCGACTTGATCCCCTCCGCTTAAGACAGTAACATCCATCACATAAGACGAAGTGATGATGGCATCCCGCCCATAACCAACCAAACCGCCGGTATAAAAACCAGAAGCCGTAACCTCTCCAGATGCAGAACTATTGCTAATGCTTGCACCCTTTGCATAACCAACCAGTAGCCCCGTGCTATCACTGCCGCCGCTAACGTTAGCAGAACGGATATGAACATTACGCAGGACGGCAGTAGGGTATATCCCACCAAATAGTCCAGTCACACTGCCTGTAGGGTTTGTTATAGTAAGATTACTGATTGTCCAACCATTGCCGTCAAAAGTTGTATTGAAGAATAAGTTTCTATTATTGCAAATTCTACTACTGGTGACAGTAGAACAGCTGCCAATTGGCTGCCAGTTGGCATAGTCGGAAAGGGATATATTCTGCGTAAGCTCATAGCCGTTGCATGTAGTGATACCATTCTGACCACCGCAGCCACGTGCATCACCAGCACCTCCATCACTGCGCGTGAAGTTATTGCCCAACAGATTATAGCGAATCTGGTCAAGTTCCTGTGGCGTGGCAATTTCTATTAGTCCATTGCCGTTATCATCTACATCCAGAAAATTAGGTGTGCCATCGCCATCATCATTAGGACCAATAGTCACAGTAACGAATGGCGCCGTTCTTTCTCTGCCTGTATCAGCCCCTTTTAATATCAAACTAATAGTGAAGTTATATGATTGTCCGTTGGTTAGGCCGCTGCTTATCATCTGTCGCACATTCGGAGTGTTGCGATCTATTTGGTTGCTGTTTACTATCGTGGGCGGATCATTGGGAATGTTTATGTTGTAATAGCTTATATTAATGCTGGCTATATCCGCATTGGGATTATTCCAGCTAAGAATGACGCTGCTGTCGCCAGGAATCGCATTTAGTTCTTGCACTGTAAACTTGGATAACTTGGTTACGGGGGTGGGGGTGGGGGCGCCACCACCGCCACCGCCTCCACCACCGCAGGCAGTGAGGAAAACTACAAGGGCAGCCATCATAAAAATCGCACTGAAAGATTTAGTTTCTTTAGCTACTTTCATGGACGCTGGGGGGCTAGCCCGTTGGGGGTGCAGGTGAGGGCTGGGTATTGGTTTGGGTTGCCTAAATTCCAGGCACGAGAACCATCATCGCACATCTCTCCTTCCCAAGTTTCATAAATACTCCCATCAAATGCCTCTGGCATCTTCAAGTTAACAGTGGTGTTGCCTGCGCTGACGTCATCCGGATCACGATTACCTATTGTTAGTGTTACATCACTACCACTGGTCTGGTTATCCCAATAAGAGTCGTTAATAGTTATAGTAGTGGCATGACCAACTAGACCGCCGACATTAATGCCCTCTTTAACATACTCTGCAGCAGCATAAGATGATGTGATCACGACATTATTAATAGAAGCACCAATCAAACCTCCGATACTATTACCAGTGGAATTGATGACAACATCAGCTCCCACATAAGACGAAGTGATCTCTAATTCATCCCCATAGCCAACCAAACCGCCGACATTACTCGTCGCGTTGACATGAGAGTCCTCCACATAAGACAAAGTGACCCCAGCACCGTTATCCGCCAGACCAACCAGACCGCCAACAGAACTACTCCCGATGACAGAACCACCAACTGCATAAGACGAAGTTATGGTGGCACTCCCCCCATTACCAACCAGACCGCCGACTTGATTCGCTCCGCTTAAGACAGTAATATCCATCACATAAGACGAAGTGATGGTGGCACTCTCCCCATAACCAACCAAACCACCGACATAAAAACTAGAAGACGTAACCTTTCCTGATGCAGAACTATTACTAATGCTTGCACCCTCTGCATAACCAACCAGCAGCCCCGCATTATTATTTTGGGCGCTAATGTTGCCAGAACGGATATGAATATTATGCAGGACGGCAGTAGAGGAGATTGCGCCAAATAGTCCAGTCGGCTTAGCTTCAGAGTTTATTATAGTAAGATTATTGATTGTCCAACCATTGCCGTCAAAAGTTGCATTGAATGATAGCTTTCTATTAGTGCAAACCCCCGTAACGCCAAAAGAGCAGCTACCAATTGGTTCCCAGTTGGCATAGCCGTCAAGGGATATATTCTGCGTAAGCTCATAGCCGTTGCATGTAGTGATGCCGCTCTGACCGCCACAACCACGGGCATCACCAGCGAAAGATACACCATTAAGGTTTGCCCGTACCTGATTTAATTCCTCTGCATTATGTATCTCTATTAGTCCATTGCCGTTATCATCTACGTCCAGAAAATTAGGTGTGCCATCGCCATCATCATTAGGACCAATAGCCACAGTAGCAACTGGAGCCGTTCCTTCTTTGCCTGTATCAGTGCCGTTTAATATCAAACTAACAGTGAAGTTATATGATTGTCCGTTGGTTAGGCCGCTGCTTATCATCTGTCGCACATTCGGAGTGTTGCGATCTATTTGGTTGCTGTTTACTATCGTGGGCGGATCATTGGGAATGTTTATGTTGTAGTAGCTTATATTAATGCTGGCTATATCCGCATTGGGATTATTCCAGCTAAGAGTAACGTTACGGTCGCCAGGAATCGCATTTAGTTCTTGCACTGTAAACTTGGATAATTTGGTTGCGGGGGTGGGGGTGGGGGCGCCACCACCGCCACCGCCTCCACCACCGCAGGCAGTGAGGAAAACTACAAGGGCAGCCATCATTAAAATCGTATTAAAATCTTTTTGCATAATCAATGTCCGTTTGTTTAATAGATATAGTACTGTAAATTATTATATACCATAATTCAAGTAATTAAGAATCAATAAGTATTTGGAGTTACTTGGAGTTATTTGGAATTATTCGGGCTTTTACCACTGCCCAAAGCATATTTTGAGCGTATTTTAGAACAGTTGTTTAAGCTGATTAAGAAATAATTCGTTCTCTTGCGGGCTGCCGATGGACACGCGTAAACAATTACGTAATAAAGGATGGGACTTATCAAGGCTCTTTATAAGCACTTTGTTGTCTTTTAGTTTTTCGCTAATGGTGGCGGCATCAAGTGTGTTGCTGCGAAACAATAAGAAGTTTGTTTCGCTGGGGTAGGTTTCTATTGCGCTAATTTCCTTCATCTTATGATATAAATCATCACGTTGGGCAACCGTTTCAGCAGCCCATTGCAAGAAATATTGAATATTATCCATGGCAAATAATATGCTTTGTAATGTCAAGGAATTAATGTTGTAAGGCAGTCGTAACTTGTTTAGCTGTTCTATAACCTCAGGATGAGCAGCGGCAAAACCAAACCTTAACCCTGCCATACCAATCTTTGATAGAGTGCGCAGCTCAACCATATTAGGATGCTGGGTTATATCCAGCGACAGATTGCCGCTACTACAGAAAAAATCATAGGCGCGGTCAACCACAACCAAACCATTGCTGGTAGCCAACGCAATTTCAAGCACTTGTGGCGCAAATAAATTACCGGTTGGATTATTTGGCTGTGCAATAAAAATTAGTTCGGGGTCATTATCTTTAATTGCAGCGCGAAAAGAATCTAAATTTAATGAAAAATCTTCCTGCAAGTCCACCTCTATAAATTTACCACCAAGCACATTAGTTAAATGGGAATACATGCTAAAGCTTGGGGAAGGGCTTAGCACCCGCGCCTTACTTCCTCCGCAGAGTAGAATAAGCAGGAGGATGAGTTCGTCCGAACCATTGCCTGGCATCAACATGGTAGACGGAGAAATTGCAAACTCCTCTTTCAAACGAGATTGCAGTTCATCTGTCCAGCTAAGCGGATAACGATTGACTTCAATGTTCTTTAATCTTTCAAGCCACAGGGAAAATAAAGCGGGACTCAGGTCTTGAAAGCCATAAGCATTCTCCATAGCATCAAGACGCGCTGCTGACTTGTCCACTTGAACTGGCACATAAGCATTTGCTTGTTGAATTTCTGGGGGGACTACTTTTTTAATTATGGTGGATATATCTTTCATTTTTTCTGTTACTTCTTTTCCTTCTCTTCCTTCGTTTCCTCTTTTAGAGTTGGGGGTTTTTCCACTCTAATCTTAACTGCCGCTGCATGAGCAAGTAACCCCTCGTCTTTAGCCATCTCTGCTGCCATGGGGGTTAATTTCATTGCAGAAGGTTGGCTTAACTGCAGAAAAGATATTCGCTTGATAAAGTCGTAAACTCCTAATGGAGATGAGAAGCGCCCTGCGGCGCCAGTTGGTAAAATATGATTAGGACCGGCCGCGTAATCGCCATAAACGGCAGAAGCATAATAGCCGCAAAAGACCGCAGAAGCAAACCTTATGCTATCTTTATATTCATCTGGTTTTTGTAGCATAAGTTGCAAATGCTCGGGTGCCAAAGAATCAGCCAATGCAACGGACTCTGCAATATTAGTGGTTTTCACTAACGCTCCGTTATTTTGTAATGAGTGTTCAATATTCTCCTTACGATGCTGGGTGACTATCGCCTCTTTGATGCCTTTTTCCACCTCGCTCAATAAAGCGGAATTATCACTGAACAGCACTACTCGTGTATCTGGAGAATGTTCGGCTTGGGCAAACATATCCAAGACAATCCAGTCGGGCGTAGCATGCTCATCCGCCACTATCGCCACCTCTGAAGGACCTGCGAGGGTGTCTATGCCAACCTCGCCATAAAGTTGCCGCTTTGCCTCTGTAACATATTGATTGCCGGGACCGGCTATCTTATCCACCTTATTAATGCTTGTTGTTCCCAAAGCGAGAGCTGCCACTGCCTGAGCTCCGCCTATGCAATAAAGAGTATCAACTTGCGCCAGATGAGCTGCGGCTAATACTATCTTGGAGATATTCCCATCTTGGGCTGGGCTAACTACAATTACTTCATCCACTCCAGCTAAGTGCGCTGGAATTGCCCCCATTAATACAGATGAAGGGTAAAGGGCACTGCCGCCAGGAACATAAATGCCTACTCTTTGCAAAGGCACAATCTTTTGCCCCATAACATGTTGGGGATTTATTTGTTCATACCAGCTATGCTGAATCTGGAAGTTATGATAATAGGTGATATTATCCTTTGCTTGTTCCAAATACATGGCTTGCTCTGGCAACAAGGATTCATAAGCATCAGCAAAGTCATCTTTGCTGTATGTCAAATCTTTAATACTCTCTGCATTGCCTCCGTCATATTTCTTTGTTAGTGCAAGCAGCGCGTCATCTCCTTTTTGACGTACCTCATTAATGATGTGTGTTACCGCCTCAATAATCGCTGGATCTCGCTGGATACCCTTGCTTTTTAATAGAGCAAACTTTTCCTCAAAGCCCTGGGCTGAGGAATCTAAAGTCATAATTTTCATAGGTTTATTTTAATGGTGTTGCTGTGGCTTTTGTAGCAAGTGCTATCATTTACTCTTGGGGATTTTACAAAATTCATTTATTCTTAGGAGCTTTATTCTTGGGGATTTTGCAAAATCCTTGGGGGGCTACATCTAAAGCTGCATTAAACTTACTGGAAAGGTTTTGAAAAGCAATTAGCCCAGTCAGTTCAACTATGCCATCTTCATCCCAAAAATGTTTTAGGTTGTCAATGTGCTCCTGACTCACCTGCTTATCCGTGTAGGTCATTGCCTCACAATAATCAAGGGCGGCACGTTCTTTTTCGTCATATATATCCTCGTCACGCCAATTTTCTAATCCATCAACTTTTGCCATAGAACCATCACGTCTGGCAAGGGTGGCGGAGTTTATATCTACACAAAAATGACACCAGTTAATTTGTGATACTCTGACGGTAATCATTGAACGTAGAATTGGGTCAATTGGAGAACGGCGGCGGTCTAATACTCCATATAGGACAGCAACTGCCATGAATAGCTTAGGGACCCGTCCCCACAGCAAGCCAGGGATAAGCACCTCTCCGTATTTTTTCTTCTGGCGGTTGAAAAAAGGTCTTAAATACTGCGGATACTTATTTAGTGGTTTAGTATTGATTCTCATAAGGTTATTATAATATTGATTTGATTATTTGCTTGGCTAATTCATCTGATGATAAAGAAGCATCCAATATGTTCAGATTGTCCCAAGACGACAACCAGGTTATTTGTTTTTTTGCCAGTTGGCGAGTTGCGATTATCCCCTTCTCTATCATTTCATTATACTTAATTTTATCTTGGTGTTTATCTTGGTGTTTATCTTGGAGTTTGCCATCAGTCCCATCCTGCGATTTACTTAATTCTTGTTGTTCTAAGTACTCCCATACTTGACGATAACCCACTGCCCGCATAGCTGGATAGGTTAAGTTAAGATCGCCTCTAGCGGACAATGCTTTAACTTCTTCCAACAAGCCGTTCGCAATAAATTGATGGAATCTCTCGGCAAGTCGTTTATGCAGCTGCTCACGTTTAGCAAACATCAAAGCAAAAGTTAGAATTCGTCCTCCATGCCCTTCATGTTCGCCATGCTCCCCATGCCCTTCTTCTTTCCCCTGCTCGGACTCCCATAATTCTTTAAGCCCCTTTTTGTTGGACTTGTCAAATAATGAAGAGAGCGGCATGCCAACCTGTTCGTTTAGCTCAAGAGCGCGGCACAACCTTTGCTCGTCGCCACTGCCGATTCTTTGCGCTGCCTCTGGGTCAACTTTCTGCAGGGCAGCATGCAATGCGGCAGTTCCTCCTTGTTGTGCCAAAGCCATATATTTGGCGCGAATGGCTTTGTCTGCTCGCGGTAAGTCATTCAGCCCCTGTAAAAGTGCCTTAATATAAAACATTGTGCCGCCTACCACCAAAGGGACCTTGTGGCGAGCAACTACATCTGCTATTGCCTTGTGGGCATCTTCAACGAAACGCCCCGCCGAATAAACAGTGTTGGGTTCGGCTATATCAATCAGATGGTGTTTAACCTTTGCTTGGATGTGGGGTTCTGGTTTGGCTGAGCCGATATCCAGTCCTTTATACACTTGAACTGCATCGGCGCTGATAATCTCAGCTGGCAGTATTTTAGCTAGCTCCAGAGCGAGAGCACTTTTACCGCTCCCGGTAGGACCCAGGATGATTATTAGGGTTTTAGCAGAAATTATTCAAAATTACCGAAGCCCATCCACTTGTCATATCTTTGACGGACGAGGTCGGCAGGATTGCTGACGCTGTTAAGTTCTTTTAACGAAGATAGTAATTGAGTACGGACTTTAGTATAAACATCTTCGGGGTGACGATGTGCTCCGCCAGATGGCTCTTGTATAACCTGATCCACCAGAGATATTTTTTTCAGTTTATCTGCGGTAATAGACATAGCTTTAGCAGCGACATCCGCATATTTGGCATCACGCCAGAGTATGGAAGCACAGCCCTCAGGTGATATTACTGAGTAAATTGAATACTGCAGCATTAGTAATCTATCGCAAACCCCTATGGCAAGGGCTCCTCCCGAACCGCCTTCGCCTATAACCAAGCTTATAATTGGGGTCTTAAGACGCGCCATAACCATAAGATTGCGGGCTATGGCTTCACTTTGCCCTCTTTCTTCCGCCCCTATGCCAGGATAGGCGCCGGGAGTATCAATAAAAGTTATGATGGGAAGCTTGAACTTTTCTGCCATTTTCATTAATCGTAATGCCTTGCGATAGCCCTCGGGCTTAGGCATGCCAAAATTACGCTTGACCTTTTCCGGTACTTCACGCCCTTTTTGTTGTCCTATCACCATAACTGGCTTGCCGTCAAGACGCGCTAAAGCTGCTATCAGTGAAGCGTCATCGGAATACTGGCGGTCGCCATGCAGTTCTTCATGGTCGCTGAATACGTGTTCAAGATAATCGGTGAAATATGGGCGTGATGGGTGACGGGCTATTTGGACAATCTGCCAGTCGCTGAGTGTGGAGAATACCTTCTGGGTAACTGACTCCAACCTTTCTTCTAATCTAATGATTTCGGAGGTTATGCTTTCATCATTGCTTGCCATCCGCAAGCCGTCCAGTTTTTCCTGAACCTCCACTATAGGTTTTTCAAAATCTAAATGTTCCATAATTTTTTGCTGTGCTAGGCAACATTATACTACATATAGTTGAATAATTTGATATTTTGATACAGAAATATTTTGTGTCGCGAGCGTTGGACATTTTGCGGGCGGAGCATGGCTCAGCCCCTACAGACCTTCATCGCGAGAATTTATGCACCATACAGAATTGCGTTGCAAGAATTTATGCATCATACAGACCTGCGTCGCGAGAATTTATGCACCATACAGACCTGCATTGCGAGGATTCATGCATCATAATTATGGTGGGTCAATGGGGTCAATGTCTAAATGCCAAGTGATGTTTGATTTGTTGTGTTGTTGTGCCTGCTCGCTCATAAGGCGTGCCACTTTATGTAATGCTTGCCTGCTTTCGCTCTTAATTAAAACAACGAAGCGATAAAAATTTAATCTTTTAGCTATGCTTGATTCAATAGGTCCCAATAATTGTGCATTATTTTGACGTGCTTCATCTAATGCTGCATCTTTAAGTTTGCCAAGAAATTCCTGCGCATCTTCGGGCTTAAGTGCCTCGGCTCTTAGGTAAGCAAGGAAATGATAAGGAGGCAAGGCAAACTTGTTGCGATTATCAAGTTCCAGTTTGGCAAAGTCCGCATAGCTGCGTCTTATCAGGGTTTGTAGCACAGTATGTTCTGGATAATAGGTTGGGATAATAATCCGTCCGCTGTTACGCCGTCCCACTCTACCAATTACCTGTGTAATAAGCTGAGCCACCTGCTCAACATTATGAAAGTCATTGCTGAGCAAGCCACTATCGCAATTGACTATGATAGCAAGAGCAACATTAGCAAAATCATGACCTTTGGCAAGCATCTGAGTTCCCACTAAAATTGCTGGTTCGTCTGATTGCACCTTACGATAAAAATCTTGAAAGGACTCCTTTTTGCTCATACTATCTCTATCTATACGGAGAATCTGCGCCTTAGGAAATTCTTTTGCCAGTATGCTCTCAATGCTTTGGGTTCCCAACCCTATAGGAGCTATTTGTAAACTGCCGCAGTTTGGACATTTGTGAGGTATAGGTTTTTGGGTTTCGCATAGGTGGCAAGCCAAAAGTGGCGGATGCTTATGCAAAGTCATCGATCGGTCACAAGAAGAACATACTTGCATCCAATTACAAGCCGAGCACTGTAGCTGCGGGGCAAAGCCGCGCCGATTAATGAACACCAAAACCTGTGAGTTATCTGCCAGAGTTTGTTTGATAGCGGTCAACGCTTCATGCGGCAAATTATTTGGCTGATAACGCCCTTTCATTTCAATTAATTGGGCACTGATTTTTCCAGCACTGGCAAATTTTTGTTTGAGACGAAGATGCTGATATTTACCTTGTCGCGCATTGTAGAAGGACTCAAGCGCTGGAGTGGCACTACCCAAGACAATGGGTATGTTGTATTCGGAAGCAAGCTTAATTAAAAAATGTTTGCCATTATAGCGAAAGCCGCTGTGTTGCTTATAGGATGAGTCATGCTCTTCATCCACAATGATACATCCTGGCTTGGCGAGGGGAGCAAACGCTGCGGAACGAGTGCCTATAAGCACGCTAATTTGGTGACGCGCTACAAGTAAATAATTCTGCATTCTTGCGCCTGGACTAAGCGAAGAATGGATTACTCCTAAAGGAATAGCCAGAGATTTTTCCAGCCGCTGTAATGTCTGCGGTGATAGGCCTATTTCAGGCACTAAATATAATGCTTGCTCGCCACGTGCTAAAGCACGACGGATTATTTCAATATATACTTCTGTCTTACCGCTATTGGTTACTCCTTCCAATAAAAAGCAATTATATTTGCCAAAGCTTGCAGAAACCTTGTCAACTGCTTGTTGTTGTTCCTCCGTTAGCTGCGGGTGAACATGAGGTATGCCAGTAAACTTACGCGGCGGGAGTTTGAGCACTTTCCTTCCTGCGATTAGCTCCTTCTTTTTTAGTGCCTGTAAAACGTTTGCCGATATACGCATGGCATTTAGGGCGCTGCTACTGATTTCAGTGTCGCTCTCTTGTTCTTGCTTTTGCGTTGAGGCAGGAGAGTCCCCCTGCCCCTGCTCTTGGGATTGCCCCAATTTTTGCCCAACGCCCAGTAGTTGTAACACCTTGCGTTGATTGCTACCTGTGATGCTTTCTATGTCAACATCCTTGCCTTTATCAGTTAAATGCCATTTAGTAATGAAAAGTGGCTCCGCATCTTTGCCGCTGCGTAATGCAGAAGGAATGGCAGTATCTAATACCTGCCCGAGCGGTTCGCAATAGTATTCTGCAGCCCAGCAAAGGGTTTTGTATAGCTTAGAGGGGAATAGAGTTGGCTGGTCAACTAATTGTTTTATTTCTTTTAGGGTTATTTTTTTTCTATCCTGTTCTTTACTCTTATTAAGTGCTTCTTGTGGCTTGCCTGAGCCGCTGATAAAACCAGAGAGAGTGCGTGGACCGAATGGAGCGATAACTCTGGCTCCAAGCAGATGGCTGCCGTAAGTAATATCTGGCGGCAGCAGATAAGTAAAGCTTCTATTTAATGGCAGCGGGAATACTATTTCTACTGACTGCACGCCTCTATAAATAATTGCAAATAATTACAGAAGTTGTGTGATGAAATCAAACCCTTATAAGAAATTCTAAGACGGAAATTTTTTCCGGCTCTTCCAGCATCTGCATCATTTCTGCCACTGCTTCCTTGCGTTTATCCGACTTATGCCATTGATTCCAATTATGAATGTTGTCAAAGTTGACGACAACATAGCGATGGTTGGGATCACGGGTGTTTATAAGAGCTTCACTTGAAATAAAGCCCGTGGCGTTAAATACTACCTGGTTGGCTTGCAATGCTCGTTTCTCATATTGTTCTATGCACTCGGGCATAACTTTTCTTTCAATAATAACCTTTATCATAATTAGTATTTTACTTGAAAAAGTAGAATATCAAATAAATTGTGTGCTCCATTTTTCAAGCAAGATACCTTATGTTGTGTTATATTATTCAAATGACAAAAGAAGTATTCTGTATAAAATATCATTTGAACTTGCCTGCTATGGAAAGCGCTCCCTTTCCCAACGAAAAAGGAGAATATATATTGGAAAATGTATCTCATCAGGCATGGGCAGAGTGGTTGAAACACCAAACTATGTTAATTAATGAGAAACATCTAAGTATGGTAAACAAAGAAGACCGTGATTATTTGACGGAGCAGATGGATAAATTTCTGAATAACAAAGATTTTGACAAGCCAGCGGGCTATGTCCCTCCAGCAGAAGATAAATAAACTTGAAGAACTAAGCACGAACTAAGCACATAAAGAAATGAACGAGGAAGAACACAACGACAGTAGCATTTTTAAACAGGGCGATGCTAATAGCGATAATAATACAAAAGGAACAAGCCAAGATGACTTTAATTTTGAAAGCGCTATGACAGAAATAAAAAGCATTGTAGAAGCAATTGAAGAAGGTCAATTGCCGCTTGACGAAAGCATTAAGAAGTATGAAAATGCGCTTACGTTAATAAAAAAATGCCAGAATCTGCTGCAAACAGCAAACCAGAAAATTGAAGAAATTACTGCAGCAGATAATAATGCTGACGATTCCACAAATAACAATTCTTAAAATACCACACAATAGCAATTAACATTGCATCCGAATAATGCTTGACTTTAATACAGAAAAGAAAGATTTTTGCAACAACTTTAATAAGTTTCTTGAAGGGTTACTAACGCCCTATAGGGCACGCTACCCTGATAGCAGTGAAATTATAGACGCGGTTATTTATAGCACCATAACAAGTGGCGGCAAGCGGCTGCGCCCTATGTTAGTTTATGGAGCTGCCCGTTCTCAGGGGGTGGATTTCAAGCAGATAGCCCATGCGG
Source organism: Gammaproteobacteria bacterium (assembly GCA_965207945.1). Lineage (GTDB taxonomy): Bacteria > Pseudomonadota > Gammaproteobacteria > CBDBNL01 > JAAOII01 > JAAOII01. Next base: position 1,420,060 of record OZ242303.1, read on the forward strand.
CAGCTGCTATTGAATTAGTCCATTGCTATTCTCTTATCCATGACGACTTGCCTGCTATGGACAATCATGACACTAGACGGGGGATGCAAAGCTGTCATAGTAAGTTTGGTGAAGCAAATGCTATCTTAGCTGGCGACATTATGCAGGTAATGGCTTTTGACAGCATTAATAGCTCTACTCTATACTCTGCTGAAGTAAAAGAAATAATGACTCAATCGCTTATTAAAGCATCTTGTGATATTGTCTGCGGACAAGTAATTGATTTAAGAGGAGAGAGTGAGCAGCTTACCCTGCAAGAAACAGAAAAGATGCATCAGCTAAAGTGTGGTGCTCTAATAAAAACTTCCTTGCAACTTGGAGCGTTGAGCGGCGGCAAGGCGACAGATGATTTTATTACTAAGATAACATCTGCTGGCGAAAAGATTGGCTTGGGGTTTCAGATAAAGGATGACCTAATGGATATGGACGAAGAAGGCGAATCTTCTACAGGTGTGTATAAGTCCACCTATCCAGCAATAGCTGGGGTAGAAAAATCGCGGCAACGGATAGAAGAGCTAAGAGAGCAAGCACTTAATGATATAGGCGATTTATCAGATGAAGCAAATTTCTTGCGTCAGTTATTTATGTTGATGATAGAAATGCCTGAGGATGCCGGCTAGTCAACTCGCCTCCTTATGGACGGCGGGAGCGCAGCGCGTCAACTGTGCTATTTTTATTGCATTGCTTGTTATTCCCTCCTTGGCGCATGCGGCGGATAATCAAGCAAGGAATAATCTTGAAGGTATTTTATCTTCAATAAAATCACTGCGTGGTGATTTTACCCAGCATGAATATGATTCCAATGGCAATACTTTACGTATCCTAAGCGGAAAGTTTAGGATGACTCGCCCATTGCTATTGAGATGGGAAGTTGACCCGCCTTTTGCTCAGACCATAATAAGCAATGGTACCAATATCTTGATTTATGATGAAGAACTTAGGCAATTAATTATCCGTCCGCTTGATAAAAATAACCTGCCACCTTTCTTTTTCCTTGGAGGAAATAAAGAAATCTTAGATGCTATGGACATAAGCCAGCCAGATACAAGCGCTCCTATATTCTTTTTAAGTGACGCTCAATACACGCAAGAAATATCGGTTTATTTTAGAAACAATATACCGCGTGAGATTAACTGGGACACCGAACTTAACCAAAAAGTTGTTATGAAGTTTGACAACATTAAAAAGAATTGGCGCAATGCCCGCTCTCAGTTTAATCTTGTCCCTCCACCAGGAACCGACATAATTATTGAATAATAGCCGGGGGGAGAGGCGGATGAAGCAACACAATAATTAATCTCCGATTTATTGTTTAAATTGGTGAAAGGCGAAAGCCAAGCTACCGCCACTAATCCCAGCAAATAGCAAGGCAAAATCTTGATTCAGCAAAGTAAAGGGCATATACAACAAACATCCCCCTAATACCGCAATCCCAATACAGGCATTCTGACTGCCATGCTTGGCTATAACACATAAGAAATATAAAGGATTTATCAGCAGCAAGGATAAAAATACTTCATGCGGAATATAGTTAACCACATAGAATCCCGCTAGGGTTCCGCACAAAGAAAATACCCACAGAATTTCACCCGAATAAATAAAGTAACGCAACACGTCTTTTTGCGGCACCGAGCGATGATTATCTATGAAATTGAGCCAGCCAGTGACTGCTATAAAATGGGCAGATAAATAATAGCTAACTGGCGAGTGAGTGCCCTTTTTAAATAAAGGGGCAAGGGTAAGCGCCATAGGTAGCAAACGGATATTGATTAACCAAGTTACGAAAGCAATGCCCAGTAAACTAGAACCTGCAGCTATGCCGTTAACAGCTACTATCTGCCCAGGCAGAGCATAGATAAACATTGTTGAGACGGCGCTTTGTAGCGCGTCAAAACCAATGGATTCTAATCCAGCGCCGTAAGCAAAGAAGATAATGAATAGTGTCCAGCCAGGCGCACCACAAGAGTCACGCCAAGCTCTAGATATAACCGATGTTGTTTTAACTGCGGCTTCTGTCATGTTGTTTATGCAAAATTGATTCCAGTATTTGTTTGTCTTGTTTGCGGGTAAGCTTAATGTTACAAACATCTCCCTCAATCTTATGGATGGACAAAGCAGGATTATGGGCTAACACAACCGAACAGTCGTCTGTCCAGCGGCTGGTATCTCCGCCTTCATTCGCGGCACTTTGAAAACTATCACGCAATAGTTGGAGTTGAAATCCCTGCGGTGTTTGCAACAAACAGTAATCTGAACGGGTGGCAATCTTACTAATTTTGTATTCCCGATTATGTTTTGTTTGTAAAGGAGAGGTTGCTGGGCTTGTATTCTTGCTGGTATCTTTGCCTGTATCCTTGCCTAAGGATGTTAGCTGTCCCAACGTATCGGTTACGGGAAGAGCTGTGGCTACTGCTGGATGAGTTTGCAAAGCAACTATACATTTTTCTACCAATTGTGTAGATACTAATGGGCGCGCTGCATCATGGATTAGAACACTTCTGTCCCCCGATTCATCCGCCAGTTCTGCAATTGCCAGATGCGTTGAATCAAATCTATTTTTTCCACCCTCTTTTATGCAGCGGATTTTACTATTTATTTTTCCACTTATATTGCCTTTTATATTGCCCGCTAAATTATTTATAACATCTTGAAATCTTGCTTGCATCCCAGGCGGAACCATCACTATAACTTCATCCACTAAATGGCAACTACAAAATGTTTCAAGCGAGTAGCTAATAACCGATTTACCGTTTAATAGCTCAAGCTGTTTTAACTCTTCTGAGTTGGGTAATTCATGCTCATTATTCCCCGTATGATTACTATAGCGGCGGCTACTGCCAGCAGCGAGTAGGATAACCAACACGCCATTATTCTGATTCATCGGGATTATTTATTATGCTGATAAGTAGTCAAGTACTCCACATCCTCACGCGGTGTATTGCGCAGGACACCCCATAAAACATGTTTAACTCTTTCGCCATTAAAAATAATTCTGTAAACACCTTCAAGTAAAGGCATATTGACTCCCATCTTAATTGCTTGCTGATGAGCCATCTTGGTTGTGTGAATGCCCTCCGCCACTCCTCCAAGCTGGTCGCATATTTCATCAATTGATTTGCCCCCTATCAAAGCATTACCCAAACGATAATTGCGGCTTTGCGGCGAGAAGCAAGTGGTTATTAAATCTCCTATGCCCGCAAGACCAAGAAAGGTTAAGTGATTGGCATTCATCTGCACCGCAAAGCGCGCCATCTCTGCGGCACTTCTGGTTATTAGGACGCTTTTTGTGTTTATGCCAAAACCAAGAGAGTCCGAAATACCGGCAGCTATGGCATAGATATTTTTTAAAGCACCTGCAAGTTCAACACCATACACATCATCATTTTCAAAAATATGTAAGTACTTGGTGCTTATGGCTTGGCGCACCATTGCGCTTAGCAGATGATTATGGGTTGCTATAACACTGCCAGTAAGATGCTTATTAGCTATTTCGTTGGCAATATTAGGACCGCTGAGTACTCCTATATGCTGTTCTGGGTTAAGTCCTTTATCCTGAATTACCTTCTCTAACAACTGACTCATCAATTGGAAACTATCCCTGGCTATGCCTTTGGTGGCAGTTACGATGAATTGCTGATTAATATATGGGCTTATATTTTGTAGCACCTCAGCGAAGGACTTACTTGGTACTGCTATTATGAGAAGCTGTGCGTCAGCAACAGCTTCTTGTAAATTAGTGGTGGCGTGTAGGTCGCCGTGCAGAGTCAGTTGTGGAATATATTTCTGGTTACGGTGGGTTGCGTTTATTTGTTGCGCCTGTTTTTCATCTCTTAGCCATAAGAATGTCTTGTTGCCGCGCGTAGCGCTTATGTTGGCAAGAACTGTCCCAAAACTGCCGCCGCCTATGACGGCTACCTTCAGGGGCGCTATTAATGGTTGTGCGACATCAAGCATATATAAAGGAATTATATACCAATTTCCGCTTGTTGAGAATATGTCCGATGTTTCTATCCCTCATATAATGTTATGCATAATGAGTCAAGAAGATATTTTTATTTATGCAGTAATCGGAGTAGCCACATTGGTTACCTTCGGTACCAGAGTATTGGGATTAATCAGCAGCCGTAAGCTTGATGAGAGCAGTCCTGTTTTTACTTACGCTAACTATATAAGTTATGCCTTAGTTGGAGCTCTGGTAGTAAAGCTGATTGTCTTACCGAATAATGATTTGGGAGAGGTTCCTCTGTTATGGAGAATTGCTTTATCTTTATTATGTGTTGCGGCATACATAATCCATAAGAAGTATCTATTGGTTTATTTAATTCTGATAGGCGCAGGACTTACAGCACTGCAGTATATTCCATTTTTTAATTAGGACACCAAATTAAGATAAGTGTGGGGATACTAATATGTGGGATAGAGGGAAGAGAAAAACCAGGGGGGATAGAACAAAGGGGGGGAGAAAAAAAAGGGGGGGATCTGAAAGATCCCCCCGCAGCGGAGGCTATGTTGGTATCAATTATACGCTAAGTAAATAGTTTGTCAAGTAATATTAATAAAAAACACTGGTTTTTTAATAATTTTTTATTTTATTGCAAAAAGGGCGTAAAACCTCAAGGACGAAGCAGAAAATCTTAGATTAAACTAGAACAATTTCTGGACTTCTTGTCTTTTTTCGTTATTACGAGTTATATTGCTTTCCGTGCTGATATCTGGATTTATATCCAAACCCTCGGTATCCAAAAAATTGTAATAATAATCAACAAAGACCGCGCTCTTTTTAATCCTCTCAATATATGCATTAATATGTTCAATGTTAATATATTCGGTAAACTCCCTCGTCGTTCCTTCACTGCTGATAGAGATTTCAGTAGCAACAAGTCCTTCAGGGACGGCAAAGTGTTTTTCGGGAACACCTCTAAGGGCTTTTTTCATAAAACTTTTCCATATAGGAAGAGCTGCAATACTGCCATATTCTATAGGACCCAGAGATTTGGGGCTATCAAAACCAACCCAACTTACCGCGACTAAATCTGGGTTATAGCCGACAAACCAAGCATCTACAAAATCTTGAGTAGTCCCTGTTTTCCCTGCTAAATCAAGCCGCCCCAAATCCTTTGCCCTAATTGCAGTTCCGCGCTGCACTACATCTCGCAGTATGGAATTAATTTGATAATATTCTTGCGGACTTATAACCCTGGTTATTTTATCTTTGTCATAGCCGCCTTCACTAAATTTATCTACTACTTTACGAGAACATCTGCCACACCCCAACACCGCAAGTTCTTCTTCAGATAAAATTTCTTGCAATTCTTTATTTTGACATATAATGCATTCTTCGGATAATTCTTCTTGCTTTGGAGTTTGAATAGTAGCATATTGATAAAGGATTTTACCATCGGCGCTTTCTATGCGGTCTATAAAATTGGGTTCTACTAAGTATCCCCCATTGGCTAAAACACCGTAAGCTCTTGTAACTTCCAACAAAGTAAGTTCGGCGCTCCCCAAAGATAAAGACAAATCGTTAGGCAGGTGTTTTTCTGGCAAGCCAAATTTTGTCATAAAAGAACGAACACGATTCACTCCCAATTCTCTTAACAACCTAACACTAATCAGATTACGTGAACGATACAGCCCCTCACGCATGGGGATGTAACCAAGAAAACGGCTACCAGCATTGGTGGGACGCCACACAAAGTTTCCGCTTGCCCCAGATACTAAAGGCGCGTCATTAAACATATCTGCTCCGTTATACCCAAGCGATAAAGCCGCAGCGTATAAGAATGGCTTAATCGCCGAACCTATTTGACGCCGAGCCTGCACTGCGCGATTATACTTAGTCAGCTGGAAATGATAGCCACCCACCATAGCGGCAATCATTCCGTTATTTGGATTAACCGCCAGTAGCGCTCCTTCTGCGCGAGGTATTTGAGAAATACGAAAACCTTCCCCCTCCTCATTGTCAGAGAGGCGCACCATATCTCCAACAGATACTATGTCACTTGCCAGTTCTGGTTTATCACCTATTTCTTCCTCTGATATATAAGGAGCTGCCCAGGACAATCCATCCCAGTTAATAACTATCTCATCACCCGAAGATAAAACAACAATGATACTCTGTTCATCTATTTGCTTCACTATGACAGGTTCCAAAGAATTATCATAGCTTGATATAGTTGCCAACTCTTTGAGGGCTTCAACATAAACTGGGTTTTCCGCAAAGAAATCTTCCGTTTCAACCAAACTTTCAAACTGTCTTTCGGCGCCACGCCATCCATGCCTTTTATCATAAGCCAGTAGACCAGACCTGACTGCTACGTTAGCATATTGCTGAAGTTTTTTGTCAACTGAGGTATATACCTTATAGCCGGCGGTGAGCATTTCATCAGAGTTTACCCCATATTTATCTGGGTCATTCAAAATGGCAAGGCGCGCGGTTTCAGATACATATAAGCCCTCTACTTCAGTAGCATAGTCGTAGGGCTTGCCGCTTATCTCTTCTTCTACGGCACTTAGATACTGCCCTCTTGATATATATCCTAATTTTGCCATGCGCATAAGTATCCAGTCGCGTCTTTCTTGAGCACGTTTAGGATTACTAACTGGATTCAACTTGGATGGGGCTTTGGGTAAGCCAGCTAACATCGCATACTGAGCTAAACTCAGCTCGCTTAAATCTAAGTTGTAATAGGTTTTTGCCGCCGCCGCCATACCAAAGGACTTATATCCTAAAAATATTGTGTTGACATATAACGACATAATATCCTGTTTGCTGAGAGCTCGCTCCATTTTAATTGCCAATAAAATCTCATTCAATTTACGCATTATGGTGCGATCGCGAGTTAGATAATAATTACGCGCTACCTGCATAGTAATAGTGCTGCCGCCAGTTTGAGTAGAGCTGCGAGTAATTAGTTGAAAAACTGCCCGAGCAAGTCCGCGCGGGTCTAAGCCAATATGCTGAAAAAACCTAGAGTCCTCAGCGGAAATTAATGCATTGATGAGGTCTGTGGGAGTTTCTTCATAAGCAACAGGAGTCCTTTTGACATTCCCTATTTGAGATATAAGTGCGCCATCTACCGTAAAAATTCTCAGGGGTTCCTGATACTTAACATTACGCAGCTCATTTATGTTAGGCAAGCGCAGATATAAAACACTAACAAATAGGGCTATTGATAAGCCTCCCCATAGCGCGAAGTAAAAAAATAACTTATAAATTTTCATTGTATGAGTATTGTAGCAATATGTTAAAGATTATGTTAAAGATTTTACAATCTGGCAACTTTAGTAGCAATTGCCGCTTTGGCAACCGCATTTCCTGCAACTTCTAACAAACGGGGGTCCATTGGCTTAGGCAGGATATACTCCTTGCCAAACTTTAATGTCTCCTTCTTATATAGCTTCTGAATAGCAAGAGGAACTTCTTTGCGTGCCAAAGAGCTCACCGCGCGGGCGCAGGCAAGTTTCATTTCTATGTTTATTGCAGAAGAGCGGGTCTTAAGCGCCCCATAAAAGATATAAGGAAAAGCCAGCACATTGTTTACTTGATTAGGATAATCTGAGCGTCCCGTTGCCATAATTGCATCCTTGCGCGTTGCCCTTACCAACTCGGGTTTTATCTCTGGGTCGGGGTTGGCGCAGGCAAAGATTATTGGGTTAGGCGCCATCACTTTTATATTATCCGTGACTAATAGATTCCCTTTGGAAAATCCTAAAATAACATCGGCATCCTGACAGGCGTCTGCAAGGACACGATCTTTGGTGGTAGCGGCAAATCTTCCCTTGAGCGCTCCATTATTAGCTCTGCCCTTATATACTACGCCTTGGCTATCTATCAACCTTAAATTATTAACGCTAATGCCCATGCCCTGTAAAAGTTCTAAGGTTGCTAAAGCAGCGGCTCCAGCTCCTATGCATACAATCTTAAGGTTTTTCCATTTCTTTTTCTGCAGTTCCACCGCATTAATCATCGCTGCCAGAGTAACTATGGCGGTTCCATGCTGGTCATCGTGAAACACTGGAATATCACATATCTTTTGTAATTCTTTTTCAATATAAAAACAATCAGGCGCTTTTATGTCCTCTAAATTAATTCCGCCAAAAGTAGGCGCCAAAGCCCTGACGATTTCAACAAATTTCTTAGGGTCCTTTTCATCCACCTCCAAATCAAAAGCATCTATGTTGGCAAATCGCTTAAACAACACTGCCTTCCCTTCCATAACTGGTTTACTAGCCATAGCTCCCAAGTTACCCAGCCCTAATATTGCTGAACCATTGGATATTATTCCCACCAAGTTGGATTTAGCAGTATAGTCATATACACTAAGTGGCTCTTCAGCTATTCTCAGAACTGGTTCGGCAACTCCAGGACTATAAGCCAGAGTTAAATCTCCTGGCGTTTTTGCTGGTTTAGTTATCTTAATCGCAACTTTGCCTGCTGGCTCACGTGAATGATAAGCTAATGATTTTTTTCGTAAATTTGTTTCTTTCATAATGTATAACTAATAATATAATTTATGATGCCGAAGAGAGGACTCGAACCTCCACGGGATTGCTCCCACTAGATCCTGAATCTAGCGTGTCTACCAATTTCACCACCTCGGCATTATTTGTTTATTTTACAGGAAATTTATGCCTCCACCTCTGTAGATTTACGAAGTTTTCCCTTTGTCAAATCTTTTATAAACAACTCCACCTGTTCAGTAGCTTGACCATAGTAGCCATGGTCAAAATACTGCTGCACCATAGATGGCTCAAGGTTTATCTCACAACACAATGCTCCCGCCATGCGCGCTTGTAGGACAAAACCTGCCGCTGGAAAAACATTGCCAGAGGTTCCTATCGCGACAAATACATCGCAATTGCTTAATGCATCATTAATCTCCTCCATTCTATAAGGCATCTCGCCAAACCACACTATATCTGGTCTTAAACTGCCAATCATAGAACAAGCAGGACATCCTTCTTCTTTAGATAAATCTTCCTTACGTTCAAACTTTGCCCCGCAACTGGAACAGAATATCTTGTATAGTTCTCCATGCATGTGGGCAACTCGGTTAGCCCCGCCACGTTCATGCAAATCATCTATATTTTGGGTTACTAAAAACAGTTTATCTTGTAATTTTTTTTCTAAACCACCCAAAGCAATATGAGCCGCATTGGGTTGCACCTTGCCCAGGTCTTGACGACGAGTATTATAAAATTTATGCACCAGGTCGGGGTCACGGGCAAAGCCCTCAGGGGTTGCCACCTCATCTACAGGATGATTTTCCCACAGCCCATCTGAGGCACGAAAAGTTTTTATGCCGGATTCAGCGGATACCCCTGCCCCGGTCAGGATAACCAGAGCATATTTATTTTCTTTTAATTCGGACATTATTCGGATTTTACTTGGATGTTACTTGGATATTATTTGGATGTTATTAAGATGTTAGATTATTTAATTCTTGCTGTAATTTATCATGTGTATTCTGCAAAGTTGCGGCACGGCTATCTTCACCTGCTGCCTGCCATTTATCTATTGCCTGCAACGTCTTACTGATTTGAATCTTTAAGCTGGCAATTTTCCTTTGCTTAACAGAAATATCTTCTGCGGGCGAACTATCTGTTGTCTGTTTCATCTTGGCAATTCGCTCTGCCCTTCTTGCCGCAAGTTCCTCTTTTTGTTTATCCAACCTTAGTGTATGAACATTAAACCTATCCCTTGCTCTATCCGCTTTATATTTATTGAGTTGTTCGGTTTTACTTGACTCCTTAGCAAATATATAATAATCACTCAAGGGTATATTGCTGGGGCATACATAATCACAAGCAGCGCATTCAATACAAGAAAATAATCCCTCATCCACTGCCAACGGTATCTTATCCGCTTTGATATATCGGTAGAGTTGTTGCGGCAACAAACGGGCTGGACAGACCTGCTCGCACAAGCCACATTTTATGCACTCGCGATGCTGAGTCCATTGTTTATCAAAGAGAGGGGTATCAGCGCTACGCCATAAGGCGCTTTGTGTCAGCGGTGCGTCCTGTTTATGCCTCTGTTCATCTTCATGCCCATGCCCGTTCTCATATCCATTATCCTCAATATTACCCCCAACATTACTACTGTTATTAGCAAGCATATTAGGTGATTTCTTAAACACCAATAGGCAATTTGTTGAGGAGGAAACTGGCATATTCAAATCATCAATTTTATAGTTCATCATTGCCCCGCCCATAAAAACATTAACCGAAGATAAATCCTTAACCCCAGTTTGCAATAAGATTTGATTAATCGGAGTTCCCAACCGCACCCAATGATTACGAGGTTGAGGAACTCCATTACCCGCCACAGTGATAATTCTTTGCAACAAAGGTTCATTGTGCACCACAGCCCGATATATAGCGCGTAAGGTTGCAACATTCAAACATAAAATGCCCTGCTGAACTGCTATTTTTCCACTTGGTATTTCCGTGCCAAGCAACGCCAAAATAAGTTGCTTCTCGCTTCCCATAGGATAAATTGTTGGCAACACCTTAAGTTGGGGACTGGGAATTGTTGGACTCGCAAGCCCGGCTTCTTTAGCTTCTTTAGCTTCTTTATTTTTGATTGCCGCACCAATTGCATCTATGGCAGAGGACATGTTATTTTCAAGCGCTATTATTGTCTGCGGGTTGCAGCCGAGTATTTTATTAGCTATGGGTATAGCTGCAACAACCTCATCACTATAAGAGTCAAGCAAAGCATGGTCAACTGTTATATATGGTTCACACTCTACAGCATTTACTATTAAATGCTTGACCTTCTGCGCCCCCATCTTGCGCAAAGCAGGAAATCCGCCACCGCCCATGCCATATATTGCCGCCCTTTTCAATCGTTCAATCAGCTCCTGCCGAGTACAATCTTGATAGCTTTTATTCTCAGGTGGAGTAACTCTCTCATGCTTGTTGTCGCTGCGTAACACCAAACACTCGGAATAATACGGCACTCTTCCGCTGATTAATATATTAGTAGTCCCCGTTATGACTCCTGATACTGGCGCCATCCTGTGCTTTTCGCCTGCCGTAATTGGCTCATTAATAAACTGTCCTGCCAAGACCCTATCACCTACCGCTACTTTATTTCCCATCTGCACTCCTGCTTTAGTGATAGGAATATAAAATTCATCTGCGGGAATAATATCTCCTATAGGCAAGCGCATACTTTCTTCTTTATGCTCTGGCGGTTTAACTCCGCCGTGGAAAGTGCGTTTTAGCCGTGTGGTTATAGGCGCCTTAAATATTTGCGCCACTGACTGCGTCAGTCCTTGTATTTTAGACACGGGCGTCTGTGGTGATGATCTGATATTCTTTATCGGGCCTTATAGGAAGTTTAGAATTATTTATACTTGTCAATTCCACCATATCTATACAATCCACAGGGCAAGGGTCAACGCATAAATCACAACCAGTACATTCGTCAAGGATAACTGTGTGCATTTTTTTAGCCGCTCCTACTATGGCGTCAACGGGGCATGCTTGGATACATTTGGTACATCCTATGCACTCGTCCTCACGAATAATTGCCACACTTGGCGGCTGTTCCGCACCATGACTCTCATCTTGTGGTAAGGGGTCGCGATTAAGTAAATCCGCTAGTTGCTGAATTACATCAGCTCCACCAGGTGGACACTTATTGATTGCGTCTCCTTTGGCTATTGCTTCAGCATAAGGACGGCAGCCAGGGTATCCGCACTGTCCGCACTGAGTTTGGGGTAATATGGCGTCTATTCTATCTATAGTAGGATCTTTCTTCACCCTTAAAAATGCTGCAGCAATGCCCAGCGATAATCCTGTTATCAGGGTGAGAGCCAATAAATAAAATAATGAATAAATAGGCATTCCCTTAAATTATAATAGCTATATGAGTGATTTTAAACAAGGAATGGCATTAATTAGGGGAAGATACATAATATTTATATTATTGTTTATGGCACAAATACAGAGTGTGCAGGCGGTAGATTGGGGTTTGCAGTATCAGGGGGGAGATAATGATAATAATATAGCCATTAGTTATGCAGAGCGGGATCTTCCACAAAATATGCGTGAATGGTATTTGGGCTGTAGAGAGTTTGAGCGTTCAGATACGGACTTACATAAAAAAGAAAAGGCCTCGGGTTGTGGCTTAGCTTTTTCTTGGCGTTATTATTTCCGTCCATTATTTTCCTCCCCCCGAGTATCCCCTCGTGGAAGTTTCTTTTTAGGGGTGCGCAATGATTGGTGGCGGCTATATTATGATTGGGAGGGTGATTTCGCACAAGCAGATAATAAAGATGCCGCTCAAAAGGGACGTTCCACCGTTGACTCTCTTACTCCTGCAGCTATAGTGGGCTGGAGTTTTGGTGATGCGAAAATCTCTTATGATATTTATTTTTCTGTCGGCAATGAATTTAATGTCATAACCGATGGAGAAGATGTGAGTGATGGCAGCATTATATTGGGGGGGATAGGTATCAGGTTTTAGAATGTTAGGTTTTAAAATATTAAATTAAAGTTTAATCCCATCGTCTCGCTTTTGGCACCGTAATAGGGGCTATAATCGCTAAATCCTTCACTCCAATCCGCAGTAATACGCCAGCCAGTAACTGGCGACTTAGATTTTTCTAGACCAACTTTAACCTGATATGTTGAGCCCCAATCATTATATTCATAAGCCCTTTGCTCGGCGCCAAAAATCAGGCGGACAACATTGCCTGGCGCCGCGCCACGATAGTCAAAACCATAACGGGCAAACTTTTGGTCAAGGTTAAGATTATTCTGCAAATAGTTCCCATAAGCTATGTAGTAGCGCAAAGACGTATGAATATCCCCGAATAGAAGTTCTAAATAGTCCCCTTCCAATAAAGGAGTTGCCCTTGCCTGATTAGCTATGTCTATTCCTATTTCTTCCAGTTTTTTATTGTTAGCATCCTCATCAATCCCTTCAGTGCCAGGTTCCACAGGCAAATAATCTAAAAATTGACGGTGCACTTCCTTGCGTTCATAATTCCAATTTAAACGCAGAACAAAGGAATTAAGCAACAAGCCAATGTTGTATCCCAAAATATAGTCATTATTTATGAGCAATAATTCTTCCTCATTTTTATTGTCGGTTGGAGTTAAGTCCATATAAGAAAAATGGTTTTTCATCCCAACCACGCCGCCTATTTCCACTATTTGCGACCTACCAAAATACCATCTACTGAGAGAAAATTCTTTAGCTATATCAAAGGTCAGCAAATTTTCTTCACCAAAAATATCATGTTTAGATTCATAAGAGTTAACCGAGAAGCCATTATTATATCGAGCCGCCAAAGGGGCTAAAAATATTCCGCCTTCGGAAAAAGTTGCTCCATTAGGAGCATCGGGGAAAAAAGAAAATATTGAGCCGCTAAGAACTAAGGTGGATAGGATGGGGAGAAGGGAAGTCATTATTTAGATTTTTTAATCTTAGCAATGGTAGAGGTTGTAGAAATATCAGCAGTATGACAAAGAATTTTAACCTTACCTCCATAAGATTCCACTATATCATAACCTACTACATCGGTTCTTTTTTTATAATCACCTCCCTTAACTAATAGGTCGGGCTTAATTTTGTGCAATAAAACCTCTGGGGTCTTCTCACTAAAAGGTACCACCCAATCCACTTGACGCAAACTTTTTAGCACTTCAGCCCGAGCGCGTAAATCATTTATTGGACGATTTTTCCCCTTGAGCCCGCGCGCTGATTTATCATCATTAATCGCCACCACCAATCTATCGCCAAGCTGTGCCGCTTGACGCAAATACGTAACATGTCCAGCATGCAGAATATCAAAAACCCCGTTGGTAAATACTATCTTGTGCCCTTTGGAGCGTTCTTTGTTTATTTGCTTAACCAACTCATCGGAGGATATATAAGGCATCTCATTCGCCAAAGGACCCGCCAAAGGACGGACAACATCGTCATAGCCAATAACTCCAGTCCCAGCTTTAGTAACACTTACGCCTGCGGCTGCGCTTGCCAATTCTGTTGCCTCTTCTAGTTTCATCCCTGCGCCTATAGCAGCACTAAGAACAGCAACCACCGTATCTCCAGCGCCCGTAACATCATAAACCTCTCGGACTTGAGCTGGAATATTGTAAGTGCGATCCTGCAGGACCAAGGACATTCCATCAGAGCCGCGAGTGATCAACAACGCCTTTAGTTTGAGCTGTTTAACCATATTGCGCGCCTTAGACAGAAACTCTTGCTCATCGCCGCAATCTCCAACAACTGCCACAAACTCTGCGTAGTTCGGAGTAAGGACATCAGCCCCTTTATAAGGAGAAAAATCTTTTCTTTTAGGGTCAATAATAACAAAGGTACCCTGCTTTTTAGCAGCGGCGATTATCGGCTCTATATCTGCTAAAGAGCCCTTGTTATAATCCGAAAGAATTAACAAGTCGGCAAATCTTAATTTCTTTATCAATGATTTATTCATGCGCCCCGCCTCTGCACTTAAATCATCTTCAAAATCTAACCTTAATAATTGTTGTGAAGAAACCACCCTAAGCTTAGTGGTGGTGATAGATTTAGCAGTTACGGTTAAGTTATCTTTAATATTGCCTTGCTTAATTAGTTTACGGATAGCTGCACCTTCACGGTCCTTGCCGATAACGCCAAAAAGGTGTGGTTTAATACCCCAACCGCTAAGATTCAATGCTACGTTTGCCGCACCGCCTAAGCGATTTTCTTTGTTATCAACATGGACTACCGGGACAGGCGCCTCTGGAGAAATGCGTGATACCTTGCCTTTGAAATAGCGGTCGAGCAGGACATCGCCTGCAACGATAACTTTTGCTTTAGCAAAAAAGCGTAAATCTGGAATTTTGTTGATACTAACCATACTTATAATGATATATTTTATAAGATATTAAGCAATAATATAGTAAATAGATAGATTATTGTTTATACTATTAACAACGATGAATCTTAATATCATTTCTTTTTATTGCTTTGCGGATTTTATAGAATATAAACGCTGGCAGCCCCCTTTGGAGAAGCTATGTTCTGCATTGCGGGGAACCATAATCTTGTCACCTGAGGGCGTAAACGTGTCTTTAGCTGGCGAAGAGAAGCAATTATCTGCAGTAGTTAATTTTTTTACTAAGGATAAAAGATTTACTGATATGGATATTAAAAAAAATAAAATTGATAAGATACCATTTAGGAGGCTGAAAATTAAATGTAAAAAAGAAATAATAACTTTCCGTTCCGCTGGGAATGCTCCTGATAAAGAGCTAACCCAAAATGGGAGGATGACTAAGAGATTAAATCCACAAGAGTGGAATAATCTCATAGAGGATGAAAACACTATTGTACTTGACACACGTAATAATTTTGAATGTGAAATGGGAAGTTTCCCTAAGGCAATCAATCCACGTGTGAATTACTTTAGTGAGATGGCGGAGTATGTGAATAGACATAAAGAAAAAATAAAAGACAGACCAATTGCGATATTTTGCACCGGAGGAATTCGTTGCGAAAAATTGGCTAATTATATGTTACATCAAGGAATACAACAGGTTTATCAACTTAACAGCGGGATACTCGGGTATCTGCAGAAGGTTAAGAAAAGCGAAAATCTGTGGCAAGGGAATTGCTTTGTTTTTGATGAACGTATAAATGTCAATAGCAATGGAGATTAATTTATATTTCATATTCATTTTAGACAAATAAGTTGATCTAAGCCCAAGATTTATTTTCATAAGAAAATATTTGTCAGGGTTTAGGGAGATTAGAATAACAATTACTATTTATTATGAGTAGATTATTTCGTGTAAGACGAAGTTATACCCTGCGAGAAAGAGGGTTGAAACAACAGCAACAAACAATTGCTGAAAAAGGTGTAAATATTATTATTCCTTATCAGGAGAAGGCAGTTGACTGGCTTAAGGTATTTGATATTAGGCAGGCACCAGGGCTAATAAGCGTTGCGGAAGATAAAACCGATTGGAATTCAGCTATACAACCAGACGTAAGTCCTGCAAGGTTGGTGCTGGAAATTGGTTTTGGCAAAGGCGAGGTTTTAATTGATGAAGCGATTAAGAAACCTCGTGATTTATTTATAGGTGTTGATGTTTATAGCAGCGGCGTCTCTACTGTTTTGCGAGAGGTGGAAGCGCAAGACATTAAAAATATTTGCCTTATACAAGCCGATGCAGTGGATGTAGTCCCCGATATGTTTGCGGATAATATTCTGGATGAAGTCAAGATTTTATTCCCTGACCCCTGGCCTAAAAAACGCCATCATAAACGGAGAATGCTTAGATCTGATTTTATTAATGTCCTCGTCAAAAAGATGAAGGTGGACGGGATCCTGCATGTAGCTACTGATTGGGATGAGTATGCCGAAGAAATTCTTGAGGTATTGGAAAGATGTCCTAAACTGAAAAATCTTTTTCCTGGCTATGCAGCTGGGAGGCAGTTAGATAGGATTGTCACTAATTTTGAGCAGAAGGCAATGAACAGCAGCAGGAATATCTACGAAATGCTATTCAAGAAGATATAAACGCGGATAGCGGATATATAAGGGGGATGGGAGCTGCTGCCCCTATTGCCCCATATACTTAAAGATTTTGCTGAAATGCCTTTTGGTGGTGGAAGCTGCTGCCCCTATTGCCTCCCTCCTATTACCCCCCTAGTGAGTGAGCGAAGTAATCTTGCTGTAGATGTGTTTGGTTGTAAGCCCAAAATGCTCAAATAATTCACTAGCAGGCGCCGATTTGCCAAAGGAGTTAATCCCTATAATCTCGCCCTGCAACCCAACGTAACGATGCCAGTAATATGGCATTGCCGCTTCTACTGCTAGACGTTTGACAACCTTTGGTGGCAAAACCTTGTCGCGATATTCAGGCGACTGGGCATCAAATACTTCACAACAAGGCATGGATACCAATCTTACTTGCTTGTTGCCTCCTTTTGTTAGGTCCTCTTTATTATGTTGTTCCACGGCTTGACGGGCTGCGCCTAATTCCGAACCAGTAGCAATAACTATAGCGGCTGGCTCAGAGCTATTTCCCTCCTCAACTAAAATATAGCCGCCTTTAGCAATATCATTAATTTGTGATTCATCACGCGATTGAAATTCAAGATTCTGACGCGATAGTATTAAAGCGCTCGGGGATTGTTTTTGCAATGACTCCGTCCAAGCAACCGCGCACTCAACAGTATCCGCTGGACGCCATACCTCAATGCCGGGAGTGGTGCGTAGCATTGTTAGATGTTCTATTGGTTGATGGGTAGGTCCATCCTCGCCCACGCCAATTGAGTCGTGGCTAAAAATAAATATAACCTTCTGGCGCATCAAAGCCGCCAAACGCACTGCGCTACGTGAGTAATCCAGAAATACTAAAAAGGTGCCTCCATAAGGGATATATCCACCATGCAAGGCAATACCATTCATTATTGAGCTCATCGCTAACTCACGCACTCCATAATTAATATAGTTGCCAGGTTTGCCGTTATCAGTTATGGCAACAGATAAATCACCGAGTGTGCAGTTGGAGCCGCTAAGATCTGCCGAGCCGCCGAGCAACTCAGGTAGTGCAGGCAGCAAGTTATTAATTGCTTGTAAGGATGCCTGGCGGCTAGCCACTGAGGCAGCTGATTTATGCTGACTAACAATAAAGTCCTGCGCCTTGTTAGCAAAATCATGCGGCATTTGCCCGCTCAATCTTCTTGTATATTCTTTTGCTTTAGCGGGATGAGCAGCGCTATACTTAGCGTAAATATCTTCCCATTGTTGCTGCGCCTTTTTGCCCTTGTCGCGCATATTCCATTCTTGATATATTTCGTCTGTAATCACAAATGGCTCGTGTTGCCAGTCAAGTTTACTACGCATAAGAGCAATTTCTTCATCGCCTAAGGGCGCGCCATGCGCTGCTGCCTTGTCCGCCTTATTCGGCGAACCATAACCTATATGCGTCTTGCAGATGATTAAGGATGGCTTATCGCTTTGCTGAGCAGAGGCAATCGCCTTTCTAATTTGCTCATGGTCATGTCCGTCTATGGGACCTAAGACCTCCCAATTATAAGCATCAAATCTTTTTGCCACATCATCGTGACACCAGCCACTAACCTCGCCATCTATGGAGATGCCGTTATCATCAAAAAAGCAAATTAGCTTGTTGAGTCGTTGAGTTCCTGCCAAAGAGCACGCCTCATGGGATAGACCTTCCATAAGACAACCATCGCCAGCAAATACATAAGTGAAGTGGGATACTATATTAAGTTCTGGGAGATTGAACTCTGCCGCAAGATTGCGCTCGGCAAGTGCCATGCCAACCGCGTTTGCCAAACCCTGCCCTAAAGGACCTGTGGTGGTTTCAACCCCTACTGTTTCTAATTCGGGATGGCCGGGAGTTTGTGAATTCATTTGGCGAAAGTTTTTAATCTCTTCCATGCTGAGGTCATAACCACTAAGATGAAGCAAAGCATATTGCAGCATTGAACCATGCCCATTGGAAAGAATGAACCTGTCGCGGTTATGCCAGTTAGGGTCGGCGGGATTATGCGCTAGAAACTCACGCCATAAAACTGTGGCAATATCAGCCATCCCCATTGGCATGCCAGGATGTCCCGATGAGGCACGTTGGACCGCATCCGCAGCCAACACCCTTAGCGGGTGGGCAAGTGATAAATCAGAGTTTTTCATTACAAGCCGAAATCAAAAATTGAGTTAATAAAGGAACAGGTCGTCCAGTAGCTCCTTTTCTTGCCCCCTCAAGCCAAGCGGTGCCTGCTATATCAAGATGAACCCAGGGGTATGCTTGAGCAAACTCTGCCAAAAAACCTGCGGCGGTTATAGTGCCTGCAGAACGATTGCCCACATTGGCGATGTCGGCGAAGTTACTTTTCATATCTTCCATATATGCTTTATCCATAGGCAAACGCCAAACTAAATCACGAGTTAGATTGGCAGCTTTTTCTACTTGGCGCGCCAACGCATCATCGTTGGCAAACATCCCACTTCTGAGATGTCCAAGGGCTACTACACAAGCCCCGGTTAATGTGGCTATGTCTATAACACAACGTGGACTATATTTTTTAGCTACATAGGTTAAGGTGTCGCACAACACCAAACGTCCTTCCGCATCTGTATTGAGAACTTCCACCGACTTACCAGACATTGTTGAGAGTATGTCGCCAGGACGATAGGACTTGGCATCCACCGAATTCTCAGCGCCCACTGCCATGCCTACAACATTAATTGGTAACCCTAATTCTGCCAGTGCCTTCATTGTGCCAAACACCGAAGCGGCGCCGCACATGTCATATTTCATTTCGTCCATCTTACCCGAGGGCTTGATGCTGACACCACCAGTATCAAAAGTCATCCCCTTGCCAACCAAAACCACAGGCGGGGTTGATGCTTTAGCTCCCTTGTATTCCATAATTACCAGCTGAGGAGGATAGGAACTCCCCTGAGTAACCGCCAGATAGGCATTCATCTTAAGCTGCTGTAGTTGCTTTTCACCAAGCACCTTGCATGAGATTTTTTTATACTGACGCGCCAACTGCCTGCCTTGAGATGCTAGATGCGGCGGAGTGCAGTGGTTCGGAGGAGAATTGGCTAGGTCTTTTGCCAGCGCTATACCCTGGGCAATCCCTTGTAATTGCTGTAATCTTGGTTTAATTAGCTCGGGTTGCGAATGTAAAATAGTTAGATTAGATGGCACAGGTGATGTGCTCTTCTTGGATTTAAAGTCATCATAAATGTAGCTGGAAGCTGCAGCTGCCAAACAAATAGAGTCCAACACGGGCGAAGAATAATCTACGGAGTGTTTGGCTGCTGGCAACTTTGACTTGGAACTTGCTTGGCTAATAACGCGGCCACCTTTCTTAACCTCAATGCGCAGCCCAGAGAACTTTGCCATTGCCTTACTTATGCTGGCTTGCATTTTTGCGCTCATTTCACTTGCTAGCTCCACCCCTTCACAACATATTTGCGCTTTATTCGCATGAGTTTGGCGTAGGGCAGTTTTAAGAGGAATAGCCAGCTTGCTAAGGGCTAGCTCGGATAACGGCTTGTCGCCGCAAGATATAGCTGTTAATTTATCTGAAAGATGCCACACTTCGCCAAATCTGTTCTTGTCGCTGCTTGCAATTTCATCAAGGGACTTGCGCGCCGCTGCGCTCAGCTGGTTATATAGCCAAGTCGGGCAAGCACTGGCGCTGGTGGTGGCGGTTTTGCTTTGCTTAGCGGTTTTGCTTTGCTTCTTGCTTAATTCGTTATGTTTTTCGCCACCCTGCTTAAGGATGATAATAGCCGCCTGGTCACCCTGCAACTTGGAGCTTGCTGATAATTTAATTGATTGCCTTGCCATATAATTTTTCTGCTAAAGAGATACTCTGTTGTTTTAACTTAACTATTGTAGGAGACGAGATATATTCCCGTATATTCTCCTATATATCCATACATACCCTCCCCATGGCTTATCCCGTTAGGTGGAAGGTTTAATAATACCTCACCTATTTTTTTGACAAACTCACTATTGAAATTATAGGATAAAATAAATCTTATTTGCTATTATTCCTTAAAAACTTATTAAAATAATTCAATGCAATATAATTCAATGCAATGCTATATAGCGCGATAATAACCACCGTCTCATCTAAAGAAGAGAGCAATCAAGGACGCGCAAATTTTTTGAAAATGGCTTTGACTTCTGTGATGCAACAAACCTTGCCACCAACAGAGATTCTCATAGTTTATGATTATCCTTATGGAGAGGGGATGGGAGTTGGGACGGGAGTGGGCGCACCAATTCCCAAGCATCCCGACAGCGGCAAGCCAATCAATATAACCACTCTGCCATCTGAAGGACGTGGAATCAGTGCCTCACGCAATACAGGGATTAAGCATTCTTGTGAACCTTGGTTGGCTTTCCTGGACGATGATGATGAATGGCTACCACGCAAGATGGAGAAGCAAGCCAAACTTATCAAGCATGAGACGCAACAAGGAATGAATTCTTTAATGAACCCCTTGATGAATCCTTTGATATGTCATGCGGACGAAAAATGGCGACGCCATGGCGAGCATGTTAATCCACATCTAAAACATCGCAAGAGTGGTGGCAGAATTTATGAAAAATGTCTGGAGCTGTGCTGCATATCGCCCTCTACTGTCCTTATGCAACGCGAGGTGTTTGATAAATATGGATTATTTGATGAAAAGATGCCGGTGTGTGAAGATTATGATATGTGGCTGAGAATTTGCGCTTATGAAGACGTGCTGTTTGTCCCTGAAAAATTGACGCTAAAAAGGGGCGGGCATGCCGACCAGCTATCACGCAAATATTGGGGCATGGACAGGTTTCGCTGTTATGCCTTGAAAAAGATGCTGCTACAATCCGAACTTACTGCTGATTATCGGCAGGCAACCAAAAATGCGTTGCAAAAACGGCTAGAAATATTATCTATTGGAGCGCGTAAACGTGACAAACAACAACACCTAAATTATTACCAAGAGCAAATCCAACAATTGCAAAAACAAGATGCCCAACCTACCTAGCCCATCTAGCTCACTAATCCCAATTTGTTATGTTATAGCTCTGGCAGCTGAAGCCCGCCCGCTGCTTGACCGCTGGAAGTTCACCCAGTTGGAATCCACTCCCTTTCCTCTATACTACTGCGAACAACAAAATTACTTCTTAGTGGTAAGCGGCATGGGGAAGGTGCGCAGTGCTGCGGCTACTTCCTACTTAGCGAGTAAAGTCAATCCCTTGCGGGCTCAAGCGACACCACCCGCAATATGGATTAATTTTGGCACCTGCGGTCATCATAATTACCCGCTGGGGCAAGGGCTATTAGTTCATAAAATAATTGACATAAGCAACGGAAATAATTATTATCCGCTACGGCTACCCTACTCTGCATCTGCAACTATTGAATGCCATGCTACATCTCAACGCGAATACCCGCAGGAGGGGGATATCATAGATATGGAAAGCGCTGGCTTCTTCCCCACCGCCTGTTTGTTTAGCCCAAACGAACTGGTGCACTTGTATAAGGTGGTATCAGACAATGCTGATAATCTGCCTACAAAGCCGGCGTTAATGCAAAAAAGAATAATCCCTCTGCTAATGGAACGCATACCTGAGTTGCACATCATAAGCGACAAGCTGCGCGCCATAGCAAGCAAAGAGTTTGATGAGGGGCACAAAATGGCGCAACAGATTGAAAAATGGCAACTTGATTTTACTGCTGCATGTCGTTGGACTACAACCCAAAGAATTCAATTGCAGGGACTGCTAAGAAAATGGTATGTTGTGTATTACGCTGTGGTTAGTGCGCGGACTTCTGCCCCAGCAAAGCAGCTAAAGCAATCAAAGCAGCCAAAATATAAGGCACCTTATGAAATATGTACGCAAGCAAAAGATGCCAAGCAGATGTTGCAAATATTACAAGATTTTATACAAAAAGTAAATGGTTGAAAAGCAGATGAGTGAGGCACTGGCAATTAAGCCACACGGAGATAAACCTGAGCACGAGAATGTGTCCATGCCCGCCCGTCAGACCATATATCTTGAACAATCAGTGCGCCATCATCCACGCGCCGCCGCCATCATCAAAAGATTTAACAATCCTTGTGTTATTGAATGTGATAACTATCGTGAAATATTCAATCCAAAACGCAATAACTTCCGTTTGCAAAAAAATCATCCCGCCCTGATAATTGCCCGCAAAGAGAACGACTGGGTGCAACCCAGCCCTTATGGTATAGGCGGCAAGCATAATTTTTACTTCTCACACATGCTGAACTGCATGTATGATTGCAGCTATTGCTTTTTACAGGCAATGTATTCATCGGCGCACTATGTAATTTTTATCAACTACGAGGACTTCTTCACCGCAATAGAAAAGCAGGTGCAACAAGTGCAACAGTTAAATGGAGGAGATGGAAAGAGTTTTTTCTTCTCTGGCTATGATTGTGATTCGCTTGCCTACGAGCCAACCAGTAAGTTTGTCGCTGAGGCACTACCCTTCTTTGCCAAACAGCCAAATGCTTGGCTGGAACTGCGCACTAAAAGCTTGCAAGTCAAAACTCTATTACAGCAAACAGCTATTCCCAATTGCATCGTGGCTTTTAGCATGGCGCCAGATGCAGTAGCCCGCCAATATGAAAAGGGCACACCGACACCAAGCAAAAGATTACTCGCAATGAAAAAATTGGCGCAACGCGACTGGAAGATTGGAGCACGTTTAGACCCATTGATATGGCATGATAAATGGCAAGAATCCTACAGCGAACTAATAGAACAACTTGCCACCGCAGTCCCCAACAAAGCAATGCACTCCATAACCCTTGGTACTCTAAGATTTCCGCGCAGCATGGCAGCAACAATGTCGCGCCACTACCCAACCGCGCCCTTTTTAGTAAATA
The DNA here is from genome assembly GCA_965207945.1 of Gammaproteobacteria bacterium. Taxonomy (GTDB): domain Bacteria; phylum Pseudomonadota; class Gammaproteobacteria; order CBDBNL01; family JAAOII01; genus JAAOII01. The sequence continues at coordinate 1,443,507 of OZ242303.1, forward strand.
AAATGATAACTACCGACTCCGCCCTACAGATGCAAAAGGCAGCCCATGATGAGATGATAGAATTCTGCCGCAGTCGCCTATCCCAAAACTACGACGACGCCAAAATCATCCCCAACGCAATATAAAGTTCTACTTCTTCTCTTCTGGCAAACTAGCAAACAGCTCGTGAATATTACCATCTGGGTCAGCAAAAAAAGCCGTTCTATGTCCCCATGGCATATCAGCTGGTTGTGCTACCTCTTTAGCTCCTTTAGCAAGTATTTCTTTATATGTCTCGTCCACTTGCGCTGGAGTATCAATAATAAAAGCTAATTCAAACGTCTGTCCCTTCTTTGGCTCATTGTAGCTGGGATGACGGGTAAACTCAGCCATGACTTTATTAGTGGAAATACCAAAACGTGTGCCAGGCATTTTAAACTCCACATAATCACCCTCCATCTCAAAGATAACCTCAAGACCGATAACATCATGATAGAATGCTCTCATCTCAGCAAAATTGCTTGTGATGATTCCCACCATATCCATTTTTAAAGTTAATTTCATAATAAAAATTATAACATGGTGGTATAAGTGAGGGGGTATAGCTGGGAGGCATATACGAGTGCCTGAACTCGTCTGCAAAACAGACGAAAGTGTTAAGCATTAAGTAAGTAAATAATTAGTATAATATACTATTATGAAAATTCAATCTTATATTAACTTCAACGGCAATACCGAAGAAGCATTCAAGTACTACAAATCAATCTTTGGTGGAAACTTTAGTGAACTACAAAGATTTAAAGATATGCCTGGCTCAGAGAAAATGCCAAAGGAAGCCCTAAAGCAAATTCTATATATATCACTACCAATCGGCGATGGCGTTTTAATGGGTAGCGATGCAATGGGTCATCCAGTTACCGCTGCCAATAACTTCTCCATAACTATTCAACCAGACAGCAAAAAAGAAGCAAGTAGAATATTCAATGCTCTGGCAAAAGGAGGCAAAACCAAAAGACCATTAGGTGATATGAAGATGGAACCAGAAGGTTCTTTTTGGAGTTCCTACTTTGGTGTATGCACCGATAAGTACGACATAAACTGGATAGTTCGCTACGGAAATTAGGGGGAGATAGCAATGGGTGGGATAATGCCAAACTAATGTGAAGCGAGCATGGTGCGGGTAGAAATTATTAGCTTAGTTTTGTTTATGGGGCGAGTACCTTGCGGGTGGAGCACGGCTCCGCCCCTACAGACCAGCATCGCAAGAATTTATGCATTAAGTATAAATTTTTATTTGATATAAGGGGTTAGTGAGGTATATAATAAGCTTATGGCTAAGAAAGCAGCTAAGGCGCGCGGCAAGGGCGTCAGTAGGAAAGGCGGGATAGTATTTACTATCGCCGGGTTAATCTTTCTTGCGATTACGGCAGTCAATATTAAGTATATTTTTTCGGGGGAGGAAAATATATTTTTACTGGGTAATATTAAAAAAGAGATTACGCGAACTCAAAGTAAGGTTGATGACCTCACTGAAGAGAACAAAGCAAAGAAAGAATATATTGATAACTTACGTAATGACCCACAAATAATTGAAGAGGAAGCACGACGTAGTTTGAATTTAGTTAAAGATGATGAAACCCTTTTCGTTTTTCCTGACGAGGAAAAGTAACTTTATCTCCTGTCAGTCATCCCTGCTGACTGTTCCCCCAATATTTCCCCCCCGCTTCGTATTCAGTTAGTTATCTTTTGTAGCGGTCTTTGATTCGTCTTAGAGTGCGTAGCTGTCCGACTGCTTCTATGAGTTTGGCACGGGTGAGAGCGTATTCTTTTGCCTCCATTTTATCTTTAGAGTTGAGTTCTTCGGCTGCCACTTTTCTTGCTTCTTCAGCTGCTTCTTCGCTTAGTCCTTGCTCGCGCAGTGCTTCATCGGCAAGGATGTGGACGCTATCTGGCTGCACTTCTAAGAAGCCGCCTTTGATATAGAATATATCTTCTTCGCCACCTTTTTTGCGCAGTTGCACTGGTCCTGGCATTAATTCTGTAAGTAAGGGCGCGTGGCCTGGCAGAATGCCAAGTTCACCGCGCACGCCTGTAGCAGTGAGTTCTTCTATCTCGCCACGATATATTTCTTCGCGCATGCTGGTAATAAAGCATTGTGTGGTTTTTGCGTTATCTTGTTCCATAGAGGTTATTTTACATGTTTTGCGGGTGCGATTCAAGCAATATACAGAAATTTATCATTTATAATAATGGAATGAGATTACTGAATCTATATCCGCGCTGATGTCTTTGAAGATATTGCAGGATTATAATCGCCTAATCCAGTCATCGCGAGTTTATGAAACTCTCAGCGAGACCCCTCTGCAACGAATAAACAACTTTTCCAAACGGTTCAATAAAGAGGTATATCTAAAGCGCGAGGATCTGCTGCCCATATTCTCTTTCAAACTGCGCGGTGCCTATAATATGATTGCATCCTTACCTGTTAGCAAAACAAAAAATGGCATAATTGCCGCATCTGCTGGCAACCATGCGCAGGGAGTGGCAATGTCAGCAGAGCAGCTTGGGATTAAGGCAACTATTGTAATGCCCGTCTCCACGCCCGAAACCAAAGTTAAGTCGGTGCGCTCGTATAAAGCGAACTTGATTCTTAAAGGTGATACTTTTGATGAAGCGTTTCAACACACCCAATCGCTTATCAAGGAAAATGGCTACACATATATACCACCCTTCAACGATCCACAAATCATAGCTGGGCAGGGCACCATTGGAGCTGAGATAATCCGCCAACAGCAGCAACGCGTAGATGCGGTGTTTGTTCCGGTCGGCGGCGGCGGTCTAATAGCTGGCATAGGCGCATATATAAAGTATGTTAATCCAAAAGTTAAGATAATTGGGGTAGAGCCAGAGGATGCCGCCAGTATGACCATTGCCCTCAAGAACAAAAGAGTTACCACTTTGCCGCATGTTGGCATATTTGCCGATGGAGTAGCTGTTAATAGAGTTGGCAGCGAGTGCTTTAAGTTGGCGCGCCAGTGCATTGATGGGATGATAACCGTAACTACGGATGAGATATGCGCCGCCACGAAGGATATTTTTGAAGATACTCGCGTTCTTGCCGAGCCAGCGGGCGCTGTCGCATTAGCTGGAGTGCGCAAATATTGTGAGAACGGTTCGGATTGGCGCGGGCTTGATGGGTTTAATGGACAGCAACGAAACAAAACTGGTGGCAGGGTTGGCAGCAAAGCAGCAAGCAAAAGCAACTCAGCTGCATCCTCGTCATCCACCGAGCATCTGGTAGCAATTCTTTCTGGCGCCAATACGGACTTTGACCGCTTGCGTCATATAGCCGAACGCACCGACATAGGTGAGCAACGAGAAGGGTTATTCGCGGTGACTATCCCTGAGAAGCCAGGAAGCTTTCGCCGTTTTTGCAGTTTACTGCACAAGTACAACATAACTGAATTTAACTATAGATATAGCCGCTCTGCTCAGGCACATATTTTTGTTGGAGTGCGGATTAAGAGTAGAAATGATATTGACCAGATACTGGATAAACTACGCAAGATTAACTTTCCTGCTTATGATATGACATCCAACGAAATGGCTAAACTACATATTAGATATATGGTGGGAGGTATTCCCCCTACTCCGCCTGAGAATGAGATTATCTTTAGGTTTGAGTTTCCTGAAAGACCAGGGGCTTTGCTACACTTTTTGCAGAAGCTTAACCCCAAGTGGAATATTTCTTTGTTTAACTATCGCAATCACGGAGCGGCTTATGGCAGAGTGCTGGCGGGAATGCAGGTGCCAGCAAATGAGAGGAATATGTTGTATAGGTACTTGAAGGATCTTGGCTTTACCTTTTATCCAGAGACGGATAATGAGGCATATAATATATTTTTGCGAAGTATAAGCTAGGCATGGGTTAGGAAGAAGTTAGGTGGGAGTTGGGAAGAAATTAAGATGTGGCTAGGATGCTTTTTTACAATCCAGCCATCCTTTCTCGGTTACTACATAATCCATCCGTACATCCAAAGGTGATGTCTTAACATGTTTGACTTGTTGAAAGCTAAACGCCACCCCAATTAATAAAGGTCTTCTGCCGCTCGCTTGCCCAGATAAACCCCGAGTCCACCCCTTATCCAACCCCTTATTCAAGCCGCCACAAAAAGAAAATGCTCTATCATAGTAACCGCCGCCCATTCCTAGACGATTGCCTTGTGCGTCAAAAGCGGTTAAAGGCATAAACACCGCGCTAAGCGTCCACAAGGGAACTCGTCTCCCGTAAGGAAGCGCTGGCTCATAGATGCCATAGCGGTTACTCATCCACGCGCCACTTTCTCTATCAACCTCATCATTAAAGGGTAAAAAATGCATGCTTTCGCCCAGTCCTTTTATGTTGCCTTCCACAACAGGAGCATAGCATTGTTTATTGCGCTGTAGTGCCTCATGGATTAACATATATAAGTTCACCTCCTTACCAACAGACATGTATAGCCCTATCCGTTTGCTGCGGAGGAATATGCCGCTGGATATTATCTTGCGGCTTACGGCATAAGAGTTGTTCTTGTGCGCAGCTGCTCCCATATTGCTGCGCTGTTGAATTAGCCGCTTACGTAGCTGGACTTTATTGTCCGTAACGGGAGTTTTCTGCGGCAAGATATTTTGTTTCTTCCTCTGTAGATCTTCTGCCTAACACCTCATTGCGATGAGGAAAGCGTCCAAAACGAGAAATTATTGTAAGGTGGTCGCGCGCCATTTTAAGGGAAAGGTTGGCTACTTCATACTGTTCCCTGCTTGATTTATCTAAAAGACCACGATAGAGAGAAACCGATTTATTTTGTGCCTGTTCATCCTCGCGATGTTCATAAGGCAGATAGCAGAATATCTTTTCGCAAAAATGCATGTCCCTATCATATCCTGCTGCTACTGTTGCTTGGGCTATTTCAAATGCCTTACTATCATAAGCAAAAGCGCGTTCAGTTTTACGATGAATTTGGCGGGAGAATTGGTCCAAAATAATTATCAATACCAGTGAGCCCTGCGGGCTATCACGCCATTCGTCCAGGTCTCCCCGTGAAGCCGCCTCCAGTAAGTCGGAGTATTTTTCGGTTATTTCTTTGTCTACGTCCTGGGAGAAACCAAACCAGAATTTAAGTTGTTCTTCTGTAGGGGCATCAGTTTTATTTGCCATGTTACCAAACCAAAAATAATGGATATCATGAAGCAGTTGATGATTGTATTCAGTCATAATGGAGATTATTATAGCATCCCGCCTTACATAAAGCTGCTGTTTATGAATAGGTGAGTTAGGATGGATGCTATATAGCCAAGCATTATTACTGGTGCCCATTTAAGATGTCCAAAAAAAGTGTACATGCCGCGTGCTTGTCCCAGCAAGGCAACCCCAGCTGCCGAACCAGTTGCCAACAAACTACCTCCCACTCCAGCGGTAAGGGTAACCAACAGCCATTGCCCTTCACTCATAGTCGGGTCCATATTTAGCACTGCAAACATAACTGGTATATTATCTAAGATTGCAGAAAATATTCCTACCAGGGCATTGGCTATTGTTGGACTAAAAACTCCATAAGTATTCAATGACAATAACTCTAAATATCCTAAAAATCCCAGTCCACCAATGCACATTACCACCCCATAGAAAAAGATTAACGTATCCCACTCTGATTTTGCCACACGACTAAAAACATCAAAAGGAACTATAGCTCCCATACGCACAAACTCATCAGATGTAATTTGGGCTTTGGCAGCTTTCCTCGCTATGGAGCGTGGTAAGGTTTTGCGCAGGAAGTAACCAAAAAACTGCAAATAACTTAAGCCCATCATCATTCCCACTGCAGGCGGCAGATGAAACTGGGCATGAAAGATAACCGATGTAACTATGGTTAGAAAAAACAGGAAAATAATCCGAAAGGCGCCACGTTTTATCTCCACTTTTTCTGCTTTCTGCTTAGGTGCATGCTTGGTAATGAAGAAACTCATAATGGTGGAGGGGATTATAAAATTAACCAATGACGGAACAAATAAAATTAAAAACTCAAAGAATGGTACCTTGCCTGCCTGCCAAACCATTAGAGTAGTGATATCGCCAAACGGACTAAAGGCACCGCCAGCATTTGCTGCCACCACTGTATTGATACAAGCAAGGTTTATGAATTTTTTATCCTTTCCCCCTACTGCTATAATAACTCCGCACATCAACAATGCTGTCGTGAGATTATCGGCAAATGGAGATATAAAAAATGACAATAAACCAGTCATCCAAAAAATACCTCTCATCCCAAAGCCCTTATGCACAAGCCACGACTTCAATGCCAAGAACAAACGTCTTTCTTCCATAGCATTTATATATGTCATCGCCACTAACAAAAATAGCAGCAACTCGGCATAATCCAGAATATTTCTTTCAAGCGCCTCCTCCACTAAGTGAGATAAGCCGGTTCCCGAGTACATCCAAGCAATGACAGCCCAGATAACTCCAGCGCAAAGTAGCACTGGTTTAGATTTACGCATATTGGTATACTCTTCCAGCATCACCAGAATATACGCAGCGAAGAAAATTATCAAGCAAAGTATCGCCACAGGATGATAGACAAGGTCAAGCGGTGTCGTTAAATCCAAAGGAGCTGTTGCAGCAATTGCTGTTGTTGGGATTATTAACCCAGCTATAGCTGCAGCCAATATCAAGAATGTATTAATTAATTTATCCATAATAGTTTTCTGTTACCTTGTATATTATCCCCCTCATGCTATATCTCATGTTATATCTTGTCATTATAAAGATTAATCATCGCCTAACTCCGCCATCTTTGCTTCATATTTGACAACAAAATCTTTAATTCTGTCATCCTTGCCTATAATAAACGGCTCAGACAATTTTGGCTTAATAAATGCAAATGGGTAAGGCATTTTTGTTTTATCCCAAGTGCTATTGATACGAAATCCTTTATAGCTAAAACGACAAGCATATACGGGAATCTGTTTGCGTTTAGCAACAACGAATATTCCTGCTTTCGCCTTTCTCCGCGGACCGCGCGAACCATCTACCGCCATCACAATGCAGTGATTATCATACTTCATCAGACCATACACTCCAGCTACTGCAGATTCACGTTTACCGCTGGAAAATCTTAAGGGGGTAATATTTAAGGATTTTGCTAATGGCATAGAAATAGCGCTTGCATCTTTACTCGGGCTAACGAGAGTAACAGAATTATAATGAGAGATGAACTTTGCTGCAGGTAAAATCTCTTCATGCCAAATAGCTATAATACATGGCTTGGGGGGGCGCTTGACTGTATACCTTAAGCTACGCACCAGCAAAGGCATTATCCGTGCCAGGATTTTTCGCTGCCTTTCTTTTCGCTGTGCTTTATTTTTTGGCATAGTTCATTTGCTTAGAATATTTTCTCATCGGCTGATTTAGTTAACACTTGGCAATTACCAGCAGCGGTAATTAAAACCGTGTGTTCCCATTGGGCAGACAAACTATTATCCTGGGTTACTACAGTCCAGTCATCGCTGAGGGTACGAGTTGCATAATCGCCAGAATTTATCATCGGCTCAATAGTAAAACACATCCCTTCTTGTAGTTTAACTCCTGTTCCTTTTTTGCCATAATGTAACACCTGCGGCTCACAGTGAAAATCCTTGCCTATGCCATGTCCGCAATAATCACGCACTACGGAAAAGCCAGCACTCTCAGCATAATTTTGAATAGCTGCCCCCACGTCTCCTAAATGGTTGCCTGCCTTCACTTGTCTTATTCCTGCATAAAGAGCTTGGAGGGTTTCCTCCACTAACCGTTTAGCAAAAGGGTTTACTTTGCCAACACAAAACATGCGGCTGCTATCACCATAGTAGCCATCTTTAATTATTGCAACATCCACATTGATGATGTCGCCAGACGACAAAGTTTTATCCGAATTTGGAATGCCATGGCACACAACATTATTTACCGAAGTACAAATTGATTTAGGAAAACCCATGTAGCCCAAGCTAGCAGGCACTGCGTCTTCTTCATTAACCATATAGTTGTGGCATAAGTCATTAATCTCATCGGTTGAAATGCCTGGACGGATTGATGAAGAAATAAAATCCAGAGTGCGCACGACAATATCAGCTGCCAGCTGCATAGCGGCAATATCTTCCGGAGTATTAATTAGTTTCATCAGCGTATTCAGTATATATAGTGCGTCCGCTAAGGGCACGGGCGATAGTTCCGCCATCAATATATTCTAACTCTCCTCCCATTGGCACCCCATGGGCAATGCGGGTTATCCGCATCTGCGGCATATTGGCTAATCTTTGTTTAATATAATGAGCGGTGATTTCTCCTTCCACGGTTGGATTAGTTGCCAGAATAACCTCAGTACAGTCACTTTCTTTAAGCATAGTATCAAGCATATCCAGTCCAAGCTGTTCGGGACCCACATCATCCATAGGCGAGAGATGCCCATGCAACACAAAATAATAACCCTTATAGCTGCCACTTTTTTCAACCGCCATAACATCAATAGGCGATTCCACCACACAGATTTGTTTATTGCGCCCTTCATCATTACATATTTCACACAAGGGTTGTTCGGAAAAGTTGCGACATCTTTTGCATTCGGATACGCGGGTAAGGGCAAGGTCAAGATTCTCTGCCATACGATGTCCCAAAGGGCGATTGTTAGCCAGCAGATAAAGGACAATTCTTTGCGCGGTGCGTGGTCCTATGCCAGGCAGACCGCACAGGGTATCAATTAAGTTACTGATAGATTTACTAAATTCCGTCATTTAGGATGACTCGTATATCTTATAAAGGAAAATTTATTCCCGCTGGAAGCCCTAAAAGTTTTTTCTGTTTTTCTGCCACTTCATTCTTAACCTTTGCTGCAGTGACGTTTACTGCCGAAGCAATTAATGACTCCAACACATCTTTGTCTTCTTGCAATGCCTCATCGCTGATGTGAATGTTTAGCACTTCGCTATTACCATTCATCTCCACTTTAACCATTCCGCCACCAGATTCTCCTTCAATGCGCAGCGACTTCATCTCTTTTTGGATACCATCCATCTTCTGCTTCATTTCTTCCGCTTGCTGCATTATTTGTTTTAAGTCCATAATTATATTACTCGGTTAGGGTGTGTTTTCATCATCTGCGGCAATTGAACGAACCGAAGCTTCGTTTAGTTCGCCATCATATTTATTGACTATAGTATTGATAATAGGTTCTTGGTGCACTTTCTCTACTAATTCTTTATGCTTTTTATTGATTATCATAGATGGAGTATTTTCTGCGGGACCCACCTCCACTTCAATACTAATCTGTTGCATAATTTCTCTACTTATTGCCTGTTCTATAGAAGTTATCATTTCATCGGTTAATCTTTCCCACACATTGGATTGACAACTCAATATCCAAATGCCACCGCGAATGTCCACTAATCTGGTGTCACGAATTAATGAAACACCTAAGCCCTCCAGGTTAATTGAGTCCACTAACATAGCCCAATTATCTGCTTGGGTATAATCTGGAGCAGAGGGCGGGGGGGATTTAATAGAGGGAGAGGCCGCTGGTTGGGGCTCTGCTGCCGCCGCGGATTCTGCCGCTGCTTCAGGTTGCTCTACTTCAGGTTCTACTGCTGCGGATTCTGTCGCTACCTCAACTTCTACTGCTGCGGATTCTGCCGCTGCTTCAGGTTCTGCCGCGGGCTGTGATTCGGGTTGAGATTCAGCTGACGATTCTTCTTGCTGTTCAGGTTCGGCTTGTGCTGGTGGTTGTGATTCGGATTGGGGCTCGGCTGGTTGCACCGGCGTTTCAGTTTTTTCTGGCACAGGGGCAACATAACGTGGTGGAGTGCTGTTCTTGTTTGCCAAAGAATTAGCAAGAGGTTGCATTGATAACATTCTTATTAGCCCCATCTCTGTTCCTTGACGCGGTGAAGACGCCCAAGGCAACTCTTTTTTACACATCAGCGCAATCTGATAATAAAGCTGTAATTCCTCTGGAGTAAACTTGTTCGCCAAAGCAGCGAGTTCGTTGTTATCTGCATCGGCAGCACCTAAGGTTAAAATGGATAACTCTTGAATCGCTTCCATTATGCTATCCCATAATTCAGTAAAATCACCTCCCTCTTCTTCCATCTGTTTTATTGCGTTTAGCAATGAATCTAAATCACCTTGCGCCACATATTCCAGCAATTCTTCTGCCGGCAACATCCCCGACACCCCTAACATATCTGCCACCTTAGTTGCTTCAAGGTCATTGTTGCAATAGGCAATTGCTTGGTCGGTCAAGCTCAAGGCATCTCTCATACTTCCAGCAGCATAATAAGAAATCAGGTCAAGGGAATCGTCATCAAACTTCACTTCCTCTTGCGGCAATATTTCACGCAACCTGTCGGCTATCATCTCCTTTGAGATTGCTTTGAGGTTAAACCTCAAGCAGCGAGACATCACTGTAACTGGAATTTTTTGTGGCTCGGTAGTGGCAAATAAAAATATAATATGTGATGGTGGTTCTTCCAATGTCTTAAGCAAGGCATTAAAACTATGATTGGAAAGCATGTGCACTTCGTCAATCAAATAAATCTTATACTTACCTTTAGTGGGAGCAAATTGCATATCTCCTAACAGGTCGCGGGTATCCTCAACCTTAGTTCGCGAGGCGGCATCAACTTCTATTAAGTCGGCATAATTGCCCATATCTATGCCTTTACAAGTGGGACACTCATTACATGGTTGAGCGCTGACGCCCTTGTCGCAACAAAAACACTTAGCGAGGACGCGGGCGACTGTAGTTTTACCTATTCCACGAGTGCCGCAAAAAAGATAGGCATGATGAAGACGGTTGGACTGCAACGCATTGGTTAGCGTGCGGGTAATATGCTCTTGCCCTACCAATTGACTAAAACTATTGGGACGCCACTTAAGTGCCAAAACACGGGAGTGCATCAGAAGGGTTTAGTTACTGCCAGTAGGACGATAATTATCAAAAAAACCGTTGGTATTTCGTTAAACAAACGAAAAAACCGAGCACTTTTATTGTTTGTGCCAGCAGCAAGAGAACGGAGGTATCTGCCACAGACAATATGATATGCTAATAAACAAAAAACCAATAAAAGCTTGACATGCAACCAGCCGTTGGATGCAACTGATGGGTTAAGGAACAGCAATGTGAAACCAAGAATAAACACCGCGGCAACCGCAGGATTCATTATGAAGCGATAGAGACGCTTTTCCATTAAGGCAAGTTGTCCTTGCACCTTGCCATCATCACTTGCTGCGTGATAAGCAAATAGCCGCGGCAGATATAACAAGCCAGCGAACCAGGCAACTATGGAAATAATATGAAATGCCTTAAGCAATAGATACAGCATATTTTAGTGACTTTTAACTGTCTTGTAACCTGGTGGTAACTCTTCATTATCTGCAAACTCCTCTATTTTGTAACATTCCTCATGTTCTAAAAGTTTACGGATAAGAGAGTTATTAACCATGTGTCCGGACTTATAGCCACGAAACTCTCCTATGATGTTATATCCAATAAGATGCAAGTCGCCAATGGCATCCAACACCTTATGATGAAGCAGCTCTTTGGGATGCCTGAGCCCTTCTTTATTGACAATTTTTTCATCATCCAACAACACCGCATTCTTAAAAGTCCCGCCTAAAGCGCGGTTTTCTTTTTGCAACCTTTCCAAATCCCGAGTAAAACCAAAGGTGCGTGAACGGCTCAGCTCTTTTATGAAAGATGTATTGGAGAACTCTATTGAAGTTTTATGATGTTTATCCGCAAAAAATGGATGGTCAAAATCTATTTCCATAGTTATACGATAGCCGTTATAAGGCAGAAACTGTCCAACTTTATCTTCAAAGCGAAACTCAACTGGTTTGATAATGCGCAGATATTTTTTGGGGTCTTCCTGCTCTGCCACCCCGCATGATTGCAATAAGAATATATAGTTAGAAGCGCTGCCATCCATTATGGGAATTTCCTCGTTATCCACATTAACATAAGCATTATCAATTCCCATGCCAGCAAAGGCAGAAATTAGATGCTCAACCGTGCAGACGGATATATCCTTTGAACTTATCTCGGTGGACAAAATAGTGCGATGCACATTTAATGCATGGGCTTTTATTTCTATGTTTGGGTCAACATCAATTCTACGAAACACTATCCCTGTTCCTGGCGGGGCTGGGAAAAGCTCAATGTTTATATTCTTGCCAGTATGTAATCCCACGCCGGATGCCTTTATACTGGAGCGAATAGTTCTTTGTTTAATCATTTAAAAATAGTTTCAATAACGATAGTTTAATTTAGTTGCTTATTTGGTATTTTATGCGTATTTTGTGTGTATATGGGGTAAATCTAAACAAAAATTGGAGTAAATAGTGATTGTTATTTAACTTGGATGCGGACTTGGATGCTTTCTAAATCCCTAAATTGTGGGTGCTGGCGTAAGAGTTGGACGTATTCATCGGCAGAGTACTTAATAGAGCTGGCACTAGCGGCATTGTTACAAAAGACAGATAATTCACCATTTTTATATTGCGCCAGGGTGGCTGAAGAACGAAACTCAGCAGGGATGATTTGGTGGAATATCTCCTCAAGTTGTTGCATTATTTTGTGATGGCGCAGCAGGTCGTCTTGTTTGTTAGCAGTGTATGAACGGCTGCTTTGCGCCAGAGTCAATAAGCCGCTTCGTTTACCTTTATAAAACATCCTTATAAAACATCTAAGATTATTACAAACCTGTATCGCCACCCTTATCGCTACCTGCATCACCCCCTGCAACACCCCCTGCAACACCAGAGGTGAGAAGGATTTTTTCTTCAGTTTTTAAGGGATCAATGATTAAATCAAGGTCGCCAAGCATTATACCGTCCAAAGCATGCAGAGTTAGTCCCAAACGATGGTCGGTAACTCTATTCTGCGGGTAATTATAAGTTCGCACCTTCTCTGCCCTATCCCCGCTTCCCACCAAACTCTTTCTTAGCTGCGCCTCCTCCTCTTGTTGCTTAGTTTGTTCTGCCAGCAAAAGTTTTGCATTCAAAATAGCCATTGCCTTCTCCTTGTTGCGATGCTGCGAACGCTCTTCCTGGCACTCAGCGGTTACACCAGTGGGCAAGTGAGTTATACGCACTGCCGAATCAGTTTTGTTGATATGTTGTCCGCCGGCGCCGCTGGCGCGATAGGTATCAATTCTTAAATCAACTTTCTTTACCATAATAGCCGCGCTGTCTGTTGGGCTAACTTCTGGCAAAATAGCAACCGTGCAGGTTGAAGTATGGAGTCGTCCTTTGGCTTCAGTTTTTGGTACCCGCTGCACGCGATGAGTGCCTGACTCAAACTTCATATCGCCATAAACTCCGCTCCCCTTTATGTATAGCACCGCAAGCTTATAGCCACCCTTTTCAGAATAGTTTAGATTAACAATTTCTTTAGTCCAACCACGTTTATCCGCATAACGTTGATACATTGATAGAAGGTCGCCACCAAAAATTGCCGCTTCATCACCGCCAGCGCCAGCGCGTATTTCTAAGTAGATATTGCGCTTGTCTGCGGAATTATCACCGATTAGTTCGGACTGAATTAAAGCATCTTGTTGTTGCAACTGTTCTTTAAGTTGAGCGTGTTCAACTGCGGCAAGGTTGCGAATATCTTCATCAGCATCCTTAAGCATGGTTGATGCCTGCTGATATTCTTCTTCCAGTTTTTCATATTCTTCAAACAAATTCAGAACACTTCTTAAGTCAGCCACTTCCTTGCCATAGTCGCGGCGTAAATTGTTATCGCTCAACACTTCAGGAGACATCAATAGATTATTAATCTCCTCATGACGTTTTTGCATCTTTTTAAGATGCTGCCGTTGTTTATCGTTCATTTATTTTCAAGGTTATGCATCATCCTTTTTTATTAGGTTATTTTGTATATGGAGTAATGATTTTATATCGTTATTATTTGTGCCTTCTTTTATCATCTCAGTAGGTCCATGGCTTAATTTAGCAGTCAATCTATCCGCCAGTTGCCTCATAGTTTTTTGCGTCTTTTCATCCCCATCCTTCACTTCATTTAATGCCTTTTGCAGTTCTTGTTGTTTCCAGTCGTCAACCTGGGCGCGATACCCCTTCAATATATCGTTAGAAGAAACCACAGTAGATAAGTATGTATTTATTTCTTTTTCAATTAGCAGTTCTGCCTTGCCTATTTCTTTTTCTTTTAGAGCGCGATTATTGGTCAGCACGGTTTCCAAGTCCTTCAAAGTATATAGATAAACCTGGTCAAGTTCATCTACAGAATCTTCAACATCATGTGGCAGCGACATGTCACTGATGAATAATGGTTTCCTACCCCATTTTTTTACTGCATCTTCCACCATGCCCTTGCCAATTAATATGGTTGGACCTGAGGTTGAAGTGAAAATTGCATTAACCCGCGGCAGGTAAGATGATATATCCATCAAGGCGAGCGCCTCACCCTTATATTTTTTTGCCAGTTGTTCGGCTTTAGCATAAGTGCGGTTTGCTATATATAGTTTTTTAATGCCGCGCGAATGCAGATACTCTGCAGTTAGACGGGCATTTTCTCCTGCTCCCACCACTAGTGCATTATTTTCGCTTAAATCTCCAAGCATTCTGCTGGCAATGTTCACCGCAGTGGATGCCAGAGTTATAGTATGCTTACCAATGTCTGTACTGCTGCGCACCTTCTTGGTTGTAGCAAAGATAAACTGTATTATCCCATCCAGAGGACCGCTGAGACATCCTTGCGCTTGGGCTATTTTATAGCCATCCTTAATTTGACCCAGCACCTGCGTCTCTCCCAGAGCCATTGAATCAAGCCCACTTGCTACTTTTAGCAGATGAATCATAGCCGTTTTATCTTCATATTGATATATAAAATTACTGATGCTTGAAGCGGCAATATGATGAAAGCCCGCCAGCCAAGCAATGATACTACTACGTTCGGCATCCCCATAATAATAAATTTCGGTGCGATTGCAAGTTGACAGAATAAACCCCTGCTCCACCCCGGTGATTTGGTTTAGCGAAATAAGCGCTTCTATAATGTTGTCTTTATGAAAGGCGATATGCTCACGCACACTCAGTGGAGAGGTGAGATGATTACAGCCGATTATTGAGAAACTGGCGGTCATTTGCTATGCACCTGATGCATCATTGTATCCATTTTTGTTAGCGCCAGTTCATAGAAGCTTGCTTTGCTATGCCCCTGCGGATTAAGTGGAGTGCCGATAATAACCTTAATCGTGCCTGGATACATAATGAACTTATGGGGAGGAAGTAGTTCGCCAGAATTATGCGCCACTAACAAAAGAGGAAAGCCGCTAAGTAAGGATATATTAGCCGCGCTGGGGTTGAATTTATCTATGCCGAACCCTGCTGTGTTTGGGGCAGACCTTGTCCCCTGTGGAAATATGAGCAAATTATACCCTTCATTAAGGCGCGCTACTCCTTGGGTATAAATCCTCTTCATTGATTGCAGCAGATTGGAACGTTGCAGAATAATTGGTTTCAATAGCAATAGTGCTTGACCAAAAAACGGCAATCTAATAAGCTCTTCTTTGAGCACGGTAACCGAAGGAATTCTTAACACGGTTAGCGCGAACGCCTCCCACGAGCTTTGGTGGTTTGCCATTATTACATAATTTTGCCCTGCAGGGATTGCGCTTTCATAATGATATGAAACGCGAATATTGCAGCACAGGAATAGCCATATCTCATAGCACTTATAAAAGAAACAACATATATAAGTGCGTTTTTTTAATGGCAACCAAACAGAAATTAACACCATTGATAACGCCCATAGCAGAATAATAATAATATAGCCGGGATAAAAAAGCATGCTGCGGATAGTTATCATCTGAGAAGCGCCGAACGTGGCTTAAGTAAGTATTTGCCCGCTGCTGGCGCGAATGCGTAGCGTGAAATTAACATTACCGTTAGCTAAGCTGCTTGAATTTTTTTGCGCAGGAAGACCGGAGTATCAGGAGTGGAATCAGATGGACTGAAAGAATAGCCAGCCAAATTAAAGGAGAGTAAATCATTTGACTTAGAGAGTCCATTCTGAATGATATAACGTGCCATCATACCACGCGCTTTCTTGGCAAGTAATCCAATAACCTTGTATTGCCCATTCTTATAATCCTTAAACTTAGGGGTAATCACATTACCTTGTATTTTAGACGGCAGCACTGAGGCAAAGTATTCATTAGAGGCAAGATTAACTAATAGCTTATCGCCCGCCTCCTCCATCTGTTGCCCTAAAAGCATAGTTATTTTATCGCCCCAAAAATCATAGAGGTTTCTGCCATGTTTGTTAGCAAGTGATGAACCCATTTCTAAACGATAAGCAAGAATTAAATCCAGTGGTTTAAGCAGTCCAAACAAACCAGATAGTATACGCAGCCGTTGTTGCATGTAGGTTATGTCCTGTTGGTTGAGCGTAGTAACGTCCAGCCCTTGATATACATCGCCATGAAAAAAGAAAGCAGCACAATAAGCGTTATGTGAGGTCAGTGGCAAAGAAAAGTTCTTGTATCTTTGCAAGTTTAAAGCGGCAAGTTGCGGACTAATTCCCATAAGTTGCATAAGTTGCTGCTCGCTCATTTTTGTGAGGATGGAAATTAACTCTTGTGCCTCAGCAGTAAATGCAGGAATAGTTGGCTGTGCCTGTGGTGCATCAGGCGCTGCTGCTCCCATGCCTCCTGGGGCTATATTCTCATTGAGTTTCTTTGCTGGCGAAATAACAATAAACATACATAATTATAGAATACTGCGGTTAATATTACAAGTAAAAGATAAGAGTTTGTTGATGGAACATTACTTCGCTTATATAGACACCGCTTAATAAGCACCCCCTTAATAAACACCCCCCTGGGGCATATTGCCAACACATAACAACACCGCGACAATGGGAGCCGAGCATAATATTATTATTTCCCCACCATTCCCCATGGCTAGTGTGAAATATTATATCACCAAATTAAATAAACATCAACTAAAATGATTAATTATTATAAAAAGATGTAATCAATAAATTAGTGTTTAAGCAAAAAATATTGGAGGTTTTATTTGAGCTATAAGATATAATTTTGCTTATGAGAAGAAATAAATGGACGTATCTTATAATTCTGTGGTTTGGGTTGGGACTGGCTAAATCACCTACTCTGTTACGTTACTTGTGGGTTATGATTATCTTTGGGTTATTAATCATTATTCCCAATATCTATAGAAAAAGAGTAAGGAAAAACTTAAAAATGTTTTTCCCTGAAATAAAACCTGCGCAAAGATTACTGCTGATTCATCATAATATGCTGTTAGCATTACAAATAGGTGTGGATATAATTACTGTATGGTTTAGAGGAAAAGATTGGGCTGAAAGCCGTATAAGTAAAATAAATAATAGTGAACTTGCGGATACTGCTATGCGGCGCGGAAAAGGAGTTATTTTTATATCGCCTCATTTGGGGAATTGGGAAATGTTATCTCCTTATTTAGGGAAAAAATACAAATGCCTTGCCTTGTATAAAGAGGCACGTAATCCGCATTATAACCTTGCCAGCATTGCCTTTCGTAATGCCTGCGGCTTAGAGTCATTGGCAATTAGCCAACCAATGTTTGTCAAAAAAGTAATACAAAAATTAAAACAAGGCGGAGGGCTGACATTATTACCAGACCAAAGGCCGCAAGAAAATAAAGGTAGTATTATGGCAGAATTCTATGGAGTGAATATTCCTTCAGCTATTTTACTTAGCAGAATAACAAAAATAACTGGGGCAGAGATCGTCTGTACCTTTGCCTTGCGCCAGGCAAACGGAAAGTATGAAGTATTTTTTCAAAAGCCGCACCCAGATATTTATGCAGATGATTTATATACTTCCACGAGGGCAGTTAATAAAAGTGTGGAGAGTTGCATTGGTAAGAATATCGCCCAATATAATTGGCTACAAAACAAGGTTAAACATTCGCGTAATTAACGCCAAGCAATTGGCAATAAAAGCACCACAAAAGTAAATACTTCCAAGCGTCCTATCAGCATTGCAAAAGAGAGGATGAGTTTCTTGCCGTTTCCCATGTCGGCATAATTAATCGCCGCATCTCCTAAAGCTGGTCCTAGGTTGTTAATTGTGGCTATGGTGGCAGACCAAGCAGTTAAATGGTCGGCGCCAGTTAGTAGCAGCAAGGACATAATTATAAAAAAACTAACCAGATAAATTGAGCAAAAGCCCCAGACCGCTTCCAATATTCTATCGGGGACAGTATTGCCACTAAGACGAACATTGAATACGCCATGCGGATGCACCACCCTTTTACATTCACGGTGTCCTTGCTTTATTAACAGCAGGAACCTTATTGCTTTTACACCGCCGCCAGCAGAACCAGCGCAACAGCCAATTGAAGCAAAAGCAAACATAAAGAATAGGATATTTAACGAGAAGCCGTTGTAGTTATTAAGAGTGTAGCCAGTGGTGGTGATAACCGATATTCCTTGGAATATGGTTGCTATTAGTGATGCGCCGTCGGTTATCTGCGGTAGCTGTAATAATGTTATGCCAAGTAAGGTTAGCACAATAAATGAAACGAAAAATTTCCATTCAGGGTCCTGCCAATAGGGGACTAAACTCTTGCGATCCCATACATAAAAGTGCAAAGCAAAGTTCATTGATGCCAAGAACATAAATAGAATTGCTACCAGCTGAATAGCTGGACTATCAAAATAACCAAAGTTCTCTTTATGAGGAGAAAAACCGCCAATGGAAACAGTAGAAAAACTGTGATTAATTGCATCCATAAAATTCATGCCCGCCAGCATGTAAGCAAGAGTGCAGGCAACAGTTAGCACTATGTATATGCCCCATAATAACTTTGCGGTCTCGGTTATGCGGGGAGTAAGTTTGGTGTCTTTAACTGGACCTGGGATTTCTGTGCGATATAGCTGCATGCCTCCTACCCCCAAAACTGGAAGGACTGCAACAGCTAATAGGATAATTCCCATGCCACCAATCCATTGTAGAAATTGGCGATAGAATAATAGGGATACAGATAGGAGCTCGGTGTCTACCAAAATAGTGGAACCAGTGGTGGTGAGACCTGACATTGATTCAAACCAAGCATCAACAAAACTAAGTGGCTTGGCAGCAAATACAAAAGGTAAGGTGCCGCAGAATGCCAGGATTAGCCAAGATGATATAGTTATAATCATGCCGTCTCTGGTGCGCAGGTTTTTTTCATCACTGCTTGAAAAGGAACTAAAGATTAAACCTATTACTAAGATTATGACTATTGATTTTACAAAAGAATACTGCGCCCCGTCTTGGTAGTACAAAGAAATAAGTAGCGGGATGGTTAATGATAGGGCAAATAGAATAATGAGTATGCCCACCAAGCGAAAGATAATGCCTGTTTTCATTTTATTTTCATGTCGTTTTTATTTCGCTGGGCGGTTAATCCTTGAACTCAATGGGTGGGTAACCCTTAATCTCAATTCCTTTATGAGTTACGTGAATCTCGTTATCTCCAGTTGGGATGTCTGCCAATTGATAGCGCACCTTAAAATTGCCCGACTCTGCTTGACTTATGTACTCGTTAATTCTTGCCAAAGTTTTTTCACGTTTAGGGATAGCTCGTTTAATTTTCTTGCTACCAACCAATTTTTTATACATTGCCTGTGCCTGCTGCGGCGACAAAAGTAGCGCAGTGGCATTATTGCCCCCAAATCCTTTCGCATTAATCAGGGCTACATCCATTGCTTCTACACCAATATCATTGTGTGCTAAATTAAAGCGCAGGTTTTCAGTGGCAACATCCGTTGCAAGATGCTGGACGGTGCTTATACCAGGCAATATGCCGTGCTTCCAAAAACCAAGAGCGGTGCTGAGTTGGTCGCCGCCTGCAGTTGCCTGCGAGTGGCCAAGATATGATTTAATTGCCAGGACGTTCCAGTCCTTTATGCCAAACGCTGCAGCAACCGAAGATAGTATTTGTGATTCTGTTACGCGGTTTTGTGGGGTTGAGGTGCCGTGGGCATGAACATAAGATGATTTACGCAGAGTTTTACTCCCTAATAATTTTTCGGCGGCATAAGCTGCTTTGCCCATAGTAATGTAGTTGCCAGGACCAGGAGAAGAGATGGAACGTTTTGCCCCATCTGCGCTGATAAATACATCTGGCACTGCTCCATGGATTGTTGCTCCCAGGTTACAGGCAACTTCCTCTGATGCCAGAATTACAAATTGCGCCGATTCACCCATTACAAAGCCGGAATTATCACCAAATGGCAAACTCGCTTTGCTGAAGTCGGGGTTGTTGGGGTTATTGGGGTTGTTGGGATTATTAGAATTACCTTTGTCATTGATGGCGCCGCTAACATCAAGCTTTTTATCTGAAGTCATTGCCCCCATATTGTAAAAAGCACTCATTAACTGCGGCAGAATTGGCGCTTCGCTGGTGCCAACTACTGCCATACTTAATTCACCAGATTTTATATTATGAGCTGCCAAAGATAGATTGTAAAGAAAGGTGGCGCAAGCGCCACATTGATTACCTGTTTGCCCCAGATTATTAAGCACATAAGCATTAACGAAGTCAGCGCTCATCTGCGGGTAACTAAATGGCAGCTGCTTAGTAATGGTTTTTACGCGGCGCAGCATTGAGGTTAGCACCCCGCCCATACCTGCTAAGTCCAACTGCCCAAGAGAATTACCGGCATATACTGCCAGCTTGTCGGGGGCAACTACTGAGCGAATAGTGGGGATATCCAAACCAGCAGAGTTGAGGGCATCATTGGCGGCAAACACTGCCATCTGTAAAGAACGGGGGTGATTATGAGATGTGTATAGTTTGCCTGGGTTGAATTCATCTGGCAAGGAAGCAGCAAAACTTATGGGGAATGATTCGGAGTTACCGTTGGTGCGGTAATAGGAAGTGGTCCGTGGGTCAAAATGATTTGTTTGGTTGATGGCACGAATGAAGAACCTGTCTGCCAAAGCGGCAGGGTCTTTGTTGATGGAGTGAGTGGCGCTTGATGAGGTAGCACTTGATGAAGTAGTGCTGGAAGATTTTGGGGATTCTTTCTGACTCATCAGTAACTTATGCAGCGAATCGTATAGTTTCTTCCTTGCTGCAGTTGACAACTCTGGAGCTACTATGTTGCGGTATGCTTGGTCTGTAGACGATATGCCGCCAGAGTTAATCCCGCCGTATCCTATTATTAATGGTAAATGCATTATTGATTAATCCGCTTTGTGGTAATTCATAGTATTATTTTAGGGAAATATTTTATATTGTTTTATATTGTTTTATAATATAGCTGAGTGGGGAGAAACCCTCTCTCTAAAAAGGGGATTATTAGATTTGTTGGGGCTATAGCTCAGTTGGGAGAGCGCTTGCATGGCATGCAAGAGGTCGGCGGTTCGAGACCGCCTAGCTCCATAATTATACTGGATACTTTTCTGGATGCTTATATTCGTGCTTGTGTTTATGGTCATATACATATCTTCTTTTCTTTCTCTCCTATTTATTGTCCTCTATGCTGCACGCTTGAAACCAAACGTTCAACAATCTCTACCAGGGGAATACCCGCGTGTGTAAGCAGTTTGGGATACATGCTAATTGCGGTAAAGCCAGGAATGGTCTGAACTTCGTTTACCACTATACGGCTTGTCTCTGGCTGGCTATCAGCCAAGAATATATCCAATCTCATAATGTTGCGGCACTCTAAAATTTTAAATGTCTTAATGGCAATTTGTTTA
Source organism: Gammaproteobacteria bacterium (assembly GCA_965207945.1). Classification (GTDB taxonomy): domain Bacteria; phylum Pseudomonadota; class Gammaproteobacteria; order CBDBNL01; family JAAOII01; genus JAAOII01. The sequence continues at coordinate 1,465,275 of OZ242303.1, forward strand.
ATCTTATCCACCACTTCAGCAGAGCACTTTGCAGGTACTTCCAATTTTGCTCCTTGTGGGTCATTATACTTGGCATCATAATCATAAAAGTAATGCTTGCCAGTGACTATTATTTCCCCGGGTAGCGAAACCGTTATGCCGCTTGTATCCTCCAATACCGAGCATTCCATTTCCCTACCTTGAATATGCTCTTCTAAGATAACCTTGCTGTCAAGCTTAAATGCCTCTTGCACTGCATTAGTAAAATCTGTGGCAGTTGTTACCCGTTGAATTCCCAGAGATGAACCGAGATTTGCTGGCTTTACCCAAAAAGGCGTTGAGAGTTCTGCAACGGCGCTTTTATAAGTGCTGGCATATACTTGCTCCTTATCTACGCTTGTTTGAGGATATTCGTCACTTCTAATAGTAATATGTTCAGCAGTATCAATGCCAGCTTGGATTAATAACCTTTTGGTTATATCCTTGTCATTAGTGATAGCTGAGGCGGTGACTCCGCCACCTATGTATGGAATGGCACAGGAGTCCAGTGCCCCTTGAATTTTGCCATCTTCACCATAGATGCCGTGCAAAACAGGAAACACCATATCTACTGGAATACTCTTGGCGTCAAGTTGTAGCCCCTTTGCCGTGCCGCCGCCTGGAACTATGGATATCCTGCCTAAAGAAACGTTTTCCTTTGCTGTGCTTGTATCGGGTGTGTCAGTGGAGGGCGAAGGCAAAGAATTGGAGGAATTGGAGGGACTGGAAGGATTGGGGATATCTGGGGATGCTACTGAGGGCATAAGATGCCAGGAACCTTGTTTATCAATACATATAAAAATGCACTCATAGCCGGCCTGTTGCAAAGCATCTGCCACCGCAGTAGCTGAAAGAACCGAGATGTTATGCTCTACTGATTGTCCGCCAAACAATAAAGCCACTCTTATTCCTTTTCTGTCTTTACTCATTCTGCTACTGGTAGATTAGTTGGTTAGTTGATTAGTAAACACTATAGTGATTATAAAACAAAATTTAGTAAAGAGAGGCGCAAGCATCAAACTAATATAAGGAGAAGCATGCTCTATCCGTTGGGTGAGACGCAGATCTAACCAAAAATGTTTTATTTGGCAGGTTAGCAAAAATATTCTATAATCTGTTGACTATGGGTAAAGGTAAATATAAACATATAATTCTTGCTGGCATGCCAGCAAGCGGGAAAAGTTCTGTAGGGGCTTTGCTGGCTGATAAGCTGGGGCGCGATTTCTATGATACAGATGCTATGTTGGAACAAGAACACAATATGGACATATCTGCTATCTTTGCGAGTAAAGGAGAAAGAATATTCCGCAAGTATGAGTCAAATACGTTGCGACGCACCCTAACTTATGAGCCAGCTGTTATAGCGTTGGGAGGAGGAGCAGTGTTAGCAAGCGATAACCGCAAAGTTATGCAAGACGGCAATCTAATAATATATCTGCGCGCTTCAGTTGCAACTTTAGTTAAAAATCTGGGGGATAATAATAATCGTCCACTGATTAAACCTCAGCATAATAAAGAGGAGCAGCTAAGAGGAATGCTTGAGGTGCGCGAGGATATATATCAAGATTGCGCAGATATTGTGGTTGCAGTTGATGGTATAAGCGCAGAAGATGTTGCAGTCGTTATTGAGAATGAAATTGAAAAAATATAACCTTTTCTGTTGCAGGTAGCATAAACTTACCAGCGATGGATGCGCGTGGATTTGCGCTATGGGGGGATTATGCGTCGTGTAGCTCTTTAAGGTGTCTTCTAACTTTTTGGAAAGCCAACTGTTCTATTTGCCGCACACGCTCTGTTGATACCCCAAACTCTTTAGATAAAACTTGTAATGTGGTTTTTTGTGGCGCTAACCATCTTGCCTTAACTATCCTTTTGCTACGCTCGTCCAATTCACTAATCCCGATGGATAATGCCTGATGAAGTTTCTCTTTCCATTCATCATCTTCCGCTAACATTGCCGGATTCATGCTATTATCAGCAAGATAAGTTGAAGGCGACTTTGGCGACTCGTCATCATCGTTATCGTCATAATCAAAGGAAACATCCGAGGCAGTTAGGCGGCTTTCCATTTCTCTGACTTCCGAAACCTTTACGTTTAAGTCCTTAGCTACTGCGCTGATTTCGGATTCAGTCATCCAAGCAAGCCGTTTTTTGCTGCTGCGTAGATTAAAGAAAAGTTTGCGTTGCGGCTTGGTGGTGGCAACTTTTACTATGCGCCAATTCTGTAGGATATATTCATGAATTTCAGCGCGAATCCAGTAAACTGCAAAAGTTATTAGCCGAACTCCACGATGGGGGTCAAATCTTTTGACTGCTTTCATTAAACCTACGTTTCCTTCCTGTATGAGGTCACTTAATGGCAATCCGTACCCGCCATAAGAGCGCGCAATATAAACAACAAATCTAAGATGCGCCATAATCAATGCTTGGGCTGAGTTTAAGTCATCCTCTTCAACAAATTTGAGAGCGAGCTTTTGCTCCTCCATCGGAGATAATATCTCAATATTCTTAATGAAAGAAAGATATGATTGAAGATTCTGTCCAGGAGTCGCCGCAACTGGTAGTAGTGACCTAGCCATTGCTAAGAATTATACCTCTTTGATTGCAAGCTGATTGATTGTGCTTTAATTGGTTGTGCTTTAATTGGTTGCAAGAATTGGTTGCAAGCTGATTTATTGCAAACTGGTTGTAAGTTTAGATATTCCATAAATAAGTGGCTCCTCGAGCAGGACTCGAACCTGCGACAAATTGGTTAACAGCCAACTGCTCTACCAACTGAGCTATCGAGGAACCTGATAATCATACAATTATTATAAGGATTAATTGTAGAAATTAATGTTAAATAAAAAGTTTATTGCAAGTAACGAGCTGATATTAGGTGCCTGATATGAGGCGAGCGCGCCCCTGCCCCTATAATCGGTATTGTTGGTATGCCTCTTCATATTGTGGAAACATTATAAACATTGCGCGCTCTAGTTTGTATATTCTATCTACTAACTCATTATTGCTGTAGTAGCTATCATAAGCACCCTTAGTGGAAACATTAAGTGGCGGCATTTCTTTGATGAAGTTTATGTCGTGCGGTGGATAGCCCTGTTGCAGTAAAAAATCATAAGTATCTTGGTTAAGATTAGCCGTCTGCATAAAGTTTATGTTATTTAGCTCTTTTTTATATTCGCCACTGTTGAAGTATTCAAGATATTCTTTTTCATTTAAGTTCATTACCTCCAAAGGATTGCGGAAAAAAAACCACAAGAATAAGAAGGATTGTAGTCCTATATGTTGCGGCGCTTGTGTGGCGGCAGATGACTTAGCAAGCCGAGAAAATTCATCGGAAGATACATCGGAAAATACATCGGAAAATACATCGGAAAATACATCAACAGGATATTGGTATCTGTCTATTCCGCTGTTAGCTGCCATAGCGGCAGTGTAGCTTTTATAATAAATTGCTTGCGTTTCCATCATCTGCTTGTCGCAATAACGACTAAAGTTGTTGAAGTCGCCAACCTTATGGCATATTTGAGCGGCATGAATGTTATTGGGGCGGCGATTCTTGTAATAGTTGAAACGAGAAATATGCCAGCGGAATGGGTTATTTATACAGCCCAGAATTGGAAGATTAGCAAGCGATGCAGGCAACTGAGAACGGCGCGAATGAACTAAAAACATTACTAATGGTTTGGAAGGAGGCAATAGTTTAGTGAAAGATGCTATTTTGAGAAGCAAACGAGATATTATTTTTCTTTTATAAGGTGATTTGCCAAAGGACGCAAGAGTAAAATCATGTAGCTCGCTGTGGCTGTACTCTGAAGTTGCTAAAGGATAGATTAATCTCTCCATCCGTTGTCTTGTAGCGGGAAAGATTTTCATGATAATGGTAATTATCTTGCCTAATGGCGAACCACTTAAAAACATATTAAGATGGGCGCGCAGTAGAACACTGCGCATCCAAGTGCCACCTGTTTTGGGCAGATGAATAAAAATAAATTTGTCTGTAATCCTCATATTACTCACTAATTATATAGGACTATAAAGATTATCAACTAACATACTTGCATAAACAAGCATATAATTCTATTAATCAGTAACTGAAACCATGATAATTACCCGTAGATTTGTTTTTATTCATCTGCCTAAGAGCGCAGGTATGTGGGCGCATAAAGCCATTGAGCAAGCGCACTTAAATTTGTTTTTTCGTAAGACACCATTAGGGGAAATTCTATTCACTCTTGGCAAGCACCTACCCTTTGCCTTTGCTCGCCAGACAATATATAAAATAGCCAAGCGTCTAGTTATTTTTAACTATAGGTATTATGATATCAGTAATCTTTCTATTAAGAACTATCATGATCCTCTGGGTAGCTCTAAGATAAAATGGTTCATCTTTTTTGCCCAAGGAATGCATCTGTTGGATGTTAAATATGAAACCATGCTGCGCCTACAACGTCATACCAGGTACGCGCAACTGCCAGAGTTCTTTCAAGAGCTGCCGATATTGGCGGCTATACGCGACCCTTTTAGCTGGCATGTCTCGCGCTATAACTATTATAAGGAACAAGAGAGTAAGCAGATTATAGGCAGCGGGAACAGCGCTCAAAGCTTTATTAAAATTTTAGGCGATAATATTGATTTTGACCAATACTGCTCAAACAAGATGATGAAATTACAGGATTTCTTTTATCAAGGGTATAACAACTATATCAAAAATCAAAAGGATGGTGAAGAGGTGCCGCAATATCATGATGAGCTGATAGATTTTTATAATCCCGCTGATAATAATTGCCCGCCCGCCAAACACTATGGGTTAATGACCTTAAGATTTATTCAGCTATTTTTCAAACGTCCGCTTGATGTTGTGAACCTGCCACCAGCTGAGTTTGAACAATACTTTATAGATGGCAAGTATAAGGATAATTTGAAGAATATTACTTTTTTGCAACAGGACAAGATAAACCAACAGCTGTATGATTATATGATTAAGCTACGTTATGAAGCGCAAGACCTGCAGCATATTAAGGACTTACCGCCAGAAAATGTGTCCACAGAGAAGCCCTATAAAAGCTTTTATACTTCTAAGAATATGGTGGATAGAATATATAAACTGGAACGGGCAATTTTTATAATGTTTCCTCAGTATGAGGAGGTGTATAAACTGTATAAATAGCTTCTCAGTTTGATATCAATTTGGCACTTGGTTGGTATTTAAGATAAATATTTCAATTTGGGATATTATGCTGTCGGTAATATCTTTTTCGTTATTTGCCAAGTAATTGGCTTTCCTAAGATTGTACTTGACTATGATTCTTAATTTAGCGCGAGATTTTTCTCTTATGTTCCAGTCAATTGTTGCATTAGACCTTAAGTCATTTAGTATAACCTTAGCTAACTTTATAAGCTCGTCATTCTTCAGTATGGCTTTATCGCTTTGATTATTGCTTTGATGATCTATGAGGATAGAATAAAGCGCGTAAACTTCTTCCGATGCCCCAAGGTTATTCCTTTCTTTCTCCCACTCTCTTAATTCCAACGCTAGTTCTATTAAGGAACTAATTAATTTATCTTTATCAGAAGAACGTTTTGTCGATTTATTTAGAATTGCAAATAACTTGCTAGCAAACTTATCGCCAGTAACAAAATTATTTTTCCCCACATTAATGATTATAAGATGGACTAGCTTGGCAAGAATCCGCAATTCCAGATTAGGACAATCCATCTCATGGATGCGCGCCAGTAGTTCGTCTGTCAGAAATTGCGGCTGCAGCTGGGCTTCCTTATCTTTATCATAAAACTCTGCTAAAGAACCTTTAACAATTGAATCATCTGCCATGTATAACAGTTCGTTGGATGATTCGCTATTAATTTCAAGCAACGCTAAGCTTTTTCTTAAGGTATGGAAAAATTCCAGGTTCTTGTTAGCAGCTGCTTTGGTGGATATCACCATAGAATGAGCTAAAGAAAAATTGCTAAGTAGACGAGTGAATTTATCAATAGAAAAATATAAGACGTATTCTTGCGCCCGCCTAATAATGGCAAGTCGTTGTTTTTTATTCGCTTGCGAATATGGTTCATGATTGAAGTCACAGAAAAAACCCAGCATTTTTTTATGTTGCTGTTCCATTGTAGTTATTGCCTCTTGCATATCTTGTATTGGCGCCCCATCGCCTCCCCTTTTTATATAATCTTTGCTCATCTCATTCAAGTAGTCGCCAATGCCCATATAATCAGCTATGAGACCTCCTGGTTTGTTGATGCGAGCATTATTGACAATAGAAATTGCCTGCATAAGTTGCCTACCCTGCAACGGTTTATCCCAATATAGGACATCTAAACAAGCAGCATCAAATCCAGTTAGCCACATATCTCTGACTATCACCAATCTAAGCGAGTCGTTGGAATCTTTAAACCTAGCGCCTAATATCTTTCTTTCCTTTTGAGTAGTTTGATGTTTTCCCCAAGATGATAGTTCTTCAGTGGAAGGCGCCATTAAAACCTTAATCTTACCCTTGAGTATATTGTCGTCTTGCCATTGGGGGCGTAGTTTAATGATTTCCTTGTATAGGTCAACTGCGATGCGACGACTCATCGTGGCAATGATTCCCTTTCCTTGAAGAACCGATGAATACTGCTCAAAATGATTAACTATATCTTGAGCTATTAATTTTAATCTGCTGGGGTTGGCTAAAAATTTTTCCATTTTTTGCCAACTAACAGTATTAGGATTCTTGCCAGAAAAATCCACCTCTGCAATATCTTCCTTTACTCGGTCCTCAGGGGCTATATGAATTTTGGTAAGACGCTTTTCATAATAAACATTAACAATTGACTTGTCGTTGAGCGCTTGTTTAATATCATATATATCAATGTAGTCGCCAAATAGATTATCTGCCGAAGTATCTGCAGAATCATCATGCGGATAATTGGGGGTGTAGCCAAAACCAAGGACGGTGGCATTGGGGAGAAAATTCTCTTTTAAGTAATTGGCGAATACTTTGACGTTTTTATCCTTTGTGTTGGCATTGCCAAATCCATAGCGACTGAGATGCACTCCATTTACTATGACAAAAATATTGTTCCTGTCAGATAATACTTTGGGCGCAGCTCCCTTCCCTGAATAAAATTTCTGGATGGTGGTGAATATTACCCCCCCTCCTGAAGTACTAAGCAGCTTTTTTAGGGATGAATGACTATCCGCCTGAATGGGTGCCTGATGCAATAACTGCTTGCCCCCCACAAATGTTTGGAATATCTGCTCATCCATATCATTGCGGTCGGAGATAAATACCAAAGTGGGATTTTGCGCTGGCGAATTCCTGATTATCTTGCCAGCATAAAATAGCATGGTAAGAGCGTTATCAGTACCGTAAGTGTGGCAAAGAATGCCTCCTTTTTTGTTTCCTGAGCCCTGTAATTGCTGTACTTCTTGAATATTCACCTTGGGAGAGTATTTGCGCTTATGCGATTTAGCGCCTACTGGCGGAATATAAGAGCCGATATTTATCTCAGATAAGCCATAGTAGCTTTTGTCTACTTCGTCCATTGCAATATCAGCAGCATTAATAGTTGAAGCAATCGCACGATTAACTCCATAGTATTGATGATAAGTTCCTATGTCTTTTACAAGAATATTTGTCATCATTTGGTTCTTATCGCTATAAACCTGTTTGTTACAAAAAACTATAAAGTTTCTAATATAGTCCAGCAGGACTTCGGGGGACAACATCTCGTTGATTAATGTTGTGAGTTGTTGCTCAGCATTCTCACTTTCACCTGCGGGGCTTTTCCAAATCATAGGATGACGAGCATCCGTAAAAACTGAGCTGAATAGCGTTTGCTCATTATCAGAAATAACTGAAAAACAGTTATAGCAAAATAATGACGGGGCTATAGCTAAGTTAGGAGCGAAATTTGCGGAGGATGCCTCCAAAGAATATGCGCTGTTGCCGAACTTATCAACTAATCTGGCGCGTGGATCGCCAAACTCCATAACTACAAGTGGTAACCCATTAATCATTATGACGAGGTCTGGCTTATACAGTAGATTGCCTTTCTTGATAGTTAGGTTGCTACAAATTGATAGATGGTTACGGCGCGGGTTATAAAAGTCAATTAAATTAATTGAACCGCCTCGCTCAACACCTTCGTCTTGATAGAAGATAGAAGTTCCTTGATTAAGCATTTTATGAAATGCTTCGTTTGCTTCCATAAGATTCTGACGAGCAATATCAAGCACGTTAGTAAATGCATCTTTCCTCAATTCTGCTGGAGAGGATGAGTTGAGTTTATCTATGGCTGATTGAAGATGTGAAGTGAGAATGACCGAAGAGGGTTCTTCACTTGCTAATTCATGTTGCTGCTGAGCAGAAAGATTAATATAACCATGCTTTTCCAAAAGCTCAATGGCTAAGTTAATAGCTCCTGCTTTTTTATGATCGGACATTTATAACCCGCTCGCATTTGTTGTAGAAACGCGTGGCAAGGGCGGACACAGATTATCTGTCGCCCCCGATATAAGCAAATCTACATTATTAAATAAACGCCTACTCTTGTATTGTCTTATGTTATTCATTATCCCCCCGATGCTGTAACACACAATTATTAAAATCTTATCAACAATCTTATCAAAATTGTATAACTTAATAAGAACTGGCATTATATCACAGATTAAATAAAAAACATAGAGCAAAACATAGTTTAACCACGCATAATCTTAATCTTCTTGTTCATTAACCGAGGCAAAAGTATATCGCGTGTATTCTCTAAGGTTAAGATTTGCTGACGGTTAGCCAAGATACGATTAAATAAAGGGCTAGTAATCATTGTAAATTTACTAATTACCTTTGGACTTGGTAAACGAAACTTCAGCAGCACGACAGATGAAAAAGCATGAAGAATAACCGTTCCTAAAGCATTTGATTTGATAGTGTTAATGATTTCTGGACGCTTGAATAACAAATACTTAAAGCTGAGGTTATTATAAATCTCATTCTTGGACGTTATTTTGCGCAGTCCCGATGAATAGGTGCCGCTTAGCCCATAAGCCACTTTACCTACGGTGCCATCAAACGAAACTAGTAGGTCATGCGGTTCACATTTTTTATTGGTAAGTTGCGATTTAATAAAAATATCAGCGCGAGCATGTTCCATATCCCTTACCCTAATATATCTAACCGTATCAGGGAGTTGCTCTTGGCAATAATTCTTGCTGCTAACTCGCGCCCCCGATTCAAAGTTATATATTTTAGTAAGATAGATATCCTCCCACCCCTGCTGGGCGTCTTGAATAAACCACTTATGAAAAAGAGCGTGGGCTATCTTTTCTAAAGTGATATTTTGCCGTCTTAATATTTCTATCTTATCTTCTAAAGATGCCAATACATCAATTATCTCTTCCTGTTCCCCTAATGAGGGCATTGACACAGGTATACTTAATAAATGAGATATTTTAATGCTTGGCTGGACTGTAATGATTAATAGATTCTTAACTAAGTTTATAAACTTCTGAGTTTTAAATAAGAATAACAAAAAATCCTGATATATAAGTTTTTTGTTAGCGCGAATTCCAATTACATTCTGAGCAATGCATATCTTTTCTTCAGACGGTGTCAAACAAAACTGAGGAACCGATGCCCCTACGGTAGAAAAAAGAATATCTTTATGTTGTGGATGAATGTCTCTAAACCAATTTTGGTAGCAGTCATCAGAAACATATTTTTGCTTTTCTTCGCTAAACAGAGGATACTTTGAGTTAATCTTAATTTGCCAACTTTCTATAAGACGATGTCCCGAGTTTGAATTAAAAGGGGGTGTCTTGCCTCTATTATCAATAATTTTTTCCACTATATCACTTAATGGCTGTATTCTCCAGTTTTTATTATCCTGATTATTGAGGCGTTGGTTCATTATCTATTGTATTATAAGATGTTTTAACAACCTTACAACATATAAGGAGTGCCTGTTGAATACAGGCGGACTAAATAGAATAATGGGAATGAGGTTAGATAGTTTGCTCTAATCCTTGTACTTAATTTTATTTAAGCTTATTTTGATTTCTTTGTTTAATCTTGCCTCTTCTTTTAATTGGGCTTCCAGTTTTTCTTTTAATATAGCGTAAGAATTGCTGAAGTTGAAGTTGTCCTTTTCCTCTAACTGGGTAACATAACGTTTAGGATTTAAAATATAGTTATTTTTCTTCACCCGGCTAAGAGAAGCAGAGTTACAAAAGCCAGCAATATTTCTATATCTTTTCTTGTCGTTCTTCCATGCATGGTAAATATTAGTAATCTTATCAATGTCTTCGTCACTGAATTCACGAGTACGACGATTAATTAAGCTGCCCAGATTATCAGCATCTATGAACAAAATGGAACTATCTTGAGGTTTAATCTTACTTTCTGTTTTTTCCTTGCGTGATATAAACCACAAACAAGCGGCTATTTGAGTGTTAAGAAAAAGTTTGGTGGGCAAATTTACTATGCAATCAACTAATCCTTTTTCAATGAGCTCTTTACGTATATCCTTGCCACCAGCAGTGTTTGAAGATAAGGAACCATTAGCCAAAACGAAACCTGCTGATCCACCCGGAGCAAGATGATGAATAAAATGCTGAACCCAAGCAAAATTGGCATTGCCGCGCGGAGGTTTGCCGTAAACCCAACGCGGGTCATCCTGTAGAATCTCGCCACTCCAGTCACTATCGTTAAAAGGTGGATTGGCAAGTATAAAATCCATTTTTTTATCAGCATGGGCATCTTTTAAAAAGGAACCCTCATTATTCCAAACAACCTGCGAGCTGTCTATGGCATGAATAGCGAGGTTCATGCAACATAAACGATATGTTGTTTGATTGCTCTCTTGACCAAAAACTGAAATATCCTTCATCTTACCTCTATGGCGTCCAACAAAGTTCTCACTCATAATGAACATTCCTCCACTGCCGCAGCATGGGTCATATACTCTTCCCTTGAAGGGTTGAAGTATTTCAACCAAAAGCTTAACTATAGTTTTGGGGGTGTAAAACTGTCCTCCTTTTTGTCCTTCGGCAAGAGCAAATTGCCCTAAAAAATATTCATATACCCTGCCTAATAGGTCTTTTGAACGCAATGCCTCATCACTTATAGGGGCATCTTCTATTAGGTCTATCAATCCTGCTAATGCTGCATTATCAATGTTGCGTTTGGAATATACTTTTGGCAAAATACCTCTAAGGTCGGCGTTTTCACGCTCAATTGCTACCATTGCCGTATCCAAGTCCTTGCCTATATTGTTAGATCTGGCACGCTTTTGTAAATAATTCCAACGCGCTTTGCTTGGAACCCAGAAACAATCTCGCGCAACATACTCATCCGGATCTTCTGCTGACGCATACTGATATTCTCCTTTACCTGTAACAATCTGAGCATGAATCTTGAAGAAAGAATCTGAAATATACTTAAGGAATATTAGTCCTAAAACAATATGCTTGTATTCCGCTGCATCAATATTCTTACGTAGCTTATCCGCCGCTTTAAATAACTCGGATTCGAAACTCTGATAAGTAGATACAGGTTTCTTGTTAGTTGATAACACTCTTGTTTATAAAAAAATGAAAAATAAGATTATAGAATTATAACCTTTATTAATAGTAAAAATTACTCATACAGATTAATTAATTTGGTGGCTTATTTGTTACAAATTAAGTATTGTTGGGCTGATGATTTGAATTCTTGTATCTGCTTGGTAATCCATAGATTATCCTTGCCCAGCTCTTGTGCCATTATTTTAATAACTTCCTCTGAACAGTGGTTTGCAGCTTTAGCATCCAATAATAAAGAACGGGTGCGCCGCGCTAACACGTCTTCCGCCTTACGAGCCATCTCATAGCGCACTGCGGCAACAACTTGCCCTTTGGTGTAAGGTAATTTGGGATGAATTGGCAATTTGTATTCGCTGCTTTCTTTCTCAATTATTGCCAATTGTGTGGCAGATTGATTCCATTTATCCAGGGATACCGCTTCCGCTTCAATTGAGCTCTTATTTTGAGGCATATCCTCCATAGCCATAGCCACTGCCTCTGTTGCAGTATTACGGTAAGTGGTCCATTTCCCCCCCAGAATACTAATTAACCCTGAATCGCTGCGTAGGACCTTGTGAGAGCGGCTAAGATTTTTGGTTAACATATCGGAGTTCTTGCTTGCCACCAGCGCCCTTTGACCAGCAAAAGCACTAAGCATGTCTGCTTTAGTGGGAGCATTGCTAAAATAGGCACGGCAGTTATCAAGTATAAAATCAATTTCAGTGCTTTGAGGTTGTGGTTGTTGCAGAGCTTTAGGAACTTCCACATCTGTCGTTCCTACCAAAAGGCGATTATGCCATGGCAGACAGAACATAACCCTACCATCAAAGGTCTTAGGAATTAACATGCCATTTACCGAAGGCAGAAAACTATGCGGCAACACAATATGACTGCCCTGACTAATTGCCTGTTGTTTTATGCTGTTAGGGCTGTCCATATTGATAATTCTATCCACAAAGGTGCCCGCAGCGTTTATAACATGGCGGGCTTTTATTTCATATTCTTGATTGGACTCAGAATCTTTTACTATGACTCCTGCAATACGTTCTGCAGATTTACTTGATTGTTTCAGGACGCCTATCACTGGCATGTAGTTAATCAGATGTGCGCCAAGACCACTGGCTGCCTGCGCCATAACAATAGCTAAACGAGCATCATCAAATAAACCATCGCTGTATGCTACTCCCCCTTTAATTCCAGCGACTTGTAAACCAGGGAGCATTTCGCAGGTTTGCGCTGCACTTAAATATTGACTGGAAGATACAGCGGCATTGGAACCCGCCAGCATATCATATAAGAAAAGTCCCAGCCGATAAGTGGCAAGCTCGTAGCTTTTATAAATGGGGATGATAATTCTTTGCTCACGCACTAAACTACTGGCGGTTTCTAGAAGCCCTGCCCTTGCAATTAATGAGCGGCGCACCATACTAACCTCAAATTGCTTGAGATAACGCAAGCCGCCATGAATCATTTTACTGCTGCGGCTTGAAGTGCCAGAAGCAAAATCCCCTGCTTCAACTAAAAGAGTTTTATAGCCGCGATTAGCCGCATCAACGGCGCATCCCAAACCCATGGCTCCCCCACCTATTATTACTAAATCCCAGGTAGTTGAAGTCCTAATTTCATTGAGTGTCGATTCACGCTCCATACTGGCGAAGCGTTACTCGCCCCAATCTAAAGTTCCACCAGTTTGATAGTCAGTTACGCGAGTTTCAAAGAAATTCTTTTCCTTGCCAAGATCCATTACTTCAGACATCCAAGGAAAAGGATTGGATACACCGGGAAATTCTTCTGATAATCCAAGTTGCGCTAAGCGGCGATTAGCGATATGCTGCATATATTCTTCTACCATAGGAGCACTGATACCCAGAAGACCGCGTGGCATAGTGTCATAAGCATAAGTAATTTCAAGTTCAAGAGCTTCGTGAATCATCTGGATAACTTGCTTTTCAAAGGCGCTATCCCAAAGCCCAGGATTCTCAATTCTAATTTGATTGATGGCATCTATACCAAAATTGAAATGCAACGACTCATCGCGCATTATGTATTGATACTGCTCGGCTATCCCAGTCATTTTATTGCGTCTACCCATAGAAAGCACCTGAGCAAAGCCAGTATAAAACCAGAGGGACTCCATGCATACATAAAGAGCTATCATATTCTTTACAAATATACGGTTGCTCGCCATAGTTCCAGTACAAAAGTCAGGGTCTTCCAGTTGTTTGGTGTGTTGTAAAGCCCAAGCAGCTTTGTCGTGGACGCTTGGAACTTCGCGATATAAATTAAAAATCTCACCTTCATCCAACCCTAAACTTTGAACTATATACTGGAAACAATGCGTATGTATTGCCTCTTCAAACGCTTGACGCAACAGGTACTGGCGACATTCGGGGTTGGTAAGATGTTTGTAAATAGCAAATACTATGTTATTCGCGACTAAGGATTCGCTTGAAGCAAAGAAACCCAAGTTTCTTTTAAGCATTAACCTTTCATCATCGGTCAATTCTGTGGGATGCTTCCAGAGGTATATATCTTTACTCATTGGTATTTCGGTAGGCATCCAGTGGTTAGCGCAACCCTCTATGTATTTTTGCCATGCCCATTGATATTTGATTGGAACTAGTTGATTAACATCAGCGCGAGAGTTTATCATTGCTTTATCGTCCACTCTAACCCTTGATGCCCCTTGTTCTATTGCAGTAAAACTATTGACGGGTGCAGTATATTCCTTTGCGGGTGGTGTCACATTAGCTGTCACATCTCCTGCTGAAGCATCCACTGATTGCTGGATAGCATCTGCTTTATTATTTGTTATATCCCCTGTTCTTTGCTCTGACTTATCATCAAATAAGTTACTTTTGTTTCCGTCTAACATGTCGTCTCTAATCTTTAATTACAATAATTCTTTAGCAGTATTTGATGTGAATGTGAATATCAATACCAATATCAGCATTAACTATTCGCTGATAAATCTTTATTGACAACTTTCACAAGCAGGGTCATCAATGGAGCAAGCAGCGCCCTCTTTGAGCTCAAAATCTTCTATAACGGCGGTGCTTACTGAAACTTTGTGTTCATAATTGTGCTTAATGTTATCAGTGTTACCATTGCTGCTACTCAAAGTGCTCCCACCACCATTGCCGTTTGAATGGTCGTGATTGCCGTTTGCGCCATGACCATTTGTGCCGTGACCGTTTGCACCGTTACCATTTGTACCGTTACCACTTGTACCGTTGCCGTATGCGCCGTTACCATTTGCACCGTTGTCGCCACTATTTGTGGGTTCAGACGTTCTTATTGCTTGCGTAACATCCACATTGCTAAGTTTCCCTCTATCTATAGTTGATTTTTCCGCACTAGTTGCAGACCTTGAACGTAAATAATAGGTTGTTTTTAATCCTTTGAGCCAAGCAAGTTTATACATTTCATCCAATTTTTTGCCGCTAGGTTCATGCATGTAAAGGTTAAGAGATTGCGCTTGGTCAATCCATTTTTGTCTTTTCGCCGCTGCTTCTATCAACCACTTGGGTTCTATCTCAAAAGAAGTGGCATAAAGCTCTTTCAGCTCCTGAGGAATTCGGTTTATATTCTGGACGCTCCCCTCATAGTATTTGAGGTCATTAATCATTACGTTATCCCATAGATCCAGTTTCTTAAGGTCATCTGCCAAATAATTGTTAACACAAGTGAACTCGCCAGAAAGGTTTGACTTTACGTATAGGTTCTGAAAAGTTGGTTCTATGGATTGAGTAACCCCAGTTATGTTGGCTATAGTTGCTGTGGGAGCTATGGCAAGAACATTGGAATTGCGCATTTTCTGTTTACGTATCTTATTTCTTAATTCGTCCCAATTAAGTTTTGTATCAGTGTCTAAGTCCAGATTACCCTCCCCTCTGGCATCTCGCAAAAGCTCTATAGAATCAATGGGTAATATACCTTGCGACCATAAAGAACCATCATAACTTTGATATGCTCCCCTTTCAACCGCCAAATCACTTGATGCCTCTAGTGCATAATAGCTTATTTGCTCCATTATCTCATCGGCAAACTCAATCGCTTCAGGAGATGAAAGAGGTAGTTTCTTCATGTACAACACATCTTGAAAACCCATTATACCCAGCCCTATAGGTCTGTGCTTAAGGTTGGCATTGCGCGCCTCACGCACAGGATAGAAGTTAATGTCTATGACATTGTCTAACATACGAACCGCAGTAAATACTTTTTGCTTAAGTTTTTCGCGGTTAAGCTCTCCTTTTTTATTAAAGTATCTGGTTAGATTAATTGAACCTAAATTACATACTGCAATTTCCTTGGAGTTGGTGTTCAAGGTTATTTCAGTACATAAATTAGAAGAATGTACCACTCCGCAATGCTGTTGTGGTGAGCGAATATTACATACGTCCTTGAAAGTTATCCATGGATGCCCTGTTTCAAATAACATTGATAACATCTTACGCCATAATTCTTTGGCGGAAATTCTTTTGAAGTTGGTAAGCTCGCCTGCATCTGCCTTTGCTTCATAAGCGCAGTATTTTTCTTCAAAATCCTTGCCGTAACTATCGTGTAAATCTATAACATCAGATGGAGAGAATAAAGTCCACGAAGAATCCTGCATAACCCTTTTTACGAACAAGTCCGGCACCCAGTTAGCAGTGTTCATATCGTGAGTTCTACGTCTGTCATCCCCAGTATTCTTACGCAACTCAAGAAACTCTTCAATGTCTAAATGCCAGCTCTCAAGATAAGAACATAGAGCACCTTTACGTTTGCCCCCTTGATTAACTGCAATAGCCGTGTCGTTGGCAACTTTTAAGAATGGAACAACTCCTTGAGATCTGCCGTTGGTCCCTTTGATATGCGCCCCCATAGAACGAACTGGAGTCCAATCATTGCCAAGCCCTCCTGCCCACTTGGAAAGCAACGCGTTGTCCTGCATAGATTTATATATGCCAAATAAATCATCAGCTATTGTTGTCAAATAGCACGAAGACATCTGTGAGTGGACTGTGCCTGAATTAAACAATGTGGGAGTAGAACTCATATAATCAAACTCTGATAATTGATGATAAAACTCCAGAGCTCGCTTCTCTCTTTCGGGCTCGTTGATAGCCAATCCCATAGCAACTCGCATGAAGAATGTCTGCGGTAGTTCAAATCTTATGTCATCTTCATGTAAAAAATATCTGTCGTATAGGGTCTGAAGGCCGAGATAAGTAAAATATTCGTCTCTTTGAGGTTTTATGCCTTTTGCCAACGTCTCTAAGTCAAAAAGCAAAAGTTCTTTGTTTAATAATCCTACTGCTACTCCTCTTTCCAATGAGGCAGTGAATGCCTCAGCATAGCGGTCTTTTAATTCATCAAGAGTGGTTCTTTCAGCTATATTTAGGGAGTTCAGTACTTGGTCTGCCAGTTTATTGAGTAATAATTTTGCAGTGACGTAAGTGTAATTGGGTTCTCGTTCTATGAAAGTCCGCGCTGACATTATAATCCCCTCGTCTACATCCGAAATGTTCATCCCCTCATAAAACCCTTTCAAGGAATCTTTGTATAAATCTTCCGCTAAGGTCCCATTAATGCCAGCACATGCTTTTGAGATCCTTTCTTTTATATGAGATTTGGCAAGTTTTTTCTGCTTTTTGGCGGCTTCTTCTTTATTTGCTGAAGTTCCGTAACTGACTATGATATAGTCGTTTTCTTCGGCGGTAGGTCCCTTATCCTTTTTCTCGCGTTTTTCTTTTTGCTCTCTTTCTTTTGAACGCTCTTCGCGATACA
This sequence comes from Gammaproteobacteria bacterium, assembly GCA_965207945.1. Lineage (GTDB taxonomy): Bacteria > Pseudomonadota > Gammaproteobacteria > CBDBNL01 > JAAOII01 > JAAOII01. Next base: position 1,482,619 of record OZ242303.1, read on the forward strand.
GCACATAGCTTCTGGCTACTTTATGTTCGCCACTGCGCATCAAAGATAATTCCACTAAATCTTGAATTTCTTCAATATGGACGGCACGAGGACCATTACGACGAGTTAGGACGTCGGTTATATTCTGGGTAAGTTGTTCTGAGCTTTCACGCACTCTGGAGGAAATTGATGCCTGACCTCCCTCTACTGCAATATAGGCACGGGATATGGCAATTATGATTTTTTCTTCATCATAAGGAACAACTGTTCCGCTTCTTTTTATTACTGAAAGAGTTCCAGGGGCTGATATTGTGGGTGGTGTTTCTCTATGTGTTTCCCTATGTGTATCATGATGTGTTTCTCTATGTGTGTCATGCGTCTCTATGTGTGTCTCTCTATGCCTGGGCTCGTCTTGTTGGTTTAATTGATTTTCTTGAACTTTTTGCAATGAATCGCTTTGATTTGACGATTTACTTGACGATTCGGTTGCTTTATCTGCAACCTTAGAAAAAATACCTTGCTCTGACTTCATTTGCGACTTACCCTAATATCATTATAAACTCCAAATTTAGGAAATTTGCGTTTCCTAAATCTACACCATCATACTATTACATAAATGTATTATAGATGAATATAGTATAAATATACATTTAAATTAAGTCAATAATTATCTGATTTATTTAATGGGAATTCGGTAATTAATGCAATATTTTTAATTATTCTTCCTCATGCTCTGGTTCATCACCTAATTTATCTGTTGTTGATTCTGTTATTGCGCTTGTTGTTGCATCTGTTGTTTCTGTTGCTTCCGTTGTTTCTGTTGTCTCGCCAGTTATTGTACCCTCAGTTTCATCTTCTGCCCCATCCCCTAAGTCGCTCTTGTATATAGGGCTAATGCCTTCAATTCTTCCTCCTTCTTCAAGGCGAGTAAGGATAACTCCTCGCGCTGCTCTCCCTTGAACTGGAATTCCCGCTACACTCGTGCGCATTAGTTGACCATTTTCTTTGATTATCATAAGTTCATCATCAGCATTTACTGGGCATGCTCCAACAATACTGCGATTATCCTCAGTTATTTTCATTACCATCATGCCTTTCCCTCCTCGTCCTTTAACAGAGAAGTCTTCTAAGCGAGTTCTTTTAGCACTGCCTGCCTCAGATATAACCACCAGATGAGAATGCTGCTTGGTAGGCATCATTGCTATAAGGCGAGCATCGCTTTTTATCTTAAGACCGCGTACTCCACGTGCCGCGCGTCCCTGGGGACGAAAGTCGCTCTCTTTGGATTTTAGCCCCCTCCCTTCTGATGAAACCAGTAAAATCTCATCGGAACCATCTGTTTCTATTGCAGCGACTAATTCTCTGCCATTCATTCCCATGATAGTTATCCCGCTACGTCTGGCGCGAGCAAAATGCTGGGCATCTATTCTTTTAACCATGCCATCAGAAGTTGCAAGCATGATAAATTTATTGCTGGGCTCGGTTTTACCGTCCTTACCGTCTTTTAGCCCTATATCCGATTTGTCCTTGCCGCGTAATTCACTCCATGGCAACATTGAAACAATTCTTTCTCCTTCACTTAGCGGTAAATAATTAACCATGGGCTTGCCTTTGGCAAGCCGACTGGATGTGGGGATATCATAGCACCTAAGCCAATAAAGACGCCCTATGTTGCTAAAACACAAGATAGTATCATGACTATTGGCGGCAATTAGCTGCTCAATATAATCATCTTCTTTAAGACCTGCAGCGCTAATTCCTGTGCCACCGCGTCTTTGAGTGCGAAATGTTTCGCGATATTGCGATTTAATATAACCCGCACGGGACAGAGTAATCAACATATCTTCGGGCTTAATAAGGTCTAAGATGCTCATATCACGTCTAACATCAATTATCTTAGAACGACGCTCGTCACCATATTCTTCTTTAATATCTTGTAATTCCTGACAAATCAATGCCTTCATTCTATCGGGGTTGCCCAGTATATCAAGCAGGTCAGCAATTGTGTTTAATAATTCTACATATTGGTCTTTAAGCTTTTCTCTTTCCATAGAGGTTAACCGTTGCAACCTTAATTCCAAAATTGCTTGGGCTTGCTGTGGGGATAGGCAGTATAGTCGTTCGCTCTCGCCTTCTTTTGTAGCTATAAGTCCGTATTCTTGCGGCAGGTCTAATGGCCTGATGTCTTCCCCTGTGGACTTGTCTAAAATATCAATTATCGCGGTTGCCTTCCATTTGTGCGCTAAAAGACGCTGTTTTGCCTCCTGAACTGTCGGCGATGATTTAATCATCGCTATAACTTCATCAACATTAGCAATGGCAATAGCCAAGCCCTCCAATAAATGAGCGCGACTGCGCGCTTGACGCAATAGATACGAAGTGCGTCTAGTTACTACCGCTCGTCTATGTTTGACAAACTCACTAAGAATAAGCTTAAGATTAAGTAGACGCGGTCTGCCATCAACAATCGCAACCATATTAATGGGGAAGCTGCTTTCCAGTGCTGTGTGCTTGAATAGGTTATTTATAATTACATCTACAATAGTGCCTCTTTTTAATTCAATAACTACACGAATGCCTTCTTTATTACTCTCGTCTCTTAGGTCAGAAATGCCATCAATTTTTTGCGCCCGCACTAAATCTGCTATGTTCTCAAGCAGGGTCGCTTTGTTAACTCTATAGGGAATCTCTTCTACTACTATACGATATCGCTCATCACGCATTTCCTCCACGCTATGCTTGGCTCGCATATAAACCGTCCCTCTGCCTGTCTCATAAGCACGGGCAATTTCTTGGCTGTAATTTATGTATGCCGCAGTGGGAAAATCCGGTGCTGGGATGTGCTTCATTAACTCGGCAATTGTGATGTTGGGGTTGTCAATTAAAGCCAAGCAGCCATCTATAACTTCGCTTAGATTGTGAGTGGGGATATTGGTTGCCATGCCAACCGCAATACCTGATGCTCCATTAACTAATAAATTAGGAATACATGCTGGAAGAAACTCTGGCATGGTTTCGCTGCCATCATAATTGGGGACAAAATCTACCGTGTCTTTATCTAAATCATCTAAAAAAGTGTGGGCAATCTTAGTTTGGCGAATCTCAGTGTATCTCATTGCCGCCGCCATATCCCCATCTATAGAACCGAAGTTGCCTTGTCCATCAACTAAAAGATAACGCATGGCGAAGTCCTGAGCCATACGCACTATGGTGTCGTAAACAGCAGCATCACCATGAGGATGGTACTTACCTATTACATCCCCTACAATGCGAGCAGATTTTTTATGTGGTTTGTTGTAATCATTCTTGAGATTATGCATCGCATAAAGAACCCGCCGATGAACTGGCTTCAAGCCATCACGCACATCTGGCAGAGCTCGTCCTACTATGACACTCATAGCATAATCAAGATAAGATTGTTTTACCTCATCTTGAATTTCTATTCTTGTTATATTTTTGATTTCTGTATTATCTTCTGGCACTATTAAAAACCGTTCTGGAATAAATGAAAAATGTCCTTGCTATGAGTAAGCCGCGTTAATACTGATGCGTTAATACTAAAAGTACCTTCAACTAAAATAACAATAGACATAAAAATTATAACACAGATAGTCCCCTGTATATTTCTAATTTATAGATTATTGCAAACCTATTCCTGCCTTGCAGGAGCTAATTGTAAATTTTGTAATAGTTGTTAAATCCACTTGAATTAATGTTTCAAGCATATAATATTGACAATTATTAATATTACAACCTTAGAGGAATTAAATATGAAATATTATATAAATATAAAAATTATCATCAGAGCTCTTGCTATGATGGTTTTGATGAGCACTTCATCAATTATATTAGCCGAAACTATCTTTATCAGCGATCAGTTGCGCCCAATTGAGGAAGCACAGAAAGTTCGCAATGTGATACTTAAAAGCTTTACCGATAAAGTAAAATTTGTCCCCGAAGAGGGTCCTATTTTGGTAACTAAGATCATTGCAGAACAGCAAGCCGGTAAGGGTTCTGTTCACGTTATTGGTTCTTTACACGGAACTTTTCCTGTCTTGAATGAAGCAAATGCTCTCAGTGATGTGGGTGGTTTAATGGCTAAGTTGAAAAAACGCGGCTTTAGTGATACCTTTGCTAATCTTGCAAAAATAGGCGGGACTTCACAAAAATACATTCCTTGGATGCAAGCCACCTATATAATGGCTGCGAATAAAAAGGCGATGAAATACCTGCCAAAAGGAGCAGATATTAATCTTCTCTCTTATTCACAGTTAAAAGAATGGGCAAAAAATATCCATGATGATACAGGCAAAAGAGCTCTTGGTTTCCCTGCAGGTCCTAAAGGACTTATGCATAGATTCTTTCAGGGTTATTTATATCCTTCGTATACTGATGGAGTAGTCAGAACATTTAAGAGTGATGATGCTGCAGAGATGTGGGCTGATTTCCGTGACTTATGGAAATATGTGAGCCCCCGCTCTACTACTTATGAGTTTATGCAAGAACCATTGTTAGCTGAAGAAGTGTGGATTGCTTTTGACCATACTGCTCGCTTAAAGAATGCCTTCGCACAAAAACCAAATGACTTTGTTGGCTTTGCAGCTCCAGCTGCCAAGCATGGACGCGGTTTTATGCCAGTAATAGTTGGGTTAGCAATACCTGAAAATACGCCGGATCGCGCCGCATCAGAAAGGTTAATTGACCACTTGACTAAGAGTTCTATTCAAAGAATTGCTCTGCGAGAAGTAGGATTCTATCCAGTGGTAACTGCTAACACCAAAGGAATGCCAGCAGATGTTCGTCTTTCAGCAGCGGCTATTAGTGCCCAGGCGAACTCGCCAGATGCAAACCCAGGACTATTGCCAGTTGGTTTAGGTGATAAAAGTGGCGCTTTTTCTAAAGTGTATCGCGACACCTTTCAGCTGATAGTCCTAGAAAATCAGGACATCCAGAAATCTCTCAAAAGACAGGCAAGAGTGCTTAACCGCATAATGAAGCAAACCAAGGCACCCTGCTGGGCGCCAGATGCTTCAAGTGGCAGTAAGCCATGTCCAGTAGAGTAACAGCTAAATACCTCCCATAAGTATGGAGAGGGCTTACAAAGCTAAAGCAGGGGGATTTTATTTCCCTGCTTTTAGCTTGTTTATTTTAGCCACGATTTACAGATTAACTTTTAAATCTGACGGATAATAAAGGAGAAATAATAAAGATGAAAATATTTTCACAACTTGGTAATGATAGATTAATTCCCTATCTGTTGATATTACCAAGTACGCTTTTTATCTTTATTGTTTTTCTTATTCCTGTATTTGAAACAATCATATTAGCTTTTCGTGATTTTGATAATAATTGGAGTACAGAGAATTTCATAATTGCCGCAGAGGATATTAACTTTACCCCCTCATTGCGTAACACTATGCTGCTTCTGGTGGCGGTTGTTGGTGTTCAAACCTGCTTAGCACTGGGCATGGCTATGATGCTAACCAAAATGAAAAGGGGCAGGAATATTTATCTGTATATATGGACCATTCCTCTCGGAATATCCGATTTAGCTGGAGGTCTTGTTTGGCTTGCCCTGTTAACAGAGAGTGGATATATCAATTCTATGCTTTATCATTTGGGGATTATAGATAAGCCAACCTTGTGGCTAAGTTATGAGTCCCCTATTATTTTGTTCGCCGCAATAGCTATTGCCGAAATATGGCGTTCTACAGCTGTGGTTATGGTGATTTTGGTGGCGGGAGTGCAACTAATTCCCAAAGAGTATAATGAGGCGGCTCAGGTTTTTGGCGCCAGTGCCTGGCAAAGATTCGTAAAAGTTACCTTGCCGCTGCTTAAGCCCAGCATTCAAACAGCTCTGATTCTGCGAACTATCTTGGCGTTAGAGGTGTTTGCAGTAGTGATTGCATTGGCGGGAAATGATTTTAGAGTTTTGGTGCAAGAGACCTATTTATGGCAGTTTCATTATCGTGATAGCGGAGTCGCTGCAGTTTATGCTTTGTTAATTTTTGCCCTTTCAGTGGCTGCCACATTATTTTATTTATCAGTTATTCGGGTTAAAAAAGAGGCGCAAACCACATGATAAGCACTACAAAGATAATATATCTGCTGGCAGCAATTGCCAGCGCTTGGGTACTCTTCCCTATATATCTAATAGCAATTTCTGCCATGCAGACCAGTGAAGGAATTTACGCTTGGCCTAAATCTCTGTTTCCCGCATTGTCTTTGGATACCCTCACTTTCTTTTTCAAAGTCCCAGAAGTTTGGAAGTCCACTCTTAATAGCATATATGCCGCAGTGATGACTATGATAATCGCTGTAGCACTGGGGGCTCCTGCTGGATATGCCATGGCGCGCTATGACTTTAAGGGCAAGTCAATATATAGGATAACTGTCTTAACCACTCGGGCTTTCCCTGTCGCTTTACTTGCCTTACCTTTGGCAGTTAGATTTATTAAACTTGGCATTTACGACTCTATATTTGGCGTGGCATTGGTTCATAGTATTTTAGCTATGCCCTTTTCGGTTCTTATAACCTATAGTTTGTTTCTTGGCATTCCTAAAGAACTTGAAGAGGCAGCATGGACTCTTGGTTGCTCGCGCCTGAAAGCATTTTTCTATGTTGTGATGCCTTTAGCACTGCCAAGCATAGCCGCTACTGCAATTTTTGCTTTTATTATTTCATGGAATGAAGTTTTTGCGGCGGCAGTGCTAACAACTCAAAACCGCACACTACCAGCTTATCTAATATCTGGCTTAAATGAAGCTCCGCTGCATTTTCGCTTTGCTGGCGGTTTCTTTCTAATAATGCCATCACTAATTTTTATTTTCATAGTACGCAAATATCTTTTTAGTATGTGGGGTATTTCCAACAGATAAACAATCATGGGACAAATTAAAATCACTAATATAAAAAAGAGGTTCGCCTCAACAGAAGCATTAAAAAATGTTTCTTTGACCGTTGAAGAGGGAGAGTTCTCTGTTTTGTTAGGACCCTCAGGGTGTGGCAAAACCACTCTACTACGCATAGTGGCAGGGCTGGAGAGCATGACATCTGGCTCAATTATATTGGATGGATATGTGGGGTATTTCCAACAGATAAACAATCATGGGACAAATTAAAATCACTAATATAAAAAAGAGGTTCGCCTCAACAGAAGCATTAAAAAATGTTTCTTTGACCGTTGAAGAGGGAGAGTTCTCTGTTTTGTTAGGACCCTCAGGGTGTGGCAAAACCACTCTACTACGCATAGTGGCAGGGCTGGAGAGCATGACATCTGGCTCAATTATATTGGATGGAAAGGATGTTTCCCAGTTACCAACTCAAAAACGCAATATTGCAATGGTATTCCAAAACTATGCGGTGTTCCCTCACATGACAGTATATCAAAATGTTGCTTTTGGTTTGAAGATGAAAAAATTTCCACCAAAGGAAATTGAACGTAGAGTTATAGAGGCAACTGATTTGATGCATATATCTGCATTGCATAAGAGGTTATCATCTCAGTTATCGGGGGGACAACGGCAACGGGTTGCTGTAGCGCGGGCTTTAGCAATGAAACCAGAAGTGCTTTTGATGGATGAACCCTTATCAAATTTGGATGCTCTGTTGAGGTTGGAGATGCGCGCCGAATTGAAAGAACTGCTACAAAAAACCCACACTACTACTCTATATGTTACCCATGACCAAACTGAGGCAATGAGCTTAGCGGATCGTATTGCAGTTATGTACTTAGGGGAAATAGTGCAATACGCGGATGCGCGGCAGATCTATCATTCTCCAGCCACCACATTTGTAGGAGGATTTATTGGCAATCCGCCTATGAATATTCTGCCAATTAAGGATTTAGCCGATAACGATGAATTAACTAATCTGGTTAAAAAATTGGCAAAGAGTAGCAAGGTCTCACTTCCACTGCAAGAATTATCTTTGGGATTACGCGCTGAAGATATGCCGGTGTCAACCAGCAAAAAACCTGAATCTTGGATTGTTAAGGCAATGGTAGTAGAGTCATTGGGCTCTCATCTACATATAACCACTAAGATAGGAGGACATTTGGTGCGTGCGGTTGCCAACAACGATATTTCTATTAACCATGGTCAACAAATATATCTTAATCCCACTAATCCACATTGGTTCAATAAACATGGCAAGCTAATTGACTGAGCAATGGAAAAAGCATTAAAATTAGTTGCGAAGGCGCAAGAAATTTTACGCAGTAATGATCGTAATGGATATACTATTCCTTGCGGTCATCTATATCCATTCCAATGGTATTGGGATTCTGTGATAAATGCTTTAGGATGGCAATCATTTGATGAGCCGCGCGCTTGGCAAGAACTTGATTTTTTAATCAAAGGTCAATGGGATAATGGCTTTATCCCACATATAATTTTTCATCAAGAATCGGAGGATTATTTTCCGGGGCACGATGTTTGGGGAACTTCAGATTTTGCTCTGCCAAGCTCACGTATTTCACAACCACCTATACTGGCGCTTGGATATTGGTTACTGTATCGCAGTGCTAAGGATAAAAAATCTGCGCAAGCGCGTTTAATTAAGGTTTTTGATAATCTGTGCAAACACTATAATTGGTGGATAGTTAACAGACAAAGACATGATTTCCCTGGCTTAGTGGCATCAGTGCATCCCTGGGAAACAGGTATGGATAATAGCCCCGTATGGGATGAGCCATTAAAGCGGGTTCCAATGTTTGAAGGTTCCTATACCCGTAAGGATACTTCATTAGTAAATGCCGCCCAACGTCCAACTAATCAAGAATATGATAAATACCTATACATAGTTGATTTACTTAAAAATGGCGCAACAGATGAGCAGCTGATTGAGACAGGTCCTTTTAGTGTTTATGATTTATGTACCATATCGTTATTGCACAAATCGGCAGATGCTTTGTTAAAGATTGCGGAAGTGCTGGGGAGAGAAGATTCGCGGAACTTGAAAGAACTAAAGGAGTTTATGGCAAATACTTCCCGTAGTATCCAGCAATTATGGTCGGAGGAAGGATATTTTGTAACTTGGGATGCATTACAAAATAAGCCGCTGAAACAAAAAATATCCGCAAGCTTTTTACCCATGTATGCCAAGCTTGCCACCAAACAGCAAGCAGAAATGATGAATCAAACTATTATGGAGGAATTGGCAAAAGTTGAATACGGGGTTCCATCAACATTTTCTAGCGAGGAAGGATTTGATTCTAGTCGCTACTGGCGAGGTCCAGTTTGGTTGCACATAAATTGGATGATAGCCCAAGGGCTTAATGAATATGGCTTTACAGAAACAGCTCAGCAGATAAGGCAAAATACATATTCCTTAGTAGAAAAAAGCGGCTTTTATGAATACTATGACCCCATAAGTGGTAAAGGATGTGGTGGCAATGATTTTTCATGGACGGCTGCAACCTACTTATTTGAGGGAAATAAAATTTATGTATAAATTAACAATATAGTTGCTTTATTATTTTAATTCCCTATAATGATATGTTGATAATTTGATTAATCAAATTATCATTTTTTAAACATTATTAAATATAATTACTAAAGAGGGCCTCCTAGTAAGAGGCAAAATATATATGAAATATACTAAACTTTTTACTAAGGTAATTTTATGTGTTGGAATGGCTACAGCGTTTGCCGTTTCAGCAGCTGAAATTACAATAGCTACAGTAAATAATGGTGATATGGTGCGTATGCAAAAATTATCATCAGAATTTACCAAAAAGAACCCTAGCATTACTCTTAAATGGGTGACACTAGAGGAAAATGTTCTGCGTCAAAGAGTAACTACAGATGTAGCTACTAAAGGCGGTCAGTTTGATGTTATGACCATCGGGACTTATGAAGTTCCTATATGGGCAAAAGAAGGTTGGTTGGTCTCACTTGATGACCTAGGTCCTAAATATGACATTGATGATCTGTTGCCTCCTATTCGCAATGGCTTAACATACAAGGGTTCGTTATATGCTTCACCTTTTTATGGTGAAAGCTCAATGACCATGTATCGCAAGGACTTGTTCGCTGCTAAGGGATTAAAAATGCCAGCAGAACCAACTTGGGGTGAAATCTATGAGTTTGCTAGAGCAATTCATAATCCTCCCAGTGTTTATGGCATTTGCCTAAGAGGTAAAGCTGGTTGGGGTGAAAACATGGCTTATATAACCACAGTTGCCAATTCTTTTGGCGCCAGATGGTTTGATGAAAACTGGAGACCACAATTTGACACTGCTGAATGGAAAGCAGCACTCAGCTTTTATGTTGATCTGCTAACCAATTATGGCCCTCCCGGCGCCAGCAGCAATGGTTTTAACGAAAACCTAGCGTTGTTTAATTCTGGTAAATGCGGTATGTGGATGGATGCTACAGTAGCTGCCAGCTTTGTAACCAACAAGAAAGATAGCTCTGTTCACGATAAAGTTGACTTCACTTTAGCGCCTCATGCAGTTACTAAACGTGGCTCTAACTGGCTTTGGGCTTGGTCTTTGGCAATTCCTGCTGGAACCCAAAAACAAGCTGATGCTAAGAAATTTGTCGCTTGGGCAACTTCCAAAGAATATTTGGCTTTAGTTGCTAGCAAAGAAGGTTGGGCCAATGTTCCTCCTGGAACACGCACCTCTTTGTATAAGAACTCTAACTACAGACGTGATGCATTCTTTGCGGATAAGGTTCTTAATGCAATTATGACTGCAGATCCTATCACTGGCACACTAAAACCGAAACCCTATACAGGCGTTCAGTTCGTTGCCATTCCTGAGTTCCAAGCAATTGGCACAAGGGTTGGACAGGAGTTCTCTGCTGCTTTAGCTGCAGGACCCAAAGGTGTTGACAGTGCTCTTAAGAAAGCGCAGTCATTCACTGCAAGAACTATGAAACGGGCAGGATACCCTAAATAGTATTCTAATAACAATAAATAGGCGGTTCCATTATCTTTGGTCCGCCTATTTTATTGTCTTAATAAAATATTTATGAAAACTTTTTTGCACATCAAAGGACAGATATGCAAAACATAAACTGATGACAACGTCAATGACAAAATCCCTGACAAAATCCCCTGCAAAATCTAAGTATAAAGATATTGCAACAAAGTTGCCATCATATCCCGCGATAGCGGTTCTCTTATTGTGGATGGCTATTCCTTTGGGGATGACCCTTTACTTTTCTTTTTTAAGATACAACTTGCTACAGCCAGGAACTATAGAATGGGCTGGACTTAGCAATTACGAATTTTTTCTTACAGATCCAATACTTTTTCAAGCGATTATAAATACTCTTTTACTGGTTGGGGCTGTACTAATTATTAACCTAATAGGTGGAGTGCTGCTGGCAGTTCTAATTGACCAGCATATATGGGGCAGAGGCATAGTTAGAGTGTTAATAATTTCACCCTTCTTTATAATGCCAACAGTCAGCGCCCTGATATGGAAAAATCTTTTGATGCATCCAGTGTCTGGTTTGTTTGCCTATATTGCAAGCATAATGGGATTGCCTGCGGTGGATTGGTTTACCGATATCCCACTCACCTCAATTATAATAATCGTGGCATGGCAATGGCTGCCCTTCGCCACACTAATTCTTTTTACTTCACTGCAATCTTTAGATGAAGAATTAAAGGATGCTGCCAACATGGACGGAGCTGGATATTTCTCCTATTTCTTTTACATAGTACTTCCCCATCTGGCGCGTGCCATTACAGTGGTGGTATTAATTGAAACTATTTTTTTACTAACAGTATTTGCCGAAATATTTGTTACTACTTCAGGCGGACCAGGGTCTGCCACAACTAACCTTGCTTATCTTATATATATTAATTCTTTATTGGAGTTTGATGTGGGATTGGGTTCCGCCGGTGGAATCGTTGCGGTTATTCTGGCGAATATAGTTGCCTTCTTCCTCATAAGAATGATTGGCAAAAATCTTGAAGAATAGAAGGATAACAGGAGAATAATATGGATAAAAATTATTTAGTTAAGACATTAATAATGACCTGCATTGCCTGGTTCTTTGCGTTTATTGTATTCTTTCCGATTCTATGGATGATTCTCACTGCATTTAAAACCGAACTGGATGCCTTCCATAACCCACCGCTCTTTTTTAATTTCAAGGCAACCTTGGAGAATTTTGTGGCGGTGCAGGAAAGAAGTAATTATTTTAGTTTTTTTGCCAATTCGGTTATCATTGCTGGCGGAGCAACCCTATTATCCTTGATTATTGCGGTGCCAGCTGTATGGTCAATGGCTTTTAGCCCAACTAAGCGGACTAAGGGAATATTGATGTGGATGCTCTCCACCAAAATGCTTCCTCCAGTCGGAGTTATTATTCCCATTTATCTGTTGTTTAAATACGCTGGTTTATTGGATAGCCGCACTGGACTTATCATCATAATGACTCTGATAAATCTACCTATTTTAATTTGGATGCTGTTTACTTATTTCAAAGAAGTTCCTGCTGAAATTTTAGAGGCGGCGCGCATGGACGGAGCAAAATTATGGCAGGAAATATTGTATGTCCTGCTACCTTTAGCAGTGCCAGGGATTGTATCGTCATCTTTGCTGATAGTGATATTAACCTGGAATGAGGCATTTTGGTCACTGAATTTAACCGCGGCGGATGCAGCTCCACTTACCGCATTCATCGCTTCGTATTCCAGCCCAGAAGGTTTGTTTTGGGCAAAATTATCGGCAGCATCTATGCTTGCCATAGCTCCCATAATGGTATTGGGATGGTTTTGTCAAAAACAACTCGTACGCGGATTAACCTTTGGCGCAGTAAAGTAACATAACAGATAAATATATGTCAGATATAGTTTTAGAAAATATACATAAAAGTTTTAGTCCAAAAGAAAAAATTATCAACGGATTAAATTTACGCATTAAGGAAGGAGAGTTTATAGTGCTCTTAGGACCATCTGGATGTGGCAAAACTACCTTGCTAAGATTAATTGCTGGCTTGCATCATTGTGATGAAGGCAAGATTAGTATAGACAATAAGGATGCTACAAACATTCCTTCCAGTAAACGTGGCTTGGCGATGGTTTTTCAGTCCTACGCCTTATACCCTCACATGAGTGTCAGAGGTAATATTGAGTTCGGGCTACGACTTGCCAAGTTGCCTAAAGAAGAGCGCAACAAACGTATTGAGAGTGTAGCAAAGGTGTTGGAAATTACGCAGTTATTGGATAGAAAGCCGCGCGCTCTCTCTGGCGGTCAGAGGCAACGGGTAGCTATTGGCAGAGCCATTGCCCGCAATCCAGTCGCTTTCTTATTTGATGAGCCACTGTCTAATCTTGATGCGGCATTGAGAGCGCAGATGCGTTTAGAGATTGCCCGTCTGCATAATCGTCTTAAGAAAACCATGATTTATGTAACTCATGACCAGATGGAAGCAATGACCTTAGCCGATAAAATAGTGGTTATGAATAAAGGAAATATTGAGCAAATAGGCAAGGCGATGGAACTGTATCATAGACCCGTGAATCGCTTTGTGGCGGAGTTTATTGGCTCACCCAAGATGAATATATTCAAGGCGCAAAAAGTAGGCAAATCAAATAAAGAAGCATTCTTAACTGATAACATCAAAGTATTAATCAAACGGCAGCTAATCAATGGAACGATTGACGCTTGGGGAGTCCGTCCCGAACACATTAAAGATGTGGCAATAGGCAAAGGAGATTGCAAAGGACAAATTGAGGTTATTGAACAATTGGGAGATAATTCTTATTTGTATGTTGAGATAGCAGGACTTGGATTAATTAATATGCGTGTTGAGGCGGATAATGAGTATAAAGTGGGAGATGAAATAGGAATAGCTTTTATGCATGAACATTCTCATCTATTTGCGGCAGACGGTAAATCCTTAGTTGCATATAAGTAACCACAATATACAGTTAATTTAAACTATGCGGTTGAGAGGTAAAACCGCCATCATAACCGGTGGCAGTGGTGGTATAGGACTAGCGCTGGCTGAAGGGTATGCGGCAGAGGGGGCTAAGGTGGTTATCGCAGATATAAAAAAGCCAGAAAAACAATTAACTTCTGCAGATAATATTGCATATTGTCCGCTTAATATCCTAAAACAAGAATCCATAGATGCAACCATTGCATTCACACTGGATACATTTGGGGGGGTGGATATACTGGTGAACAATGCGGCAGTGTTTGATTTGTCTCCTACAATGGAAATAACCCGCGAGAGTTATCATAAGATATTTGCAGTAAATGTTGAAGGAATGCTATTTATGCTGCAGGCCGTCGCAAAACAGATGATAAGACAAGGAACAGGCGGTAAAATCATAAACTTTGCCTCACAAGCAGGCAGACGTGGAGAAGCATTGGTAGCGGTATACTGCGCCAGTAAGGCGGCAGTTATTAGTATTACTCAATCAACAGGACTGGATTTAATTAAGCATAAAATAAATGTCAATGGCATTGCTCCTGGTGTGGTTGATACGCCCATGTGGGATGAGGTGGATGCTCTTTTTGCTAAGTATGAAAAGCGCCCTAGCGGTGAAAAAAAGAAATTAGTGGGGGAAATGGTGCCTTATGGCAGAATGGGTAAGCCACAGGATTTAGTGGGGGCAACAGTATTTTTAGCAAGCAATGAAAGTGATTATGTGGTTGCCCAAACCTATAATGTTGATGGTGGCAATTGGATGAATTAAGCAATAATATACAACTATGATACGATTATGACAAAATATCTTAAGAAATATGACCTAAGCGGCAAGAGCGCCCTTATTACTGGCGGGGCGCAAAGCATTGGCTTCGCAACTGCAGAAGCGATTGGAGAATGCGGCGCCAAGGTGTATATTGCCGACCTTACTGAAGAAGTTGGCAAGGAAGCAGTGGAGAAATTAACTGCCAACGGAATTAGTGCCGAGTTTGTTAAGTTGGATGTAACCAATAGCACTCAGGTGGAGGAACTAGCTAAAGAACTTAACCACAATGGCAAACAGATTGACATTTTAGTATGTAGCGCTGGAATTGCCCGCAGTGAAACTCCAGCAGAAGAAGTGGCAGATGAACACTGGCTTAATGTTTTGGATGTTAATCTCAACGGTTTGTTTTGGTGCTGTCGCAGCTTTGGCAAGTTCATGCTAGCGCGTAAACAAGGGTGTATAGTGAATGTTGGCTCTATGTCAGGATTTATCGTCAATAAACCGCAACCGCAATCCTATTATAATGCTTCCAAAGCGGCAGTTCATCAGCTAACTAAATCATTGGCGGCTGAATGGGCAGAACGGGGAGTAAGAGTTAATGCAGTTGCCCCCACCTATATAGATACTCCTCTCAACAGATTCGCTATGGATAATAATGATATGTATCCTGTGTGGCTGGAAAGCACCCCCATGAAAAGGATGGGACAGTGTGATGAAGTGGCATCCGCGACCCTATTTCTTGCCACAGATGCATCCAGCTTGTTAACTGGTTCTATCTTGCTGGCAGATGGTGGTTACACCTGTTGGTAAGCAATATTAATACCAGGAGTATCCAAGCTTAAAACTAAGCGAAGTTACTTGGATATCCTGTAATTCTCCCGACTCACTGTGAGGGTTAGTGACAGAACCTGTCCCATCAGAGAACTGGAGCTTATCTCTTTCCAAGGTGCCAGGAAAGCTATGCAGTAGGTGAGCGCCGATAGTAAACCCCGAACTAAACAAATAATTATAACCAAGATTAAGCGCAAGTAAGAACTCAGGTCTGTAGGTGGATATGTTTTCTGTGCCACCTCGTTCTCCTTGTTGGGAGTTGCTAAAAGATTTTTCGCTCTCTGCCTGCATATACCAAAAGCCGAAACCAAGATAAAACCCTCCAGGATAATGATAACGATACCCTAAGAAAGGACCTGATATTGATATTTTTTCTGTGCTTGACAATTGAGCACCCGCATCCTGTGTAGTCCTAGTCCCAGTCCTAGTTCTAGTTGCCTCCTCTGCAAAGACATAATAGTCCAACGCAAAAGCATTACCGCTGGTAGACCCTATATCCAACATAAAACCAACCCCGCTCTCTGAAGTTGGCTCTTCTCCAAATCCTTTAGCGTTGATGTATTGAAGCGTCTCTGATAATGGCACAGTCCCAACTAATATGCCAACACTACCCCGAATTGGTGGTGCATCTGCTGCCTGCCCTTGCTGTGATAAAGCAATAGCGCCACCAATAGACACCAATGCAATTAAAATATTTTTGGGGCGCACGTCATAGTTTAGAAGAAAGCGCTGATGGGATATCAGCTGGAGTGCCGCATACGACAACCCCGCCCTCTTCAAGTGCTTGTTTTTTAGATTCGTAAGAACCACGTTTGCCAACTACTATGGCGCCAGCATGTCCCATCTTTTTGTCGGGGGGTGATTCCGCTCCAGCAATAAACGCGGCTATGGGTTTATCCATTTTAGCCGCATACTCTGCTGCCTCTTCTTCCATTACTCCGCCAATTTCGCCCACCAAAGCCACTGCATCTGTATCCGCATCTTCGTCTAACATTTTTAACGCATCTTGAGTGGTAGTTCCTATGATGGGGTCGCCTCCTATACCAATAAAAGAGGATATGCCGAGACCAGAACGCACCAAATTAAGACAAATTAAAGTCCCTAAACTCCCAGATCTGGAGATAACGCCTATCCTGCCTGGCTTGAAAATATTTTCGTTGAAAGCTGGCATAAATCCAAGAAAACATTGACCAGTCCGCACCATGCCAGCGGTGTTTGGTCCTAAAATCTGTGCTCCTGCTTCACGTCCTGCAGCCAAAAAATGCATAACATCGTGAACTGGTATATGCTCGGTAAGAACTACTATGTTCTTTATGCCTCCTTTTAATGCATCCAGCACCGCATCCTTAACTCGCATAGGCGGTATAAAAAGTACTGCGGCATCATTGGTATCATTAGTAGCATCTTGCGCCGCATCTGCCCCGCTACCCCATACGGGCAGATCAAGATGTATGCTTCCCGCTTTCTTAGGATTAATTCCTCCTACTATATTAGTGCCGTAGCCGAGCATTTTTTCCGCCCAGAAGCTACCTTGTTTGCCGGTTATACCATAGACCAGCACTCTATGTTGGTTAGTTAAAATCATTGTTACTCTTAATTACTCTTAATTATTTTGGGGTTTATTCGTTCCCTCTATAGTTGCCTTAGCCGCATTAACTGCCGCCGCAACCGCATCATTCATTGCTGGGTAAGGGTTAATATTGAGTTCTTTTTGCACCATAGCAACCGCTTCTTTATCTCCAGTACCATGAATAGAAAAGAATACTGGAATTTGCGGATTTAACTTCTTCCAAGCGGTTATAATCCCTTCCACCATAACATCGGTGCGGGCAAAAGCGCCACAGAAGTTTACTAGCAAGGATGTAACCTTTGGATTATCAAGCACTAGTTCCAATGCTTCTTCGCCTAGGCGATATGCCTCACCTCCTATCTCCAAAAAATTAGCCGCCTTACCGCCATGATAAGCAATGGCGTCCATAGTTGCCATAGTAAGTCCAGCTCCATTAGCAAGGACACCCACATCACCGTCCAGTTCTATGTAGCGCATCCCCAATTCTTTACCTCGCTTTTCCAAAGGACTTTGTTTCTCGCCACTACCAAGTGGCGTCAATTCTTCCTGACGGGGAATTGCCGAGTCATCCATAGTGAATTTGCAATCCAACGCAATATAGTTGCCCTGTTGAGTTTGGACTAAGGGATTTATCTCCAGTAGTTCGGCATCATTTTCCATATACACCTTGGAAAGCTTTTCTGTAATAGCTGCTATCTGCGATGCCTCTTCTGCGCTTATTTGCTGTTGTTTTAGGGCTTGGGTGAAAGCGCTAACATCAAGCGGTTTGTCAATATCCATAACAAAGCGTAGTAGCTCATCAGGATACTGCTCGCTGCTCTCTTCAATGCTCATACCTCCATGGCGTGAAAAAAGAACCAAGGGGGATTTACTTGATGAGTCGTTCATAATAGCTAAGTAGCTCTCGCTTTTGATATCCACCGCTTCTTCCACCAGCAAGCTCTCTACTTGATAGCCACCAATCTCCATGCCAAGTATTTTGACTGCTGCAGCTTGCGCTGCGGCTTCATCTGATACTATCGCAATACCGCCCGCCTTGCCTCGTTTGCCGCTAGGCACCTGCGCCTTAATTGCGCACTTACCTCCCGATGTGGCAATTTGGGTGGCGGCTTGCTGTGCTGCATCAGCAACATTAGTCGCTATACTGCTAGCAGGAATGGCTATGTCGGACTGCTGTAGCAGTTTTTTTCCTATATGCTCTTCAAAGTTCATAATCTGTTAAAGTTCAGTTAAAGTTAGTTTTGAATGTTGTATTTTTTCAAATATTTGCCGAAAATTTCTTCTTCGCTTGGTTTATCTTCCGCCACCTCTGTAACCAAGTGGGTGATGTTAATAAAACATTTATAATTGAGATTTTCTGATATTGAGTTGCCTTGCCAGGTGCCGCAGCCCATAGAAAGAGTAAATGGCAGAGCGTTACTAAAAGAACCGCCATTGCCAAAAGTATGCGCCTGGTTTACTAATACTCGGACAGTTTCCATCTGCTCTGCCAGCAGGCGAGCATTATCCATATTCGCGGTATGCACTCCCACGGAATGTCCTTTGCCCTGATATTCTGCAATCTCCTCACATTTTTTCATTGCCGCAGCAAAATCTTGGGCTTTATAGATGGTAAGCACATTACAAAGTTTCTCACCACTTAGCGGGAATGAGTTGCCCACACCATGCTCTTCTACCATAAAAAATTTAGCTTCACTTGCTATTCCCCCTCCGTTCTCGCTATCTCCCAAACCAAAACTATTAGCCAACAGCTTAGAAGGACGCGCCACTACATCGCGATTTAACTTGCCATCTTGCCATAGGACACTTTCAATTTTTTCTTTCTCTTCGGGGCTAGCTAAATATCCGCCTTGCCGTTGTAGCTCAGCAAGCATCTTGTCGTAAACACTTGCGACAATTACCAAACAATTCTCCGATGAACAGGAGGTGGAATTATCAAATATTTTGGAGGCAATTATTTTTTGCGCTGCATCCGTAATATCTGCGCTATCATCAACTATAACAGGAACATTACCAGCGCCTACTCCTATGGCGGGGGTTCCGCTGCGATAAGCGTTGCGTACATTATTTTGACTGCCGGTGCAAACCACCAGGTCAGCTATATCCATAAGCTGGGTTGTGGCATCACGGGTAACTGGCGTTGGGATAATCTGCACCAAATCTACAGGCGCTCCTATCATGGATAATGCTTGACGCATTAATTCCACTGTCGCATTGGTCACTTTCCATGCAAGGGGGGATGGAGCAATGATGATAGCATTACCTCCCTTAAGTGCCATCATTGCCTTGTTAACCGGCGTTGCCGAAGGATTAGTGGAGGGGGTAATCGCTGCAACCACACCTACTGGCTTGGCATATTTAGTCATGCCAGCGGCGGGATTATCTTCTATGATGCCGACAGTAGGAACTCTTAGTAAATCGCGCAGAGTGCCGAAGGTCTTGCGTTGATTTTTTATGTATTTTGATTCAACATCGCCTAACTCAGTGATGTCCACCGCCATTTGCGCCAATTCTCTTGCGTTCTTGGCGTTGTAAAGAGACCAGCCGAGTGCAGTTATCGCTTCGTCTACCTTCTCTTGAGTGAGGGGCTGCCATGATTTCATTGCTTGCTGCCCTTTAGCAACTAATTCCTTAATGGATATTGTTTCTTCTTGCATAGTTATATATTATTTATCTAGTTTGTGGAACGCGTAGCGCGCGGAAAATATTCCAGCCCAAAACAAGTATAGCCAGAACTAACAATAAAGCAGTTACTGGACGATAAAAAAGTGCGACTGGCTGGTAATGAAGTAATAGCATAGCTTTGACAAAACTTGACTCGCCAATACCGCCCAGAATGAGCCCTAATACCATACCGGCAACTGAGTAGCCCGAGCGTCTCATCAAATACCCCACTATGCCAGCGATGTACATAACCATTACATCTACAGTTAAGTTGCGCAATGCATAAGCGCCTACAGTTGCAATTAGCAAGATAGCTGGAGCTAAAAAATGAAATGGAATTCGCAATAAATAGACAACGGTTTTGGTCTGCAGGTACCCCAAAGCAAATATAAAGCAGTTAGCAAAAAACATTGAAGCAAAAACCGTCCATACTAATTCACTTGAGTTGATGAAGATAAGGGGACCTGGTTGCATGCCATGAATTTGGAAAACCCCAACCATTATAGCGGTAAGAGCGCCGCCTGGCAAACCAAGCGCCATTAGGGGTATCATCGCGGCACCAGTAGCTGCGTTATTAGCGGTCTCAGAAGCAACCACCCCAGCAAGCTCGCCCTTGCCAAACTTCTGTTCCTTGCTGGACCAACGCACCGCTTCGGCGTAACTTAAGAATGCCGCTAACACCGAACCTATACCTGGCAGGATGCCAGCAAAAAAACCTATGCCTGTGGATCTAAGCACTGTCCATTTAAGCCGCCAGAACTCTAACACTGAAGGGAAATCAAGCACTACCTTACCCTTATATTTCACCGCAGTTTTACTTGTTAGTATTTTCCCTCCTTGAAACAGAACCTCGGACACTGCGAATAATCCCAGCACCATAGGAATAAAGTGAATGCCTGCCAATAGATAATAGCTGCCAAAATTGTAACGTCCTACGCCGCCAGCAGGGTCGGTGCCTATAACCGCTATCATTAGCCCTATGCCTACAGACAATAAGCCCTTCCATAGAGTAGCAGCTCCCACCCCAGCGGATACCGCTAAACCAAAGCAAACCAACGCAAAAATTTCTGGGGGACCAAAGGTGCTTGCTGCCCAGTCGGCTATAAGTGGAGTTGCGGTCATCATCAGCAACGCCGAGCAAATACCGCCAAAAGCCGAACATATAACTGCAGCTCCAACAGCTTTACCGGCTTGCCCATTTAAAGTCATTGGGTAGCCATCAAAAGCTGTCGGGGCGTTCTCAGGAGAACCAGGTATATTAAAGAGAATGGCGGTTATTGCCCCACCAAATACTCCAGAACAATAGATTACCGAAAAGAACATAATTGCATGTTCGGGCTGCATATTGATGGTAAAGGGCAAAATAACCGCAGCTAAAGTAAGCATGTTTATGCCAGGTATTGCTCCAAAAATCATTCCACCAAGCAATCCACTAAAAAATAATACAAGGGCTATAGGGTCGGTAAAAAGCCCCTGCGCCCCAATTAAAAAGTTCTCCATAAAATTATAAACCAATTAGAAAAATCATAAAATCCTGGCAAGGTCCCTGTAGGCAAGGGGACATATAACAGGGAAGTAAATATTATATTAATTACAAGAAATATAGTGATAGGAATTAAACACAAGAATAACCGACGCCTCTCGCCCATTATATACAAGCATGCAACCAAGAATACCAATGAAGAGAAATAAAAACCTACATAACGCATACTTAATACATAGAGCATAGCCACTGCGAAGAGAAGCCACACTCTTGCTACGGATGATGGCTCTTGTTCTCCTGCGGGCGAAGATTTCGTTTGGGAAGATTTCGTTTGGAGAGCGGACTCAGGTTGAGCACGGGCTGCGGCTTTAGCTGCCAAGAATTTTTGTAAACATTGAACTCCTGCAGCAAAAACAATCATTAATAAAATCGCTCGTGGCCAAGAAGCAGGACCCCATTTATATCCTGCTAAATTTTCATTAGCAAAATCTGCAGAAAAAAACCAAGCAACTACAACGAAAAGTAACCACCAAACAAACTCCATAAGTGGAGAGTTGGCTTTATCGCCATAAGTGCTCAGGTATTGAGATATTTTTTTAACGTAGGTAACTGGCATTATTAATTTAATTGTTTACGTATTTATTTACACTATTTGTTCACGCTATTTGTTCAAACTATTTGTTCCCGCTTAGGGGAACGTCAGTATTTACATAAAAAATCGGGTAGATAGAGGGAACTACCTCTATCTACCCGATTTTCAGTAATAGTGCTAGTTAAATTAATCCGAGCTCTTTATAAACCTGACGGTAGGTTCTGATTGCATTTTCTATGAGTTTACGGGAACCCTTAGTATCACGATAACTATCAATTAACGTCATATACTTGGTTTCATTAAATTTTTGAAACTCAGCAGAATTGAATGCTTCTTTACATACTGCTTCAAGATATTTTTTGCGCGACTTTGATACTTTAGGATGTACATAAAAACCACGGAAACGCAACAATGCCTCAAAATCAGCGCCAACTTCTTTATGAGTTGGGACAGATGAGAAAGCACCTGGTCTTGAATCAAACAGAGTGAGGATTGGCTTCATTTTCTTAGCGTCAATGAAGTTACGCACATCGCCTGGTTGTTCAAACAGAGCATCAACTTGACCACCGATTAACGCAGCATATCTTTCTGCTGGTTTATCAAAAGGGATTTGATTGGTCTTAAAACCAACCGCTCCTTCAAGCTTAGCCATGTTCACCCTTTCCATGGAACCAAGATTACCAAGGTTGGCAATACTCGTTTTACCAGGATTCTTTTTAGCATGAGCTAAAAAGCTATTCCAATCATTAAATCGCTTGTCATTAGACCTAACGTATATCTGACTGAATGTGATTTGTGCTTGGCATATAGGATCCCAATCTTTACCTGGATTTTCTTTGAGCTTGCCTTCAGCATAATTGCTGACTGCATTATCAATTGCTTCCAGAATGGTATAGCCATCTTTGGGCGCAGTCATAAAATCTGGAACTGCGGCAATTCCGCCACCTCCAGGTTTATTAACTACCTGCACACCGACTCCCATAACAGAGCTCATGGCGTTACCCATAGCGCGAGTTAACTGGTCGGAACCACCGCCCGCTCCATAAGGAACGATAATAGTGATAGGTCTCTGGGGAAAACCTTTAGGTTTATCCACAGCGCCTATTATTCCTGAAATAATTATCAACAATGCACTCACACCGCCAATAATTAATGATTTGTATATCTTCATAATGTGTTTTATAGTAATAATATAATTACAGGTATTATATGTATTTAATTAAATAAATAGCGAAATCCACTATATTAACTTGGTATTCAAGGATACGGTATCCTACACGAATTTAAGTTATTTTGCCTAGTTTATCTGAGGATTTAGCTGATATTTAGCTGGGAGGGGGTAGCTGAGTGGGAGCTAAGGGGGTTAGCTGCGGAGTTTAGCTGCCATTTTATTTCTTGCCTTTATATTCGCTTCCACCACGAAATAATCAATAAGTGGAGCAAAGATATTAGAAAATAAAATAGCCAGCATTATGCCCTCGGGGTAGGCGGGGTTAACACAGCGAATTAGCACCGTCATAAAGCCAATTAGAAAACCAAAAATCCATCTACCTTTATTAGTCATAGCTGCCGAGATAGGATCGGTTGTCATAAATACCAAACCAAAAGCAAAGCCGCCCAGCACTAAGTGCCAATAGAAAGGCAAGGCAAACATCGGATTAGTATCAGACCCCAATAGGTTTAGCAGACCTGCAGTGGCAAATAATCCTAGCAGTGTTCCAGCCATTATGCGCCATGAAGCAATGCCAGTCCATATCAAGAACACGCCTCCTATCAGAATCATAAGGGTGGAAACCTCGCCACTGGAACCCTGAATAAAGCCAAAGAAGGCATCAAACCAGGTGATATTCTGCGCCAGGATAGCATCCACTCCGCCTTGAGCTGCCAAGCTAAGGGGTGTGGCACCGCTGAATCCATCAACCGCCGTCCAAGCCGAAGCGCCAGAAATTTGCGCTGGATAGGCAAAGAATAAAAAGGCGCGTCCAGTAAGCGCTGGATTAAGAAAATTCTTGCCAGTCCCACCGAATATCTCTTTCCCCACCACTATGCCAAAGGTAATACCAAGGGCTGCCTGCCACAAAGGCAAATTGGGAGGAGAGGTTAAAGCAAATAAGATTGAGGTAACAAAAAAGCCCTCATTAATTTCATGACGACGCACCATGGCAAATAGCACTTCCCAGAACCCTCCCACCACAAATACTACAAAGTAAATGGGAATAAAATAAACTCCGCCGTAAACAAAACAATCCCAAATACTGTTGGGGTTTAGTGAGCTGAAAGAAGCTATTAGGGCGCCACGCCAACCCTCTGGAGCACTTAAACCGCTTTCAACAATTGCAACAAGCGCCTGATTACCAATATTCCACATACCCCAAAACATCGCAGGGAAAGCACATAACCAAACAGTTATCATCACCCGCTTCATATCAATTCCATCACGCACATAAGGAGCATGCTTGGCGACCTTGCCAGGTGTATATAGGATAGTATCCACCGCTTCAAATAAAGGATACCATTTTTCATATTTGCCTCCTTTCTCAAAATAAGGAGCAAGAGAGGCCATCATCCGTTTAATCATAATAGCTAATAATTATATGTTGAGCTTGTTGCAACAAGTATATGTTAGTTGCATAAAATTTAAGTATCCCAATTTTCCTTCTCAATTCTTGTAAGATTCTCGCGCAGTGCCTCGCCATATTCATATTTGCCAGGACACACAAAAGAGCAAAGCGCCAGGTCCTCTTCGTCAAGTTCCAAACAGCCAAGCCGTTCTGCCATTTCAATATCTTCAACCAACAAGGAACGCAATAATTGAGTTGGCAGCATATTATGAGGCATAATTTTTTCGTAAGTGCCCATAGGAACCATAGCCCTTTCACTACCATTGGTGGTGCTGGTAAAATTAAATAACTTGCTCCTGAGTAATTTGGAAACATATATGTTCTGCACTGAGAATTTATTGATACCTGGTGATATCCAGCCCATAAACTCTCTTGTATCGCCTCTATTAAGCGCGGTTAGTTGTAGGTGATATCTGCCTAAAAATTCACTGCCGACATCAGCATCGTGCTCTCCTGCTCCTCCCGCTATAGCACCATTTAATACCGAACCAGAAATCAATCGGTTGTTACTGCCTTGTAGTTCTCCTGCGGTAAGTTCGTCCACATTAGCGCCCAGCGAAGTTATTAGCGGACGTGGATTGCTAATTCCTGGTCCTGCTATGCTTATCATTCGTTGATTCATTAATTCCCCAGTTAAGAATAATCTGCCGATTGCCGCAGTATCTTGATAATTAATCCACCAATTGGTAACTCCGCGTCCAGCAGGATATAAGAAATGCATGTGGGTGCCGCTGAGAGAAGCAGGATACTTGCCACTGAAAGTTGCAGTGGTAATAGAAGCATTATTTTGCTGCGGTAAATTGGGTAATTGGATGTGCGGAGCATGACAGACAAAAATGCGACCTTTTTCTTTTGTCAATGCCGCTAAAATCTTGACCCCTTGAATAAAATCATTAGCGTGTTCTTTTAAAAATAACTGCGGGTCTGCAGAATGCTTATCTTCTGCCATCACATTGATGAATATCGCATCCGCCTGGCTGGATGTGGCAGGAATCTTGCTAAAAGGACGGGTACGTAAAGCGCACCATAAGCCGCTGAGTTGTAATTGTTTGGCGATATCCACCGCCTTGATTTTATTGAGTTGTTGTGTGGAGAAAGATGTAAATTTTTCTTGCGTGTCCTTGCCGTCAACTGCCACTACCACCGACACTAACTTCCTTCTCGCGCCGCGATTTATAGCTATAACCTTGCCTGAAGCAGGTGAAGTATATACAACCCCCTCGTTTTGCTTAGCAGCAAACAGAATGCTCCCTTTTTTTACCTGGTCTCCCACTTCAACCGCCATCGCTGGTTTTAACCCATGATAATCCCCTCCCAACAGGGCAACCTGCTCGGTTTCTTTAACCTCAGGAGAGGATTGAACAGGCATTCCGCTCATGGGAATATCCAATCCTTTCTTAATGTTTATCTCCTTATTACTCATATTTTATATGTAAACTATTTTGTATATTCTATTGTAAAAAGTGCCCAAAAAAAGCAAATTGAGATAAAAAATTACTTTATTGTGCTATCTTATATTTATGCCTTATGTTTATGCCTTATATATGAGACATACACAATGGACTGCCAGCGCTTCACCTCTACCAATCGCATCCAGTCCTTCCCCGCGAGTTGCCTTGATGCTAACGGCATCTCCATCAATACCAAGCAGCTGAGCAACATTATTACGCATCTGCGGTTTATAATCGGCAAGCAGTGGTCTTTCCAGCACAATGGTACTGTCAATATTCACCACTTGATAGTTATTTGCTTGTAAAACTTCCATGCATCGCTTAATCAATACCGAACTTGCTACGTCCTTCCAGTTATCGTCTGTATCAGGAAACATGGCTCCTATGTCTTCTGCGCCTTTTATATTGCACGCTCCCAATAACGCATCACAAATAGCATGCAGCAGAACATCGCCATCCGAGTGAGCCAAAGTTTTTTTATCGCAGGGAATTAGTATTCCTCCCAACCATATCCCATCTCCATCTCCATCCCCAGCAACTAAAGCATGCAGGTCATAGCCCTGCCCTATGCGTATATTAGGCAGCATATTAGAAGGTGTAAGATTATGTTTGTTCATGTTCATTTTCATTTCCCGATTTATTAATATCTGATAAAATATGCTCGCTAGCACTCGCCAAATCGGCAAATATTTCTACTTCCACTTTAAGCTGCTGTTGCTTAAGTAATTCTGCGGTGCGTAACCCGTTACCTGTCTGCACCAATATTGGACGACAACCATGCGCTATGGCGGCTTCAATATCCTTAAGTGAATCTCCAATAAAAATACTTTCGTCTGCGGTAATTCCCAAGTCGCGGCTTATCTGACGCAGCATTCCTGGCTTTGGCTTGCGGCACGCACAACCATCATCAGGTCCATGAGGACAAAAAGCGATTACATCAATTTTTGCTCCTAACTGTTCTAACAGCTGTTCCATTTTATTGTGAATCGCCATTAAATCTTGCTCGGTGTAGAAATTCCTGGCAATGCCACTTTGATTGGTGGCAACCGCCAGCTTTAATCCACTGACTTGCATTGCCGCAATTGCTTCCAAACTGCCGGGAATTGGCTGCCATTCATCAGGCGACTTCACATAACCCTTATCATCGCTATTTATCACCCCATCCCGGTCAAGTATTACCAAACGT
Organism: Gammaproteobacteria bacterium; assembly: GCA_965207945.1. Classification (GTDB taxonomy): domain Bacteria; phylum Pseudomonadota; class Gammaproteobacteria; order CBDBNL01; family JAAOII01; genus JAAOII01. The sequence goes on from OZ242303.1 coordinate 1,509,664, forward strand.
GTCATAAGCATACTCTTATTTTACGGGTTTAATGACTAAAAAATTAGAACTTTAGATAACAGATTAAGAAACTTATGTTCTCTGGGATTATCTATGCTGCCGCAGATTTTTCTGTATCACATTGTAGGATTAGATAGTATCTTTCTTTATAATACCATTAATTGTGATACAAGAAATTTTAGCTGCTTATCCGTTACCTTTACTCGTGGCCGCCTCTTATGCGGGCTTCGGGCTATTGTTTGCTTTGGTGTTTATAACATTCTTAGTTAACCTTATGGACATTCATGCGCGTGGCGGTAGTTTCGGTTTTAGGATAATTATTTTACCAGCGGCTATGCTACTCTGGCCCCTAATTATGCCAATTACGGTTGGCAAGGTTTCCCTCATAGTCCGTAAACACTTAATCGCTAAAAAGAAGGAAAAAGAGAAAGCAGAAAGAGAAGAAAAAAAGAAAGCACAAAAGAAAGAAGGCAACGCCGCATTGAGCAAGAGTAAAACCGATGTCCCAATTAAGCAGGCAACAAAAGGCAAGGATAGAAACCTTATTGACCTTTTCCCATTTACAGTAGGCAGCAGCAAATCATCTGCCGCAAGTAAAAGTGGCAAGGTCAAAACCGACAAATCTAAGAAGACCAAGCCCAATAAAACTAACGCCGTTAATGCCCCTAAAGCCCTTAAAGTCCCTACAAAAGCAAAGGCGACTAAGCAAGGTGTAAAAAATAAGTTAGTGCAGAATAATAGTCCTGCCACAAAAGCAAAAGCGACTAAGCAAGGCGCAAAAAATAAGGCAGTGCGGGATAAAAGCCCTACCACAAAGCCAAAGGCGGCGAAACGTAATAAGAAGACAACATAATGAAGAACTGGCATAGGAAACTGCATTTTTTAATATGGATTGTCTTACTGGCATCTCTTGCCGTAGCTTTTGTGCTTGCCCGCACCTTGGTGCTGAATCAACAACAGCAAGCAAACCTGAGTCAACAAAGCGAATTATTTGAACAATGGGAGGAAGATTTCAACCCTAAAAAAGAAGTAGAGGAACAAGTAAAATGAGCGCCGACTATCAAGCAATCCAATGGAATAAACTCAAGATTACTTATGATGTATTCATCATTATTGGGGTTATTGGATATGTAGCCACTTACATGGCGGTATCCTACTTTATGCATCCCCAACCACGCGACATAAGCCAGACAACTCTACTTATCAGAGCTCTTGGAACCTGCGCCTTTATAATGCTGCATATTATTTTATTCATAGGTCCATTGGCGCGCCTCTCATCTGTATTCAAGCCGCTATTATATAATCGCCGCCATCTGGGGATAAGCATGATATTGGTAGCCAGCGGGCATCTATCACTTGCCATGGTTTGGTATCACGGCTATGGGGTTATTCCCCCTTTCGTTTCTCTTATTACCAGCAACTCTAATTATGCAGATATGAGTCGCTTTCCTTTTGAAATATATGGACTGGCGGCTTATGCTATTTTGCTGATAATGGCTCTTACCAGTCATGACTTTTGGCTTAAGTTCTTTACTGCCCCGTTATGGAAACTACTGCATATAGGCGTATATTTTGCTTATTCTTTCTTAATCGCTCACGTCTTATTTGGCTTCGTGCAAACAGAAGGAGATATTAATAATATTTATGTTCTTGGCGCCGCGGCAAGCACCTTAGCGGGACTACATATATTAGTGGCAATTAAGGAGCTGCGCGCCGACAAACGCACTACATCATCAGAGGAATGGGTTTCTTTGTGCCCAGCTAGAAGCATAGAGAATAACCGCGCTAAGGGTTTTACTCTCAGCAAGGGAGATAAGATAGCAGTATTTCGCTATGATAAGAATCGCATAGTTGCAGTTGCCAATGCTTGCGCCCATCAAAACGGTCCATTGTGTGAGGGAATGGTAGTCAATGGACGCATAGTATGCCCTTGGCATGGCTATGAATATATGCCAGAAAATGGCAGATCACCAGCCCCTTTTACTGAGAAAATACCCACCTATAATGTGCGGATTAAAAAGGGGATTGTGCAGATTAACCAAACTCCTAATCCAGCGGGTAAGAAAGCTAAAGCTGCCATAATTAGGTAGGAATAGGGTAGGAATAAGGCAACTAGCATAAAATAATCAGATGGGTCAGACGAAGATGAACGCTAAAGAGAAGAAACAGGAAAAACAGAAGGCACAGAAGGAAAAGGATAATTTCTTTATTGGTTACCAAAAAATGCCCAACCGCGAACGTCGTTTACTGTTGGCGACAATACCATTGTTAATTGCGGCAATAGGTGGATTTGGCGGACTTATAGCTGCCAGACAGAAAAAACCTGAGGCGGCAACCTGGGGCGCAAGAGCTATATCATTACGCGGTCAACTAGTAAAGGAACCATATCCTTATCTACTAGTGGCGAACCGTTACTCCCCCAGTGGCTATGATACAGTTTTCTTGGTGAAACAGGGCAAACATGGCGCTCATCAATTGGTTAATGAGTTAGATGAAAAATATGTAACTGTCAGCGGTAAACTACTTACCCGTCATGATGTTAGGTTTAACTATTTATTTGAAACGCTATCAGAAGTATCCCCCTTGCGTAAAAACATAAATATTGCTACCACCAAAGTAAAGGAGCTGGGAACTCATAAGCTAAGAGGAAGAATTATAGATAGTAAATGCCATTTTGGAGTAATGAGACCATCTATGGGCATGACTCATAAGTCCTGCGCATCTTTATGCGTAAGGGGTGGAATTCCACCGATATTTGTGCCGCAAGCAACGACTCTTAACCGCATCGTTCTAACTACTGTTATGGAAGATGAAGCAAACATTGAACATATTCTTCCCTATATGTTGGACCTAATAGAGGTGGAAGGAAAGTTATCAGCAGTAAATAATCACTATGTTTTTAAGATTAATCCTGCTACAATTAACATCCTTAGTCCAGCACCCTGTGTGGAAACCTAAGATTATTTAACTTATACTTTAATTATGATTCAAATTAAAAACTCAGCAGAGCGCTATGGGCTGATAAGCAAAATCTTTCATTGGGTAATGTTTGTCCTTGTTGTATATCTACTACTTGACCATGAAATCACTCATGGCTTGCCAAGAGGTGACGAGACGCGCCGTTTCTTTGTGTGGTTACATCAGTCCATTGGGATAATAGTTTTTCTTCTGGTGTGCTTGCGTCTAATATGGGTTTTCCTCAACAAGAAACCAGAGCATGAGTCAACAACTCCTCCCTGGATGCGTAAGTTATCCACTATTAGTCATTGGATACTATACCTTGCGGTATTAATGCAACCTATAAGCGGCATGCTTGGCAAATTGCTTGATGGCAGAGCCGTTCCTTTTTTCAATATATTCAGAATTCCTCCGCTTACATTATCCGATGGTTTGGCGGTAGAAGTAATCAAAACCATACATTATGACGTAATCCCCACTGGGTTAAAGATTTTTATTATATTGCATCTACTTGCTGCTCTTTATCACCATTTCATAGTTAAAGATAATGTCCTTAAACGGATGACTTGGGGCGCCTAAGAGGATACATCAATGAGGGGATATACCAAAGGGTGGGATATATTATTAGGGGGTACATTAAGTGTGTAGAATATTTTTTAAAATTCAAAGAATGCTATTATTAAACAGAGTCATAACTCAAAAATTAATCTGCTGCTCAATCATCTTATGCTGGAGTTCATTCAGCCAGGCGCAAGAATCCACCCAAGAATCCATAACAGACCAACTACAAATTAGCGGCAATAAACGCACCAAGACATCTTATATAAAGAAACTAGTGCGTATCTGCTACAAGGACATAGAACGTGGGAGATTTCCCTCATTGCCAACAGGGGAAGCCCAATTAGAGCAATGCCTGACAAATCAAGGGCTGTTTAGCGAAGTAACAGTGCAAAGATTATCAACAACAGAAATCTCTATTCGCGTAAAAGATAAATGGAGTTTTCTGGGAATTCCTAGTTACCAAAGAGGGGAGGAGCCAAATGAAGCCGCTTGGGGAGCATTTATTTTTGATTCCAACATAGGCGGCACTGGCAATATTTTTGGCAGCTCATTTAGACGACAAATAAGCGAGCAAAGAGATAGCTATGCATTTTTCTATGGTATTCCTTATGTGGATGCGCAAGGAGATTATGGCTTGTTCATATCCACAAGTAGCAATGATATAACCAATTATCAGTTTGATACGGATGATTGGGTTTATCGTAGCAATGAAAAATCTAATAGCTTCTCTTTAAGATTAAGGCAATACATCACTCCTGAATTTAGTATGTCTTATTCCTATACAATAAATAACTTTGAATCTGATGGCAATAAATTGCGCAATGGAACTCAACTGGTAGATGAGTTAGTAAAAATTGACTCACAATCACTTGAGATAAACTACGAATGGAGTAATTTAGACGCTGAATACTATTACCAAAAGGGCTTTCAAATCTCACAATCAATCGCTGGAGATTTTAATTCTGATGACGGCAAAATTCGTAATAGTTTTTTTGCTACAGGCATCTATTGGGGGTTGCCCTCTTATGGCAAGAATGTATTCCAGTTGAGTTTAGACGGTTCTAGCCAAGATAGTCGCAATGCTTATGATAGTTTTAAAATTGGCAATGAGGTAGGGTCGCGCGGTATTTCAAGCGGCGGTGCCTGGGCGCGGCAATACACAACTATAGGGGCTGAATATCAAATTCCTATTGTTGGCACAAGATCCATATTTTGGACTATTAGTCCTTTTGTTGATTATGGTTATTTATGGGATGTCCCTAACGTAGCGGAGGAAAACTTTGACTATGCCGCCTGGGGTATTGCCTCATACATATATCCGCGCCAAATTAGTGTCCCAGCTTTGGGAATATTCTATGGAAGCAATAACCGCTTCCAAGAAACATCATTTAGCTTCTTTATTGGTTTCAGAAGCTGAAGAAACAGGTATTATCTCTACCCGCTCGCTAAAGCCCTTACCAAGTAGCTTACCCTTCGCCCCCCTTTTAGCGCGATACTTACCCATGTCGGCAGACATCAATAAAGCCACTTGGCTGCCTGCATCATTAATTGCCAGCGCATCTCCTTTCTTGATTATCACCGCCTGCTTAACCCTATCCTTGGGATAAGCTGGATTAATTAACCTGACGCCCTTTCCTCGTCCCATGCGCGGAATATCCTCTGCCGGTAAAATTAATAAGCGGTTATTCTCTGTTAAACAAGCAACTTTTTGCATCCCTTCAATCACCTTAACTGGCTGAATCATTCCAGCGCCGCTCTTTATATTCATAATCTGCTTACCACGCTTTCTATTAACTGCGAGTAAATCTTCTTCATTAACTATAAACCCATTACCATCGCCCGCAATTAACAATAGTTCTTCTTTAGGAGTAATCAGAACCCCCGCTTGTATCTGAGCGCCATCGGCTATATCCAGACGGCTAGTTAGTGGCTCGCCCAAGCCGCGCGCTGAGGGAAGGTCATACGCTGGCAAACTATAGGCGCGCCCATGGCTATCCATAAAAATTGCAAATAAATTATTATCCCCTTCCGAGCTACAAAGGAACCCATCCCCTTCGCGGTAGGTAAATTCACGCGGACTTATATCATGTCCTTTGGCAAGCCGCACCCAACCCTTTTGCGAAACTACCAAAGTAGCTGCTTCACGACTTACTATATGCTCATGCTTAAATGTTTCGGCGGCGGGAATCTCATCTTCTGCTGAGTGAATTTCGCTGCGTCTATCATCCCCATATTCTTGTTTAATTTCGTTAAACTCTTTTTTGATGAAGTCAGTTATCTTTTGTTTAGATTTTAGAGTGCTTTCCAAATAGTATTTCTTATCCGTGAGTTCTTCTTCTTCTCCTTTAATTTTCTCCTCTTCTAGTTTGGCAAGATGGCGCAGTTTTGTCTCCAGTATTGCTTCTGCTTGTTTATCACTTAGTGAGAATTTTTTGATAAGCACTGGTTTTGGCTCATCTTCATTACGAATAATTGCAATAACCTTATCTAAATCTAAATAGGCAATCAAAAGACCAGCTAATATATGCAGACGCTCATTCACTTGAGATAGTTGGTTTTCAAGTCGTTCTATAACACAAGAACGGCGAAATTCAAGCCAGCTATAAAGCAGTTCGTTTAATGCCCATATTGCTGGTTTTCCATCTGTTCCTATAACGTTTAAATTAATTCTAACGCCCTTTTCTAAATCCGTGGTGGCAAATAGATGCGCCATAAGACGTTGCCTATCAGTGCCCTTGCGAGTTGCAAGCACTAAGCGCACGGGGGTTTCACTGTCCGACTCATCTCTAATCTCAGCAACCATCGGCAATTTTTTATTTTGTATCTGTTGCTGCAGCTGCTCAATAATCTTTATGGTTGAGGTTTGCGGAGGGAGCTGCGTAATTACGGCATCAGTGCCGTTAATGTCATATTTACACCGCACCTTAATATTTCCATTGCCCGAGGTGTATGCGGCGATGAGTTCATCCTGCGAACTTATAATGCTGCCTCCACTGGCAAAGTCAGGAGAAGGTATTTTCTTAATAATCTGCTTAATTGCTCTATGGCGCGCCCTTTTTACTTCCGATTCTGTCATCTTCTTTTTCTTGGCAATATACTCGCTTAGGTCTGGCTTGTCTAATAGCAACAAGCAGGCATCCATAACTTCGCTAAGATTGTGAGAAGGTATTTCTGTGGTCATCCCCACCGCTATACCAGATGCGCCATTTAACAGGATATTCGGGACACGCGCGGGTAAAATCACTGGCTCTTCAAGGGTGCCATCAAAGTTGGGCTGCCACTCCATAGTAGCGCGATTAAGCTCAGATAATAGCAGTTGCGCATAAGGAGTGAGGCGTGCTTCGGTATAACGCATTGCGGCAAATGATTTAGCGTCATCCATTGACCCCCAATTACCCTGCCCGTCCACTAAACAATAGCGGGTGGCAAATGGTTGCGCCATCAGCACCATTGCTTCATAACAGGCAACATCGCCGTGTGGGTGAAATTTTCCTATTACATCGCCTATGGTGCGCGCTGACTTTTTATACTTGGCGCCATTTCTGAGCCCCAACTCAGACATCGCATAAATAATTCTTCTTTGCACTGGTTTGAGTCCATCTGCCAATTGTGGCAAGGCGCGATCCAAAATGACATACATTGAATAGTTGAGGTACGCGCGTTCCACATACTGTGCCAGTGGCTCATGTTCTATAGGGCGAACAACTGGCGGCACGCTGGTTTGTTTGCTTTTAGCCATATCTATCCTTGTCCCTGTCCTTATTTAAGAGCCATAGCATATTCTCCCACTTGCTGCGAAAGCTTATTTTGCATCTTTGCAGAGTCATCTCCCGCTTCTTTGGATTCGCGCAGTGTTTTAATTAAAGCAGAGCCTATCACAACCGCTTGCCCTATCTCGCCAAATTTACTCGCCTGTTCAGAACTCTTAATCCCAAAGCCCACTGCCACTGGCAGCGTAGGGTTTAGTGAAGTGATATGCTGTTGCACCTTTTGTAGTTGGGGCGAGCTACTACCAGTTACCCCAGTAATGGAAACATAATATAAAAAGCCACGCGCTTTGGCGGTTATAGTAGTTAATCTTGCAGCATCGGTGGTTGGGGTAATTAGATGTATCAAGCACGGGTCATCATCATCAACATTAAGATGAGACACTAACTCATCTTCTTCTTCGGGCGGTAAATCCACGATGATTAATCCATCAATTTTGACCCGCCTTGCGTCTTTCACAAACCTCTCAACCCCATAGTGAAAAATAGGATTGTAATATCCCATAAGAATTAAAGGAGTGTCAGGATTATTGGCGCGAAAATCTTGTGCCATATCCAAAATGGTGGAAAGATTTACACCATTATTTAAAGCGCAACGGGATGCTTCTCTGATTTCCTCGCCATCTGCAGCAGCATCGCTAAATGGAATCCCTATTTCAACTATATCTGCTCCATTTTTAGGCAGGTTATTGATGATATTGCGACTTGTTTCAATGTCTGGATAGCCAGCAGTTACAAAACATACAAGGGCGCTTCTATGTACACTTCTATGTACGCCATGGTCAAGGTTAGATGCGGATTTGGATTGACTCTCAGCTACTTCTTTACTCGCAGATGTATTATCGCCTGCCGCTAAACGGGCGAAAGTTGTGTCAATCCGCGACATAGCTATTGAATTATTTTCTTAGTTATTTGATTTTCTTCGCTGCTTCAGCTGCTTCTTCAATTGCGCCAATCATATAAAACGCTTGTTCAGGAAGGTCATCATATTCTCCGTTAAGAATGCCCTTAAATCCTTTTATGGTCTCTTTAAGAGGGACATATTTGCCAGGAGAGTTAGTGAATATTTCTGCCACAAAGAAGGGCTGAGATAAAAATCTTTCTACTTTACGAGCGCGGGATACAGTTAATTTATCTTCTTCGGATAATTCGTCCATGCCCAAAATAGCTATGATATCCTTAAGCTCTTTATATCTTTGTAAAACATTTTGCACTCCACGCGCCGTATCATAGTGCTCATCGCCAATTATCTGTGGGTCCAGCTGGCGGCTAGTGGAATCAAGAGGAGATACTGCTGGATAAATTCCTAGTTCGGCTATCTGGCGAGACAGCACTACAGTTGCGTCCAAGTGGGCAAAGGTGGTAGCAGGTGATGGGTCGGTTAAATCATCGGCTGGGACATATATTGCTTGCACCGAAGTAATAGACCCTGTTTTAGTGGAAGTAATCCTTTCTTGTAATTGTCCCATCTCTTCCGCCAGAGTTGGCTGATAGCCCACAGCAGAAGGCATCCGTCCCAACAGGGCGGAGACCTCGGTTCCTGCCAGAGTGTATCTATATATATTATCAACAAACAAAAGAACATCCCGGCTGTCATCGCGAAATTTTTCAGCAATTGCCAGCCCAGTAAGAGCAACGCGCAGGCGGTTGCCAGGTGGTTCGTTCATTTGACCATAAACCAGTGAAACCTTGTCCAACACATTAGATTCTTTCATTTCATGGTAGAAATCATTACCTTCACGGGTTCTTTCACCAACCCCGGCAAAAACCGAATAACCACTATGCTCAATTGCAATGTTGCGGATAAGTTCTAACATATTAACGGTTTTGCCTACACCCGCTCCGCCAAACAACCCTACCTTACCGCCTTTAGCGAAAGGGGCAACTAAATCAATAACCTTTATGCCTGTTTCCAGCAGCTCGGTGGCAGGTTTTTGCTCTTCATAAGATGGGGGTTTGCGATGAATGGGCATACGTAGCTTTTCATTTATGGGACCTGCCTCATCTATCGGCTCTCCCAAGACGTTCATTATCCTTCCCAATGTCTCCTCACCTACTGGAACATTAATCGGCGCTTCAGTATTTTCTACTTCTAGTCCGCGGCGTAAACCCTCCGTTGAACCCATAGCAATGGTGCGCACAGTTCTGTCGCCCAGCTGTTGTTGCACTTCAAGAGTTATATCTTTTTCCGTTACTTTTAGCGCATCGTAAACTTTAGGCACCGCGCTATCAGCGAACTCTACATCTATAACCGCTCCTATAATTTGTGTAATCTGTCCTGTTGTCATATTAAATATTCAAATATAAAACTTATTAAAAAATTGTTAGATAATCACTTTTCAGCAATTGACTATATTATAGGAACATTATAAGAATAAAAACAACATCTATAGCGTCAATTACAAAAAAACCGCCTGTTTTTTCGCCACAGGTATTCTAATCTGCGGGTTCTTCTGTGGAAAAATCCGCTCTATTTTGTAATTCTCTATTTTGTAATTAGTACCCGCTTAGTTTTCTTAGTTTTAACCCCCCTAACCCACCATAATATTGATACCACAAAGCATATTCCTGCCAAGCATTCAAATAATAGATATAAATCTCCACCAAGCAAATACAATAATATAGTTAATAAAGCCGCCGATACCATAAAAGTTGCGTTCATTATGTTGTTAGTTGCAATAACTCGCGCTCTTTCCTGCGGTTGCGCTTTCTCTTGCAATAAAGCAAAGATAGGCAAAACATAAAAGCCACCAAGAATACTTACCAAAGTAAAGTCAATACACAAACGAACAGCCCGCCAATCACTTATGAAATCTCCCAAAGCAATATATTCTTCCCCAGAAGATAATAATGCAACGGATGAGGCGGCAGCCGCACGCGCCGCAAAAACTGTCTCTAACAGCATAATACCCATTAACAAAGAGCTCATTGCGGCATATCTGCTGGTTGCCTTTCCTTTCATCAGAAAGGAACACAATATAGCCCCTAAGCCAATTCCACAAGCAAACATCACCATAAACATGCTTACTGATATGCCCTCAACTCGTAAGTAGGTGCCAGTTAATACTGGTATCTGGGTGAGCAATGTTGAACCCAAAAACCAAAACCAGGATACACCCAACAATAAGGGGATGAGTTCGCGTCGCTTACCCATAATGCTGGAAATTAATTCTATACTTGCGGTAATTGGATTCAGTGAAAGCTGTGGAGGTTCTTCGCCTTTACTGCCTTTTTTACCTTTACTGCCTGCTTTACCCCCAGAGACGACTTGTGTGTTTGGACTTGTCATATTAACCGGAGGAGCTGCTGGAATGAATCTGGCAGATAAGAAACCGCCAATAGCAACTACCACTAAGATTATATCAATTACTAATATGCCATTGGGAGTGGCGGCAAAGTAGCCACCTATGATGGTTCCACCGATAATAGCCAAGAAAGTCCCAGCTGTTATAAGAGCATTGGCATTTACTAGATGCTGCGGAATATGATGGGGGATTATGGAATACTTGACAGGACCAAAAAAGGTTGATTGCACTGAGAGCAAGAATACTATAACCATCAATAGCGTAATGTCCTGCGCATAAAAAGCCAGCACCGCCAACAGGACTATACCTATTTCAAGAGCTTTGACCCATCTTATTATTAATGCCTTATCATAAATATCCCCCATAGAGCCAGCAATTGCCGCAAATAAAATATAAGGTAGAATAAAAATTGCCTGGGTGATGGTAACCAAAATCTTGGCATCATAGCCATGCTCCGCAGCTAACTTATATACCAATAAAACCGCAAAAGCATTTTTGTAAATATTGTCGTTCATTGCTCCGCCGAATTGTGTAATGAACAATGGCGTGAAGCGACGCTTCAAAAAAAGTGATAACATAACCTCGTTATTTTAGCAGGTTTTAAGCAGGTTTACTGTTGTTCTTCTTTACAATGATAATGTTATGGCAAGTCAAAAGTATATTCAAAAGTATATTCTAAGTGCGGAGGATTGGCAGCTGCTTGCTGTAAGCGGCAAGGATTGCATGAGATTTCTGCAAGGGCATCTTACTTGCGACCTAATGCAACTGACTAAGGATAATCCGCTACTTGGCGTCGCCTGTGATATTAAGGGGCGGGTGGTTGCGAGCATGTTCTTAATTGCCGATGAAGGCAATTTAGATGCAGGGGATTCTCAGGGGGATTCTCAAGGAGAAAATAATAAACGGGTGCTGATACTATTGCCAAGAGGTGTAATTGATTCTTTGCTCGCTCTATGGAGTAAGTATATGATGCTCTATCGCCAAACACAGATAGATATTCTTGATGGCGGCTTTGAGTTATTTATATTGCAAGAGGATAATGATGCTGTAAATGACTCCGCAAATGATGCCGCAAATAACGCCACAAATGATGCTGCCGGGGAAAGTCGGGGAGAACTTCATAGCCATAATCATAGCAATAACAAAGAGGTGAGGAAAGTTTTATCACAAGGGGACGGGGATGTTTTTATTAATGTGTTTGACAAAGCATCAAGTTCATCAAATCCATCAAGCCCAGTAAATCATCGGGACGGAAAGGACGAGAGCAATACTATCAGTTGGAATGCTTATTTAATTAAGCATGGCATCCCCTTTATAACCTCTGCAACATCAGGGCAAATGACGCCACAGATGATTAATTATGACAAATTGGATGGAGTAAGTTTTACCAAAGGTTGTTATTTAGGGCAGGAGGTGGTGGCGCGAGTCCATTACAAAGGAAAATCAGCGCGTAGGTGTTATAAGGTTTCTTTTGAAAACAAGGGGGAATCTGTAACGACACAGATTAATATGCCGCTTTATTCTATAGTTGGCGACAAGATAAACGAAAGTGGCAAGTTAATAAATTATTGCCTTGAAGATGGTAATAAATATATGGGTATTGCGCTATTGAATAGTAATTTAGTGGATATGCAAAATATCTTCTTGAGTAAGCCCAGTTCCAATAATTCCAACAATTCCAGCAATTCCAACCACTCACCAGAGTCGCTTAGCTTAGTTGAATAAGGCGTTTGCAAGTATTGTATATTGAGATTGTTGAATAGCAACCTCAATATTGACTTATTATTGTAAATTCTCTATAATGGATTATGAAATTTAAAATTAACATAGATATTAAAGCAATATTTAGTCCCATTAACAAAATCATATCAGCTACTGGGGAAGGGGTTAAATCTTTTTTTGGCGGGGTATGGAAAACATTGGCAAAATTGGTTCCGCAAAAAATTAAGGATATGAATTCTAACTATAAAATTGTTCTGGGGATATCTCTATTTTTACTGGTCTGGATGCTAAGTGGTATTATTGGTAAAGAGAAGCCGCAGGAACTGGATGTTTCAGGGCGCACTAATAGCAACATTAAGACAGTACTGGTCAAGGAATTTTTTAACTCTCCTACCGAACGGATAATCCGCCTGAGTGGCAAATCCAAGGAAGAGCGAATGGTGGCAATTAAAGCCGAACTTAGCGCCCAAGTTGAGACCATAATCGTTAAAGCAGGCGATGATGTGGCAGCAGACATCAGCATCCTAAAACTGGAACAAGATGAAGTGTTAGCGCGCTTGCGGCAAGCACAATCACAAGAAAACCAAGCTCGTTTAGAATATCAAAGCCAACAAAGGTTGTTAAAGCAGAAGCTAACCTCGCAAACAAGCGCTGCGCAAGCATTAGCTAATTATCAAGCAGCTAAAGCTGGCGCTGCATTGGCACAGAAACAATTTGATTCAACTGAAGTTAAGTCCCCTTTTGCTGGAATTGTTGAAAAAATCTATGTGGAGCACGGAGATTTCGTTCAGCCAGGTAAATTACTGGCTGATGTATTTGATTATGACCCTATGCTAATAATGGGTGACCTGTCAGAGTTAGAAATAAATTTCATTCAACCTGGTTCCAAAGCCATAGTTAATCTGGCAACTGGAGAAGAAGTTGAAGGAACTGTTAGTTATGTAGCAAAGGTATCAGACGAGCTTTCTCGCACCTTTGAGGTTCAAGTAGAAATTCCCAACGCAGATAAATCCTTACGCGCTGGAGTAACCGCAGAACTTGAGTTTTTTGCGGGAACCATTAATGCGGTTAACATCCCTCCTTCCATCATCAATATTAATGCAGAGGGTAAACTCGGAGTTAAAGTTATTGCCTCAAACAACATAGTTGAGTTTATGCCAATTGAAGTAGTTAAAGCGGAAACTAACGAAATGTGGGTTGGGGGTCTGCCTGACGGAGTGAAAATAATAATACGCGGTTATGGATTTGTTGATGAAGGCGAGCAAGTTGCAATAGAAGTAAAGGGAGAAGGTTAGAGTATGGAACGTTTTATAGATGCGGCTATAGAATACAAAAGAACAGTAATAATGCTGCTTGTTCTGGTGACAGTAAGCGGCATGCTTGCCTATGCCGCCATACCTAAAGAAGAAAGTCCTGATGTGAATATACCCAATCTATACATCAGTACCGCTCTTGAAGGAATTTCTTCCCTTGATGCGGATAAACTTTTGTCCTCTCCGATAGTCCGAGAACTGGAAGGAATTGATGGACTGGAAAAAATTATCAGTACTGGGGCTGAGGGATATTCTGCTATTAACTTGGAGTTTGATTCTGCTATTGACATAGATACAATCCTACCAGATGTGCGCGCCAGCGTGGATAAGGCAAAAAATAATCTGCCAACAGATGCAAATGACCCATTTATAAGAGAAGTTAATGTTGCCTTATTTCCTATTCTGGTAATTACAATGAGCGGTGATGTGGATGAGGCAATTCTTTACCGCTTTGTTGAAGAATTAAAAGATGGACTGGAAGGGCTGCCTGGAGTACTTGAAGCCAATATCAAAGGAGACCGCGCAGAATTTGCGGAAATAATTGTTAATCCCTATTCATTGGAACAATACGACTTAAACCTTGACGAACTCATAGGGCTGGTCTCAAGCAATAATCGTTTGGTCGCCGCCGGAGCTCTGGATACAGGCGAAGGAAGGTTTGGAGTTAAAGTGCCAGGTTTGCTGGAAGATGAAAATGATATTCTTAATCTGCCGATTAAGGTAGTAAATGATAAGGTTATAACCTATCGTGATATAGCTGTAGGCAGAAGGACATACAAGGACCCAACCTCTTATTCCCGCTTCAATGGTAAATCAACTGTAAGCATTGAAATAGTAAAACGGATAGGAGAGAACTCTATTGATACTATAGAAAATATAAAAAAACACATTGAAGAAAATAAAAAAGAGTTTCCGCCTGGGATTGAACTTAATTATTCATCGGATAGTTCTGTGGGGATTCGCGATAGTTTAAATAGTTTATTTAACAATGTTATTGCGGCAGCAATATTGGTTATGTTGGTATCTATAATTTTTGTTGGTTTTCGTAATGCTCTGTTGGTGGGATTATCTATACCCTGCTCGTTTCTTGCTGCCATTCTCATAATCAACTTGATGGGATACACTTTGAATATTGTAGTGCTGTTTGGCTTAATCCTTAGTGTTGGTATGCTGGTGGATGGCGCCATAGTAGTATCCGAATATGCAGATATGAGAATGCTGCAAGGAAGTTCTCGCGTTGATGCTTATGCCGCAGCCGCCAAACGAATGTTATGGCCCATAATTGCCTCAACTGCTACAACTCTGGCAGCGTTCTTCCCCCTATTATTTTGGCCCGATGTAACTGGGGATTTTATGAAATATATTCCCATAACAGTAATTACTACTTTGCTCTCCGCCTTAGTAGTAGCTCTCATTGCCTTGCCTGTGCTGGGTTCATTAATTGGCAGGCCTAATGTTCACGCAATTAATACGCGGGCGATTCTGTTAGCTGCCGAGAAAAAGAACTATAGCGCCATAACAGGACTTCCTGGTTTATATCTGCGCGTAGTTGATAGAGCCATTCACCATGCCTATAAGACAGTTGCCGTTCTATTTGCCTTGTTTATAACAATTATCGTGGTTTATTTCTCATTTGGCAAAGGGGTAGAGTTTTTCCCTAGCGTGGAACCAGATAATTCCCAAGTTAGAATAAGAGCGCGTGGCGACCTGGCACTTGACGAAAGAGACCAAATAGTTAAGCAGGTGGAAGAAAGAATGCTCGCAATTAAGGAGTTTAAGACAGTTTATACCACTGTATCTGTTGAAGGAGGCAGAGGCGGTGGTGGAGCAGCTCAGGATTTAATCGGCACTATACAAGTTGAGTTTTCTGATTGGCGTAATCGCCCTCCTGCTGCCGAAATTATGCAAAAGGTTGACCAGATGGCGGGTGATTTCCCTGGCGTTCTGTTGGAAGTCCGTAGTGAACAAGCAGGTCCTCCCAGCAATGCAGACATTGAAATTGAGCTGTCCTCCAACTATAAAGATATCTTAGATAAAACTGTGGATGAGCTTACCCAGTATATCCAAAGCAATGTAAGCGATATAAAAGCAATCCGCAATACCAGGTCACTGCCAAGCATCGCTTGGGAAGTTGATGTGGATAGGGAAAAAGCAAGCAGGTTCAATGTTAATATTGCAACTCTTGGTTCTTTCGTGCAGATGATAACCAATGGCATAAAGGTATCCGATTATCTGCCAGAAGGAGCTCAGGAAGAAGTTGATATAAGATTACGCTTTCCTTTTAATGAAAGAAATATTGACCGGCTGGAAAGAATGCGCGTTTCGGCTAAAGGCGAACAAATACCAGTTAGTAATTTTATTACACGCACGGCAAGGCCTCGTGAAAATGAAGTAACGCGAATTAACGGACGCTTTGCTTATAACATAGAAATTGACTTACAACAAGGGGTGCGCCCCGACCAAAAATTGCCAGAGCTTATAGCCATACTATCCAGTGAATATATGCCGCCTGTGGTGGGTTGGAAGTTCGGCGGAACTCAGCAAAACCAACAAGAGGCAGGAGCTTTCTTGGTGCGAGCTTTTGGTGTGGCATTTTTTATTATGCTGGTTATTTTGGTTACTCAATTTAATAGTTTTAGGCAGGCGCTATTAGTGCTAAGCGCTATATTCTTTTCCACTGCTGGGGTCTTTCTTGGACTACTGATAAGAGGAGAGGCATTTAGCGTAGTGATGAGCGGCATAGGAATTGTAGCCCTGGCTGGAATAGTGGTTAATAATAATATCATTCTCATAGATACGTTCAACAAACTTAGGCAGGATGGAGAAACAGCGCGTCATGCGGTTCTGCAGACATGTGTGCAACGTTTTCGTCCAGTCCTGCTTACCAGCGCTACCACTATTATGGGACTAATGCCGTTGGTTACCCAACTTAATCTTAACTTCATAGAACGTGACATAACAATAGGCGCGCCGTCTTCACAATGGTGGGTGCAACTATCAACTGCAATTGCTGGTGGATTGTTATTTGCCACAGTAATAACTTTGTTCTTAACTCCTTCATTTTTGTATAACCATGCAATAAAAGAAGACAAGAAGCGTGGAATTAAAGAAGTCGCTACTGGCAAGGCAAAACTGGAAATAGACCTAAGCATAGCTAAAGCTACATTAAAGAACTAACTAAAGATTATGACGGTAATCTTTTTAGTGGCTCTCGCAACGGCAACATTGTCTTGCTTGGGGTTGATATTTATCCGTTTGCCCAAATCTTTCCTTGACACAGATACCAGTGGAGCGCAAAAATTTCATCAGGACTCCGCCATACCCCGCATCGGAGGATTGGCAATCCTGGTAGGATTAGTTACAGTCCTTTATGGGCAACCGATTTTCTTAGGGTTGATTTTCTTGGCTTTCTTAGCTGGTTTTATAGAAGATCTTGCCAAAGATGTTCCTCCTGTTTATCGCTTAAGTTTTTCGTTTATTGCGGCATTGCTTGCATGTTTGCTATTAGATAGCGGCTTTTACAATAGTGGTTTTTCGTGGATTGATAAACATCTGTTAGCCAATATGTGGGTTGCTTACCCGGTTGCTATTTTTATGATAGGTGGGGTTATGCATGGCATTAATATTATTGACGGATACAATGGCCTTTCCTTAGGAGTTTCTTTATTAGCGTTGACTTGCTTATGCATCATAGAAATGAATGTTGGTGATTACCAATTAGCAAAAATAAGCATCGGACTTATGGGAGCAATCTTGGGAGTCATGCTTTTCAATTATCCGTGGGGCAAGATATTTATTGGCGATGGCGGCGCCTATATGATTGGCTTTATCATCGCAGTTATTTCTCTTTTGTTAGTAAATCGTAATCCGCAGGTTTCTCCTTGGTTTCCGTTAATGGTTATTGCCTATCCAGTATGGGAAACATTATTTTCAATATTCCGTAAAAAATTTGTGATGAAGTCATCTCCTACAGAACCAGATGGTTATCACTTGCACATGTTAGTTTATAAGAAGATTATCAAGCGGTTATTTCCTAGCTGGAAGGCAAGGTTTCAAAACTCAGCTGTATCTCCTATCCTGTGGATATTTTCTTTAGGGGGAATGATTCCCGCATTGCTGCTATGGAATAATACGGATTTATTGGTTATAAGTGGGGCTGTGTTTATAGCGCTTTACTGCTCATGCTATTGGCTTATATATAAGTGTATATAGGTGCCATATATAAGTATTAAAGTTACTTGTGGTTAGGAGCCAAGATAGGCGTCCTTAATCTCTTTATTATTTAATAGTTCTTTGCCGCTGCCTTGCATGGAAATATTGCCATTAACCAAGACATAAGCGCGGTCGGCAAGTTGTAATGCTAAGTTAGCATTTTGCTCCACCAATAAAATAGTTATTCCCCCTGCTGCGATATCCTTAAGCCGCTCAAAAATTTGATTGACAATTATTGGCGCAAGCCCTAAACTCGGTTCATCCAGTAGTATAAATTGTGGCTTACTCATCAATGCTCGACCTATGGCAAGCATCTGTTGCTCTCCTCCCGACAGAGTGCCCCCACGTTGCAGCCGTCTTTCTTTAAGCAAAGGAAAAATATCATATATTCCACTCATAATATCAGGGATTTCATTCTTATCAATATGAATGCTCCCCATGTGTAGATTTTCTTCAATCGTCATTGCTGGAAATATACGTCTCCCTTCTGGTACCATGCTAATGCCTAACTTGGCAATCTTATTGGTGCGATAGCCCGTAATGTTATGTCCCTTATAAATAACCTTTCCCCTCTTGGCTTTAGGATTAGCAAATACTGTCATTAATAGAGTGGACTTGCCCGCGCCATTCGCCCCTATTATGGTTACTATTTCTCCTTTGTCAACATTAATTGAAACCTTATTTAATGCTTGAATAGGTCCATAAAATGTGCTGACCTCAGACATTTCTAATATAGATTTTGTGGGTTCAGTAGTTGCTGTAGTTTGCTTGATTGTTGCCATTATTTCTGCCCTCCTATTGCTCTTGCCCCAAATAGGCGGCTATTACCTTAGGACTGTTTTTTACTTCTATGGGCTTGCCAGCAAAAATTACTTCGCCATAATTGAGGACTACTATGTGGTCGGATATGTTCATAACCAAATGCATATCATGTTCTATAATCAAGATGGTTACGTTATATTCATCACGTAGCTTGATTATCATTTCACTAAGTTCCTTTGTCTCAGATGGATTCAAACCAGCGGCTGGCTCATCCAAGCATA
The DNA here is from genome assembly GCA_965207945.1 of Gammaproteobacteria bacterium. Classification (GTDB taxonomy): domain Bacteria; phylum Pseudomonadota; class Gammaproteobacteria; order CBDBNL01; family JAAOII01; genus JAAOII01. Next base: position 1,528,545 of record OZ242303.1, read on the forward strand.
AAATCTTAGGAGCGGTGCACATTGCCCGCGCTATCTCCAGTCGTTTTTGTTCTCCATAAGGCAGCTCACCCGCTATGCGATTAGCTGATTTGCTAAGATTAAAAAACTTCAACCATTTATTGGCAATAAGCATTGATGTCTCTTGTGATTCAATATATCCCTGGGTCTTGAATATTCCTTTAAGTAAACTACGTTCCATACTCATGTGTTGCGCCACTAGCAGGTTCTCGGCAGCCGACATTTCTTTAAACAGACGGGTATTTTGGAAAGTGCGCGCCAAGCCAGCGCGATTAACTAGATGTGTGCCACCAAACATTTTGTAAAAAAGCCGACTAAAGAAAGATAAAGGATTAATGAAATCACCTGGCTTAAATTTCTCGCCTAAAATTTTGACTATATCATAAGAACTATCCTTGCCTTGAAGTCGCAACTTACTGCCAGGCGCTGCCTTATAAAAACCAGTTAAGCAGTTAAACACTGTGGTCTTACCCGCCCCGTTAGGACCTATTAATGCGGTAATTGATGGTTGCTTAACCTTAAAATTAACATCCTTAAGGGCGACTATGCCGCCAAACTTCATACTAAGGTTGGTGACATCAAGTATTGTGTTATCAGATAAATCCATAATTAACTATTCGGCTGTGGAGTTGCCTTTTTGGCTACTACTTGTTGCTTGATTTTGCGCCGAACCATCTTGCTGCTGACGCACCTTATAAAAAGGACGCACTGGTTTAACCAAACCGCGTGGTCGCCAAATCATCATAAGAATCATAAGAGCGCCAAACATAAGCACTCGGTAATCTGCAAATTCACGTAGCAGCTCGGGCAAGATGGTTAAAACAATGGCGGCTATTACTACCCCTAAGGTTGAACCAAGACCACCAAGGACAACAATTGCCACAATAAGCGCCGACTCAAGAAAAGTAAAAGAACTGGGATTAACGAACTTTTGATAAGAAGCAAAAAATACTCCCGCAAGTCCTCCAACACTTGCCCCTATCATAAAAGCAGAAAGCTTAACCAGAACATGGTTTAGCCCTAAAGAACGACAAGCGATTTCATCCTCGCGCAATGCTTCCCAAGCGCGTCCCACTGGCATACGCACCAAGCGCTTATTAACATAAAGAGCAAATATCACACATATTAAGATCATCCAATAAATGAACATATATTTGTATGAAGAAGTATATTCCAAACCGAAAAATTCATGGAATGGCATCATTGATTCTGTGCCAGCGCGACTAAAAGATAGCAGATTAAAGAAGGTGACGTCTGGAGCTGTCATGCCATTTGGTCCGCCAGTAAAAGATATCCAATTATTGAGCACCAAACGAATTATTTCCCCAAAGCCAAGAGTAACTATGGCAAGATAGTCGCCATGCATTCTTAATACCGGGAAACCCAATACTGCGCCCCAGCATGCTGCGATTATGGGGCTTATGAATAAGATACTCCAAAAACCCAGACCCAGTTCTGCATATCCTATGGTAAGTGAATAGGCGCCTATGGCATAAAAAGCTACATAGCCCAAATCTAACAATCCTGCTAACCCCACTACTATGTTTAATCCCATTCCCAACAGGACATAAATCAGCGCCAAAATCATTATAGTGATGCCATATTTGCCGCCGAATATTCCCAACGTCTCGGGGGAATAATGGGCTACAACTGGGAAAGTAAATGCTATGAGGGCTACAAGGGGTAAAGATGCTTGCCACCAAATAGAAGTTGTTTGCTTGGAGACGGTAACATGCACTTTTCTGCCGCTGAGGAACCTATCCAGAACATTTGCTCCATAAGGTGTCTGGACAAAGATTGATACGGCAAACCTACCGACGGCAACCACAGCAACAAATATCATTGCCACCTTAAGATTATTGCGCAGCTCGTAGCCATCTAAAACCAAGCCAACTATTGGAGCAAATAGCACTAAGGCAATCATGGCTGCGAGAATCGTATCAAATATAGAAGCGCGCAGATTTAGCTTAAAAGTACCTGATGTGCTGGAGGGCGTTTGAGTGTTATTAGTATTCATTATGTGTCCGTTTATACTTTTTCTACTTCAGATTTACCAAGTATGCCACTGGGACGAAAAATTAAGATCAGCACCAACAAACAAAAAGCGAATACATCCTTATAGTCAGTATTTATCAAACCAGAAAATAAGGATTCTGACATCCCCAGAATAATTCCGCCCAATATAGCGCCAGGCAATGAACCTATGCCTCCCAGCACTGCGGCAGTAAATGCCTTAATTCCAGTAACAAATCCAATATGAAAATCAAAAGAACCATAATTCAATGTAACCAAAACACCAGCAAGGGCTGCCATAGCAGCGCCAATTACAAAGACCGAAGAGATAATCCTATCCGTATTAACTCCGAGTATGTCTGCCATCACCCTATCCTGTTGGGTGGCGCGACATTGACGCCCTAAGGATGTTCTTTGGATAATCTGATTCAATGTTACCATCCCCACAATTGCAGCTATGACAATGAATAGTTGTGAGTATGTAATCTGCACAAAATTTTCCGCGCTACTCCCCAAGCGGATAGTCCCTTCAATCAAATTGGGCACTCCCTGAGTGCGCGCTCCTTGGGTTATCTGAATATAATTCTGCAAAAACAAAGACATGCCTATGGCTGAAATAAGCGGAGCAAGCCGAGTAGATTGCCGTAGCGGACGATAAGCAACTCTTTCTATGGTCCAGCCGTAGCAAGAGGTAACAACAATGGTAAAAATAAGAACCGCAAAAATTATAAAAGGAGCCGACTGAATGCCAAATAAACTCAGAATTGCTATGCCAATAGCAGATACATAAGCCGCTACCATATACACATCTCCATGAGCAAAATTAATCATGCCTATAATGCCATAAACCATTGTATAGCCAATAGCAATTAGCCCGTAAACTGAACCTAAAATTAAGCCATTAAGTAGCTGTTGAAGCAGTATGTGCAAGTCCATGATGATATTTTTTTATGATTGATTTAATTATATAAATACAAATAGTGTGTTTATCCGTGTGTTTATATAGCTAAACCAAGTATTAATAGTGATGAATAACGATGAATAGTGATGAAGAAAGATATTAAACAAATAACCGCCCCTTAGCGCAAATCAAATAAGCACTAAGGAGCGATTATAGATATTTCTATAATTCTGAGTAGGTCCCGTCGTTTTTCCACTCATACATTACATAATCTGATACCTTGAGATCACCTTTGGAATCAAATGCCTTATTCCCCATAACTGTAGGGGTGTTGTTGGCTTTAATCCATGAACTCAACTTAGTGCCAGATTTCTCACCTTTATTTGCCTTCAAAGATGCCGCTATAACCTGCATAGCAGTATAGGCATAAAGGGTATAACCTTCGGGTTCGTATCCTGTAGCGCGGAAGTTTTTCACCAAAGCGGCTCCTGCTGGATTATTCTTCTGATTGCGGGGGTCAGCGCCGAAAGTCATAAGCGTCTTGGTAAGAAATTCCTTTCCACCAACTGCCTTAACAAAATCCTGAGATACTATGCCATCACCAGAGATAAACCAAGCATCAATACCTTGTTCGCGCATCTGACGCAATAAGGGACCTGCTTCAGAATGAAGACCACCAAAGTAAACTACGTCTGGCTTTTTAGAACGAATCTTGGTGACCAAAGCATTGAAGTCCTTTTCACCGCGAGTCAGACCTTCATACATAACCACTCTAACCTTGCGCTTTTTAAGTTGGTTGCGGGCTGCATCTGCCAGTCCTTGTCCATAGGTATCTTTATCATGGATAACTACCACTCGTTTAGCTTTCAGTTCATCTTTGATATAGTCACCAGCAACCTGTCCTTGTTGGTCATCGCGACCGCATACGCGCATCACATTGCCAAGTCCGCGATCTGTAACCGTGGGATTAGTTGAAGCGGGAGTTATCATAAGAATGTCTGCTTCATTGTAAACCACAGAGGAAGGGATGGAACTGGAAGAGCAGAAGTGTCCTACAACCGCAGTCACCTTGTCTTTTTCCACCAATCTGTTTGCTACATTAACTGCTTGTTTTGGTTCGCAGGCATCATCGCCTTTTACTGCAACCAGCTTTTCGCCATTAATACCGCCAGCGGCATTTATATCACGAACTGCTTGTATTGCCCCTTTCCAAAGTTGCTCGCCAAAAGCGGCATAAGCTCCAGTGTGGGGACCAGATATACCAACCTTAATCGCGGCAGGCGATACTTGTGCTAATGCAAAAGATAACGATGCTAACGCAATTAATAATAATTTATATTGTTGTCTCATAATTGACCTCATAAATTTAATAATAATAATAATAATTTTGGGATTGCCTCCTTACCCATGCATAACATTATACATATTCTTTGAATAATTAATGTTTATACTCTTTATATTTTAGGGAGTTATTTAGCAGGGTTATTTGCCTAACATTCTATGACATTAACTGCCAAGCCACCACGCGCGGTTTCTTTATATTTATCCTTCATATCCTCGCCAGTTTCTCTCATTGTTTTAATAACCTTGTCTAAAGATACAAAATGCTCGCCATCTCCCCGCAATGCCATACGAGTTGCATTTATGGCTTTTATCGCTCCCATTGCGTTCCTTTCAATACATGGCACCTGAACCAAGCCGCCAATAGGGTCACAAGTTAAACCAAGATTATGCTCCATAGCTATTTCCGCAGCATTCTCTACCTGATAGATGGTGCCACCCATTGCTTCGGTTAGTCCGCCAGCAGCCATTGAGCAAGCACTGCCAACCTCTCCTTGGCAACCAACTTCGGCGCCAGATATTGAAGCATTTTCTTTATATAAGATACCGATGGCTGCAGCAGTAAGCAAAAAATTAATAATACTATCATCGCAAGCACCCTGGCAATAATGGTAATGATAATGCATAACCGCAGGGATTATGCCGGCAGCGCCATTTGTCGGCGCGGTCACCACTCTGCCACCAGATGCATTTTCTTCATTAACCGCGATAGCATATACATTAACCCAATCCATATCCGTTAGCCCTGGGCTAATCATATCAACCTGGGATTTATTTTTTAAGTCCTCATACAATGATTTAGCTCGTCGCCGCACCTTCAACCCACCAGGCAAAATTCCATCATTGGACATGCCATTTTTGACGCACTCTTGCATAACTTTCCATATAGCCAATATTCCTTGTCTAATTTCTTTTTCGCTGCGCCAGGATTTTTCATTCTCCAACATAAGCTGACATATTCTAAGATTATGTTCCTTACAATGAGCTAATAATTCAACACAACTAGTAAATGGATAGGCAACCTTAGTGTCGTCTTCTTTGATGCGGTCAGCGCCTGCCGCTTTGTCATCCACCACAAATCCACCACCTACTGAATAATAGGTTTTAACACATAGTTCTTTTTCTTTGTCATCATAAGCATAGCACATCATGCCATTGGAATGATAAGGTAAGGACTTACGTTTGTGCATAATAAGGTCCTTCTTCAAATCAAAGGATATTTTGCGCTTACCAAATAGGTTAATCTGCTTATTGCTTATGATAGCATCAACTCGTTGTTCGGTCAGTTGCGGGTCAACTGATTCTGGCTTTTCTCCTTCCAATCCCAACAGAACTGCTTTCTCCGAGCCGTGCCCTTTGCCAGTTGCTCCCAAAGAACCAAATAACTCTACCTTAATACGAGCAGTTTTGTCAAGGAGTCCTTGTTGTTCAATTCTTTCGGCGAATAACCTGGTCGCCCTCATGGGTCCCACCGTGTGGGAACTTGAAGGTCCTATGCCGATTGAAAAGAGGTCAAATATACTAATTGTCATAATTTCTAAGAATAGACAGGATGTCTCTTACAAAGTTCCAGAACTTCAGAACGAACTCTGGATATTGTAGATTCATCTTCTATGTTATCTAATAAATCGCATATCCACTCCCCTACTTGACTAACTTCCGCCTCTTTAAAGCCGCGAGTAGTGCAGGCGGGAGTGCCTAATCTTATTCCGCTGGTAACGAATGGTGATTGTGGGTCATTGGGCACCGCATTTTTATTAACTGTAATATTGGCGCGACCAAGTGTGGCATCTGCTTGCTTACCAGTTAAACCTTGAGAAATAAGATCTACTAACATTAGATGGTTCTCGGTGCCGCCAGATACAATCTTATAACCGCGCTCCTGAATTTTATCCGCCAAAGTAACAGCATTTTTCACCACCTGCTTTTGATAGTCAGTAAATTGTGGAGATAATGCCTCTTTAAATGCTATTGCCTTTCCTGCTATGACATGCATCAAGGGACCGCCTTGAGTGCCGGGGAAAACAGCGGAGTTGAACTTTTTATCCAATTCTGGTTGATTCTTTGTCAGGATGATGCCGCCACGTGGACCTCTTAATGTCTTGTGCGTGGTGCTAGTTACAACATGGGCATGTGGTAGAGGGTCGGGATACTGTCCCGCAGCTATTAAGCCAGCAACATGCGCCATATCCACCAGCAAATAAGCTCCTATTTCATCGGCAATTTCTCGCATTATAGCCCAATCTACTTTGCGTGAATAGGCGGAAAATCCACCAATCATCATCTTGGGCTTATGTTCGCGAGCAGCAGAACGCATTTGGTCATAGTCCAACATACCCTTGCTATCAACACCATAAAAGACCGAGTTATAAATTTTGCCAGAAAAATTAACCTTAGAGCCGTGAGTAAGATGCCCACCTTCAGCTAAGTTCATTCCCATAACAGTATCATGGGGCTCAACTAGTGCCATAAATGCTGCCGCGTTTGCTTGCGCTCCTGAGTGGGGTTGCACATTGGCATAGTCAGCGCCGAATAATTCTTTTACGCGGTCAATTGCTAACTGCTCAACAATATCAACATATTCACAACCACCATAGTATCTTTTGCCTGGATATCCTTCGGCGTATTTGTTAGTGAGCTCTGTCCCTTGAGCTTCCATAATACATTTACTCGTGTAATTCTCAGAAGCAATAAGTTCTATATGCTCTTCTTGACGTTTCTTTTCATTCGTGAGCGCTTTTGCTAACTCAGGGTCATACGTTTCAATTTCCTTAATCATAAATATTTCTCTCTAATTTGTTAATAATCAATTTTAAATTTGCAAATATTTGGCAGCCGTTTAGTATATCACTTTAGTGCAATTATATCTACTATGTCTTAATTTATTAGAATTTACTGGGATTTACTATGCCTTAATTTACTGGGATTTACTATCCCTTGGTCGCTCCCATGGTTAGTCCAGCAATAAACTGCTTCTGCATTATAAAAAACAACATGACTGGAGGAACAGCCGCAATTACCGCTCCTGCCGAGAGCAATTGCCAGGATGCCACCCACTGACCTTTTAATGCATTTAGCGCTGCGGTAACTGGGCGCACCTCATCACTTTGCGCCAGCACTAAGCCCCAGAAAAAATCATTCCACACAAAGGTAAATATTAGAACAGATAGCGCTGCCAGTGCAGGACGCACCAAAGGAATTGTTATATGCCAGAAAATTTTAAACTCTGATACTCCTTCGGAACGAGCCGACTCAAATAATTCATGTGGCAGGGAAACAATAAAATTGCGCATAAAAAGGGTGCAGAAACCAGATTGAAAGGCGGCATGGAAAATTATCAAACCCCAATAAGTATCATACAATCCTGTACTAATTGTGAGATCACGGACTGGAATCATAAGTATTTGGAAGGGGACAAAGTTGCCACCAACAAAAAGCGCAAATAACCAAATATTGAGGCGAAAGCGGTATTTTGCCAAAGCATAACCTGACATGGTGGACAGGATAACCGCAGCGACTGTGGCAATAACGGAGATGAATAAACTATTCACCATATAACGCGCCATAGGGGTATCGGTTAAGATTGTTATGTAGTTTTGGTAATACCATTTTTCAGGTAATCCCCAGTAATTACCCAGTTGAATATCTGCTAAAGAGCGGAAGGATGTCAAGATTATCGCCGTCAGAGGCATTAACCACAAAATTAATGAAAACCATAACAGAATGTGATATTTTCTTTGATGCCAGATAGAGCGGCTTTGAATAGGTTGTGGAAACATTATTATTGCTCTTGCTTTATCATACGCCACAAGAAGTAGCCGATATAAATCAGGGTTATTAAGAAAAGAACCGTAGCTATGGCAGCGCCATAACCAACCCTATACGAGAATATGCTTTGTTCATACATAAAATAAGCCAACACGCTGGAGCTATTATAAGGACCGCCAGCAGTCATTATTGCCACCAAATCAAAGCTGCGCAGGGCACCGATTACCGTAACCACTATGGCAATGAATGTTACTGGTCTTAATTGTGGCAGCACTATATTCCACAGCATAGCAAAGCCCTTGGCTCCATCAATGCGCGCCGCTTCAATAACCTCACTGTTTACACTGGTGAGCCCTGTTAGGTACAAAATCATACAATAAGCGGTCTGGGGCCATAAAGCAGCAAATATTATGCCAAAGGTTACTAAATTCTCATCGGACAAAATGGAAATATTAACACCGCTAACCCATTCAATAAATATAGCCAATAAGCCAAAACGTGGGTCGTAAAACCAACTAAAAATAACCCCAACAATTACCAGTGAAACGACAAAGGGAAAGAAAAATAATGATTTTGCCAGGCGGATACCACGCACTTGCTGATTAAGAAATAATGCCAATGCCAAGCCAAACACTGGTGCCAACATCAAGAGCACAAGCCATAAGATATTGTTCTTGATGGATACCCAAAACTGAGGGTCTTCTATTAGTTCTGCATAGTTGCCAAAAGCTACAAAATCTTTCTCACCGATACCATCCCAGTCATAAAAGCTTAGGATAATACTATCAAAAATTGGATAGACCACGTATACGGCAAACAATAAAATTGCTGGCAATAAGAACACAATTGGCGCTAGGCGATATGTATTCATAACAGGTAATTATAACATTATTTAATTTATTATCATATTAGCAGTAAATTTAATAATGAGTAAGAGGCAATGCTCAGTAGCACCGTGGTAATTATACTGCGGGTAACAAATGCGACAATCAGGGCGATTATGCCAGCCACCTCTCTGCTATTTAACCAAACAAAAATCTGTGTGCCTGTTCCGTTGAGTAAGTCATCCATTAACAGTGCGGCAATGATGGCTGGAACCGCATAATTTAACCATTGCAACACAACAACAGGCGGCTTGAATCTGTTTATCACCAATAAGGGAAGCACACGCGGCACTATAGTAACCGCCATACAGCCGATTATCAGTAGCAGGACTTCGGGGCGAACTGTCATCATGATTTATTGGGGCGAAATACTATGCTTGCTAAAGTTGCCGTGATAATCGCGGCAAGCAAAGGAGTGGCGACGCTGTGATAGGTGAAATTCAATAAGGTAGTAACTACCACTGCGCTGGATATAACAAAGATACATGGAATAAGACGAGGAAAATTAACTGCCAGAAGCATAAGTATTGCCGCATACATTGCTGGTAAGGCAAAATCCAAGCCCAATGCATCTATGCCTTGTAGGTCTTCACCAACATAAGCCCCCAAAATATTGCCTGTGCACCAGCCACTATAAGCGGTAAAGTTAAGGGCGATAACCCAGCCGCCTCTATCAAGCACTCTGCCTTGTATATTAGCAGTTGCCACCGAGAAGGTTTCATCGGTTAGCCAAGCCCCTATGATAAACCTAGTGCGGGTTGGCAACTTGATAGTTGATGGCGCTATAGCTGCAGAATAAAGAAAATGGCGGAAGTTAAGAAAAAAAATGGTGGGTAGTAAAACCAATGCTCCAGCAGAATATAGCTGAGCGAATACAAACTGCGCCGAACCAGCAAAAAGAATCAGTGATAATAATCCTACCTCGGCAACTGACATCCCAGCAAGATTACCAGATATGCCGGCAGCAAAGCCGATGCTGACATACCCTAAAACTATGGGAATTGCCGAACGCATTCCTTGACGCGGGCTATTTATATCATCAAGATATTGCTTTACTGAAGTCTTTGACATAATTGGTATTATAGAATAACCGCGCCTATATAGCCACATATAATCATATCCATTGACAAGGTAAATTATCTTGTAAAATATTGAGTAATATTTAAATTATATAACTGGAACTATATAACTGGACTTTATGAACAAAATTATGAACAAGATTAAATTGGGTGTATGCTATTATCCCGAACACTGGGACCCTTCTTTATGGCAACAAGATATAAAGATGATGCAAGAACTTGGTATAAGTTATATCCGTCTTGCAGAGTTTGCTTGGGGGAAAATGCAACCCTCCCCTGATGAATATGATTTTGCTTGGTTGGATAAAGTGATCGGACTTGCTAATGACAGTGGAATTGGCACGGTACTATGCACTCCCACGGCAACTCCTCCAGCATGGCTCATAAAAAAACACCCAGAGATATTACCAGTTGGTGAGGATGGACGAACTCGCAGTTTTGGTTCTAGACGCCATTATAGTTTTAACTCGCCAGTTTATTTAGAGTATTCGCGTGCCATTACTGAAAAGATGGCTAAGAGATATGGTAATAAGTCGGCAGTTGTAGCGTGGCAAACTGATAATGAGTTTGCTTGCCATGATACCGCGCGTAGTTATGGCGATGTGGATAAAGATTATTTTCATAGTTACTTAGCAAAAAAATACGGTGATATCAGCAAGCTTAATAACGCTTGGGGGAACTCTTTCTGGGACCAAAATTACGGCACTTTTGACGAAATCCCATTGCCTAATAACACTGTTGCTGAGGCAAACCCTGCTCATTTACTGGACTTCTACCGCTTTTGCTCGCAGTCAATAGTAGCGTATAATTTGGCTCAAACGGATATTCTACGCAAGTATTGTTCCGACCAACCAATTACTCATAACATGATGGGCTTCACCAATGATTTTGACCACTTTGCTATGGGACAAGACCTTGATTTTGCCAGTTGGGATAACTACCCCTTAGGGTACTTGGAAGAAATGTACCAGGATTGGAGTGGCGGAGATGATAAGAAAAAATATTACGACATAGGACACCCTGACATCTCGGCTTTTTATCATGACCTTTATCGCGGAATCGGCAAAGGCAAACTATGGATTATGGAACAACAACCTGGAGCAGTAAACTGGGCAGGTAATAATCCAACTCCCGTTGCTGGCGCTGTGAAATTCTGGACCTGGCAAGCATTTGCTCATGGCGCCGAAGTAGTTAGCTACTTTCGCTGGCGTCAAGTCCCTTATGCGCAGGAGCAGATGCACTCTGCCATCCTATCTCCCGATTCGCAACCAGCAACCGCCTATAACGAAATTGTGGAGGTTAAAAAAGAAATGTCCAAACTGCCTCAATTAACTCTCAAACCTGCCGAGGTTGCTTTACTGTATGATTATGAGAGCTGCTGGTATAACGAAATATTACCGCAAGGTAGCGGCATTGTTTATCCACAATGGGCTTTTAGATTTTATGAAGCATTACGTGGTTATGGAATTAATCTTGATATAGTTCATATCAACGCTGACCTAAGCAAATATAAGTTAGTTATCATTCCTGCGCTCATAAACATCAGCAAGGAGGTAATTAATAGAATACAAAAAGAATGCGCTGGCACTCAATTTTTATGGGGTCCAAGCAGTGGCAGCAAAAATGCGGATTTTCAAATTCCACAAACTCTAGCGCCTGGTAATTTGCAACAAGTATTACCGATTAAGATTAAGCGCGTTTCTTCATTAAATTCAAGTGTCGTTCTAACAGGAGATGGTGTGTTTGGCAAATGGCAAGGAGAATCATGGCGAGAGTACATTGAAACAGATATAAATGCCACAGCGCAGGATGCGCAAGGTGGTGTTTTTTATACTAATGATAACCATCACTACCTGGGAGTATTATTGAACAAAGAATCTCTGAGATCTCTGACAGGGTACTTGCTTAAACAGGCGGAGGTGGATGGAGTTAATTGGAAACTTGCTGCAGGAATGCGAGTGTGCTCCACTGAGCAAGGGGACTTTATATTTGATTTTGCCGCTAAGGAATATAAGCTTCCTATATAAGAGAGGATAAAAAAAGCGGGCTCAATAATTAAATTACTGAGCCCGCTTTGAATTTCAATTATTCTATAAAGAATAAACTAAGATTTAAATATTCTCTTGCGAGTTTTCTCTAAACGTTCGAGAATAGCATCAAGACGATCTGGCTTAACCATAAACTCCTGAAATCCTTTCATTCCTTCCTTAGCCATATCTGGATCAGTATCTCTATCATAGAACTGAGCGGTCTTGGCTTTAGGTAGCATTTTCTTTGCTATATCAAGGAAAGGATCCTTAACAACCTTAGCTCTCTTATTGGTGGGAAGTTGCAACAGAATTTTATTAATGTCTGTTTGAACATCAGCGCGAGCAATAAATGCTAAGAACTTCTTGGCATCCTCTTTATTTTTAGCGCGCGCAGGAATATGCACCGTATCTGTAGGAGCATCTTCACCCAACTCAAGTCCTGGTGTGATTACAGGGAATTGAAAGAAACTCATCTTGGATTTCACATTATCCGGAAATTGCGGAGTTATGAAATTGCCAATCAGATACATAGCTGCCTCACCACGATACATAAAAGGTTGGGCTTCTTGCCATGAATAGGTAGCATGATTTTTCAGGAAGTATCCTGGTTCAACCAATTGAGCCCAATGCTTAAAGGTGTTGCGAACTCTTTTATCTGTATAAGGTATCTTGCCATCCATGAGGTCAATATGGAAATCATATCCATTGACACGCATGTTAAGATAGTCAAACCACCCGCCAGCAGTCCATAGGTATTTGGTGCCTATGGTTATAGGAGTGACGCCATTTTTCTTTAAAGTAGCGCATGCCGCCAAAAAATCTTCCCAGGTCTTGGGTGTCTTAATGCCGTACTTGTCAAAGATATCTTTGCGATAATAGATGCCCCAATTATAGTAAGTATAAGGCACGCCCCATTTCTTACCATTAATGGTCATGGAAGCGCTAGCAGCTGGCATTTTTGATTCAAGACGGTTAGCAGCCCATACATCACTTACATCTTCCAAAAGACCAAGGTCTACAAATTGCTTCATGCGATTGCCAGCATACCAATATATAACATCAGGTGGCGCTGTTACCAACCAATTACGCAACGCTGTTTTATACGCCTCGTGGTCATAGATGTTCAATTTGACCTTGATGTCTGGATGGGCTGCTTCAAACTTCTTAACTAAAGCTTGAACTGCCTTCTTAGGATCAGGATCCGAAGTATCTGCATTTATTACCAATTCACCTGCGTACACATTAACGGCAAAAAAAGCGGATACTAAAAATAATGTCAATTTTTTCATAATATTAAAATATTTAGTTAAATAATAGTAGTTTGATTATACATAAAAACATGCAGCAGACCATAAAAAATAATTATTTAATATTTAGTGATTATGGCTATATTATATCTATATTACGAGCTATGTTACGAATACTGCGGTAGCCAGTCCTTATGTTGTAGTAATAACTCGTCCACCATTTTCCATATTTGCGTAAGATTAAGCTCAGCTGCTGTATGGGGGTCAAGCGCTGCAGCATGATAGATGTATTCTTTTTTGCGACTAAGCGCTGCTTCAACAGTTAACTTTTGGACATTGATATTGGTTTGCATGAGGGCGGCAAGATGAATAGGCAGGTTGCCGACCCGCTGTTCATCAATTCCATTTTTATCAATGCGGCACGCCACTTCCACGCAGCAATCGTTTGGCAGGTTGGTAATTAACCCTTGGTGATTTGAAACATTAGCATGAATTTCTACAGGATTATTAAGCTCAAGGGCAGCAAGAATATCCTCCACATATTCAACACTACGTTCAATCTTAAATTCATTATTAGGGTCTTCCAGTCGCAATCTCATATCTTGCCAATCCTGTGACTGCTCTTCGCATCTTCTTATATATTCATCCAAAGGAATATTAAATTCTTGGATGAGTTCGGGGCGATTATTCTTTATGAACCAAGGGACATATTCGGAAAAGTGCTCGCTGGACTCGGTTACAAAATAGCCAAATCGCTTTAGCATCTCATAGCGTACTTTGTTGCTTGGCGGATAGGTGGCTGTTGCCTCAACTTGCCGCAGTCGCGGATAAAGTGATTCACCACTCTTGATATCTTTAAGAGTTAAATAAAATGCTATATGATTAATGCCGGCGCAGGTAAAAGCAATATCTTCGGGCTTCATTTTTAAGTCCGCAGCAATATCTTGAATCGTGTAGCGGATACTATGACATAGCCCTAAGGTTTTAAGTTGTGGAAATTCACGATGAAGCGCCATCTGCAACATTGCCATGGGGTTAACATAGTTCAAAAGATAGGCATCAGGACATATCTCTTGCATATCTCTGGCTATGTCAAGTATCACAGGAATAGTGCGCAGTGCACGCATTATGCCGCCAACTCCAAGAGTATCGGCAATCGTCTGACGCAAGCCGTATTTTTTAGGGACTTCAAAATCTGATACAGTACATGGCTTATACCCCCCTACTTGCATCATGGTAACTACATAATTTGCGTCCTTTAGCGCATCTTTGCGGTTTTCATAAGAGGTAACTTTCGCTGACAGTTTCAATTGCTTAATAAGATTTTCCGTCATTTTTTGCGATGTGGCGAGCCGTTCAGCATCAATATCATGCAATGAAATATCAATATCATTAAACTGTGGATTCTGCAAAATATCCACCAGCAGATTCTGGGCAAAAACGGAGCTGCCTGCTCCTATGAAACAAAGCCGAAACATTAATTAATGTTTGCCGTAAGTATTAAATTTTGTTAACCTTTGTAGTGCCACACCTGCTTCAGTAAATAAATAACAATCAACAGGATCTATAGCAACATTGAGATTGCTACCAATAGCTATATCCGCATCATCTAGAATCTCAACAATCAAATTATTAGCATTGCCTTCTAATCTGGTATAGGCATAAGAAATACCTCCTAACCTTTCAACCACTTCTGTTTTGACTTTGAATTTAATCCAATCCTTGCCACCAGATGAAATTTGGATATTTTTAGGTCTGACACCAAGAATTAACTTCTGTCCTTTACCAATTGCTCCGCTTTCTTTAGTTGTGGTTAAAGGGAGTTTAACTGTGTTACCTGCAACTTCCACTTCAATAGATTTATCCTCCGACTTAATACAGGTGGCGTCAATGAAATTAATCTTGGGGGAACCTATGAAACCTGCAACAAAGAGGTTGGTAGGATAATGATAAAGTTCCAACGGACTGCCCACTTGTTGTAGGTGCCCTCCATTTAGCACAACTATTTTATCCGCCATAGTCATCGCCTCAACCTGGTCATGAGTTACATAAATCATCGTGGTTTTAAGCTGTTGATGAAGCTTAGCAATTTGCACTCGCATTTCCACTCTTAATTCTGCATCTAAATTGGATAGGGGCTCATCAAATAGAAATACCTGCGGCTCGCGCACTATGGCGCGTCCAATTGCCACCCGTTGTCTTTGCCCGCCAGATAATGCTTTGGGCTTGCGCTCTAACAATTTTTCTAACTGCAGAATATTAGCAGCGCTAGTAACCTTATTCTTAATTGTTTCCTTCTTCTCCTTTGCCATCCGCAAGCTAAATCCCATATTTTCCGCAACAGTCATGTGAGGATATAAAGCATAAGATTGAAACACCATTGCTATTTTTCTTTCCGCGGGCGGAAGGTCATTTACCTTTTGGTTGCCAATGGATATTTCACCATCAGTTACCTCGCTGAGGCCTGCGATAAGACGCAGCAGAGTTGACTTACCGCATCCTGAGGGGCCTACAAATACTACAAATTCTCCTTTATTAATATCAAGGTTTATGCGGTCCAATACATTAACCGCATCGTAGGATTTGTGGACATCTCTTAATAATACTTGTGCCATAATAAATTTTTAATAATAATTAAACTACCCTTAATTATACACAAAAAAAATTATTTTTAGTCAGCGCCGAGAATAGTTGCAAAAGCAGCAGAAGGCAAAGTTACTTTTCCTATTTGCTTCATACGTTTTTTACCTTTCTTCTGTTTTTCCAGTAGTTTCTTCTTACGAGTTATATCTCCCCCATAACATTTGGCAGTAACATTCTTGCCCATAGCGCTAACAGTGCTGCGAGCAATAATTTTGCCTCCTACCGCTGCTTGAATTGCCACCACAAAAAGTTGGCGTGGGATTATTTCTTTAAGCTGCTCAGCATAATGACGCCCCGCCGCCTCAGCGCGGTCCTTATATATAAGCCGAGACATAGCATCAACTGGCTCTCCATTAATCAGTATATCAACCTTTACTACATGTGTTTGTTGATAACCTATAATTTTATAGTCCATAGAAGCAAAGCCGCTACTAGCTGAACTTAGCTTATCAAAGAAATCGGTCATTAGTTCACTAAGCGGAATTTCATATTCCAATGATACTTGTCCCCCTCCTTGATGCAGCATCTTTTTTTGTATGCCGCGCTTTTTTTCACACAATTCTAATACTGATCCTAAATATTTATTAGGTAAAAGTATGGTGGTGTTGGCGATGGGTTCTTCAATTATCTCTAACTCTGTTGGAGATGGCATTTCTTCAGGTGATTCAACCTTAACCGACTTGCCATTTTTAAGTTGTGCTTGATAAATAACAGTTGGCGCAGTCGCCACTAGATTAAGTCCATATTCTCGCTCTAATCTTTCACGCACTATATCCAAATGTAATAATCCCAATAAGCCAACACGAAACCCCGAGCCCAATGCTGATGATTGGATTGGTTCGTAGGTTAATGAAGCATCATTAAGCGCTAGTTTGCCAAGACATTCACGAAAAGCGGGGAACTGTTGACCATCCACTGGGAAAAGTCCAGCAAAAATACGCGGTTGCACTCGGCGAAAGCCAGGCAAGGGTTTTGTTTCGCTGTTATCAGTAACAGTGTCTCCAACTGGAGCGCCCTTAATATCTTTGATAGCCAGAGAAACATAGCCAACCTCTCCTGCCTCTAATGAATCACATTCATGACGATGCGGAGTAAAAACTCCAAGTTGTTCTACGCGATGGCGAGTCCCTTTTGAGGCAATCTCAACCCTAGAACCTTTGGTAATTCCACCTTCCATTACTCGCACCAAAGATACCACACCCATGTAATTATCAAACCAGGAATCTATGATTAGAGCTCTAAGAGGGGATTCTCTGTCTCCGCTAGGAGCAGGTATTCTCTCTATAAGCGCCTCTAAAAGTTGATGAACTCCCGTCCCTTTTTTAGCGCTGACAGTTAAGCACTCTTTTGCTGGCAATCCCACCAACTCCTCAATTTCTGCGGTAACACGCTCTGGTTCTGCCTGAGGTAAATCAATTTTATTTAGGACAGGCACCATTTCAACGCCCTGCTCCACAGCTGTATAGGTTGTAGCAAGGGTTTGCGCTTCCACTCCTTGAGATGCATCCACTAATAAAACAGCTCCCTCGCAAGCGTTTAGTGACCTGGATACTTCATAAGAAAAATCAACATGCCCTGGAGTGTCAATGAAATTGATAACATAATTGTTGCCATCATCTGCAGAATACGCTAAAGTAACACTTTGAGCTTTAATGGTTATGCCACGTTCTCGTTCAATCTCCATAGAATCCAGAACCTGGTCTTTCATCTCTCTCTCACTAAGTCCGCCACATTCTTGAATAAAACGGTCTGCAAGAGTTGACTTACCGTGGTCTATATGAGCAATAATAGCAACATTGCGCAAGTGTTGCAAAGGGGTTTGCTTAACGCCCATAATTTATAAGGTTATAGAAAATTGCCGCTAATAAAGTGTAGTTTTTATAGGGCTTTTTGTATCATTTCTAATGCGGTTTTTTTATCCGCCCATTTGTCCACCTTAACCCACTTGTCCTTTTCAAGTTTCTTGTAGTTTTCAAAGAAATGATTAATCTGCTCTTTGAGCAGTTGTGGCAGGTCTCCTACATCATTAATATCATTATAAATAGGAGTAAGTTTGCTATGAGGAACTGCAATAATCTTTTCATCCATGCCACTTTCATCTTCCATCTGCAGGACCGCAACTGGACGACAACGGATAACGCAACCAGATAATAAAGGATGAGGGGTGATGACTAAAACATCAAGAGGGTCGCCATCATCTGCCAAAGTATTAGGAACAAAACCATAATTGGCAGGATAAAACATTGGGGTTGGCATAAACCTATCTACCACTAAGGCATCTAAGTCCTTGTCAACTTCATATTTAATTGGCGTGCTGTGGGCAGGTATTTCTATTATTACGTTAATATCATCTGGCAAAGATTTGCCAGCGGGAATGGAGTTGTAACTCATATTGCTTATATTGGTGGTTTATTTCAATTAATTATGCTGGCTTACTAAATAGCAAACACGAATTGGTTCCGCCAAAGCCAAAAGCATTAGAAATAATATTCTTCAGTTTGACCGAGGTTTGGTTTTCTCTAAGTAGATTAACTCCTGTATGTTCGGGAGGATTTTCTAAGTTAAGCGTCTTTGCTATAAAATCATTTTCCATCATTAATAATGAATAGATACTTTCTTGAACTCCAGCAGCTCCTAACGAATGTCCCGTTTGAGATTTGGTAGAACTGACTGGAATATTTTGGTCAGCAAAAACTTGACTAATTGCTTTAAACTCAGCATTATCTCCAACTGGGGTGCTGGTAGCGTGAGCATTTATATAATCTATTTTATCAACCCCTTTGATGGTTTTTGTCATACAACGGATAGAACCATCTCCAGCAGGAGCAACTATACCACCCTCGCCATCAGAAGTGGCACAATAGTTAGCAAGCTCGGCATAAATTTTTGCGCCACGTTTAATGGCATTCCCCATTTCTTCTAACACTAAGAATCCACCACCTCCAGCAATAACAAACCCATCGCGATCCTCATCCCAGGGACGAGATGCCTTAGTTGGTTTATCGTTATATCCAGTGGATAGCGCTCCCATAGCATCAAAAAGTGAACTTGTAGTCCAATGTTCTTCCTCGCCACCGCCAGCAAACATAATTTGTTGATTGCCGAGCCGAATTTGATCTGCCGCCATCATTATGCAGTGCGCTGAAGTTGCGCACGCCGAACTGATAGACATATTCATACCTTTTATATCAAAGGGTTCTGCTAAACAGGCAGAAACTGTGCTGCCCATACAACGGGTAACTCTATATGGACCCAGCTTCCTTATGCCGTCTTTTCTTAAAATATCCGCGGCTTCCACTTGGTTAGCGGAAGAAGCTCCGCCAGAACCAGCAATAAGACCAGTTAACGGATTTGAAATTTGCGCTGGCAACAAGCCCGCATCTTCAATTGCTTGCTTAAGTGATATGTAAGCAAAAATAGCGGCATCTGCCATAAATCTCAGTTTCTTGCGGGGAATATGAAGAGATGCATCCAAGTCAATGGAGCCACTAACCCAACTGCGTAATCCCATTTCTTGGTATATAGGATTGTGCTTTATACCCGAACGTCCTTCTTGTAAAGATTGCAAAACCTCACGTATACCATAACCTATATTAGAGATTATCCCCATACCTGTAACCGCAACTCGTTTTAATTCTGTCATATTAATTATTATAAATCTGTAAATAACCCAACTTTTAATTCTGATGCGGTATATACCTTATCATCATCTGCATAAACATAACCAGTAGCTATGCCCATTACGGTGGATAGCTTAACTATTTTTTGTATATTAAGATGGTATCTCACTTTCTTGACACCTGGCAGAATCTGCCCTGTGAATTTAACTTTGCCACTACCCAAAGCCCTACCCTTGCCTTGATAACCGCTCCAACCAAGATAAAAGCCAAGCAATTGCCATAAGCCATCCAGTCCTAGGCAGCCCGGCATAACTGGGTCACCAGCAAAATGGCAGGAAAAAAACCATAAATCCTTATTAATATCAAGCTCAGCGATTGCCTCGCCATTGCCGAAATCACCACCTTTCTCATTAATTTCTGTGACGCGATCCATCATCAGCATATTTGGCTTGGGTAATTGAGGATTACCAACGCCGAACAGCTTGTTCTCGCTACAATCTAAGAGATCCTGATAAGTATAGGATGATTTTTTATTAAAACTATGCATTGTAATATTCCATGGGTATTTATCTTACCACATCATACACTTCACAATCAATAATTTGCCGCAGTAATTAATTTATAATAATAGATAATGCAGAGCATCAAAATTTCTTTACTTATAACGGTATATCACGGCATAAACCCTGTGTGGTTTGAGCAGTGTATGGAAAGTGTTTATAAGCAAAAAGAATACATAGATGAAATCGTGCTTGTTGAAGATGGAAAGCTAACTGCCGAACTTAATGAGAGCATAGTCGGTTGGAAAGAAAAGCTACCCTTAAATATAGTCAAGCTTGAAAAAAATCAAGGTCCTGGCAAAGCAGCTCAAGCAGGATTAAACAAATGTTCTTATGAATGGGTCGCAAGGTTAGATGCAGATGACATAGCAGACGAGAATAGATTTGTAACCCAAAAAAAAATATTAGAAGAACAGGAGGAATTAGATGTGTTAGGGGGTTATCTGCCAGAATTTGCGCAAGAACCACAACAGATATTTGCGGTTAATCCACTTCCGTTGCAGCATGCGGATATCGTCAAAATGATGAAACTCAGATGTGCGATTAATAATTGCTCGGTGATATTTCGCAAGCAAAAGGCATTGGAAGTTGGTGGCTACGAATCGCTCGTAACTCATGAGGATTATCTTTTATGGTTTAAAATGATTAAAGCGGGAGCAATTTTTAGAAACCTGCCTCAATCTGTGGGCTATGTTAGAACCAATAAGCATTCTTACGAACGTCGCCGTGGTTGGTTTGCAATTAGGCAAGAAATTATTTTTCAAAACACCTTAAGAAGACGCGGCTATATTACTAATATGGAATACCTGCGAAACATGGCATTAAGATTACCTCCCCGTCTACTACCTGCCTCATTAATGAAGGTTTTTTATATAGTTTTTTTACGGCAACGGAGAATGGCGTAATATTATCTCTTATTAACAGAAGTATCTTTACTTGTATCACTTGCATCATTTTCAGCATCTCCTGTGAGTTTACGAAATTCAGGCAAGTTAATTAAATCCTTATAAGTCCCCTTTGCTTTGATTCTTCCTGCATCCAACAAGATAATTAAATCGCAGTGCTTTATGGTATCCAAACGGTGAGTAACAAAAATAAATGTCTCATTGAGCGTCTTATCTTCTGAAATATTATTAAGTATTTTACTTTCTGTGCTCTTATCCAAAGAACTGGTTGCTTCATCAAATATCAGCAACGATGGTTTGTAATAAAGAGCGCGTGCTATAACAATTCGCTGTCTTTGGCCGCCGCTCATGCTGCTGCCTGCTTCCCCCGCCTGGGTCTGTTCTTTTTGGGGCATTTTGCTAATGAACTTAGTCGCCTCTGCCATCTTCATGGATTTCCGTAGCTGTTTTTTATCAACCTCTTCATCTTCAATTGCAAGAGTAATATTATCAGCTATACTTCTCTCAATGAGGACTAAGTTTTGTGAAACATACCCTATAGCATCTTGCCATCTACGAACGGTCTTGTGCCCTTTTAATGGATTGCCATCAACTGTAATTTCGCCTGAGCGAGGAGATATTCTACCGGTTATCATTCTTAATAGAGTTGTTTTGCCACTACCGGATAAACCGCAAATACCTATTTTTTTACCGCAGGGTATCTCCAGGTTAACCTTCTTAAGCACCGCTTCTTGTGGTTTTTGTTGCGCATAATGGTATGACACATTTTTCAGTTTGATACTCTTAACAAATGGCAAAGGATTACGAATATGCGGCTCATAAGATACTTTAGCAACCATCGCTTGAAGAAGTTCCCGCGAGACCGAATCATATATAATCACCCCTCCTCTAATTGATATATAAGTATTGAATAGATTAGTGACCTGTGGAAACATGCGATAGATAATGATTAAAAATGCAGTTGCTAACTGGATATTACCCTGCTCAGTAAAAATGATTATATAAAGCGAAATAAATACCATAAAAGTATAAAGCATCATTTCTCCTATCGGGGCAAAGAGCATACCAATCACACTAAGTTTAAGATTATTATTTGCCAATTGCTTCTTCACTATGGCAAAGTTTTTAGAAAAAATATTCTGTTTGCCTATCATCTGAATATATTCTCGCGCCCCCATAGAATTTAATAAGCGCTGCTGTTGCATCAGATTTAATTGATTTATCTCATCACTATAACGATTAATCCGTTGACGCGTGGCGCTGATTGAAGAAGTTAATAATAAAACAACCAATCCTCCAGCGAATAATAATAGCCATGGTTCAAGTAAGTATAAAATAACTAATCCTGTACCCAAAAAGAAGAAGGTGTTCACTAACGAAAAAACCGGATTGATAAACCCACCTATTATTCCTGGTAAACGATTATTAATAGCATTAACTATCTCTGAAGTTGTTGCTTGAGAATCAAGCGTGCTATTATGAATATAATAATGGAAAAGCTTGGTAGTATAATAAACATTCAATTGTGTATTAATTAACGCTCCTATGTATTGACCCAAGATATGTCCGCCTCGCGCAATAATTAGCGCGATGACTGAGCCGACCCCCAAAATAATTGCAAAATCAATATCAGTCCATTGGGTTACTGTATCATGGAACCTACCCAGCCATTTATTATTCAAACTACTCTCAGGGGCAATTACGTAGTTAATAAAAGGAACTATTACAAGTGAACCCACCAAAAACACCATGTTAGATATAATTCCTATTGCATGAGACACAAAAATCTTCATGCGAATATTAGGTTCTAATGCACTCATAAAATGATAGAAACGTCGCACAAAATTATAAAGTGAACCCCAATTAGCTAAAATTCTTTTTGATAAAGAGATTAAGACGGCAGGCATTTTAATATTTTAGATAATACTTTAGACGCTTTAGATGCTTCCCTTTATTGCTGTGAGAATTACTATAATTCATACTTATCTATATTACTATAATTTATGCTAATTTTTGAGTATAATTTATATGTATGGTAATAAATGAATACTATGTGGATGTAAAACGTGGATGTAAGATATGGTACAAGCTAAGATGAGAGTCCGAGACGAGGATATTGGGAGGCACAGAAGGCAGAGCCGCCATTCGGGCGAAAATAAAAGAAGTTTTATTTGGGCTATCCTGTTTGTTGCTTTGATTGTGGTGGTAATTTATGTGTATGTTAATCGTCATTCTATTATTCCTGGATTAACTGATACAATCCCTCAAGAAGATATAACTGCTGAGCAAGATGAAAGTTCGTCAGTTGCAAAACAACCGCAATCCTTAAAATCTGCGGATACGTTGCAATTAATTACTCCAGAAATAGAGGACTTAAGAATAGCCGTGAATGCAATATCAGGGGACATACAGAAGTTAAAAAGTCAAATTGGCTTTCTTGATGGAGCTAACACGAGAGACAACGCCCAATTTAAGAAAATAAATGACCAGTTTCAAGGAATAAATAGTCAATTCCCAAAAATAAACAATCAGCTACAGAAAATAGCCAATAAACTTGAAGAAATTGATACTAAATCACAGGCACAAACTGCTCGTCAGAACGAATTCAACAGTATAGTATCAGAGAATATTGATGCCTTACGTAAAAGCATTAACAACCTGGATAATATATATAGGAATCAGGCAACTGCGCTGGAAGATTTAGAAGCGGGTATGGCTAATATTAATTCGCGAGTTACGGATTTAGAGCGTTAAGACAATAGCTCACGCACATAATCTGCAGCGTTAAAATCCAAGAGATCTTCTGCATCTTCTCCCACGCCGATAAATCTTATAGGGAGTTTTAACTCCTCCGCTAAAGCAAAAATAACTCCTCCACTAGCCCCCCCATCAAGCTTGGTAACGCAAATGGCGCTTACATCTACTGCCTCGCAAAATAATCTCGCCTGCATAAGGGCGCTTTGTCCGTGACTGCCATCAAGAGTTAAAAGAATTTCATCTGGGGCTCCCGCCTTTAGCTTGGAAACCGCCTTCACTGTTTTGCGCAGCTGTTGTTTTAATTCTTCATTATTCGGCATCCTTCCTGCAGTATCTGCTAAATATATATCCTTGCTTGTTTCTATTGCCTGCTGGAGCCCGCGATAAATTACTGCCGTGCTATCCAACCCCATATCTCCGCAAGTGACTGGAATATTTAGACGCTCCCCCCATACTTGTAGTTGTTCAGTAGCAGCCGCTCTGTAGGTGTCACCTGCCGCCAACTGTAATGAGAAGCCCTTCTTTTGGTAATAGGCGGCTATTTTTGCCAAAGTAGTTGTTTTACCAGAGCCATTAACTCCCATTATGAGCAAACAATATGGTTTATTTTCAGTATTTATTAGCAGCGGCTGCTCCACTGATTTAAGGGTATTCTCAAGGATCTTAGCTAGTTCAGTCATTGCCGCTTCCTTATTCTTAATATGTGATGCATTGGAACGCCATTGACTCATAATCTTACGAGTCATCAGAATGCCAAAATCCGCTAATAGAAGTTCCTCTTCCATTTCTTGCGCTAATTCACGAAAGGACTGTTCGGTAACTCCAGCAAATTTTTTAAGTTTATTAACAAAACCCTTATTAATTCCCCCCAGTCCCTTATATTTAGATTCGGATTTAGATTTATCTTCCCTTTTGCCTATACCTTTGCTTATTCTGCTAAATATTGACATTAGACAATAGAATATAGATGCGGTAACGGATTAATATCAAGAAAGAACTCAAACTCCAAACTATTAAATTCAGCACTAAATCAATACCGGGAAATGAATAGCTGTTTTTCAATAAACTGCCCACTACAAAGAAAACAGCTATTAATAAGCCCACTGAAAATACTGACTTGAATATAAGAAAAATATCAGATGCTGTTGTTTCCCAGCTTTTTTGTAAAGCGGTGAAAGGGTCGCTGCCGTCAAGAATAATAAAAAAGTCAAACAAGGCAAGACGCAGGTATAAATAAATTCCTGGAATTATAAGAAGTACCAGTCCGATAGAAACTGCCATGTTCATTAGAATACTTGCCAATAAATAAAAAGGTAGGTATTTTGTTCCTCTGGCTAACGCCTGGTACCAAGATGCATTATTATTTGCATTATCTGCATTATCTTGATTTCCTGGATTATCTTTATTAATCTCAGATGCCAGGACTACGAAACCACATTGAAAAACTGCGCCAGCAATAAAGCTTACTAACAACATAATTGAAAATTTATTGTTATCTGCTATGCCCGCCAAAACAAACTGATTAAGCGAAAGTTCTAACAGATACCAGCAAACCACATAAGAAACAATATATCTGCTAAAAAGAAGATAGTTATTGCGGAAAAAATAGATGCTATCAACTAAAACTTTATTCATATAAATTTAAAAAACTTATGCGGTTGTTCAATTTTATAAGGCGGCACCTCTTCTATAAAGTAGATGCGAAGAGAGATGCTATGCATTGCCCAGCAATGCAATCACTGGGTGATAGATTTAAGTCGTTTGACCAGATGGGTCTTAATGCGCGCAACTTGGTTTTTATGAAACAAGTTACGGTGAGTGGATTTATCAAGCAAAGATTGTGCTTGTTTATATGCTACTTGTGCATCTTCTTTTTTCCCTTCTTTACTTAGCTTAACTACCTGTTTAACGGAAGTCCTAACCTTTGATTTTTGCGATGCATTCAATTGCGTTGCTTTCATTGTCTGACGCACTCTTTTCCTTGCAGAAGCTGTATTAGCCATAATCTTTTACCTACTATTAATTTCTAATTTTCCTGAACCAATGGAATGACTTCAATAGGCAATTCCACCACATTATCAGCATCAAACCTTAGTTCCGCCACAAACTCTCCAGTATGTCTAATTGCTCCTTCAGGCATATTAATTTGTTTTTTTTCAACTTGCACCTCTCTGGCAGTTAATTCGGCAAGAACATCATTTATGGTTATAGAACCATAAAGCTTCCCTTCTTCACTGGCTCTACGACTAAAGCTTAGTTGTAAATCGCGTGTCTTCTCCGCCTGGGCGCTTGAAAAATCTAACTTATCCTTTAATTGCTGCTCCAAGTTACCGCGCATACTCTCATACTGTTTCTTGCTCTCCTCTGTAGCGGGTAATGCTTTCTTTTGTGGAAAAAGGAAATTGCGAGCATATCCTGGCTTGACTTTACATACTTCACCAAGTGTTCCCAGTTTATCTATCTTATCTAATAAAATTACTTCCATGATTAATTAGTTTGTTAATACGATACTTATTGCTAACCTGATAAATCTATTGCTTATGGTTATCCGTATACGGCAGCAAAGACATGTATCTGGCGCGCTTAATTGCCAGAGTTAGCTTGCGTTGAAAATAGTTGCGAGTGCCGGTATAGTATGAAGGGATAATCTTACCACCTGGATCAATATATTCTTTCAATAGATTGATGTCCTTGTAATCTATAGTAGTGATTTTATTATCTGTAAAGTAACAACGTTTTTTACTTGTAAAAGTGCGTGTTCTTTTTCCCTTAGCTTTTTTATCCATTACTTATCCTCTGTATCTTTTGTGTCATCTGTAGCTTCTGATTCTGCTACATCTTTTGTGTCATCTGCGGCTTCTGATTCTGCTACATCTTTTGTATCATCTGCGACTTCTGCTTCTGCAGTATCTTTTGTATCAACCACAGCTTCTGTTTCTGCAGTATCTTTTGTGTCATCTGTGATTTCTGATTCCACAGCATCTTTTGTAGCTTCTACATCCGTAGCTTTATTCTCATCCTCACTCTTCTCTTCGCCCTTCTCTTCGCCCTCTGAGGCGCCTCCAACATCAGATGTTTCTGTTGCAACTGCTGGAGCAGCAGCTTCTTCGCTAGCGGTAGCTTCCGCTTCCGCAAAGTCCGCGCTGGCTTTTGATGATAATTCCGATTTTTTAATTTTCATTATCGGGGACTCTTCAGTAGAAGAATCTTTACCTCTAATAACCATATAACGCAAAATCATATCGTCAAATTTAAAAAGCTTTTCCATCTCGGCAATAACAGAAGGTGGGCAGTGTATATTAATCAATACGTATAAACCCCGCCTAAAGCCATCAATAGTGTAAGCTAATTGACGGACTCCCCAGTTTTCAAAGCGGATAACATCTCCTTCCTTTTTAACTAAGGAGAGATATTTCTCGCTAAATTCGTTCGCCTTATCATCTTGGATATGGCGACAAATAAATAATATTTCGTAGTGTCTCTTTTCCATTGTATTATCTTCGGTCAGTGGCTATTACATGTTAATTCACTAATAAATGAATTAACCAGTTAATAGCAGATAGTTGTTAATATAACAAATATAACAGTAAAAACGGATAAATTTTATTTTTTTTTATAAATCTAGTTAAAACTTTATAAATAAAGTTTTATAAATCTAGAAAGGTATATCCTGGTCAAGGTCATCATATTCGCCTTTTCCATCACTTTTTGCGTCTTTGGATAGTTTACTTCCTTCTTTAGATTCACTCATTGATTGACCTTGGTCTTTAGATTGCTCTTTGGATTGATAAGAGGAAGAAGAAGAAGACGCATTGCCTTCTGAAGCATAGCCCTCATTATCATAAGAGCTAGAGGAACCTTGACGCCCTCCTAGCATCTGCATCTCTCTGGCTATAATTTCAGTAGTATAACGAGTTACCCCGTCTTTCTCCCAACTATTGGTTTTCAACTCTCCTTCAACATACACCTGCATACCTTTTTTCAGGTACTGGGACGCAATTTCAGCTAATCTATTGAAAAAAACTACGCGATGCCATTCGGTCTTTTCTTGCCGTTGTCCTTTATCATCATTCCAGGATTTTGTGGTGGCAACGCTGCATTTTGTAACGTGCAAACCACCTTGTGTTTGATGGGAATCAGGGTCATTACCCAAATTACCTAATATTATTACTTTGTTTACTCCTCTTACCATAATTTATAACTCATTATTCATCATTACTAAAATCTATTCGCTTATTATTATCACTCATAAGCAATATTAAACAGCATTTTTAAACATTGTTTATGAATGATAATATGGGGTTTATTTCTTATCTTTCAATGGTATTAATACAAAAATTATACCATAACAAATTATTTAACAATATTTCTGATATGCTCGAAAGAAAAACCGCGCCCTGTCAGAAACCTATAGCATTTATCCTTTTGTTTGATATCTGTCAGAGGCAACTCATACTTGCGTGCGGCAATTTTGCTAGCACACTCTTGCCAGAACTCCTTATCTTGAGGAAAATGCGCATCCGTCATCTCTTTACTAATACCTTTATTACGTAATTTATAATTAATTTTAATTGGTCCCCATCCTCTTTGAATTGACTGTTTTATGTATGATGCAGTAAACCTATCATCATCCTGCAAGCCCTCCCGCACTAAATCATCAAGAATACTCTCAATTTGGAGATTAGCTGGCGAGTCATCAGAACTATTTATTTGTCCGCTATAAGAGTATTGGTGTGTTTTTTTTGCCATGAAGAATCTCCCTATAATCTTCTGACGAAGTTCGGCACGCGAATACTCTCTGCCACCTAATAATCGTAAAGCATAGCTGGTGATACTAATTATTTCAGCAGGCAATTTCTGCTGATTATTTTGTTGATTGTCTTGTTGGTTATCTTGTGCCATAAGCTTGTGTCATAAATTAGCGCAGCAAATAACAACAGGATAATTAACAACAGAGCGATACAAAGCTATGAGGGCTGTTATAAAGCAGCGCGTTGAGAACTTTTTGTCAAATAAATGAATAGCATTATTATTACAGCCCCTAATAACTGAACGTAAGTAAGGGACTCAGAAAAAATAAGCCATCCCATAAAAATTGCCACTATCGGCTGTAACAATAGGATTAAAGTTGCTACGTTAGGAGCTATGTAAGCTAACGAATAGGCAATAAACCCTTGTCCTATAACTTGAGAAGTTATGCCTAATCCTAACAAAATTAACAGACCATATACTGTACTAATCAGCATTGTCTCACCAAATAAAAATATAAATGGTAAGACAAATAACGAGGTGAAAATTCCAGTCCATAACATTTGCTTGGTTGTATTTAGCCTTTCTCTTAGCTTGCTTGCTATTAAGATGTATAAGGCATATAAAACCGCAGCTAAAATACCAAACACAATACCGACAATATTATTATCTCCACCTCCTTTGCTTCCCACTAATAAAAATACTCCACCTAAAGCCCCTAAGGCATATAACCAGGCAATAGAATTCATCTTTTTACCAAAAAATAGCCATCCTAAGGGTATAACAAAAATAACTCCAAGATTAGCCAGCAGGGTGGATTTAGCAATATAAATATATTCTAAAGACAAATGCCAGGTTATAAGATTAAGCGCATAAGTAAAGCCCAAGCCAGCTAACCACAACCAATCATTTAACGTGAGAGCTGCAGAGTTGGAGACAGAATTAACGGCAACCGAACTGCCGCCATCTTTATTGGCGCAAGAGGCATTAGAATAATTAAGCGATGCATAATATTCCATCAATAGGAAGAATGGGACAGAAACAGCCACTCTGTAAAAAGCAGTCGCCACAGGACCTAATTCACTTAATCTTACATAAACAGGAGAAATGCCTATTAACACAGCCCCTAAGAATAGGGCAACATAAGGAAATGTTTTCAATTATTCCTTATAAAAATACTACTCTTCAGCGCCGGCTGCGGCATTAGATGCAGCAGTTGGGGATTCTTTAATGTCTGCTGTATCTGCTGCCTCATTTGTATCCTTCACATCTGCCTTGCCTGGACGGGCTTTGCTTGGCATCAGCTTGGCGCGTAAGGCGGCTTCTATTTCTTGAGCATCTTTAGGATTTTGTTTTAAAAACTCACAAGCATTTACCTTGCCTTGTCCTATCTTTTGCCCTTTATAACTATACCAAGCTCCAGCTTTTTCCACTAAATCGTTTTGGGATGCCAATTCAACCAGTTCACCGAGATGATTAATTCCTTTGCTATAGATAATCTCAAATTCAGTGGAACGAAATGGTGGAGCAAGTTTGTTTTTAACCACCTTAACTCGTGTACTATTGCCCATCATCTGATCGCCTTCTTTCACCGCTCCAATTCGTCTGATGTCCAGACGTACCGAAGAATAAAATTTCAAAGCATTACCACCAGTTGTTGTTTCTGGATTGCCAAATACTACTCCTATCTTCATCCTTATTTGGTTGATAAAAATAACTAAAGTATTAGAGCGCTTAATGTTACCAGTAATCTTACGCAATGCTTGGCTCATAAGACGCGCTTGAAGACCCATGTGAGAGTCGCCCATATCGCCTTCAATTTCAGCACGTGGAGTCAAAGCTGCAACAGAATCAATTACTATCATATCCGCGCCACCAGAACGAATTAGCATATCGCAAATTTCCAACGCCTGCTCGCCAGTATCTGGCTGAGACACTATGAGGTCATCCACTTTTACTCCCAATTTCTCAGCATAAGCAAGGTCTAAGGCATGTTCCGCGTCAATAAATGCGGCAACGCCGCCTTGTTTATGACATTCAGCAATTGCTTGCAGAGTTAAGGTAGTTTTACCTGATGACTCAGGTCCGTATATCTCCACTACCCTGCCGCGCGGCAAACCTCCTATCCCCAGCGCAATATCTAGCCCCAAGGAACCTGTGGATATTACTTCTATGGCAGCTATCCCATCTTGATCTCCCATGCGCATAACAGATCCTTTGCCGAATTGTTTTTCAATTTGCGCCATAGCGGCTTGTAATGCCTTTTGTTTTTCTTCCTTCATTGTATTAATATAATTTGGTTAATTTTTTCAATAAAATATACATAGCTCCACTACCACCATCATTGGGCAGGGCTCTACAAAACCCCAATATAGCGGGGTTATCCTTAAGCCAAGCTATAACGTAAAGTTTAAGCTTGCCTTTTATTATTCCTTGGTTCAGTAAATTCTTGCCCCTGCTTGCTACTCTCATGTTGTTGTTTTTATTATACCCTTTCCCATGAATAATCTTAACACTTTCATAACCATTACTAAAAGCAAGATTAATTGTGGTAGTTAATGCCGCAGCCGCCTCTGCTACGTTCATGCCATGCAGGTCTAAAGTATCACTGTAAATAATTTTACCCCCACGTAATTTTGTCATTTTGCTGTTCTGTAAGCCAGGACGTTTGAAATCATCCAGTTCATCTGGATTACCTGTGACGTCTAGACGAGAACTAGTGTCCGCAATAAAACGGATATTGCGCCCAGAGTTATCAGCGCCTCTATGAGTTACGTTGGGCGTTGTGTTGGCCGTCATATCATCTGCTTTGGTTGGCAAATAATCCTTAATGCTATTTTGGAAATAACGCGCCTCCTCCTCGCTTATGTATTTATCATTTGAGGATTTATTATGGTTGTTGGGTTTGCTGCTATCATGGTGAGAGTAAGAAGTTGCTTTGCTGCCACGCTTGCTAAGATTATCACATTTATTATTAACCATAGATAGTCGCTATTATAAATGAAAATATATTATATGAAAGCAAGGAAGATTAAGTTTTTATATCACTCCTTCACAATTTCCATCAGGGTTACTATATAAAAACAAAATAGATAAAATAAGTTATGAGGGCTATCGGCATAAATTACTTGAAACTTAGCTGTTTGCCCTTATAAATGTTATGTTATGGATAAACTAAACTCACAAATGAATTCAACGACTCCTTTACACGGCACCACTATTTTAGCAGTGCGGCGCGGCAAACAAGTTGCTATGGGCGGGGATGGGCAGGTTACTATGGGTAATGTTGTGATGAAATCAAATGCGCGCAAAGTCCGCAGAATTTATGATGATAAGGTACTTGCTGGTTTTGCTGGCAGCACTGCCGATGCATTTACTCTGTTTGAAAGGTTTGAAGCAAAGTTAGAAAAACATCAAGGAATGCTGCAAAGGGCGGCGGTGGAACTTGCTAAGGACTGGCGCACCGATAAATATTTACGACGTTTAGAGGCATTGTTAGTAGTAGCAGATTCTCTGTATTCTTTAGTAATAACTGGTAGCGGAGATGTTATTGAGCCACAAGATGATATTATTGCCATAGGTTCTGGTGGCACTTTTGCTACAGCCGCAGCACGCGCCCTGCTTGAAGAAACCAAACTTTCCGCAGCAGATATAACCAAAAAATCCATGGCTATAACCGCGAATATATGTATTTACACCAACGAAAATTGTATACTTGAAACCTTAGAAAATGTTAAATAAAAACGAATATAGCAGCGATTTATCTCCGCAAGAAATAGTTAGCGAACTTGATAAGTTCATCATAGGGCAGAATGAAGCTAAAAAAGCAGTTGCCATTGCATTGCGTAATCGCTGGCGCAGAATGCAGCTACCTGCCGACATGAGAAACGAAATAGCTCCCAAAAATATTCTAATGATAGGTCCTACTGGGGTGGGCAAGACCGAAATAGCCAGAAGATTAGCAAAATTAGTTGGTGCTCCTTTTATTAAGGTTGAGGCAACAAAATTTACAGAAGTAGGTTATGTTGGACGGGATGTTGAGTCCATAATACGCGATCTTGCCAATATTGCAGTGGGGCTATTGCAAGATAAAGCGCGGGAAGAAGTTAAGGATTTGGTGGATAAGAAGGTTGAAGAACGTTTGTTAAATGCTTTACTGCCGCCTATTCCAGATAAAGACGCGAGTACAAATGCTGAATCATCGGCGCGTAATGCCTTTCGTAGTAAGCTGCGGGCTGGCAAGCTTGAGGAACGTGAAATTGAGATTCAAGCTAGTGGTTCTTCTATGGGGGTGGAAATTATGGGTCCTCCAGGCATGGAAGATGCAACCAATCATCTGCAACAGATGTTCAAAAAACTATCTGGCAACAATAGTCCAAGCCGCAAGATGCCGATATCTAAAGCACGGCGACTGCTGAGTGAAGAAATAAGCGAGAATTACATCAACGAAGAAGAAATAAATGCCAATGCCATAGAAATTGTTGAGCAAAGCGGCATAGTGTTCATTGATGAAATGGATAAAATAACTCAGTCCAATGAGCCAGGACAACGCACTGGCAATGTCTCGCGTGAAGGGGTTCAAAGAGATTTATTACCCATAGTAGAAGGATGCTCAGTGAAGACAAGATGTGGGATGATAAAAACCGACCATATACTTTTTATTACTTCAGGGGCATTTCATCTTAGCAAACCATCTGATTTAATCCCTGAATTACAAGGACGTCTGCCTATTAGAGTTAACTTGCAATCCTTACGTGCCAGTGATTTTGAAAGAATTCTTAAAGAACCGGATTATTCCTTAATTGAGCAATATAAGGGTCTGTTGGCAACGGAGGGACTAAAAGTTAAGTTTAGCGCCAAAGCGATTAAACAAATAGCAGAGATTGCTTGGCAAGTTAACGAAAACACCGAAAATATAGGGGCACGTCGTTTGCAAACCACTATGGAAAAATTATTGGAGAAGATTTCTTTTGATGCGCACAATATTGCGCAAGAAAGGAAAGGGAAAGCGCTTGAAATAGATGATAAGTACGTCAAGCAGCAACTTGAGGCGCTGGTTGAAGATAAAGATTTAAGTAGGTATATTCTGTAGGGCTGCAGAGAAGACAGCGAGACCCCGGGGGAGGACTAATAGAGGGGATAACTAACAGGAGGACTAATAGGGGGGAACTAATAGAGGGGAATAACTCAAGAGCGATTGCGCGAGTTATTTGCGCAGGACTAGTGACTTGTTAGGAATATCGTTATCGTAAAGAATATCTCGCTTAGCATTCATATTTGAACGAGAGATAAAAGGTCCTATCCTGATACGAAAAACAAATTCATAGCCCTTGCTATAGGGTTCTATCTTAAAATTATTCATTCCCCATTCACTCATTTTTTTTAACTCTGCTTTTGCCTGCTCATAAGAGGCATAATCCTCCACTATTATGTAATAAATATTTTTAGACGCGGCAAGGACTTGCTCCTCCCCTGGCCTGTCAATACGCACCGCCTCTTCTTTACTGAGTACATTGTAAAAATCATATTCATTTTCTGTTGGCGGCTCGGGAAACGTTTCAACCAATTCCTCTGATGATATGCTGTCTTCTATGTTACTCTCCTCTGCATTATTTACATTGTTACTGGTATTGATAAGATTAAATCTATAACTCAAATAAGCAAAAGCAAAAACCATACAAGATATACTGCATAAGATTATTAATAGCTTAATAATCCAGGGTTTAAACTTCTTGCTGCTTTTCTTAGACGGCAGGTCTATGTAATCCCTCATTGGGCTATTTTACATCTTATCTGGGGCATTTACTCCCATAAGATGAAGTCCGTTAGCTATAGTTATCTTCACAGCAGCGCATAAGCATAACCTGGGAGCCATCTCATCTCCCTTTCCCAAAATACGAACCGCATTATAATAACTATGGAATTCGCTAGCAAGTTCCCTTAAATACAGTGGCAGCAGATGGGTTTCGTATTTATTGTTGATGTCAAAAAGAACATTAGGAAACTGACTCAGTTTCATAGCCAAAGATTGCTCACGTTTATCCTCAAGAAGTTCAAGCATTTCTAATCCCTTAGCACGAATCTCTTCCCAATTTTGCTCCTTATTTTTTTTCAGTTCGTCAAATAAACGGCATATTCTGGCATGGGCATACTGCACATAATAAACAGGGTTCTCTTTGCTCTTTGAAGTTGCTAATTCAATATCAAAATCCATTTGACGATCTCTCCTATACATAAGATAGAAAAACCGCGCCGCATCAACTCCCACCTTCTCCATAAGAGACGATAACGACTCAAATGTATCAGCCCGAGTAGACATAGAAACCCTTACCCCACGCTTAACCAGGAAAGCAAGCTGTATCAAAAGCACATCAAAGCTATTCTCGTCTCTACCCAACGCTTGCATAGAAGAGCGAATACGATTAATATAACCATGGTGGTCGGCGCCTAATATATCCACTATTCTATCGTAGCCCCTTTCGTATTTATTATTGTGATAGGCAATATCATTGGCAAAATATGTCATGTTGCCGTTGCTCCTTTTTAATACCCTATCCTTATCATCACCAAACTTTTTGCTGTTGAACCACACGGCTCCTTTTTTTTCGTAGACATAATTATTTTTCTGCAGCACTTCTATCATTTTTATATCTTCTCTATCCTTAATTGTAGAGCTCTCGTAATACCAGCTATCGTGATGGACACCAAATTTGTTTAAATCATCACGAATTGTTTGCATCATATTAATGAGGATAAAATCAGCAGCTTTAGAAAAATCAGACCCTAAACGACTTACCAACAGAGTTATTATTTTGTCAATCCTTACTTC
Organism: Gammaproteobacteria bacterium; assembly: GCA_965207945.1. GTDB lineage: Bacteria > Pseudomonadota > Gammaproteobacteria > CBDBNL01 > JAAOII01 > JAAOII01. The sequence goes on from OZ242303.1 coordinate 1,563,889, forward strand.
TTGTTCCTTCTCATCTTGCTCTATTTGTAATATATCCGCAGCGGCAGGCAGCGAAGGTAGTGACTGTAGTTCCCCCCCTTGAGATTCTTGCCACAGCCGCGCTATTCCTGTGATATACTCGCCTTGATACATCCCTTGAGGAATATCCTCTAAAGGTTCTCCTCGTAGTTGCATAAGACGCAATAAAAATGTAGCTGTGAGTATCTGCATTTGCCGTCCGCCATCATTGACATAAAACTCACCGTCCACATCATGCCCGACAAAACGTAAAATATTGACCAAAGTGGAACCTACGGCGGCGGCACGTCCGTGTCCCGTGTGCAAAGGACCAGTTGGATTTACCGAAACATATTCAACCAAAATCTTCTGCTTAATTATTTGTTTGCCTTTTGTAGCTGTGGTACTACCAAACTTTTCTTTTTCTTGTAATACCTTAGCAATAATTTTATTTTCACTAGCCAACTGACAATGGAAATTGATAAACCCAGGAGGAGCGAAACTAGCTTTTATTAGCCAGGGTTCTTGAGAAAGTTCATCTATTATCAGCTGCGCTAATTTAGTAACTTTTATTCCTGATGATGAACTTTGCGCCAGTGCTAAATTAGTTGAATAATCACCAACAACATCACCCGGGGTACTTCTAACCTCAATTTTTACATCAGCACTTGGCAAAATTCCATTTTCATGCAAAGATTTAACCGCCCGCGCCAAAGAATCTTCTATCCTATCTTGCATTGGTTATTATTTTAATTGTCTTAAATTATTTAGGTTAATTAACTGCTATGACATTCATTTCATACTTTGCTACAGGGGATGAAGGGCTGTTAATTTCAAGTAAAACATCATATCTTTTGCTTGGCCGCATAAGAGAGGCGGCTACGCCATTATCTAAATATTGATATGGAGAAAATTTCCCTGACGCAACTGGATAGTCATTTATATCTGAAAAAACAACCTCAATCCACGGGAAGGACTTGGATGTTGAAGCATAATTAGTTAAGGTTGCCTGCAGCACATATACCCCATCGCTACGTAAATTAACTTCAAATCTTTCTGCCTTTATATCAATTGGTTCAACATAAGAGGGTAAGCGGCATTTAAGCTGTTCTATGGAACACAAAAATCCATATACAGGACGGATACTCTCTTTGGCAGCCCACTCATCAAAGTTAATCCATAATAATTGGAATGAAAGAAATGAGATTAAGATTAAATTAACTGTTGCGGCAAAGAAATTCTTAAAGAACCTCTTCCTGCGATATGAGGAATATCCTGGAGCTACGTCAAAATCTGATGTATTCATAATCTCGTTATTAAATGTTGCCGATGTATCTTGATTTTTATTTTGCTTCCCCAGCTTAGGTGCCTTCGGTGCCTTGCCTTTAGAGCCACGCCGAGCAGAAAAAAATCCCTTAAGTAAATAATCAGGAGCATGGAACTGATTATCACAATTACCACATATTATATCACCTTTTGCCACCTCCAGGTCATCTTGAGTTAAATCAATTTCGGCTAGGCAATTAGGACACTGAGCAGTATAAGGAGCTACCATGTACCTATTTTATACGAAATATTAGATTATGGGCGTTTTCTTAAGTTTTGTAATGCATGTTTTACTAATTGCTCTGTAGACAGTCCATCTCCTTTTATATTATTAATGGCGATAGCTGCCTCTTGTTTTTTATAGCCAAGAGTAATCAATGCTGTTTCCGCTTCTAAGATTGGAGTGCGGACGGCAGTCACCGATGGTAATCTACCTTCAAGTTCGGTTATAAGGTGTTGAGCTTTTTTGCTACCAAGTTTAGGTACCCGAGTAAGCTGGCTGATATCCCCCCCTTGGACTACAGACGCTAACTGGTCTAATGAAAAAACCCCCAGAATATTTAGTGCCAAGCGCGGTCCTATTCCGCTGACAGCGATAATATTGCGGAATACCTGTCTTTGTGCTATGTCTATAAAACCATAGAGGGAGGCAGTATCATCGCGAATAATTAGATGGGCATATAGCCGAATTTCCTTGCCTATTTCAATCTTCTCGCCAATTGATATGGGGATATCCAAACCATAGCCCAACCCATTACAGTTTATGACTACGTGTCCCGGCTCTTTACTTTCCGCAATGCCATGAATAAAGTCATACATTCAAGATTATTATCTCTTGCCTTTAGCGCTCTTGCTTTCAGCACCCTTGTCTTTAGCACTCTTGCTTTCAGCATCCTTGTCTGTAGTGCTTTTACCTTTAGCGCTCTTGTCTTCAGCACCCTCAGCACTCTTACTGCCTTTTACCTCTTCATACTCCGCATCTTCAACTTTATCTTCAGAATCTGATTTTGATTCTTCCTGTGGACTGTCTGTTTGGTCGGCTTGCTGTTTTTCCTGTTCTTTTTTCATAACAATCTGGGTAAGAGGCACCGCCTTCTGAGTAAGCTCCCGAGCTTTTTCTTTGATAGCATCACCATCTTCACCCTTAAGCGCTTCTTCTAATTCTTTTAGTACCTTCTCAATATCTTGCTTTTCCTCATCTTTAAGTTCATCCTTATGCTCTTCAAACGACTTTGAAACAGCATGATTAATGCTTTCTCCTTCATTGCGCGCCGTCACTAATTTTTCAAATTTTTCATCATCAGCAGCATGGGCTTCCGCTTCTTTTACCATCGTCTCAATTTCGCTCTCAGATAGTCCGCTTGCTGCTTTAATTTCAATAGATTGCTCTTTATTAGTATTCTTGTCTTTAGCAGAAACATTCAAAATACCGTTGGCATCAATATCAAAACTAACTTCAATTTGTGGCATGCCACGTGGAGCTGCGGGTATATCTGTAAGGTCAAATCTTCCCAATGATTTATTATCGGTTGCTTTTTTCCTTTCCCCTTGCAAGACATGGATAGTTACTGCGGGCTGATTATCATCAGCAGTGGAGAATATTTGAGTTTTCTTGGTAGGTATGGTAGTGTTCTTTTCAATTAACACTGTGGATACTCCACCAAGGGTCTCTATACCCAAAGATAACGGTGTCACGTCAAGCAATAAGACATCTTTCACATCTCCCGCTAAAACTGCTGCCTGAATCCCTGCTCCCATCGCGACTGCCTCATCTGGGTTAACATCACGGCGCGGTTCTTTACCAAATAGTTCTTGAACTTTCTTTTGGACTAGTGGCATTCTGGTCTGACCGCCCACTAAAATCACTTCCTTAATATCGCTAACACTCAGTTTTGCATCCTTAAGTGCCTGTTTGCAAGGAATCAGGGTTCTACTTATCAATTCATCCACCATTGATTCAAGCTTAGCTCTGGTAAGTTTGATACTTAAGTGTTTGGGACCAGAACTATCAGCGGTAACATAAGGCAGATTAATATCTGTTTGCAATGCCGAGGATAGCTCAATTTTTGCTTTTTCTGCCGCTTCTTTAAGCCGTTGCATAGCCAATGGATCCTTGGTTAGGTCTAAAGCATTTTCTTTCTTAAACTCATCTGCTAGATAATTAATAACAACATTGTCAAAATCCTCACCACCAAGGAAAGTATCTCCATTGGTAGCCAGTACCTGAAATTGTTTCTCATTGTCAACATCAGCCATCTCAATAATGGATATATCAAAAGTTCCACCACCTAAGTCATAGACCGCTATCTTTTGTTCACCTCCTTTTTTATCCAAGCCATAAGCAAGAGCGGCGGCAGTGGGTTCATTAATTATGCGCTTAACATTAAGCCCAGCTATCCTTCCCGCATCCTTAGTTGCTTGACGTTGAGAATCATTAAAATATGCAGGAACTGTAATAACCGCATCTGTGACCTTAGCGCCTAGATAATCCTCGGCGGATTTCTTCATTTTCTTCAGAATTTCTGCTGAAACCTGCTGTGGCGCCAATTCTTTTCCTTGCGCCTTAACCCAAGCATCGCCATTCTTTGCCTTCATTATTTCAAAGGGCGAGTTCTTAGTATCTTTTTGGACCACGTCATCGGAAAACTTTCTTCCTATAAGACGTTTAATTGCATAAAGTGTATTCTTTGGATTAGTTACACTTTGCCGCTTAGCGGTCTGGCCAACCAGAACTTCACTTTCTGTATACGCGACTATTGATGGAGTAGTCCGGTTACCCTCCGAGTTCTCAATAACTTTGGGCTTTCCGCCTTCAACCAAAGCAACACATGAATTTGTGGTGCCTAAATCAATTCCTATAATTTTGCTCATAATTTATAATTTGCTTTAATAACAATTTTATTTATAGGTGCTTGAATGATTTATTCAAGGGGTTTTAGTGATTTTCTTAATAAGGATATATCCTTATTCGTGGGTAAACAAAGTGTACTTGATATTTAGGTACTCATCAATGCCGTATTTGGAGCCCTCGCGCCCGATACCTGACTCCTTTACTCCACCAAAAGGAGCAACCTCATTGGAAATAATCCCACAATTTACACCTACTATACCACTTTCCAATCTCTGTGATACACGATAAGCACGCCCTAAATCCTTAGTGTAAAAGTAAGCGGAAAGCCCATATTCAGTATTATTAGCGGCGGCTATACCTGCTTCTTCATCATCAAATTTGTATATAGGAGCAACTGGTCCAAATGTTTCCTCATAATAGGGCAGTGTATCTGCGCCCATGTCGGCAATAATCGTTGGTTCAAAAAAAGTGCCTCCCAATTTATGCCGTTTACCTCCACATATTAATTTTGCTCCTTTGTCTAAAGCGTCTTTAATGTGCTTTTCTACTTTAATAACTGCACCTTCATTGATAAGAGGACCCTGAGTAACTCCTTCATCCATGCCATTACCCAGCTTAAGCTTCATTACTGAATCCTTGAGCTTATTAATAAATTCATCATAAACCTTACTCTGCACAAAGAAACGGTTAGCGCATACACAGGTCTGCCCCGAATTACGAAATTTACTGGAGATTGCTCCAGCAACTGCAGCATCCAAGTCCGCGTCTTCAAATACAATAAATGGAGCATTACCGCCTAATTCCAGGGATATTTTTTTCACTGTTTTGGCGCATTGCTCCATAATCAGCTTGCCAACTGCAGTTGACCCTGTAAAACTAACCTTCTTTACTTTTGGATTACTTGTTATTTCTTCTCCTATAGGAACTGCCTTGCCGATAACAAGATTTAGCAAGCCCGCAGGCAAGCCCGCCTGCTCACCAAGCTTAAGCAGCCCAATTGCAGAATAAGGGGTAAACTCAGCTGGTTTGATGACACAAGAACAACCAGCTGCAAGAGCCGCCGCACACTTGCGGGTAACCATAGCGACAGGGAAATTCCATGGGATTATGATTCCCGCCACTCCCACTGGTTCTTTAGTAACCCTGATTTGAGTATTAGGCAACTGAGCAGGAATAATATCTCCATAAGCGCGTTTACCTTCTTCAGCAAACCATTTAATGAAAGAAGCACCGTAGGTTATCTCGCCAATTGCCTCAGCAAAGGGCTTACCCTGTTCCGCCACCAATATTTTTGCTAGCTCTTCACGGTTTTCCGTAATCAAAGAAAACCAACTCATCATTATTTCTGCCCTATCTTTGGCGGTCTGCATTGCCCATTTTTTACCAGCAATGTGCGCAGCATCAATGGCACGTGCTGTCTCAACCTGCGCCATATTTGGCACAGTGCCTAATAGACGATTATCTGCTGGGTTTGTAACTTCTAAGGTGCTGTTATCATCCGCATCACACCAAACTCCGTTTATATATCCCTTATTCTCAAATAAAGGAAGTTCTGATATATTCATTTCTAATTACCTGATTGTTAACTAACTAACCATATTATAGGGTGGGTTAATCTTTATTAAAATATGTCTTTAAAGGGTTGAAAAAAAGCTAATCGGTGCTATATTATATTGATATATATTATCATTTTATAACATAGAGGTAAACGAAATGAAAAAAATTTTATTAGCAAAAACGTTAGTAATTGCGGCAGCTGTAATATCTGTCAACGCTTTTTTTGTTGCGCCATCGGTTGCAGCAACTAAGTTCATAACTATAGGCACAGGTGGAACCACCGGTGTTTACTATCAGGTAGGAAGAAATATATGCCGCTTGGTGAATAAAGACACATCCAAGCATAGCATAAGTTGTAAAGCTGAAAGTACTGGAGGTTCTGTATATAATCTCAATACCATCCGTTCTGGAGATCTTGATATGGGTGTTGCCCAGTCCGATTGGCAGTTTCATGCCTATGAAGGAACTAGCAAGTTTTCTAAAGCAGGAGCAAACAAGAAACTACGTGCTTTATTCTCTGTCCACCCAGAACCATTTACTGTGGTTGCTCGAGCCAACTCAGGAATTAAAACATTCTTTGATCTAAAAGGCAAACGAGTCAACATTGGTAATCCAGGTTCAGGACAACGTGGGACTATGGAAGTAGTGATGGAAGGTTATAAATGGGATAAAAACTCATTTAAAGCAGCTTCAGAACTTAAGGCAGATGAACAGGCGCAAGCATTATGCGACAACAAAGTTGATGCAATCGTTTACACAGTAGGCCATCCCAATGCCAATATTAAGCAAGCTACAACTCTGTGTAATGCCGTGTTGGTGCGAGTAGATGGCAAACCCGTTAAGAAATTGGTGAAGGAAAAACCTTATTATCGTTGGGCTTCAATACCTGGCGGCATGTATAAAGGGAATGATAAAATCACCAAGACCTTCGGAGTTGGCGCTACTTTTGTTTCATCTGGCGATGTAGATGATGATGTAATCTATACCGTGGTCAAGGCAGTATTTGATAACTTTGATGACTTCCGTCGTTTTCATCCAGCATTTGCTAATTTGGACAAAAAGGCAATGATTAAGGATGGGTTATCTGCTCCACTTCATAATGGCGCGGTTAAGTACTACAAAGAAGCCAAACTTATTAAATAAATGCTAACTCTTCAATGAGTTAATACAGCATTTATTGCATGATAGCAGGTCCTCTTAAGGCGATCAGAAGATCATCTTAAGGGAGACCTGCTTTTTTTATGCAAAAAAATCAAACAAGTAGAAATGCCAGCTAGATATTAAGGTGAGTAAGAATGATAATCTTTTCTGAGATACTTGCCATTGTTCCTATTAACAGGATGAACTTTTTTAACCTGTTTGCCATTTTGATATACTGGATAATCTTTATCAACCCATTCAAATATAGAACCCTCAATATTCACAACATTTGTATAACCCTCCCGCTGTAGGAGACGCGTCATATCTCCCGAGCGGTACCCAGTCGCACAATATACAACTATTGGTTGGGATTTGTCTACTCCTGCAAGTATTTTTTTGGCGTAGCGTAAACTTACGGCATTATGTGCTCCTTGAATATGACTTACTGCATACTCTTTGCGTGCTCGCACATCTAATAATATTATGGCATTATTCTGCTCAGCAGAGTCATGCAGCATATCATAAGCATCATCAACGTTAATCATTGTAATGTCCGAATATTCTGTCCGTAATTCTTGATGTATGGCAGTAAAGTCGCCAGCATAAGCTGGCTGCAATATCACATAATTAATCAGTATTATTCCAAAGAATAGGAATAATGGTTTATTGGTGTTTTTTTTCATGGTTTGGTTTTCATGGTTTGGTTCATGGTTTGGTTAAAGCTTCTAAACGTAATAATTTACCATTGACTGAATCAGTCAAAACATAAATATATCCTGCATCATCCTGCGCTACTTCTCTTATTCTTCCAATATCTTGTAATAGCTCTTCTTGAGCTAGAACTCTTTCTCCTTTCATCTTAAGGTGACGTAAGTGGGTCTTTGCTAAAGCACCAATAAAAATATCTCCTTTCCATTTAGGGAATATTTTTCCATTATACATAATCATCCCCGAAGGGGCTATAGAAGGGACCCAATAAACTATAGGTTGCTCCATTCCTTCTTTATGAGTTCCTTCTCCTATTTTAGTGCCGCTATAGTTTTTGCCATAAGCTATAATTGGCCATCCATAGTTAGCACCCTTTTTAACAATATTAAGTTCATCACCTCCTCTTGCTCCATGCTCATGCAACCATAATTTGCCTTGGGCAAAGATAAAGCCCTGCGGATTGCGATGGCCATAAGAATATATTTCTGGCAACGCGCCAACTTTACCCACAAAAGGATTATCCTTAATTGGTTGCCCCTCATCACTTATGCGAACAACGGTTCCAAAATGATTCTTTAGATTTTGTGATTCAGCAGAGTCGCCTCTTTCACCGAGAGACAAGTACATACGTTTTTTATCATCAAAGACGATGCGCGAGCCAAAATGCCTCCCCCCTCTTGCCAGATTCTTAGCATGAAAAATATCCTTCTTATTCTTTATATTTCCATCTTTCCATTGAAATCTGCCAACTCTAGTTCCGTATAGGTCGCCGCTTGCCGCAGTATAAGAATAATAGATAAAACCATTGGTAGCAAAGTCAGGATGCAAGGTTAAATCCATAAGTCCTCCTTGACCATGCAGCGTAACCTCCGGCAAAAACGCAACTCTTGATGCTTGGTATGTTTTTCCCGAAAAGGTTACCCGACTAATAGTACCAGGTTTTTCTGCTATTAATATGCTTTTATCAGGCAAGAATACCAAAGACCATGGCTGATTGAGTTTATCAGCAATTGTAACCGCTCGATACGAATATTCTTCTGATTGCCATACCTGCTTATCATCACTCCATGCAACAGAAGAAACCATCATACAAAAAACTATGATGATGTGTTTTATGTGGTATTTTTGCGGTGTATTTTTCAATATTTCTTTCAATATTTCCCCCAGTATTTTTCCCAGTCAAAGTTCCAAGGGTCATCTTTGCGTCCTGCTGCTATGTCCTTATGACCAACAATTGCTTCCGCCTCCAACGAATCATATTCATTGACAATATCCTGGCAGGTGTCAACTAAAGTGTCATATTGCTCTTCTGGATAAGAGTCCTTTTTACTTCCTTCAAGCTCAATACCAATGGAAAAAATATTACAGTTACTTTTACCCTTATAAGAAGATACACCTGCATGCCATGCTATTTTATTAAATGGGACGAATTGAATAATGCTCCCGTCTCTTCTGATAAAAAGATGAGACGATACCCTAACATCTTGCAAAGAAGCAAAAGATTCGTGCGCTTGGCAATCCAAGATGCCTAAAAAAAGTTGGCGCACATAGTCGGTACCATATTCACCTTCAGGCAAACTGATTGAGTGCAGCACTATTAAGCTTAGTTGTTCAGATGCAGGACGTTCCTCCTGATGAGGAGAAGGTATATACTCAGCATTTTTCAGTATGTGATTGTTAATTCTCTTCATAAGAGTAATTAATATTCTGTTAGAGCGCCACGTATATCATCAAACAAGCACTCCAGTTCTTTTTGCCATTTACTAAGTTGACTATTATGCTTATGCTGTAGCAGGGACTGGGATTGGAGCTGGGGCTTGATGCTATTATCACTGATAAGTTCCATTGAAGAGAGAGCGATATTGCGTGATAATTTTTTATGGGCGGATTGCATTGCAAAAAGCCATGAAGAGGATTCTGTTTCAAGGCGGGCTAGGGTTTCAACCTCGGCGGAATGAATATTATTATTGCGCATTGTGTCAACTAACTGACTAGCATCATACCCATACTGAGGAGTTATATTCAGACGCCGCTGCAACTCTTCTATAAAGCAATAATAAGCGGCATTTTGATGGACTAAGCAAGAGCTTTCAAGAGCATCAATATAATGTTGTTCTTTTTGTTGTACTGCTAATTCCAATAAAATAGTAGAATATAGTAATTTTTTATTAGTGTTCCTTTCATATTTATCAAGAGAGTGTACTTTCATCTTGCTCTGTTTAAATGGTGGCAATAACGACTACAATAATTAATATTAAGGAAATCAATAATTAACTTAGCGTCTTATTCCAAACTCAAAACTAAACAGCCCAATACTAAAAATTGGCTCAACTTCTTTCGGTTGGCTTATTGAATATTCTAAAGTCAGCCATTCGGCTGCAATAGTTCCGCCCCACTTGCTACGAAATTTATTGCCAAAACCAATAGAAAATAATAGTATGTTTTCACCATCAATCACATCAACTATATTGGTATCGGCCTTTTTATATTCATCTTTTAGAGAAAATACCCCATTCAATGTATCTACGCTCCTGCGATTGACTTCAAAACTTAATTGTTTTAAACGAATAGGCATATTAAATCTACGCCCTCCAACAGGAAAGCGAAATTCAAGCCCTGAAACTGATACAGGTATTGCTTCAAAAACAGCTTCCCCTTTTGGTGCTTGGTCAGGTAGTTGCGGTACTCCATCAACAATCTCAGGGATATCGAGGTTACCTATTTTACTAACACTATCTTTAAAAGACCCAATATCCTTAACCAAACCACTAACCTCGCCTCGCCCAAACAAAAACCCTAAATCAAATTTATTAGCAATAACAAATCCAAAAGAAATTTTATTAACTGGACTAATCGGAAACCCTACAATATCTACCCCATAATTCAAATACCACGAGCGAATATCCTTTGATTCAGTACCTGATTTAGCGCCTTCTGTAGTTGCTTCATGCTCAGTTGCAAAAACCGACTGCATAAAAACACAACAAAAAACTAATAGTGCCACGACCCATTTTTTCAATAACATTTTATGTTTTCCCTGATAATTTATAGTTTATAAAGTTAATTACTTTTATTATAACCAATAAGATGACTATTCAACCAGCTCTTAATAATCTTATTTTTTCTCTAATTCTATTTTGTGTCCCTTTATCTTCTTGCTGAATAGCTACACGTAGTTCCTGATTATATACATTTTCTAAAATTCGCTTAACGCACTCTCCCGCACCATACCAAGCATTGGACAGTTGTTCATGCCCAGTATGCAAATTGGGTAAACTAATATTCATTGCTGCAATATGTCCATACAAATAAGTTGGTCCTTGCTGCGCTGCCTGCATTATATGCAAAACACTAAGGGCAGATTCTCCTTTCGCCATACGACCTGCTTCATTGAGTCTATCCTCCCACTTCTCCAATAGATTGCTGGCTTTCTTGGAATCAAGTAGTAACTGAACAACTAATTTCTGCAGGAGTGGGAAGCCCTTGCTTTCACCAATAATTGGGGGGTTCATAGTAGGTTTAGCAAAAGTTTGGCGCTTAGATGGGCTAGGAGGGCTCTTTGTAGGAAGATTAATTTCAATCCCGCCAAGCAACTCCCCTGCTTTACGACGAATTAACTCACGACGGGTGCTGCTTGGTGGAAAATCCACCAAAAAACCCACTAAGTCATTAATAGCTAAACGTGAGGCCTGCATATCCATTCTCTGATGAAATGGGCGCAGCAAGAAATCTTCTACTGGAGTGGGTTTCAGAGCATTCCAAGCAGTTTGCTTGTCCTCCGCTTCGTTTACAAAGTCATAGGGATCCTTGCCTTGTGGCATAAACTGCAACAATAATTCTTTATTGTCGCCTAAAAATGGGAAGCATTGACGCATAGCGCGTATTGCCGCCTTAGCACCGGCCTCATCGCCATCAAATGCCAAGATTAATGTATTAGCCCGTTGTAACAGGTTCTTGGCATGAAATGTAGAGAAAGCAGTCCCCAAGCAGGCAACAGATTTCTCTAACCCTGCCATAGCCATAACATCCATATACCCCTCCACCACTAAAATACTGTCCTTTTTGATTTTGGCATTTAACGCTTGAGGCAGTCCAAATAAATGCTGTTCTTTATGAAAAATATCACTATCTGCTGAATTAATATATTTTGCTTTGCTGCCGCCATTAATAACTCTGCCACCAAATCCCAAAATACGTCTTCGCGCATCCATAATTGGAAACATAACACGGGCACGAAATACATCATAATACCCACCTTCATCATTTTTCTTAACCAAGCCAGTACGCAACCCTGCCTCCTTTAGAACATCGCTCTGCATGAGTTGCCACAAGTCATCATTGTGTGCTGGAGCATAGCCCAGCCCATATTCTTGAATTAAATCCTGTGAGCAATTGCGCTGTTTAAGGTATTCCAGACCTTGAGCATTCTCTGGCATACTCAACTGCTGCGCATAAAACTCGGCAGCAAGCTTAACAACCTGATAATCTGCATCAGCAACCTTGGTCTTTCCTGTATTCTTTGAGGATGTCTCATACTCCACCGCAATATTTTGTAATTCTGCCAAGCGATGAACTGCTTCATAAAAATCAAGTGATTCTGTTTGCATCAAAAAGGTTAAAATATCCCCTTTTACTCCGCAACCAAAACAATGGAAAACATTGTTGGCGCTGCTAACACTAAAAGAAGGCGTCTTCTCATCGTGAAAAGGGCATAAGCCCATGTATCTGCCAGAACTGGATGACTTAAGCTGGACTGTGTTGCCGACTATAGCGGCTATATCAGCATTATCTTTAATGCGCTCAATAAATGAATCTTTGATTGGACGGCGACTGTCATTCATTTATCTATCACTTCCGCTAAGTAATGAAAAGTTGCCTCCCATTGCCGTAGTGTTCTCAACAATACATTGTTCCCACACAAACTGCAATAAATAATCCTTACCGCCTGCTTTTGGTCCCGTGCCAGATAAATTACAACCACCAAATGGATGTGATTCCACCACCGCTCCTACTTGATCGCGATTAATATAGACATTGCCAACTTCTGCTTCAGCAGCCAGCTTTCTCGCCCAATTATTGTCCCTGCTATGTATGCTTAAGGTTAACCCCATAGCGGATGAGTTAATCGCAGTAGTTAATTCTTCAATATCCTTATATTGACAAAAATGAAGAATGGGACCAAAATATTCTTCTGTTAGGCATTCGGATGCCTCATTAACTTTTATCAAGGTTGGAGGTATTAATAATTGTGTTTTATCAATTATCTGCCCTTGCGCCAATACCCTGCCGTCTCTAGCTGCTTTACTTATGTACTTACTAAGTTTTTTATAAGCAGCCGCATCAATTACTGGACCGCTATCCACGAAAAATTTGCGATTATCTCCACACTGCAAACCGCGGACAGTTTGGGATATCATATCTTGATAAAACTTTCCTTTGCTGCGTGGCACACATACCAAACGAGTTGCTGAGCATCTTTGACCTGCAGAATTAAATGCTCCTATTACTAAATCATGGATTAATTGTTCTGGTAAAGCAGAAGAATCACACACCGCCAGATTGACACCTCCCGTCTCGGCAACCAAAGGAATTAATGCTCTGGCAGAATCACCCGCTAAGAGAGTGCGCAGGCGAGCAGCCGTTGGGTGGGAACCAGTAAAAGTTATGCCTTTTATATACTCGTTAGTCACTAATTTTTCTGCATCCTTATTGTTAGGGCAAAGCATCGTTACCACTCCTGGCGGAAAGCACTCTTGTAACCAGTTGCCCAATAATTCTCCTATCTCTTTAGTTTGTGGTGCCGACTTAGCTATAACAGGACACCCGCTTACCAGCGCCGCTACTATGGGACCAACTGTAATAGCGACAGGAAAATTCCAAGGGGCTATAACCAGCCAAGGACCACGGGGACGATAATTAGTCACAGAACTTTCCCCTGTATAGGTTCTATTATGATTTTCACTGAACATATCTTGCGCCTGCAGGGCATAATAACGGCAAAAATCAACCGCTTCGCGAATTTCATTCAATCCGTCCTCATAAGTACGTTTGCCGACAGCAGAGATTAACTGTGCCAGAGAATAACGTCTCTCTTCTAAAATATTACTGAATTTTTCCGCCATGGCTGCCCGTTCGGCTACAGCCGTTTGAGACCAAGGCAGAAACTGCTTATTAGCAGTCCGACATGCTTCACGCAGTGCATTTACAGACAATGTTTTGCTTGCAGGTGTCTTAGCGATTTTGGGAGCTGTCGTTTTGAGTAGCTCAGCACGCACTCGAGCATCGCTAAGGTCTGTGCCAATTGAATTTATACGCGGCAAGTATATATCAGCAGCACGCGGCACAGAAGTAGTTATATCCTGCAGGGGGTTAACTATCTTACGACTATGAATAAAAGAGCTATTAGCGCCATTTTCCAATAATCGGCGGACTAAGTATGCCAATAGGTTTTCATGATCTCCCACCGGCGCATAAATACGGCTATGATAACCGCGCTTTATTAAGGCATCGTGCAGCCCCTCTCCCATGCCAAATAGCCGTTGGAATTCAAAATTATTATGCTGCTCCCCTCTCTGCTTAGGTTTATTCGCTTGATTAGTCGCATTTATTCGCTGAGCAGAACTCTCTGTAATGTGTTCTGAAATGTGTAATACATAAGCGACGCTAACTGGATTATGAGTGGCAAAAGCTGGATAGATATATGGCGCCTTGAATAGCTGCTCGGCACAAACTATAAAAGCAATATCTGAATGATTTTTAGAAGTCCATATCGGGTACTCAAGACCCTGTTGCTGAGCATTCTTAATTTCCATATCCCAATAGGCACCCTTAACTAACCTAACACATATCTTCTTCTTATAATGGCGGGATAATTTATCCAAATATTTCACCACTCCTAAACAACGTTTCTGATATGCTTGAATTGCTATTCCCAATTTATAGTCACCATCAGTTTGCGCCAATAGGGCGGCAAATACCTGCAAAGTAGCATCTAATCTTTCGCTCTCTTCAGCATCAATATACATTGTGCCATCACACAAGCGAGATAATTCTTTGAGGCGTGGCAGAGTATCTTTCATTAGAAGGTCGGTTTCATGAGGAGTAAAGCGGGGATTAATCCCCGAAATCTTTACTGAAATACAAGAAAATGACTTCGCCGCACTGAGATATTTGCGATAGTAATTCTCAGCATCTTCCCAATTGGTTGCCGCTTCTGCCAGCATATCATAAGAAAAACTGTAGCGTGATGAGTATCGTTTAGAATTACGGGATGCTGATTCAACATCTTTACCCAACACAAAAGTATTACCCATTACTTTGACTATGGCGCGAACTATGGGACGAATTACTGGCCAACCCATCTTAGTTACTAAAGAGTCCATGTCTGAGAATTTTTTGGTGGTATCCAATGCCATAGTTGTCAAAGTATCTAACACACCATGACGTTGCAAGAGGTCCCACTCACCACTTCGTAAACTCTGACGGATAATTGCTTCTTGCTTTTTTGCTTCAGGTATCCGTAATAAACACTCAGCCAACTGCATTATCGCAACCCCTTCCTTGGTGTCCAGCGAAAATGTCCTCAATAGTTTACCAGCAAGAGTATTCTCTTCACCAGATTCCCTGTCTAATGCATGGGCTAATGAGGAAACCTTTTTCCATTCATATTGCCTAACCGTCTTAGAAAGGGTGCGAATAAGATTTGTTTCGGCGCTGCGGTAGTTTTTACTATATATATCTGTAGATGCGAGTCCATGATTTTGTCCATGGTTTTGTCCAGGATTTTGCCCCGTTGCGGTTATGATTTGCTGCCGACTCATACTAATAAAGTATTATACGGAAATCTAATATGTATTGAGGTTGTATTGGGGTTTATGCGGTGCATCAATTAAGACAGTTAATATAGCCAAGATATAAAGGCAGTCCTGTAATTATTTCGTTATAACTACCTTTATTATCTATAAGATATCTTTAATTTAAAGGTAACAATAGCATCATAAGATATGAAATGCCAGATATCATAAGTTACCTTCCCCTCTTCCCCTAGTGGTCTATTATACTAAAAATATGATTTTGTCAAGGTTTTTAATAATAGTTTATTTATTATTTTTAAATCGCGTAATTCGCTTATTTGCCAAATTAACGCTCTTAGAGTCAATCTCAAAGCAGATAAAATTACGTTTTAGCTCTTGGCATATTACCGCGCTAGTCCCCGCTCCGCAGAATGGATCTAACACTAAATCGCCTTTGTTAGAACTTGCCAATATAAGACGCCTTAATAGTTTTTCTGGTTTTTGAATTGTATTTAGCATCTCGCGACTCAACAATTCCTTAGATTTATAAGTAAGCTGTTTAATGTCACCCCAAACATCGCCAGGGTTTTTACCTTTCGGATTAAATTTTGTCTTGCCAAATTTACCAGTCGTCACCGCGGGGACTCTTTCACAACGCAACCTCTGGGTAAGTTCCACCAATTGCGGTACCCGGACATCATCTAAGTTAAAAGTATCTGCTCGCCTCCCCTTAACAAAATAGCAAATAACATCGTAATTGTTGGTGTACTTTATTCTTCCCTGAGATAAACGGCTGGGCTGATACCACACGATGCGAGTCACCAAATTCAAATAAGGGCGGTAATCTATAAAGTCAATACAATCATGTTTGCCAAAAAGATACATAACGCCGCCTGTCTTTAATTTAGAGGCGCACTGCTGGATTAAACTGAGATTAAATTGTTGAATCCCCCCCGCTATCTTATCCCATTTCTGATTGGTGGCATTGTAAGGACCATCACAGATGATTAAATCAACTGTCCCATCCCCAACTTTATCTATAAGCTGTAATGCGTCCCCTTGGGTTATATGATTTAACTTGAGCGTAGAACGCATATCATGCGGGGAGCAAGCGCATGCGCGCTTTAGGCATAATCTCCTCCAAAGATTCCAAACAAGAGTTTGAAGGAAGCACGCGGCTATTCTTTAGCAGCTTCAACTCTGCCTCATATTTTAATTTGTCCTCATCATTTAATATATTCAAATAGATAGGCAGTCCTTTATCATGCAGATAAGGAATAATAGCATCCTTAATCTCCTCCAAATCTTCTTCACTAATATCATTAACCTTGCTATCAATTTTTATAGCGCGGCAATGAACGGCGCGCAAGTCCTCAAGCCCATAAAGGCGGTTAATTTGAAATACTGCTTCGCGAGATTCTTGAAAAGAAACTAACTTTCCTTTGGCAGCAATGATATTTTCATTTTTAAGTAAATGTTCTTTATTATTAAATGCCTCTTCAAAACAGCGCGCTTGAACCTGACCACTTTCGTCAATCAAAGTTAGCCGATACATTTTGCGGTTATTGCGAAATATTGGTCTTATTCCATAAATTCTTCCAGATACCACTGCTTCTTTATTTACGCTGAGATCTGCTACTAGATTAGCAACATAGCGACGCAGCTCATCCTTATATATATTAAAAGGATTATGGCACAAATAAAAACCAAGGGACTTATGCTCTTCACGTGATATGCGCGCAGCGCTCCATTCATTAGGGACAGTCCCTTTGGGTAAAATGGTTTGTTTGAGTGACTCGCCAAACATATCTCCTAATCCTTGTGTCCTCTCTTGAAAATGCTTCTTGTTAATCTGTAGCCCCTGTTCAATGCTACTAAATAGTAATGACTGATTTTGCTCCAGCGAGGAGAAAGCACCAGCACGCACTAAACTTTCCAGCATAGAAGAACTTAAGTTTTTAGGGTCAAGACGGCTGCACAGGTCAAGCATACTTTTATACTCTCCTGATTCTCTTTCTGCAGCTACCGCAATTGCAGAATTAATTCCCACCCCCTTAATTGCGCCAAGTCCATAATCAATGACATAAGAGTCATCTTCCTTTCTTATGCCAAACTTAGCTGGACTACGATTGATGTCGGGAGGTAATAGATTAATATTAAGTTTGCGGCACTCCTCTGCAAGAGCGGCAATTTTTTTAACATTGTTTAATTCAGAAGACATATTGGCAGTAAGGAAGTGCACCTTATAGTGAATCTTAAGGTACGCGGTCCAATATGCCAAAAGACCATAGCCAACTGAGTGTGAGCGATTAAATCCGTAACCAGCAAATTTTTCTATAATTTTAAAGAAATACTCCGCTTTATTTTCCTCATAGCCATTTACAACAGCGCCCTTGATAAAAGCCACTTTTTGTTTTGCCATAACATCCATTTTTTTCTTGCCCATAGCATGACGCAGAGTATCCGCTTGCGATAAGCTAAAACCTGCCAGTTTTTGCGCCATCTGCATTACCTGCTCTTGATACACCGCAATACCATAAGTTGGGCGCATGATATCTTCTAACGATTCATCGGGGTACTCTATGTCTTTCCCCTCTTCAATTGTTTGTTTATTCTTAATAAAGTCATCAATAAGATCCATAGGTCCAGGACGAAACAAAGCTATCAAAGCTACAATGTCCTCAAATGTTTTCGGCTGCATTCTCTTTGCCACATCTCTCATCCCAGACGATTCAAGTTGAAATACTGAATATGTAGCTCCTGAGCGAATCATCTGCATAGTTGCCTTATCATCTGCAGGCAAATTAGTCATATCAATTTCTTTATTATCGGTTTGCTTAATTAGCGCTAACGTCTCTTCAATAACGGTTAGAGTGCGCAAACCCAAAATATCAAACTTAACCAGCCCTATCTCTTCTAAATCGTCTTTATCATATTGGCATAATGACTTCCCCTCATCATCCATATATAAAGGGCAATAGTCCTTAACCGCGCCAGGTGCTATCACTAAACCAGCAGCATGTAAACCAGTATGGCGAACTTGTCCTTCAAGTTTGCGCGCCAAATCAAATACTTGCTGTGCCTCTTGATTCTGCTCAATGAACTCTTTCATTGAAGCGTCTGCGGCAAGAGCGGTTTCCAGGTCAAACCCTTGAGGTATCATGTTTGATATTTTGTCTCCTAAACCGTAAGGCTTGCCGAGAACCCTAGTTGCATCTCGCACCACCCCCTTTGCCCCCATAGTCCCGAAGGATATTATTTGAACTGCATTTTCTTTGCCAAAAGAGTTTTTTAGATAATTAATAACCTCATCTCGTCTATCCATGCACACATCTATATCAAAATCAGGCATTGAACCTCTGCCTTGATTAAGAAAACGTTCAAACAATAAATTATGCTCCAGTGGATCCAATCCAGTAACTCCAGTAGCATAAGCAACCAAAGAGCCGCCGCCAGAACCGCGTCCAGGTCCTACAGGAATATCATGACCACGCGCCCAATTGACAAAATCACTTACTATGAGGAAGTAATCGTTATAGTTCATTTCATCTATAACTGTGAGTTCCTTGGTTAATCGCTTAAGGTATTCTCCGTCTTCATTTTTCTGCCAATCAGCGCCGCTCATTTTCGCCATACCTTCATAAGATAAACGTTTAAGCATATCACGACCATTTTCTTCTCCCTTAAAAGGATAATGAGGGAGGTTATGTTCTTGTCTAATAAGGAAATTGCATCTTTCGGCTACCCATACAGTGTTCTCAATTGCTTGTGGGATATCTGCAAAGAGTTTCACCATATCTTGGGGTTCTTTCATAAACTGGCTATTCACGTAGGGATGAATATCCCGTTCTCTACCAAGAACTTCGTTGCGGTTTATATTAACTCTAGCGCGATGCGATTCATAATCTTCTGAGCGCATAAAACGCACATCATTGGTGGCTAGGGGAGCGCAATTATACTCTTTTGCCAACTTCAAGGTTGACATGATTAATGACTCTTCATAAGGAAGGCCTAACCTTTGTAACTCCAGATAGTAATTATCTCCACAAAGCTCCAACCACCACTGCAAATTGTTGCGCGCTATATCCTCATTGCCATTTATAATCGGCTGCCCCACATCCCCCTTGGCTCCTCCACTAAGAACAATAAGACCTTCACAATGAGAGGCAAAAAAGTCGCGGGTAATAAGCCCTCTTTTATTAGATTCCGCAGCAACTGTTTGAGTCCAGCTTGAAAGATAACTAAGGTTTTTATAGCCAATATCATTCGCTGCAAGAACACATACACGATAAGTTAAGGGATCTTCAAGGTGATTGCATATCAGAAAATCCATCCCAAGAATTGGCTTTATTCCTTCTTCACGCGCTGCCTGAGAAAATTTAATAGCGCCAAAAAGATTCGCCTCATCAGTCAAAGCCACCGCAGGGCTTTTCATTTTATTAGCCCACTCTACTATCTGCTTAGGAAAAGCCAGCCCATCCTTAATGGAGTAGGTGCTATGGACTCTCAGATGAACAAAATCATTCATACTTGTAAAAGAATAGTGTGATAAATGGTATGATAAGAAAGTAATGAGCAGCGATATATTCTTTAAGGCGCAAAACATAAGCGTTATTCACGCCGGCATAACTCTGCTGGATAGCGTATCCTTTGATATCAAACATGGCGAGATAATTAGCGTCATAGGACCTAACGGCGGCGGCAAAACCACCTTGGCGCGAGTGTTGGCAGGAATAATAAAACCTCATCAAGGAAAGATTATAAAGCAACCTGCCCTAAGAATTGGCTATGTTCCCCAACATTTTTACCTGAATCAACTTATGCCGCTTAAAGTTAGCAGATTTTTACAACTTAGTCCTTACTACAATAAACAATCTATAACAAAACTTGTTGAAGATTTACAGATGGAATCAATAATGGATAGTCAATTTGCCCATCTCTCAGGCGGCGAGAAGCAAAGGGTGTTGATGGCGCGCGCCATGCTCGGCAATCCGCAACTTCTTGTTTTGGATGAACCAACACAGGCGTTGGATATAGACGGCAGCAGCCGATTATATGGGATGATTGACGAATATGCAAAAAAAGAAAATTGCGCGGTAGTCTTAATTTCACATGACCTAACTTTTGTGATGAGTTCCACTGACAAGGTTCTATGTTTGCAGCATCATATATGCTGTCGCGGTACTCCTCAAGAGATTAATGATGACCCCGTGTATAAGAATCTCTTTGGCAATAAGATCGCTAATAACCTGGCGCTGTATCGCCATCACCACGACCACTCGCACAACTAACCACCTATTGCGCAATAAACCATCGACATCGGGGGCATATCTACATGCTATAATGAGGTAGTTTTTATGCATCATATTCAAAAATTACCATCAGAACTTGCAGTCCAAATTGCCGCTGGCGAAGTGGTGGAAAGACCCGCTTCAATTGTAAAAGAATTAGTTGAGAATAGCTTAGATGCGGGGGCAACCAACATAGACGTTAAGATTGAGAATGGCGGAGCAACTCTCATAGAAGTCATGGATAACGGCAGTGGAATTCGCAAGGATGAACTAAGTTTGGCACTGGCAACTCACAGCACCAGTAAAATAAAAAACGCCGCTGATTTAGAATCAATAATGACATTGGGGTTTCGTGGTGAAGCATTGGCAAGCATGGCATCGGTCTCCAAATTAACTATCACCTCTCACCATCAAGATGAGGATGAGGCATGGTCTGTTGAGTCATCTGGTGGAAAAACGGAAGAAATTAAACCTGCAGCTCTCAGCAAAGGAACACGAGTAGTAGTGAAAGATCTTTTTTATAATACTCCTGCAAGACGAAAGTTTTTGCGGACTGCCGCAACCGAGTATCAGAATATAGAACAAACATTTATCCGCTTGGCTTTGGGTAATCACAACGTAGGATTTACATTATCGCGCAACGGCAAGATCACTCATAAGCTATCGGCGCAAAGCGGCGACAGCAAAACAACAACTGCTATTAATGATGAAAGCAATAACAGTAGCACAAAAACATTAAGTTCACTGCGTCTTGAAGAACTGCTTGGCAGTGAATTAATTCAAAACTGGAATTTCTTTGATAATAATGCTGCGGGCTATAGATTACGAGGGTGGATAGTGGCACCGGCATTTGCGCCTTCCAATACCAGGTCGCAGTTTCTGTATGTGAACGGGCGTTTTATTCGTGATAAAACCTTCTCCCATGCAGTTAAACGTGGCTATGGCGAACGGCTTCATGGAGCGCGCATGCCTGCTTATGTTCTGTACTTGGATATGCCACCATCCGAAGTGGATGTTAATGTGCATCCAGGCAAATATGAAGTTAGGTTCCGCAATGGAAATCAAGTGCATAGTTTAGTGCGTGGCAGTATTTCAAAATCAGTGGTGCAAGAACCGGCACGGCAAAAAATGCATCTGCATACATCGCCTGCTGGTTCTGATAATATTCAACCAGGGCTAAATACTTATGGGAGGAAGGAAGGACGAGCGCCTAGCATTAATGATACCCCCCTGAACAACTCCCCCCTGAACAATACCCTTACGAATTCCTTCAAAAGTTCACTCAAGAATTCTCACAAAAATTTCCACCAAATTAGAGAGTCATTAGATACACCCGCTTATGATGTCGCCTCTATTAAGAAATCCTTTAATGAGGAGAGGAATAAGTCGGCAGTTGAATATGCATCATCCAGTGCTGAGGGCTTCACACCACCGCTTGGCTATGCGGTTGCTCAAATGCATGGCATATATATTATTGCGATTAATTCAAAAGGCATAGTAGTAATAGATGCTCATGCAGCCCATGAACGAGTTGTATTTGAACAGATGAAAGAACAATGGAGCCGTAATAAACTTGAACAACAACCATTTTTGTTACCAATAATGATTAAGCTGTTACCTGCGGAAGTAGATTTTATTGCAGAAAATGCTGAGGCACTGCAAAAATGGGGATTACAATTACGCGTTATGGGCGGCGATCAGGTGGCGCTAGAGTCCATGCCCATAGTCCTTGAGAAAGAGAATGCCATTGAGATGGTGCGTAGTGTTTGTGAGGATTTGCGCGAGTATTCCGCCAGCGGAAATAATACAGATAACGAGTTAGCGGAGAAGATACTCGCTTCTATGGCTTGTCATGGTTCAGTACGCGCTAACCGTAACCTCAGTGTTGCAGAAATGAATGCTTTGTTGCGTCAGGTAGAGAAAACTAAATCAGGACATTTATGCAACCACGGACGACCCACCTGGTTTCAAATTGAACGTTCAGATATAGACAAGAAGCTATTGCGGGGAATGTAAAGTGTAAAGTTGCTTAATGATTAAGCGACTAAATGCTTAGGCAACTTCCCAACGCTTGTTTTCATAAAATACTTTCTGCAGCGGTCTATTTTTTTCGTTCACTGACATAAGATAATTCTCTCCTTTCTTGCGACTATAACGAATTTGAAGAAGATTGCCATCCTTATCTTCTGTCGGTCCGCCCAGTAAATAATGGAACTTTTTATCAAGCTGATCCTTATAGGGCACAAGCTCTTTAACATAAGGAGATCTGGTCTCTCTTTGCTTAGGAAAACCTGGCGCTGCAAGAAATAATCCCATTGCTCCTTCGCGAATCATATATGCGGATTGAGGATACTTAGTGCAAGCGATAGTGGTTTGCACAGGACTCATTCTTGGCGGCGCCACCTGACCATTGCTGAGCACGCGCCTTTTATTATCGCATTCCTCATTAGAACAAGTAAAGTATTTGCCAAACCTTCCGCTCTGCATCTCCATTATCCCACCACACTTATCACATTCCAATTCTTCTGATTCTGGCACCTGAGCGCTAAAATCACCCTTCTCAATTTCCACCCCAGTACAATCTGGGCTATTCTCACAAATATGCAGTTTCTGTTTAGCATCAACAATATAATTTGACATAAAGGAATCACATTTGGGACACTTCTTACGTGGCGCTGGCGGCGTATCCAATCCTGCATCTTCCTTCTCATTCTCAACATCAGTTACCTGGGTAGTAGATACAATATTAATCGTTTTCTTGCACGGTTCTTTCTTATCATCGTAGCCAGAGCATCCTAAAAAGATGCCAGAGGCAGCAGTGCGGATTACCATATCACGCGAGCAAGTAGGACACTTAATCTTAGTTGCAACTGGAGTATTTGGCTTCATTCCGCCTTTTTCATCTTCCGCCTTCTCAAGCTTTTTAACAAAAGAAGCATAAAAATCATCTAAAACATTAGTCCATACTTTATTGCCGTTAGCTATACTATCCAAGGTATCTTCCATAGAAGCAGTAAAATCATATCCAAGCAAGTCAGGAAAACTATTGCTGAGGCGGTCAATTACTATTTCCGCCACCTTCTCGGCATAGAATTTTTTATTCGTCAATCTAACATAACCCCTATCTTGAATAGTGGAAATAATTGGAGCATACGTAGAGGGCCTGCCAATCTCAAGTTTTTCCATCTCTTTTACTAAAGATGCTTCTGTGTAACGTGGCGGCGGTTTGGTAAAATGTTGTTCAGGAATAAATTTCTTTGCTTTAAGCAATTCATTTTCTTTCAAATCAGCTGGAAGGTCAATCTTGTCATTAGTTGAAGGAGGAACAACCTTAAGAAATCCGTCAAACTCTAAAGCCCTGCCAGCTGCTTGTAATTCATATTTATCAGCAAGAGCGGTAATCTTAAGGCGGCGATAAATCGCATCCGTCATCTGACAAGCAAGAAAACGCGCCCATATAAGGTGATATAAGCGTCTCTCGCTGGCTCCAATAGTCCCTGGCAGTCCTTCAGCTGGCAAGTTGACATTACTTGGACGAATCGCCTCATGGGCTTCCTGCGCCTTCTTTGCTGAGCTACGATAATAACGGGTATTCTCTGGCAGATATTTAGCGCCATATTCCTTACTAATATGAGCACGGCACTGTTCCAAAGAAGAGCTGCTAAGATTAAACGAATCGGTCCGCATATAAGTGATGTACCCTGCTTCATATAATTTCTGCGCCGCTATCATAGTACGTTTCACACTAAAACCAAGACGAGTACTCGCAGCTTGTTGCAAGGTGGAAGTTATGAATGGTGGAGGTGGGCTGGATTTCTGCGTACTCTCTTTTACATCTTGCACTACAATTTCTGCCGTTTTCAAATCTGCCAATGCCTTATCCGATTCTTTTTGAGATGTTGGCTTAAACGCTTTTTTATTGTATTTAAGCACTTCCATAATGAAGTTATCTTTACGTGGAGTTGACACTTCCACTTCCATAGTCCAGAATTCTTCAGGAATAAATTTTCTTATTTCACGCTCTCTTTCGGTTATGAGTTTTACCGCCACTGATTGCACTCTCCCTGCGGATAAACCCCGCGCAACCTTCTTCCACAAAAGCGGAGAAAGCATGTAACCTACAACTCTATCAAGAAAGCGCCGTGCCTGCTGAGCTTGCACCTTATCATCATTGATTTTTTCAGGTTTATCAAATGATTTTTTAATCGCGTCTTTAGTAATTTCAGTAAAAGTGACTCGTCTGTATTTCTTATCCTTTCCCAACAGATAAGCAAGGTTCCAAGCAATTGCTTCACCTTCTCGGTCCAAGTCAGTTGCTAAGTATATGTCTTTGGAGGTTTTAGCCAATCCCTGCAATTCTTTTATCACCTTTTCTTTACCAGGCAGGATTTCGTATCTCGCTTCCCAATTTTTATAAGGATTAACCCCCATAGAGCGAATTAACTTAGCGTATTTTTTACCTTTAGGCGGAACCTCAGGGAGAGCTAATGTTGTCTTCTTTCCCTTGCCACCTTTCGGCAGGTCTCTAATATGACCTATGCAAGAGCGAACAACATAGTCGCTGCCTAAGTACTTGTTGATGGTCTTCGCCTTAGCGGGGGACTCTACTATTACTAATGATTTTTCCATAATCTTATAAGAACTAATTATATCTTTGTTATTTGTAAAGAAAGCAAACGTTGCCACAAAACAATTGGCTGTATAACATAAAGCCACCAATAGTAGGCAACAACACCAATCAAAGCAAGCATTATAATACCAAACTCACTCATACTGAAGGCATAATGTCCCACAGCGGTTAATATAACAAAAATTAATAATGGTGTGAAATAAACCGTAAACATTAAAATAGCTGGCAGGTTCTCGGGACAAGATATAAGCAGATTATCTCCTTGGTGGTAGTTGTGTCCTTGTTTCATATCAAGGGGGAAACTTCTGTCGTAACGTGAGAATATATTAAATAATCTACTGCGACAGCCACCGCCTGCATTGCACAAAGAACAGCTGTCACAGGAGTTAACCTTCACCCATACCTTCTTAGCAGTTGATTCAACCACTAAAACCTGCGCTGTTATTAAATTTTCTTGCATATACTAATTAATCCCTTCATTCGCATAATTATATGTGCTATTTCAATTAATTCAATAATACATAATTATATGTTTTAAACTTCCCTAATAATTATATGCAAAACAACATATAATTATCATAATGGACAAAAATTATGAACATAACGGCACGCGTAATTTAGTTATTGCCAAAGCGAAAGTTACCAAACTGCAAAGAGGGCAGCAAAAAAACCAACGACCAGGAGTGATTTGGCTTACTGGAATTAGCGGAGCAGGCAAAACAACCATCTCTATGGCATTAGATGAAATACTAACCAAACAAAATTTTCACACTTATGTGCTAGATGGAGATAATATCCGTGGCGGACTTAATAAGGACTTGAATTTCTCTGATGAAAGCAGGCATGAAAATGTACGGCGGGTAGGAGAGGTAGCAAAACTCCTGGCTGATGCAGGGCTACTGGTGTTGGTGGCGCTAATCTCACCTTTTCGCGCTGACAGGCAAACTGTGCGCGAGATTATGCCGCATGGAGAGTTTGTGGAAGTGTATATTAAGGCAACAGTTGAAGAATGTGAAAAACGCGACCCCAAGAAATTTTATGCAAAAGCGCGCAGTGGTAAGATTGCCAAGTTTACTGGAATCACATCTATATATGAGGAACCGTTAAATCCTGAACTTATAGTTGATACAGAGCAAGCGACTCCCGCAGAATCAGTTCAAGAATTGCTAAGCTATTTACAGGAAAATGATTTTTTACAACACACTGATAAGTAGAGTCACAAAGTTGTGGATTTATAGCTGATGATAAAAATTATTGACAAAGGCGTGCCAGCCAAAGAGATTATTCAAGCAACAGAAGTGGCGGGCGCTAAAATAATGAGCTTTTATGATAGTGCTTATAAAATAACCACTAAAGATGATAACTCACCGCTTACCGAAGCGGATATTGCCTCTCATGATATTCTTAATGAAGCATTGCCTGCCTTCATAGACATTCCCATGCTATCAGAAGAAAAGGAAGTCCCGTGGGAAGAGCGTAAACAGTGGCAGAAGTTCTGGCTGATAGACCCTCTTGACGGAACTAAGGGCTTCATAAAAAGAAGCGATGATTTCACTATCAACATAGCCATCATTGAAGAACAAAAACCTATATTTGGACTTCTTTATCTGCCAGTTACTAAAGAGATGTATTGCGCGGCACGTGGGCAAGGAGCATTTAGACGTGGCGCTGAAGGGTGGGAGAAGATAACCGTTATGTCTCCGCAGAGCAGTCGTCTAATAGTAGCTGGTAGCAGCCACCACTACAGCCCTAAAATGCAAGATTTCATCCAAAGGATTAATCACAAGGATTTTATCGCTGCGGGCAGCGCCCTTAAATTCACGCGAGTTGCAGAAGGTGGCGTAATGCTATACCCCAGATTTAACCCCACTTCATTATGGGATACTGCAGCAGGTCAGTGTTTGGTGGAAGAGGCAGGCGGCAAAGTAGTGGATTCGCAAATGCGTCCACTATTATATAATTTTCGCGCCGACACTCTAAACCCAAGTTTCATTGCCCACGCTTATGATGATGGGAAATGGAGCAAGCACTGGCAAGAAGTGGCAGCTACTAAACAATAAAAATAATCAAGACAACCCCCAACAACAGCCGATAAATCACAAACGGAATTATTCCCACTTTTGCCAACAAGCGGAAAAATATTCCTATGGTTAAATAAGCAAACAATGCCGCAAGGGCTGCCCCCCATAAAGCAACAAATAAATTACCTTGCTCACCTTCAAGCACCAAACGTAATATTCCATATAAAAAAGCCGCTCCTATTACTGGCAACGACAGCAGGAATGAAAGTCGTGCCGCGCTTTGCGGTGTGTAGCCAGCGAACAAAGCGAAGGTAATGGTAATCCCAGAGCGTGAAACCCCAGGAACTAAAGCAAAAATCTGACAAATACCACATAGCACTATTACCCATGGTGAAAGACGTTGCTTAGCTTTAATCCCCCTGCTTGCCAGCCATAATAATATGCCAAAGGCAATAGTAGTGGCGGCAATAACTTCAACGCTACGCAATTTGGTAGCTATAAAGTCATAGAAAAAGTAGCCGCTGGCTAACACCGGTATACTACCCAGCAAAATGAAAAACGCTACCCGGCGTTCCTCTGCCGCCTGCGGTTTTCGCCATCCGCTGCTACAAGCAGCAAGCATTGCCAGAATATCTTTACGGAAATAAATTGTAACTGCCAACAGAGTGCCTCCATGCACTGCAGTATCAAACATTAGCCCTTGGTCATGAATATCAAACAGCTGCGCTGGCAGAATAAGATGCGCCGAGCTGGATATAGGAAGAAACTCAGTTATCCCCTGAATGACAGCCAATACTGAAGCAATAATTAATTCCATTTATTTTATGTGTTGTATAACCACATCAGCAGTTACTTGAGGATGCGCCTCGCATCTAAGCATGGATGAGGCAGAAGAAAATAATTTATTTTGAGGAGGAGAATGTCTTTTTAATTTAGGGTTATTGGCAACCGTTAGATTAATTGCATTATTTCCATAACAGCCAAAAATTAACGGGTCGCTTACTAAGTAAATAGCAATTGTGCGCAAGCCCAATGCAGTGGCAAGATGTGCCAGCCCAGTATCCAACGAAATAACCGCATTGCAATTAAGCATAACCTGCGCAATTTCCCTTATGCTAAGACGCGGTAAAATATCACAATTAGATTCATATCCCTCTGCCAATTTATGCGCATGCGCTCTTTCATTATCACTATGTCCCGGCAAAATACATTGATAGCCGCTTGTCGACAACACAGCAATTAAATCTTGCCAAAAATCATCAGGTAACTCCTTTTGTTTTTGGCTCGCTTTATGACACAAAAATACTTTTTGCTTGGTTGATGAAACACTGGTAATCTGATTTTCTTTACTTTTTAGACGCGATAAATCAATTCCATAATCACAATCACTTATGTCTGCTGCGTAGCCCAAAGATGCCGCGCAGAGTTTCATCATAAGCGGGACTTTGTGTTGCCGCCCATCATGCCCCTGCTGCCCATTATATAAGCTTAATTCGTCTGCTGTAATAGTGTGCTTCTCATCATAATACAATGACGCGAAAGGGTCTCTCCCTTTGGCAAATCCATGGAAAACAGCGCCTATTCCTTTGCCCACCAAAGCGCTTTTTAACAATGATTGCGCATCTATCGCAACATCATAATCTTGCTCTTTAAGTTGCTGCTTCAGCTGACGCCATTGAGCATAATTGCGCTTAACGGCAAATGGCTCCCGCTTCCATTTACGCCATTTAGTTATTCTTATGTTCGTCACTGCGTGATGCAGTAAAGGCAAGGAAGAGAACTCTTCCTCTACAGCCCAGTCAATTTGCGCTTGAGGGAAATGTTTATGAATCTGTGATACTGCAGGAAAAGTATGGACTATATCTCCCAAAGAGGTGGTTTTGATAACAAGTATTTTCACTTACTGCCAGTATGACCATAGCCGCCGCTACCGCGCGTAGTTGCCTCAAACTCTTCCACTATCTCAAACTCTGTTTGGCACACTGGCACAATTACCAGTTGCGCCAATCTCTCGTTGGTGTCAATTGTTTGCGTTTCTATGCCGCGATTCCAGCAAGAAATAATTAGCTCTCCCTGATAATCAGAATCTATTAAGCCAACACTATTACCAAGCACCAACCCCCTTTTATGCGCCATCCCTGAACGTGGCAAAATAATCGCAGCATAAGCAGGATCTTCCACATAAATAGCAATTCCAGTTGTCAGCATCTTGCACTCTCCAGGTTCAATAACGCATTTTTCATCAAGTAGCACGCGCAAGTCCATTCCCGCAGAACCTGGAGTTGCATAGCTCGGCAGCATGTCCGCTGTTAATCTCTTATCAAGAATTTTTACTTTTATCTTACTTGTCATTTTTACTCTTCCCTGTCATTTTTACTCTTCCTATTTTTACTCTTCCCTGGTTTTTCTGTCTCTCGATTATTCTTCATAACTGTTATTTCTTGCATAAGAATACGTGCCGCTGCGGACTTAACCATCTGCGGTAATTGCTTGCTTTTACCATCGGCAAACAATAATAAAATCTCATTCTCATCTGAGCCAAATGCCTTATCCAAGACATTAACACATATCATATCCGCTCCCTTCTTTTTGAGCTTATCTTTACCTTTTTTCTTTAACGCGCTACTACTGGCAGCCGACTCAGCAGCAAAACCTATAGCAAGGGATTTCGGTGGCATAAGAGTGCGCATATTAGCTAAAATATCTGGGTTAACAACCAACTTCAACGCAGCTGGAATAAGCTCTTTAGCTATTTTACTTTGCGATTGGCTTGCTGGTCGCCAATCTGCCACTGCCGCAGTCGCAATAAGAATATCTGTATCAGGCGCAATTTTTTCTGCCGCACTCATCATCTGCCGCGCACTCTCAACCTGAATCAAGCGACAGTTCGGCGGCGAGTCCAAAGCAACTGGACCTGAAATAAGAGTTACCTCAGCGCCTGCCTCCATCGCCGCTCTTGCCACAGCATAACCCATCTTACCGCTGCTATAGTTGCTAATGTATCTAGCTTTATCCAAGGGTTCGCGAGTGGGTCCAGCAGTAACTACTATACGCGCTCCAGCTAATTCATTACGAGAGAACAGCGCGGCAGTTTGCCCGGCAATTTCATCAGGATCTTCTAACCGCCCTTGCCCTATTTCGCCACATGCCTGCCAGCCATCACCTGGTTGCGCAATGTATGTGTTTTTAAATTTTTTGAGCTGCTTAATGTTTTGTTGAGTAATACCCTTAGCCCACATTTCTTTGTTCATAGCAGGAGCTATTACACGAGGAGCAGTGGTTGCTAAAAAAACTGCACTAAGCAAATCGCTTGCCGCGCCACTTGCCAGCCGTGCCAGCAAAGAAGCGCTCGCTGGAGCTATTACCAAAACATCCGCCCAGCGCGACAATTCAATATGTCCCATAGCACTCTCCTCGGCATAATCCACCAAGTCAATATGAACTTCGTTGCCAGATAATGCCTGCATAGTTAAAGGAGTGATAAATTCTGTTGCTTGTTGAGTCATAATCACGCGGGTTTGCGCTCCATTCTTTTGATAGAGTCGCAATAACTCAGCGGACTTGTAGGCGGCAATGCTGCCGCTAACTCCCAGCAGGATATTCTTGTTGGAAAGGTTAGATAAATTCAATTGGTTCAATCTTTATTAAAGCTTATTTATGCTGTCATTATAATATAGATAGTCCGCCCAGCGACAAGTGGCGTAATATTTGATTTATGGAGAAAGCGTGCTTGGCAGCAAATTATTACATACAGATTGTTGATAATTTATACTAAAATGGTCTTAATGAATCATAATCTTACCACTGGAACTGATGTGGCAAATAATGAGGTGGCAACCCAGTTGCCGCAGCACGCTCACAAGCAAAGGCATGCCGGCAATGGCAGTATTCCTGCTTGGCGTATAAGTATTGCGCCTATGGTTAGCTACTCCACTAGGCAGATGCGCTACCTATGGCGTCAGCTATGCACCGGTTGTTTACTCTACACGGAGATGATTCCTGTCGCCTCAATGCTGCGCGGTAATCAAGGCGGTCATCGAGAAAGATTGCTGGGATATTCCGAATGCGAAAAACCACTGGCGCTACAGGTAGCAAGTAATTCACCAACTGAACTTAAACAGGCAACTCGGCTGGCAATTGAATGGGGTTATGATGAAATAAATCTCAACACAGGTTGCCCAAGCTGTAAACTAACTCAAGCAGGCGTAGGGGCATATATGATAAAACAGCCGCAATTAACCGCTGAATGTATTGCGGCGATGAAAAGTATTAGCAATGCTGGCGGGATTAGCCGCATCGCTGTGACTCTAAAGACCCGCTTGGGCGTAGACGACTGGGATGATGATGAAAAGCTACACTACTTCATAGAGCAAACTCAGCAAGCAGGAGTAGACAGAGTTATAATTCACGCGCGCAAGGCATGGCTAAAAGGATTAAATCCAGCGCAAAACCGCAACACTCCACCATTGGACTATGAACGAGTGGCTCGCTTAAAAAAGGCATTCCCTGACTTACCCATAATCTTAAATGGTGGCATAAATAACATTGCAGAGCTCACAGCGCAGCTGGATAAATTTGACGGAGTAATGATAGGCAGAGCAGCATATCGCCAACCCTTGATATTGCAAGAAATTGCCCAACGTTTTTTTGCGGAAAAGAATGAGGTGCCCACTATAGAAGAATTGTTGGAAAGACAGCTAAACTATGCGCAAGAAAGGTGGCTAGGTGGAGAAGCATTTCGCTACACTGGGATGCATCTACTAAACATATATAATGGTAAGGCGGGAGCACGGCGTTATCGCCAAGAATTAAGCAAGATGCTGCGGGAAAGCAAGCCGCCATCTGTTAGTGAAGTTTCCTCTTTTCTACCTTGTAGTTAATGATAATGGATTATTGCAAACATGCAATATAATTAAATATTTACTAAGAAATAATATTATGACCAAAAAGAGAATCGCTATATTAATCAGCGGGCGTGGTTCCAACATGTTGGCGTTAGCGCAGGCAATGAAAGAAGGAAAGATTAATGGTGAAGTCTGCGCAGTACTCAGCAACAAGGGCGATGCCCAAGGTATTGTAACTGCAAAAGAGTTAGGCCTGCCAGCAAGAGCGCTGGATAAAAAATCTTTCCCCAGTCGGCAAGATTATGAAAAAGAACTAATGAAAGAACTGCAAGCATCCCAACCAGATTTAGTAGTCCTAGCTGGGTTTCTCCATATACTTGGCAAAGAAATTATTAGCCGTTACTACGGCAAAATGATTAATATTCATCCTTCCTTATTGCCCAAGTATCCAGGACTCCATACCCATGACAAAGTAATTGAAGCCAAAGAAAAATTCCACGGACTAAGCATTCATTACACTAATAATGATTTGGATGCTGGTCCTATGATATTGCAAAAAGCAATAGAAATTCTGCCGCATGATAGCGCAGATTTGCTGACAGAACGCCTGCTACCTTTTGAACATAGTTGTCTGGTAAAGGTTATTAGTTGGGCGGCTAACGATAGATTACAACTAACTACCGAAGATAGAGTTCAACTTGACAATAAAGTAATACCTACTGACGGCATAAAATTAACTGCTAAAGAAGACACCTCCGATTTATAGCGCTATATTTTTAATAATGCTTATCTCTTATATCAGATGTAAATAACTTCTTGGTTATTGTTTGATATGCGGACTAAGCTGCCAATAAGTCGCGCTTGATTGCCAGATTTTTGTAGTAATTCTATTAGCTCATCTGTTTGTGATGCAGGGTGGATAATTGCCATGCCTATGCCACAATTAAATGTTTTAAGCATTTCTTCATCACTTAGATTACTTGCTTGTTGCACTATATCAAATACCTCAGGGGCATTCTTTTTATCATAAGCATCTGCAATATTTATTTGCGCTGTCCAGCCATTTGGCACTGCACGCGGCAGATTCTCAGTCATCCCACCACCAGTAATATGCGCTAAACCCTTTATCTTGATATTGCTGTTATCTTTAATATTTCTGATAGCTTTAACATAAATGTTAGTTGGTGTCATCAATGCCTCTTTAACTGATTTATCCTGAGATTTACCTTTCAGTTGCTGAGTTAGGTCTATTTTTTCTTCTTTGATTAACTGCCTAATCAAAGAAAAGCCATTTGAATGTATTCCAGAGGAAGTGATGCCAACTATGTTTTGGTCTTCGTCAACTTTGTTGGCATGGGGATTTATAATTTCGTCTTTTTCAACCATCCCCACTGCAAAGCCCGCTATGTCAAAACTGCCTTTAGGATATAGCCCTGGCATCTCAGCGGTCTCTCCCCCCACCAATCGCGCCCCAGATTGTTCACATCCATCGTATATACCTTTAATAACCGCTAACGCTTGTTTTTCATCCAAAACACCAGTGGCGTAATAATCCAAAAATAATTTGGGTTCTGCCCCACAGCAAATAATGTCATTAACGCACATAGCAACCAGGTCTATACCCAAACAATGATAGTCGCTTTTATTTCCATCTTCTGCTAAGTCAAGCTTTGTCCCAACTCCATCTGTTGCGGTTGCGATAACTGGATTTTTGTAACCCTTTGGGATTTCATAAAGAGATGAGAATCCTCCTATGATTGAAAGCGTCCCAGGCAGAGAATCTAATGAAGCGTCTGATTCTCTGCCTGATACTCTGGGTCCTTCCATGGAGGCAATCTTCTGCACCAAAGATGCCGCTTTGTCTATGTTGACACCAGAGTCCTTGTATGTTGTGGAAGTTGTAGATGATGTTGATGGTTTTCCTTCGCTGGTTATACTATCTTTATTATTTTCCATATTATTTATTATCATAATCTCGTTCACTAAACCTAAGAAAGCGATTTGATACTTTGCCTTTAATTTTCTTTTTCTGTTCTTTTGCCTTACCATCAACAACAAGCATACCATTACGCATTTTATCAACACCGCCATTAATATGCTCACCTGTAGAAGAACCAAATTTTACATTAAATCCTTTGACTAATTCTTCCTTCCGCTTTCGTTCTAATTCGTTGCGTTCTAACTCGCCTTCTCTAGATTCCAGATTATGACGTATTTGTCTCTCTGAAGAACGTAGGTACCCTGAATAACTTTTTCGTGCTATGTCTTTTTTTACACCTGCATGGTTATGGGTTTGTTTGCTCATCACATTTTTACGATTACGATTACGCAAATACCCTCCCTTGTTGGTATTGTCTTGCTCAATTCCTTCCTCGGTAGGTCGCCCAGTTACTTCCTGGACTCCTTCAGGAGTAAATTGCTTCTTGCCGAGAATTAAATCTCTCCAATCATTGCTACTAGTTTTATGATGGTCGTCATTGCCATCACTATGTTGTTTTTCTTGATGTTTGCCTCCGCCATTCTTTTTAGAAAAAGTTGGTTTAATCATAACTATAAATTCATGCGAATTAATGTGAATATTCCTGTAACCTAATTATTAATAATTAGTAGTTGTATTATACACGACAATAATCAATTCAGCTGGTCCATGAGCACCTATCTGCAAGGTCTGCTCAATATCTGCGGTGCGTGAAGGTCCAGTTATAAAGTTGATAGGTCCCGCAGCATTATGAAACATCTCTCCAGCATTAGAATTATGTAAGTCCTCAAAATAAAAGAATATATCATCTTGCTGTAAAAACACACAATGACTATGAGGAAGGAAGTTCAATCCAGTTGGTGATGAAACACTACAAGCAATTGCAACAGAGCCACTTTCAGCGATACCCGCCCGCGCCCTCACTGCTGCTTGCTGGATATCCTCGCTAATTACATAATCTTGCTCATCATAGCCATGATGTTGCCAGGGCAAAGAACGCAGCATATCATCTTGGGGCAGATAAACATCCTTAACTCGCCATATCTCTTGCAGTTGTGTTAGCGCATCTTTTGCCTGATTAACCACAATAATTTTTGCCCCTGTTGTTTCCACAGCTTGGCTAAAAACACTTAGGGGGTTATCTATATCCGCATTAAAATGAGTATACAGGGGCTTACTCCTGCCATTGTTCCTACCATTATTAATGGCATGAGGTTTATTGCTGTTAAGCTGACTTAGGATTTTGGCGCGGCTACTAATAGTGCTATCCTCAAAAATTTCTTAACTACGAACATAGAAGCATAATACAATCTGGGATGCATTGCCAGCTCCATGTATATCTTCACTAGGGACTTCCACCAATTGAAAGATTTGCCTCCTTCATTCTGCTCTTCGCGTAAATCACGCAGCATATCAGTTAATGGTATTTTAACTGGGCATACCTCCACGCACCTACCACATAAACTTGAAGCATTGGGGAGGTGGCGTGCTTGATGAGCGTCAGCCAACAAAGGAGTCAGCACCGAACCAAGAGGACCAGGATACACCGAACCATAAGCAGTGCCACCTATTGAAGTATAAACTGGACAATGATTCAAACAAGCTCCGCATCTAATACACTTAAGTATTTCGCGATACTTGCTGTTATATATTTTACTCCGTCCATTATCCAACAAAATAAAGTGGCGTTCCAGGGGGGCATTAATGAGGGTATCATCAAGGGGGGTATCATTAAGACGGGCATCATTAAGAGGCGCCTGTGCCCCACCCAATAAACTTACATAACAAGTCACCCTTTGTCCTGTGGCGCTATTGGTTAACAAACGCATCATCAAAAAAGCATCATTGATTGTGGGTACAACCTTCTCAATGCCAACGGTGACTATATGCACCTTAGGAAGCCCCGAAGTGAGGTCGCCATTCCCTTCATTGGTGAGCAACATCATCCCCCCACTTTCGGCAATCAAAAAATTAGCCCCTGTTATGCCAATATCCGCTTCTACATATTTACGTCGTAACATAAGGCGCGCCTCTGCTACTAATTGTGGCGGTGTGCTTATGTCGCGCTCGCCCAGCTTATGGTGCTTCTTGAAAAGGGCGGTGATTTCAGCGCGGGTTTTATGAACCGCGGGAGCTACTATATGAGATGGCTTTTCCTTGGCAAGTTGAATAATATATTCTCCCAAGTCGGTTTCCACAGCGCGTATACCTGCTGTTTCAAGTTCTGTCGCCAGGTTGGTCTCCTCGCTGACCATGCTTTTACCCTTGGTTATTAATTTAGCATTATGGCGTTGACTTATATCCAGAACTATTTGATTAAGTTGCTCTCCATCTTCAGCCCAATGAACTTGAGCACCAGATGATATGGCTTTCTCTTCAAACTGTTGCAGATAATAGCCAAGATTATCCAACGTGTGCTGTTTAATATCCGCTCCTTGTTGCTTTAATTTATCAAAGTTGCTGATAGAATTAATTCCTTTAATTCTCTTACCAATAAATCCACTACTAGCGCGCGCAAAGGCGGTTTGCAAGTTAGAATCATGCAAGGCATCCCGCGAGCTCGCTATAAAATTTTCACTATTTATTTGCATAAAGGAAGACGCATCATATCAAGTAATAATAATATTCTATTTTCCATAAGACCATCGGGGTTTAAGTATCCTGCCAAGTGGGGCGAGAGTCCGCCAAGCTCCAGTTAATAACTCGCTGATATGATAAAAATAAATCTGTTGTTGTCGTTTGCGTGAGTGGCGCGCCAGATGCAACAAGCAGCCCAAGTCGGTTGAAGTAACGATAAATGGAGAAGCAGATTTTACATTATCTAATGAATCATTTTTTGAGATATTATTTGGACTCGCCCCCTCAGTTAATTTTGGAGATTGCACAGCAACAGCATCATTAATTTTATCGTCCGCCATCCGCTTTGCCAGATGCGGATACTTCATACAAAAAGTTCCACCAAACCCACAACATACCTCTTTGTTTGTTAGGTCATTGACTGTAATATTGCAATACTTCTTAAGTGCTGCGCGCGGTGATTCACTAATTTTCATTTCACGCAAAGCAGCGCAATTATCATGATAGACAACCTGCGGATTAGGCAATCCATCAGCTGGGTTAGGAGAATACGGACGGGGTTGAGATGCTGACGACTTCTGTGAACTCGCCCCCTCCTGAAGCAAAAATTCAGTTAACTCGAATGTCTTAGCAGCAAGTTTACGCGCATCATTTTGCAGCTCGTCGGGAGATGAAGATGAAGCTGGAGATGGGCTATTAGACGAACTTTGACACAAAGAAACATAATGATGTTTTATCATACCAGCACAAGAAGCGCTTGGCACTATAACCTTATCGTATTCTTTTAGGGACTCAATATTCTGGATTGCCATTTTGCGCGCCTCATCAATATAGCCATTGGTATAGCCTGGCTGACCGCAGCAGACCTGCTGCTTGGCAAGAACTATGCTTGTTGACGACTGATGCGCCGCATACTCATTTAATAATTGCATACAGCTTTTAGCAACTGAGGGGCGAAACAAATCCGCCAAACAGGTTACCATTAAAGCTATCTTCCTTTCTTTCATTGCTTAGTTATTTACCAGCTTACTTATGTATATAAGTAGCAGCAGGACTAGAAGATTATGTATCAATATCAAAAAGCGCCCAGGCAGGAGCATGATCGGAAGGCGTCTGCATTCCTCTAATTTCATAATCAACTCCAACATCCACACACTTTTCTTGCAACGACTTACTTGCCAAAATTAAATCAATGCGCAAACCCCGTTTCGGCTCTCTATCAAAACCGCGACTACGATAATCAAACCAACTAAAGGTGTCGGTATTATCCGCTTGGCGTAGGCGGAAAGTATCTGCTAACCCCCAACTCATTAAATTGCGCATCATCTCTCTTTCTTCCGGTAAAAAAGCGCACTTGCCCGTCTTAAGCCATCTTTTTTTATTATCCTCGCCTATGCCTATATCCACATCCTCGGGTGCTATATTCATATCTCCTATGACAACTACAGAAGATTCTGGTGAATGCCTCTCTTGCAGATGCTTCATAAGACGCTTATAGAACCTCTCCTTATAAGGAAACTTGCGTGGATGATCGCGACTCTCCCCCTGCGGGAAGTAGCCATTTAGCACAAATAAATCCGAGCCATCTTTCAGCTGAAAGCGAGCTTCTATGAAACGGCTTTGTGTATCCTGTTTCTCATTAGGAAAGCCCTTTTGTAAATCAAACATATCATGGCGCGCCATTATTGCAACTCCATAGTGAGTTGGCTCACCTATATAAGAAACATCATATCCCAAAGAGCGAATATCTTGTTCAGGGAAGTCGGCATCGGTTACCTTAGTTTCTTGCAATCCTATGATATCTGGCTGATGTTTATCAATTAGTTTTTGAATTTGTCCGCTTTCTAATCTCTTGCGGATACTATTTACATTAAAAGTTACTATTTTCATCACGTTAAATTAAGTTAGTAATATCTCCAACATATATGCATTATACATTAGTAAGATGCGAGCATAGTGATAGTTTGTCGCAAGTATTAGGCATCTTGCGGGCAGAGCATGGCTCTGCCCCTACAGACCTGCGTCGCAAGAATTTATACATTATAAATATTTATGAACGGTGTGAGCATTAAAAATTAAGCTGTGTATAAATGTAAATGACAATTCATTGTCTAAAACAAATTAAATTGCTCGCTCTCTACTATGGGGGGACGGAATAAATCAGTTCTTAAACGTTCCATCCCCGTAAAGATTAGCTGCTTCTTCTTGCTGTTGAAGCGGGCTTTAATTAAATCTGCAAACACTCCGCTGCCACGCATTCTTGTTCCGAACTTACTCTCATAAAGTTTGCCATCACGGCTATCCGTAATTCGTCCCAACACTCTTTTCGCTTGTAATGGATAATGATGATTCAGCCAAGTAGCGAATATCTCTTTTAATTCATAAGGAAGGCGCAGAAAAACATAGCCAGCATTCAGCGCCCCATTGCTGTGAGATGCATCTAAAATACTTTCAAGTTCATTATCATTGATAAATGGGATTACTGGCGCCACCATCACTCCGCATGGGATGCCCGCATCAGTAAGAGTTTTAAGTGCTTGCAATCGTCGCGCTGGCGCCGAGGCGCGCGGCTCCATTTTTTGCGCAATTGACGGCTTCAATGTAGTTATGGAAAAAAATACATGCGCCAAATTCATACTTGCCATTTCAGCAAGGATATCAATATCCCTTTCAACCAATGCTGATTTAGTGATAATCCCCACTGGATGTCGTGTCTCCAGCATCACCTCCAAAATAGAACGGGTTAGTTTAAGCTTGCGCTCTGCTTGCTGATACGGATCTGTATTTGAGCCCAAAGAAATCGGAGCGCATTTATAATTGGCAGCGCTCAGTTCCTTCTTAAGCAATGGAGCGCCATCTGGTTTGTAAACAATCTTGGTCTCAAAATCAAGACCGGGCGAAAACCCTAAATATGCATGAGAGGGACGAGCATAACAATAAATACAACCATGCTCACAACCACGATAAGAGTTAATAGAGCGGTCAAAGGGTATATCTGGGGACTTAATATAGTTGATTATCTTCCTAGTGCTGTCGCGAATTAATGTTGTGGCAACCCGTTCTGGTTCATCTGCCAATGAGTCCCAACCATCATCTTCTTTAGTATGTTCAATTAGCTCATAACGATTAACTGGATTAATCAGCGCCGCCCGCCCTTTCTTAGCACCTTTGGCGCCAATGGCTACATTTGTGTCTGCCTCAATATTTTCTAAATAATCCTTTAAATCAATCCTTGCCATATAAATAAATATAGCATGAAACATGACATTAATGAATATGTTAAAAAGTCAATCAGATTTTTCTATTATTAAAAGATTTTAATACACTATAGAGTAGCGTTTCTACTTTATCTATATCCAATTTATCTGCTAAAAAAATTATGAAAATAAGCTCGATAAAAACTATAGCCAATGTCCCTAACCCTGCTATGTGTCCTGAAAATAAATAAGCATCCGCAGCTATGATTGCTGCCAATACAAAAAGAAAGAACCATTCACGTTTACTGCTCCTCTTTTCAGCCCTATCCTTTTCTTGTCGGCCTGTTAGACCGTTGCGCTTTCTTGGTTTTGGCGTCTTAACATATTTTTTTATTTCTTGTTTTTCTCTCACTTTCATGCCAAAAATTATTTTTTGGGGCCATATAGATTATCGTATTCTTCCTTAATATCTTCAGTAGGTATAATAACGTCCCTTTCGCCCTCTTTATAATTTTTGTCCCAAGCGCCACCAGGACGATGGGTTAAATCCACCAGATCTTGAGGAGTGTAATCTGCTAAATAGACACCAAATTCTTCTATTATTTTATACGCTTTCTTTTCTTTCTTATTTTTTACATCAAGTATCGAAACTCCAAATATATCAACAATTTCTTTAGCTCCAAAACACCGCACCCTTTTATATAAAAGAGGCAATACAGGACCATAATCCCATGCCTCAAAATGTTCGCCAAAGAGCGGTTCATTATTTCTGCCAAGATACATAACATGACATAAATATAATATTTTATGAAGTTCTAAGTTTGTAAGACGCCAGCCAGTGAAATGACATAACGTTTTTGCTCCTTGAAAAGATGTTATTCTCATAGATGTTATTCTCATAATAAGTGTTTATATGGGCTTACTCATAAGATTCAATACTGTAATATTAATAAGTAAGCTAAAATTATAATAAGTTTTAGTATTAAACCATATCTTTAACAAAACACTACTATATTCAACAAAAAAATTACATTTCAAATGCAATTAACTATGCCCGATTCCGAACTATGCCAGCAATTACGTTCCCCAACTATAGCCGAATGTTATGCCAGAGGAAAAGAGAGTAAAATCGTTATATGGAGAGTTATCATCCTCATTGCCAAAGCTAAAGCTATTATCAAGGTTGCCTACAACGTTTGAGTCCGCTTTACTCAACAGAAGATCTGTAGGTAATGACTGTAAAATATTAAAGCCAATATTAAAACCGCTGCGCGGAAAGGTGTGTTGAAAACCAGCTGTCCAACCTAACGTCCCTTCAGTATGATAAGTCCCTTCCACAATAGAGGGAAATTTATTACCACCTCCAATAACATCGGTTGTTCTCACCTTAGCTCTGATAGAAAGTAATCCAACGCCTAAGCTCAACCCCCATTTTGGATTAAAACGATAACCCAGAAGAATTGCTTCAACATCTAATCTCTCTTTAGAATTCTCAGTTAAAGTAAAAGGTTCATTAGCCAAATTAAACTCAGTACCTGCCGAGTTCAAAGCTGCTTCTTCACGTAGCAAATAAAAATCTACCGCTAAAGAATGTGGGCTGTTTTTTCGGTAAAAATCCAGCATAATACCGCCAGTTTGTCCGTTTTCAGAATCAGCATTCCTCTCCTCGTAATCAGAGAATTGCAAAAAACTACCGCCCGCCATAAAGCGCAACATGCCATCAGCATAAGAGCTTATGGGGATGAGTGATATTAAACCGGTTATCAAAGTCAAGATAACCTTCTTTTTCATAATTTTAAACATAGTTACGTACCTCCAAGTTCTATTATCTTAATTACTATAAATTATAGCATAAATTAGCATAATAGTCCATAGTTCGTCAATAAGCACGGTTTTAATATATAATCCATAAATGACAGTTAAAATTGGAGTCGCTATGGGCTCCACCTCTGATTGGGCAACAATGCAAAATTGCTGCCAGCAGCTTGATAAACTTGAAATTCCTTATGAGAAACAAGTAGTGTCGGCGCATCGCACCCCTTTATTAGTGGGTGAATATGCCTCCGCTGCCCAAGGACGCGGCATTGAAGTTATAATCGCCGCCGCTGGCGGGGCAGCTCATCTCCCTGGCATGATAGCGGCGCATACCCCGCTGCCAGTTCTCGGCGTCCCCATTAGTAGCGCAGCTCTTGGCGGAATGGACTCTCTGCTATCCATAGTGCAGATGCCGAAAGGAATTCCTGTGGGTACTCTTGCCATAGGTATACCAGGGGCAATTAATGCCGCCTTGTTAGCCGCTCAGATTCTGGCGCTGAACGACAAAACCATCGCCACTAAAATAGCCGAGTTTCGCAAAAAACAAACAGATACGGTAATGAAAATATCGCTGGATTAATACAATCCACAAATAATGAGAGGATATAAAACCATAGGCATCTTAGGAGCCGGTCAACTAGGACAGATGCTGGGGTTAGCCGCCATTCCTTTAGGTATGAGATGTATCTTTTATGATGGGAGTGTAGGGGGAACGGGAGCAGCAAAAGCAAAAACTACAGATGAACTTCCTTGTGCCTCTGCAGTGGGCAAGATATATAACGACTTCAATACTTTCGCCCGCGCTGCAGATGTGTTTACTTATGAATTTGAAAACGTCCCGCGTGAGCTGGCACAGCAATTAGCCCGCAAGAAAAAGCTATTCCCTTCATTACAGGCGCTGCACTCATCAGCAGATAGAGTGCATGAAAAAAAGCTGTTCTCATCGCTGGGGATTAGCACAGTTCCTTGGCTAACACTTAACACGGCTGCAGACCTAACAAACACAGCAGAAAAACTTGGCTTTCCTTTTTTAATCAAGAGCACACGCTTGGGCTATGATGGCAAGGGGCAGACCATCGTTCGCAACGATAGGGTTCTGAAAAAAATGCGCCAAGAGTTATTTGACTCAATAGCAGCAACTCAGCACAAGAACAACAATTCCAACGCCAACAGCACCAGCACCAACAATGCCAGCACCAACAACTCCAGCGCCAAATCACAAAGCCCCCTTCAACAGGCAGAGCCGACTGCGCCCTATATTGCCGAGCAGCTCGTCCCTCTAAAACGGGAACTTTCCTTGATAAGTGTTCGTTCTATAAAGGGAGAAGTTCGCCACTACCCTATTGCTGAAAATCTGCATCACAATGGTATCCTCTATTCATCACGCTCCCCGGTGCGAGTAAGCGCGAAACAAACTCAGCAACTTCACCATTGGATGGAGAAACTAATGAAGAAATTATCTTATGTTGGCGTTCTAACCTTAGAGGTATTTGATACCTCCAAAGGATTGCTTGCCAATGAGATTGCCCCGCGAGTTCACAACTCAGGCCACTGGAGCATTGAAGGCGCCGAGACCTCCCAATTTGAAAATCATATTCGCGCCATCAGCGGAATGCCACTTGGAGATACA
The DNA here is from genome assembly GCA_965207945.1 of Gammaproteobacteria bacterium. Classification (GTDB taxonomy): domain Bacteria; phylum Pseudomonadota; class Gammaproteobacteria; order CBDBNL01; family JAAOII01; genus JAAOII01. Next base: position 1,607,244 of record OZ242303.1, read on the forward strand.
TCCGCGCGAGGAGTAAGTATAATGCATAATTTAGTTGGCAGGATAAGCCCACAAGCAAGGAGCATAACAAATTGCCACCTACATTTATATGGCAAAAGTCCAAGGAAGGGCAGAAAACTCGGACATATTACCTGCAATGCCGCCAGCAAATCTACGCTGGAAAAGCACGCTGCTATTATGACAAACCACAAAAGCTTTTACTAATACAACAGGTTGGCATATTCAGGTCACCGCTGACTTTTATAGCAATGTTATGCTATAATAGAAACTAATTACTATAAATTTTTGAGTTGGAAGGCATGAATACTATAATTAAAATATCAGTAGAGATTGTGGGGATAACTATACTAACAATGATGTTAGGTTCTTGTGCAGGAGGCGGTTCTTCGGGAGGCGGTTCTTCAGGAGGTGGTTCTTCACCTAGTTCCAATATAGCCGAGCTTTTTGACAACCCATTAGTTATAACTCCACTTTACACATCTTCTGATGGGGTAATATCCGAGACCAATAAAGCTGATTATTTTAGATTCAGTTTAACTCAGCCCAGTGACTTTGTAATTTCCTTCACCAATGCAATTAATATTTATGCTGGGTTATATTCTTCATCTTTTTCTCTGATAGCTGCCAAACAGGATTCTGGCAATGGAGGTAATTTTCGTATAGCCCGCAGATTACCTGCTGGGGAATATTACATGCAGGTAAGAGGCATTGACGTTGATACAACTGGAATCTACACGTTTAATATTGAAGCACCTACAACTATAGCAACTCTGCCCTATGCATCTTCTCGGCAGTCCATATCACCTGCAGCAGATGAAGATTATTTTCGTGTTGTATTAGAGCAAGATGCGCGGCTTATACTCTCCACCACTGGTCTTACTGATACTTTTGGTAGCTTATATGATAATTCTTTTGAGCAAATCGCCTTTGATGATAATTCTGGCGATGCTAACAATTTTTTGATGATACGCGAATTATCTGCTGACACCTATTACATAGAAGTGGCGGGAGTTAATATTCCTCCTACTAGCCCCCTCAGCTCAGGGGATTATACGTTGAATGTTGAAGTGCCATCAGATATAACATTACCTTATATATCTTCTGGGGAGTCCATATTACCTGCAAGAGATGTAGATTATTTTAGGTTTAGTTTGACTCAGGCAAACATAATTGATATCAGTACCTCCAGTTCTACTGATACTTATGGCAGATTATATAATGAGGACGGTACATTGCTTGCCTTTGATGATAATTCGGAGGATGATAATTCGGGGGATGATAATTCGGGGGATGATAATTCGGGCGATAATAATAACTTCCATATCACAAAGTTATTACCCGCTGGTTCCTATTATATAGAGGTAAAAGCGCCTAACGGTTTTACTACGACAGGAAGTTATACATTGAATGTTGCGACGCTAGGTCCAACGTTTCTATCTTTGCCTAATGCAACTTATGCAGAATCCATATCTTCACCATCTGACCAAGATTATTTTAGATTTGAGACAACTGAAGACAGGGTAGTTACGCTATTCACCACTGGCGCCACTGATACCTTTGGCAGATTATATAATTCTACTGCAGCCCCACTTACTTCTGATGATGATTCTGGCAGCGACGAAAATTTGCCTATTGAAAAGGTAATTCCGTTATATGGGGCTGACAACATTTATTATAATGGTACTAAGCGATTTAACTCAGTAGATCTTTCTGCTGTAATCCCACTTGTTTCTGATGATGATTCTGGCGGCGGCAAAAATTTTCTTATTAAAAGGTTACTGCCTGCTGGCTCCTATTACGTGGAAGTGAGTAGGAGTTCTTCTTCCCCCTTTACCGTTGCAAGCAATTACACATTAAACTTTATTGCGCAAGAGCCACTACTCATCCCCTCACCGCTGACTGATACATCCCCATATACATCTATGGAGCAAAATATATCAACCGCAGGAGATGAAGATTATTTTCGTTTTGAGTTAGCACAAGACACTCCTCTTATACTCTCCACCACAGGGGCTACTGATACCTTCGGCAGCTTATATGATAATACCTTTTCGCTAATCACTTCTGATGACAACTCAGGGAGAAACAGAAATTTCTTTATAGCGCGTGAATTTAATAACGGCACCCATTACTTAGAGGTGAAGGGGGCTGACAGTTCCGCTACAACGGGAGAATATACATTGAATGTTGCCGTGCCGCGAACTATAACCTTGCCTTACACACCTTCAGAGGAGGCAATATCCCCCGCCGTCAAAGAAGATTATTTTAGGTTTGAAGTAACCGCTGCGAACATAATTAACATCACCACCAATGGTTCCACCGACACTTATGGCAGATTATATAATGGCGCGGGCAAACTACTTGCTTACGATGATAATTCTGCCGAAGGCAACAATTTCCTTATTGAAAATATACTATCAAGCGGCATCTATTACCTCGTAGTGGACGGTGCTAATCCTGATACAAATGGAAGTTATACATTAAATATTAATACGCCAACCAATCAGCCAGAAATATCCTTAATTGACCCTAATCCAGCTGTGAATGGAACTATATCTTCGTTTACCGACAAAGATTATTTTAGGTTTAATGTAACCCAGCCAAACATAATTAACATCAACACCACCGGTGGCAATAATACTTTTGGTGCATTATATAATTCAGCAGCCATCCAGTTAGCTTCTGATAATAATTCTGGCAGTGATAAAAATTTCCTTATCAGAAGGTTATTATTTCCAGGAAGCTACTACATAGAAGTGCGAAGCGGGAATAATACAATTGGAGATTACACCTTAAATATTTTCACAGAGGCGGTGCCATATATAAACTCTTCTGCTACATCTTCCTTTGAAACATTAACCTCTACACAAGATATACATTACTTTACTTTTAATGTAACTCAGGAAAGGGTAATTACTCTATACACCACGGGCAATATTAATACTTATAGCAGATTATATAATGCTGCTGGCAACACCCTGGCTTCTGATGATAATTCTGGTAGGAAGCGCAATTTCCGTATTATAAAAGCATTATCTGCTGGCTCCTATTACATAGAAGTGGCGGGAAGAGGTAGAGCTCCTTCTGCAGTTGGCGATTATACGCTAAGGGTTGCTGCAGTAGAACCGCTACTCATAACTCTGCCTTACACCTCTTCTGGGCAAGATATATCAGTCGCAGGAGATGAAGATTATTTTAATTTTACTTTATCTGAGGACAGCAACCTTACCGTCTCCTTCTCCGATGCTAATAATATTTATAGCAGATTATATGATTCCTCTTTTATTGAAATTGCATCTAATCAGTATTCTAACGACAAGCGGAACTTCTTTATCAATAGAGAGTTATCTGCTGGCACCTATCATATACAGGTAAGAGGCATTAATACTGATACAACTGGAAGCTACAGATTGAATATAGAAGTACCAGAAACTATAGCAACCCTACCCTATACATCTTCCCAAGAATCTATATCTCCCGTAGGAGACGAAGATTATTTCCGTGTTGTATTAGAGCAAGATGCACCCCTTATACTCTCCACCACTGGTCTCACTGATACTTTCGGTAGCTTATATGATAATTCTTTTGAGCTAATTGCATCTAAAGATAACTCGGGGAGTGGTGACGCAGGTAATCCACAAAATTTCTTGATGATACGCGAATTGGATGCTGGCGCCTATTACATCGCAACAAGAGGTAATAATAGATTTGTAACAACTGGAGATTATGTATTAAATGTTGCATTACCTCCAACTATAACCTTACCTTACGCATCTTCTGGGGAGGCAATATCCCCCGCTGGCAATGAAGATTATTTTAGATTTGAATTAACACAACCAAGAGTAGTTACCGCTTCCACTACTGGCTCCTTTGATGTAGTTGGCAGATTATATGATTCTGCGGGTGTCCTGCTTGCCGCCGATGATAATTCCGCAAATAATGACAATTTTTATATTGAAAAAATACTACCTGCTGGTTCCTATTACCTGGCAGTGAGCAGTGCTAATCCTACTGCAAGTGGGAGCTATACATTAAGAGTTAGAAAGCAAGCACTACCGAGAGAAATATCCTTGTATAACCCAGCTACACCTGACCCAGGTTCAGATCCAGATTCCAATCCAGTCCCATCTTATGCAACTTCAGGAGAATCTATATCTTCGGCAACTGATGTAGATTATTTTAGCTTTAGTTTAACCGAGACGGACATAATTAACATCGCAACCACTGGTCCCACTGATACCGTTGGCACATTATACGATTCTTCTTTTTTACAGTTAGCTTCTGATGATAATTCTGGCAGCGGTAATAACTTCCTTATTGAAAAGATATTATCCCCAGGTACCTACCACATAGAGGTAGCAGGGTCTGGCAGTTCTACTGCAACTGGAAATTACATATTAAATATTATGGGTCCGCCAACTATAGATATTCCCTATACATCTTCAGAGCAAGATATATCACCTACAGATGATGTAGATTATTTTAAGTTTGAAATAACCGAGCTAAATATAATTAACATCAACACTACTGGCTCCACTGATACTGTTGGCACATTATACGATTCTTCTTTTTTACGCTTAGCTTCTGGTGATGACTATGGTAGTGACAAAAACTTCCTTATTCAAAAGATATTATTCCCAGGCACCTACTTCGCAGAGGTGCGAGGGCGGGATAGCAACACATACGGAAACTACATATTAAATATTGTCACAGATGAAGTTCCGATTATAAGTTCACCCTATACATCTTCCGCACAAGAAATATCCTCCGTAGAAGATAGAGATTACTTTAATTTTAATTTAATTAATCCCAGCGTAATTACGCTATTCACCACCAGCGCCACTGATACTTATATCAGATTATATGATGATGCTGGTGAACTACTTGCTTCTGATGATAATTCTGGCAGCGGCAATAATTTCCACATTCAAAAAATACTACCTGCTGGCTCCTATTATATAGAGGTTAGCGGTTCTTCTTCTGCAGTTGGCAGTTACGCGTTAAATCTCATTGCCGAAGAAATACAATTAATATCTTTACCTTATACTTCTTCAGGAGAAGAGATAACCGTGCCTGGCGATGTAGATTATTTTAGTTTTACGTTAACTCAAGACACTGAAATCACTACTTCCTTCACTGATTCTAATAATATATATGGCGGGTTATATGACTATTCTTTTAACGAGCTAGCTTCTAATGATGACAATGGTAATAAAAGGAATTTTCGTATAACGAGGGAATTATCCGCAGGCACTTATTATATACAGGTAAAAGGAACTGATGACACCACAACTGGAAGGTACAGATTTAATATTGAAGCGCCAGCAACTATAACCCTGCCCTATACATCTCCCCAACAATCCATATCTCCTGCAGGAGATGAAGATTATGTGCGGGTTGTGTTGGAGCAAGATACCCCCCTGACAATCTCCTCCACTGGTTCCACTGATACTTATGGCAGCTTATATGATGCTTCTTTTTCGCGCATAGTTTCTAATGATGACAATGGCGGCTTCAGAAATAGAAACTTTTTTATAGTGCGTGAATTGAATGCCGGCACCTATTACATTGAAGCAAGAGGTCTAAACAGATATAGAACAACTGGAGATTATGTATTAAATGTTGCGACACCACCAACTATAACTTTACCTTATACTTCTACTGGTGAGACAATATCCCCTGCTGGCAATGAAGATTATTTTAGATTTGAATTAAAGCAACGAAGCATAGTTACGGCATCTACCACTGGCTCCGTTAGCACTGTTGGCAGATTATATGATGCTGCTGGCAAACTGCTTGCCGCCGATGATAACTCTGCTAATAACAACTTCCTTATTGAAAGAATATTGTCAATCGGCACCTATTACTTAGCCGTGGGCGCCGCTGACCCTGCTGCAGATGGTGACTATACATTAAATGTTAAGGCAAATGTTGGAGCGAATGTTGAGGCGCAAACAACCTTACTTTACGCAGCAACTAACTCATCTAATGCAACTTATGGGGGAATTCTATTTTCGGCAGCCGATAGAGATTACTTTACCGTTAACTTAACCCAAAATAGCGTGATTACAGCTAATACTACCAGCTCTATTGATACTTATCTCAGATTATATGACTCAGCTCTGGATGAAATTGTTGATAATAATCGCCTTGCGTTTGAGAGGAAAAAAGAACGGATAGAAAGACTTGCCTCTGCTGGCTTCTATTACGTAGAGGTTTATACCGACCACAAGAGTTTTACGCCAACTACAAACGGAAACTATACGTTAGATATTGCCATAGAATTACCACCGACTATAACCCCGCCTTATACTTCTTCTGACGAAGCAATATCAGTTGAAAGAGACGTGGATTATTTTCATTTTAACCTAACACAGCCAAGGATGATTAGCATAAACGCCTTCACTGATTCTGTTGATACTTCTGTTAGATTATATGATTCTGCTATTTCCCCAATAACTTCCGCTTATTCTCTACGAAGATACAGTTTGCCTATAATCCGCCCGTTATCAGCTGGTTCCCACTACATTGAGATAGATGGCTATGACCCTTTTACCACTGGCAACTATACATTAAATGTTAATACGGGACCTCTGCCAGCAATTTCATCTCTGCCTTTTCATTTTAGAAAAGTGATAAGCTCTCCAGGCGGCAGAAATTTTATACATTTTACCTTACAGCAGCCAAGTATACTTACGGCATACACTGATGAAAATGGTGTATCGCCTAGAACCCGCCTTGATACTATTGGCGCATTATATGATGCTAATGGCTTTGAAGTGGCTTATCATGATGACCAGAGTCGTGAAAACGAGAATTTTCGCATACAACAGGAAGTACCCGCTGGCACCTATTATCTTGAGGTGCGCATCTCTGGAGGGGAAACTGGCAGCTATACTCTGCATGTTACAGAACAACCAACACAACCACTGCAACCATAATTTACTTTTTTTTATCCTATTAGCAGGTATATAGGTTAAAATGACAAGCCCTGGAATATACCCTTAAAAGAACGACGCTAATGATAAAGAAACCTGACACTGAGCAATATAACGACCTGCAAGATTCGCAGAATCAAACCGAACAGTTTGAGGGCGACTCTCAAGGGCTAATTCATGCGGAGGCAGCCGAGCAAATGCTATTGGGAATGCTTATGCTTGATGACGAAACTTGGGATAGAATAGACGCCCCATTGGAAGCAAGAGATTTTTCCAACGCTCAGAATCACCATATCTACGATGCCGCTTTAGCTTTATACAACAAGAACAGTTCTATTGACCCTATAACGGTTATAGAGGAACTCAAACTACGCGGCAAACTGGCAGAGGCAGGCGGCAAAGAATATATCTCGGAGTTAACCGCCAATGCCACCTTAGGCGAAGACATCAACATCTATTCGTCATTAATACATGACAGAGCACTGAGACGCAAGTTTATCCATCTAACCAAAAAGATGTCTGCCAATGCCGAGAGTTCCCGTCACGCCAATATTCAAGAAGTCCTACAAGAAGCAGAACAGAGAATTTTTGACCTCGGCGATAAAAGTGAAAAAGCTCCCAACATAATAAAAGTAGGCCAAGCAATCAATGAAGTGATGGCAGAAATTGATTTCTATTTCAACAATCCAAATCAGATAACTGGGCAAAGCACTGGCTTTTCTTTATTGGATGATAAAACATCGGGGTTACAAAAGTCCGACTTCATAGTGTTAGCGGGACGCCCCTCAATGGGTAAGACCAGCTTCGCTCTAAACATAGCGGCAAGCGCCGTTATATCGGATAATAAAGCGGCGCTGATATTCAGCATGGAGATGCCAACCTCAATGTTAATTATGCGTTTCATCTCAATTCTCGGTTCGGTAAACCTGGCGCGAGTTCGCGATGGACGACTAACCGAAAGCGATTGGCTTAAGATTAGGCAGGCAGGCGAAATGCTGGATAGCGCAGAAATCTACATAGATGATTCATTAGATCTAACTCCTATGTTAATCCGTAGCCGTATTCGCAGAGTTAAGCGCATGCTGCCAGTTGGAGTGGATCTGGGCTTGGTAGTTGTGGATTATATTCAGCTAATGAAAATGATGCATACCAATGAAAACCGTACCAATGAAATTTCGGAAATATCTCGCTCACTTAAGGGGATTGCCAAAGAGTTCAATGTCCCCGTTCTGGCTTTATCACAGCTAAACCGCGCGGTTGAAGGGCGCGACAACAAACGTCCAGCTATGTCGGATTTACGCGATTCTGGCGCAATTGAACAAGATGCGGATGTAATTCTATTTATCTATCGCGATGAGGTCTACTACAAAGACAAGCCCGAGTCCAAAGGGATTGCTGAAATCATTATAGGCAAACAACGTAATGGTCCCACTGGAATGGTTAAGCTATCATTTCAAGCAGAAAATGCCAGCTTTGGTAACCTTGAAAGCTCCAGCTATGATGATGTTGATGTGGGGCAGGGAGTAAGCGATGATGATATGGATTACCCCTCACAACACTTATCCTAAGACGCCCCGCTCCTTAGCTCATTCATGGAGAATAATGAATAATGACTCGTCCCACTAAAGCCCTAATAGATTTATCGGCACTTAAGCACAACCTCATAAGAGCCACCTCGTTAAGCCGCGGCAAAATAATTGCAGTTATTAAAAGCAATGCTTACGGACATAGTATGCCGCAGGTCGCCTCATGCTTTGACCAACTTACAGAGGTAGATTCCTTTGCTGTTGCCTTCTCCGATGAAGGAATAGCTTTAAGAGAACATCTACAAAAAATAGGCAGTCCAAAAAACATAATAACTTTGGAGGGTTTTTCTGATGAGGCAGATTTGCAATCTCATCTGCAACACAATCTTATTGCAACTATCCACCACACTGAACAACTAAAAATACTCGGCAAGGAGAAGCTAAATAAGCCACTCGGAATATGGCTTAAACACAACAGCGGAATGAACCGACTGGGATTATCCTCTACAGAATTATTGGCAGCTTACCAACAGGTTAGCGCCAACCCGCACCTACATCTTTGCGGCATTATGACGCATCTCGCTGCTGCGAATCGCGCTAACACTGAAGAAGCGCAAGAGCAGGTGCGCGTTTTTCACCATGCCCTAACTGCCATCCAGCAACCCGCCCAACAACAAGGCGGGGCTCATAAAGGCGGGGCAGACAATAAACCACCACTACCTTTATCTATCTGCAATTCCGCCGCCTTATGCAATCTCCTAGCGGCGCACGGCACAGCAAACGATTACGAAAGACCTGGCATTATGCTTTACGGCGCATCCCCTCTGGACAATACCTCAGCGCAGGAACTGGACTTGCGAGCTGGAATGCAACTAAAAAGTAAATTAATCTCAGTACGCCAACTCAAAGCGGGCGATTTAGTGGGTTATGAAGGAGTATGGCGCTGCCCTGCCGATTGCTTAATGGGAGTTGCCCCTATAGGTTATGCAGACGGATATCCGCGCCGCTCGGCAGTTACTCCTGTGCCTGTCTTAGTAAATGGGCGCAAATGTTTTTTATCTGGCAGAGTATCAATGGACATGATATGTCTTGACTTAAAAAACTGTCCAAACGCTCAAGTGGGAGACGAAGTTGAACTCTGGGGGGCAAACCTGCCTGCCAACGAAGTAGCAGATGCTTTTGATACAATTGTGAATCGCCTATTTACTGGACTAACCTCCAGAGTTCCACTCAATTTTATTTAGGACTTATATAAGCTGCCCTCTATACCCCTAGATTAATCCTGCGTTCAAACACGCAGCATAAATAGACAATAGCAGTTAGGACAATTGTTGCAACAGCGTAGAATAATCTGGTTCTTCAGTAATTTCTGGCACTAATTGGCAATAGGTAATATTACGTTCGGCATCGGCAACCAGCACACTACGCGCCAGCAGATTCTGCAAGGGTCCATCCACCATTTTGATACCATAGTCATCACCAAAATCTGACCTATAGGCAGAAAGAGTAACAACCTTATCAATGCCCTCTGCTCCACAGAACCTCTGCTGGGCGAAAGGCAAGTCGGCGGATATACATAGTATTTGAGTGTCCTCCATAGATGCCGCTTCTTGATTAAACCTTCGCACGGATGCGGCGCAGGTGCCAGTATCCAAGCTGGGAAAGATGTTCAGCACCAAACGAGATGCCTTAAAATCAGCTAAAGATACCTCTGCTAAATCGCCATTCACCAACGAAAAGTTTGGCATCATTAAGCCAACTTGCGGCAGATTGCCTTTGATGTTAACTGGGTTTCCTTTTAATGTTACTTGCATGTTATGTTTCCTCTATGTTATGCGTGTTAATTATATTAGTTAATCTGATATACATTTTAATTTGCTATCATTGTTAAAAAATTCTTTAGTATGTTTTTCCCCTGCTTGGTAAGAATAGATTCTGGATGAAACTGCACTCCCATCAACGGCAGCTCTTTATGGCGCACCGCCATTATCTCTGCAATATCTGCATCTTTGCCGCCATTATCATCGCTCGTCCAGGCGGTTATCTCAAAACACTGCGGCAAGGACTCTTGCTGCGCCGACAATGAATGATAGCGTGCTGCCTGAAAAGGATTATCAATACCCTCAAACAGAGAACTGCCGTTATGGAATACACTTGAAACCTTACCATGCATTATTTTATCCGCAGTTATTATCTTGCCGCCGTAAGCTTGAACCATTGATTGCATCCCCAAGCATACTCCAAGAATTGGAAAGTCCGCAGCAAGCTTGCTCGTAACCTGCATTGAAATACCCGCCTCATTCGGCGTGCAGGGTCCAGGCGATATAATGATTGCTTGTGGCTTAGCTGCCCTAAGTTCGGCAATAGTTACTTCATCATTGCGATACACTTGCGATGATGCCCCCAGCTCACCCAAATACTGCACCAGGTTATAAGTAAAAGAATCATAGTTATCAATGAGCGCCAACATAATTCTATTATAGAGTGCTTTCATAAATAAACTATAAATTAATTAAACAACAGCATAAGTTATTAATCCTGCGGCAAAATTAACAACTTATCCCTTATAATTAACAAAATCGGCTATGTAGCTCAGTCGGTTAGAGCACAGCACTCATAACGCTGGGGTCGGTGGTTCAAGTCCACCCATAGCCATATTTCTGATAACCGAAAAGTAACACACTAAGTATATGACACATAACGAAGACCTTTTTATAAAGATTATCAATCGCGAGATTCCCGCAGACATTGTTTACGAAGACGAGCACGTCATCGCATTTAAGGACATTAGTCCTGCGGCGCCATTGCATCTATTGATAGTTCCACGCAAGCATATAAAAACCACTGACGACCTGCAAGAAGAAGACAAGGAATTAATCGGACACATTGTCCTGGTTGCCACCAAACTGGCGCGCGAAAATAATGTAGCGCAAGATGGCTATCGCATGCAGTTTAATTGCCGTGAAAATGGCGGACAGATGGTATACCATATTCACTTACACTTAGTAGGCGGCAAGAAGATGCCTAACTTTTAGAGCAGCGGGCAATTATAAGCAAATGTAAATATAAATGCAAATGTAAATGCAAATGCAAATATAAGCATCAAACATCCAAAACATAATAATAAACCCAATAAGAATAAATGTGGGGAACAAAACATCTAACAAGACACCTAACAAAGAATAATCTAACAAGCACAATAAACGCCATCATCGGCGGCGCAACCTGTGTTTTTTGTTTAGGCAACAATGGCAAGAATAATTGCTGTGATAATTGTCGGGCGGCTATGCCAATCATCACTCGTTCTTGTCGGCTCTGTGCTCTGCCTATGGAATATAGTTTAACCGGACAACCTCCTAGCACTAACCCTGCCTCTATGCCGCCAACTTCCAAACCTAACTCACCCAACTCCAACTTGCCAACATCCGCCTATGTAGCAGAAGATAGCGACAACCTCTGTTCTGCCTGTTATCTCAATCCCCCTCCCTTATCAATGGCATGGGCGCCTTACGCATATTTCCCCCCACTAAGCAAAGCCCTACATCACCTCAAGTTCAACAACCTGATTTATTATGCCAACATCCTCGGCAACTTATGGTTGGAGGCATACATAAACAACCTGCTTACCAATAACCAAGCAAACATCAATTCACCTAATGCATATATACTTAATTCTCCACCCGACCTCATATTGCCTATGCCGTTGCATAAAAATAAACTGCGTGCGCGCGGCTTCAATCAAGTTGTTGAACTTATCAAGCCCTTAGCATCTTTTTTAGGATTACCCATAAACTCCACAAAGCATAGCATCTGCCATAGAATCAAGGCAACTGTGCCGCAATATAACTTAACATTACAACAAAGACGCAAAAACCTTAAAGGCGCCTTTGCCCTAAACGACACAGCAAGAATCAAGGGGGGAATAAAAGGGGTGGGAATCAAGGGGGGAAGAATAGAGGAGCTAAATCCCCGCGCCAAGCGTCCCCTACAAGGCAAGAATGTCCTGATAATAGACGATGTAATTACCTCCACTACCACAGTGCATGAATTAGCCCACACCCTAAAACGCGGCGGCGCCAATCAAGTTGCCGCTTGGTCTTTACTCCGTGCCTAATTGCGCAGAGAACTTACAGGTAATTAGCAGGTAATTGGCGGAGAGTTTATAGAGAACTGGCAGGGAATTCGCAGAGAATTGACAGGGAACTTACAGGGAACTTACAGGTAAGTTGCGGTGAATTTGTTATAATCTAATCAATGTGCAACAAACTAAAGATTAAACAATCATTACAAACTTTAATATATGGAATACTCCTTATATCCCCACTAATTATGGCGGCATTTCCTGCTGTAACAACTGCTGCCTCAAGCCCAGTGATAGTGGTGCTTGGCGATAGCTTAAGTGCCGCCCATGGAATTAACCCTAAGGACGGCTGGGTTACTCTGATGCAACAACGACTCAAGAAAGAAGGATTACCTCACAAGGTAATCAACGAAAGCATATCTGGCGACACTACAGATAATGGATTATATCGCTTACCAGAAATTATTAAGCGCGAAAAGATTGCCTATTTGGTGCTGGCACTGGGTGCCAATGATGGCTTGCGCGGCATGCCGTTTCCACAAATGAAAAGCAACTTAAAGCAAATTATAGATATGGCTAATAGCCAAAAAGCCAAAATAGTTTTAGTGGGAATAACCCTGCCGACAAATTACGGCAGCTTCTACAAAATGCAATTTGAGCAAGTATACAATGATTTAGCCAAAGAGTATGATGTGCCCTTGTTACCCAACCTATTAGAAAGCGTCCCCACTGAAGAAGAATATTTCCAAGAAGATAGGTTGCATCCCAATGAAGCCGCCCAGCCAATCATCATGGAAAATGTTTGGAGCAAGCTCAGCAAAATTCTATAGGGCGGAGCGCAGCTCCGCCCCTACAGACCATCGTTATCAACATTAACCTATTGACAAAATTAGCGGATTGATATACAATGAATAGATTATTAGAATCATAATTTTTTATGCAACCCAAAAACCAAGAAATACTAAATAAATTTCTTAAGAAACACCCCCATATAGAAAAGTTAGAACTTATGATTGTAGACAACAATGGTTGTCTGCGCGGCAAACATGTGCCTATAAGTCAAGCAGAAAATCTATTTAACAAAGGCGTGCGGATATCTGCCTCAATATTCGCTATGGATATTCGTGGCGCTGGCGTGGAAAAATCTGGTCTTGGCAACAAAAATGGCGACAAGGATTACGACTGCTTTCCAATTGCCGAAACTCTGGTGCCAGTGCCCTGGAAAGAAAATAGCGCTCAAGTAATGCTGCAGATGGTAAACGAGGATGGCAATATGCACTTTGCCGATCCACGCTGTATTCTGGATATTGCTTATAAGCGCCTTTTAGGGCATGGCATGGGACTCACCATGGCAATGGAAACCGAGTTCTATTTACTTGACCCAAAGCTTGGTAAGAATGGAGCGCCGTCCCTGGCGCAGAGCAAGGAAAGCAAATATGGCGCTCCTGACTTTCAGGTTTACTCCTTGCAAGAGTTAGATGATTTTGAATCATTCACCAATGATGTGGAGCATTTTGCCGCACAGCAAAACATCACTATCGGCAGTATTATCTCCGAGTCATCTCCTTGTCAGCTGGAGGTGGACTTAAAGTATAAATCAGACCCTTTTCGCGCTTGTGATGACATCATAATGCTAAGAAGGATAATCAAGCATGCGGCGCGCAAAAACGGCTATATTGCCACATTTATGGCGCAACCATTCCCCCATCTTGATGGCAACGGCGCTCATATACACTTGGGTATACATGATAAAAATGGCAAAAATATTTTTGCCAACCAAAAAGTTGAGGCGCAAGACAATAAGCCCCTACGCCATGCTGCGGGCGGTATTCTGGATACAATGGATGATGTCTTTCTGTTATTTGCCCCTCACATTAATTCTTATAAAAGGTTCAAAAAGGGCTATTCAGTTAGCGTGACGCGCAGTTGGGGTAGCAACAACCGCACAGTTGCTTTACGTATAGTAGAAGAAAAGTCCTCTAATATCCATCTGGAACATCGTCTCGCAGGCGCAGATGTTAATCCCTATCTGCTTGCCGCCGCAGTAATCGCTGGCGCTGATCACGGGCTAAGCAAAAAAATTGAGCCGCCAGCCCCAGTGATCGGAGATGCCCATCGTTTTACGCGCCATTCTAAGGTGATATTTGAAATGCAAGAAGCAATAGATGATTTTCGCCGCTCGACTTGGGTGAAAAAATATTTTGGTGAAGAATGGCGCGCGGTTTATGCTATATGCAAGCAAAGTGAATTTGATGAGTTCCGCTCTTTTATAACCGAACTGGAGTATGAATGGTACCTCACTTCAATATAGAGGTTTGGGGAAGTATCATCTAAATTATTTTATACTTATATAAGTATATGCTAAAAAAACAAGAATACCCCAATTCTTATTACACGGCAACTGCAGCTGCTACAGAATATCCACAACTTAAAGGACAGTTTAGCAATACAGCCGATGTAGCAATCATAGGCGGCGGGCTAACTGGTTTATCCGCGGCGCTTGAGCTTGCTGAACGCGGCTATCAACCAGTCGTTTTAGAAGCAGCCCGCCCAGGTTGGGGAGCGTCGGGACGCAACGGCGGACAAGCGCTATTTGGGTTTGGTTGCGACCAAGATGTCATTGAAAAACAGCTTGGACTTGATACATCTCGTCAATTATTTGATATGACTGTCGCCGCGGTGGAGCTTATAAAACATAGGATTAATAAATACAATATTGCATGCGATGATATGCCGGGGCATGTTGATACCGCCATCAGTAAACGACAAGTGGTTACGCTTAGAAAATGGCAGGAGCAGCTGGCAACCAAGTACAATTACGCGGTTGAAATACTTCATGGAGACGACCTAACAGCGCGCATAAACACTCAGCGCTATAGAGCTGGGATGTTTGATTCTCAAAGTGTTCATCTGCATCCATTAAAATACACTCTGGGGCTGGCTGACGCTGCAACCGCTGCTGGGGCAAAGATATTCCAACATAGCCCCGTCACAAAAATTACCCAAGCTGATAATAAATTCACTCTTACTACCCCTGATGGTAAATTAGTGTGCTCTAATATCATTCTTGCTTGCAATGCTTATCTTGATGATTTAAGCGGCGACTTGCAGGTAAAAATGCAAAAAAACATGCGCTCATACATAATGCCAGCTGGAACTTACATAATTGCCACCGAGCAACTTGACAAGAATACAATCCACCAATTAATGCCAGGCAACGACTCAATAACTGATATAAACTTTGTGCTGGACTATTTTCGCCGTTCCGCAGACCATCGTATGCTATTCGGCGGCGAAGTAAGCTATTCATCCATACCCCCACTTAGTATTACCCACTCATTACGCAGCAGAATGCTCAAGGTATTCCCCACACTCGCCGCCGCCAAAATTGAATATGCGTGGGGTGGATTTGTTGGCATTAGCGTTAACCGCGCTCCTCAAATAGGCAAGTTGGCAAACAATGTTTATTATGCTCAAGGTTTTTCTGGGCATGGCTTGGCGTTTAGCGGCATGGCAGGGAAGATAATAGCCGATGCATTGGCGGGAGAAAACGAAAAGTTTGCTTTACTACAAAAGATAAAGCATCGTCCTTTTCCTGGTGGCAGGTTATTGCGGACGCCTTTATTGGTGTTAGCTGGAATTTATAGCAGAATACAAGATTTACTGTAAAAGTTATATAATAGATTTATTATTACAAAATATATATTTTATGAAAACATTTAAACTACTTATAGCATCATTAGTGATGTTATTAATATTATCTCCTGTCGCGCAAGCTGCAGGTGTATTAAACATATATAATTGGTCTGACTATATAGCCGAAGACACGTTAAAAAACTTTGAAAAGAAAACTGGTATTAAAGTAATCTATGATACTTATGATAGCAACGAAGTACTTGAAGCAAAGTTATTAGCTGGCTCTACTGGTTATGATTTAGTTGTTCCCACTGCCGACTTCATGGCAAAGCAGATTGAAGCAGGAGTGTATCAACCTATAGACAAGTCAAAACTTTCCAATTATAAAAATCTTGACCCAGTTCTATTGAAACTCATTTCTAATAGTTATGATAGAGGCAACACTTATAGCGTTCCTTATATGTGGGGCACCAGCGCCATTGGCTATAACCCTGACAAAGTGAAGGCAGTGCTTGGTGATGTTCCAGTAGATAGCTGGGATCTTCTGTTTAAGCCAGAAAACGTTAGCAAGCTAAAATCTTGTGGCGTGGCTCTTCTGGACGCGCCTACAGAAGTAATGGGCGCCGCATTAAATTATTTGGGATTAGACCCTAATAGCTTAAATACTGCGGACTACAAGAAAGCTACTGCTTTGCTAAAAAGCATAGCGCCTCATATTACCTACTTCCATTCATCCAAGTATATTTCGGACCTCGCCAACGGCGATATATGTATAGCTATGGGTTTTTCTGGTGATGTATTTATTGCCGCAGATAGAGCGGATGAAGCAGGAAACAATGTGGTCGTCAACTATATCATACCAAAAGAAGGAGCTCTTCTATGGTTTGACATGTTTGGCATACCCAAAGATGCAAAGAATGCAGATAATGCGCATAAGTTTATTAATTATATTCTTGAACCAAAAGTGGTTGCAGCAATAACCAATTATGTTTCTTATGCTAATCCTAATCCTGCTTCCAACAGATATGTTGATAAAGATATTTTATCGGATATCGGCATCTATCCCGATGAGGCAACTCACAGGAATCTGTGGACTGCAGAAGTTTTGCCGCGCAAGACCAATCGGATAATAAACAGAAACTGGACATCAGTTAAGGCAGCTGCTAAATAACCTATAAAGACAACTAATAAAGATAAAAAGGCGAGGCACTCCAACAGAATACCTCGCCTTTTTTGTTTTATAAGTGAACAATTATGAACGAACCTATTTTAAAAATAGCTGGCGTCTCCAAATTATATGATGGCTTTCAAGCAGTAGATAATGCAACATTCAATGTCCAACGCGGAGAGATATTTGGACTCTTGGGAGGGTCGGGGTGCGGCAAGACAACTTTGCTGCGGATGGTGGCTGGTTTTGTCACTCCTACTTATGGCAGTATACAGTTAGAAGATGAAAACCTAATTGTAATTCCGCCATATAAGCGCAAAGTTAATATGATGTTTCAATCTTATGCGTTATTTCCTCATCTTAGTGTAGAGAAAAATATAGCATTTGGGTTAAAACAAGATAAATTACCTAAGCAAGAAATAGCCCAACGGACTGAAGAAATGCTATCCTTAGTGGAAATGGAACAATACGCCAAACGTAAGCCGCATCAATTATCTGGCGGACAAAGGCAAAGAGTGGCATTGGCGCGCAGTTTATCTAAAAAGCCAAAAGTATTATTATTAGACGAGCCCATGGGGGCGCTTGATAAAAAACTACGCACTCAGATGCAGCTTGAAGTAGTTAATATAATTGAAGAAGTGGGAGTAACCTGCATAATAGTAACTCACGATCAAGAAGAAGCAATGACTATGTGTTCGCGTATCGCAGTTATGGATAAAGGGCGTATTATCCAAATAGATTCGCCTTCTAATCTTTATGAGTTTCCGCATAATCGCACGGTCAGTGAGTTCTTCGGACAAGTAAATATATTTAATGGGAAATTGGCAGTGGATGAAAAGAATCACTCGGAGATAAAATCGCCGCAGTTAAAGAATAACCTATATATCCCATACAGTGTAAGCGGCACTTTGGGCAAGGATATGGAAATTGCCATAAGACCAGAAAAAGTAAACATTAGTAAAAAGCAACCCAAACAAACAAACAATGTAGAAAAGGGCAAGATAATAGAAATTGCTTATCTTGGCAGTAACTCGGTTTATCATGTAATACTGGATAGCGGCTTTCGCTTTTTGGTGTTCGCCGCCAACTCGTCTAAGTCGCAGTCAGTTTTGTTAACCTGGGAGGATGAGGTTTATGTTTATTGGGAAGGAGAGAATTGCATAGTCCTAAACCAATGAGTAACAACATAATTAGCCGCACCTTAACTTCATTGGGAACCTCGTTAGGTATATTTGTAGCCAAACTTCCTTCGTATTCTCAGAAGTGGCAAGCAGGCAAAGACATGTTGCTACAACAAACCCAAAAAATAATAGTCATTATTCCTTATGGTTGGCTATTGTTGTTTTTCGTAATCCCTTTTGTAATAGTATTCAAAATAAGCATCGCAGAACCCCTGACTGCTATTCCTCCATACACTGCTCTGTTGCAATATAAAGAAGATGTCTTTCAAGTAGTAGTTAATTACTATAACTATCTGCTTATTGCGAGCGACTCACTATACTATGAGTCATACATAAGGTCTTTGCAAATAGCTGCTACCGCAACAATTATGACCTTGCTAATCGGCTACCCTATGGCTTACGCCATTACCAACGCCAAACCAAGTAACCAAGGAGTTCTGTTATTGCTAATTCTTTTGCCATCCTGGACTTCTTTTTTAATTCGTATTTATGCTTGGGTTAGTATTCTAAAGAATAACGGGCTCATTAATTCGGCGCTAATGTCCATGGGGATTATTGATGACCCCCTCATTATTTTGAATACTAAGTTAGCGGTATATATCGGCATAGTTTACGGCTATCTGCCCTTTATGGTGCTGCCGATTTATGCCAACTTAAACAAAATGGATAAGACCCTTAGCGAAGCAGCAGCCGACCTTGGCTGTCGTGGTTGGCAAATATTCTTGCGAGTTACTCTGCCACTATCACTAAGCGGTATAATAGCTGGCTGCATGTTAGTGTTTATCCCATCAGTTGGCGAATTTGTAATCCCCGAGCTGCTCGGCGGCTCCTCATCCCTAATGATTGGCAAGGTCTTATGGACCGAGTTCTTTGGCAATCGCGATTGGCCCGTTGCCTCAGCTCTGGCAGTCATAATGTTGCTGCTACTGGTGATACCCATAATGATTTATCATCGTTTTCAAAGCAAGGCATTGGAATCCTCATGATGAAGTTTAAAATATCATTTACTGGGGTGGTGTTAATTTGCGGCTTTATATTCCTCTATGCCCCGATACTAATTCTTATGATTTATTCTTTTAATGAATCACGCTTAGTTACCGTTTGGGCGGGGTTTTCCACCAAATGGTATGTAGAACTATTTAAAGACGAACAGCTGATAACCGCAGCATTACGTAGTTTACGAATTGCCTTTTTGTCTTCAACCAGCGCTTTGGTGCTGGGGACTATGGCGGCTTATTCTCTTATCCGTTTTACCAAATTTAAGGGGCGCAAGCCGTTTGAGATATTCATAACCGCGCCATTAGTTATACCTGATGTAATACTCGGTTTATCTTTTCTGTTATTATTTGTTTCAATGTCAGATGTAATTGGCTTCCCTTCAAGCCGAGGAATGCTGACAATATTTATCGCCCATGTGACCCTGTCTATGGCTTATGTAACCATAGTGGTCGCATCAAGATTGCGAGAAATGGATGGTTCATTGGAAGAGGCAGCTGCCGACCTTGGTACCCACCCAGCCAAAGTATTTTTTTTGGTAACCTTGCCATTAATTGCCCCAGCACTGGTGGCAGGATGGTTATTGGCATTTACGCTATCCTTGGATGACCTAATTATTGCAAGTTTTGTATCAGGTCCTGGTTCCACCACCTTGCCAATTCAGGTATTTTCCAGCGTAAAGCTTGGAGTTACTCCTAAAATTAATGCGCTGGCAACTATCCTGATAAGCACAGTATTTGTTGTAAGTATGATTATTTGGTTGCTGGCTTCTCAACAGGAAAAAAGAAGTCGCCAAATTCTCAACACCAATAGCGATAAGTAAATTGTATAATATTTATAGTTTATAGAGTTTATAGATAGCTTCACGGCTTAACCTAGGCGCCGACTAACGAGCAAATAGGCACAACAGGTTAGCGCCAATAGTCGCAGCCGCCAAAGATGTAATCTCTGCGTGGTCATAAGCAGGCGCTGTTTCCACTACATCCGCTCCCGCTATATTTATCCCTCGCAAACAACGCAATGCCTCTAAGGACTGAGCGCTAGAAAATCCACCAGGGCACGGCGTCCCAGTTCCTGGGGCAAAAGCGGGGTCTAGAAAATCCATATCATAAGTTACATAAACCAATTCATCACCCACTATAGAACAGGCATTAGCTAATGATTTGGCAATACCATCTCTATGCATAAGTGGCGCGTTGATTATATTCATACCCAAAGTATCTTTTATGTTGGTCCTTATGCCAAGCTGCACTGATTTTTCAGCTATAACCAACTTATCTTGAATTGCCTTTGCCATCATAGTACCATGGTCAAATCTTTTTCCTCGCGTTGTTTCATCCTGCCATAAATCACTGTGGGCATCAAACTGGATAACCGCCAAAGGTCTGCCATAATATTCCGCATAAGCGCGCAAAATAGGATAGGTTATGTAGTGGTCGCCCCCAAAGGCAAGAGTGGCGCATTTATGTTTAAGAACGAACTTAAAGTGATCATATATATCATCATCTATACTCGCCGGCTTGCCAAAATCAAAAGAAATATCTCCGCCATCTATTATCCGTAATTTAGCAAGGAGATTAACTCCACAGTGCTCTTTGAATGTATTAATTGGCGGACTATCAGAACTATTGCCACTATCAATATTATTGTCATGAGAACTAATATTATCCTGCCAACCAAACGGGTAATCCCACGATATAAGAGTGGATGAAGTTCTAATAGCGCGGGGACCAAAGCGCGCTCCGCTACGCCCTGAAGTAAAAATATCCACTGGCACCCCCACCACCGCCACATCATTAGCTGTGTAGTCATTACTGGTTGGCAAACCCAGATAGCTCAGTCCGCCGCTAAACATATTCTGAGTTGCATCAGTTGGTGGTTTATTCATCTGATATAGTGTATCAAGTTAATTAGTTATCTTCCGTCCAACAATATTTACAGAATTTTTTCTGCAGTTCTATCAAGCACTATACGCGCCTTAGCAATTAATTCATCCAGCTGCTCATCGGTAGTAATCAACGGTGGACAAATAATCATAGTATCGCGCACTGCGCGCATTATGATGCCTTCTTCAATACAGATATCGCGGCATATTACACCAGCGCTGTGCTTATCGTCATAACGGCGGCGGGTTTCTTTATCCACCACCAATTCTAATGCCGCCAAAGCGCCCACACTACGCGCTTCACCCACCAAACTATGTTCTGCCAGAGTTAGCCATTTTTTATTTAGAGCTGGCGCCAATTCATTGGCAGTGCGTTCTACTAAAGATTCTTTTTCTATGATATTGATGTTTGCCAAAGCAACCGCGCAACAGGTCGGATGAGCGGAATAAGTAAATCCATGGGCAAATTCTTTACCCTTAGCAATAAGCGTGTCGGCAACTCTATCGCCAATCAACAGCCCACCTATTGGTAAATAACCGCTGCTAAGTCCTTTGGCAATTGGCATAATATCTGCATTAATATTATAGTAATCACTGCCAAACCAATGTCCCAAACGCCCGAAACCACATATAACCTCATCCGCCACTAACAGAATATCATGCTTGTTACATATTCTTTGGATTTCCTCCCAATACCCTTGTGGAGGAATAACTACGCCACCAGCCCCTTGCACTGGTTCGCCAACAAAAGCCGCTATGCGATTAGCGCCAATCTCCATAATTTTTTCTTCTAACAGCTGAGCGCTTTGAATGGCGAATTCTTCTTCACTGAGGTCGCCTTGCAATTCAAAAGAATAGGGCTGCCCGATATGAGCAATATTCTTAATGGGGAGGTCACCCTGTTCATGCATAAATGCCATGCCGCCCAAACTCGCTCCTCCTATAGTACTGCCATGATAGGCATTGAGACGGGAGATGATTACTTTTTTATCATGTTTGCCACACAGGTCCCAATAACGTCTAACCATGCGAATCATAGTATCATTGGCTTCCGAACCAGAACCAGTAAAAAAGCAATGATTAAATTGCGGCGGACTAATCTGCGCCAATTTAGCTGCCAATTCTATTGCTGGCTCAACACTGCAATTAAAAAAGCTATTATAAAAAGGCAGCGCGCGCATCTGTTTAGCGGCAACATCGGCAAGTTCATCTCTGCCATAACCAATGTTGACGCACCAAAGCCCAGACATGGCATCAAAATATTTATTACCTTCGCTATCCCATACATAAATATTATCCCCGCGCACAAAAACCCTGCTCCCCTCAGCTCCTAACAGAGCAGTATCAGTAAATGGATGAATATGATGTTGCTTATCCATTAGTTGAATATTGCTCATCTTGGTATTTTTCATTGTCGTTGTCATATAAGTTTATAGGGTATTCTACTTTAATCTTAGATGGAAACCCTGCGGTCTGGTTACCATATCATAACCAAGATGCGATAAACTACAGCCACGACCTGTATCCTTAACTCCGCACCAAGGAAGAGCTGGGTCAACATAATCGCAGCGATTCATAAAAAACACTCCACATTCAATAGAATTGCCAAGTGATTGCGCCGTTGCCACATCATTAGTCCATACTGAAGCAGTGAGCCCATAAGGGCTATCGTTGATTAATTGAACTGCCTCATCGTCAGATTCCACTGCCATTATTCCAACAACTGGACCAAATGTCTCCTCCATCATAATATCCATAGAATGATTAACCTCCGTCATAACCTGTGGCGCAATGTAAGGCGTGCCCTCTTTACTGGCTGTAAATCTGTTTTCATCAATATTAGCTTTGGCGCCCATGCTTAGAGCTTGCTGGATGTGACGGCGCACCCCAGCTGCTGCCTTGCTACTTGCCATAGGTCCTAAAGTGGTGGCTGGCTCATCAGGTCTGCCCAACACCAAAGCATTTGCTTGTTCCACCATTGCCGCCACAAATTCATCGTAAACTGAACGATGAACATACACTCGCTCAATACCACAACAGCATTGACCTGAATTGAAAAAAGCTCCTTCTGCAACATTAATTGCAGAAAAATTAATATCCGCATCTTTTCTTATATATGCGGCATCCTTGCCACCGAGTTCTAAATTAACTGGTATAAAACGACCAGCAGCAGCTTTTTCTATTTGCTTGCCACCATTTACCGAACCAGTAAAAGAAACAAAGTTAATCTTGCTGTTGCCTATCAATTGTCCAACCGTGTCATGGTTTGCTTGGAAGTGGGCGAATACATCTTCGGGCACCCCTGACTCATACAGGGCTTTCGCGATAATTTCGGAGCAACGCGGTGTTTGTAAGGAATGTTTTAGCAAAACGCTGTTACCAGCGATCAGAGCGGGAATTATGCCATTAAGCGAAGTTAGATAGGGGTAATTCCAAGGGGCTATGATAAAAGCCAAGCCAACTGGTTGGCGGCGGATAAATCTTTCATATCCTGGCTTATCGGAGAATTTTTTATCTGCCAGCGTCTCCTCAGCAATGGAAATCATATAGTCACCCCGCTCTTTCACTATTGCAGTTTCAGCGCCTGAAAATTTAATTGGTCTCCCCATCTGTGTCGTTATTGACTGCGCTACTTCATCTTGCATAGAAGAAAAAACACCAATAAATTTTTCTAAAACTGCAAGCCGTTTGCTTAATGGGGTCTTAGCCCACTTCTTACCGCCAGCGCTTAGAACATCCACTTGCTGTTGTGCTTGACCTATATCTAGCAGTTCTCCTTCATAGCATACACTGCCATCAATTGGAGATATAGTTTGGAATCTGGTATTATTCAAGGCAGCAAAATGGTCACGCTTGAATTAACGACGCAGGTCTGTAGGGGCGGAGCCATGCTCCGCCCGCAAAATGCCTAACCCTTGCATCAAGGCAGTAAAATGGTTGCGCCAATTGTCCCTCCCTGTTCCAAAGCATCATGTGCCTCCGCCGCTTCACTTAAAGGAAACTCCTGATTAGTCATAATCTTAATTCCCTGCTGCACTGCAGCAAATAAACACCCTGCCGATTCCCTTCTTTGAGTAGCAGTGGCGGCATAATCAAACAAACGTGGACGAGTAAAGAATAATGAGCCACCGCGCTGATTACCATTCGCCAACACAGATGGAGCAAAAGGCGCCACCGCCCCTGAGGCATTGCCATAAGAAACAAACATCCCTCTTGGCGCCAAAGAATTAATCGTAGCATCAAAAGTTGCCTTGCCTATAGAATCATAAGCAACCGTAACCCCTTTCCCCGCAGTTAATTCTTGCACTTTCTCTGCCAAGCCGTGCCCTGGATTCTCCCTATCATAAATAATTATTTCATCGCAGCCCATAGAACTGGCAAGTTGCGCCTTCTTCTCATTGCCAACTACCCCTATCACAAAAGCGCCTAACTGCCGCAACCACTGAGATAAGATTGTACCAACTCCCCCTGCCGCTGCATAAAGTAAAACTCTATCGTCTGCGCTAACCCGATATAGCCGCCTGATTAGATACTCGGCGGTCATTCCTTTTAACATCATTGATGCTGCTTGTGTTTCGCTTATATCCGCTGGAAGTTTCACCAAATGCTCAGCAGATATGCAGCGACTTTGCGTATAAGAACCAAGTGCCGTGCAATAAGCAACCCTGTCGCCCACACTGAAGTCAGTTACTGATGCCCCCACTTCCGCTACTACGCCAGCCCCCTCCATCCCTAAAGTTGCGGGCAACTCCAACGGATACAATCCGCTACGTTGATATATGTCTATAAAGTTTACCCCTATAGCGCCATGTTTAATAAGCACTTCACCATCTGCCGGCGCATCAAGCGGCGCCTCCTCCCAGCGCATAACATCTGTGCCACCATGGGCATGTATTCGTATAGATTTGTTGATTAATTCCATAATACACATATTATACTCATAACGGAAACTATGTTGTTTGTTTATGTGCGTCTATCCTGAGACGCTGATTTTATTATTAATAAACTCCAATTCCTCTACTTCTTTAACTTTTACCTCAATTTCATCAAAGCTTTTCTTTGCTTGAAGTTCAGTCGTAAATGGCTTCCATCCAAGCAGTTTTTTCATTCTTTCTTCTCGCTCAGCATCAGGATATTTCTCATTTATCATATAAGCTGCTGCCAGTTTTTCCAACCTACCAATTTTTTTATTTAAAAACCATCTGGAAATAAAATTTATTTCATCTTTGAATTTGTAATCATCCTTATTTTCTTGAACATATTCTTCTATATCTTCATATAAGTCATACGAATTTCCATAGCCATCTTCAGAGAAGCCCTCACTAAGTATAAACTTATCATTTATCATATAGATCTCATCTCTTAAGTCAAAAGCATAAGGACCGTAAACACACTGTATAAATTTGTAATCTAAAGGAACGCCTAACATTTCTTGTGCAATATAACATCCTTTCTGTAAGTGAGTCATCCCAGCCCAACCATTTTTACCTTTTAGCGCGTTGAGTAAAAAACAGATAAATTCAACTCTATCCTCTTGTTTCATAATATACCTCGTGGTTAATAATAATTTATATGTTCTATATTAATTAAATATTATAATGATTTCCATCATTATATCTTATTCCGGATAATTTTAGCTCTATTCTTTATTATCCACTTTTTAACGTTCTTATTAATTCCTGCTTCTGCAAATATATAGCCGTAATCAAAATCTGTTGAAATTACATTTTTAAATACATTAGAACAATTTGTCGCCTTTTTTATAGTTCCATCTTCTAATTTTACGGGGAAATCCAAGTTCTCTTTCTTGTCAGTACTCTTACCAATATTTTTAATGATTCCCTCAGAGAATTCTGCAGGAATTTTACTATATATAATATCTGTAGGAGTTGGTACTTTTAGTTTTGGTAGAAAAGGTTTTTGATTTTTTATTTGCGGCAAATATTTTGTAAATATTCTTTTATCACTGATTGTTTGTTTATATACTAACCTAAATCGCTGCTCCCGTTTTAGCAATTTATTAGAGTGATTATGTAAGTGGTGTTTAGTGTTTTTTTGTATAACAAATAATTCCTTTAATATATCAGTATCCGTATATTCTAAGTACTCTTCTGGCTTATCCTCATTAACTTTAAAACTCTCTTCATGCATAAGTTCCTTAAGAAAGTCCTGTAAATGCTCATCATATATCTTGCGAGTAGGATGCTGGTAAACCTGACTATACATCCAATGACGCGACATTAATAAAGATTCCACCAATGGTAAATCTTTTTCATTGATTCCTAACGCAATATGTTCTTCATCTCTTCCCAAAGGTCTAGGTAGAATACGTAACGAATGCACTAATCTGTCTTTATCCACCAATCCATAAGGCACTCCAATATGATATGAATCTCGCAATAAATAGTCCATTCTATCTGCTCCAAAAAGGTAAATGTCCTACATCATGACATAATGCTGCCATGCGCAATGTCTGTCGCCAATATTGCTTATCTTGCAATTGTTCTTTAAATACTTCTCGGGATCTCTTGGTTAGATTATCGTCATCCATAACGACATCAAATATATTAGTAGCGAGTTCCATAACACCTAAGCAATGTTCAAAACGTTTATGGGTGGCTCCTGGATAGATGAGATAGGTCATAGCAAGTTGATGAATATCTCGTAAGCGTTGGAATTGAGGGGAATCAATGACTGCTTTTTCTTCGTTAGTATAACTAACAAATTTGTGTATAGGATCACGAACTATGTGATTATTTTTCATTACATTATTTACTTTATTAAATGTATACGCGCTTTTCCTTAACACAGTAATTCTTATTAATCTTTATAAGGGCTTTTATTATTAATTCAAGATGTAAATTGCCTTAGTTTTGTTTATGGGGTGAGTATCTTGCGGGCTTATTACCATCCTGCCCATACTTATTTTCTAAACTTATAACTCCTAAACTCAGAGTCCAATATGTATCTGAGGCTATGCAGAAACTATGTTGTTTGTTTATGTCTGCCTATCCTGAGACGCTAATTTTTTTATTAATAAACTCCACTTCCTCTACTTCCTTATTTCTTACCTCAACATCTTCAAAACAGCTAATCGCTTCAGGTTCAGTCATAAATGGCTTCCATCCAATCAGTTTTTTTATTCTTTCTTCTCGTCCAGCATCAGGATATATCTCATTTATCATATAAGCCGCTGCCAGCTTTTCCAACCTGCCAATTTTTTTATCTAAAAACCAGTCAGCGATAAAATTGATTTCATCTTTGAACTTGTAATTATCCTTATTTGCTTCAACATATTTTTCTATATCTTCATAGAAATCATAAGCACATCCATAGCCAACTGGAGGTAAGCCCTTGCTCAGTATAAGTCTTCTATTTGTTATACGTATCTCCTCTTCTAAGTCAAAAGCATAAGGACCATAAATATACTGTATAAATTTATAATCTAAAGGAATACTTAACATGCGCTGTGCAATATAGCATCCTTTTTGTAAGTGAACCATCCCAGCCCAACCATTTTTACCTTTTAGTGCGTCAAGCAAAAAACAAATAAATTTAACTCTATCCTCTATTTTCATAATATACCTCGTAGTTAATAATATCTTCTATATTTTATAATAAATGTTAATAAGACATAAAAATAATTATAATATTTTATTGCGGAGTATTCCATCTTTATTATTCTTAATCCACTCTTTAATATCACCGCTCTTATCTGGTTTTGCAAAGATATAACCATAATCAAAATCTGTTGAAATTATATGATTAAAGATTTTAGAGCAATTTCTTACCTCATTTATAGTTCCATCTTCTAATTTTACAGGAAAGTTTAAATACCTCTTGTCAGTGCTATTCCCAATATTTTTAATAATTTTACCAAAGAATTTCCGGGAAACTTTATCATATATTAGATCTGTAGGGGTTTCAGCTAGCTCGTATAATTCTTTTAACTTTAATGAAAAAGGATCCTTATTTTTTGTTTGCAGAAAACACCCTTCAAATATCTTTTTATCAATAATATTTTGTTTATATACTAATCTAAATCTATACTTTCTTTCTAGCAATTTATTAGCATGATTATGCAAGCGATGCTCAGGATGCTTCTTTATCATAAATAGTTCCCTTAATATATCAGTATCCGTACATTGCAAATACCCTTCTGGCTTGTCCTTATTAACTATAAAACTCTCTTCTTTCATAAGTTCCTTAAGAAAATCCTGTAAATGTTCATCATATATCTTGCGAGTAGGATGCTGGTAAACCTGACTATACATCCAATGGCGAGACATTAATAAAGATTCTACCAATGGTAAATCTTTTTCATGAATACCTAGAGGAATACTATCATTATTATCATTCAAAGGTATATCTAGAATACGTAATGAGCGAATTAATCTATCTTTATCCACCAATCCATAGGGCACTCCGACATGATATGAATCTCGCAATAAATAGTCCATTCTATCCGCTCCAAAAAGGTCGCTTGTTATAATACTACTCAATATTTCTTTCCAAAGCTCTTCTGTAGTTTTTTCTGTTAATTTTTTAAAATCATTAGTAGCTATTATAGATATTATTTTAGGGTCTAATGTTTTACGTCCATCGGGCGCATTAACCGGTATCTGTTCAAAAAACTCAATCATTTTTCCAGTAATTAATCCACGAGTTAGATCTTCATGATTTATTCCTTCTAATATCTTTTCTCCCGTGTGTGAAAAAGGTAAATGTCCTACATCATGACATAATGCTGCCATGCGTAATGTCTGACGCCAGTATTGCTTGTCGCGCAATTGCTCTTTAAATACTTCGCGGGATCTCTTGGTTAGATTATCGTCATCCATAACAACATCAAATATATTAGTGGCGAGTTCCATAACTCCTAAGCAATGTTCAAAACGTTTATGGCTGGCTCCTGGATAGATGAGATAGGTCATAGCAAGTTGATGAATATCTCGTAAGCGTTGGAATTGAGGGGAATCAATGACTGCTTTTTCTTCGTTAGTATAACTAACAAATTTGTGTATAGGATCACGAACTACATGATTATTTTTCATTACATTGTTTACTTTATAAAATGTATAAGCACTTTTTCCTTAACACAGTACTTCTTATTGTTATTAATCTTTATAAGGGCTTTTATTATTAATTCAAGGTGTAAATTGCCTTAGTTTTGTTTATGGGGTGAGTATCTTGCGGGCGGGGCAAGAATTTGGACGTCATTCAGGAGTTCATCGCGAGCATGGTTATGATTTATCGCAAGTATTAGGCATCTTGCGGGCGGAGCGCAGCTCCGCCCCTACAGACCTATATACCAAGTATTTATGCAAGTCGCGAGATCTGCCCCTACAGACCTATATACCAAGTATTTGTATGTTGCGAGAGTTAGACATCTTGCGGGCGGAGCAAGGGGGGTTCATATATGCCTCCGCCCCTACAGACCTATATACCAAGTATTTATGTACGTTGCGAGATCTGCCCCTACAGACCATCGTTGCGAGATCAGCGCTGGGCGGCAGCGCCGCCAGGGGTGCAGGTAAGGACGGGGTACTGGGAAGTAGTGCCAAAGTCCCAGACGGGGAGGCGGCTAATAGCACACCCATCATTCCAAGTTGAATAGATACCAGCAGCACTTCTTGGGTTGCGCAATTGAGCAGTGATTAGACCTGTTATTTTACCAGTCACACTGCCCCCAGTTATACCGCCGGTCTCGCTATCCCAATAGGAGTTGGAGCTGGCATCAGTAACAGTCCCAAAACCAACCAGACCGCCAGAATTACCTCCGCTGATAGACCCAGCAGCAGAATAAGACGTCTTGATGGTAACAGGATTCCCAGAACCAACTATACCAGCGACATTAGCGCCATTGGCGGAGAGGGTAACACCATCTCCCACATAAGACGAAGTGATGATCGCATTCTGCCCCTCACCAAGCAGACCGCCGATTCTATTTAATCCACTAGCAGACACGCTCTGCACATAAGACGTCTTGATGGTAGCAGCCGCCCCATTACCAACCATGCCGCCGACATTACTACCACTGCTCATCACAGTCCCGCCAGTAACATAAGACGAAGTGATGATCGCATTCTGCCCCTGACCAACCAAACCACCTACATTAGCGTCACCAGAAATAGTTTTACTCCCGCTGACAGACATGTCATCAGCATAAGATGAAGTGATGGCTGCCTCTCTTCCATCACCAATCAGGCCGCCAACTCGGGTACTCCCACTGACAGATACGCCAGTCACATAAGATGAAACGATGTTGACGCCAAGCTCTCTTATATCGGCAACTACACTATCGCCACGCCCAGAACCAACCAGGCCGCCAACACTGAAGCTAGAAGCTGTAACCTCCCCTCCTGCGGAACTACTCATAATAGTCGCTTCATAATGCGCATAACCAACCAATAGCCCCACATTCTTTACGCCATTACTAATGCTGGCAGAACGGAGATGAACATTGCGCAGAATAGAATCAGAACCGATTGCTCCAAACAAACCCGCCCCTTTGTCATAAGGGTGCGCTGCGCTTGTTATGGTAAGGTCAGAGATTGTATGACCATTGCCTTCAAAAATCGTATTGAAGAATGAGGTTGCAGGAGCGCAAAACTCAGCCCCTCCCCCTGAAACCGCATCCGTTATCCCATCGCAGCTGCCAATTGGCGTCCAGTCAGGATAGCCAGCAAGGGATATATTATCAACAAGCTCATAGCCGTTGCATCTGTCGATACCTGTAGTCGTCCCGCCACAACCATCGGTATTCTTGAATGGTCCAGCCCTTATTTTCAAACTGGTACCCAATAGATCATAGCGAATCTGGTTAAATTTAGCCGCAGTGGCAATCTCTATCAGCCCATTGCCGTCATCATCTATATCCGTGTCATCATTAAAGCCGTCGCCGTCTCTATCAGGGACCAGAGAATCAACTAAGTCGCCTCCACCTGTATTGGACTCAAAGCCCTGAGCGACTAATCCGCCAGGGGTGCAGGTGAGGGCTGGATATTGCATATCAGTTCCAAAGTTCCAGGCGCGGGAGTCATCAGCGCATCTATCATTCCAAGTTCCATAATAAAAAGAGCTTAGGGACTGCAATTGAGCAGTGGTTAGACCTCTTATTTTACCAGCCACATCGCCCCCAGTTATACCGCTGGTCTCCACATCCCAATAGGAGTTGGAGCTGGCAGGATTAATAGCCCCTCCAACCCCAACACTAGCAACCAGACCGCCAACTACTTTACCATTCGCACTGATAGACCCAGCAGCAGAATAAGACGTCTTGATGGTAACACTGCTTCCAGAACCAAGCAGGCCGCCGGCATTACCATTACCGCCATCACCAGCGGCGGAGAGGGTAACACCATCTCCCACATAAGACGAAGTGATGATCGCATCCTGCCCCTGACCAAGCAGACCGCCGATATTATTTGATCCACTAACAGACACATCCTGCACATAAGACGTCGTGATGATCGCACCGATCCCATAACCAACCAGGCCGCCGACATTATTACTAACACCCATCACAGTCCTGCCAGTAACATAAGATGAAATGATGGCTACACGTTCTCCCCGACCAACCAAGCCACCTACATCAGTGTTACCCTCATCTCTACTCCCACTGACAGAATCA
Source organism: Gammaproteobacteria bacterium (assembly GCA_965207945.1). Taxonomy (GTDB): domain Bacteria; phylum Pseudomonadota; class Gammaproteobacteria; order CBDBNL01; family JAAOII01; genus JAAOII01. Next base: position 1,639,288 of record OZ242303.1, read on the forward strand.
ACCTCAGCATAAGATGAAGTGATGGCTGCCCCTCTTCCATCACCAATCAGGCCGCCAACTCTGAGACGCCCACTGACAGATACGCCAGTCACATAAGATGAAATGATGTTGCTGCCAATCGCTACTACAGCGTCACGACTACGATCGCCACGCCCAGAACCAACCAGACCGCCAACATTACTGCTAGAAGCTGTAACATTCCCTCCGGCGGAACTGCTCATAATAGTCGCACCGCCATAATGCGCATAACCAACCAATAGCCCCACATTCTTCACGCCATCGCTAATGCTGGCAGAACGGAGATGAACATTGCGCAGAATAGAATCAGAACTGATTGCTCCAAACAAACCCGCCCCTTTGTTATAAGGGTCTTCAGCGCTTGTTATGGTAAGGTCAGAGATTGTATAACCATTGCCCTCAAAAGTAGTATTGAAGAATGAGGTTGCAGGAGAGCAAAATTCAGCCCTTGATCCAGCTAGCGTTATCCCATCGCAGCTGCCAATTGGCGTCCAGTCAGGATAGCCAGCAAGGGATATATTATCAATAAGCTCATAGCCGCTGCATACGCTGATGTCGCTTAGCCCGCCGCAGCCATTGGTATTTCCGGCAAAAGATCTGCCAGTAAGGTCATCTCGCACCTGGTTAAATTCAGCCGCAGTGGCAATCTCTATCAGCCCATTGCCATCATCATCTATATCATCATTATCATCGAGTCCATCGCCGTCTCTATCAGTGTCCAGAGAATCAATTACGCCGTCTCTATCTGCATTGGTCCCAGTAGTCACATACAATGAAGGAGGCGCACCTTTCATGTCCTCGTCATCGTCGCCCAATGTCAAATCAACAGTGAAATTATAGTATGCTCCGGTGATTAGGTCCGATATGACATGTTGGACATTCGTTGCACTCCTGACTATTCTAGATGAATCTCTAGTTGAGTAGTATTCTTGCAAGTCAGAACCATCTCTGCGGTAACTTATATCAATGCTCTTTATATTATCTGTATCGGGATTAGTCCATCTAAGCGTGACACTTGTTTCGCTAGGAATCGCCGTTAAATCTGTTACTGCGAAGCCGTCAGGAATCGTAGGGAAGGGGTCGCTCGGGTTTATCAGAGCGGGAGAGTAGATCTGAGCGTCTACTCCGTTAGTAGTGCAGGTGAGGGCTGGGTATAGCTCGCTGCTGAAAAGATCCCAAGCGAGAGAGCCGTCATCGCACACATCATCATCCCAATTTGCATAAATCCCTATAAAATCTATTGTGCGGACTAATGTAACACCGGTTTGGGCTGCGTCTGCCGCGACGCCTTCCTTATTACCTATTGTTTGTGTTGCGCCACTGGTTCCATTATCCCAATAAGATGAATCGATGACTTGATTAAATCTCTCTCTACCAACCAGACCACCAATACCAGGGGCGGAGGTCACAAACCCAACCACAGAATAAGACGAATTGATATTAGTGTTACTCCCATCACCAACCAGACCGCCGATCCCACCGTAATAATCATCACCCAAGGTAATAGACCCGACCTTAGCATAAGACGATTTGATGGTCACATAATTAGCTATATTATTAGCCACAAAACCAATCAGACCACCGGTAGATTGTTGAACATTGATGACATCCTTAACCTCAGCATAAGACAACTTTATGTCCGCATTAGTCCCTTCACCAAGCAGGCCTCCAATAGAACTGGTCCCCTCAATAGAATCAACCTCAGCATAAGATGACGTGATGCGAGTGCGAGCCCCATAACCAACCAGACCACCAATAGTGTCAGACCCGATGATAGACCCAACCTCAGCATAAGATAAGCCGATGGTCGCGCCATCCCCCTTACCAACCAGACCGCCGACACTAGTGCTCCCACTGATATTCATATTCTCTGCACGAGATGAGAGGATGGTTGCAGTTCCCCCCTCACCAAGCAGACCGCCGACATCATCACCAGTACCGATGACACTCCCATCCACTGCATAAGATGAGGTAATTGTAGAACTAACCCCACGACCTACCAGACCGCCGACATTATTCTTTCCGTTGACATTCATACCCGCTATATAAGATAAGGTAATTTTAGAACCAGTCCCAAAACCAACCAGACCGCCTACACGGTCATCCCCGCTGACAGACCCAGTCGCATAAGACGACTTGATGGTCGCACCATCCCCATCACCAACCAGACCGCCAACGGTCAGATCCCCGACCACAGTCATACTTGTCGCATTAGACGACTTGATGGTCGCACCATCCCCCTCACCAACCAGACCGCCTACACGGTCATCCCCGCTGACAGACCCAGTCGCATAAGATGAACTGATGGTCGCACCATCCCCATCACCAACCAGACCGCCTACACTATCATCCCCTCTGACAGACCCAGCCGCATAAGATGAACTGATGGTCGCACCATCCCCATCACCAACCAGACCGCCGACTCTATCGCCATCCCCGCTGACAGACCCAGCCGCATAAGATGAAGTGATAATAGAATTACGCCCATTGCCAACCAGACCGCCGACATTAATGCCAGTAGCCGTAACCGTTCCAACGGCGGAACTATCGCTAATACTCCTTCCCCGCGCATAACCAACCAATAGCCCCACATTATTCCCGCCACCGTTAATACTGGCAGAACGGATATTAACATTGCGTATAGCGGCAGCGGAGTAAAGTGCTCCAAAAAAACCTGCCGCATTAGCATAGACGCCACCAGTGTTTATAGTAAAGTTACTGATTGTCCAACCATTACCTTCAAAAATAGCATTGAATAATAATACGCTTAGGCAAGCATCCGTAGCAGTATTATAGGTATGGCAGCTGCCAATTGGATCCCAGTTAGCGCCGCCAAGGTCTATATCCTGTATAAGCTCATAGCCATTGCAAGCCCCACCACAGCCACGTCCAGTTCCATATAAGATGTTACCGAATAAACCATTGCGGACTTCATTTAGATCAGCAACAGTGGCAATCTCTATCAGTCCATCGCCGTCATCATCTATGTCCAGAGCATCGATAAAAAAATCATCATCGTCATTCTCGTCCAAGTAATCAAATTTCCCGTCACCGTCACTATCTATGTTCGGTCTGCCATTGCCGTTTCCATCAGGGTCCCTAAAATTAGGGATTCCATCACCGTCAAAATCCCCATCTGCATTGCCGTCGTTGTTATCATCATCATCTACAAAATCAGCTAAGTTGTCTCCATCGTAATCGGGACCTACAGACAGAAAAACGGAACGAGGAGAACCTTCTCTGCCAGCATCATTGCCTGCTAATATCAAACTAACAGTGAAATTATAGTGTAATTCGTTCGTTAGTCCGTCTAAGACATATTGGACATTCATCGCCCCATTAGCGGTTTTAGTTACATCTGTTATGTTGCGTTCTCCGCTAACAATAGAAGTATTATCTTGGTAATTTATATTAATACTGGATATATTTGCAGCGGGATTATTCCAACTAAGATTGACACTGCCATCGTTAGTAATCGCGTTTAATGATGTTACAGAAAAGAGCTCAAGAGTTGCGCTAACAGATGGCGATATTCCTACTTTGTTAAGATTAGTGTCGACTAATGTCAAACTAACAGTGAAAATATAGGTTTCTTCGTTGGTTAGTCCGGTTATGGTTTCTTGCACATTCTGGGCTTTGGTTTCTGTTTGGGCGGGGTTTGTTATCAGCTTCCAATATTGCACATTATTAGAATCTTTTATATTGTAGTAACTTATATTAATGCTGGCTATTTTCGTATTGGGGTTATTCCAGCTAAGAGTTACATTGCCAGGACCAACAGCCGCCGTTAATCTTGTTACTGAAAAGGAGCCAGGGGTTGCGATGGCGGATGCCTCCACAACTTCTTTATCAGCATCATCACCGCGCAGTGTCAAACTAACAGTGAAGTTATAGGTTTGTCCGTTGGTTAGTCCAATTATGGTTTCTCGCACATTCTTGGCGTTGCGGGTTGTTTTAGTGCTGCTTTTTGTTAGGCGCTCACCAACACCATTCGCTCTTTGATAACTTATATTAATGCTCTCTATATCTGCATCGGGATTATTCCAGCTAAGAATGACGGCGAGTATACCAGGATTTGCCTCTAATTCTGTTACCCCAAAGGCGCGCATAGTGGTATTAACAGGAACAACTCCCTCTCCGCCGTCTCCGCCATCTCCGCCGTCTCCGCCGTCTCCGCCATCACCACCATCTCCGCCGTCTCCGCCATCTCCATCTCCGACATCTACACCATCTCCACCAAACCTACGAGGGTCGGCGTCCGCATATTCGTCTCCATCAAGGTTGGGACCAATTAGGCGAGTAACCTGGACTGCAGAAGTGGTGACACTCTCATCAGCGCCTTTCAACTCTAAGGAGATGCTAAAGGTGTAAGTTTTGTTAGTGGTTAACCCTTCATCTATCACTTCTATCATGTTCATTGCATTGCGGGCTGTTCTGGCGTTGTCCGTTATTACTATGGGGGTTTTAAAGTTAGTGGCTGTGCGGAGTTTGTAGCTTATGCTAATACTAGCTATATCCGCATTAGGATTATTCCAGCTAAAAGTAGCATTGGTGGTATCAGGGATAATCCGTAAATTTAATACACTAACTCCAGTGGGAAAATTCGTTGTTTGCGCGCCGCCTCCTCCGCCTCCAGTGTTGCCTCCTCCGATGTTACCGCCCTCTCCGGTGTTGCCTCCTCCTCCTCCGCCAGCACAGGCAGCCAGAGTGATGACGCAAATTAGCGAAAATAGTAGCGCTGATATTTTCTTTGATATAAATCTGGACTGGTTGGTAGCAACAATGCTATTGCTGGTTGTGTATGTGTTCATAATATAGTATTGTAAATAATTATTAATACGCATAATCGCATGTATACCTATAGTTTGATGCAAGTGTTAATCATATTAGCGGCAATTTTCATTTATGGACGTTGCGGGACTAAAAACCTGAGGAAGGGGGGCAGGTGAGGAAAGGGTAATCAGCATCCCTGCCAAAGTTCCAAGCGCGGTAATCATCTAGATTACCGCCTCTGCTAAGAAACATGGCACGAGCTAAATTTATATCATCAGTAAACTCACCTGTATCAGGATCACACCATTGATTAACCCAAGTTGAATAAATACCAGGCGCATCGTCCGTTGGCGCCTGCAATGCATCAGTGCTTCTGCCTTCGCTGTTGCCATTCCCATTGCCTATTGTTTGTGTTACGTCACTGCCGTTCGTTTCGTTATCCCAATATGAGAAACTGATAGCGCTCTCCGTATCCCCATCACCAATCAGACCGCCAAGAATGTTCCCCACTTCCCCGTTGATATCAACGTCAGCAACATAAGATGAAATAATTCTGGCTTTTCTCCCAGCACCAATCAGACCGCCAACATTATTACCAAACTCATTTCCGACAGAACCGCCACCCACATAAGATGATGTAATTGTAGAACTAACCCCACGACCTACCAGACCGCCAACAGAATTATCCCCTTTGCCAGTGACATCAGCCGCATAAGACGAAGTAATGGTCGCCCTCTCCCCCCAACCAACCAGACCGCCTATATTATTAAATCCGATGGCAGTGACATCAAACGCATAAGATGAAGTAATTCTGATAGAATCCCCACGACCAACCAGTCCGCCAATATTAGAGCTACGCGTAGGGTGACCGCCGATATAACTGTGAGCAACATAAGATGAAATGATTGTGGCAGAATCAGCAAGACCAACCAAACCGCCGATGTTAGTGGCAGCATTCGCACGTATCTCTCCCTCTGCAGAACTATCGCTAATATTTGCCCCCCGCGCATAACCAACCAACAGTCCCATATTATCTACTCTACTCGCACCTTCAATAATGCGGGCAGAACGGATACGAATATTACGTAGAACGGCAGTAGAGTTGATTGCCCCAAACAGACCTGCCCCTCTGACGTAGTTGCCCGTAGGGTTGGTTATGTTAAGGTCGCTGATTACATAATCATCGCCATCAAAAATAGCGCTGAAGAATAAACTGGCAGGAGTGCAAATAAAATTTGCGCTATCGTAGGAACGGCAGCTGCCAATTGGCTGCCATCTATCACTATTAAAGCCGTCAAGAGATATATCAGCACTAAGCTCATAGCCGTTGCATACTATGATATCGTTTAGCCCGCCGCAGCCAGTGGCATTGCCAGCATCTTCAGGGCTTACTTTGAAACTGCTACCCAACAAATTATGGCGGGTTTGGTTAAGTTGCTCCACCGTGGCAATCTCTATGAGTCCATCGCCGTCATCATCTACGTCTGCTTCATCAAGCTCGCCATCGTTATCGTCATCAGGATCTAAATAATTAAATTTACCATCATTATCGCTGTCCCTGTCTGCTCTGCCATCATTGTTTCCATCAGGCCTATCAGTGTCATCCTCATTAAGTGTTCCATCACCGTCAAAATCAGGATCCACAAAATCAGCTAAACCATCTCCATCAAAATTGGGTCCAATAGCCACCCTAATGGAAGATGGCACCATTCCTTCCCTGCCAGTATCAGTGCCATTTAATGTCAAAGCAACAGTAAAGGTATAGGTCTCTCCGTCAATTAGCCCATCTATGAATTGTGTGACATTCACTGCATTTCTGCCTATTTTAGCGCCACCCATTATTACGGGTAATTTTTGCAAACTAAAACCATCTCTTTGATAAGTTACATTAATGCTGGCTATTGACGCATCTGGGTTATTCCAGCGAAGAGTTATATTGCCAGAATAAGGAACTGCTGATAAATCTCTTACTACAAAACCAGACAGAGTGTTATTATCAGGGGATGCATCCACTTCATCATTTCTGCCATCTCCATCTTTATCAAGCTCAAGAGGGTCGGCATCCGCATATTCATCCCCATCAAGGTTGGGACCAATTAGGCGAGTAATGGATTTTGCAACCACAGTTCTATACTCATCAGCGCCGCCCAACTCCAAGCTAACATTAAAGGTATAGTTTGCCCCAGTGGTTAAACCAGGTATCGATTCAACTACGGTTATATCGGGTAGGGTTCTGTCATTTTCTGTTATGTTTATCTGTGTTTTAACGCTATCAGCAGTGTTGTTTCGGTAGATTATGCTAATTTGAGTAATGTTAAAATCAGGATTCTCCCATATAAGAGCGGCGCTATCGGTAAATGGAATAATCCGTAAATTTAGGACGCTAGCTATATCCGGAGTTGCGGAGACAGATGCTACCATGACACTCTTACTAACATCATCTCTGTCTAATGTTAAGTTAACAATGAAGGTATAGGATTGTCCGTTGGTTAGTCCGCCTATGGTTTCGTTCACATTCTGGGCGCCAGAGGTTATTTGGGAACTATCCTCTATAGAGCGGCGTTGTAAATCATTAGGGGTACTTATACCATAGTAACTTATACTAATGCCACTTATGTTTGCATTAGGATTAGTCCAGCTAAGAGTGACCTGTTTGTCGTTAGGACGCGCGGTTAATTCTGTAACTGCAAAGGCAGTCAAATCTTCATTACGAGGGAAGGCATCCAGATTATCATTAACACCATCTCCATCTTCATCAAGCTCAAGAGAGTCGGCATCAGCATATTCGTCTCCATCAAGGTTGGGACCAATTAGCCGAGTAACGGATGTTGTACCCGCAGTTCTATTCTCATCAGCACCGCCCAACTCCAAGCTAATATTAAAGGTATAGTTTGCCCCAGCGATTAAATCAGGCACCACTTCCATTATGTTTGCATTGGGGAGGATGTTATCATTGTCTGTTATGTTTATCTGTGTTTCAAAGATATCAGCAGTGTTGTTTAGGTAGCTTATGCTAATTTTAGTAATGTTAACATCAGGATTATTCCATTCAAGAGTGGCGCTTGCGTTAGATGGAATAATTCGTAAATTTAGAACTCTAAATGTATTCGGAGTTGTGGTAACAGATGCTACCGCGACTTTCCTACTTCTATCATCTCCAGTTAATATCAAGGTAACATTGAAAGTATAGGATACTCCATCGGTTAGTCCCTCTATGGTTTCTTGCACATTCTGGGCGCCAGGGCTTATTTGAGTGCTACTTTTCGTCATAAGCCGACCAACCAAATCATCTCTTTGGTAACTTATACTAATGCTGGATATATTTACAACGGGATTATTCCAGCTAAGGGTGACGCTGCCGCCTCTAGGAGCCGCTATTAAATCTGCAACTGCAAAGGCAGACAAAGTGCCATTACGAGGGGAGGCATCTATATCATCATTAACACCATCTCCATCTTCATCAAGCTCAAGAGGGTCATCATCAGAATATTCGTCTCCATCAAGGTTGGGACCAATTAGGCGACTCATGGATAGCTGCTCATACACAATTTTATTTCCATCGTCACCGCCCAGTTCCAAAAGAACATTAAACATATAGGTTGACCCGCTGGTTAAACCAATTATCTTTTCGGTTACAGCTATATTGGGGCGGATTCTAGAATTTTCTGTTATATCTCTCTGTACTTCAAAGTTATCAGAATTGTTGATATGGTAGCTTATGCGAATTTGAGTAATATCCGCATCAGGATTATTCCACATAAGAGTGGCGCTGTTGGTATCGGGAATAACCCGTAAATTCAATACGCTAATTCCACCTGAACTACTCACACTCTGCGTGATATCTACTGGTGTGCTATCTACTCTGCCTCCGTTTCCTTCACAGGCAGCCAGAGTCAAGACGCAAATTAGCGAAAATAGTAGTGCTGATACTTTCTTTGGTATAAATTTTGACTGGTTGTTCGCAGCAGCGCTATTGCTGGTTGCGTTACCTGTCTCTTTATTTATTAAGCCCTTATACTTATATAAGCTCTTATATGAACCCTTGCATGAGCCCTCGCCGCAGGAACTGGTTGTATATGCATCCATAATTATTATTATACATAATTATGAATTAAAGTCAAGGTAAGTATATGTAGTCGCGAGATCAGCGTTGCGGGGCTACGCCGCCAGGAGGGCAGGTCAGGGCTGGGTATTGGGTTGAGTTGCCAAGGTCCCACGCGAGGGAACCATCATCGCATGGATTTGTTGCCCAATTTGCATAAATACTTCTCGTAAAATTTGTTGGCGTCTGCAATTCCTCAGTGGTTTTTCCTTCGCTGGCACCATCCTGATTACCTATTGTTCTTGTTATACTGTTACCGCTCGTTTGGCTATCCCAATAATAATCGGCGGAGGGGGGAGATAAAGGAAAGGGGGCACCAAAAATGGTCTCATCACCAACCAGACCGCCAAAGTTATCATTAGTATAAATGACAGAGGCGTCCATCTTGCCGAAAGACGCGGGCGCCGCATAAGATGAAATAATTCTGGAAGAAGATCCCTTACCAAGCAGACCGCCGACATTATCATTCCCCATAATATCCCCGCCTGCTGCATAAGATGAAATAATTCTGGTCTCCGAACTCCCCAAACCAACTAGACCGCCAACATTATCGCCAGCTGCGCTCACATATCCACCAGCCACATAAGAAAGTATAACATCGAGCTGAAGTCCGCTGCCACCAACCAGACCGCCAACATTATTGTCCCCACTGACAGACCCAAACGCATAAGAATACCAGGTTGCTGTTGTCCCCCCATAACCAATCAGACCACCGACATTATCATTCCCCCTGATAGATCCAGACGCATAAGACATTCTGATATCAGCATTACTGACATAACCAGCCAGACCGCCGATATTATTGCCAAAGACATCAACCTCGCCTTCTGCGGAACTATTCCTGATGGTAGCTCCTTCTACATAACCAACTAACATCCCTATATTAGTCCCGTCGCCACTAATGTCGGCAGAACGGATATGAATATTACGCAGAACGGCAGTAGAGTTAATTGCCCCAAATAGTCCATACGCGTTGGTATAGGGGGCAACAGGGGTTATAGTAAGATTGCTAATTACATAATCATTGCCTTCAAAAATGGTGCTGAATAACGAGCTGGCAGGAGTACAAATAAAACTTGTATTATCGTAAGAGTCGCAGCTGCCAATTGGCTGCCAGTTACCGTCATTAAAGCCGTCAAGAGATATATCAGCACTAAGCTCATAGCCGTTGCATGTTGTGATATCCTCGCCAGTTGTGGTGCCATTGCCGCAGCCATCGTCATTGTCGCTGCCCCCAGCACTCACCTTTAAACTGCTGCCCTGCAGATTATGACGCACCTGATAAAGTTCCTCAGCAGTGGCAATCTCTATAAGTCCATCGCCATCATCATCTACGTCGTCATCATCATCAAAAGCATCATTATCGTCATTAGTATCTAAATAATCAAACTCTCCGTCACCGTCACTATCTCTGTCTATCCTGCCATCACCATTTCTATCAGGGTCCACGAAATTAGGGATACCATCGCCATCATCATCAGGTCCAGTAGGCACAGTAACGGAAGGCGCCGTTCCTTCCCTGCCAGTATCGGGAGCACCCAATGTCAAGCTAACAGTGAAATTATAGTATACTCTGTCGTCTAGTCCAGGTATGGTTTCTTCCACATTCTGGGCGTTGGCAGCTATTTTTGCGCTCTCTGTGATGGATAATATGGTTGGCGAATTATTAGAATCAATAATCTTGTAGCTTATGCTAATGCTGGTTATGTTTGCGGCAGGGTTATCCCAACTAAGAGTTACATCACTATCGCCAGTAGTCGCTTCTAATGCTGTTACTGAAAAGACGTCAGGAGTTGCGGTAACGGATGGCACCACTCCTTCCCTGCCCTCATAATCACCCTCTAATGTCAAACTAACGTTGAAAGTATAGGATACTCCATTGGTTAGTCCAGTTATGGTTTCTTGCACATTGATTTTATTGCTTTCTATTTGAGCAGGGTCTTCTATTAGGTCCCAATATTGCACATCATTAGAACCTTCTATTTGATAGCTTATATTAATGCTGGCTATTTGCGCATTCGGATTACGCCAGCTAAGAGTTACATCGCTGGCGCCAGGAGTTGCTTGTAATGCTACTACTGAAAAGATGCCAGGAGTTACGTTAACGGATACCTCCTCTACTGCCCCATCAACATAAGTCCTATTTAATGTCAGACCAACAATGAAGGTATAGGGTTCTCCATCAGTCAGGCCGTTTATGAATTGTTGGACATCCATTACATTCCTACCTATTTTAGAGCTATCTGTTATTAGAGGGAAGTATTGCAAAATATCAGGGGCGCTTGCGTTGTGGTAGCTTATATTAATGCTGGCTATATCTGCATCAGGGTTATCCCAGATAAGAGTTACATTATCAATGCCAGGAATTGCCACTAATTCTCTTACTCCAAAGATGTTAGGGATTGCGGTAATGGATGCCTCCACGACTTTTTTATCAATATCAGCGCCAGTTAATACCAAACTAACATTGAAATTATATAATTGTCCGTTGGTTAGGCCGCCTATGGTTTCTTGCACATTCTGGGCATCGGGGGTTATTTGAGTGCTGCTTTTTGTTAGGGGCTCATCAGTAGAACCAGCAACTTTATAACTTATACTAATATTAGCTATTTGCGCGTTGGGGTTATTCCAGCTAAGGATTACATTGTTATCGCCAGCTGCTGCTGCTAATCCTGTCACCACAAAGCTAGATAAAGTGATATTACGAGGGAAGGCATCTATATCATCATTGACGTTATCCCCATCCTCATCAAGCTCAAGAGGGTCGGCATCCGCATATTTATCTCCATCAAGGTTGGGACCAATTAGCCGAGTAATAGATGTTGTAACCACATTTCTACCCTCATCATCGCCGCCTAATACCAAGAGTATATTAAAAGTATAGATATCCGCAGTTAATCCAGATATATTGTAGTTTACGTTCATTGCATTCCTGACTATTTTGGCGCTATCTCTTATTGTTATGGGGTCTTCAAAGTTAGCAGCAGTACTAAGTTTGTAGCTGATGTTAATCTGAGCAATGTTAACATCAGGATTATTCCAGCTAAAAGTAGCGTTGGCAGCACCAGGGATAACCCGCAAATTTAATACCTCAAAGGCGTATTTGGTTGCGTTATTATCATCCGCATCTTCTGGTGCGGTGCCATCCCCGCGACAGCCATCGCCATCCATATCTACTGCAACTTCTTCACCAACTTCACCAACTTCACCAACTCGCCAGTTGCGGATGCTACCAGGATAATCACAGAGGTCGCGATTATCACCAACTCCGTCGTTATCCAAATCTGCGCTCTCAGATTTATCATCCGGCAAAAAATCTATATCATCATTAACGCCATCGTTATCATCATCTTCATCTATCGCATCCACTTCTTCGTCTCCATCAAGGTTGGGACCAATTTGCCGAGAACTCTCTCTCACAATGATACTTCTATTCTCATCAGCGCCGCCCAGTACCAAGAGGACATTAAAGATATATGTTATTTCATTGGTTAAACCAGTTATCGTTGTGGTTACGTCTGCATTGGGGAGGGTTCTATTACGGTCTGTTATGGGGGGTTCCTGCCCTTCCGAGCTATCAGCAATGTTTCGGTAGGTTATGTTAATTTGAGTAATATTCGCGTCAGGATTATTCCAGCTAAGAGTGGCGTTGGTGTCATTTGGAATAACCCGTAAATTTGAGACACTAATTGGGCCGGAAGGGAGGGGAGGTATCTGCGCTGTTGAACTACTCCTTTTACTGGCTACTTTCTTTTTACTGCCTCCTTCACAGGCAGCCAGCGTCAAGACGCAAATTAACGAAAGCAGAAGTACTGATATTTTCTTTGATATAAATCCATACTGATTGTTCGCAGCAGCACTATTGTTGGTCATGTTACCTGTTTCCTTATCCATTAAGTTATTATGGAATCCCTTATGGAAACCATTACATACACTCCTAGCGTAATTATATAAGCCATCGCCGCAATTATATAAACCAAGGCCGCAGAGAATGGTTTTATATATACTCATAACATAATATTATAAGTAATTATGAATTAAAGTCAAGGTAAGCGTATATTTATGCGTAATCGCAGGTATACTTATGGTTTGGCACAAGTGTTAGACATCTTGCGGGCGGAGCAAGGAGGGGATGAATAAAGGAGGGGATGAATAAAGTCCCTCTGCCCCTACAGACCTGTGTTGTTAGTTCGGGCAGTGAGTGCGGTTAGTATATGCAGGTTCAATATAACATCTTTGCTCTTGATGTGAAGGAAAAATAATGGAATCATCAAGCGCTCCCGTCCCAGTAACTCGCTGCACTTTAATGGTAGGATAAGCATCAACGATTAAATCCCAATCAACGTTAAAATTTGCACCTAAGGACGAGACGCGGACATCTCCCCAATAGTCATCATTAAATAAACCAGTGCAATCTGCCAAATCATTATGAGCAAGTCCGTTGCCGATACAATTTCTCAAATGAGATGCAGATATTGATCTAATGCTCATGGAGTTATCACCAAGAAGAGAAAGCGGCACAATACTATTCCCTTTATAACGTTTATGTGTAATATAACCCAAAGAATAGTTAGGTAAAGTAATTGAATAGGCATCATGAATATTAGGGCTATTTGAATTGCGTTCCAGATTAATGTAACCAAATATTAGCCCTCCATCACTAAGCTTACTACTAGGATGTGGGGAGCGCATATTAAGAACGCTGTAAATAGTTGCCTCATGCTCTAATTTTCCTACTATGCCGCCTATTTCGCCCTTGATATCACCAGAGCCAATTAGCTCGCCGCTATAATATGAATATCTGTGAGTGCCTCTTAATACATCACCAAATAATCCACCAACGTATTTAATTCCTTCAACATCACCAGCAGCAAAACTCGCAGTTGTTGTCCCTGCGAGTACTCTGCCTGCCAATCCGCCCACATAAGAAAAGCCGCGCACATCGCCCAAAGCATAAGAAGCAAATATATTACCATAAGATAATCCAACTAATCCACCTACTTCTTCAGAAAGAAGTTGATTGTGCCTGCCTAAATCGGTCTTCACGTTTCCTTTTGCATTAGATGCATGTATGGAAGAGTTAATCCCTAACACACCCACCAATCCGCCAAATCCAACGCCATTTGCAGTAATGTTAACGTCCACCATAGAGTTTTTTATTATACTGAATATTTCTCCATCCGTAGATTCACTAAGTGTTCCTGCTATGCCTCCATATTCATAACCAACTCCCATTAATGTTCCAGTAACATGGACATTATCTATGGTGCCTCCTAACATTTCTCCCACTAATACCCCTCCATGGCTGAATTTGAGCGAATGTCTTGAATATGCGCGGGTGGTGGGATTTATAATGTTTGCCGAGGTTAATCTTAAATTAGCAATAACGCTACCACTCTTTGCTGCGCCGAATAGTCCAATATAGCTTGATTGCCTATTGATGGTTAAGCCGCTAATTTCAAAATTAGATCCATTAAATATTCCGCTAAAGCGTGCTGGGGCTTTACGCACTCTGCGAGCTCTCGTTGTCGCATCGCATTGCTCAACACCCCTTTGACCACAAAAACCTACTCCTATAGACACAAATCCGCCGCCACCATTCCAGGTTGCGGTGAGGGAAGCATTCACATCATTTGCTAAACGATAATGACTGCTAAGCTGCTCAGCCAATCCATTCCCATACAAATAAGAATTACCTGTAAACTCGGATGCTTGTAAACTATTCCCTTGATGGTCAACTCCAGCTATTGCCTGCAGTTGATAAATATTATGGATAAGATATGGGTCAGCGCGTGTTCCACTGCCCATGGTTTGCATAGCAGCATTGGCAGGAGCCCCATCATAAGGGTCGCGAACTCCATCACTATCAAAATCTTGCTCTGGATCACTTGCTTCTCTAATCCACACCGTAACCAGTGGTTTTTTAACTGCCGTCCTACCACTAGAATCTCGGACAATAATACGAACAGGAAACTGATTACCAAAAGATCCAAAAGATAAAGAGCGGAGAGTTTTAATTTGCAAGCCATCTATATAAAAGTATTCTGCTCCAATAGGTTCAAGTGAATAAGATAAACTCGCCGCATCGCCAGCATCCGGGTCGCTTGCTGCTTCAAGAATTGGTTGAGGAAATCTGCAGCCAAGATTTAAATCTATTTCTGAACAGTATTCTTCCCCGATAGTTGCTACGACTGTCCCAGCTGGCAATTCCGCTATATAAGCTTGTTCAAATATAGTTATATTATGGACATCCTGTGTGAAAAATGGTGGTTCCTCAGTATTTTTTACTTTAAGAGTAATAGTTCTTCTGTCTTCTGCCCCGCCAAGTTCATCATAAACTAATAAGTTCAATGGATACTCGCCTATATCAGTATCCTGTAGAAGGTTAGAGGCAATATGGATTACAAACTCTACTCGGTTATTCTCTTCTCGGTTATTCTCTTCTCGGTTATTTATAGCATTGGGCTGGGGTAATTTATCCGCCTCAATAGATATAATCCCAGCTGGTAGATTAGCGCTGGTGATATTCAAGCCAACTATATCTCCATACTGTATATCCGCGTCATCAACAAATACACTAATAGTTCCATTATCACCGCCTTCAAACACTTCAAAAATATTTTCACCGCTTGTGACAACTCCGCCAGTAGAATTAATTGCGGATATCTCAGGAGCATCGTTAGAATTATTAACCTTGAGGATAAAGGCATAACTTGCATTTACAGTCATCGCAGCATCTGCTACTTGTAGATTAAAGTTGTAACTTCCAATGTCCGCATCATCAATCGGACTGTCATTATTGCCGATATCAATAAAGAATATATGTTCCTCAGCAGAAGACGAGGATTCAACTCTGGTTATGTTTAATAGTCCTGCCCTAAACCCTCCCCTAATAGAGTCCCCCGTTATTGTATATTCAAGCTGTGAGGTTTGGGTTAAATCCTCATCAGAGATTACAACCTCAATCCGCCCGCTTTGTTCTTCGTAAATTGCGAAAGTATCTGGGGTGCCATCAACACTATCCAGTTTACTAACTCCTCCGCTAGTTTCCGCATAGCGAGCAGTGCTTTCATCATCAGTATTTTTCACTTTAAGAGTAATATTTCTCCTGTCTTCTGCTCCGCCAAGTTCATCATAAACTAATAAGTTCAATGGATACTCGCCTATATCAGCATCCCGCAGAAGTTCAGAGGCAATATTTAACACAAACTCTACTCGGTTATTCTCTTCTTGGTTATTCTCTTCTCGGTTATTCTCTTCTTGGTTATTTATAGCATCGGGCTGGGGTAATTTATCCGCCTCAATAGATATAACTCCGGCTGGTAGATTAGCGTTGGTGATATTCAAGCCAACTATATCTCCATACTGTATATCCACATCATCAACAAATACACTAATAGTTCCATTATCGCCACCTTCAAACACTTCAAAAATATTTTCACTGATTGCGGCAACTCCGCCAGTAGAATTAATTGCGGATATCTCAGGAGCATCGTTGACGTTCTCTATCACAACGATTATCTTAAAAAGGTCAATAGAACCTTCTAATCCTTTGCCATCAATAGGGATAACTGAAATCTCATGTTCTCCGACCACTCTATCATCTAACGTAATATTTTCTCCTAAGGTAAAGATAAAAATTTCATATCCGTCAGAATGTGTGTAATTTTCAAGTGCAGATGGAATGTTCTCGGGAGCCATCTTAAGTGCCGAAGAAATATAGCCATTTAAATTATCCGTAACATTAGCATTTGGCTTAATAGCTATACTATTGATGGAAACATTAATAGATTTCCCAGATGATCCATTGGAATCATGGACAATAGCATAAAAAGTTTGCTTGCCTCCTTCACGAATTTTGATAGATTGGTTAACGCTTGTAGCTTCGTTAAAGTAGAATATGCCGCCGCTGTATAAAGCTGTAAGACGGAGTGCCGAACAGAGCCGGACATCATCTGAGCACGTAGGGACAGCAGGTTGCGAAGGCGGCACAGGTTGAGAAGGTGGAACAGATTGAGAAGGCGGAACCATGGGTCCACCACTTCCATTATTATGTGGTTCAGCACACCCCGTCATTATCCCCGCCGTTATCAAAGATAAGCAAATAATAAAAAATTTACTCTTTGATTTATTTTTTATGCATTTAACCCCCATAAACATCCCCCTATGTTTCTATTAATTGCCTCTATTAATTGTCCCTAGCAATTACCCCTATTAATCCGCTGTTGAATAAACATGTTACTATCCGAATACATAAGGAATAGTCATCACGACAACCCTCTTATTATATCATTAACTTTCTATATCTATGCCAATTTTATGTGCATAATTATATCTATACAAAATAAAGTAACTAATCGCAAGTATTGCGATGTGTTATTCTAATTTAGCGAAGTCTTGTCGGGCAGTGAATGCGGTGAGTATATTCTGGTTGAATATGACATATTTGCTCTTCATGTGAAGGAAAATTAAAGGTTCTATCCAATGCTCCCCTAACAGTAAATCGTTGCACTTTAATGGTAGGGTAAGTAGAACTGACTAAATTCCAAACAACATTATGGTCTGCACCTAATGCTTCGGTAGGTAAATCCCCCCAATAATTATCATGGAATAATCCATTACAATTTACAACAGAACTAAATGCAGTAAAAGTACTTCCGTTGCCTCTACAATATTTAAAATGATATAAAGATACTTTTCTAATACTCCCTGAGTTGTCACCAAGAAGAGAAAGTGGCGCAATCCTATTCCTATAACGTTGATGTGTAATATAACCCAAAGAATCTTCAGAAAAAATAATTGAATAGGCATCATGAATATTAGGACTGGGCTTGCCAACCAAATCAATATGACCAAATATTAGTCCTCCATCACTACGTCTATTACTAGGATGCGGGGAACGCATATTAATAACGCTATAAATAGTTGCCGCCTGTCCTAATGTTCCTACTATGCCGCCCATGCCGCCCCTGATACGACCAGAAGCAACGAGCAAGCCGCTATAATATGAATACCTGTGAGTGCCGCCTGACGCTGCACCAAATAATCCACCAACGTGTGTATTCCCTCTAACATCACCAGCAGCGAAGTTCGCAGTTGTTGTGCCTTTTAGTGCTTTGCCGACCAATCCGCCCACATATTCAGAGCCGCGCACATCGCCCAAAGCATAAGAAGCAAATATATTGCCATGAGATATTCCAACTAATCCGCCTACATCTTGAGCAAGAACTTGATTGAAATCATCTAAAGCGGACATCACATTCCCTTTGGCATTAGATGCATGTATGAAAGAGTTGCTCCCTATTGAACCCACCAACCCGCCAAATCCAACGCCATTGGCAGTAATGTCAACGTCCGCCATAGAGTTTGCTATTATGCCGGGTATTTTTATAATCGTCGGTCCTATATTCCCCGATCCTATACCAAGTGTCCCCACTAAACCTCCATATCTATAACCAACTCCTTTTAATGTTCCAGTAACATGGACATTATCTATGGTGCCTCCTAACATTTGTCCCACTAATACTCCTCCATGGCTAAATTTGAGCGCATGGCTTGAACGTGAGCGAGTGGCGGGGTTTATAATGTTTGCCGAGGTTAATCTTAAATTAGAAATAATGCTGCCATCCCCTGCTTCACCGAATAGTCCAAGATAGCTTGACTCTCTCTTGATGGTTAAGCCGCTGATTTCAAAATTCGCTCCTTTAAATGTTCCGCTAAAGCGCGTAGGGGATCCAGACACTCTGCGAGCTGCCGTGGAGTCATCGCATTGCTGGGGACTACCACCACAAGCACCTACTCCTATAGACATAAATCCACTGCCACTATTCCAGGTTGAGGTAAGGGAAGCATCTATATTATTCGCCAAACGATAGTGACTGCTAAGCTGCTCAGCCAATCCATTTCCATACAAATAAGAATTACCTGTAAACTCGGATGCTTGCAAACTATTTCCTCGATGATCAACTCCAGCTATTGCCTGTAGTTGATAAATATTATGGATAAGATATGGGTTAGCGCGTGTTCCGCTGCCCATGGTTTGCATAGCAGGGTTGCCGGGAGCCCCATCATAAGAATCGCGAACTCCATCACCATCAGAATCTTGGTTGAGATTATTTGAACTTTTAATATGCACAGTAACAAACGCATCTGTAGGTGGCAGCATGCCTTTAGGATCTGAAACATGAATAAAAAAAGTTGGTGCAGAATCAATTCTAACAGGGCGGTAGATTTTGATCGTCAAACCGTCTTCGTCTAGATAAAAATATTCTGTGTCAACAGCTGAAAGTATATAATATAAATTTGCCACATCACCAGGATCAGGGTCGCTTGCCGCAAGAACTGGCCGAGGTGACTCACAGCCAGATGTTGAATCTATTCCTGAACAGTATGCTTGCCCGATAGTTGCTATGGTCATCCCGATTGGCAATTCAATTGCCCCAGATTGTTCAAATATAACTATATTATGGTTATCCCGTGGGAAAAAGGGAGGTTCGGGAACATTAACAATCCTAATAGCTACTCTTGATCTCGCTAAACTACCGTCTGCGCTAACCGCCGTCCCAGTGCTATCCAATATTGAATAATATATAAAGTGATGACCTATATGAATATCATCAAAGTCGGCGCCTTGCCCCAGCTGCAAAATAAAAGTAACTGTCCCATCATTAGCATCAACAGAAGTAAACGATTCTCTTTTAAATGACAATAATTCATAAGATAAGGGGTTAATCCATCTCACTGTTATATTCTCGTGTGAATGAATCAAATCTTCATCTACAACCTTAATATACAAATATCCACTACCCCCCTCATGCAAATTATATGTATATTCGTCACCCGTACTACCTGTATCTTTAAGGTTCTTTCTGATACCCCTTCCATGAGTAATTGAAACAATTTTAGGAGCATCATTAACATTCTCAACAACTAAATTAACTTGGCGTGTAGCGATTACCCCCTCAGTATCTGTTGCGCTTATTTCCAAGATATGAGTTCCCACCTCGGCATCATTCAAGGATTCGGATGGAATATCTATATTAAATATTACTTGGTGGTAAGAGTCGGCATCTGATCCATCTATATGCGCTTTGGCAACGGATAGAAACTTAGTGTTAAGGGTGGCGCTGGCAACAGTCAAACTAATATTATCGCCAAAAAGAAAATCTATATCTTCAACTGTTACGTCAATGCTACCTTCAGGG
This sequence comes from Gammaproteobacteria bacterium, assembly GCA_965207945.1. Classification (GTDB taxonomy): domain Bacteria; phylum Pseudomonadota; class Gammaproteobacteria; order CBDBNL01; family JAAOII01; genus JAAOII01. The sequence continues at coordinate 1,659,385 of OZ242303.1, forward strand.
CTTGCTCCCTCAGCAACAACGAAATTATCTGCACTGCTGCGCCTAACAGAACCCGAACTCGTTATATTAACAATCCTCGGAGCATCATTGACATTTAGAACGGTAAGGTCTAAATCTAAATCGGCGGTCCTGGCTGAAGAATCAATAGCAGTTATGGATAGAGTATTCTCTCCCACAAAATCATTTGGCGGCGCGGCAATCTTGACCACAAAAGTGGCGCGCTTGCCTCCTGTTGTGTCAGGCAGATTAATCTGTGGACTGTCATAAGATATCAGAGTTAAAAATGGAGAATTAGGGTCAGTGGGATAAGACGCGGCTATTGTAATGTTCTCTTGATTTTGTGGATTGGCAAAATCTTCATCCTCCACCACAATCATAAAAGAGGTCGCTACATCTTGTGTCAATATAAGGGAATTAGCAGCAACCCCTCCGCTAGTTCCAGCGCCAGGCAATATTTCAATAATACGCGGTTGCTCCTCAACATTAATAATCTGTAAAGTGAATGGATAGCTAATGGCGACTTCTTCAGCAGAACTGGAAATATTTAAACTAAGCTCATAAGTGCCGATATGCACATCATTAATTTTCTGAGTTCCGCTTGAGTTGTTTCCAATATTAATTGTCAATATTCTTTCATCAGGCGATGATGGTTTTGTTATGATAGCCGAGCTTATGATTTGCGAATCTATAGAATCGCCTGCTATCTTAGATACAACCAGCGGAGTGAGAGCTAAATCTTCATCAGAAAGGGTGAACTCAATTTGTCCGCTTTGTCCTTCGTAAATTGTAAATAGGTCGCGTCCATTGTTCGGCACTGGGCTAGATATTGGAGCAATCTTCGTCAAATTACCCGTCCAGCCAGGATTAGAAATAGTGGTTAAGTCATTGGTGTCTTCAACTATAACAACGATGTCGCGAGTAGCAGAGCCACCAAAATCATCAAAAACCGACAATTGAAAAAGATGCTCGCCTATATCAGTATCCTGCATAAGTTCAGAAGCAATATGGATTGTAAACTCTACCTGGTTGGTCCCGGCTATACTTGATTCAACTGAAAAATATTTATCAATAAATGCAGAGTCCCCTAATAGGGCATTATCACTTATTTCTAAGCTGACTGTGTCTCCATGCTGTATATCAATATCTTCAACCGTTACTGTAATAGCTCCATTAACTCCACCTTCGTATACTATAAAAGTATTCTTCTCTACAGGCAGGCCTATCCTGCCAACTCCGCCTGAGTGAGTCAGTGGGGACATTACAGGCACATCGTTGACGTTCTCAATTCTAATGCTAATCTCGCCCGGTGATGATCTACCGCTCGTGCCACTTATTATGAAGGAAATTGTGTAATTATCGTCCCGCACATCTTCGTTACGCGGAGCAGCAATTTCCAGCACGAACGTTGCTTGATTTCCGCCAACCGTATCAGGATGGCTAATATATAAACTTTTAGCAAGCAGTAAGTCATTCGGCAAATCGCTAGATATAATTTCCATTGTTATGTTCTCTTGAGCAAGCGGATTAACAAGGTCTTCATCCATAACTATAATTTCAAGGGATGCTGAAATCTCCTCTGTAAGCACAAAATAGTTGGTTCCTGTTCCTGCTACAGCCCCCTGTCCTGCCTGCACATTAATAATAGCAGTCGGTTCAGGGAGATTATTTATCTCCAACACAAAAGAATAAAGCGCATCTGCCCTCCTGTCTGCGCCAGCATCAAATATGTGCAGATTCAAGTTGTAACTTCCAATATCCGCATCATCAATCGGACTGCCATTCTTGCCGATATCAATAAGAAATGTATGTTCCTCAGAAGAAGACAAGGATTCAACTCTGGTTATGTTTAATAATCCTTCCCTAATCCCCTGCCCAATAGAGTCGCCAGTTATTGTATATCCAAGTTGCGAAGGGTGGATTAAATCCTCGTCAGAGATTGCTACCTTAATCTGTCCGCTTTGCCCCTCACTAATCTCAAAGGTGTCTGGGGCGCCATCCACATTACCCAGCTTATTAATCCTTCCGCTGATTGCTGAATAATTGATGCTGCTTGTGTCATCGGTATTTTTGACATTCAGAGTAAAATATCTGCTGCCGTCTATCCCGCCAAATTCATCATACACTAACAACTGAAACTGATGTTCACCTATATCATCATCCTGCAGAAGCCCAGACGCTACATTTAATACAAACTCCACTATATTATTTCTAGCATCGGACTGGGATAATTTATCCTCCTCAATAGATATAATGCCTGGTAAATCAGCGCTGATAATATTTAAGCTAACAATATCTCCATGCTGTATATCCGCATCTCTAACTGTTACCCTAATAATTCCATCTTCACCTCCCTCAAATACTTCAAAAATATTTTCACCGTTTGAGACAACTCCACGAGCAGAATCCATCGCGGATATCTCAGGAGCATCGTTGATGTTTTCAATTTTAAACTCCCCCTTATATAATGCTGTATTTCCATCAGCATCAGTAAAGGAAAAAGTGATGTTATGTTCTCCGACTAGTTCATCAGTCGGAGCGGCAAATTGAATTCTAAAAGTGACTCTATTATTTGTAGAACTATCGGTGCTGCTAATCTCTGATTGTTGAATAGTTATGAAGTTCTCAGACAGAGTGGAACTCATAATGTCAATGTGCAAACTCTCTTGATTTTGCGGACTACCAAAATCTTCATCCTCTATCAAAAACTCCAAAGAACCCGCAACATCTTCTGATAACGTCCAAGAGTTATCATTTACTGCGGCGCTAACACCTTCTCCCGCCAAAACATTAATAATATTTGGCTGTTCAATAATATTATTAACTTTGAGGACAAAAGGATAATTCGCATTAACCGTCCCGATGGCATCCGTTACTCGTAGATTCAAGTTATAACTTCCAATGTCCGCATCATCAATTGGACTACCATTCTTTCCGATATCAATGATGAATGTTTGTTCCTCAGCAGAAGACGAGGATTCAACTTTGGTTATGTTTAATAATCCTTCTCTAATAGAGTTGCCCGTTATTGTATATTCAAGTTGTGAAGTGCGGATTAAATCCTCATCAGAGATTGCAACCTTAATCTGCCCACTTTGCCCCTCACTAATTGTAAATGTATCTGAGGTGCCATCCACAATATCCAGCTTCTTGACCATTCCACTAACTCCTAAATAGTTGGCGGTACTTGCATCATCACTGTTTATAACTTTTAGAGTAATAGTTCTCCTATCCTCTGCCTTGCCAAGTTCATCATAAACTAAAAGGTCTAATGGATATTCACCTATATAAGTATCTTGTAGAAGTCCAGCGGCAATATGGATCACAAACTCTACCTGGCTATTCTCTTCTTGGTTATTAATAGTATCGGACTGGGACAGTTTATTATTTTCAATGGATATAACCCCAGCTGGTAAATTAGCGCTGGTAATATTCAAAGTAATAATATCTCCATGTTGTATATCCGCATCATCAACAATTACTCTAATAATTCCATTATCACCACCTTCAAATACTTCAAAAATATTTTCACTGCTTGAGGTAACTCCACCTGAAGAAGTCAGAGTGGATATTGCGGGCGCAGCATTGACGTTCTCAATTTTAAATCCCCTCTTATATAGTACTATATTTCCATTAGTATCAGCAAAGGAAAATGTAATATTATGTTCTCCGACTAGTTCATTAGTCGGCCTGGCAAATTCAATTATAAAAGTGACTCTATTACCTGTAGAACTATCAAGATAGTTAATCTCCGACTGTTGAACAGTTATGAAGTCATTAGGCAGAGTAGAACTTATAATGGTAACATTTATACTCTCTTGGTTTTGTGGACTGCCAAAATCTTCATCCTCTATCAAAAATCCTAAAGAACCTGTAGCATGTTCTTTCAATTTATAAAAACCAGAAAAATAATCAAATATAAGCCCTCCCCGTGGAGATATTTTCTTAATCTTCAGTTGCTCGCCAACATTATTAACCTTGAGAACAAAAGGATAACTAACACTTATAATCCCTTCATCATCCACTACATGTAAACTCAAGTTATAACTTCCTATATCTGCATCATTAAGCTGCTCGTGCCTTTCAGCTATGCCAATAGTAACCTTGCGCTCACCGCGGGGTAAAGAGCGTTTTATTCTATAAGCTCTTAATAATTTTATTATCTCAGCATCACCAGTTATTGCATACTCAAGTTGCGAGTTGGAGGTTAAATCTTCATCAAAAATTGCAACCTCAATCCGCCCGCTTTGCCCCTCATTGATTGCGAAGGTGTCTGGGTCACCATCCAAACTACCCAGCTTACTAACCCCGCCACTAATTGCTGAATAGCTGACGCTGCTTGCATCATCGGTGTTTTTAACTTTTAGAGTAATAGTTCTCCTATCCTCTAGCCCGCCAAATTCATCATAAACTAAAAGGTCTAATGGATATTCACCTATATCAGTGTCCTGCAGAAGGTTAGAGGCAATATTGACTATAAACTCCACTATATTATTTCTAGCATCGGACTGGGATAATTTATCCTTTTCAATGGATATAACTCCAGCTGGCAGATTAGCGCCAGTAATATTCAAGCCAACAATATCTCCGTGTTGTATATCAGCATCATCTACAATCACTCTAATAGTTCCTTCATTTCCTCCCTCAAATACTTCAAAAATATTTCCATTTCTTGCTCTTACTCCGCCTGAAGGAGTAAGGGTGGATATTACAGGAGCATCGTTGACATTCTCTATTACGACTTTTATTGGGACTAGCCCGGTATTTCCACTAAGGTCAGCAATAGAAAAAATAACGTCATGAGTTCCTACCAGTTCATTCGTCGGACTGGCAAATTCAATTCTAAAAGTGGCTCTATTATTTGTAGGACTATCAGGGCGGTTAATACTCGGTTGTTGAATAGTTATGAAACCCTCAGGCAGAGTGGACTCCGTAATGGTAATGTGCAAGCTCTCTTGATTTTGCGGTATGGCAAAATCATCATCCGTAACTACAATGCTAATCCCCGCTCCAGATATATCTTGTTTTATTCGGTAGGTCCCACTATCCTGCGCATCTTGCGATATCCCTCCTGAAGCGCTATGGGAACGAATAACAGGAAGGTCAATGACGTTCTCTATCACAACTACTATATTAGAAGAACCTCTCAATCCCTGGGCATCAATGGGGACAACTGGAATCTCATATTCTCCAACGACTCTATCATCTAACGCAATCCTTTCTCCTAAGGTAAAGTTGAAAACCTCATATCCTGCAGCATTTGTATAATTTTCAAGAGCAGGTGGAACGTCCTCAGGAGCCATCTTAAGTGCCGAAGAAAAATAGTCTTTCAGATTGTTATTGGTTCCACTATTAATATCAACCTCAATAGATTCACCAGATAATATATCGGAATCATGGATAACAGCATAGAAAGTTTGCTTCTCTCCTTCGAGAATTTTGATAGGTTGGTTGGTATCTGTAGCTTCGTTTTGGTTGGTATCTGTAGCTTCGTTAAAGTAGAATACACCGCCGCCGTATAAAGCTGTGAAACTAGGCGCCGAACATACTTGCACATCACTGGCGCATGTAAGGGCAGGTGCAGGTGGGGGCGAACTGCCTCCTCCATTATCATCTGATCCACCGCACCCCACTACAATTAAAGATAAGCAAATCGCAAAAAACTTAATCTTTAGCAGCTTATTCTTTAAATACATAATTTTCATAAACATCAACATATACCACCATCAATTAACAGCTAAATAAACGTATTAACCATTAATGAACTATTCATTGTACCATTAATATTGCATATTTATACCATTTTTATAATTATATTTACACAAGGTAATAAGGTAGAGGGTGGGTAAGGAAATACATAAACCTGAAAGGAATAAGCGACTCCCTACTTGCAGTAACTTAATCGCAAGTATTGCGATGTGTTATTCTAATTTAGCGAGGAGTTGTTGGGCAGTGAGTGGGGTGAGTATATTCTGGTTCAATATAACATCTTTGCTCTTCATGCGAGGGAAGAATAGAAGATCCTTTTTGTTTTGGTGTGCCATCATTATTCAAAGATAGAACTGGTTGAACTCTAAAAGTAGGGTAAGCTACTTTATTAAAGAGCCAACTCACAGTAAAAGATGAACCTATTGATGATACTACTTTCTCTCCCCAAAAATTATTAGGAAATATAGAGTCACAACCAGGAGTATCATCATAAGATTTCCCACCTATGCGGCAATTCCTAAGCTGCTCTTCTAATACTAGTCTAACAGTCCAATATCTGCCCCCAAGAACACTAAGTGGTGCCGCACCTGATGCATCGTCTTCATGTAAAAGATAACCCAGATAACCATTAGGTGCCCAAATTGTATAAGTATAATAAATTTGGGGTCGGTTTGTAACAACTCTTAGGTCAATTCTACCAAATATTAACCCACCCTCGCGATAAAGCGTATTAGGATTGGTGGAACGCATATTAATGGCACTGTGAATGGTTGGACTTCCTATTATGTCTCCTGCTATGCCGCCCACATATTCTGATGAGCTAGGGATATATAAAGAACGAATAAGCTGGCCACTATAATACAAATGCTTGTGAGTGCCTCCAGACACAATGCCCAATAATCCACCAACGTATCTAACTCCTTCAACATCACCAGCAGCAAAGCTCGCAGTTGTTGCGCCATTTTGTGAGCTTCCAACCAATCCACCCACACTAGCAAAGCCGCGCACATAGCCGCTAGCATAAGAAGCAAATATATTGCCATAAGATATTCCAACTAATCCGCCTACTTCTTTAGTAATAAGTTTACTTTCATTATTTACAACAGACCTTACATCTCCCTTGGCATTAGATGCATGTATGAAAGAGTTAGTCCCCAACGAACCCACCAACCCGCCAAATCCAACGCCATTAGCAGTAACATCAACGTCCGCCATAGAATTTTTTATTATTCCGGGTCTACTTGGATTATTTGATCGATCAATTGACCCCACCACACCCCCATATCCAAAACCAACTCCAGTTAACGTTCCATTAACACGGACATTATCTATGGTGCCTCCTAACATTTGCCCCACTAATAACCCTCCATAGCTGAATTTTATTCCACCCGTTTGCGCTGAGCGAGTGGCGGTATTTATAATCTCTGCCGAAGTTAAGGTTACATTAGCAATAACACTGCCATCCCCTGCTGCGCCGAATAATCCAATATAGCTTGACTGCTTCTTGATAGTTAAGCCGCTTATTTCAAAATTAGCACCATCAAATGTTCCACTAAAGCGCGCAGTGATTGCTGATATTCTTCGAGCTGCCGTGGTGGCATCACATTGCTTATCGTCACTATTACAATTACCTACCCCTATAGACATAAATCCACTACCGCTATTCCAAATTGAGGTGCTGGAAGCTCTCACATCATTTGCTAAACGATAATGACTGCTGAGCTGCCCCTCTACGTCATCCCCATACAAATAAGAGTTTCCTGTAAACTCGGATACTCCTAAACCATTCCCTTGATGATCAACCCCAGCTATTGCCTGCAATTGATAAACATTATAAATAAGATAGGGGTCATCGCGCGTTCCCTTGCCCATGGCTTTAATAGCAGAGTTGGCAGGATCCCCATCATAAGGATCGCGAACTCCATCTTTATCAAAATCTTTATTGAGATTGTTTGAACTTCTAACCCACACCTTAACCAATGGTTTTTCAGCTGCCTGATTGCCAGCATTATCTTGGGCAATAATACGAAAAGAAAATTCATCACCAACATTCAAGGGGACAAGATTTTTGATTTGCAAACCATCTATATAAAAATATTCTGAGCCAATAGATTCAGCTAAATAAGATAATCTTGCCGCATCACCAGCATCCGGATCGTCTGCTGCTCTGAGAACGGGTAGAGCAAAGCTGCAGCCAAAAGGAGAAACTTTTCCTGAACAGTATTCTTCCCCGATAGTTGCTACGACTGTCCCAACTGGCAATTTGATTGCACCAGATTGTTCAAATACAGCTATATCATGGCTATCCTGTGTAAAAAAGGGACGTTCAGGGACATTAACAATCTCAAGACGTATTCTTGATTTTTCCCTACTAAACTCCGCACCAACTCCATCAAATATTGATAAATTTAGTGTGTATTGGCCTACATGTCTATCATCAAAGTCGGCGTCTGCCCCTAGCCGTATGGTAAGATTAAATGTCCCGTCATCAAGCATATCCGCAGAACTAAAAAATTGTTTATCCAATGACAATAATTCACTAGACAAAGGGTTAGCAAATCTTACTGTTATATTCCCGTCTGAATGAATTAAATCTTCATCCGCAATCTTAATATTAAACAATCCACTACTCCCCTCATCCAAGCGATATAAATATTGCTCATCTATACCCCCCAGAAACGCCTTACGAATTCCTCCTTCAGGAGTAATTGAAATAATTTTAGGAGCGTCATTAGTATTCTCAACAACTAAATTAACTTGGCGCATAACGCTTTCCCCCTCAACATCTGTTGCGTTTATTTCCAAGATATGAGTTCTCACCTCGGCATCATCCAACAACTCAGATGGAATATCTATATTAAATGTTACTTGGTGGTTAGAGTCCGCATCTGATTCATCTATATGCGCTTTGGCAACAGATATAAATCTAGTGTCAAGAGTAGCACTGGCAACAGTCAAACTAATACTATCCTGCGATATAAAATCTATATCTTCAACTATGACGTTAATTCTACCATTAGGACTTGCTCCCTCAGCAACAATGAAATGTCCTATATCTCTGCGTCTAACAGAACCTGAACTTGTTATGTCAACAATACTCGGAGCATCATTAACATTTAGAATATTGAGATTCATATTTAAAGATACACTCTGGGCTGAAGAATCAATAGCAGTTATGGATAGAGTATTCTCTCCCACAAAATTATTTGGCGGCGCGGCAATCTTGACGACAAAAGTAACGTTCTTGCCTCCTGTTGTGTCAGGCAGATTAATCTGCGGACTGTCATAAGATATCAGAGTTAAAAATGGAGAATTAGGGTCAGTGGGATAAGACGCGGCTATTGTAATGTTTTCTTGGTTTTGTGGATTGGCAAAATCTTCATCCTCCACTACAATGCTAAAAACTGCCGCTACATCTTGTGTCAATATAAAGGAATTACCATCAGGCGTGCTACTAATTCCAGTGCCAGGTAATATTTCAATAATACGCGGTTGCTCCTCAACATTAATAATCTGTAAAGTAAATGGATAGTTAATTCCAACTTCTCCAGTAGGACTGGAAATATTTAAGCTAAGCTCGTAAGTCCCGATATGCTCATCATCAATTTTCTGGGAGTCAATTAAGTCGCTTCCAACATTAATCGTTAATATTCTTTCATCAGGCGATGATGGTTTTGTTCTAACAACCCAGCTTATAATTTGTAAATCTACAGAATCGCCTGTTATGTTAGATACAATCAACGGAGAGCGAACTAAATCCTCATCAGAGATAGTAACCTCAATTTGCCCGCTTTGACCCTCACTGATTGTGAAGGTATCGGGGATACCATCCATACTGTCCAGCTTATTGATCTCTACACTAGTTCCTAAATAGATGGCGCTGCTTGCATCATCAGTATTTTTGACTTTCAAAGTAATATTTCTCCTGTCCTCTACCCCACCAAATTCATCATAAACTAAGAAACTAAACGGATATTCGCCTATATCAGTATCTTGCATAAGCCCAGAGGCAATATGAACTATAAACTCCACTTGATTATTTGTAGCATTGGGCTGGGATAATTTATCCCTTTCAATAGATATAACTCCAGATGGCAGATTGACGCCAGTAATATTCAAACCAATAATATCTCCATGTTGTATATCCACATCTCTAACTGCCACCCTAATAATTCCATCTTCGCCTCCTTCAAATACTTCAAAAATATTTTCACTGCTCGAGATAACTCCACCTGAAGGAGTCAGAGCGTATATCTCTGGCTCATCATTGACATTCTCTATTATGATCTTTATTGGGGCTAGCGCAGTATTTCCACTAAGGTCAGCAACAGAAAAAGTAATGCTGTGGTTTCCTACCAGTTCATAGGTTGAAGCGGCAAACTGAGTTTTAAAGGTGACATGGGTATTTTTTGGTGCGTTAGAACGGTTAATCTCCGATTGTTCAATAGTTATAAAATCTTTAGGCAACGTGGACTCCGTAATGGTAAGTTTTATACTCTCTTGGTTTTGTGGATTGGCAAAATCTTCATCCTCCACTACAATACTAAAAACTGCCGCTACATCTTGTGTCAATATAAAGGAATTACCATCAGGCGTGCTACTAATTCCAGTGCCAGGTAATATTTCAATAATTCGTGGTTGCTCCTCAACATTAATAATCTGTAAAGTAAATGGATAGTTAATTCCAACTTCTCCAGTAGGGCTGGAAATATTTAAGCTAAGCTCGTAAGTCCCGATATGCTCATCATCAATTTTATGGGAGTCAATTAAGTCGCTTCCGACATCAATTGTTAATATTCTTTCATCAGGCGATGATGGTTTTGTTCTAACAACCCAGCTTATAATTTGTAAATCTATAGAATCGCCTGTTATGTTAGATACAATCAACGGAGAGCGAACTAAATCCTCATCAGAGATAGTAACCTCAATTTGCCCGCTTTGACCCTCACTGATTGTGAAGGTATCGGGGATACCATCCATGCTGTCCAGCTTATTGATCTCTACACTAGTTCCTAAATAGGTGGCGCTGCTTGCATCATCAGTGTTTTTGACTTTCAAAGTAATATTTCTCCTGTCCTCTACCCCACCAAATTCATCATAAACTAAGAAACTAAACGGATATTCGCCTATATCAGTATCTTGCATAAGCCCAGAGGCAATATGAACTATAAACTCCACTTGATTATTTCTAGCATCGGGCTGGGATAATTTATCCCTTTCAATAGATATAACTCCAGCTGGCAGATTGACGCCGGTAATATTCAAACCAATAATATCTCCATGTTGTATATCCACATCTCTAACTGCCACCCTAATAATTCCATCTTCGCCGCCTTCAAATACCTCAAAAATATTTTCACTGCTTGAGATAACTCCGCCTGAAGGAGTCAGGACGGATATCTCTGGCTCATCGTTGACATTCTCTATCACAACTACTACCTTAAAAAGGTCAGTAGAACCTTTCAATCCATGGGCATCAATAGGGATAACTGAAATCTCATGTTCTCCAACCACTCTATCATCTAACAAAGGATTCTCTCCTAATGTAAAGTTAAAGATTTCATACCCTTCAGCGTATGTGTAGTTTTCAAGCGCGGATGGAACGCTATCGGAAGCCATCTTAATCGCCGAAGAAACATAGTCATTTAAACTATCTGCAACATTTGCATTTAGCTTAATAGGTCTACTATTGATGGCAACATTAGTAGATTCTCCAGATAATATATCGGCATCATAGACAATAGCATAGAAAGTTTGCTTGCCTCCTTCGCTAATTTTGATGGGTTGGTTAATGCCTGTATCTTCGTTAAGGTAGAATACACCGCCACTGTATAAAGCCGTAAGCTTGGGTGCCGAACATATCTGTATATCATCAGCGCATGTAAGGGCAGGAGAAGGATAACCACCTCCCTTATTACCTGATTCAGCACATCCTATTGCCATTAAAGATAAACAAATAACAAAAAAATTACTCTTCATTCTACTCTTTATATTTTTTTTTCATAAATACCATAGTATCTCCCTATCAATTAACTACTGAATAAAAGCTCCCCCTTTACGGTAACTAATCGTGAGTATACCGAATATGTTATTCTAATTTAGCGAAGAGTTGTCGGGCAGTAAGTGGGGTGTGTATATTGCGGTTCAATATAACATCTTTGCTCTTCATGCGAGGGAAGAATAGAAGATCCTTTATGTGATGTGCCATCCCCATACCAATATTCAATTGGTTGAACTCTAAGAGTAGGAAAATCTCCTTTACGAAAGGCCCAGTTCAAAGCAAAATATGAACCCGACGATAATGCGATGTTTTCCCCCCAATTACCAGCTGGAAATATAGCACGACAGCCCGAAGTATCACCAGGAGACGTCCTGTCTATGCCACAATCCTTAAGTTGTCTTTCTAATAATTTTCTAATAGTCCAATACCTTCCACCAAGATAACTAAGCGGCGCAGAAGTTGATGGATATGGATTATTGGTATGTAAAAGATAACCCAGATAACGATTAGGCGAATCAATTGTATGAGCTGCATCAATTGTATAGGCATCATAAATTTGTGGTCTGGTCGTAGGTCTTCTCATATCAATTCTACCAAATATTAACCCTCCCTTCCAAACTTCTTCATTAGGATAGCTGGAACGCATATTAATAACAGTATGAATGGTTGGGCTTCTTTCTATCTTACCTACTATGCCGCCTATAGAGTCAGATAGTTCCGAAATATAAGAAGAACGAACAAGCTGGCCGCCATAATACAAGTACCTGTGCGTGCCTCCTAACACTGCCCCAAATAATCCACCAACGTTTTTAACTCCTTCAACATCACCAGCAGCGAAGCTCGCAGTTGTTGTGCCTTGTTGCACTATGCCGACCAATCCACCCGTATAATGAAAGCCGCGCACATCGCCCAAAGCATAAGAAGCAAATATATTACCATAAGATACTCCAACTAATCCGCCTGTCTCAGAAGCAAATATATCCCCAAAAGAGAATCCAATTAATCGACCTGCCTCATTGGTGATAAGTCCCGCGTTATTATTTACAACGGACCTTACATCCCCTTTGGCATTAGATGTACGTATAAAAGAGTTACTACCCAAGAAACCCACCAATCCACCAAATTTAATGCCATTGGCAGTAATGTCAACGTCCGCCATAGAATTTCTTATTATGCCAGGTATTGTTTTATTCGCCGATGGACGAAGTGACCCCACCACACCTCCATATCCAGAACCAACTCCAGTTAACGTTCCAGCGACACGAATATTATCTATGGTGCCGCCTAACATTTGTCCCACTAATACCCCTCCATGGCTGAATTTGACCGCATGGCTTGGATTTGAGCGAGTGGCGGGATTTATAATATCTGCTGAAGTTAAGGTTAAATTAGTAATAACACTGCCGTCTCCTGCTGCGCCGAATAGTCCAATATAGCTTGACTGCCTGTTGATAGTTAAGCCACTGATTTTAAAATTAGCTCCGTCAAATGTTCCACTAAAGTACGCATTGACTGCTGATATTCTGCGAGCTAACGTAGCGGCATCACATTGCCTTTCGACTAAATTACAATCATCTACCCCTATAGGTGTAAATCCATTGCCACTATTCCAAAGTACGGTGCTGAAAGCATCCACATCATTTGCCAAACGATAATGACTGCTGAGCTGCCCCTCTATTTCATCCCCATACAAATAAGAATTTCCTGTAAACTCGGATACTTTTAAACCATCCCCTTTATGATCAACTCCAGCTATTGCCTGTAGTTGATAAATATTATGGATAAGATAAGGGTCATCGTGTGTTCCTCTGCCTATGGTTTGCATAGTAGGGTCGGTGGGAGCCCCATCATAAGGGTCGCGAACTCCATCATTATCATAATCTTGATTGGGATCACTTGTTCTTCTAATCCACACATTAACAAGCGGTTTCTTAACCGCCGTCCTACCACCAGAATCTTGGGCAATAAGACGAAAAGAAAGCTTATGACCAGGATACAAAGGATAGAGAGTTTTAATTTGCAAACCGTCTATATAAAAAGATTCTACGTCAATAGATTCAATTGAATATCTTACCGTATCGCCAGCATCTGGGTCGCTTGCTGCTCTGAGAATAGGCAAAGAAAACCCGCAGCCAAAATTTGAATATATTCCTGAACAGTATTCTTCCCCGATAGTCGCTACAACTGTTCCAGCTGGCAATCTGCCTGCATAAGATTGTTCAAATATAGCTATATCATGGCTATCCTGTGTGAAAACGGGACGTTCAGCGACATTAGTAATTTCAAAAACTATTCTTGATTTTGACGCACTAATTCTGCTGCCAGTGCTATCTGATATTGATAAACTTAGTATGTATTGGCCTACATGTCCATCATCAAAGTCAGCGTCTTCCCCCAGCCGTATGACAAGATCAACCTTCCCTCCATCAAACGCATCCGCAGAACTAAAAGACATTTTGTTAAATGACAATAATTCATCAGAAAATGGATTATTAAATCCGATTGTTATACTCTCGTGTGAATGAATTAAATCTTCATCCTCAATCGTAATATAAAATGCTCCACTATTACCCTCCTTCATCTTATATAAATACTTGCCACCTATACCAGATGGAAAGTAGGGGCTTAGACCCCATAGAGGTGGCGTCTTAAGGATTCTTCCACTACTATAAAATGAAACAACCCTAGGAGCGTCATTAACATTCTCAACAACTAAATCAACTTGGCGCGTAACGATCACTCCCTCAGCATCTGTTGCGTTTATTTTCAAGGCATGAGTTCCCACCTCGGCATCATTCAACAACTCGGATTGAATATCTATATTAAATGTTACTTGGTGGTTAGAGTCCGCATCTGATTCATCTATATGTGCTTTGGCGACGGATATAAACTTAGCATCAAGAGTAGCGCTGGCAACAGTCAAACTAATACTATCCTGCGATATAAAATCTATATCTTCAACTATGACGTTAATCCTACCATTAGGACTTGCTTCCTCAGCAACAATGAAATGCCCATCACTACGCCTAACAGAACCCGAACTTGTTATATTAACAATCCTCGGAGCATCATTGACATTGAGAATATTGAGATTCACATTTAAAGAGGCATTCTGGGCTGAAGAATCAATAGCAGTTATGGATAGAATATTCTCGCCCACAAAATCATTTGATGGCGCGGCAATATTGACTACAAAGGTGGCGCGTTTGCCCTCTGCTGTGTCAGGCAGATTAATATGCGGACTATCATAAGATAGCAAAGTTAAAAATGGATGATTCTCGATGAACGGATGAGAGACAGCTATTGTAATATTTTCTTGGTTTTGTGGATAAGCAAAATCTTCATCTTCCACCACAATGCTAAAAACTGCCGCTACATCTTGTGTCAATATAAAGGAATTAGTATCAGTCGCGCTAATAGCTCCAGAGACAGGCAATATTTCAATAATGCGCGGTTGCTCTTCAACATTAATAATCTGTAAAGTAAATGGATAGCTTATTTCAACTTCTCCAGTAGAACCTGAAATATTTAAGTTAAGCTCATAAGTCCCGATATGCTCATCATCAATCTGCTGGGAGTCAATTAAGTCGCTTCCGATATTAATCGTTAATATCCTTTCATCAGGCGATGATGGTTTTGTTCTAATAGCCGTGCTTATAATTTGCGAATCTACAGAATCGCCTGTTATGTTAGACACAATAAGTGGCATGCGAGCTAAATCTTCATCAGAAAGCGTGAACTCAATTTCTCCACTTTGTCCTTCATAAATTGTAAATAGGTCGCGTTCGTTGCTCGGCGCCTGACTAATCCTCGTCAAATTACCCGTCCAGCCGACATTAGAAATAGCGGTTAAGTCATTGGTATCTTCAACTATAACAATGAGGTCGCGTGTAGCAGATTCGCCAAAGCTGTCATAAACCGACAACTGAAAATGATGCTCACCTATATCAGTGTCCTGCAGAAGGTCAGAAGCAATATGGATTGTAAACTCTACCTGATTGGGTGCTGCTATATTTGATTCAACTGAAAAATATTTACCAATAAATGCAGAGTCCCCTAATAGAACATTATTGCTTATGTCTAAGCTGACTATGTCTCCATGCTGTATATCAGGATCGTTAACCGTTATTTTAATAGTTCCATTAATGCCGCCCTCGGACACTATAAAAGTATTCTTCTCTACAGGCAGAGCCGCCCTGCCAACTCCGCCTGAAGAAGTCAGGGCAGATATTACGGGCGCGTCATTAGAATTATTAACTTTGAGAATAAAAGAATAATTGGCGCTTACAGTCCTAGCAGCATCCGCTACTTGCAGATTCAAGTTATAACTTCCAACATCCGCATCATCAATTGGACTGCCGTTCTTTCCGACATTAATGAATAATATATGCTCCTCAGCAGAAGACAAGGATTCAACTTTAGTTATGTTTAATAATCCTGCCCTAATAGAGTCGCCAGTTATTGTATATTCAAGCTGCAAAGCGCTGGGTAAATCCTCATCAGAGATAGCAACCTCAATTCTCCCGCTTTGACCCTCACTGATTGCAAATGTATCTGGGATACCATCCACGCCTCCTAGTTTATTAACCTCTCCACTAACTCTTAAATAATTAGCGCTGCTTGCATCATCGGTGTTTTTAACTTTTAGAGTAATAGTTCTCCTATCCTCTGCCTTGCCAAGTTTATCATAAACTAAGAAGTCCAATGGATACTCGCCTATATCAGTGTCCTGCAGAAGGTCAGAGGCAATATGGACTATAAACTCCACTTGATTATTTATAGCAGTGGACTGGGACAGTTTATTATTTTCAATAGATATAACCCCAGCTGGCAGATTAGCGCTGGTAATATTCAAAGTAATAATATCTCCATGTTGTATATCCGCATCATCAACAATTACTCTAATAATTCCATTATCACCACCTTCAAATACTTCAAAAATACTGTCACTGCTTGAGGTAACTCCGTCTGAAGAAGTCAGAGTGGATATTGCGGGAGCAGCGTTGATGTTCTCAATTTTAAATCCCCTCTTATATAGTACTATATTTCCATTAGTATCAGCAAAGGAAAATGTAATATTATGTTCTCCCACCATATCATTAGTCGGAGCAGAAAATTCAATTATAAAAGTGACTCTATTACCTGTAGAACTATCAAGATAGTTAATCTCCGACTGTTGAGCAGTTATGAAGTCATTAGGCAGAGTAGAACTCATAATGGTAACATTTATACTCTCTTGGTTTTGTGGACTGCCAAAATCTTCATCCTCTATCAAAAATCCTAAAGAACCTGTAGCATGTTCTTTCAATTTATAAAAACCAGAAAAATAATCAAATATAAGCCCTCCCCGTGGAGATACTTTCTTAATTTTTAGTTGCTCGCCAACATTATTAACCTTGAGAACAAAAGGATAACTAACACTTATAATCCCTTCATCATCCACTACATGTAAACTCAAGTTATAACTTCCTATATATGCATCATTAAGCTGCTCGTGCCTTTCAGCTATGCCAATAGTAACCTTGCGCTCACCGCGAGGTAAAGAGCGTTTTATTCTATAAGCTCTTAATAATTTTATTATCTCAGCATCACCAGTTATTGCATACTCAAGCAATGAATTGCTAGTTAAATCTTCATCAAAAATTGCAACCTCAATCCGCCCGCTTTGCCCCTCATTGATTGCGAAAGTATCTGGGGCACCATACACACTACCCAGCTTATTAACTCCGCCACTAATTGCTGAATAGCTGACGCTGCTTGCATCATCGGTGTTTTTGACTTTCAGAGTAATGCTTTTCCTGTCTTTTGCTCCGCCAAATTCATCATAAACCAAGAACTCCAATGGATATTCACCTTTATTCGTGTCCTGCATAAGGTCAGAGGCAATATGGACTATAAACTCCACTTGATTATTGGTAGTATCGGACTGGGATAATTTATCCCTTTCAATGGATATAAAATCAGCTAGCGAATTAGCACCAGTAATATTCAAACCAATAATATCTCCGTGCTGTATATCAGCATCATCCACAATCACTCTAATAATTCCATTATCACCACCTTCAAATACTTCAAAAATATTTTCGCCACTTGCGATAACTCCACCTGAAGGAGTTAGAGCGGATATTGCGGGTGCGTCGTTAGAATTCCTAACTTCAAGCGGCATCTCAAATAAAACTATATTTCCATCAACATCAGTAAAGGAAAAAGTAACATTATGTTCTCCGACTAGTTCATCATCTGGACTGGCAAATTCAACTCTAAAAGTTACCTTATTCTTCGCAAAGATATTAACGGGGGAGCTAATCTCTGATTGTTGAATAGTTATGAAGTTCTCCGGCAAGGTGGAATTCACAATAGCAATTTTTATACTCTCTTGATTTTGTGGATTGCCAAAATCCTCATCCGCCACCGAGATACTCAAAGAAGATGCAACATTTTCTATTAATTTATAAAAACCAGAATGATAATCAATTATAATCCTCTGTAATAAAGACACACCAATAATATTGGGCTGCTCGCCAACATTATTAACCTTGAGAACAAAAGGATAACTAACACTTATAATTCCTTCATTATCCACTACATGTAAATTCAAGTTATAACTTCCTATATCTACATCATCAAGCTGCTCGTTTCCTTCAGCTATGCCAATAGTAACCTTGCGCTCACCGCGGGGTAAAGAGCGTTTTATTCTATAAGCTCTTAATAATTTTCTTATCTCAGCATCACCAGTTATTGCATACTCAAGCTGTGAGTTGGAGGTTAAATCTTCATCAAAAATTGTAACCTCAATCCGCCCACTTTGCTCCTCACTAATTGCGAATATATCCGGGGTGCCATCCACACTGCTCAGCTTACTAACCCCGCCACTAATTGCAGAATAGCTGACGCTGCTTGCATCATCAGTGTTTTTGACTTTCAGAGTAATGCTTCTCCTGTCTTTTGCTCCGCCAAATTCATCATAAACTAAGAACTCCAATGGATATTCACCTTTATTCGTGTCCTGCAGAAGGTCAGAGGCAATATTGACTATAAACTCCACTTGATTATTGGTAGTATCGGACTGGGGTAATTTATCCCTATCAATGGATATAAAATTAGCTAGCGAATTAGCGCCAGTAATACTCAAACCAACAATATCTCCATGCTGTATATCAGCATCATCCACAACCACTCTAATAGTTCCATCATTTCCTCCCTCAAATACTTCAAAAATATTTTCACCGCTTGCGATAACTCCGCCTGAAGGAGTAAGAGTGGATATTACAGGAGCATCGTTGATGTTCTCTATCACAACTACTATATTAAAAAGATCGCCAGAATCTCTCAACCCCTGGGCATCAACGGGGGTAACTGAAATCTCATGTTCTCCGACCGCTCTATCATCTAACAAACGTTCTTCTCCTAAGGTAAAGATAAAAATTTCATATCCTTCAGCGTTTGTATAATTTGCAAGTGCGGATGGAATGTTCTCGGGAACCATCTTAAGTGGCGAAGAAAAATAGTCCTTCAGATTGTTATTGGTTCCAATATTAATATCAACCTCAATAGATTCTCCAGATGATATATCGGCATCACGGATAACAGCATAGAAAGTTTGCTTCTCTCCTTCGCGAATTTTAATAGGTTGGTTAGTATCTGTAGCTTCGTTAAAGTAGAATACACCGCCGCCGTATAAAGCTGTGAAACTAGGCGCCGAACATACCTGCACATCATTGGCGCATGTAAGGGGAGAGGCGGGTGGGGACGAACTGCTTGTATTATTATCTGATCCACCGCACCCTACTACAATTAAAGATAAGCAAATCGCAAAAAATCTAATCTTTAATTTACTCTTTAACAGCTTACTCTTTAAATACGGAATTTTCATAAACATCAACATATACCTCCATCAATTAACAGCTAAATAAACACATTAACCATTAATGAACTAATCATTGTACCATTAATATTGCGTATTTGCAACAACTATATAAATATCTATGGTTATCCGGGGGATATTTAGGAGGGGTGTTTAGAGATAGTATCCGGGAGGGGTCTCTAAGGGAGAGGTTACAGAGAACTTTGCATTTGGTGATAAAAATTAGTCACTTGTGGATGGCAAATTATGTCACTTGATTGCAGTGGTGAGATCAATCCTACATCTTTTGCTTCACGGCAACGACTAAGTGCCACATAAGCTTGTCCAGCACTAAACGCGCCGCCATGTAAATTTATAACTGCACGTGACAAGGTTTTCCCTTGGGCGCGATGAATCGTCATAGCCCATGCCAACATCAGTGGATACTGTTGGTAACTTCCAACCTCTTCAGATTCAATCTCATCATTCTTTTTGTTATACTTATAATCCATAACTCGCCAAGTTTCACGCTCTACTGTTACTTGGCTGCCATCTTCTAATAATTTAACGTCCAGATACTCTGCTCCTTCTTCATCACGGTGAAAGTCCACAATATGCGCCAAACTGCCATTATGCCAAGCACCTTCTGGACCATTGCGCACAAAAATAACCTGCGCTCCTTTTTTTACTTCTAAATTACGTGGCGCTGGCAATTTGTTATCGTTATAATTCTCGCACTTACCTTCCGCCATCCCTTCAAAAGAATGCAATTCGCCTTTGAGTTCTGCCAATTTTGTATTATTGCTTCTTGCAGCGACATCGCGCCTGCCTGTTAGCATTACTGCATTATTTTCTAACAACTTCTCGTAATGCTGGCGGCGATTGAGCCACTGATTAATTTTATTCAGGTCTGTAGTATCGCCCATGCGAATGCGATTTAGCATATCATAAAAATTATCCTTCTTATCATCTAAATTGATAAAGCGCCGCGGTATTGCAAGTTCCACAAACCCCATTCTCCCCCGCGCCATTAGCCCTTGCAATGCCATGGAGTTAAAAAAGAACATCCCCTCACTATCCTGATAGCGCGCATCTAATAACTCACGGTCATCTCTAGTGACTACTGGTTGTAATTGAAATATATCACCAATCAATAATAGCTTAACTCCGCCAAACGGTAAATCAAATATACCGCGATTCACCCGCATGGCTTTATCAATTGCATCCATTATGTCAGCGCGCACCATAGAAACTTCATCAATTATAAGCAGTTCCATTTTGCGAAACGTGTCTCTTTTATGGTCAAGTATTTCCACAATTTCGCCGCCAGCAAAACGGTTCTTGTCGTAATCATAAGTTTCGGGCGGGAATTGAAAGAAGGAATGAATGGTAGCGCCGCGCGCTTGCATAGCGGCGATGCCAGTGGGAGCTACCACTCCCATTAAATTAGCGATTGGCAAGTCCTTTTTCCCTTCATCGCTACATAAATATTCTATAAAGGTGGTCTTGCCGGTACCGGCGCTGCCAGAGACCAGCACACATTGTTTATCACCTTTAATTAGCTTAAGTATTTTATGATATTCGCTTTTATCAATTTTGGGAAGCATCATTGATGAGGAGGGAGATGAGGGGCTAGTGGCGGCTTTAGGAGTAGCGATTTTAGACATTGAAACTAACTTAACCCCAACATTCCTGCCACCCGCAAAATAGCGCCCCGTTTGTTTAAGGTTTCCTGCCATTCTTTATCTGGGTCAGAGTCCGCCACTATGCCGCCTCCCGCCTGCACGAAGAGCTTGTTATTCTTAATTACTGCGGTGCGGATTCCTATGCACAAATCCATATTGCCCTGCCAGCCCAAGTATCCCAATGCTCCGCCATAGATGCCGCGCTTGACTGGCTCCACCTCATCAATAATCTCCATTGCCCTAATTTTAGGGGCGCCGCTAAGAGTGCCTGCTGGCAATGCAGCACGCAGGACATCCATAAGGTTTAGTTCATCTTGTAATTCGCCAGTAACGTTGGAGACAATGTGCATTACATGAGAATATTTTTCAATACTAAACTCATCGGATACTTTCACTGTTCCTATCTTGGCTATCCTGCCAACATCGTTACGCCCTAAATCAATCAACATAACATGTTCAGCAACTTCTTTTGGGTCGGCAAGCAACTCTTGTTCCAATGCTTTATCTTCTGCTGGAGTTTTACCTCTGGGGCGAGTGCCCGCTATGGGGCGCAGAGTGGCAATTCTACCCTGTTGAGTTTCTTCTAAGCGAGCCAGTATTTCGGGGGAAGCCCCTGCCACACAAAAATCATCCAAGTCCAGATGGAACATATAAGGAGCAGGGTTTACCGTGCGCAGAGTGCGATAAAAATCAAACGAATCGTGCGGATAATCAATTTCCATTCTTTGCGAGGGAACTACTTGCATAGCATCGCCAGCGCGGATATATTCTTTGATGCGACTCACATTAGCGCGATACCCGTCACCTTTGGCAGCAGATTCCTGCGATAACGCATTGCGCAGATTATCATCATTGGCGGCAACCTGCGCCCGCAGAGTATGCTTCGCGGATGTTGTATCAAGGGGACGAGTTAATGCTTCTTCCATTGCATCAAGTTGTTGTTGGGCTTTTTGATATGATGCATCTAATGAATGAGGCGACTCCATGGCTCCCTTGGCAGGGCTAGCATCCAATAATTTATCTGGCAATTCAGCATAACAAATTAGCATTATTTTGCCGAGCAGATTATCAAAGGCGATAACCTCGTCGCTTTGCATCAGCACAATTTGCGGACAATCTAATGGGTCGGGTTTATCCAATAGACGCTGCAACCTTTTTTCAGCATAAGCCGCGCACTCATAGCTGAAATAGCCAACAAATCCACCACAGAAACGTGGCAATAGCTCCATCCCCTCGGCAAAGGTAGGGATGCTTTTATCTTGACACTGCTGCCAGATATAATCAAGCGGGTCAGCAACCTTAGTGTTAGTTACTTCTTTATAATGCCTATAAGAATAATCCCCGGCAGAAGTTACGTCCGTAGATTCACTAACTAATTCACTTACTTGGTAACCAGTGACCTTGATTATCCGCTTTGCTGGTAAGCCAATAAAAGAATATCTTCCCCATTTTTCGCCACCTTGCACAGATTCTAGTAAATAACTATAGGGTTTATTGCCTATCTTTATATAAGTGCTAACTGGAGTGTCAAGGTCAGCAAACAACGAGCGTGTAACAGGGATTCGTCTTTGTCCCTGAGCCGCCAAGCGTAGAAAGTTTTCTTTGGTATGCAAAATAGTGCCGATATTATAAATGTAAAGCCCTATTATACATTATCATTTACCTGCCGCAGGTTAGGTATGGATATTCGTTGCTATCTCCGAGGTTCCATGCCACATTATCAGTGGTAGCAAAAGCAGAAATAGAATCCTCGGTTAACTCTCCAGTAGTAGGGTCGCACCAATAGTTACTCCACTCAGAGTAAATGCCACTAAAATCTGTTGGTGTTTGCAACTCAGCAGTAAGATATACTTCACCTTCTTTTCCACTAACAACCCCAGGACGGTATCCTTGCCCGCTAACAGTCCTATCCCAATAGGATGCAACCAGAGTCGCTGGAGTACGAGAATATCCTGAAGTTCTATCAATAGGAGTTGAAAAGCTGTCGCCGCCAGGATAGGCGATGAAGCCAGCAATAAAGAAAAGCCCTGTCACTGGACCAGCTGCAGCATAAGATGCCTTAATAGTAGCTCCTGAGCCCTCGCCAACCAAACCACCAACAAAGCTGCCTCCAAATATATTACCTCCCTTAGTATAAGATGCCCTTATCGTAGCTGATACTCCCCATGCAAGTAAACCAGCCACATAACTATTGCCAGTAATCTGCCCTATATTAGCAGACGATGAATCAATCATTATATTGTCGCCACGAGCAACTAATCCAGCTACACTGTTTGTTCCGCTCACACTATTTAATGTAACACTGGAAGAAGTAACATTAACGCCATTAGTGCCAGAACCAAGCAGCCCCCCTACTGAAGTACTTCCTGCTACAGTTCCTCCTTCTACATTACACTGCATGATAGCGCCTTCATCCATTCTTCCAACTAAGCCGCCGATAGTTCCGCCATCGGCAGTAGCAGTAATTCTATCAACGTAAGATCTACGAATTATGCCATTGGAAGCATCTCCTACCAAGCCGCCAATATTCTCTACTCCACGCACAATAGCATCAAATGCAACAGAAGAAGTAATGTCAGCAAAGCGTCCCCAGCCAACCAAGCCACCGACATTATTACTATATGAACGGACATTAGCAAAATTGGTGCGGGAACTAGATATCCTCGCTGATTGCCCATTGCCAACCAAGCCGCCAACATTATTGCTTCCTCGGACATAAGCCCCCAATACAGAAGCAGATCTCATTTCAGTCCCAACAGCGCGACCAACCAAGCCGCCCACTTCTTCCACAGCTTGAACCTCTACTTGAACTGCATAAGTACCGGTTATGCTACCCCCCTCCATATCGCCCACTAAGCCACCAACTCCATAAGCGCTAGCCGCTATAATTTTTACGGTAGACAACGAAACACCTGTAATCTCAGCTCCGCCTCCGTAGCCAGCTAAAGCCCCCACGCCATCTGTTGCCGAGGTAGTAATAGTTACATACCTCATACGAAGATTACGCACCACCGCACTGTTTGACAAAGAGGCAAATAATCCTACTCCCGCTGTATAGGAATTAATCATGGTAAGGTCACGAATTGTCCTTCCATTGCCATCAAATACTCCCGCAAAAGAACTAGTGCAATCATTATCTGCGACGCATTCGCCAATTGGTTGCCAAACAACATAAGTCGACGACAAAGATAAATCAACCATTAGCTCATAGCCATTGCAACGGACAATTCCATTCAAGCCGCCACACCCTAACGTTATGCCAATATCACCGAAATAGCGGACTAAGCGATTACCACTCAAACTATAGCGAATATTATTTAATTCTGCAATAGTACTAATTTCAATTAGCCCATCTCCATCATCATCAATATCAATATCATCCGCAACACCATCATTATCGGCATCATCATCTGCATTGTCTCCAGTGCCATCACCATCCGCATCTTGATATTCATTTGGGTCAAAGTCAAACTCATCAATATTATCGGGGAAGCCATCGTTGTCATCATCGTCATCTTCAGAATTACGGCAGCCGTCTCCATCAAAGTCGGTAGTGGGACTGCTGATCCAACCTAAATCGCCAAGCGGGCAACTATCCTCTGTATCCAATATTCCATCATTATCACGGTCAGTATCTTCATCGTAACGACAGCCATCTCCATCATAATCAACATTTTTATTTGATACCCAGTTAGCTACACCAGCGGGACACAAATCTGCAGCATTCAATATCCCGTCATTATCAATATCAATATCTTCATCATTGCGGCAACCATCTACATCAATATCAGATATAGAATCGGATACCCAAGCCGTCTCTCCTGCAGGGCATAAATCATCAACATCTAAAATTCCATCACCATCATCATCAGTGTCAATAGCGTCAATAATTCCATCGCCATCTTTATCTCTGCCTTGTAAAACACTAAGTCCTTGCGGGCTACACTTAAGAGCGGGATACTGTGTATCATAGCCAAGATCCCATACAATATTTTCGTCAGTAGCATAAGTCGCCATGCCATCCAAACTATACTCAACATTATTAATTGCATTAGGGTTACACCAATAGCTCGCCCATGATTCATAAATACCGCTGCTAAAATCCGTAGTATTTTGTAATTCAGAACTTCCCTTAGCAATTCCTTGCGCCTCAGCGGGAACATCCAACCGCATTGTAAGCCCTGTAGTTTCATAATCCCAGTAGGAATTAACCACATTAGTAGTCGCTTCTTCAGCGCCAACGTGACCAACCAATCCGCCCACTTTTAAACCTGTGCCTTCAATCTGATTCATTGCAGAATAAGAAGTGCTAATAATAGCGTTACTTCCATCTCCAATTAAACCGCCAATATAATCAGCGCCAAGAATACTGCCGCCTGCCACATAAGAAGAGGTGATGTTAGCAGAGGTGCCATTGCCGAGCATCCCACCTATTCTATCGTTGCCCAATATATTGCCGCCAACTATGCCGCGTGCATCTATCCCGCCCGCAACATAAGAAAATAAAATATCCGCTTGTCGTCCATTGCCAGCTAATCCACCAATATTGAAAGTCCCGCTGATTTCTCGCGAAGAAGAATGTGAAAAAACTATATTTGCTTCTTCACCATTGCCAAGCAAACCGCCTATATTATTTGAACCCCGCACATTATCATTAGTTGCATAAGAGGAAATAACCCTCGCACCTCTACCATTGCCAACTAAACCGCCTACATTACTAATGCCGCGCACTTGTTGTGTTGCTGAATATGAGTTTATAATTAGAGCCCCTGCTCCATCACCAAGCAAAGCTCCCACTCCATCAGATTGAGGATTAGCCGCTATTACTGTACCAGCTACTGAGCTATTTATAATAGTTGCTTCGCGAGCATAACCAGCTAGAATACCTACATCATTAAAGCCGCCAAATATATTAGCGTCCCTAATTATTACGTCCCTTATTAATACGCCTGGAGCTACGGCGCCGAAAACCCCTACTCCGTTTGTGCTATAAAAAGCGTTTATAGTTGGATCTATAATAATATTGCCAGCCCCATTTAAACTACCATTGAAAGAATCCGCGCACACATCGTTTGCCGTGCAACTGCCAATGGGAATAAAGCCGCCGCCATCTCGCCAATAACGGGTCACAGACGCCCATATAGTATTGCCAAGAATATAATGCTTGTTGAGTTGCTCTTTTTTGCTGCCTCCATAAAGCCATCTACCCTTAGTGGCGGAACTAATATCATTAAGTACTATTCCATTATGGTCTAAACCGGTGATTGCTTGCAGTTGATAAATATTCCTAATGACATAAGGGTTGGTCGTGCTTCCTTCTCCGTCAACAAATTTTATCGGGTCATCGGGGAAGTCATCGTATTCATTTTGCACCCCATCAGCATCATCGTCTACAGGGGTTGCTATTTGCTCCTCAAATTTCATTAAGGTCACTTGAAACTCAACTGGATATTGCTCTGCTAAAAAGAACTCTCCTTCATTTTTGACGCGGCTATCCTCGCGTTGACTTGCGAGAATAACTAAAGTATAAGTGCCCTCATCATCTTCGTTGGCATCTCTTTGTAGGGTGATTAACCCACTGGAACCGCTATCGTCACGGACTGCAAACAAGCCCTGCGGTAAATCACTGAGCAAAGATTGTAGAGTGTAACTATAAACTTCATGGCTGTCTAAGAAAACTATAACTCTGCCAAGTTCTGTACCTGCTGTTGCATCATTAATATCCAGCAAGATTGAGCATTCTCCTTCTTCATACAAACCAGACACACACACTGCTGGGGGAACCTTAGTGTTCTGTTCACCATCTCTAACTACAATGCGTGGATAGCTATCCGCGGTTGCAAAATCCCAAGAGACAGCATAGTTAGCAAAAGATATTCCTTCGTAAAGATGTTGTCCCCATAAGTATGCTGGGAATAAATCATTGCAGTTAAGGAAATCAGGGCTTCCCGCCAAACGAATACCATTTAGCGTGCATCCCGTTATTTGAGAGGTAATTAATGGTTGTGTTTCATCTAATATGCCATCGGGATATTCACCTACCCCTTGCGGTTGATTGGATGTTTGGACATCCCAATAAGAGGAGGAACTGAATCCTAAGACACTAAAGCCCACTAATCCTCCTACCGAGTCATCTCCTTTAACTAAACCGCCAGCATAAGAGACATCCAACGGAGAACGTGAATTATAAAAACCTACCAAGCCGCCAACTCGGCTATTTCCTGTAACGTCACCACGCGCATAAGAATAACCAATTTCTCCACTACTAAAACCAACTAATCCTCCAACATAACTTTGACCTACCACATCACCTAAAGCATAAGAAGCGCTAATTTGTCCTTGGTCTCTGCCTACTAACCCCCCTATTTCTTCCCTGCCTATAGCGGTGACACTGGCATAAGAGTTAAAAATAATTCCTTGATTTTCACCGATCATGCCTCCAACATAATCCGTCCCGTTTACCAGACCAGATGCATAAGAGGCGCTAATAATTGATTCCGAACTGCTGAGTCCAACTAAGCCACCAAAGTATTGCACCTGTATATCCTCTCCTGATTGCCCCCCATTATATATCTGTTTAGATGTTTGTTTAGATATACGGGAAACCGCATGAGAAGAATCAATAATGTTATTATTAACCCCGCTCAAGCCACCAACCCGCTCATTGCCAACAACCTCTCCTATAGCATAAGAATCTGTAATTCTTCCTGTGTTCTTTCCTACTAATCCACCAACTTGATTATTGCCACTAACAATTCCTATGATGTATGAGTTATAAATCTCGCCACTACTAATTGCCGCTAAGGCGCCAACAAGGTCTTTGCCATAAACAACTAATGAGGTCAAACCTAATGAATCAATATATCCTTCTTCTCCGATGGCACCAAATAAGCCACTATATGTCGAATCAGTGCGGTTTTGATGCAGATTATCAATTATATAATTGCCGCCTGTGAAATTACCCATAAAGGACTCGTCATCTTCATCATTGCAAATATCATTCTCTCCACAGTTACCGATTGGAAGAAAGCCAGTAATTATGGCGGGGCTGTTATCGGCGGATGGTTGGGTAATGTTTTCGTTAGCCCCATTCTCTGTCCGATTGAGCGAGGTAGATAATCCCTCCTGTCCGCTATCTGTCCTATTAATGTTGTGTTGCCAATTAGCAGTAGGCAAGGCATCTATATCACTAGAAAGAGCATAAGAACTACTAAGCTGCTGTCTGGCATCCATACCATAAAGCCAAGTGTTATTAGTGAATGCAGAAGTATTCAGTCGCCGCCCATTATGGTCAAGCCCAGCAATTGCCTGTAATTGATAAATATTGCGAATAAGAAAAGGGTCATCGGGAGTACCATCACCTACAACCTGAACGCTGCGATTATCATAATAAAAATCATAAGCATTAATGATGCCATCACCATCTGTATCCTGTTCAATACTATTAGAAATATGGGTCGTAAAATATTGTGGGTCTATGGCATTTAAATTTTCCATTGGGGCGGGGATGGGGCTGGAGCTGGTACTCCCAGCTGAATTTATATGACTGGTACTTCTACCACCCCCCTCGCAAGCACTCAACGCCAGCATGCCACAAAGCAGCACCGCAACAAACGAATGGCGTGCAGCTGCTTTTAAATAAGAATAAGTTTTTATATACGCCTGAGACGATAGCTCAAAAGATAGCCCCAAAGATAATTCCCCCATAAGATGTTCCCCTAAATTATATGATATTATATGTTAATCCGAACCCTATTATAACACATTATTTGTAAAATACAATGATGTATACAAAGATATTGACAAAATGATAATTGGCATAGGAAGTGACATTACCGACATCAAACGGATAACCAAAGTATATGAGAAATATGGCGAGAAATTCGTGCGGCGTATTTTATCTCCTGAGGAAATAGCATCTTACAAAAAACGCCCGCACAAAGCAGCATATCTGGCAAAAAGATTTGCAGTAAAAGAGGCGACAGCAAAAGCGCTTGGCACGGGAATGAAAAGAGGCGTCTACTGGAAAAATATAGCAGCTATTAACAAACCAAGCGGCGCTCCATATTTGCTATTACGTCAAGGGGCGTTGGCAAGGTTTAATCAATTAGGCGCCAATAATTCTCACGTAACTATCAGCGATGAAGAGGATTATGCGGTTGCCTTTGTTATCCTAACTAAAGAATAGACAAACAAACTCTTTCTAATTATTCTTTAGTTGAGTTATTAATCCGTTTGAATAATTGGGGTAGTTTGCGCACCAATGCCATTTCGCGCAAGTATCGCTTTCTGTCGCGTCCCCACACTCCTTGGATGTGAGAACCTTCGGGAGTATCGCCAACTACTATCCCTCCCACATACACGGTTGTCTTATTGCCAACCTTAACATTATCAATACAACCGCTTCTACCGGCAAACACACAATCATCACCCACCTGCGTCGAACCGCCTATGGCGCAATTGGCGCATAGAATACATCTCTTGCCGATAATAACATTATGACCAATCTGTGTAAGATTATCTATCTTGGTTCCAGCGCCTATACGAGTTACACCCATAGTGGCGCGATCTACCGCTGAGTTTGCTCCAATCTCCACATCATCTTCCAACACCACCCCTCCATTATGTGGAATCTTGTTGTGCTCCTTCCCTACTTTAATATAGCCAAAGCCGTCTCCTCCAATTACACAATTGGAATGTAGTATCACCCGATTATGAATTTCGCTCCCGCTATATATAGATACATTGGCATGAATAATACAATCATTACCCACGCGCACGTTGGCAGCAATTGATACCCCATTGCTTATTTGACAATTATCTCCAATAATACATCCGCTGCCAATAACACTTGCAGCGCCTAACGAAACACCTTTGCCAATTTTAGCATCCACAGCTACTGTTGCCTGAGGAGATACGACTCTATCAAACAAGTCATGCGGCGCAAAAAATCTCATTGCCTCTAAGTATGCAAGTTCACCCTCTTTAGCGGATAAAACAGCGCAGTTATTTGACGCCTTATCCATTACTTGCGCGGCAAGTTGTTGCGAGGTTATTATTGCTCCTGCTTTAGTGGATGGCAGCAAGGAAAGATAATCGGACTTAATACAAAAAGCCAGTTGAGTTGCAGTGGCATTATCTAAAGAGTTAACTCCGCTAATAGCATAAGAGTCATCTCCTCTTAGTAATTGACTATCTGTAGCGCGGACAATGTCGGCAAGAGGAAACATCGGCATCATTTAGAAATAGCGGAACGGGCTTGCTGTTGCAAAGATGCAAATATAAAGTCGTCCAAGTCCCCATCTAAAACTCGCGGACAATCGCTTTTCTCAATTCCAGTGCGCAGATCTTTAATGCGCGAATCATCTAAAACATAAGACCTTATCTGTCTTCCCCAGGATATTTCATCCTTTGTCTCCTCCAATGACCTTTTTTCAGCATTTTGTTTTTCTTCCTCAATCAGATAAAGTTTTGACTTTAGCTGACGCATGGCGCTATCTTTGTTTTGATGTTGCGACCTTTGATTTTGACATTGCACTACAACTCCACTCGGTAAATGGGTTATCCTTACTGCCGAGTCGGTCTTATTAATATGTTGTCCGCCAGCGCCACTGGCGCGGTAAGTATCTATACGCAAGTCCTTAGCATTAATTTCAACTTCAATGTTGGCATCCAGCTCGGGAGTTACAAAAACAGAAGCAAATGAAGTGTGGCGACGATTGCCTGAGTTAAACGGGGATTTGCGCACCAGGCGATGGATACCCGTCTCAGTGCGCAGCCAGCCATAAGCGCGCAGACCAATGAATCTGATACTCGCCCCTTTGATGCCGGCAACTTCTCCTGGGGATAATTCTAAAACCTCGCTCTTCATCTTATGGCTATCACCCCATTTTAAGTACATCCGTAGCAGCATCTCTGCCCAGTCCTGCGCTTCAGTACCTCCTTGTCCCGCCTGAATTTCTATAAAAGCATTATCATCATCATGGACACCACCAAACATCGCTTTATCTTCAATTTTCTCAACCTCAGTTTTCAAGTCCTCTACTTCAACGGATAAATCATGCAATAAGTTTTGTTCATCACTGCTTTCCTGCGCCAGGTCAAATATCTCATTTGCATCTTGAATACGAGAAGCAAACTTATCTATGACTTCAATTATTTCAACAAGGCGCGCCTCTCTCTTACCCAGCAGTTTTGCTCTTGCGGGATTATCCCACAAAGCTGGTTCTTTCATCTGAGTGCGCACTTCCGCAAGTTCCTTGTTATTCGCTGCATAATGCAGCATCAGTTTAAGGTCTTCCAACTTTGTTTGCAGGTCTACCAGCGACTCTTGTAATTCACCAGCCGTCATACGAATAGCCAGCCCTTCAACTGAGGGCATTTATCCTGACGCACAATTAGTTGCGACCTTTGCGCTCCCACAGATACTCCCCATACTGGAATCCCTATCTCACTCTCAATCCTGTGAACGAAGTTTTTGAGTCCGGCAGGTAATTCTTCATATTCTTGTATGTTGCTAATATCCTGTTGCCATCCTGGCATGCTTTCATATTTATTATCATCTCCAACCCTAAACTTAATATTTGTAAAGCCATCCAACACATCCGCTTTGGTAAGAAAGATACCATCCACTCCGTTTAGCTTAACTGAACGCTTGAGATATTCTAAATCAAGCCAACCGCAACGACGTGGACGTCCAGTGGTGGAACCAAACTCGTTTCCCTTGTCTTGCAACATTTTTCCATCAGCATCATTGAGCTCGGTGGCAAAAGGACCTTCCCCTACCCGTGTAGCATACGCCTTGGTAATACCAACCACTTGCTCCACGCTTTTATGAGATACACCACTGCCAGTAAAGAGCCCACCTATGCAAGTTGCCGATGAAGTGACAAAGGGATAGGTGCCGTGATTAACATCCAAGCCGCATCCCTGAGCTCCCTCCCAAATAATTTTTTTATTATTCTCTACAGCAGATTGCAATAAAGCGACAGTATCCTTAACCGCTGGTTTAATCTTCTGATAAATGCCACGCATTTCATCTCCAACTTCTTTGTAATCAAAGGAACCGGTATCTGCCCCGTCATAATAATTGCGTAGCAAAAAATTATGATAATCAAGAAGTGATTCAAGCCGTTCATCCAAATTGGAGGAGGCAACATCTTTTAATTTGATGGCGCGTCTGGCATAGTGGTCTTCGTAAGCGGGACCTATGCCACGACGAGTAGTGCCTATGCTTTTATTGCTTTTACTAAGTTTTGCTTCCGCCATTTTATCCAACGCTATATGACTTGGCAGGACCAACGAACAATCTTGGCTAATTGAAAGGCGCGGCAGAATATCATAACCAATTCCATCTATGTTACGAATTTCTTCTTGCAACGCCGGCAAGGAAAGTATAACGCCATTGGCTATGACACAATGCGTGTTCTTATGCGCCACTCCACAAGGAAGCAAATGCAAGACCATTTTGCGGGGAATATTAGTCGGTCCCCCAACATTAGCATCCTGCTCATCTTCAGAAAATATAACTGTGTGGCCAGCATTATGACCACCTTGATAACGCACCACAAAGTCGGCGCGCTCTGCCAAAACATCTATTAGCTTACCCTTACCTTCATCGCCCCATTGCATACCGAGAAGCGCTAATCTTGAAATCACCATACTAGTTTAAGTTGTTAATTTAAGTCAGAGATTTTACTTTCCAACTTCTGCCAGAATAAATTAGTTCTTTGGCACAGTTTAATTCTTTAGCATTTTGTTTTTTATTTAAAGCACACACCACCCTCTTGCCGCTACTCCTGAGCGCCGCCACTTCTTTTTTTAATGCAGCATCTTTGGGAGCCGCATCATTTATACCATCCCCTATATAAGGTGCGAATATTAACCCTGCAACCGGCGATGCCACCGCCTGTTTGTGAGAACTAACTCCATCACTTGCCTTGCCGCTCGTCTTGCCATTTATGTAGTAAAACAATTTCTTAGCGTCCATACTAAAACCAGTGGCAGGACGCCCCTTGCCATAATGCTCGCCGATTGCATCATACCTTCCGCCTTCAGCAAAGCAGGATGGGTTATTCTGCAAATAAGCGCCAAACACTAATCCATTATGATAAGAATAGCCATTACCTGGCATCTCACCTAAATCAATATAAATACTTGTCTTATCTTGCATAACTGCAGAGGAACGTTTAACCTGTTGCAACATCGCATTTAATTGTTTATCCTTTAATTTAGATATCAAAGCAGATGCCTTCTTCAGAATACTTCTATCGCCATAAAGCCGTGGTAATTGTATCAGCAGCTCGCGTAAAGAAGCAGAAAGATTCAGCTGCCTAACGAAATCATCAACATAATCCATACTCTTAGCAGATAATAATTTTAGGTATTGCCGTTCCTGCTCTTGACTTAGCTTAGCAAGTTGTAATATTCGTTTGGCAAAAGTGGCATGCCCTATAAACAGAACAACGGGTTCTTTACAGAAACTTCTGAGGCAAGTTAACATTAATTCCATTATTTCCATATCGCTATTTATGGAACTGTCCCCAAATAATTCAGCCCCGATATGCACGGTGTTGCGCATATCCTCTGAAGAAACCCTCTTGGCGCGAAATATCTCGCCACAATAGCAGAAACGATTAATGCCACTGTTATGCAAAACTCTGGCATCAATACGCGCCGCCTGCGGAGTAAAATCAGCGCGCAGCCCAAGCACATCAGCAGTGGGATAATCGTTAAAATGCACCATATCTTCTTCCAAATTTTCACTGTTAGATATATTAAGCGCAGAGGCAAATTCCACCGAAGGCGGCTGGATTAATTGGTAGCCGTATCCTAATACAATCTTTAATATTTTTTGCTGCATCTTAGCAAAGCGCTCTGCTTGAGGAGGTAGGATATCATCAACCGCTGACGGCAATAACCATCTGCCGTTAATCACATCATACTCTTTGGGGCTCACGGAATTAATATTTGTTTAGACAGCAAAGATTATTCTCAAAGGAACTTCCATAGAAATGGCATAGCTACGCCAAGCCGACTGGAGTAGATAAATTAAAAAGAACAATGCCATAGGAGAAAAATCTAATCCACCCATCGGCGGAATGAATTTATGAAAAGGCGCCAGTAAAGGACGTATCAATTGATTGCTTAGATCCATTAACGATTGCGAACCTTGAGGACGCACCCAACTAAAAATAACCATCAATATCAACGCAATAAAATATATGCGCAATGCTAACCCCCCCAACACCAACAATGACCATAGAGCTATTTGCACGATAGCTGGCACACTAGTTGAAAAAATTGTAAATATTATATAGATGCTAGCAAACTGAATAGCCAAAGCCATAAATATACTAGCAATATCAAAGCGTCCTGCAACAGGAATAATTTTTCTAATTAAACCGCAATATATATCAGTAAAGCGACATACAAACTGAACTGAAGAATTATAGAAATCCACCTTGCTAAGTTGCAGCATAAAGCGTAATAAAGCAAGAATAGATAGCAGCCCCAGCGAGATGCTTATAAGAGTGATGCTAATGTTCACAGATTCTTCCTTATTCCCTGCCTTATTTCTGCGCCTATTTCTTTGCCGATTGCGGCTGCCCTCTCTTCTGATTTGCTACAAGCATGCATAACTATATCTTCCATTTCCTTAGTTGCCAAAACCTTTAAGGCGGCGCCGGTGGCGGTTGGCTCTCCAGGTACTGCAATCTCGTCTATCAATGATTGAGGGTCTTTGCCACTTGCTTGCAATAAGGCGGCAGCTCCCTTCATTGTTTGTAGCACTCCTTTATAAACATCGGCTGCAGGCAAAGAACGCGCTTCCCCATACTTGCACATTAATAAAACGAATTGGAAAAAATAGGCAGGACCGCTGCCGCATAAAGCAGTATAACTATCAACCTCTTCATCACTATTAGCTGTTATTACCAGTCCAGACGGAGCAAATACACTATTAGCTATTTGTCTGGTACTTTCATCAGCATCATCAGAAAAATATACAATGGTTACTCCCTCGCATAAAGCGCTTGCGATGTTGGGCATTGAACGAACAATGGGAGATTTAATTCTATGCTTCATATCTGCAATACTTAGTCCAGCTATGACACTTATAACTACTTTGTTAGATTCTGCTAACAATGGTTGGATTTCGTCCAACAATGTTGCCAGTTGGTCAGGGCGGACACATAGCACAATAACATCACTGGCGGCAACCGCAGCTGCATTATCATCTGTAATCTGCACTCCTTTATCCTTAAGTGAGGATAATTTATCAAGTGCACGGCGAGTGACTGTGATTTTTTGTGCTTGATATTGTTGGGAAAGCATACCTTCTACTAAAGACCCCCCAAGATGACCACAGCCAAGAAAAGCTATGGACTTATTATTGAAGACCGATGAGCTCTTCATTTATCTCTATGTCTGCTGCGTTACGCAGTTCACTAATTATTAAAGAATTAGCAAGTTGGCGACTACTTTGGAGATACTCTTCTTTTAAACTAATCTTTTCAGCGGCACTTAATTCTTTATACGTTTTAGTAACTATATCTTCAACTATAGCCACAACAAAACTATTATCAGACGTTTTACCCGAAACAGGATAAGGAAAGTCCCCGACTGGCAAGTCAAGAATTAAAGAAGCAACAGCATCATCCTGCGCATAATTACGACTTATCCCGCTCTCTTCCTTCCATTCATAAGATGCCCAACGGCGAACGGGGATAATATTTAGTGGATTTTCGTAAGATTGCTCTCCACTTTTTATTGCCTCTATGATGTCTTGCGTAATCTCTTCAAGTTGCGATTGTGCCACAAACAAACGATAATCTGCTTCTATCTTTGATTGGATATCGGCAAAGCTTTGCAGAATTGGCTCTCTGCGACTTTGCATTTCAATCGCCATATAATCACCATCATCCAATAAAATTACATCACTAATATCTCCTTCTTGCATAGCCAGCGCTTCTTCTATAAAAGAATTACCAAACTCTTCCGCAAATCCATCCCCTAAAACAAAAGTACCGCTTCCTCCTGTGGTTATACCACTAATATTTGCTGCTCGCTGTAAATCATTAAGGGTTAATATTTCATAAGAAAAGTTTTCTGCCTTTTCCAGCATAGTTTCTTCCAATTTACTATAACGGAGCTCTTCCTGCAACTCATCTTTAACTTCATCAAAAGATGGAGCGTCAACATCAGAACTTTCATCAAGCCATATAAGATGCACCCCGAGCTGCGAACGAAAAGGTCCGCCTAATTTCGCATCTTTAGGCATGTTGCGTATAGTATCTACAAAAGAGGTGGGCAAATCTCCCAACGGGCTAGTGCCCAATGAGCCGCCATTTACTTTAGTTACTTCATCCTCTGAGTTCTCTTCAACCGCAGTAATAAAATCAGCAACGTTATTAATTGACTGCTTTATCTCTTCAGCTTTGCTGATTAGCTCTTCATTAATGCCTTCTTCGTCAGCAAAGAATATCTGGCGCAGGGTTACATTAACGTCCTGGTACAAATAGCCATAAGTATCAAGGTATACGCTTCTCAATTCCTCATCAGGAACTTCAATAGTTGAAATAACATCATCTGAATTTAATGTAACGTAGGCAACATCAAATTCTTCAGGCAAATAATAACTGTCAATATTCTCTTCATAAAAAGAGCGAACTATATCCTCATCTAATGGTTCATTATCAACAAAATCACTTGTTTCAATCTGTAGGTAGCGGTATGAATATTCTTGATATTGCCAGTTGGCATAAAAATCTAAATTATTGGGGGTAAAAAAAGCGCTATTATCAATACTTTCTTGGTAGGCAGATTGGCGGAAATTCTCGCGCAGATATTCTTTGTAATCATTAGAACTCACCCTAGATCTTTGCAGGAATGATTCATACGAACGGGTATTAAATTTGCCATCTATATGGAATGCCGATTGGCTTACGATAATTTCATCCACTTGTCGTTCGCTTAGTCCTATGCCATCTTCCTCTGCCCCTTGACTTAGAAGAGTTGTGTTAATAATTTCTTCCAAAACCTCCTTTCTAATACTTGATTCAAGGTATTGCTCAACCAAACTTGTAGTTGCCGTTTCACTAGTCAACGACTGCTTTTTAGAGGAGACGGCTCTTTCAAAATAAGGAAGAGATGTAGTGTCGCCATTAATATCAACAACTATACTGTCGTTTGTAAAGAGATTCCAAATTGAACTAGTTCCCCATAAGACAAAACTAAGGGACACCAAAACCAAAATGGTTTTGATCATCCAGTTACCTGCCTGATCTTTCATTTTCTGTAACATTTAATTTTGCCTGTTTGCTATATGTTGTTGCATGTTGCTGTGCGCTTATTAGACCTTAATCTATTACGCTTTAATCTATGCCCCTTGCCTATTAGTTCCCTATTAGTTCCTTATTAGTCCCCTATTAGCTCCGATTAGTTATTTACTAAGCTACGCAAAGCTATGAAATAAAATTAACTAAAAAAGGGTTTGTTGGCTTTTTAATGACAACAAACCCTTTTAATCAAACAATAACTAAGAATTTACCTTCTTCTTCAAAACACTACTTGCTTTGAAGCCAGGTGCCTTAGAGGCAGCGATGTTGATAGTTTCTCCTGTTCTTGGATTACGCCCTTGTCGAGCAGCTCTGTCTTTAACCACAAAACTCCCAAACCCAGGCAAAGCGACGTCATTTCCACCTGCTAAAGCATTGGAAATACTTTCTACAAATACATTTACTACTGTATCGGCTTGAGATTTATTTATCCCTGAGCCGTCCGCAATTGCATCTATTAGATCCTTTTTATTCATATCTATTACTCCTATTTTGGTAAATATAATAATCAACTACAAGAAAGTCAAAAAAATAAAGAGAATTCCTGCAGTACTCAACTAAACATAGCGACAATTAGTAATATTTCACATAAAAATTAAGCGAAATAATCATTTATTGCCGTTATTGCTTGCTTTTATTATACACAAAATAAGCAAAAATGTAAAAAAACTCCAATTTTAGTAATTTGCAATATATTGGAGTATTTGCCTTGATTTAAGGAGTGATGGCAGCAGTACAGGTTAGGACTGGTAATTGGATTGAGTTGCCAAGATTCCAGGCGCGATTGTCATCAGTAGCAAGCCGATGTCTACTATTAGTGATGAAACCACCATTTTCTGCATTACACCAGTAACTGCCCCAATCCGCATAAATACCACTAAACTCTTGTGGCGATTGCAAATCATTAATGCTGAGCACCTCGTTATCAATAGTGGTAATTACATTGTTATCCGCCATAACATGAATACTATCAACCCTATATGATGATGTCACATTCGTTATATCATCTCCAGTTCCTAAGTTGCCTATTAAACCGCCAGTCGTATCCGTCCCGCTAACATCACCACCAGAATTATAAGAGGCAATAATATTGCTCGCAACTGCGGTGCCTACTAAACCACCGACATTCGCGCCACCACTAACTGCTCCGCCTGCTGCATAAGAGGCGATAATTCTACTGCGAACTCCATTGCCGATAATGCCGCCAACATTGTCACCCGTTGCAGTTATATTATCCAAAGCCGTATAAGAAGCAAGGACTCTGGCATTCGTCCCCTCGCCGATAATGCCGCCGACTGTCCCGCCAGCAGTTGCATGCACAGAACCGCCTGCCGCATAAGAAGAAGCCACAGTAATGCCATTAGCACTGCCGACCAAACCGCCCACAGTTGCCTCGCCACTAATGTTACTCAACGCCACATAAGAGTGCGTGATACCCAAGTTAGCGCCATTGCCAACTATACCTCCCACCATTCTGGTAGCGGTTATGTAACCTCCTAACGAAGGATCAAAAACGACACTTAAGCCATCACCTGTCCCAATTAGCTCGGATACAGACCTGGTTCCCTGCACCTTACTCCTTATTACAGCTGCCGTGTTGATGCGAGCGCCATTCCCTGCGCCGACTAATCCACCTATCTCTGTTATTCCAAGAACCTTGCTATCTCTCACTTGCGAATTAACAACATTAGAATTCTCTTCCCTGCCAATTATGCCTCCCACAGCAGAGCGTCCCGCGATAGTGGCATTATCTACAGATACTCGTAGGACATTAGCCAACTCTCCATATCCCACTATACCTCCAACAGATTGATAGGTGCCAATTACATTGATATTATTGGCAGAAGAATCATTTATTCTGACTTGCTCGCCATAGCCAACGAAACCGCCAATATTTGATTCCCCAGCATTTATGGTTACATTGGATACAAGAGATTCCCATATATGGATATGTGGAGCATATCCACCAATAGCTCCAACATTTTCGGAACCAGGACTCATAATTGAACCACTTACAGATACCTCTAGAATTGAAGAGTATCTACCTACGCCGAATAACATACCAATGTAATATTTCCCGCCAGTTATAGCAACATTTTGAAGATTTACTCCTCGTATAACTGCTCCCGCACCAATAACGCCAAATAATCCTACTGCTCTGGCATCGGCACTGGCATTAATAACCATATTAGATATAGTGTAATCATTGCCCAAAAATATAGTATTAAATAAACTCGGACATGTGTCATCTGGCAAACAATGTCCAATTGGTTGCCAATAGCCATCATTATGTTGAGACAAATCAATATCTGCCACCAGTTCATAACCATAACAACGCACCCTGCCCACTTGTATGCCGCAGCCAAAGTTACTGCCAGC
The DNA here is from genome assembly GCA_965207945.1 of Gammaproteobacteria bacterium. Lineage (GTDB taxonomy): Bacteria > Pseudomonadota > Gammaproteobacteria > CBDBNL01 > JAAOII01 > JAAOII01. The sequence goes on from OZ242303.1 coordinate 1,699,336, forward strand.
ATCGGTTTCTGATAACTTCATACTTCCCCCTCTCAGATCGTAGCGAATACCATTCAATTCTTCTGCTGTGCTAATGTCTAGCAGTCCGTTACCGTTCCTATCAACATTATGATTGGCAATCAGCGGCTCAGGGTCTTTGGTGTCTGGCACTAGGTCTCCGTCATCATCCAAGTCCGCATTGTTGCCAGTGCCGTCTTTATCTGTATCCAATTGCTCATTAATATTATTTGGAAATTCATCGACAATATCATTAACTCCATCTCCATCACTATCAATCCTTCCTTGAAGAGCCCCCAGCATATCAGAGGTGCATATAAGCGCCGGATATTCGCCAGCAAAACCAATATTCCAAACTTGATTAGCTGGAATTGCCAAAGGAGAAGTATCGTTATCAGTAACCCTTCCGTTAGATGGATCACACCAAAGATTATCCCACTCGGCATATAAGCCGCTAAAATCTTCTGGTTGTTGAAGTTCTGCAGTGGTTTTGGCATAAATTGATGTTTCATCATAATAGCCCGAGCTATTCATATCCCAATAGGATGCAACAATATTATCGTTGTTAATTCCTCCACCAATTAGATCAAAGCTGCTCCTTTCGCCAAATATGCCATCTGCCGCCGCATAAGAATAACCGAGCGAACTAGTACTGCCTTCTCCCACCAAGAAGCCAACTGTTCTTGAGGAGCGAATAATGCCACTTCTAAAATAAGATGCAACTATATGGGCATCCCCAGATCCCGCTAGTCCACCTACATTGTCTGCGCCATTAACATCGGTATCTACTGCATAAGAAGTAAATATTGACAGTGCCGCACCATGTCCAACTAAGCCGCCAACATCATTGCGTCCAACTACTTGGCTATTATTGGAGTAAGATGAGGATATAACCGAATTATATCCATCGCCTATCATAGCACCCACTGCATTGGCAATAGGGCTCATAATTTGCCCGCTCACTGAACTGCGTAAAATACGAGCATCTTTTGCATAACCCGCTAATATTCCAACATTACTTAGACCGCCACTAATCTTTGCTTGGTGGATATTGATGTTTTTTATAGTCCCTGAGTCAATCGCACCGAACAGGGCAACTCCACTCGCTCTATCATGAACTGCAATAGTAATATTGGATATGGTGTAACCACCACCATTAAGTTCGCCACCAAAGTTAACCAAGCATTCATTATTAACACTACAACCGCCTATAGGAATAAAACCCATACCATTTCTCCATTCGCTGGTTACCGAAGCATCAATATCATTACCAAGTTTATAATAGCGTTTTAGTTGATCACCCATGCCTGAGCCATATAGCCAATTACCTCCAGTGAAAGAAGTATCATCAAGACGTCTGCCGTGATGGTCAAACCCAGCCAATGCCTGCAGCTGATAGATATTACGAATAATAAAAGGGTCGCTTAAATTTCCTTTTCCTTCAACTATCTTAGTTTCATCTTCAGGAAAAGCATCATACTCATCGGCTATCCTATCTCTATCCATATCCGAATAATGAACTAATTCATCCGCCTGTTCCCTGAGTAAAAAGTGAAAATTAATATTAAGTTGCAGCTGTTCGTCATTTAATTGAGAAAAATCATTAGCACTATCTGATGTTTGTGGTGAATCATTAATGCTTACTGTCTGCACAGCAAGCGGGGACAACTCTGCCATTATGGATAGATTATAAGAACCTGCATCCGACTCAGCCGCATCTCTGCGCATAAAAATATATCCCGATTTAGCGTCAATATGCAACAGTCCACTAAATGAATTACCTAAGTCAGAGGATTCCGTTTGAGCAGAAAATCTATATGTAAATCTATTTGCTGGATAGCGCGTGTCTGCAACTATTATTCTGCCAACCTTAGTTCCATTTATTGCTTGGGCAACAGAAAAATCTGCTGCGCACTTTCCTTTGAGCGATGTGCCTGTTACACATACAGGAATTGGAAGAATATCTTTACCTGATAAATCTCGCACCTTAAGAGTAGGATATTCTTCATAATTGTCAAAGTCCCATCCAATAGAAACACCTCTCTCGGTGGTAGTATATCCCCACGTGGATGCAGGGAATAGACCTTCACAACTAACCTTTGCAGATGCTCGCGTATGGCGTCTGCCATTTAACCCACATTTCTTCAATTGTGCTGTGGTTATACCGCGAGTTCCTTCGCCAGCGCTTTCATCAATTTTGCCTCTTTGCTTATCCCAATATGACGATGAACGAAAACTACGAATGCTATACCCTACTAAACCGCCAGATCTTCTTTTGCCTACATCGCCGCCATTGCCATCGTCGCCACCATTGCCATCATCGCCGCCATTACCATCATCGCCGCCATTGCCATCATCGCCGCCATTACCATCATCGCCGCCATTGCCATCATCGCCACCATTGCCATCATCGCCGCCATTGCCATCATCGGTACTATTGCCATCATCGGTACTATTGCCGCCGTTGCCATTATTACAGCTATTCCCGCCGTTGCCGTTGCCATTATTACCGTTACCATTGCCATTATTACCGTTGCCGTTGCCATTATTACCGTTGCCATTGCCGTTATTACCCTTGCCGTTGCCATTATTACAGCCATTACCATTGCCGTTATTGCCGTTGCCGTTATTGCCGTTGCCATTATTGCCATTGCCGTTATTGCCATTGCCGTTACCATTATTACCGTTCTTCTTGTTATCGTCAGAATTGTAAACGCCAACGTTGTAAGTGCCTGTGTTGTAAGTGCCTGTGCTGTAAGTGCCTGTGCTGTAAGTACCAGTGTCTAATCTTTCTTCGTCATCAATGCTTTCCTCATAAGTGAGATCAACTTCTCCCACCGCGTAAGAGGCCTCTATCCCTTCACGGGAGTTAAAGAAACCTACCAAACCTCCAATGCGATCCTTGCCCTGCACATTGCCATGAGCAAAGGAATGGGATATAGGACCTGTACCAAAACCCACCAAACCACCAACATAAGAATCTCCGACTGCATTGCCAGTAGCATAAGACGCCTCAATACTTCCATCATTTTTGCCTATCAACCCTCCAACTTCACCATAACCATTCACATCAGCATTAGTGTAAGAATAGAATACCTCGCCTTCGCTGCTACCCACCAAACCACCAACTCTCATAGTGCCGTTGGTCTCTCCTACCGAGTATGAAGTATTTATAGATGCTCCTGCATCGTTAAATCCGACTAAGCCACCTATAGTATTGGAACCATAAGTAAAAGATACGGCATAAGCACTTGTAATTAATTGTGAATTTACCCCCGTTAAACCGCCTACCATTGAAACGCCTTCAACTAAACCACTTGAATAAGAATCGCTAATATATCCATTATTAACTCCTACCACACCGCCGACAATGTCATTGCCTAAAACTGTCCCTGACATGAAAGAAGAAATAATATTACCCGCACTAAAACCCGCGATTCCTCCTACTTGGTTATTGCCGATTAATTCCAATTCGGTTAGACCAAGGGTATTAACTTTTGCACCTACTCCTAAGTTAGCAAATAGACCAACTCTATTCATTAAAGGATGGTTTATAAACAAACCATTAATAGCATAAGAGTTGCCGTTAAACATTCCACTAAAGATGCCGTCATCGGCATCTTGGCAATTATTCTCATCGGGACATATTCCGATGGGAATAAATCCTTCTCCCGCAGTGGACGAAAAATTTGATTCAACAGATGCTCTATCTCCCGCGCTATTCCAATTGCGAGTTGGTGTTGCATCAATATTATATGAAAGCACATAAGTGGCAGTAAGTTGCTGTGCGGTGCTATTCCCATAAAGCCAATTATTATCTGTGTATTGGGATTTATCCAGAGAGGTTCCTGTATGGTCAAATCCAGCAACCGCTTGCAGCTGATAGATATTACGAATAACATACGGATTCAAGTCCGTCCCATCGCCCAAGGTGATTTCATCAGCATCGTTATAGACAAAGTCGTAAGCATTGACAATTCCATCTCCATCTGTATCAACTTCTAGAGAATCAGCAAAATATTCAACTGGAGAAGAAAATGTTGGGTTACGCAACTCTTCTTGCTGATTAGCTACTCCATTAATATTCTCCTTTCCACTGCACCCACCCAATAATAAAATAACGCCCAAAGCCCATAAATTGTATTTGTTAAACTTACTAAAGTAATAATGTTTCATTGTAATTTTCCCCAAAATATTTAATTAAAATCTGTTATTAGTGATACGATAAACTCAACCTGATAGCTTTCTGTCAAACCTAACTGGCTACCCACTCCGCGTCCATTGCCCCGGCTATTCTGCCTACCCTGTTTCCTTGAGTTACCTGGCGCAAGATAATGCACATTAGCAGTAACTATCAAACGATAAACAGCCGCATCATTAATAGTGGCATCTCTTGCCAGGGACAGAGCTCCGTTCTTTGCATCTATCTGAAATAAATCTCCAGCTCCAGCGTTTGATAATTGATAATCTACCACTCCTGCTGTTAAAGAATCATAATTAATTCCTCTGTTACCAAAGGGAGGAAGTTTCCCATTCTTTTTAGTTAATGTTTCTGTATCCCCAATATCTGCCGCGATAATTACCCGCGCAAACTCAACCCCCTTAACTGCTTGAGCAATGTGAATATCCTGCTCACATGCTCTTCGCCCAACAGAACCAATAACACATGTAACTGGGAGGAGAATACCAACCCCCTCTTCATCCTCAACTATAAGAGTAGGATGGTCATCAGGATTGCTGAAATCCCATGAGACAGAATAGCCATGCGGGCTAACAAATCCTTCCCATTCGTCTGCAGGAAAAATATCACTACAATCAACATTATTACGAGCGGAGCGATGACGCATACCATTTAATCCACAACTTGTAAACTGAGCTTTAGTTATGCTTCGCGGCGAACCAGGCATGCGAGATTGAGCTCTATTCTTAGCATCGTTATCCGCATTCCAATAAGACGAAGTAAAGAAGTCGGTAGCGCTCTTACCTACCAAGCCGCCAGAAGTGCCCTGTCCATCAACACTAACTGCACCTGCTGCATAAGATGCAGTCATCCCTTGGCTTGCATTATAAAATCCAACTAAGCCGCCAACAATATCCTGACCGCTGACATTACTGTGGGTGAAAGAATAAGCAATGCTGCCCTCCCCATAACCAACCAAGCCACCTATATAAGTGTTACCCTCAACTTGCCCCAAAGAATAAGAAGCGGATACATTGCCGTCGCTACTGCCAACTAAACCACCAACCTCATTATTCCCGCTAACATCCGCGCTGGCATAAGAATAAAACACACTGCCATTGTTAGCGCCAATCAAACCACCAACCTTGTTAGTGCCGTTGATTGCGCTAAGTGAATAAGAATTTGTTATGTTAGCTTCGTTGCTGCCTACTAACCCCCCAATCTGAAAATCGCCCGTCACCGAACTGGCAGCATGGGAAAGAGTTATTCCGCTCAAATTATAACCAACTAAGCCCCCTACATTAGAATTGCCGCTCACTATTGTATTAGCAAAACAATTTGCAATATAGCCCGTGTTAAGAGCCACCAAACCGCCAACAAAAGCATCGCCACTAACTTCACCAATAGCATGAGAATCAGAAATGACTCCTGAATTGTGCGCTGCCACACCGCCAATAGAGTTCATGCCTGTGATAGTACCGCTGGCATAAGAACCCTCAATAATGCCGTAGTTGAATCCTACTAATCCTCCGACGCGCTCATAACCAGTAACTACTCCTTTGGCATAAGAATCTGTAATCATGCTGAAACTTTGACCAGCTATTGCTCCAACATCTATGGCGCCAGTTATTTCAATTGAAGTCAAAGCAAGGGAGTTAATGACCGAAGATACACCTGTATTGCCGAATAAACCAACTCCGCTGGTCGCAGGACGGTATATATGCAGGTTAGAGATTACAAAAGAGCGCCCATCAAAATTACCATAAAATACAATGTCATCATCATCCAGGCATTGATTATTTTCGCCACAATTACCTATAGGGAAGAATCCTATTACGTAATCTGTGGTTGCATTAACCAAAATATTTGTTGATGCCGCGGTGCCCCCAGTTAATCGCCAATCGGCAGTAACGGAAGCATCTATATGAGCGCCAAGATGGTAGGACTTAAGCATTTGTTCCGTTTGGTTGCCGCCATATAACCACTGATTATTGGTATAGGAAGATGCATTAAGTGACTTGCCTGTGTGGTCAACTCCAGCTATTGCCTGAAGTTGATAAATGTTTTTAATGATAAAAGGGAACTCGGCGCTGCCGTCGCCTATTACACTGATTTCCTTATCATCATAAGCAACGTCATAAGCATTAATGATGCCATCATTATCACTATCCAATTGGGTATTCATGGAAATATCCACTGGAGGAAGTACAGAGTCGGCTTGCGATTTAGATGAAGGACTCCCTTCATTATTGACTTGTTCGTTAGCGCAAGCAGCAACTACAGCCAACATCAAAACCAACGTCAATATAAGTGTCCGCTTGGATGCCCCGCCCCCAATTGAGCTTGTTGAATTTGTTAAGATTCCCCCTGATTTTATCCCTGATACTAGCTTAAGTACTAGTCCTAATATGATTCCCAATAGTCTCCCCCTTATTGTGTATTAATTACTCAAGCATTATATCACTTCTTTATTAATATTTCAACCCCTTATATATTATAAAATATGCTCTATGAACAAATACAAGATACTCAAGGATAGCATGGGCGACATACAAGTCCCCACAAACGCTCTTTACGGAGCTCAGACCCAAAGAGCAGTTGATAATTTTCCCATAAGTTCCTTAACTATGCCGCGGCGCTTTATAGAAGCGCTTGGAATAATAAAATTTTGCGCCGCTGAGGTTAACCAGTCCCTCGGCAAACTTAAATCACCTATTGCCTCAGCAATCAAAAAGGCATCCAATCAGATAGCTAATGGAGATTATGATAATCAATTCCCTATAGATGTTTTTCAAACAGGGTCGGGCACCAGCTCCAACATGAATGCCAATGAGGTTATTACAACCCTGGCAAATGCGGGCAGTGGCAAGTCAAGCAAGCCAAATAATAGAGTTCATCCAAACGACCATGTCAATATGAGCCAAAGCTCTAATGACGTTGTCCCTACCGCAATAAAAGTAAGCGCAGTTCTGGCAATTAATCAAGAACTTATGCCAGCCGTTGAATTATTAATTAAGGTTATTGATAAAAAGGGAGTGGAGTTAAAGAACAAGGTAAAGACCGGCAGAACCCATCTTATGGACGCGATGCCAATCACGTTGCAACAAGAGCTGGGGGGTTGGAGCGCGCAACTTAAAGATGCCCAACAAGGAATTAAGGATTCGCTAACAAGATTATCGGCTTTGCCGCAAGGCGGCACTGCGGTTGGTACTGGAGTTAACGCAGATAAAAGATTCGGTAAATTATTTGCTAAATCCATCAGCGCTAAGTCAAAGATTAAGTTCACTTCTATGGGTAATTATTTTGCTGGGCTCGGCGCTCAGGATGCCGCAGTGGAAATGAGCGGACAGCTACGTTGCTTGGCAGTAGTAGTGATGAAGATTTCTAATGACTTACGTTGGATGAATAGCGGTCCGTTGGCAGGATTAGGTGAAATAGAATTACCCGCCTTGCAACCAGGAAGTAGCATAATGCCAGGCAAGGTTAACCCCGTAGTTCCCGAATCAGCATGCATGGCGGCAGCCCATGTAATGGGTAATGATGCCGCCATTGCGATTGGCGGACAAGCAGGCAACTTTCAGCTTAATGTAATGTTGCCAATGATTGCCTATAATCTTTTGCAGTCGGTTGAGTTGCTTGCCAACTCTTGCACTAATTTGGCTAACAAAGCAATCAAAGGATTTAAAGTGCAGGAACATAATCTGCAAAATGCATTGAAAAAAAATCCTATATTAATTACTGCGCTCAATCATATTATTGGTTACGAAAAGGGAGCAATGATAGCTAAAACTGCGTATAAAGAAAATCGTCCTGTATTAGATGTCGCCAAAGAAATGACTGACCTCTCGGAGAAAGAACTAAAAAAATACTTAGATCCTTTAATGCTTACAAAGTAACCCTGCTTACAAAATAATGCTACTTATAAAGTAGTCGGCAAGGGTTGATTTTTAATGTATAATACCCATATACATACTTATGTAAGCATAGTAAATAAACTATGAAAGAAATTAGTTATGAAAATAGAAACCCAGATTTAATTTATAATATCGACAACCAGAGATTATGTTATGAGACAAACTGAGAGAACACCCAACGATCTACACGATAACCCGCTTTATAGGGCGTTTACAGGTGGAGATAATGAATTAGCTCTTTATCTTATTGCAGTTGAATATTTGGAAAAAAGATTTAACTCTATAGAGATTAAGATTGAAGATGATTATTTAGCCGAAAGAATATCCCAAGGGGTTATGAAAAACAACAATGAACTATACAAAAAATTTAGCGATGAAATGCGGGAACAGAATGATAGGTTTAACTCTAAGCTACAAATGCACACCTATTGGACCATTGGAACTATTCTAGCTACGGGTGCTATAATAGCCGCTTTTTTACAATTGTAATATGCTTATTTGGATTTGATTCTATCCATCAATAGAAACCTCCCAAAAAACGCAATAATAAATTATATCTATTGTAATTTGAAAATATAAATGTTATAATAGGCACATTCGTTAGCAAATAAATATTATTTCAACATTTATTACTGATGAATATGTATATGAATATACAAGGGGATTGAAATTCAGGGATTACAATCATTAATATATAAAAGGAATATATCAAGAGTATATTCAAAACAATATATAAAGGGGAATACACATGGGGGAAATCATGCAAACCAGACAAACAGGCAATCGCAGTATAAGCAATTGCTTAACTTCTTATGCTAACGCTTATATAAGTGTAAACGCCAGCATAAAAAATATTAGCATCATAATTCTGTTAGCAGTATCTATCACTTTGGTATCCTGCTCAAGCAGCAGCAGCAACGAAGTAGGTTCCTCAGCAAACCCACAGCTCACAAGCACAAATGGATTAATCCTTGACTCAGACCGAGATGGCGTAGTCAATGCTTATGACGCGGCAATGAACGACAAAAATTCTGCAGTCCTTGGTAATGGGACAATAGAGGCACCTTATCTCATAAATAACGTCTATCAGTTACAGGCAATAGCGGGCTTTGACCATGAAGGAAATCAACTAAATGCATCGACATTAACCAATGGTTTCTTATATGGCAATAATACTCAAGAGCAACTCAACAAGTATTATCGTCTTAGTGCAAATATTGATGCCAATGAAACTATCACCTGGAATCAAGGATTGGGGCTTACCCCTATCGGCGATTGTGGCGCGGATAACGACTGCGAAACAACTGAAGATAACTATCCGTTTAGCGGTTCATTAGATGGCGATAGTTGGACTATTAGTGAGTTACGGATTCACCGCCGCTCATTAGATGGTATTGGATTATTCGGACTAATGGACAACCAAGCAGAAGTGGTTAATCTAAAGCTACATAATATAAAATTAAGTGGCAGAGACCATGTTGGTGGAGTTGTAGGTTATCAAAAAAGTGGGAGCTTAAGTTCTGTTGAAGTTAGCGGTAGCATAGTGGGTAATAATTATCTCGGAGGATTATCAGGGAGCCAGTTAAGTGGAAAAATTATATCTGTGACAGCAAACCAACAGATTAGTGGCAACAATTTCATTGGAGCAATAAGTGGCATATCAGAGGATAGCATAATCGCCGCTGCCTCCAAAGGCAGAATTAGTGGCAATAATAATATTGGCGGCATAGTTGGAGTTAAATCAGCGGGAGAAATAGTTTTTTCTTATTCACGAGTGGATGTTAACGGCAATAAAAATGTTGGTGGCGCCATCGGGCTAATGACAGATGGAGAAATATCTTTCTCTTATGCAACTGAAAAAATACAAGGAACTTCTGCAATCGGCGGTTTAGTGGGGAGACAATCCGCAGGCGACATAAGCTCTTCTTACTCAAGTGGCAAGATAATTGGTGATAAAGATACCGGTTTCATTGGCAATCAAAGCGATGGAAATATTGTCTCATCCTATTGGAATATAGATGTCAGTGAAGTTGACACAGAAACGGCTGGGGCGGTTGGATTAACTAGCTTACAATTGCGCGGATGCGGTCTCAACGGTAAAATAATTACTGGTGCCAGTAGCGCAGCATCATGTATGTTAGAAAATGGTGAAGTCCTTTTCCCCGTAGATCTTTGGAATAATTCTGTCACAAATGAAATAAGCGGCAGCTGGATATTTGAGCCATCTTATGTTTATCCTGTTCTGTCAGTTAAAGATGCAAATAACAAAAATATATTACCCGAAGTAGCAACAGCATGCGAACTTGGAGAGAGTAAAAATAAATTATGCGCCACAGCGGTGTTAGCAAAAGAGGCAACGCAAGGCATGATTCTGGGCGCTGTCAGATTACCATTTGCAGTAAATAGTAATGCCTCTGCGGCGCAACAAGAGGCGGAACAAATAGTTTATGAGCTCACAAGTAATTTTAGCGGATTGTTTAATATAGATAGCCGCAGCGGAGCTATTAGCATAGCAAGAGAGACAACAGTAGGGGATCCAGGGGAATATGAGCTTAGTATAAAAGTTAATGCCACTGATGAGGCAGGGGATATTAATTCTAAGCTTCTGGATCAGCTCCCTGCTCAGTTTGATAATTACTTCAGTGTTGAACTCATAAATCTGGCGCCTGAGTTTGCACAGGAGCTATATGTATTTGAGACAACTAAGGATTTGGTGTTTGCCGAAGAACTGGCGGTTGTTGCCACAGATCCTGAAGAAGACGACATTGTTTATTCAATAAGCGATCCAAGATTTGTTATAAGTGCGAATGGAGTTATAAGCCCGGAGCAGGTTCTGCCAATAGGTAATTATTCAATGCAAGTAACTGCGCGGGATGAATTTAATGCTGAGGCGATAGTTAATGTTACATTGGTTGTCGCCACTGAAGACGCAGACGCAGACGGAGTGGGCGATGATTACGATTCCTATCCGCAAGATAACAGCAGACATATAGAAGGAAGGGGGACAACGCAAGAGCCGTTTATGATTCGCAACATCTATCAGCTGCAGGCAATTGCTGGAGTAGACCATCTTGGTAATTCGCTGAATAAGCCATCTCCCACTGGCGGCTGGCTTTATGGTAATAATCTTAACGAACATCTAAGCGCATCTTATATCTTAGCCAATGATATAGATTCAGCCGTTACACAACAATGGAACAACGGCAAAGGGTTCTTCCCTATTGGCAGCTGCGGTGATGATAATGATTGTGATGATAACTCAGATAATAACGTATTCAATGGAAGCTTTTATGGCGCCAGCAACAACATTACTGACTTATATATTGACCGCCCGAACTTAGACGGTGTTGGTTTATTTGGCATAATTGGCGAAACGGCGGCGCTGAGTTATATAAATATGAATAATTCTTTAATAACTGGCAGAGATAATGTCGGTGCTTTAGTTGGCAGCGTAGCTGGGGTTGGCAGCGCAGCGGGGGGTGAGATACTATCTGTTGTAGCTGATGCGGTAGTAATAAACGGAGGTAATAACGTAGGCGGATTAGTCGGACATCTAATATCAGGAACAATAGCTAATTCTTCGGTTAGAGGCGAAGTATATAGTGAAGATCATAATATTGGTGGATTAGTTGGATATAAGAGTAGCGGCAAGATTACCCTTTCCAGCGCTAACGCCTCTGTAACTGGAGAAAATCAAGTTGGCGGATTGGTTGGACATCAATTATCAGGCACTATAAATGCAAGCAGTTCCACAGGCAGTGTAACTGGCTCAGATTATGTCGGCGGGCTGATAGGGGAAATGGCAAATGGCGATATTCAATTTTCGGACAGCGCAAGCAATGTAATGGCAGCCCTTGCTAGCGGAGGATTTGCTGGACAAGTTTCCAACGGAACTATTAGCAATTGCTATGCCACAGGAAATGTTCAAGGAAATGACTTTGTTGGTGGAATTACTGGATACCAACAAGATGGCACAATCTCCTCTTGTTATGCCAGCGCAAATGTTACCAGTCAAGGAGCGCTTGGTGGCTTTATTGCCCATCAAGTGGGAGGAACTATAAACGGTTCCTATTCTACAAGTACAGTAAATAATATCGGTTCAGGCGCTCAAGAAGGCGGGTTTGTTGCAATCCAAGAGGGGACAATAATTTCATCCTATTGGGACACTGACATCAGCGGCTACACTGATAGCATAGGAGATGAAGTGGGAGCAACGACCGAGCAGCTACAAGGATGTGAATTAGACGGCGAACAAGTAGCGGGCTCATCCGCAGATTGCAGCGGACTATTTCCAGCATCAGAATGGGGAAATAAAACTTATGATGGCATCATCAGGTCATGGGAATTTACCCCCGTGGATGAGTACCCCAGATGGACTGCACCCGGGATTATGCTCCTACAACAATAACATTGCTGGCGCTTGCGATGAACTTCCTATAGCCATTAAATAAATAATACACATCTGGACGGCACGAATTATTATCAACATTCGTGCCGTTTCTATTTAAAGCAAAAAATATTCTGCTAATTCCTTGCAAAATTATGGGTGATATTCTATAATTTTGTAATGACATCAACTAACCAAGATTATCGTCCCACACTGAACCTGCCAGCAACGGATTTTCCGATGAAGGGAAATCTGCCACAACGTGAACCGCAGATTCTTGCTAAATGGCAAGAAAACAATATATATAAGAGCATTCGCGCCGCCCGCAGCGGACGCGAAAAATGGGTGCTGCATGATGGTCCTCCTTATGCTAATGGACGTCTGCATTTAGGGCATGCTGTAAATAAAATTCTCAAAGATGTTATTGTTAAGTGTTTTTCCTTGTGTGGCTATGATAGCCCTTATGTGCCAGGGTGGGATTGTCATGGTTTGCCGATAGAAGTTAATGTTGAGAAGAAATTAGGGCGTCCTAAAGATGCTGAACAGGCGCAAAAGTTTCGGCAAGAATGTCGCGACTATGCCAAGAATTGGCTGGATATTCAACGCACAGAATTTAAACGGATGGGAGTAATTGGCGACTGGGATAATCCATACATAACTATGGATTATAAAGTGGAAGCAGATATCATCCGCTCGCTTGGCGTCATCTATAACAATGGACATATTGAGCAGGGCTATAAACCCGTGCAATGGTGTTTGCATTGTCAATCAGCTTTGGCAGAAGCCGAAGTGGAGTATAAAGATAAAACCTCAGCTGGCATAAGTGTTGGTTTCCCCCTGCCACCCGAACAGGAAGCGGAGTTATTCAAAAGAGCAAGCGAGCAAGGTTTGAAACAAGATGCGGGCGGCACACAGGGGCAAGGGCAAGGAAAAGTCATGTTCGTCATCTGGACTACCACCCCATGGACCATCGTGGCTAATCGCGCAGTAACCCTGAACCCTGATTTAGAATATTGCTTAGTTCAAAGCGAGCGGGAGGAAGGAAACGAACCTCTGCGTTTATTACTAGCAAAAGAATTGGTGGATGATTTACTTAAAAAATATTCCATGCCCAACAAAGGCATCTTAGCAACAATAACTGGCAGCAAATTACAAGGGCTGACGCTACGTCATCCATATTACGAGCGCGACTCTTTAGTTACTGTTGGAGATTATGTTACTGTTGAAAGCGGCAGCGGACTAGTCCATTCAGCGCCAGCTTACGGATTGGATGATTTTTTCATGGGCAAGAAACATGGGTTGGAACTTGATAACCCAGTGAACGACTATGGCAAGTATGCCAGCGAGACCCCTCTGGTAGGAGACATGCATATATTCAAGGACGAAGATAAACTGATTAGTTTAATCAAAGAGAGCGGTTGCTTGATTCATAGCGAGGATTACCAGCATCAGTATCCACATTGTTGGCGGCATAAAACCCCAACCATCTATCGCGCTACTACTCAATGGTTCATAAGCATGACAAAGCAGGACCTCATAGGCAAGGTTCTCAAAGAGACCCCTGAAATTCGCTGGACGCCAGAATGGGGACAAGGGCGTATAGAAGGTATGATGACTAATCGCCCCGATTGGTGCATATCTCGCCAACGACATTGGGGAGTTCCGATTCCGTTTTTTGTGCATAAAGAAAGTAAAGAACCGCATCCTCGTACTGCCGAGCTGATAGAAGATATTGCCAAGTTAATTGAAAAAGAAGGTGTGGATGCCTGGCATCACCTTGAAGCGCGCGACGTTTTGGGCGATGAGGCGGACGACTACAGCAAAGTCCAGCATATATTGGATGTGTGGTTTGATTCTGGCACCACTCATTTTTCGGTGTTGCGCCAGCGCCCTGAGTTGGACTATCCTGCTGCCATGTACTTGGAAGGGTCCGACCAACATCGCGGCTGGTTTCAGTCATCCATCTTATGCGGAGTGGCAATGGATGAAAAAGCTCCATATAGAGAAGTGCTAACCCATGGTTTTACGGTTGATAGTCAAGGGCATAAGATGTCCAAATCGCTCGGCAACATAATTGAACCAAGTGAGGTAATAAACCGCCTCGGCGCTGATGTTTTACGTTGGTGGGTGATATCATCCGACTATACCAATGAGATGGTCATCTCACAAGATATACTTGCTTCAACTAGTGATATCTACCGCAAGGTACGCAATACCCTACGTTTCTTACTTGCCAATTTGCATGACTTTGATGCAAGTCAGCATCTGATAACGCCGAGCAAAATGTTATCTCTTGACCAATGGGTGGTGGATAGAACCTTGCAACTCCAAGAGGAGTTGAGAGACGATTACACTAACTATCGTTATCCTGCCGCTTGTCGTAAAATTCATCAATTTTGCGTGCGCGAGCTCGGTGGCTTTTATTTAGACATTATCAAAGACCGCCAATATACCATGCATAAAGAGAGCGAAGCGCGCCGCTCGGCGCAAAGCGCAATTTTTCATACATTAGAAGCGCTCGTCCGTTGGCTGGCTCCCATCACAAGCTTTACTGCCGAGGAAGTGTGGGGCTATATGTCTGGGATGCCTGGGATGCCTGGCAAAAGGGATGCGTCAGTTCTAACTGCTGAATGGTATGATGGTTTGTTTGATTTAGCTTCTGTTAGTTCTGCGCTGGGACGCGAAGAGTGGGCGACTATATTTAATGTGAAAGAGCAGGTCAATCGCTTAATGGAGGAACAACGTAGCGCTGATGTTATAGGTTCTTCTTTAGAGGCAGAGGTTACGCTTTATTGCGATGATGGATTGCGTCTTATCATTGACAAATTGGGAGATGAGCTGAAATTCTTTTTTATTACTTCGGCGGCGCAACTCAAACCTAAAGCAGAGGCGCCCTCTGATGCATTAGAAACCACTCTGCCTGGATTACTGCTATCATCTCGTCCGTCTGCAGCGGTTAAATGCGCGCGTTGTTGGCATCGCTCTGAGGATGTTGGCAAGGATTCCTCCCACCCAGATATTTGCAGCCGTTGTGTAACCAATCTAAGCGCCCCAGGCGAAACCCGCCTTCACGGTTAGGTCGGAAGCTTTTAAATTTATAACCCATAATGTATAATCTATAAATGAAAAACGAATTTATCATCTTAGCAGCCGGCAAAGGTAAAAGAATGGCAACAGATGTGCCTAAGGTTCTCTTACCCTTAGGTGGTGAACCGATGCTCTTCCATATTATCAAACAGGTTGCTACAATCAAACATAGCAACATTAATCTGGTAATTGGCAACGGCAGTCCTCAGGTGAAAGACGCTCTAAATGAATCGCTGCAAATTCCTGTCAGAAAGATTACCCAACAGCAGCAGCTGGGAACAGGCCATGCTGTGGCTCAGGCAATTCGCGCCGTCCCAAATGATTGCATAGTAGTAGTCCTTTACGGCGATGTGCCTTTACTGCAAAAATCTACTATCACCCGCATGATAAACGCAGCGCAGGGCTTGAGCGCTGATAGCTCATCTTCTAAGCGTGGCAAACAGCGCGCGACTAAAGCCAATAGTGGTAACTGCGCTGTATGGCTTACTGCTCTAATGGAAAACCCCACTGGTTACGGACGAATCATCCGCAACCCTGTCGGTAATCCTATTGCAATTATGGAAGAAAAAGATTGCAATTCAACGCAACGCAAAATTAAAGAAGTAAACACTGGAATAATGGCGGCACCGGCGGCATCTATGAAAAAATGGCTGCGGAAATTAATGGCGCAAAAGCCCGCCAATAAACAACAAGAATATTTGCTGACAGATTTAATGCTCATGGCACACAATGAAGAACACCCCATCAAGACCCTAACCACCAAAGATACCAGCGAATTCTTAGGGGCTAATGATATGCTGCAGCTTGCTCATCTGGAAAGAGTGCTACAGTTGCGGCGTGTGGGCGAGCTGGCAAAACGCGGTGTTTATTTTCGCGACCCGAAACGGGCTGATATATGCGGTGATATTAAAGTTGGACGCAATGTGCGCATAGGAGTTAATGTTATCCTTAGCGGCGATATTAAAATTGGCAATGATGTTACCATTGGCAACCATTGCAACATAACTTCCTCTATCATAGAAGATGGTAGCGAAGTGAAGGACTTTTGTCATATTCAGGATAGTCGCATAGGTAAACAATGCACCTTGGGACCTTATGCTCGCTTAAGACCACAAAGTATTCTTGAGGATGAGGCGATGTTAGGTAATTTTATTGAAGTGAAGAATTCCAAAATGGGCAAGAGCTCTAAGGCGAATCATCTTAGTTATATTGGAGATTCACAAATAGGCAAGGGAGTGAATATGGGGGCTGGCACCATCACCTGTAACTATGATGGAAAGAATAAACACCAAACCACAATTAAGGACGGAGCTTTTATTGGTTCTAATACTGCATTGGTTGCCCCAGTAACAGTTGGCAAGAATGCAATTGTTGGCGCTGGTTCGGTGATAACAGAAAATATTCCCGCAGCAAACTTGGCAATTACCAGAAGCCCGCAAAAGAACATAAAGGGTTACCAACGCAACCGCAAGTAGGGATTAGAGTATATCCCTGTATAATAAAAACAGGAGGAAACAGAATTATGACTTACAAGAAACAAACACAAGCAATTCGTTGCCAACTTGAGCGCAGCGAACAAAGGGAACATTCGGTTCCCATATACTTAACGTCCAGTTATGTTTTTGACAATGCTGAGCATGGTCGCGCGCTTTTTGCTGGCGAGATGGAAGGCAATAACTATGGCAGGTATAACAACCCTAATACTTCTGAGTTTGCCACCAAGATTGCCCTACTAGAAGAAGCAGAACACGGAGTTTGCTTTGCCACTGGAATGGCGGCAATATTCACCGCAATAATGTCACATTGTAAAAGTGGCGATAAGATTGTGGCATCGCGTTGTTTATTTGGTTCTACTGTGCAAATTCTCACCAAGATGGTACCTAAGTGGGGCATGAACGCAGCTTTTGTGGATAATGGCGCTACGTTAGATGCTTGGCAGAAGGCACTTACTGACGATGTGGCAATGTGCATTATTGAAACTCCAGCTAATCCCACTTTGGAAATTATAGATATATCAGGGCTTGCCAAAATATGTCGCGCCAAGAAGATAATTCTAATGGTGGATAATGCTTACGCTACGCCTTTCTTGCAAACCCCTATTACTTTAGGCGCCGATTTGGTAATGCATTCGGCAACCAAGTATATTGATGGACAAGGACGTTGCCTTGGCGGAGTAGTTGCTGGCAGCAGAGCTATGATAGAGCCGTTGGAATTTATGCTGCGTCATGCTGGAGCAGCTCTATCACCTTTTAATGCTTGGGTTCTGAGTAAGAGTTTAGAACACCTGGGTTTGCGGGTGCAAAAACACAGCGACAATGGCTTAATCTTTGCCCGCTATTTAGAGCAGCATCCTAAGGTGTCCAAAGTTAATTATCCTTTCTTAGAGAGCTTTCCGCAATATGATTTAGCGCGGCAGCAGATGAGTGGTGGTGGTGGCACACTGAGCTTTTCAATTAAATCTGCCGCAAAAGATAAGGCAAAACTTCGCAAACAGGCAATGTCAATTCTTGATGCTTTACAGATGTGTTCTCTTTCCGCCAATTTAGGCGATACCCGCACTATAGTTACCCACCCTGCCACTACAACTCATAGCTCATTAACTGAAAAACAACGTTCAGATATGGGGATAGATGACGGGCTTATCAGAGTATCAGTTGGACTAGAAGATATGGATGATATAATTGCTGACTTTGAAGAGGGGTTTGATTCCATATAAAAATTAACTGCAAAGTCAAAGATAGAATGAACGGTTAGGTTATTCTCTTTAAAAGATTAAGCAGGTAATGCAGCAATCCCAAATCAGATTCTTCTTCGGGGTTAATGGAGGTAAATGCCTCTGTGTACGAAGCCAATATTATAGCGTTCCGTTTAGACCATTTATCCAGTGTTGCTTCTTGTGCTGCTTCTTGGGCTGCTTCTTTTACCACCTCTTGTTTCATTTTTTGTTTTTGGGCAAAAGATGGCAAAAGAGAAGATAAAATTCTACGCTCTTGCTCATAAATATCTAATGTAATTTCGCTGATGGTAATCCTATGCCAACGGTTTTTATCATCCATATTCTGCGCAGCTTTAATTAATTCATCAAAGCCAAAATGTTGTTCTAATATAGACGCTAAGCTATCCACCATCAGTGGATCTATTTTACTCCGCATTGATACTTCTGCCTCCAGCAAAATATTTACTCCGTTGAGGACTGCAATAAAAGAACCAATTAAATTTGCATCCACTCCATGTTCTTTGGCTCTGGCAAATAGTTTTTTAGCAGCAGGGTTCTTTGATAGGTATTCAGCTGAATGCACCTGGGTTTTAAATATCCTCACCTTATTAACCGCAGCTTTTAGCGTATCAGTATTTGCCTTGCTATAAAGTTTACGTTGTATTGCATACTTTAACGCTCTTATATAAGCACTTTGGCATTTGCATAATTCTGCAATAATCTTTGGATAGAAAGTCGCAACCTGAGATAACTTTTGATTTAGCTCAATAAAACCAAACACTTCATCCAAAGCAAAGAAAGTTTGAGCATAATCCGGTAATTGAGCCAATTCCTCTTTGGTCATGTCCGCCCAGAAAGCTAGCCCTAAGTTATCCACCATGTAATTTACCGCCTGCACATCAAGAATGCGTTCGGCAAGGAAGTGCTTGGTTATATCATCGCCAGCCATATTTGCCAGCTTGGACGGGAAGTAATTAAATAGCAGCTTAACTAAACGAGGATCTTTAATTAGAACATGCTCTGCCAGGGTTTGTTTAATTTTAGTTTTACACAAGCCAAATAGAATTGATAATTGCGGGCGAGTTATATAGCCAGGGTTTTCCTCAAAAGAAAACTCTATCTTATCTGCCACTTCCAAAGATGTTATTAATAACTGATGACGCGGAAATAATTCTTTTGCTTGATATCTTTCTAAACTTAACGTCAGATTTTGCGCTAAGTTTTCTTCTAACACCGATTCTGATACAGAGGAAGTCATGCTCTTTAATAGTTGATGGCGCGCCACATCCACATCTTGTGGAGTAGATACCTGCTTGCTTGAGTTCTTGCCTTTGCCCGCGGCAGAAGATTTTTTATTAGTCCCCTCTGTAAGTTTTCCTTTTTCCTGCAACAAAGAAAGAAGTATCTTAATGTTAACTTCTCGGTCCGAACAATGAACTCCGCCACTGTTATCATTGGAATCTGTAGCTATTCTGCCGCCAGCTCTATCAAATTCAATCCGTCCCTGCAAAGTTGCTCCAAGGTTAGCGCCCTCGCCCACAACCTTAACCTTAAGCTCATTGCCATTAATTCTTAATCCATCATTTAACTTATCGCCAACATCGTTATTGGATTCATGGCTACCTTTAACATAAGTGCCTATCCCTCCTAACCACAGGAGATCTGCTTGTGAAGAAAGAATATGCTTAATTAGTTTGGCAGGGCTAATTGATGATTCTCTAATTTTAAATTTCTTTTTAATCGCGTTGCTAAGTTTAATGCTTTTTGCCGCGCGGCTAAACACATCTCCCCCTGGGGATATTGCCGACCTTTTATAATCCTGCCAAGTAGAACCTGGTGTGTTGAATAGGCGCTGCCTTTCGCGAAATGAGGCATGCGGGTTTGGGTTTGGGTCTATGAAAATATTGCGATGATTGAAGGCGCAGATAAGACGCAAGTTAGAGGACAGCAACATTCCATTGCCAAATACATCTCCCGACATGTCCCCCACCCCTATAACTTCAATAGCATCTTTATCTGCATCAATTCCCAGCTCGGCAAAGTTGCGTTTGACGGACTCCCAAGCCCCACGCGCAGTTATCCCCATGTCCTTATGGCTGTAGCCGGACGAGCCGCTAGATGCAAAAGCATCGTCTAGCCAGAACCCTTGTTCTTTTGCTATATCGTTTGCAATATCAGAAAAATCTGCAGTGCCCTTATCTGGCGCCACCACCAAATAAGGGTCGGGGTCATCGTAAACTCTAATCCCTTTCACCATAGATACCTTGCCCGCCGTGTAATTATCGGTTAACTCTAGCAATGCTTTAATGAAAGTGGAATATATTTCTTGCGAATCTTTATCAGGGTTTTTAATATAAAAGCCGCCTTTAGCTCCTGTTGGAACTATGATAGCATTTTTAATTATTTGCGCCGCCACCAGCTGGTATATTTCGTTACGATAGCCAGCTCGTTTGTCCGACCACCTTATACCACCGCGCGCCTCAGGACCATTACGTAGATGCACCCCTTCAAAATCTGGTGAGTAAACAAATATTTCATACTGCGGCTGATGTTCTTCACAAAATGTGAGTTTTGTGGGATGCAGCTTGAATGATAAATAGGGAGGCGCATTCGTAGCAGATAATTTATCCCTAACGCCAAGTTCTTTACCAGTTATCAAAGCTCCCTTCTTGTTAGAAGCCAAGTAAAAATTAGTGCGGTTAATGGCGCCAATTAATTCTTTGCTCCATCTAAGAATTTGATCCTGCTCCAGCGAGGGCACCTCTTCAAGATACTGGTTAAACTCGTTGCTTAGTTTACGATATACGGCTGCCGTTGCGTCGCTATCTGGTGAGAACTTTACTTTGAACAAATTCACCAGAGTTAATGCGCAATGAGAATACTCACACAAAGTATCTTCAATATAGCTGCGCGAAAACCTGCCTTGAATCTGAGCCAAATAGTTTGCCCAAGAGCGTAACAGCATGATGTCTTTATTAGGAATAGCAGCCCTAACTGCCAAACGGTTGAAACTATCATTTTCTGCCAAGCCACTATATACCGCAGCGATTGTCTCCTCAAATGGCTGTTTGAATTCATGCGGGCATATCTTTTCGTTTGTGCCCATGGTAAGACGAAACTCTAAAAGACGAACTTCCTGCTGTATCTCTCCCGTTGGAGAAAAGAAATAGGGGCGGGAAGTAATCGGCTCGGCTCCAGCGTTTTCTAATATATGCACTAAACGGGATAAAGATAAACCACTGGCATGCCCAAAAAGACGAAATCTATAATAGGATTGCGTTTCTTCAATAATTAAATTAACATGAACTGCTAATTTACCACTGCCTACCGCCAGGACATGTTCTAGGTCTGCGGATGCCTGCGTGCCATCAAAGTTGTCGCGGTAAGCGCGAGAAAAAACATCCACATACTTCTTATATAAGTGCACTCCCTTATTCTCACCAAAGCGTTTCATAAGCGCTGAACGTAAAAGATAACGCCAACCTATTCCTATTTGAGCTATCTCGGCTTCAATTTCTTCGGAAACTATTTCTTCGGGGGATTGTTTAGTTAATGGAAAAGTGAGGAAAACCCGCGCCAGCCGCTCTTCAGAAAATAATACATTAAACTCGCCGGCATCAGTGCGTAAACGACTACGCAGTAGCTTTTCAAACTTGCGGCGCGCTTCAGTGCCGTAATCTTCGCGCGGCGAAAGAATTGCCGCATTAACAAAGAGCTTGTGTTTATCATAATAAACTATGCTACGAAACGAGGTGGAAGAAAATGCCTCCATCATCCTTTCGGTGATATGTGTGAACATGTCATCTTCAAGGACTTGCAGCAGTTCATCTCTGGGATAACACGCAAGAGAGTAACGTAGCATGCGCCACTTATATGTGTTGGGTTGCAGGTTGAATCTTTCAACTTGTTCTGTGAAGCTTTCTCTAATATAGGGAATATCCTCCAAGCTACCATTGAAGAAATCAAAAGCATAAAGCAATAGGAATCTATATTCCTCAATTTTTGAACCGCGCTGGACACCTATAGATATGGCATGGGCATAAACCTTACGGTGAATCATTGACACTATTGGCAACTTAAAGAAATTTATGCCTATTTGTGGTTTTACCTTCTTCATAATATCCTCAAGTTCAGGATACTTTATAGATTTATCGCATAAGCCCAAGCCATCCCCAATGAAAACACTTTGCGCACTTTGTTTATTTGGACTACCGCGGCTGCTATCTTTGCTTGGAGTGCTGTTATTATATTTGCCAAATCCCAGAAACAAACATTTATTGGTAGTAAGCCAGGTAAGAAACTGCATCTTGAGTTCATCTTTCTCAGTAATTTTACTGCCTCTAAAATTACGATACTCTTGAGTAACAGCAAAAATGCGTTCTTGCATGGCTTGCCAGTTTCCAGTAACCTGTTTAATTTGCAGGCATAAATTATAAATTGCGCTGTGAAACTCCTTCACCTCGGCTGGGGATAAAAACTCAACGATGAAGCGCATAATCATAACCTTGCCACTTGTGCCATTCAATGCAATAATTTTTCCCTTTTCGTGGCTAACTGGAATAATAATATTCTGCTGAGAATAAATATAAATGCCTTTATCGGATAGGAGATTTAGCATGGATGCCACCGTAAAGGGCATATTGTCGCAAGACAAATCAATATATGTTTGGTTTTTGGCGGGAGGATTGTATATATTGAGGTTGATTTTATTCTTAAGAGTTGCCATAGTGTGTTGAAACAAAGAATAGATGTCAGAAAAATACTCTTCTTTCTTGGCGTTAAATGAATCGCCAGGGACTGGATTAGATAAATAGTGGTCTATGAAATCAGTGAATTGTGCCTGCTCTCGTTTGTTGAGACGTTTGGCTCCAATTGCCTGAACGTCTTTCTTTAATTTATCCCTTTTTTGTATATGTGCTGTCATTATAATATTGGGGTTGATATTAATGCTGATTATTTTACCACAAATCCCATGAATTTGAAATCACGCGGAAGTATGGTACTTGAACGATGTTTGAATTCTCGCGACGCATGTCTGTAGGGGCGGAGCCATGCTCCGCCCGCAAAATGCCTGACACTCGCAATTTCATATAAATAATTATGTATAATTAACTCAATATATGAAAACATACAGATTATTTGTTTTATTGCTTATTTGCGTCTCTATGGGACTGACGTCCTGCGCAACCACGTCCTCTTCTAATCAATATTCTCGGGTTGAATCCAAACCAAAACATATAGATAATCTCTGCCATATATTTAATGAAAAACCCCATTGGGTAGAACCCGCCCAAACAAGCTATGAAAAGTGGGGCATTCCCGTTGAATTGATGATGGCGATAGTGCGGCATGAAAGCTCATTCCGCGGCGATGCCCGTCCATTAGACCGCAATGGTAAAAGGATAAGTTCTGCTTATGGTTATTCCCAGGCGATAGACGGCACTTGGAATATCTACCAAAGAGAAAACAATAAAGCAAGGGCGCAACGCACGAACTTTGCGGATGCAATAGATTTTGTTGGCTGGTATGGCAGTAAATCATTGAAGGGCGGCGAAGAAGTTTCTCCTTATGATGTAAATGCTCTTTATGTTTTTTACCATGATGGTTGGGGCGCATTGCCTGAAGATGGCAGCAGAGAATTAAAGAGCGCGGTGCTGGATGTGGCAGCTAAAGTATATAAGAAAACTCTGATTTATCATCGGCAGTTGAAGACCTGCCCGAGAGTGGCTGATGCTTTGTATTCTAAATCTGACTCTAGCTCTGCTTGGGTAAGAGAAAGCACGAGTAAAGACGGCGGCAACAAACCAAGAAAGAAATCAGGCACGAAGAACAACAATAAACAGTGGTTCTAACCAAGGATTAGACGCGAGAATTAATTATAAGTGAGAGATGGTTTCCGTTTCATCTAAACGGGTAACATCGTGTTTTATCGCCTCTTGTAGTTTTGAGCCAGGGTCTTTTCCCACAATTAAATAATCTGTTTTGGCGGATACTTGCGTTGTTACTTTCGCCCCAGAAGCAACAAGTTTTTGACGCATCTCATCTCTTTTCATCCCCTCTAAAGTTCCAGTGATAACCACTTTCTTCCCACCAAAGAAACCCCATGTAACTTTCTCCTTAGGAGAAAGGGGCTGCCAGGTAACCCCTGCTTTTATTAGCTCCTCAATCATAACTTGATTATCTGGCTGCGCAAAAAATGTCTTTATAGAAAGAGCCACCTTATCACCAATATCATCAACTTCTTGAAGTTCCTCTTCTGAGGCAGCCATAACCTTATCAAGATTGCCAAAGTGTGCGGCGAGATTGGTGGCAGTAGCTATGCCCACCTCAGGAATACCCAGAGCAAAAATAAGACGAGGCAAAGTGGTTTTCTTGCCCTCTTCTAAAGCATCTAAAATATTATCCACTGACTTATCGGCATATCTTTCCATCTGTAAAAGTTCAGCACGCTGTAAGTTAAACAAATCCTGTGGGCGATTAACCATGCCATTTTTAGTTAGCAGTTCAATAAAAACATCGCCCAATCCTTCCATGTCCATAGCATCCCGCATAACAAAATGACGAATCCGTTTTGCCTTTTGCTGCGGACATTCCCAACCCGCAGGACAAATAAGGGCTATGCGCTCGGCATGCCGCATCAGTGGCGTATTGCACGCAGGACATTTTTGGGGCGGCTTTATCTTACCTGCTTTATCTTTGCGATATTCCTGCACCACCTGTACTACTTGGGGAATAACATCGCCAGCACGACGGATAATAACCGTATCACCATAGCGCAGGTCTAATCTTTCTATTTCGTCCATATTATGCAAGGTGGCATTATTGACGGTTACGCCACCAACAAATACTGGCTCTAACCGTGCCACTGGTGTTACTGTGCCTATCCTTCCCACCTGAAACTCCACATCTTTGAGGCGAGTCATCTCTTCTTGGGCAGGGAATTTATAGGCGATTGCCCAACGGGGTGAGCGGCTTATAACACCGAGCTCATCTTGCAGCTCATAATCATTAACTTTTACAACCATGCCATCCATATCATAGTCGCCTTTATCTCTTGCGGCAAGCAGGGCTTCATAGCAAGAGGACAACTCTTGCATATTAGCTGCGCGCTTTATATGGGGAACTATACACAAACCCCATTTTTTCAAAAGTTGTAGCTGCTCAAAGTGATTGTTTGGGATAGATGGGGTTTTCTCTTGCGGCGGCACACTCCAATCCTGCATCCCCACCCCATAGGCAAAAAACTTTAGTTTTCTTTGCTCGCTTATAACCGGGTCTAAAGAACGTAAAGCGCCAGATGCCGCATTGCGTGGATTAACCAGAGTTTTTTCACCTTTCTTTTTGGCGGTGATATTAATGGCTTTGAAGTCACTCCTGCCGATGTAAATCTCGCCGCGGACTTCAATGAGTTTTGGAATAAGTGCTGGAATAACTTCTGACGGGTTTTGTGCGCGCAGACGCAGAGGTATCTCGCGGATAGTGCGAATGTTATGAGTTATTTCTTCCCCCGTACTGCCATCGCCGCGTGTGGCGGCAGTGTGCAACAAACCATCTTTATATATAAGATTAACCGCCACGCCGTCTATCTTCGGCTCGCATACATATTGAACATCGGTTGCGGCAAGGGCTTTCTTGACTCTTTCGTCAAACTTCTGCAACTCCCCTATACCAAAACAATTGGCTAACGAAAGCATGGGTTGATTATGGGAAAGCTGTTTAAATCCTTCCGCTGGCGGTTGCCCCACCCTCTGGGTAGGCGAGTCGGAAGTTAATAATTCTGGGTGCTGCTCTTCTAGTTCGGTTAGTCGTTTGAAAAGCATGTCATATTCCACATCTGGCACCTTGGGCTCTTGCAGAATATAATAGGCATAGTCGTAGTCGTTAATTTTTTCTCTTAGGGAGAGCACCTCTTGGGCGGGACTATTATCATTTGGGGTATGATTTGGTGTTGGCATGTTTTGTTCTATATGTCAAACAAAATGCATTTCTATTCGAGTTTTAGGTGAGCAGCATCGCTACTTAACTTTCTTGCCTTTGAAATATTCTGGATAATATTTAGGCATTACCCTACTTAGTGTCTCTAAATGTTTTGTTATACTACAAGCCCATTTATCTAACAAAAAAATTTTTGCTCCTTGTATATCCCTTTTTGTTTCTTTTCTGCATTTATCCCAATCAGCTTGTATTGGTGGATTATTATGGCTACTGTTAACCCCGTTAGTATTTATATTCTTTAAACTTACAATAAAAATATCCTCTGTATTATTCTTATTTATTACCAGGTAATAAAAATCTCTATCTTCCTCTAAGTTTTCATTATCTTTCATTGATTTGAAAAATGGAGCATTTTGGTCTGGCACTTTTTCTGGGTTCTTTCCTGTTAAAAGCCAATAGATAGATTTTTTAGCATTCATATTATCGTTAGATTTTAAATTACTAATTTTGATGTTGCAATAGTATTCAACGCCTGTCTTATTATTAGTGCAAATAAAATCATACCAATTTCTTTTATTATCAGGGCTTGGCGGAATAACTTGCCAGTTAGAATTGGGTTTATTTCGCAGGGATGACATAACGATACCCTTAGAGTCAGCAGAGTCCCTCCTAGGGCTTCCCCCCTTAGGATCTTTTTTTCGCTTAACTAATTCTATTTTTTGATCCTTTAAGTGCTGGACTATCTCCTCAAATATATCAGGTATCATAATCTTGCAATAGGTAAGCTTTCTAAAGTCCTTTGTGAAAAAATATATCTGCCACCACACATAAATCCATAAGTTTTCCAATCCAAACAATTCAAAGTATCGCATAAATCCTTAATATCTAATTTAGCTGTGTCTTTAGGGAATAATGCCAACATAGAACCATCGTAAGCGGGCACATCGCTTATAAAAAATGGCTGATTGTGTCTGGTTTTACAATTAACGTATATTCTTGAGCCATCTCTATGAGTATACCTTCTACCCCATTGCCACCAATTACTTTCATCAAATTTCTTAATCCTTCTATTGATTAAAGCTTCTTTATGTTCTAATAATATTTTGTCAAACATATCATAAAGCATTCTTTTTGTACTACTGGTTTTTAGAGTGTAGGAGCAAATAAACTCTATTGACTTAGCACTATCTGTTTCAAATATATAATCTGCGCCACTTACACCACCAACCTTAACATCCAAATACTCACCCAAAGTTGATTGGCTTCTTTGCTGAGTAAAAATTATCTGCCCTTTTATACATTGAATATATCTGCCATCATCTAATATATTTGTCTTTAATCCCTTTTGCCATCTCCATATAGCGCAATTTGGAGTATAGCCCTTAAATATATTCTTATCACCTAAATCATTAAAATGGGTGAAACTGCCTAACTCAAATAGTTTTTCATTTAGTCGTATTGATGAAGTTTGTTTGAGAAAATCTCTGGGAGTAATAAATATTAATTCACCGCCATCCTCCAGCAAATTTATACACTTGTCTATAAAGAAAAGATATAAGTTAGTTCTTTTATCAAACAATGAATAATCTAATTTATCTTGGGTGCTCGTCTCTATATCATTATGTTTTACATACGGAGGGTTGCCTATAATAGTATCAATTGTTTGTGCGGAAGTATAGTCAAAGAAATCTATGTTCAAGTGCTTATAACTACATAATTCTTCTTGCAATTCTATTGCAATGTAATTGCTCCCAATTTTATTTAAGAACATTCCAGTGCCGCAACTTGGTTCTAATACTAATCCGTCATTTTGGATTAATGAAGCCATATACTCAACTATGCTAGTTGGAGTAAATACTTGTCCTCTTTTTCTTACATCTAATTTCA
Organism: Gammaproteobacteria bacterium; assembly: GCA_965207945.1. Lineage (GTDB taxonomy): Bacteria > Pseudomonadota > Gammaproteobacteria > CBDBNL01 > JAAOII01 > JAAOII01. The sequence continues at coordinate 1,727,439 of OZ242303.1, forward strand.
CTACTCTTCTGCCGCCGCGACTCTTTGTTTATGCAGAAAATCTTTTACTATGTCGCGATGATATTCAATATTCTGCTCGGATAAACTGCTACCCTGGTCATCATAAAGATTGCCGTCCAAAGATACTGCAAATTGTTTTGCAACATCCACCATTTCATCAAATGACTTAAGCGGGCTATAGCAGTCATAAAGGGTGATATAAAACATTATGCGATGAGTGTTGCCTTCTTCCATATCCTCAGGTTTAAGAGTTCCTGGTTTTTCGCCATTAATCACGCTAAATGAGTTCTCTTCTTTACCTCCCACTTGGATACGACGATGGAACACGTCCATCTTGCCAAACACCAGATTAAATCTATCAAACATTGACAACAGCATTCTGCCATTGAACCCTTCGCGGCGCCGAGCGCGCAGGCACAGGGAAATTACACTAGGGGTATTATCATTAGCGCCCTTGCCTTTCTTCTGCTTATTCTTCTCTGTTGACGATCCCTCTGCTTTCTTCTTTTTGCCTATCAACGCAGCAACTCGGCTTTTGCGCGGTGGCGGAGTTTGGCTTTCTTTCTGTGTTTGCTGCTCTACGCCTTCATCCGTTTGTTGTAACTCCTGTTGTGTCTGTGAGTCATCTTCTGCTTGTGGTTCTTCTTGCGTTTTCTGCGTTTCTTTATCCCCAGGGGAAAATAGGGGACCCATTATGTGGTCATCAAAATCGCGGGTTCTATGATTAGAGGAGGCGGGCTTTTGTCTCTTTTTTATATATAAAAACAACCAAGCCGCAGATAATAGCAGAATTATCAGGATTGATAAGACGCGAAAAGAAAAAATATCCATATTAGTTATGTAAGCTAAATTATTTTAAGTTGTTTCAAGTTGTGGAATGGAGTTGTTGGACAGCAATTTTTTTATTGCCCCATACAAACTCATCAAGCCCAGCCAAAACTGCGGGGATAATATCATTATATAGCTTCTTTTCTTCAGGAGGAGACGAACTAAGAACGTAAGAAGTAACATCCCGGCGATGAACGGGCCTGCCTATACCTATCCGCAAACGCCAATAATCCCTGCTGCGAAATGTATCACTGATGCTTTTAAGTCCATTGTTTCCTCCTTCACTGCCACCAAACTTGAACCTTGCTTTGCCACAAGGAAAGTCAAGTTCATCATGGATGACAAGAGTTTGAGAGGGGGATATATTTTTACCCTTGGCGTAAGGCACAACTGCTTTGCCGCTATTGTTCATAAATGTCAATGGCTTCATTAGAAAAACTTTATCTTGCCATAACCCCAGCTGTTTATCCCCGCCCTTTGCCTTATTATTGCTGGGATTAAGAACTATGCCCTCCCTTTCGCATAGTTTATGTAAAAAAAAAACCTATGTTGTGTCTATGATTGGCATAAGCCGCTCCAGGATTACCCAAACCAACCACAAGCTTTATGCTTTGATTTGACTCGCTATCTGCATCCCACTCTGCGCCAACATCTGTGCTGACATCTGTGTTTCCATCTGCACTGATATTGTTATCCATTTTGCTATCTATGCTGCTGGGTGAATTAGGCATCTTTTGCAGGTTTCCCTTCTTTCTCTTCCTTGTCGCCCTTCTCTCCTTCTTTACCTTCTGCTGCTTCACCTTCTTCGCCTTCTGCTGCTTCTGCTGCTTCGCTTTCAGCGGCTGCTGCGGCTGCTTCTTCTGCGGCTTCTTCGTCGGCAGCTATACGTGGTTCAACAACACGCACAACTGGCATATCATGGTCGCCGTCCTTGTCCTGCAGCATGACTACAGAATCCACACCTTCGGGCAATTTCAAATCGCTGATGTGTAGAATTTGGCTAAGTTCCATCTCTTCCAGATCCACTTCTATATAAGCTGGCAAATCCTTAGGTAAACAGGTAATATCAAGCTCAGAAATGTCATAAGATACCACCCCGCCTTGTTGCTTAACTCCCTTACAGGTTTCAGCATTAAGAAAGTGAAGAGGTATATTCATCGTAAGTTTCACATCTTCGCGAATCCGTTGAAAATCCGCATGAACGAAAAAGGGGCGATAAGGATGCCTTTGCAGTTCTTTTAAAACCACCTTCTCATTAGAACCATTGACTTTTAATGTAATTATTTGGGAATAAAAACTCTCGTTTTCGCTTGCCTTACGCAAGTTCTTATCAGTTATGCTGATTAATGATGGCTCTTTCGTTCCTCCATAGATGATTCCTGGTATTAAATCATCCATACGCCGTAATCTTTTGGAATTACTAGTTCCTTTTACCTTGCGCTCTTGCGCTTCAATATTTATATCCACTTTATCGGGCTTATATCTTTATAAAAATAATATTTATTAGTGGCGGGGAATATACAATTCCACCTCCATTTCCACATATAACGAGCGCTCTACAGTTCCATAAGAACCCAGGCGAGAAGAATTACCTCCTATCCGCCATTGTCAGTGCTCTAGTGTTGTATATTATAAGGTAATTAACATTAATATTACAAATCATAAAGAATTATCTCTTATAATAAACAATATATCCAACTACTATACAGGTAGAATTAAATAGAGTATAAACGGCGTGTCGAAAATATGTTTATTAGCTGGAGGTTCCAATCCAGCCCTATCCGAGAAGATTGCTACTAAGCTTGAAATTGAGCTTGGCGGGCTAAAGCTAGGGAGATTTAGCGACGGCGAAGTATCTGTAAAAATAGAAGATAACATTCGTGGTAAAGACGTCTTCATCCTGCAATCTATCTGCATCAATCCCAACGATTACTTCATGGAGCTACTACTCATTGCCGATGCGGCAAGACGAGCTTCTGCTGGGCGGATTACTGCGGTAATCCCTTATTATGGCTATGCACGCCAAGACCGCCGCCCACGTTCACAAAGAGTCCCCATCAGCGCCAGAGTGGTGGCGGATGCCATTAGTCAGGCAGGAGTTAACCGGGTTTTAACTGTTGACCTGCATGCCGACCAAATTCAGGGATTCTTTAGCATAGCCGTAGACAATGTGTATAGCACGCGGGTTCTAATTGAGCACTTGGGGCGAAACGACAATGGCAATACAGTCGTAGTTTCGCCTGATATAGGCGGGGTACTGCGCGCCCGCGCTTTTGCCAAAATGCTAAATGATAGCAGCTTGGCAATTATAGATAAAAGACGCCCCGAACCGAATCAGTCCGAAGTAATGAATATCATTGGTGATGTCAAAGATAACACTTGCATAATAGTGGATGATATGGTGGATACCGCCGGCACTCTATGCAACGCCGCCGCCGCCCTTAAAGAAAATGGCGCCAAGAAAGTGATGGCTTATATAGTGCATCCCGTCCTATCAGGCAAGGCAATTGAAAGAATTAGCGAATCTCAGCTGGATTCCTTAGTGGTAACCGACACCATACCACTGAATAAAGATGCGCAAGAGTGCAGCAAAATACAACAAATAAGCTTAGCAGATATGTTGGCGAAAGCAGTCCGCCGCGTCAGCGAAGAACAATCAGTAATAGAATTATTTTAACGCTGGGGGGGGCTTTAGGCGGGCTTAAGAGAATTAATGTGCTCCTCAAAATCTTCGTATGATAATATGATTTGATTTTTATCAACTACACTTACTGGTATTCCGCTAATTTTATTTATAAGCAGAGCATTAATATTTTCGTATGTTTGTGTGGCTTCAGCATATATATTTTTATCACCTGCTTCTGCTATCTTCGTTATTGTGTCATTTGATAAAAGCACGACAAAATAAAATTCAATCTTTTCCCATAATTCATCTATGCCCTTAAACTGATTACATAATTTGCACATAATTAACAAAGAAGAATATAATTTGATTCTATTCTCCGCTATTAAATATCTGTCTACACATTCCTCCAAAAAATCCTCACAAATTCCAACCCCAGCATTGTCTATAAACTTTTCGTTCTTGTCAGAAATTGTTCTGCCTAAATCTGTTTCTTCAATTATATATCCCTTAAGTTTTTTATCCCCAGTTTCTATCAAATAAAAATAATCACAGCTATGGCATGCACCCATGTGACCTACTTTTTGCATCATACTTGTATCCTTTTTATTTTCAATACAATCATTATCCATTGCATAAGCTTCAAGACAATCAACGTAATTAACTCCTGCTTTAATTTTAACGATCGCCAGGTCTTCAAGCCCCTTTAATTCTTTCAATGATCTAATTAATGTCATAGTCCCCTCATAAATAAGTGTGAAAAGGACTTTGTTAAATCATACATTATTTCATTCATGTTTTCATCATAACCCTTGTCTATACAATTAAATTCACCTTTTTTGTTAAAACTATTCAAGGCAATAATCTCTTTAGATTCAGGGTGTTTCTTAACCCGAACTTTTATCCACTTCATTATCACTGGGCTATGGGTAGCTATTATAACCATCACCCCTGCTTCTGACAATTTATAGAGCACTTCTATTATTCTTTTCTGCCAATCAGGGTGAAGATGGGCTTCTGGCTCATCTATAAACAAAATTGAACCTTTCTGGATTACCCTTGTCTCAATTAAGTGCCCCAACATACCCAGCTGTATAACACCACTGGCAGTTAATGGAAGAGAAATAGGCGTTTTCCCCCTTTTCTCTCCTTTTTCTCCTTTTTCAACAAAAACGAGATCATCTCTTTCATTTCTAATTATTTTACCACTAATTATTTTTTCTATGCCATGATCAATAGAAGGTTTGCCCGTCCTTCGTGCAGTCATAGCATTATGAGCATCGTTAAAATACTTAGGAACACCAGATAATGTTTCTTCTGGTAAATCAGTAACAAATCTTCCTCTCATTCTAGATGCTCGTATTAAAGGGGATTCCAGTTTCCAATACAGCGGAGATTCTAAATAAACAACACGCGAAAATTCTTCTAAATGTTTTAATCCATTCGCGCCAGGAATGTCTAACTTCAATTTTCCTTCAGATGATATTGATACTCCTATTAATGTAACATCGTTTTTTTTTATGACTATTTCTGTAGGTGCATATTTCTCCTTTCCAATTAATTCACTCAATCCCCTTATTTGAAAATTATGCAAAAAATTCTGTGTTAATTTTCTTCTATAGTTCTTACGTAGAATTTCTTCATCGGCTAAATCAAAACTATTTTTAAACTCTTCCAATTCTTCTGTAATAATATTTGTAATGTGATCGATGCTTCCTCTTCGGGAGAAAACTTGTTGTCTATCAGCTCGTGATTTGCTTTTACCATAAAACTCACCTAACATTGTTATTACTTTCTTCGTCGAAACAATCATAGAGTTCCCTTTCTGATGAAACTCTTCATCAACCCCATTATCCGATAGTTTTTCAAGCAAAGTAGAATTGGAGTCGCTTAATTTATGGAGTGCTTTTGTTACCGTTCTTAAATTATTGCCAGGTTCAAATAGATCCCCTCCACTATAAATGAAACTAACATCTCTATATAATATATCGGTTGTTGCCATAATCTTGCGAAGTAAAAATTCAAAATACTCCTCTGTAGTATTTGTATTCCTCGTATCAAAAATAGCATAAAGGGCACGAGAAGCATAACTTTTCCCTGTATTATTAGTCCCGCCAAAAATGGTTAAGTTATTAATTTCTATATCTGCCTTCTCTATCCTCCCAAAGTTTTTTATGTGCAAGCTTAGTGTCATAATAATATATTATACACAGTCCTTTTTTTATTTGGTTATTGAGGCGCCCCTCTTTATACAGTTTTTAGTCGTTGTTTGATTATTTTGATGGCGGCGGGGTTGTTATCAACTAAGACCGAGCGTCTGTCATGTTTTATTGCTGCTATGCCAGTGGTTCCACTGCCAGCAAAAAAATCTAATATTATATCCTTAGGGTTGGTATGGACATTGACGATTTGCTCCAATATCGCTAAGGGTTTTTGGGTTGGGTAGCCAGTTCTTTCCTTACTGTTAGTTGGCACTATAGTATTCCACCATACATCAGTGGGCACCTTGCCCAATGCCGCTTTTTCTTCGCCCACTAAACCTGGCGCCATATAAGGAACTCGCTCTATATTATCGTGATTAAATGTATAGTTGTCGTGGTTCTTAGCATACCATAGAATATTATCGTGCTTAGCCGCCCAACGTGTTTTAGGCTTGCCACCATAATCATAAGCCCAGATTATCTCGTTGATAAATGAGTCCCTACCGAATATGCCATCCAGCATAATCTTGCAATAGTGAATTTCGCGATAATCAAGATGAAAGAATAAACTGCCAGTAGGTTTTAATAATTTATACGCCAATTGTAGACGCGGTTCAATAAAAGATAAAAAACTATCGGTACTACCAAAGCTATCCGCGTAGGACAAGTTTGATACTTTTTCACTGCGATAACGGTCGCCATTATAGCCAACCCGTTCTCCTTGTGCATCTTTGGTCGTGCGAATCCGTTTATATTCTCTCTTAATCCCAGTATTAAATGGCGGGTCAATGTAGATTAAATCCATACTCTCAGCTGGTAGCAGCTCTAACACTTGCAAATTATCTGCTTTATAAATAGTGCAATCTTTGTGTGGAGAAGGGGTTTGTAGTTTTTTGAGTGCCGCGGTGGATGGAATAGCCTGTTGGTGAGTTTTATTCACATCGGGTTTAGTTGCTTTGGATAGGCGTTTTGTTCGCCCTGCAGATGAGGGTACCTTTGTATATTTTGTTGCCATTTTGTTATTATAAGTGGTGTTTTTCTCCTATTAAAGAAAGGCATAAAAAAAGGCGTCTGCGGGTTAGACAGACGCCTAATTTCTGGAATGGGACTTTGCAGCCCCACTCACAAAATTGCGCCATCCAATTATGATGGCATTATAAGTTTATGTAAGAAAACCCAGTTCTCTAAGCAATGAACCTATATCTTTTTCTTGGTCTTCTAAGAATTTAGTAAATTCTTTAGGACCTTTGATGTAGTTATTCACCCAACCATTTTTCTTGCGGGTGTCTTCCCATGCATCGCTTTTATACATCTTACTGATAAGACGATTATACTCTCTTACCTTAGAGTTAGGAGTGCCGGGAGCAGCAAAAAAGCCACGCCAGTTAGCAAAAACTAAATCAGCTCCTTGCTCTTTTAATGTCTTAACGCCAGGGGCATCAGAGACCCTTTCAGGAGCAGTGATTGCCAAAATGCTCACAGTTCCAGCACGAGCAAGTTCAAGTGCTTCGCCAAGCCCAGTGGATAACAAAGCTGTTTCGCCAGAAAGCAGTCCTGCCATTGCCTGACCGCCAGCATCATAAGAGATGTATATTACATCTTTTGCGTTACCGCCTGATTTTTGAAAAGCAAGAGCAGCAACTATATGATCCAAGCTACCTGCGGTGGAACCACCAGCAACCTTAACATTTCTAGGATTCTTTTTGAAGTCCGCAACTACCTTATCCCAAGAATCATACTTGGAATTAGCTTTCACTACAAAAGCGCCGTAATCAGCTATAACGCCAGCCACAGGAACTAAGTCACGAAAGGATTGAGGAAAAACCTTTGATAAAGAACGTTGAATCAACGGCGTTGAATTAACCATTAAGGTTTTCTTGGTTTGCGCAGTATCTTTCGTCTTTATCAAATGAGCGATTGCTTTACCGCCGCCGCCGCCAGAGAGGTTTTCATAAGATGCTTTTTTGATTAATCCCGTGTCTACTAAGACCTTACCAACACCACGTGCTGTGCCATCCCAACCACCACCAGCGCCGCCGGGGATGAGGAAATGAATGTCATTAGTGGCAGCCCAACTAAGTGGGGATAACATTAATGACAATGCTGCAACTATTGCTGCAACTTGCTTAATAAGAGGTTGTTTCATAATTTTTACCTATTGTTTAAATTAATAATAAATATCTATTATATGGCAATCGTGGCAATTATAATATTTAAATGATTACGAACATCAAAAAAACCATCGGTGGGTTATTTTTCTTAATCCTGTCGTTGGTTTATGGTTGGAATGCTTTGCATATCCAATTGTTTTCGTCCGTAGTAGAAGCATTTTCCGCCCGCACCTTGCCAATAGCTTTAAGTGTAGTCGGTGTCATTGCCTCAATACTTTTGTTAGTGCTGCCGGAACAAGAAGATGGATTTATTGAAAAGATAAAGGGGCTTAATTGGAAAACGGCTTTTGCCCTATTTGCCAGCATGTCAATCTACGGCGCCTTGTTTCAATACTTGGGCTTTTTCATCTCCACCTTTTTATTCCTCAATGCGGGATTCTGGATTATGGGCGAAAGGAGAATTGTTCTAATGCTAACAATATCTATCACAATGATAGTATCGTTTTGGTTCTTCTTAAATTATCTGCTGGGGATTTATATTAATCCTGGCATTTTGTTTAATAAGTTTCTAGTTCCTCAGTAAATTGCCCCTCAGTAAATTCATCCCCTCAGTAAATTCATCCCCCCTGTAAAAAATCATGTTAGAAGGAATACTATTAGGACTTAGCACCGCATTTACCCCGACAAATCTTTTGATGGTTTTGGCTGGCTGTTTTGTCGGCACATTTATTGGCTTGTTGCCAGGGCTGGGACCTATCTCCGCCATAGCCCTGATGATTCCCATAACCTACGGCTTTGACCCAGCATCAGGAATGATTCTGATGGCGGGCGTATATTACGGAGCAATTTTCGGCGGCTCCACATCATCTATTCTCATCAATGCCCCTGGGGTGGCGGGCACAGTCGCCACTGCTTTTGACGGCTATCCTTTAGCAAAAAAGGGGTTTCCAGGCAAGGCGCTGGCAATTGCCGCTTATGCTTCTTTCTCAGGCGGGACTATTGCCGCAATTATGTTGTTGTTTACCGCGCCACTTTTAGCCAAGGTTGCAATTAGCTTTCAATCTGCCGATTATTTTTGTTTGATGGTTATGGGATTAACTGCGGTTTCCGCATTTGCTGGACGTGGTCAATTTCTCCGCGCCATTCTTGCCACTATCTTGGGCCTTATGCTCGCCACTATCGGCATGGACCAAAACAGCGGCGTGCAAAGATTTTCTTTTGGCAGCATCAATCTGGTAGATGGCATAAGCTTTCTATTGCTGGCGATGGCAACCTTCGCCCTGGCGGAAGCGATGATGAACGTTATAAAACGTAGTGATGCCTTTGCTGGTAAAGAACAAGGCAAACTTGGCTCACTCAAACTTACGCGCCAAGAAGTGCGCCAAATCGTCCCCCCCATAGCCCGTTCTTCGGTCTTTGGATTTTTAATAGGCGTCCTGCCTGGCGCTGGTGCCACCATTGCCAGCTTCCTTGCTTATGGCATGGAACGCAATCTGGCAAGTAAAAAAGATAAGCAGGAGTTTGGCAAAGGTAGTTTGCGCGGACTAGCAGCTCCCGAAACCGCCAATAATGCCGCCTGCACTGGGTCTTTTGTTCCTTTACTCACCCTTGGCATACCAGGTTCTGGCACCACTGCCATAATGTTGGGTGCGTTGCTTTCGTTTGGGGTGCAGCCAGGACCGCGTCTTTTTATTCAAAACCCCGATATTTTCTGGTCTATCATTATCTCAATGTACTTAGGCAATATTTTCCTTTTTATGTTGAACCTGCCTCTCATCCCTTACATTGCCCGCTTGCTATATGTGCCGCGCCAATTCCTCACACCTTTGGTAATATTCTTTTCGCTAATAGGAGTATATTTGGTGTCGTTTAATACTTTTGACCTGCAGCTTATGGTTATCATAGCAATCTTCGCGGTCTTCTTAAGGTTGTTAGATTTTCCTATGGCTCCGATGCTAATGGGTTTTATACTTGGCGGACTGATGGAAACAAATCTGCGCCGCGCTCTGCTTATCAATGACAACACCGTATCTTTCTTATGGGAAAGACCTATTTCTTTGACGATTAATATCGTTACTTTAATAGTTCTAATTTATCCTGTTGCATCATACCTGTTCGCTAAAAGAGATTTTATGAAGGGCTTTATTGGTCGCAGCACTTAAACAGGCGGGCTATGTGTAACAAGAAAATATGTGTAGAATAATTATCCAATTACTCGTCCGCGCAAGAGGACTTTGGGGAGTGCTTCGGAGAACATTTTGGGGGGCGCTTTGGGAAACATTTTGGGGAGCGCTTCGGAGAACATTTTTGAGAGGGCTTTGGGGAACATTTTTGAGAGGGGTTTGGGGAACATTTTTGAGAGGGGTTTGGAGGGCACTTTGGGGAACATTTGGGAGGGCTTTGGGGGCGCTGCTATTATTGGCAGGCGCAAATATTGCTCTGGGCATTACTCTAAGCATTGCCCCAAACACCGCTATAGCAGCTGAGCATAATCTAAAGATTCATCATTTTCTTTCTCCGCTTGCTTCGGTGCAAAAGGATTTGTTGCAGCCATGGGCGGATAAAATTACTGCCGAATCAGAGGGGGCGCTGAAATTTACCATTTACCCTGCTATGCAGTTAGGAGGCAAGGCGCCGCAGCTGTTTGACCAGGCAAGACGCGGCACCGCCGATATAATATGGACTCTCGCTGGTTATACCCCAGGACGTTTCCCACGGATGGAAGTATTTGAGTTACCTTTTATGGCTGCCAGCGCCACCGCAACTAGCCAAGCCGCTTATGAGTATTTTGAGGCACAAGCAGCAGACGAGTTTAAGGATGTTAAGGTGTTATTGGTTAGCACTCATGCCCCTGGCACCCTGCATACGCAGAACAAACCGATTCGTTCATTAGAAGACCTAAAGGGCGTAAAGGTGCGCGCCCCCACCAGAGTAACCAACTTAATGCTGAAGTCATTGGGCGCTACTCCCGTTGGCATGCCAGTTCCGCAACTACCCACAGCAATATCCAAAGGAGTGGTAGATGGAGCGCTAATTCCTTATGAGGTTTCACTGCCGCTTAGATTACACGAACTTACCAATAGCCATACAGATGTAGTTGGCAAACGCGGTTTATATACCGCAGTGTTTTTACTGGTGATGAATAAAGACAAGTTTGATTCTCTGCCACCTAAACTGCAAAAGGTGATAGAAGATAACTCTGGCTTAGCGATGGCGCGCACAGCTGGACAGCTATGGGATAAAAGTGAAATCCCTGGCAAAAAAGCGGCACAAGATAGTGGCGATGCTTTTTATTATATTAAAGGGAAAGAACTTAAAAAGTGGAAGAGGGTTGCTGATGAAGTTAGACGCGACTGGATAAAGGAGATGGACGCCAAAGGTTTTGATGGCGCCGCGTTAATAACAAAGGCAGAAGCATTAATCAAAAAGCACGAAAAGGGAAAATAGAGCATGGCGCAGGCGGAGTTCGGCTCCCCGTTTCTACAGCCCCGTTTCTATAGCCCCTCCTCTACAAGCCCCTCTTTATAAGCCCCCCGCAACAGATTAATGACAATTAATAAAATCTTATCCACTACTACTTCATTGTTAGCAATAAGTGGTGGCAGCATCCTACTGCTAAGCGCGATAATGACACTTATGTCTGTGGTAGGACGCGCTGTGTTTAACTCTCCAATTAATGGCGACTTTGAATTAGTGGAAATAGCCAGCGCTCTTGCTATATTTTCTTTTTTGCCATGGGTTATGCTCAACAGAGGCAACATAACAATAGAGTTATTTACCAAGCAAGCATCAAACAGTACCAAAAAAATCTTAGACGGCATAGCACAGATTATTTTTGCCGTGATACTCGCCATGTTTGCGGTTTACGCTGGACTAGGGGCACACGATGCCTTCATATACAATGAGCAGTCGCAAATTTTAGGCATCCCAATATGGCTGGGAATGTCTTATGGCGCACTATGTTTTGCGCTAACAACATTAGTATGTTTGCATAAAGCATTCTCCTCTAAATAAATAGAAAGGGCTGGCATGGGAATTGGTATGGGCATTGGCATAGAAATTGATATGGAAATGAGTATTGGAATTGGTGGTTTTATAACCCTGTTTATTTTAATAGGACTTAGATTCCCTATCGCCCTTGCTATGCTATTGGTTGGTGGTGGTGGCACTGTTATGTTGGTTGGCTGGAAAGCGCTGCTTGGCAAATTTTATGCCGACCCTTATTATCTATTCACATCCCATTATCTGGCAGTAATACCGCTATTCTTATTGATGGGTCAATTTGCTTTTCACAGCGGAATGAGTCACTCGTTATTTGTGTGCGCTAACAAACTACTTGGGCGGCGCCGCGGTGGAGTTGCTATGGCAGTTATCGGCGCCTGCGCAGTTTTTGGTTCTATTTGCGGTTCTTCTATTGCCACCGCAGCAACTATGGGGCGAGTAGCTTTGCCGGAAATGAAGCGGCTAAACTATAGCAAATCTTTAGCGGCTGGTTCGGTGGCGGTTGGCGGCACACTTGGGACTTTAATTCCACCATCAATAGTTCTTATTATTTATGCTGTCCTCACCGAGCAAAATCTGGTGAAGATGTTCTTGGCTGCCTTAGTGCCAGGCATAATTGCAGTTGTTGGCTACTTCATAACCATTATGATTGTTGTGCGCTTAGTCCCGACAACTCTCAAAGCGAAGGAGGATTTTAGTAAAACAACCGAGCAGGATGGCGGCAGGGAAAGGAAACTTGATAAAGCATATAAATTAGAACAGCGCCAAATAGCAGAAACACGCACAGTATCTCCCTCCCAAATATCCCCCCAGGAAATATCCCTCCCCCAAGCATCCCCAAGCGGCGAAGCAACAGCATCACATCTACCAACTATCCTGCCAACTATATTAGTTCTTGCGCTGGTGATAGGCGGTATTTATGTTGGTGTCTTCACCGCCAACGAAGGCGCTGCTATAGGATGCATATTAACTGCAGCAATGGCATTGTTTAACAAAAGATTAAGCTTTAATGTTTATGCCAAGTGCATGAAAGAGGCAGCCCTAACCACTGGAATGATTTATATGGTTTTATTAGGAGCTGCCTTTTTTAGCAGCTTCTTAGCCCTAACTCAACTGCCTGCCAGCGCGGCGACTTGGGTAGGCAATGCCGACTTACATCCCTATCTGGTGTTAGCGCTTATTTTGGGCTTATATATAGTGCTTGGTTGCATAATGGATACCATAGCAATGCTAATTCTAACCTTGCCGATATTCTTTCCCATTGTCTTAGCGCTGGATTTTGGGATGTCCCCTGAAGAAGTTGCAATCTGGTTTGGCATATTAACCCTCATCACTGTGGAGATGGGGCTTATAACGCCACCCATAGGGTTAAACATATTTGTGATTAATTCCCTTGATAAAGATATTTCCACAAGCGAATGTTTTAGAGGAGTGATTCCCTTTTTATTGTCGGATATTTTAAGAGTAATCTTGTTGATAGCAGTGCCTACTCTTACACTGGGCGCGGTTCGCTGGTTGACTGGCTAATTGCAGCAGTTCTTACAGCAGCTCTCTTATAGCATCCCCCTTTACAGTACCCCCCTTATATAAGCCCCCCTTACAGCAACCCCAGACGGCTCATAATTGTAATTCCAATAAACGAGGCAACGCCAACCATAGTGGCAGCAAGAAGTCCAATATAAAAAGGACTTATCCCTATGGAACGTAATTGCTTGACATTGGTGGAAAGCCCAACCGCAGACATAGCAATAATTAAACAAAACTCGGCGCTAGTTTGAATTACGGAAATAAATGAATCCCAAGAAGTGGATGAAACCAACCATAATGCCTTGCCGCTAGTAGCCAAAGACCAATCCCCAAAGGTTCTGAAAATAGACATGAAGATAAACCCTAAGATGAATATAGGAAAAGCCGCGCGCAGAGTCATAGCGGTTCTGATATGGGTGCAATTAAATCTGTAAGCAAGAAAGGGGATAATGATTGCCATAAAACTATTGCGCACTAGCTTAGTCAAAACTGCTATATCCAGAACCTGCTCGTTTCCAAATAATTGCACATATATAAGCCCAGCGCCAGCAACCTGAGCTGTTTCATGCACCGAAGTCCCCAACATTAATCCACGCGCTATTAATGAGTCCGGAAAAAGGACATTCACCAAATAGGGATACAGAATCATAGCTAAAATACCAAATACAGTAACATTGGCAATAGCATAAGCGGTTTCTTCTTGACGGGCTTTAATACAAGGGGAAATTGCCACTATTGCAGTGGCGCCACATATTGCAGTGCCCGTTGCCACCAAAAAACTCATGGTTTTAGAAACAGCAAACATCTTGGCAAAAATTCGCGTGCTGACAAGAGCCACTGTCATACACAGGATTATCAGGGGTATACTTAAAAGACCGAAACTCAGGAAATTACTAAGCCCTAATCTTATACCGAGGAAGATTATGCCCAGGCGCAGAATATGAATCATCGCGAACGAAATACCGCTGCGAACATCTTCCTTTATATTTATGGTGTTGCCAACAATAATCCCTAACAGGATTGCCAGCATTATAGGAGAAACTGGACTTTTCTTTAGTCCTAATATCTCAGTGCCGATTATCTCTGATATGAATATACTGCTCCAGGCAATAACTGCGCATATAGCTAATCCCATTCCCCATCTTGGGTTAACTAATCTTAGGGTTTGTAACATTGACGCATTTTAACAGAATAGGGAAGGATTTAAGGAAGAATTATTGAATAATTAAAGAGGATTAAAGGGAATTTTATATAAAAAAACCGAGGCCGTAGGATACGACCTCGGCCCCCATCTCTTCTTTACCGAAGTAAAGAAGATCAGGGGAAGGGGGGATTAATTTATTAACCTCTCAACCATATAGCGAATATTATACAGGAATTTCTTATAAAATGTCAAGTGTTTTTAATAAAATAAAAATTTTTATACATATTAAAACATGCCACTACATCTATATTATAAGACACTTATATACATACTTATATATAGTATAGTTTTTTTAGCCACAAAATTACCCTAATAACATTTATAATGACAACGGGGAAGGGATTTAATTTTGAATATTGTAACTAATGCTTTTGTGAGCGCTAAATGAGCACCCGGAGATTTCTTTTTGACAAAATAGCAGCCAGAGTAATAACCATCGGAGGATTGAGTATTATAGGATTTATCCTATTAGTATTCTTTTATTTATTTCGGCAGGTTGTACCTTTGTTTTCTACCGCTTCTGTGGAAACGCTTTGGCATCAAAGCTTATCTGCCAATGATGATTTATTGTTTATGGATATTAATGAGCATAATGATGTAATTATAAAAATGCATCAGGACGGCAAGGTTTCTTTTTATGATTTGCGCAGAAGCATTACCTTGCAAACATCCCGTCTGCCCATAAGAAACATAGTCGCCTTTTCTGCGGATGCTCCAGTTAATCAACTTGTGTTCCTCACAGATGATAGTGGCAGTGTGCTTCCTATTGGCTATGAGTTCACCGATGACTTTACATCCGACAGCCGCATAACAAAAGGGAGCTTAACCTATCCCCTGGGGAGGAGCTTAATTAAAGTATCACAAGCCCCAATTAAACTACTAAGCAGCTTAAGCGATGAACGTTCCACTACTATAATTGCTTTTGATGAGGCAGGTCGCCTGAGCGGTAAAAGGATTTTTAAGCAAGAGAATCTGATAACTGGTGTTATAAGTCGTGATGAAGAGATAATCCGTATGCCGTCAATTGATTTTGTGCCCGACTTTATACAATTGTTTGACCGCCAAGACCATTTTGTGGTTGCAACCAAAGACGGCAAATCACTACTAATAAATATAAATCGCGAGAATTCTTTGGCATCTATTACTCAACAACTCACTCTTAGCGAAAATAGTGAACTGCAAGATATAGAAATTATGTTAGGCAGCGAATCATTACTTAGCGCGGATAGTCATGGCGATATCCATCAATGGTTTTTGGTTAGGCATCTGCCGCAGTTAGATACTCTGGATGCCTCTACAGAGAAGGGCTCGGCAGGAACTTCTGCCGCAGGGACTTCTGCTACAGATAACAACCCGGAGAACAACCTAGATAACTCTTTGCGGCAACAACTACTGCTACAGAATATCCGCAGTTTCAAACTGCCCCTCCCCTCCCCATCAGCATCTCAGGCAGCCCCATCATCTAATCCATCTTCATCATCGGAACAAGCGCAATCCGCCCAATCATACGACTCCCCTTCAATATCCACCCGTATTATCGCAGTGCGTAATAGCAAAAGCTTTCTCGTTTTAATGGAAAATGGTCGCCTAATATTCATCAATGCCCCTTCAGGTAAACAAAGCATCAATTACAAGATTGCCAATAGCGCTGCAGATGTTGCCGCCCTGGCTATATCCTCGCGCTCGGATGGCATAATTGTTGCCGAATATGATGGCGAGCATACCGTCCTGGCAGTAGACAACCCCCATCCTGACATATCAATCAGCCGTCTTTTCAAGGACTTATGGTACGAGGGCTACGAGAAACCAAAGTATATCTGGCAATCAACTTCTGGCGACAATGATTTTGAACCCAAATATAGTTTAGTCCCTCTTACTTTCGGCACTTTAAAAGCCGCCATGTATGCCATGATATTCAGCGCTCCTTTGGCGATAGCTGGCGCTATCTATACTGCATTTTTTATGGGTCCGCGATTAAGAAGAAAAATTAAACCCATCATAGAAATGATGGAAGCATTCCCCACGGTTATTCTTGGTTTTATTGCTGGCATAATCATGGCTCCTTATTTTGAGAAACACCTGCCTGGAATAATAACTATATTCCTACTAATGCCTATTGCGGTTGTGCTGTTTGGTTTGTGTTTTCGCTTACTCAGAACAAAGTTCGCGCGATTAACTGGCGCCTCCGAAGTGGTTATAATTGTCCCAGTTATTATTGCTATTGCATTTTTGTTATTAAAAATTAGTCCAGCAATGGAATTATTCCTCTTTGATGGCGATGTCCGTTCCTGGCTTAATAATAGAGGAATTGATTATAATCAACGCAATGCCATGGTGGTGGGCGCTGCGATGGGTTTGGCGGTAATACCCACAATATACTCCATTGCCGAAGATGCAATTTTTTCAGTGCCTAAGCTAATGGTGAATGGCGCCTACGCTTTGGGCGCAACACCGATGCAGAACGTAATGGGCATAGTTCTACCTGCCGCTTTAAGCGGAATATTGTCGGCGCTAATGATTGGTTTTGGCAGAGCAGTTGGGGAAACAATGATAGTGCTAATGGCAACTGGCAATACCCCTGTAATGAGCGCCAGCATCTTTACTGGTATGCGCACTTTGGCTGCCAACATAGCGGTGGAACTGCCTGAGGCAGCGGGCGGCAGCTCACACTTTCGTGTTTTGTTTTTATGCGGGCTTTTATTGTTGGTGTTTACATTCTTCATCAATACTATTGCAGAAATTATTCGCCACAGAATAAGAAAGAGATATGCGAATATCTAATATTTTTAGTAAAAGGATTGGCATGGGCAAGGGCATAGATAATGGCATGAATAATAACAGCGCCGACAAGATAAGAGCGGAGACGCGTGCCTACTTTCGCGAAGGAGAATACGGTATCTGGATTTTTGGCGCCGCGCTTGGTATCTCTGTTATCTTAGTGGGCGCGGTAATGCTGTTGATTCTAACCAAAGGATTTGCCCATTTTATGCCGCAGGAACTTTATATATATGAGGTGCGCCAGTCGGTGGGGGATTCAGTAAAATCTATCAAAATGGCAGGAGAAGTAAATGCCCGCGAGCAAGTCAATCGGCGGACTTTGTTGGAAAGCGGCTATACCCCAGAGAATGACAAACCCTTTTATTCAAGGTCTTTGGTTAAAGTTGGCAATCGCGAATACGGGCGCGACTTTATATGGATTCTCAACGATGATATTATCTCCAGCGACAAAAATAAAGATTTAATGCTGATTGAAAGAACTTCTTATGGCAACTTTTATGGGCTGCCAATAGCAATTAATTCCGCAGACGGCAGCAGTAGCATTGCTTACACCAGCAGTGAGTGGGATCGCCATTTGCAACAGCAACTAAAACGCTCCCAAGACCTATTGGCGCAAGCAAAGAGAATTCAGAAAAAGACCATAGACAAAGTAAACTACGGACTGGAAAAACTACGCTTACAAGAGCGGCGTTTGGCGCTAAGAAAAACAGCGACCGAACATAACCTGGACGCCATTGAGGAGAAGCGAGTTATGTTGCAAAATCAATATCAGCAGGCGACTGATGGACTTGAAAAAATTAACCTCCAGCTTAATCAATATCACTTAGTTATGAAAACCGCCACTGGCGTTGAAAGCATAATTCCTTTCGCGCAAATAGTGCGTCTGTATCAAACCAACAAATTAAATATGGGCGGCAAACTAATAATTTATATGCAACGACTGGTGGAGTTTATTAGCGGTGAGCCGCGTGAAAGTAATACCGAAGGCGGGGTTATGCCAGCTATATTTGGAACCGTGCTAATGGTGCTGCTAATGACAATCTTTGTGTTACCTTTGGGGGTGATTGCCGCAATCTACTTATATATATACGCCAAACAAAATATGATTACCCGCGTAATACGAATAGCAGTTAACAACCTTGCTGGAGTGCCATCCATAGTGTTTGGTATGTTTGGACTGGGCTTTTTTGTGTATACCATTGGCGGCAGCATAGATAGCTTGTTTTATGCGGAGTCGTTGCCCTCCCCTACTTATGGCAGTGGCGGCATTCTGTGGGCTTCACTTACCCTGGCGCTGCTAACTTTGCCAGTGGTGATTGTTGCCACCGAAGAAGGGCTAACCAGAATTCCTCGCTACCTGCCAGAAGGCAGTATGGCGTTGGGGGCAACCAAGCTGGAAACACTACTGCGCATCTCCTTACCTATAGCTAGTCCCGCCATAATGACGGGGATGATTTTAGCAATTGCCCGCGCCACTGGTGAGGTCGCCCCTTTAATGTTAGTTGGGGTTGTCAAGTTGGCGCCGGCTATGCCTATTGACGGTAACTTCCCATTTGTTCACTTAGACCGCAAGTTCATGCACTTAGGATTTCATATATATGATGTAGGGTTTCAAAGCCCCAATGTTGAAGCATCAAGACCACTCATATACGCTACTGCGACATTATTACTTATGATTGTGCTGTTGCTTAATACTTCTGCTATTGTATTACGCAATCGTTTGCGCGAAAAATTTAAAAACCTATCCTAAATAACTCCTGTAAAATTATTAATAAATCATGGCAATAAAGAAAGCAAAATCTAACATCAAGATTCAAGTTACTCGGGGAAAACCGAGAAAGGCGTTGAAGCCAGCTAAACCATTGAGAACGGCTAAAGCAGCAAAAACATTGAAGCAGGCAAAACAGCAGGCGGGAAAAGGCGTAAAAAGTACTCCAATAAAAAGCAAGAACCCAATCATTCAGATTGAGGGGTTACACCTTTACTACGACAGCGAACCAGAAGCGGCGTTGAATAATATTTCCATTGATATAGAGCCGCGCAAGGTTACCGCATTTATAGGACCTTCTGGTTGCGGTAAGTCATCCCTGTTGCGCTGCCTCAACCGTATGAACGACTTAGTTGCGGACTGTCGTATTGAAGGGCGCATATCGCTTGATGGTAAGGACATATATGACCCCAACATAAATATCTCAGAGTTGCGGCGGCAAGTTGGCATGGTATTCCAAAAACCCAACCCCTTCCCCAAGAGTGTTTATGAAAATGTCGCCTACGGATTACGCATTCAAGGAGAAAAGGATAAAAAGGTTTTAGACCAAGTGGTGGAAGAGTCATTGAAGTCCGCGGCGCTATGGGATGAAGTCAAGGAGCGCTTAGATAGCAATGCGTTAAATCTATCAGGCGGACAACAGCAACGACTGGTTATTGCCCGCGCCATTGCAGTGCAGCCAGATGTAATTTTGTTGGATGAACCTGCTTCTGCGTTAGACCCCATATCTACTTTGAAAATAGAAGAACTTATTTATGAGCTAAAGAAAAATTACACCATAATAATAGTTACTCATAATATGCAACAGGCAGCGCGAGTTTCTGACTATGCCGCTTTCTTATATCTCGGCAAGCTAATTGAATACGATAAAACCAGAAAAATCTTCACTAAGCCGCAACAAAAGATGACAGAAGATTACATAACTGGCAGATACGGATAACTAAATAACACCCTATAATATTATTATGAGCAAACATATTTCAAGTCATTTTGACAATGACATAAACAAGATTCGCTGTACCATACATAAGATGGGCGATTTACTTGTTGATAGATTGGATAGTGTAGCGCAAAATATCAACAGCCCTACAGACCCCAAAAAATCCGCCGCGTTTGAAGAGAGCATTAATAAACTGGAAGTTAACCTTGACGAAGAATGTGTTGACTTATTGGCTTTACATCGTCCAGCAGCATCTGACCTGCGCTTTGTAATCAGCGCTGGACGGATTGGCAATGACCTGGAAAGTATTGGCGATGAAATTGCTCGCCTCTCGCAGGGACTTACCAAATTAATTGAAAACACCAGCAGAGACGAAGACCCCTCCCTTAGCGACATAAAACAAATAACGATTAACCTAGTAGAACTGCTACGCTCAGCATTAACTGCGTATCAAGAAAAGGATGCGCGTGGAGCAGTAACAGTTGTGCTGAAAGAAAGAGAGATGGAAGAGCAGTTTCAAAATGCCATTCGCTCACGCATTACAATGATTGTTGAAGAACCGCGTAGTGTGAAAAGCACCGTGCATTGCTTTTGGATTTTACGTTCGCTGGAAAGAATAGGCAAGTGCACGCGACAAATAGGCAACCATATTCTTTATCTAGTTGAAGGCAGTGATGTTCGGCATAAAAGCCAGGAACACTTACGTTATAAATTCCTCGGCAAGTAGGGCAAACCTATAGCTCCGCGAAATCGTCTACTGAAATAATCTCTTGAGTTGCTTTGTGCGACTTTAACCAAACGTCCCTTTCACTTGCCGTGATTGCCTTGCCTTTGACTAAACGGGCTAAATATTCTTCCATCGTTTCTGTTGGTTTCTTGACATGTTTTCCTTTATCTATGCGCTGCTTAATAGCATAAACCGGTAATGCCGTAACAAAGGCATCACGTAACTTGGCTAACGGATCTTCTTTTTTAGCATCACCCCAATAAATGTTTGGCGCTAAATTACGTTGCGCCCAATCAGGATCACTCATAAGTTTTGCCAAACCAAGCAACTGCTTATCACTTGACGGACGATAATAATTGCCCAATGGAAAAAACGCTATACGAATCATTGGAATTATAATACGCAAGAAAGCGGGAAGTGGCATATTATTTAGCAAGTCCAGCAGCGCCTTCTGAGCGCGATGTTCCATCTCTGTAAGCAACGCATCCAATAATGGCAGTGCATCTTTAGGGGTGCCGTCATTTTCGTATTTACGAATCGCCGCAGTCGCTACACACATCGCTATCCAGGCATCAGCAAATCTACCAGATACGGACTCTCTTCTTTTGATAGCGCCTCCCACCAGCGCTAATGCGATTTCCACCAAATAAGCATACTGGCTGCTTAGTAAAGCCAAGCGGCGATGATGGCGTGCTAAACCTTTAATTTCTCTGCCTCCCTCATCCCCAGACAAGCGCAAAGCCCAGCCGCCACTCCAAGCACCTATCAATGCTCGCGTCTTAACCTGCGTTATTCTTGCAAAGTGCAGCCAAAATAATCTATTAAACTCTTTTGTATCATCGGCGGCAATTGCCTCGGCTTCCGAACGGAGGAAGGGATGGCAACGTAAAAAGCCCTGACCAAAGATAATCATACTTCTGGTAAGAATATTGGCGCCTTCAACAGTAATGCCAATTGGGATGCTGCGATAGAGCTCCTCCAGATAATTGCGCGGACCTTTCATAATTGCTTTACCGCCATGAATATCCATCGCGCTTTTGGTGGAATTGCGCAGGGTATCAGTGGTGAAATATTTAGCTATTGCCGAACTAACAGATGGCTTAAGACCTTTATCAACCATTGCCGAAGCGTTGTTGCCCAGCGCCTGCACTGCATAAGAATTAATTGCCAGCTGCCCAAGCTGCTCCGCTACTCCCTCAAACTTGGCAATCGGCAAGCCGAACTGCTCGCGCAGATTAGCATAAGCGGCAGAACTATAGCTGGTGAGCTGCACTCCAGCATTTGACAAAGACGGCAATGAAATTCCTCTGCCAATTGCCAGACACTCCATCAACATCTGCCAGCCCTTGCCCACCATCTTCTCACCACCTATGATATTATCAAGTGGGACAAAAACATCCTTGCCCTGAATTGGTCCATTATGAAAGAAAACATCCAGCGGATTATGCCTTCTACCGATGACAACTCCCTTAGCATCGCGTGGGACTAAAGCGCAGGTTATGCCCAGATCGCCATCTTTGTCTCCATCTTTAGTTTTGCTTGCCTTGCTCAACAGCCCCTGCGGGTCATAAGCGCGAAACGCCACACCAATTATGCTGGCAATGGGAGCTAAGCTTATATAGCGTTTGCTAAAATGCATATTAAACCCCAGAACCTTCTTGCCGTTAATTGTTTTGCTTGTTAGGATGCCATAATCATCAAGTCCTCCAGCATCCGAACCAACCTTCTGCGAAGTAAGGGCAAAACAGGGAATCTCCTCGCCTACGGCAAGTCGCGGCAGATAATGTTTCTTTTGCGTATCCGTGCCATAGTGCATTATCAACTCACCGGGACCAAGAGAATTAGGCACCATCACCATAACGCTGAGTGCTGAAGAACGACTCGCCAGCTTGCTGATGATTGCCGCCTGCGCCGTGGCGGAAAAACCCAAGCCACCAGCAGAACGTGGAATTATCATCCCCCAAAACTTATGCTGCTTGATATAATCAAGTGCGACAGGCGGCAGCCCCTTATGTTTATCTATCTCTGCAGGAGAGCAAAGCTTACAAAGCTCCTCTGTTTCGTTGGCAAGAAACTTCTTCTCAACGGCAGTTAGCTTTTTAAGTGGGACTTCCTTGTGCATGTCACTGCCATATCTGCCAATGAATAAATCATTCTCCCAGGATAAATCACCCGTATCAATTACCGAACGCTCGGTTTCACTAATACGCGGGGTATTCGGCTTCATATATGCAAAAACCTTAGAGGAGATAAAAAAGCGCAAGCCGGGAATGTGATTGAAGGCAATGAAAAGCACCAAGGGAATGGCAATAAATATCGGAACGACCCATGGGAAAAAATCAAATATAATCGCCGCCGCCAAAGCCACTATAAAGCAACCCGCGGTCTTCACCTCCATCATTAGCCAACTATCCCCCTCCTTACTCAACAACCAGCAAAAAACAAAGATACTCGCCAAAAACATAAGAATTGATAATAATAGCATGACTACATTATACTCCTAAACCTTATATTTTTAGTGAATTAATTTTGTGTGTATGTGTGGTGGATTAACTAATGATTAACTATCGGCTTGCTTGCACCAAACTCCTCTATGGAATGAGGGGCGCTATATTATTTTTTCTTTTGTGATGTATTACTTTCAATTAATTCATCTATAAGTGCCTTGAATTTTTTTCCTAAGTTAGTATTTTTATTTCCATGTTTATTTGACGACCATTCTAATGAGAGGATATAGAGATTCATACTCCATAAAAATCCTACACCTTGTTTATCAACTCTCTTTTGCCATTCTTCCTTCAGATCGTTTAAACTCTTTTTGCTAATATCATATATACCTTGACCATATTTTGTGATAATAGGACTCTCCCTTATTATATCCCAGCCATCAGGTTCTTCTTTGTTTTCCATTGCCTGCCACGCAGATTCCATTCGCTGTGTAAATAGTTCTGTATAATCTGGTTCTATATACTGACGTATATCATCCAGCCATTCTCTTCTTTCCTTTTTATTTTTAATATAATCAATATCCAAAATATCATTAAACATAACATTTTTACTTTTAATGTTTTTTAGTGTAACGCCACATAAATTACAATCTAAAAGTATCGCCCAGGATAAATCAATCTTATCCATTATTGCCCCCTGTAATTGAGAATTAATTAGCAGCGATCCCTGCAGTTCTGCATTATACAAATCTGCTCCCTGCAATTTTATATCGTATAAACATGTTCCCCGTAATTCTGTATGGCGTAAAGACGCTCCCTGTAATTCTGTATAACGTAAAGACGCTCCCTCCAGTTTAGCTACATCTAATGTAGCGCCCTTTAAAGAAACATTATTTAATTTAGCGGCTACAAGATAAGTGTTTTCAAAATTAATTCTATCTAATTTTATATCTTTCAAAGAAATTCCACATAACATCTTATTATGAAAATCTAACGTTTGTAATTGCTCAGGATTTTTAGTAGAAACCCTTGTCAATATATGGCTAATAGCTCTCAATGCTTCCTGGCTGCGTTTCTCCTGTAACAAAGTTATCCCACCCCCCTTACTTATATTACCAATTCTATCATCTTCATTTAGTAACCTATAACTATATGGAGTCAAACTTCCTTCCTTAATAAATCCTTCAATACATCCCCTTCCATCCATCCATCGATTACAGCTGCAGATAATATCTAAACATCTTTGAGTATTCTTGGAGCTATCTATTGCTAAAGCACGTAAACTAGATATAGCCCCCAAGTGAGAGGGGAATGAGCTTTCATCTAATTCTTTAGATAGCGCAGCGACAGCATTATCAAATCTTTCGCTAAGTCGCCTGCCTGATTCAATATTAGTTCGCTTAACTTGATCTTCTTTTTGTTGATCTATAATCATTAGTCGCAATGCCGTAAAAATTAAGGTTGCTAATCCCGCAAACCCAATAAATACATCACGTATATTAAGTGGTTGATCTGAAGGGGATAACTGCGCAAATAATATTTCCCACCATTCATAAGATTCGCCTATTTTTTTATTGTTTGATAATATTTTTTTAAGAGTATTCAATTCTGAAATATAGATAATATTCACAATAAGATAAGTTATTATAATTCCCCCAAATATAATGACCAAACTTATAATGGCTGTAATTAAAAGTCCTTTTTTAGTAATCTTAATCCCTGTTAAATATTTCTTCTTACCTCCCAGATATTTACTGATTTTAGTAAATAATATTTTAATACTTTTCATTCTTTCACCAAACATACTACGATTATATTATTTTGTTGCAGGTTCAGCTATTGGTAATATTGTTTGTTTAATAATTATATTAATGCTCCCTCCGTTATCTCTTGATTATATCTTTTTATCTCTTTTGTTATATCATCCAACTTAGCCTCAACCCACTCATGTTTACTATCAAAATAGTTATGAATATGTTTTTCTACTTTGTTAAAAGCTGGGGTTTGCAGTTTGAATTCCATTTTATATGCTCTATTAGGATCTGATGTTTGATACGAGTTTAATCTTTGTTGCCAGTTTAATGCCACACCAACCTTATACTCATTTTGAAATAAGGTATTAGATATTACATATACCCATTTACCTACTTCATGTTGGTATTCTCCATCTGTTCTTTTAGGTGGGACCACTTCAAACAACGGCTCTTTTTTCGGGTCAAATAAGTCGGGGTATACTTCCTTTGCCAATCTTTCTTTAACTAGTTCATACGCCTTTGGTGATACATCTATGCCTACCCATTGCCTCTCTAATCTTTCGGCTGCCACGCAAGTAGTGGCACAACCACAGAAAGGATCTAATACAATATCTCCTTTGTTGCTGCTGGCGTTTATTATTCTTTCTAATAATGGCAATGGCTTTTGCGTGGGATAGCCCACATTATTTTTACCTCTGGCAGGATTTACGTCAGTCCATAGATTGCCCATAGGTACTCCTTTATAATCTTTCTGATATTTTCTTCTTTTTATTTTGCCCTCTTTCGTTATAACAATATTCCCTTTTTCATATTCATTTTGAAGTTGTTCTTTACTTAATCTCCATCCAGAAGGGTGTGGGTTCTTAAATCCTTTCCACTCATAACATAAGTTGGGCCGAGCTCCCATATTTGGAGTTCTCCAAATATGGGAGCTATCGTCATAATATGAATTACCTTTTTCATCAGTTAAATTAAATTTTTTAAGAGTTTCTTCTTTTGTTATAGAGCGGGTAGAGTTTATGTCAAAGTTGTTTGTTTTAGTGTAATGGAATATATTATCAATATTATTTCCCCAGCTTCTAGCACTATACTGGCTTCCTTTTTGCGCTGACTGTGTTCTTTGCCATATTATTTCGCCCCTTGAATTGTTTTCTCCAAATATACAATCCATTAGAAGTTTCAAGTAATGGCTCATAGTTTGGTCGCAGTGGAGGTAGATGGAGCCGGTGTCTTTTAATATACGCCTCATTTCCATTAATCTTATACCCATATAACAGAGGTAACAATAGTTATATTTCTTGTTGCCTCCCATTAGTTTAGATGCTTCTAACAGAGCATATAACTTTTCATTATCTTCCTTTATCGTTTCTGCCCATTCATCTTTTACATCCTCTTCTGTGAATATATCCTTGAAACTGGCGCCTTCTGCACTGCTCCCGATGGGTGCAGTGAACACTTTATTTTTATTGAAAGGCGGGTCCAAGTATATTAAATCTACACTACCGCTGTTCATCTCTCTTAAAATATCAAGGTTATCCTTACAGAATATAGTCCTATTATTTACGTTTAGATTACTCATTTATTAAATCTCTTATAACTTAATTTTTTACTTACTACATTATCGTAGAATACTATTATTCTATCTATGGTATCTATCCCACTGGTGGCAGCCATGCCATTCAGTAATCGGCTTACAGGGTGATTTATCATTATCTTATTATATCCTTTAATTGGTTTGTAATTAACCCGCTTCATAGATTACACAGTGGTGCTAATTACGGGGATACATGTTCGCTACAGCCATCTTAGCCATTTTTTGCTAGTGGATTTTACTTTGGTATTGCCTTTTCTAACATTCATAATAGTTTTTAAATATTTCATAAATAATTAAATTTCACATTTTTTATCCACAGAAAAAATTGGTTGATACATATTAACTCATACAATTATTTGTATTTTACTTTCTGCTGCTTTTTGATAACTGGTCTATGAGCTTACGTATCTTATTAACTAAATTAACGTTTTTATTTTCTGACATACTTGGTGATTGCATAGAACTATCCATGTTATACAAAAATTGTATTCCCTCCTCTTTAACCATCTTTTCTAATCTTTCCTGGAGGTTATCTAAATGTTCATCGCTAATATCATACATCCCCTGGCTATCTTTAGTAACAATAGAGTTTGTCTTTATTATATCCAATCCATTAGGTTCTTCTTTATTCTCCATTGCCTCCTGTGCCACTTCCATTCTCTTTTTAAATTCTTCTCCCGCTTTCGGAATTAGAAACTGGCATATATCATCCAGCCGTTGTTTTCTTATATCTTTATGTTCAATATAACCAATATCTGTAATATTATTGAACATAATATTCTCACTTTTAATCTCACTTAATATAGTGCCATATAAATTACAACTCAAAAGCATTGCATGGGATAAATTAACATCAATCATTCCCCCCCCTTGAAGTTGGGTACTAATTAGTAGTGCTTCCTCCAGATTAACTTTATCTAAATATACCCCTTCTAGCTTAGTGTAACTCAAATGCACCCTCCGGAGATTAGAGCGATCTATATATGCTCCCTGTAGTTTTGCACTATTTAAAGATCCCCCCTCGAGATTAACATTATTTAAATATGCTCCCTGTAGATCAACACCATTTAAAGCTATCCCCGGTAATTGACATTGTGATAAATAAGCACGCTGTAAATTAACTCCAGATAAATTTGCACCTTTTAGATATACTCCATTTAAATTTGCTCTCTGGAGTTGGGTATTTGCTAAATATGCATCTTGTAAATAAGTACCTCTTAAATATGCGCCATGGAAATTAACGTTACCTAATTTAGCTTGCTTTAAATAAGTCCAATTCAATGAAGCAGCTACAAGGCATGCATTGCTAAAATTAATGCCGCCTAACTTTAAATCCTTTAAATAAATTCCGCATAATTTCTTATTATGAAATTTTAATTTGCCAAGTTGTTCAGGTCTTTTGACAGAAATCTCTTCTAATATATAACTAACAGCTACCAAAGCTTCTTGGCTACGCTTCTCCTGTAATAAGGTTATCTCGTCCATTTGATTTTTATCACCAATTCTATTATCTTCATTTAGCAACCAAGAGCTATATGGATCATCTATTTTTCTTTTCTCAACAAATTTATCTATATATTCCTCCATCCATTCATTGCAGCTACAGATAATATCTAAGCATCTTTGGGTATCCTCAGAGTTATCTATTGCTAAGGCACGTAAACTAGATATTGCCCCCAAATGGGCGGGGAATGAACTTTCATTTAACTCTTTAGATAGCGCCTTAGCTGCGTTATCAAACCTTTCATCAAAGCGTCTACCCTTATCCAATATTCTAGTTTGGTTGGCAATGTGTGTGCGCCATCCTGCAAAAATTAAGGTCGCTACCCCTGCAATTCCAATAAGAACGTTACGGAAGTTAAGAGGTTCGGCAGGTAGGGATAATCGAGTAAACAATATATTCCACCAACCACAACAATTATCGTATATACCTTTGACAAGGAAAGTAGAAGCAACTAACAGAACTAAGAAAATGGCAACATCTTTTATCTCCTCATGTATTTGAATTGGTGATTTAAATAATCTGTAGCCATTAATTAATCTGTCATATATTCCTTTTAATTTCTTTGTTGCCGCTAAATAACATACTGGTAATAAAGTTATTCCAGTAAGAATGAAAAATAAATTTTTCCAATTGTAAGAATTGCCAGTAAATTTCTTCTTTAGTAATGTTTTGTTGAGAGAATCAGAATCCGAAAGGGGGATATCAGTTAAAGTAAAATAAGATATTAGAATTGTAAGAACTGTAGCCGCACCAATTAAAAACCATTTTTTAATACTTTTAGATTCTCTTGATTGTTTGTTCATAGTAGGCACCCAGTGTTTAAATATTTATAGTAGGTTGTATATATTAGCATGTTTTATGTGTGTCGTGGGGGGTAGTTGTATGCGGGGGTTTCCTGCGAGCATGATGATGGTTTCTTCAAAGAGCATATTATAAGTGGGTCGCGAGCATAGCGATAGTTTGTTGCGAGAGTTAGACGGATAGCGGGCGGAGCACGGCTCCGCCCCTACAGAGCTGAATCGAAAGAAACAGTAATTAGTTGGAATTACTGTTTGCTAGTAGTGAGTGGCCTGTAGTTGTTTCATAAGGAGGTTCAGCTAACATGTAATATTTATTAAGTTGCTCCTCTAAGTTATTTGCATATAGGTAGGTATGATTTGTGAAATATGATTTTGCTAAATCATTGCCTTGATGGTCTCTTCCTGCTATTGCCTGGAGTTGATATTCATTATTAATAATATAAGGGTTATCCTGTGTGCCGTCACCTATTACGGTGAAATTAGCATCATAAGGATCTCCATCATAAGCATTAATTATTCCATCGCCATCAATATCAAGGACTATAGATTTACTCAGTTTTAATATATCAACATTAGAATGTTGATTGTATGTAGAAGTGGAGACGGAAGCGGATGTAGCAACAGAAGCACAAGATGCGGAGTCAGATGAAGAATCACTTGTGTCTGGTCCCCCACAAGATACAATAAGAAGTAATAAGCTAAGGGGTATTATTTTAAGTATATTAATATTCATGTTCTTCATTAGATTGATAAGTTACAAACATTAAAAACACTGGCATCATTTGCATCAAATGCAAGCTGATATTTAACTTTTACTCCCCTATATTTTGTTAAGTATTTACAAATATTATCATTAGTGAAGTTAAAATCTACCCCCGAACCATCACCAGCCAGAGTGATAAACCTAAGAGGCAAAGAAGCTCCTTTAGATCTATTAATTTCAGAACAGGATGGGACAAGGTTTTGAACATCATTAGCGAATGTTGATTTTCTAGCTAGATTCCACACGAGCCCACCACTGTCGTGAGCGTCTTTCAGTGAAACAACATGGTCGGCGTCTACTCCAGCTGAGCAGGATAATCCGCTATAAAAACCTATTGTGTTAGTAAAACTATACCCTCTGTAGTTCCATTCTTGCCTGTCATAATCATTTTGCGAAGATGGACTTCGGGTACTATCTGGCTTTGGGCATGCAGGCGCGCTTGCGCTGCTTCCTCCACCTCCACTGCTTCCACCGTGACAATGGCGTCCTCCATTTTTATTATCATTATGACATCCGTCAGAGGCGGTACGTCCTCCGTGAGCATGTCCAATTTGAGTATATAAAAAAGGAAGTAATAAGATTAATAAAGTAGAATAAAATTTTCTTGTTTTGGATGCTGGACGCACTGAGGCGACCATATCCTTGATATGTTTTACATGTTTCATAGTAGTAGCTATTTGTTTGTATTTGAGTTATATAATGTATAAATTATATGTTAATTTATGGAGATTTATCCAGTTAATTATCAATTATTTATTTTGACATTCAGAGGGGTGTCGTAAATTTATACCCCATAGTGTAGTGTTGTGGGATGGGGTTATTGTAATAATGGGGTTGTTGGCATAAAATATAGGGGTTAGTTACCACTTATATACAGTATTTACAGAAAAATGGAAAAATGCCGTCTCGTCCTTGCCCAACTTAATCTTACGGTTGGTGATATTCAAGGCAACTCAGACAAAATTATTGCAGCTGCTCAGCGAGCGCATCAGGAGATGGGTGCTGATATTCTGGCACTGCCAGAGCAAGCAATCATCGGCTATCCTGCGGAGGACTTAATCCTGCAGCCGGATATGGCTTCATTATGTCGTGCTGCGTTGCAACGGATTTTAGCGGAGATTCCGCCACAGCTATGTATTGTGATAGGTTATCCACGTGATTCGCAAGATGCTCCATCCCATCAAGATCCGCTAAATCGCATCACTAATCATTTGGAGGTGTATCATCAGGGAAAACTGCTTGCTTCTTATGCTAAGCAACTGCTCCCCTCCTATCAGGTATTTGATGAGAAGAGATATTTCAAGGCGGGTAAAGGCGTGGTTATCTTTAAGTTCAAGGGCATAAAGTTTGGGGTGCTAATCTGCGAGGATTTATGGCAAGAGCAGCCAGTAGCGGATTGCAAGAAGTCCGGCGCCCAGCATATTATCAGCATCAATGCTTCGCCCTATAGCACCGAGCAGCCGCAAAAAAGAGTGAAGGTGGTGCAGCAGCGGGCGCGAGAAAATGATATTAGCATATCTTATGTTAATTGCTGCGGCGGGCAGGATGAGCTGGTGTTTGATGGCAACTCTTTTGTGTGCAATAATCAAGGCGAGGTGGTGCATCGCGCCCCTGGTCTTTGCCAGCATCTGTCCGTAGTGGAGATTGATGCGAAGGAGCAGCCAGGACAACCTTTGCCAGCAGAGATTCATCAGCCGCTTGAGAAGAATGCGGAAATCTATGAGGTGTTGAAACTCGGCTTGCGCGATTATATGCATAAGAATAATTTTAGCAAGGCGGTGCTGGGGCTTTCGGGCGGCATAGATTCGGCTGTGGTTGCCTGCTTAGCGGCGGATGCTTTGGGGGCGCAGAATGTTACTTGCTTGATGATGCCTTATAACTATACTTCCAATATCAGCTTGGAGGATGCCGCTGTACTTGCCAATAATCTGGGGGTGAATTATGAGTCCATTGCGGTGCATCCGTTGGTGGATACGTTGCGTTCTTCTTTGGGACGTTATATGGACTTGAGCGATCCAACGGATATAACCGCGCAGAATATTCAGCCGCGCGCCCGGGCGATAATTTTGATGGCATGGGCGAACAAAAATAATATGATGGTGCTTGCCACATCCAATAAAAGTGAAAGCGCGGTTGGCTACACCACTCTTTATGGCGATATGGCGGGTGGGTATTCGCCGCTCAAGGATGTGTTTAAGACCCGCGTCTATCAGTTAGCCGAGTATCGCAATAGCATCAGTGCGGTAATTCCTGCCAGGGCTATTAGCCGCCCACCCACAGCCGAGCTTTATGAAGGACAGCAGGATGTGAATAATTTGCCCGAGTATGATGTGTTGGATAAGATTCTAACTGCTTATGTGGAAGAGGCGATGGGACATAATGATATTATCCAGCGCGGGTTTAGTCGCGCCGATGTGATAAGGGTAATAAATATGGTGGATAAAGCGGAGTATAAGAGGCAGCAGGCAGCGCCAGGAACGCGTATTAGCGAAAGAGGGTTTGGCAAAGATCGCCGTTACCCTATCACCAATAAATATGCGGCGGAGTTACAGAAAGCTTGATGAAGTTTAGAGGTTATTTGCTGCCGAACCTTGTGTTGTTTCTGGTGATTGTTTTTGCCTGGTTCAATATTGATTTAATTAGTAAACGTTTTAGTATAAGTACTAATGATTCTTCAGGCGAGGCGCAAGCGTCTCCGCTATTTGTGATGCAAAACGGCAAGCAGGATTATTATCAGGATGATTATTTAAACTATCGTATCAACTATACGGAGTTCACTCTTTATAAAAGGAAAAAGTTCAATATGCTGAAACCCTATTTGCAGGAATATAATCCTCAAGCACAACTGATAAATCAAGTAAGGGCGGATAGGTTGGATTCGGCTGATGGCAATAATCTTATCTTTGCCGGCGCTCCTGCCACTATAGTTATGACAACTGAGGATTCGTTAACCAATGGCTCGGCTCCTAAAATATACTATGATGTTAAAGCTCAGGAAGTATTGTTGGCAGATAAGGCGCAAATAACTTATATAAGGGGGGTTGTAAAGGCAGGTATAAAGGCAGATATAAATGACTCCATAAAGAAGTCGTCCGCAAACAATGAGCGGCGCGATGCTAAGGGTATCCTCGGCGCAGCAGATAGCGAACCCTACACCATCAACAGCAAGGCAAATACTATTACGATTAATCAGCAGCTCGCAACTTTCAATGGGGAAGCAGATATTATCTATAAGAAGGAGGGACAGCAATTGCAGACATTAAGGGCGCAAGCCAAACAAGTAGTCCATGATGCAAGTAAGAATAACCTTAGATTTAATGGCGCAGTAAATATCGTCCACAGTCAAGGGCACAGGCAAGGGTATAGCCAAAGACAAAAGCAACAGCAAGAAGTATTAACTGCCAAGGCGAGCCAAGCCGAATATAATACTAAGAGTAATGAACTTGCCTTGCGCGGTAATGTAGAAATTTTCCATAATAAAGATGGCAGGTTGGTGCAAGCAAGTGGAGATAGCGGCGACTATGCAGAAAACTCTCTTGTTCTGCGTGGCAATGTGCGCATTAAAGATGGCAGTAGCAGCGCCACAGCCGACAAAGCATTCTATGATGTTACTTCAGGGGAATGGACATTAGCCGGCAAGTCATCTAATGAGGCAGGTGATTCCGATAAGAGTGATGGTGCTGCGCCGTTAGATGATAAAATAGAGATAATTGTGCCGAAATGAATAATCATATAACCAACCAAATCAGCTAAGCAAGATGAACAATCTGAAAGCCACAGGAATATCTAAAAGCTATGGCAAGCATGTCGTGCTGCGCGATATAAACATAGAAGTATCTCAAGGGAAGATTGTTGGGCTACTCGGTCCTAATGGTTCGGGCAAAACCACATTCTTTTATACTCTTATAGGATTAGTCCAACCAGATTCTGGCAATATCATATTAAACGGCAAGGATATAACTCGTCTGCAAATGTATAAAAGAAGTCAACTGGGTCTGGGATATCTGCCGCAGGATGGCTCGGTATTTCGCGACCTAAGTGTGGCGCAGAATATAATGGCGGCGCTGGAGTTTAGGCGCGACCTTAACAAGCAACAATGTAAAGAGGAGCTGGAGTCGCTATTAGAAACATTTGCTCTGATGCAGATTCGCGACTCCAAAGGCAGAGTTCTTTCGGGAGGAGAAAGAAGACGCACCGAAGTGGCGCGCCTGTTGGCGATGAAACCGCTGTTTGTGTTGCTGGATGAACCCTTTGCTGGAGTAGACCCAATTTCAGTTGGCGGCATAAAGGATTTAGTGCGCGATTTAGCGCGAAGAGGCATAGGCGTATTGATAAACGACCATAATGTGGCGGACACTTTATCCCTATGTGATAATAATTATGTGATGGGTGAGGGGAAAATAATTGCTAATGGCAGCGCCGAAGAGATTGTTGCCAATGATTTAGTGCGCAAGACCTATTTAGGCGATGATTTTAAGTTGTAAGGGGCGGGAGGATAAATCTGTAATCTAAATGGATATTTCGTATCTGATTGAAGACCTCAACGAGCAGCAGCGCGCTGCTGTTTGCGCTGATGAAAGCAATGCCTTAGTGCTGGCGGGTGCTGGCAGTGGCAAAACTCGCGTGCTGGTGCATCGCTTGGCTTGGCTAATAGAAGTTCTAAAGGTATCGCCCAATTCTATTCTTGCCATCAGCTTCACTAACAAAGCAGCAAAAGAAATGCAATCACGCATGGAGCGGCTAATGGGGCATTCGGCAAGTGGTATTTGGTGTGGCACCTTTCATGGCATAGCCAACCGCATCCTGCGCCAACATTATGAAGCCGCCGCGCTTTCTCAGAACTTCCAAATCATAGATTCAACAGACCAACAGCGACTTATCAGAAGAGTGCTGGAAGAGATAAATCTGGATGCTAAAAAGTTTACCCCCAAGCAAGCCCAATACTTCATTAACAATCATAAAGAGATGGGGCAGCGCTGCGCTGATGTGGAGAGGAGTAGTGATTATATGCATAATAATCTGTTGCACATATATACAGTTTATGAAAAAATTGCCGCAGCGGAAAACTTAGTGGATTTTGCTGAGCTGCTGTTGCGCACTTACGAGCTGCTAAAAGGCAACAAGGATGTTGGCAATTATTATGCCAAGAAGTTTCGTCATATATTGGTTGATGAGTTCCAAGATACCAATGAAATGCAGTGCGCTTTGATAAAACTGCTGCAGGGAGAGGAGAAGGAGAACTATGTGACTGCGGTGGGCGATGAAGACCAGTCCATATATGGTTGGCGTGGCGCTGACATTGGCAATATTCTAAACTTTGATAAGTTGTTTCCCGATGTTAAAGTGTTTTGCCTTGAGCAGAATTATCGCTCCACCATAAATATACTCCAAGCCGCTAATGCGGTGATTGAGAATAACAAAGGACGGCTGGGGAAGACCCTGTGGAGTGATATAAAAAATGAGAATCTGATTGAGATATATCGCGCTGCAGATGATAGGCAAGAAGCAGATTTTCTTGCCGAGATGATAATAGATTATCAGCGTAAAGGCGTGGCGCTAAAAGATTGCGCGGTGTTTTATCGCGCCAATGCGCAATCGCGCATCATTGAGGAAACTTTGGTGAAGCGCGGCGTTCCCTATAGGATATACGGTGGCTTAAGATTTTATGACCGCGCCGAAATAAAACATACATTAGCTTATATGAGGTTGATCGTCTCCCGCGATGATAATGAGTCGTTTAGGCGGATAGTTAATATTCCTACTCGCGGCATGGGGGCAAGCTCACTACGCAAGATTATGGATGCTGCAGAGGAGCGCAATGTATCCTTTTGGAAGGCGGCAGAGATGATGGTTGACTCACCGGAGCTGCCAAAACGAAGCGCTAACGCAATGAAGTTGTTTATGCAATTAATTGATAAGATTAGTGATGATATAGCTGGGCTGGGACTAAAAGAACAAACCGCGATGATTATCAAACAAAGTGGTTTGGAGAACATGTATGAAACCAGCAAGGATGAAGGGGCAAAGAGCGCAGTGGAAAATCTGCGTGAGCTGATAAATGCTGCAGATGTGTCCTTTGGCGATGGCGACTATATAAATGATATGACGGTGTTTTTGAATAATATCGCTTTGGAGTCCGGCAGTGCTCAGGCAAAGGAGCATCAGGATGCGGCGCAGCTTATGACTATGCACTCGGCAAAGGGCTTGGAGTTTCCCGTTGTGTTTATTAGCGGCATGGAAGAAGGGGTGTTTCCGCTGGAGTCGGCAAAAACCAATGATGAAGATGTGGAAGAAGAGCGGCGTTTATGCTATGTGGGTATGACGCGAGCGCGCCAGCAGCTTTATCTTACGTGCTCCGAAACCCGCCGACTTTATGGCAGGGAGGCATATAACCCTATATCGCGCTTTGTGGAAGAAATCCCCGTAGAGCTAACCCATACTATGGGAGGCAAGTATTTTCGTTTTAATAAACAATCTTTTGAATCACCCATGGCTAAGAAGGGGCAAAGAGTGATGCATCCCTCTTTCGGTTATGGAGTGGTGGTGGGTTCTGAGGGCACAGGGGAGAATGCCCGCGTGGAAGTTGATTTTGAGAGTGAAGGCAATAAGTGGTTAGTGCTACAGTACGCTCAACTTGAGATGTTGTAGGGGGGACGGAGCTTTCAACGCATCCATGGATGGTGATAAAATTTACGAAGATGGTCTGGTAGGGGCGGAGGCTTATATACAGCCCCCCTTGGCTCCGCCCGCTAAATACCTAACTCTTGGAATAAATTATCGCTGTGCTTGGGGCATCTATATGAATGGTCGCGGAACTTACAACTTGTATATGAATGGGGGTGGAACTTACGACTCTGGTCTGTAGGGGCTGAGCCATGCTCCGCCCGCTAAA
The DNA here is from genome assembly GCA_965207945.1 of Gammaproteobacteria bacterium. Lineage (GTDB taxonomy): Bacteria > Pseudomonadota > Gammaproteobacteria > CBDBNL01 > JAAOII01 > JAAOII01. The sequence goes on from OZ242303.1 coordinate 1,763,902, forward strand.
TGCCTAACTCTTGGAATAAATTATTTGTGTGCTTGCGATTGACTCCAGCTCTTACGTTCTAGCTGTCTATAAATGCAGGGAATGCCGCCATCATCATACGACTTTTCTTTAATTATATTCCATTCATCAATATCATATTTAGGGAAAAACGCATCGCAACCCTCCACTTCGGCATCCACTTCGGTGATGTGCATGTACTGGGCCATATTTATAGTTTGAGCATAAATTTGGGATCCACCAATTATCATTACATCAGTATAGCTCACATCATCTACTGATCGTGAAGCACCTCGTTTATAACCTTGTTCCCATAAAGTTCGAAATTCCTTTGCAGCTATAGTAGAATCAGAGAACTTCGCCCCCTCCCCCATCCTCCAACAAGCATATTTCAATCCTTGCTTCAATTCGTTACATACCGCAAAACCTTTTATATCATTTTGAATGCTCCCTGAAATAATGATGTTCTCTCTGCCTGGTAGAATCCTGCCAATGGATTCGTAGGTCTTGCGTCCCATTATTATGGGTTTGCCCATAGTGATTTTCTTGAAACGTTGTAAATCCTGCGGCAGACGAAATGGCAGTTGGCCATTCTTACCTATGCATTTATTATGGGCTGCATAAGCAGCAATAATTATAATGCGTGGCCTAAATATCAACATGTAGGGGCGAACCACACTATATCCATGTTTAAGCCCATGTTTAAAGCGGTGATAATTATTATTAACATGGAGGAATTATGGGAATTATATACTTGAGTCAACTAAACTAATAATAAGGCGTTCCTAAGAATCAATCAATATTTTTATATTTATTTAAAAAATAAATATAAACTTAAATGCCTAAAATATTTCATCTACATATAATTTGATGCTTCCAAGCACCATAGGCTATATCTCTATCGGGGGAGCCATCAGTCTTGGCATGAGTGATATTATTACCTTGAAAGATAAAATAGTAGGTCTTACGCCCTGTATACCCTCCATAGCGGTTTTTAGCGTTTACATCCACACATACAAGCCATCCATAGTATTTAATGGCTCCAAAACCAGAAAATTCTGATAACCAATCTTTATTCGGAGTAGAATAATCAGTGAATTGCGCTGATTCTGGGTCAATAAGGATTGCCTTAACATAAGTTTCAATTTGTTCTTTATATTGAGTAGGTTTTTCTCCATAATCAGCATTAGCTAATTCTTCTTCAGTTGGAGCATAAGATGAATTTATTGTCGCACATCCAGACAACCCTAACAAGAATGCCCCTATAAAAACTATAAACTTTATTACTTTAATCATAATTACTTATTTTATGTTGTATCTTATTATTATAACATAGCATAAAAAAGTATAAATATTAAGAAATTAGGGAATTCTAATATAGGTTAAGCGGTCGCCTACAAATGACTACGAAGAAAATTGTTGAGAGGCGGCATATAATCTCATTGCGAAGGTTAGCAAACATATAGCGGCGAATATATAAGCCAGGACAGAGAAGTATGCGGGGAACAGGCAAAAGGCAACAAAGAATATCGTGGTCTCAGTGCTTTCCATTAATCCGCCCAGGTAGTAAAAACTCTTTTTGCCTCTTTCATTTGTATCTATTTTGCGTTTAGCGCAGATAATTGCAAAAGTAAGGAAGCTGCTGCCAGTGCCAACAAAACTCAAAATAAGAACTGAAGCTGCCAGGGCATTATCTGGGTTAGCAAAAGCAAAGGCGCAAGGCACTGCCGAATAAAAGAAGAAGTCCAGCACTATATCAATGTAGCCGCCATAATCGGTAATTCCTTTTTGGCGAGCCACCGAACCATCTATTACATCAATCAGTCGGTTAGCAACGATGAATACTAAGCCGATAATATAAAAACCGAACGCAATGGCAACACAACCCAACATGCCCACAGCAAAGCCGCCCCAGGTGAACTGGTTGGCGCTAACTGGCAGTGCAACAGACCAGCTGCCAATCATTTTCAGCAGAGGTGTTACTAATTTTCGTAAAGGTGCATCAAGCATAATAGGTAATTATATGGGATTTAGCTGGAAATAGCCATAAATCGCAGATTATCACGCTCCTGCATTTCAGTATGTTCATTTTTTGAACATACTGAATCTTCATATAAATAGCCATAAATCACAGATTATCATGCTCTCCCCTTTCAATATGTTCCAAAATGGAACATATTGAATCTTCATATAAATAGCCATAAATCACAGATTATTATACTCCTCCCTTTCAATATGTTCCAAAATGGAACATATTAAATCTTACTTAATATCTTTTGAATTCTTAGTGGACTGTATAAACTTTTTAACGGTGCGATCAAAGTCGGAATCTATTTTTTGTAATTTATTAAATTTTGCATATTCAGAAAACGCTTTTTTTGCTGCTTGTTTGTGAGATATTGTCCCCATACCATCTAAAACAGAAAGTTTATTAAATTCTATGAACTCATTAACTGATTTTGATAATTCGCTCATAGTAAAAGTTCTGCGCTGCTCTATCTGACCTTCAATGTAATCAAAGTATGCAGACACTGTTCTTTCTAATTTTTTAATGTCTTTTTCTGTGAGATAATTTTTAGCAATAATAGTGTCGGATTTTAGGATTCTTCCTGATGCTCTTTCTCTCCAACTAGTAAGTCCCATAGATGATTTGTCTTTATCTGCCTTGTAGTAAATTAATTCTGCGGCAGTTTTACCAGTAATAGCAAAATGAAATTTGTTTTGAACTGTGGCATAAAACTCTCTAGTTGTTTCTGATTTTGGATCATAATCAATGCTACATTCTGCAAAAATATCTGTAATTTGTTGATAAATTCTCCTTTCGCTAGTTCTGATTGAGCGAACTCTTTCCAGTAATTCCTTAAAATAATCTTTTCTAAAATAACTTCCTCTTTTTAGAAATTCATCGTTCATAGCAAATCCTTTAATGATGTATTCTTTGAGGACAGCAGTTGCCCAGATACGAAATTGAGTGGCTTTGTTTGTATTTACTCTATATCCAACAGCAATTATTGCATCAATGTTATAAAATTTCACTTGGTATTTTTTGCCATCATTTGCAGTGCGTTCCAAAATGGAACTAACTGAGTTTTTATCTAACTCGCCTTCAGCGAAAATATTTGCCAAATGCCTAGTGATGGATACTCTTTGAATACCAAATAGTAATGCAATTTTTTCTTGATCCAACCAGATATTATCATCACTCAAAAGTACTTCAACTTTAATGTTTCCATCTGGTGAAGTATAAAGGGTGAAGTCGTTTACCTGATTATCCACAGTAAGTTGTTTGTTTTTATCGGAGTTTTTCATAAAAAGGAAGTATGGATTTCATAACTATTATATTAACACAAAAATGATATTTTCACATTGATTATATGAATCGCCGCTTATAAGTTAAGATTAATCTCTCGTTATCCTCTATAATATATATATGAGCGAGCTTTCACAAGACCGACAAAGTCCAAAAAACCCTAATTTAGACCCAGTATGGGGACAAAAGTTGCAGAAACTATTTGCCGACCAGCAGATGAAGTCGCTTCGTTCTTTCTTACGACAGGAAAAATCACTTGAGAAAGACATCTTTCCGCCAACATCGCTTACCTTTAATGCCTTAAACCTGACTCCTTTCAACAACATAAAAGTGGTTATACTGGGACAAGACCCGTATCATGGCAAGGGGCAAGCGCATGGACTGTGTTTTTCTGTACCGCAAGGAAATAAGACGCCTCCTTCACTGAGGAATATCTTCACCGAACTGAAAAATGACCTTGGCATTGAAAGAAGCAAGACCGACCTTAGCGATTGGGCGCACCAAGGGGTGCTTTTGCTAAACAGCGTGCTGACGGTGGAGGAGCAAAAGCCCGCATCCCATGCCAAGAGGGGCTGGGAAACATTTACTGATGGGATAATAAATATGGTGGCACAAGAACGACCACACTGTGCTTTTATTTTATGGGGGGCTTATGCGCAGTCCAAAGCAAGTATGATTAGTCAGGATAAACATCTGATTATTGAAAGCACACATCCTTCGCCCTTCTCTGCAGACAAGGGTTTCTTTGGCAGCAGACCCTTCTCTAAGGTCAATGCCTTTTTATTGGCAACAGGCAATGAAGTCATAAATTGGGGAGAATGAGGATGAATATGCAAAATCGCAAAGATGGCTCCAAGCGTGACTCTAAGCATGGCTCCAAACATTCTTCCACGTATACCTCCCGTTTTGCTTTACGCGGCGGATTGGCATTTGCTTTTATCAGTGGACTGCTATTATCTATTATTCTGTTTTATGAGCCGCAAGGGCAACAGCCCCCTCAAAAGAAACGGGTAACTAACTTACCTGATTTTACTGCCACACAATTGCTCAGTGAATTACCTATCAGTAGCGAGGATTTGCAACTACCCGCAGTGATAAATCTATGGGCAAGTTGGTGCACTGCATGCTTGTATGAGCATCCCGTGTTAGTCGGTCTAAACGAAAGCGGGATTCCTATCTATGGAATCAATTATCAGGATAATCGCAGCGCCGCCTTGCTTTGGCTTGCTGAGAATGGTAATCCTTTTAAACTTAGCATTGAGGATAAATATGGCAGATTGGGAGATATGTTAGATGTTTATGGATTGCCCGAGACCCTATTGGTGGATAAAGATGGCAATATATTAGTCCATCATCGCGGCTGGATAACCCAAAAAGTATGGCAAGATAAGTTCTTGCTACTCTGGCAGGAAACTAATTTGTAGAATGGAGATATAGAGGCACAGAGGTATGGAAAGACGGAGGCATGGAAACATGGGGGCATGCAAGTACAGAGGCATGGAAACACGGAGGCATAGCACAAGATGACTACAAGCACTGAGGCAATTCTTAGCCAATATTTAGGTGAGGATGTAAATATCTCCCTTATGTTAGAAGGAATTAATAATACTATATATAGTGTATCTGCGCCAAAGAGCAGCCAAAAGTTTGTTCTTAGGGCTATCACTGCAGACAGGACGCTGGCGACGCCCACAGGAGGCGATACCCAACAAATTGCTACGAGGATGGAAATGTTTGCGGCAACTGGACATTGCTGCCATCCCATTGCGTTGTTGCAGGCAGATGATGACAACAATATCTGCATTACTCGTGTTTCTTCTAATGACTCACCTAATGCCTCCTATAATTATCACCCTAATATTGATGACACCTCTATGCCCTCTTGCCTTAAATACGGGGCTTCTTTAGTGGAATATATTGATGGTCGCCCTCCCTCTTTACCGAATGATTTACCAATTTTGGCGAGCGGGCTGGCACATCTGCATGCGTGCAGAGACAGGACTACAAAATGCCCCATTCTTGGCGATGCTAATCTCGGCAATTTCATTATCATCCCCGATAACAGAGCTGTGGTGGTAGATGTTGAAGGGGAGTTGTATGGTCTGCCAATAGCGGATGTATCTCATCTAAGTGTGTATTCCTCAATTCTGTGGTCCCAGCCGCAAACAGAACCCCTGCAAGCCAAAGATGTTATTGACTTATATAAGTGCTATAAGGCAGAATATAAAAAGCTAATTACCTTCGGGACTGAGGAAGAGGATATGTTCAATCCCACTACCCTGCATGATATGCGCATCGGACTTATAAACGGGGTCATTGACTGGATGACCAACCTTACTCTGCTAACCGAACAGGAAAAAATATCTCCGCCAGCAGATATGCTACAAAGAGCGCATAATATAATAAGGAAGGAAAATTATGAAAAAGCTATCGCAAATGAAAATCAGATTAAAGAATTACTGTATAAGATATGACAACTGAAAGTAGACTAAAAATTGGCATAGTTGCCAGCAAGTTCAATGAGGACATAACCAACGCTCTAATTATGGGAGCGGAGTATTTCTGGCGCGAAGGGTATAGGCAAGCGGTGGATGGTATTACTGGACGAAAAATTCCTTTTGGCTTTGAAATAGGAAATGGTTCAATATTGCAACAATACTCAGAAGCAGAGGCGGCAATTCAGTTGCTTGCCAAGATGCCGCCACAAATAACCTTGCTGCGAGTCCCCGGCGCTTATGAGCTGCCGCAGGGAGTGCAATGGTTGGCGCAAACAGGAGGAGGTAAGAGCGGGAAGAATAGCAATAGCAATAGTGGTGAAGACACACAACTGGATGGCATAGTTGCCCTGGGTGCTATAATCCGCGGCGACACTCCGCATTTTGATTACATTGCTTCTGCAGCAACTCAGGGGATAATGGATGTAGGATTAAAATATAATATTCCCGTGGGCTTTGGTGTGATAACTGCCAATTCTTATGAAGAAGCACAGCTGCGCTCCAATATTGAAATATTAAAACCTAATGCTGACTCTAACTTTTCTACGCCGCGAGCGCAAGATAAGAAGGTAGATAAGCATAAAAATAAAACTGCCGCTAGCAATAAGGGATACGAAGCAGCCCAAGCAGTATGGGAGATGATTTTAGCAAAAAAAAAGATTACTAATTAACTATAAACAATGAATAAGGTAAAAATTAACCCACATAGGAGGCACAAGGCGAGACAATTATCTCTGCAAGCGCTGTACCAGTTTCAGCTTAGTGGCAATGAGCCGAAAGAAATTGAAGAGACCTGCAAATTCTCTCCAGTATACAGAAAATCCGATAAGGAATATTTCTTGAAGATTTTCCGCGGTGTAGTGGAACACCATGAAGAGATTGCTGAGATTATTTCACAAATTAATAAAAGTCCCGACATCTATACAGACCCAATAATGAACGCAGTGCTACAAATTGGAGTGTATGAGTTGAAATACTGCCCTGAACTAGATTATCCGGTTATCATTAACGAAGCGTTACTGCTGTGTCATGAGTTTTTGCATCAAGAGAGCCATGCTTTCGCTAATATTATGCTTGACCAAGCAGTGATGGAAGTGCGCGGCATCCAAACCCCAACCAACAAAGCCAATGCGGTGCCTGCTGAAGAAACTGACGAATATGCAATGTCTGATGAATATGCAGCGTCTGACGAAACTGTAGCGTCTGAAGAAGAAACTACAGCACCTGCTGAAGAAACTACTGCTCCCGCCGAAGAAACTACTGCTCCCGCCGAAGAAACTGCAACGCCTGACGAAGAAACTGCAGCATCCGCCGAAGAAACTGCAACATCCGCCGAAGAACCTGCAACGCCTGATGAAGAAACTGCAGCATCCGCCGAAGAAACTGCTGTACCTGCAGAAGAACCTGCAACTCCTGATGAAGAACCTGCAGCGCCTATCAAAAAACCCGCAGCATCCACCAAAGAACCCGCAACATCTGCCAAACCTAGTGCACCTGCCAAGTCTACAACGCCTGCTAAACCCGCAGCACCCGCCGAAGAACCCGCAGCACCTGCATAATAGAACAACAGGGGCGAGCTACCCTTGCCCCCGCCCCCACACTCTACTCTCTACACACTACGCTTCCCATGCTATTAGTAATTGATAACAAGATATACCAAGAGGGTGGTAAAGATATATTTACCTTTGTTACTAAACATCTGAAAAAACAAGATTGGGAGATAGTCCCCGTCTCTTCTTTTAAAGGTGCGGCAGCAGAGCGACTAATCCAACAAGCGGATGCCTTGATAATTCGCACTACTCTAAATGCCAATGAGAAATCTTTGGCTCAAGCGGCACAACTTTCATTTATAGGCACGGCGACGGCAGGAACAGACCATCTTGATATAAAGTATTTGAAAAAACGTGACATCAATTGGGCTAATGCTCCTGGCTGCAATGCTGATGCTGTGGCGGATTATGTGTTTAGCTGTCTTGCCATAACCGATTATTTGTTAGACATAGGCACTGGTAATAAGTCATTGGGGTTGATAGGGCATGGGCAGGTAGGGAACAGAATAACTGGGCGGTTAGAGAAATTAGCGAAGGCAAGCGGCGGTAAGGCAAAAATAATGATTCACGACCCATTTATAAATGAGGGCTCAAATATAGTTAACAATGGCATATTCTTTGCATTCATTGGTGGAGTTGCGGGCTTAATCGTCGATGGAGTTCGAGGTGGAATCATCGGTGCAATCACATCTGGAATAGCAGGAGCTGTTATGGGCGGCTGGAACAATGAAAATTCTCCTGTCCCTTATCGCACACTGAAGAGAGTCATGCAAGCAGATTGTATAGTCATTGCTTGCTCGTTAACCAAACGACCGCGTGACAAAGCAAGTAGGTGGATGTTGGATGAATCTGTATTAAGTAAACTATCTTCGCAGCAATTAATGATTAATTGCGCCCGCGGTGAAGTCCTACGTGAAAACGACCTATTAAAAATAGCTCAGCAGCAAGAAGCCGCCAACATGCCTGTTATGATTATGGACGTATGGGACCGTGAGCCAAACATAAACCCTGCGGTTATGGAGCTATGTGCTTTTGCTACTCCGCACATAGCTGGCTATAGCCAACTTGGCAAACAAAATGCCCTGGAGGAAGTGGCGAAAGCATTTTATCGTCATTATAGTAAAAGAAAAATTGATAACCTTGAAGAGCTGGGGGAGCATGCTGAAACAACGGAGGGCGTTAAGGTAGATGCCCCTGCCCCCAAAAAGAATGAGTTGCCGTATGATTATCTGAAGAGAGCATTATTATTAAACTATAATATAGCTGCCGAAAGCAAGGTCACTAAAAAGGTTATGCTGCCCGCTGGCAAAGCAGCTAATTTTGCAAACCTGCGCAATAAATATGTGCTGCGTCGTCAAGGCAATCAATGGAATTGTGATAAGCTGCCCGACCCATATAAACAAATGCTAAAAGCCGTCGTTGGGATTGATTGAGTCCACAGCAGAAACATTGTTGTAAAATTGCGTTCAATATTCTATAATAACAGCATGGCAAAAACACTTATTGCTCCGTCAATTCTGACAGCGGATTTCACCAAGCTGGGTGAGACCATCAGTAAATTAGAACAAGGCGGCGCTGATTGGCTTCACTTGGATGTAATGGACGGAAATTTTGTTCCGCCAATATCTTTTGGCGCCAGCATTACGAAATCTATAACTGAGATGACTTCATTGTTTTGTGATGCGCATTTAATGGTTAGTCGTCCCGAAGAACAAGTTGATGCATTTGCTGAGGCAGGGGCGCAGCTGATTACTTTTCATATTGAAGCAACCAAGCATCCGCATCGCTTAATGCAAAGAATTAAATCTTTGGGTAAGAAGGTGGGCATATCTTTGAATCCAGCAACCCCTGTGTGCATGGTAGAAGATTTACTTGGTGATTTGGACTTGGTGTTGGTAATGACAGTTAATCCTGGTTGGGGCGGACAGAAACTTATTGAATCTCAGCTAAACAAGGTTTCCGAGTTGCGACGTTTATTAGGAGATAATAACAAAACTCATATACAGGTTGATGGCGGAGTCACCGCTCAAAATGCGGCGCAATGCATAGAAGCTGGGGCGGACGTATTAGTGGCGGGGTCAGCCATTCTCAATTCATCGGATTATACTAAGAGCATAGCTGCCATACGTTGTTCTTCATAATTTTAGGTGGGAATATATCAGGGGGATTATAAATGAAAGAATCTGAAATAATCCATCTGCTGCGCAGTGAAATAAATCGCGACTTTCTGCCAAACAAAGTGGATAACTTGTTAATTGGCGATGACTGCGCAATCATAGATAACCTTGATATGCAATTATGCATGTCTGTGGATACGCTGCTGGCAGGTGTTCATTTTCCCGCTGAAGCCAACCCTTTCCTTATAGGCAATAGAGCGATTGGGGCTTGTGCCAGCGATTTGGCGGCGATGGGGGCACAACCCTACGGTTTTCTATTGGCGCTACAATTGCCGCAACAACTTGCCAACAGGGAATATCTGCTGGGGCTTGCAGCGGGGATGCGAATAGCTGCTTTGAGAATAGGCATGCCTTTGATAGGAGGAAACATCAGCCGCGCCGCTTCCCTTCCATTTTCCCCCCTCCCAATCTCCACCCCTCTTTCAGTTTCCACCTCCCTTCCAAGTCCTGCTTCCTCATCTAGCTCCACGTCCTCACCGAGTTCCACTCCAAGCTCCGCTTCTTCATCTAGCTCCTTACCGACATCTCCGGGGGGCTCCACAGAATTATTGGGGCTATCCCTTACAGTGTTAGGGAATGGAGAGAGTATGCTTAAACGGCAAGGCGCAATGCCTGGAGATAGCATATATGTCAGCGGATACTTGGGAGATGGCGCTGCGGGGCTTGAATATGCGACTAAGCTGCCTTCCCAGTTAACTGCAGCACAGGCAACCCTGCGTGCTGCATATTTTTGTCCTGCTCCGCGCATTGCTTTGGGCAGAAGGTTAAAATGCGTAGCAAGCTCTTGTATGGATATATCGGATGGTTTAGCAACAGATATTCGCAACCTCCTCGGAGGGAATGCAAGGGGGGGGGATGCAGGCGGGGAAAATAAAAGGGGGGAAAATAAAAGTGAAGCTGAGGGGGGGAATTATACGGCAGCTGATATTAGTAAAAAGCACTGGGGGGCAATCATTAACGCGGCGCAATTGCCGCTATCAGAGGCAATGATAAAGGAGTATTCTCCAGCCCAAGCACAAAAGTTTGCATTATTCGGCGGTGATGATTATGAGCTGCTATTCACTGTTGCCCCCGAACAGCAGGAAAAGTTAGCTCCGCTTGCAGCAGAGTTTAACCTAACCTGTATAGGCGAAGTTAGCAAAGAAAAAGATTTAATTCTAATGCAGGCAGATAATTCCTCTGTTGCGCTTGGTAAGGCAGGGGGAGATGAAGGATACCAGCATTTTTAATGGCGGGCATGGTGATGGTTTATCGCAAGTGTTAGACATCTTGCGGGCGGATCCTTAATTCACCCCCCCTTGCTCCGCCCCTACAGACATTTTGTGGGTGGGACATATAGTAAAATAACGCCATGAGTAAAGATAGTAGTAATCTGGATAATCAGAGCAAAGAGAAATATGATGACAGTTGGCGTTTACCTTATCTTGTTAAGGAAGATTTCTGCAAGGGAATAAAAAATCCTTTGGTGTTGTTAGCCCAAGGTCTTGGCAGTGGTTGTTTCCGTCCTATGCAAGGAACCTGGGGAACCCTTGGCGGGGTGTTGGTATATTTGGCGATAGCCCCTTTACTTTCTGAGCATATATGGGCTATTTGGGTGGTTTGTGCCTGTGTGTTGGGTATTCCTTTGTGCACTTACGCTGAAAGAAAGCTCAATAACAAAGACCCTCACTCTGTGGTGTGGGATGAGTGGTGCGGAATATGGCTGGCATATCTATATATGTTGCCCACAGATTGGATTTACTTAATTTTAGGGTTTGTTATTTTTCGTTGGTTGGACATCAAAAAACCTTGGCTCATAGGAATGGCAGAGCGCAAGTTTAAAAGAGGCGCCGGGATTATGTTAGATGATGTTGCTGCTGGGATTATAACCGCTGTTATATTGAACGCCTTATCCTTGTTGATTTCTTTATTATAGTTAATCGTATACATAGCGATAATTTGGCGTAAATTCAGGCATATATAAGCACGTTTATAAGTACATTACCCGCTCAAACAATAGGATATAATACATAAGGGCAGGATAACTATGCCCCACACAAAATTATGAAGTTTTTTACTAAGATAAGCGTGTTTTTTATAGGGCTTTTTCTATTATTAGCCACAGAAAACCTATATGCTGTCGCTGACAGCTTAAAAGAACTACGTTCTTTGTATAAAGATGCGCAAAAGAGCTTAGATTCCAAAAAGTACACGGTATACCAACAACAACGGGAAGAATTAGGCGAATATCCGTTGGTGGCATATTTGGACTATAAAGAAATTATCAAAAAAGGCAATTCTCCCACAAAACTGAAGGACTTTATTAATGAATACCCTAACTTCCCTCATACTGGGGCATTTCGTAGCAGATTATTGGGGTACTACTATGAGCAAAAAAACTGGCAGGGTATCATAGAGTATACCAACGGTAATAGGGACTTATGCCTGCAACTTGCCGCAGGGCATTATCTTAAACAAGATCGTGATTCCCTGCGTAGCAAAGCAGAGAAGCTATGGTTAAGTGGCAAAAACTTAGACGATAGATGTATTACAATCCTGCGGCGCAGTAACTTTGATTTCTTCAAAAATTCGGACATGGTCTGGCATAGAGTAGTCGCTGCCGCTAAAGCTCGTAACTGGGTTTTGGTTAGAAGTTTGCGTCCTCACATAAAAGCTAGCCACGTCGCCGCTTATGACTCCTTACAAAAACTCCGCTTCGGCAAAAGGCGAGTTGTAAGCTACACACAGAAATTGAAGAATAATCAAGCAAGTCGTGATGTTTTGGTTTATGCATTGAGTCGTTATCCAAGTGACCATGCGGATGAAGGATATCGCATCTATAGGAATATAGTTAAACCCAAATTCTCGTTTAATGAGAAAGATAGAAATGCTATAGAGTATTATTTGGGCTTGCATCTAACTATAAATGATGAACGTCAGGGTTTTGATGTTATGGAGACATTAAACCCCGTATTTTTAGAAGATGAAGAGCATGAATGGCGCGCCCGCAGTGCTATAAAATTTGCGCAATGGAAAAAATTGATTAATTTTATAGAGCACTTTCCGCCAGAGCTTGCTGCAGATGCCGCTTGGTTATATTGGAAGGGCTATGCGCTTGCAAAAACTGGCGCTAAAGGTAAAGCCAAAGATTTTTATCAAAGAGCATCCAACGACCGCAGTTTTTACGGTTTCTTGGCAGCCGAACAAGTTGGGGCGCCCAAATCAATAAATCACCGCCCAGCGCGTTCAACGAAAGGCAGTAGCATTCTTGACGTTGCCTCATTTAAGCGCTTTTACGAACTTCACGCATTAGGCGCGCGCGGTGCATTATCCGAGTGGGAAATAACATTACAAAAGGCATCGCGTGAGCAATTGCTATATTTAGCCAGCGCCTCTTATTCCAGAGATTGGCTGTATCACTCTATTCGCGCTTTTGCAGTAGCGCAATACTGGGATGACTTACATCGGCGCTTCCCCTTACCTTACAGAAAAGAAATTGAAAAAGCAGCGCAGCAAAACAGGATGCGCCCTTCGTTAATTTATGGCATAATGCGCACCGAAAGCACTTTTCGTCCGCAGGTGGTTTCTGCAGCTGGAGCTGTCGGCTTGATGCAGGTGCTGCCATCAACAGGGAGGTCGGTAATGCGTAGAATTAAATACTCTGGCAGCAAAAGATTAACCAACCCGCAAACCTCCATAAATGTTGGGAGCTATTATTTGAAAACTTTACTCAATCAATATAAGGGGAATGCTGTTCTGGCAATCGCTTCTTACAACGCGGGACCTTATGCAGTAAAGGACTGGTTGCCCAAGCATGGCACCAAACCAGCAGTGGAATGGTTAGAAACCATCCCTTATGGTGAGACCAGGAAATATGTCAGGACTATACTATATTCTCAGGTTATTTTTGAGTGGCGGCTAGGTGAAAAAGAGAACTCATTATCTTTGAATCGCCTTATGCAATCCATCCAAGGAAAATACTAATGTTCAAATACTAATGTTCACTGGCATTGTGCGCGGCGTAGGTAAGATTATCTCTATAGAAGCAGTGGGGAAAGGATATAACCTTGACGTGGATATTGGAAACGACTTAAGCGCGGCATCTCAAATCAAACTGGGCAACAGCATAGCAGTTAACGGTATTTGCCTTACTGTTACACATATAAATAAAAGCCAACTATCATTTAATCTTAGTGAAGAAACCGCAGCGCGCACCACAGTGGGTGAGTGGCGAAAAGGCAAACAAGTAAATATTGAGCCCGCATTACGGGTTGGGGATGAGCTTGGTGGGCACTGGGTAACAGGACACATTGATGGCTGCGGCGTCATTATTGCCAAGCATGCCGATGAGGTTGGGACAGGGCTTAACATTCAAGCAGCAAATGAGCTAATGACTTATATAGCAGAGAAAGGCAGTATTTGTATAGACGGTGTGAGCATGACTATCAATGAAAGCAATAAAAATAATTTTGCTATCACTGTTATTCCCTGGACTCTCAAGCACACCACTTTATCTTTGCTCAATGAAGGGGAGAGCATTAATATTGAAGTGGATATTATTGCTCGTTATGCGGCAAAAATTAATAATTTGTGATATATTATTATTTAAGTTTGTTGCAAGCAGATAGATTTTGCAGCTCACTCTATTTATTATAATGGCGAAAATATTGATACTACATGGTCCCAATCTTAATCTATTGGGGAAGCGTGAGCCGCAGATTTACGGTAGCGCTTCATTGGATGATATTAACCAAATGATTGCTGAGGAGGCGCGGCAATATAGTAAAGAAAAAGGCATAGAAGTTCAGCTAACTACTTTTCAGTCAAACAGCGAGTCGGCTTTGGTTGAGACAATTCAACAGGCAAGTCAGGATGGCACCAAATTTATTGTTATTAATGCCGCCGCCTTTACTCATACCAGTATTGCCATCCGTGATGCCTTGAAATTTGCTGGCATACCTTTCATTGAGGTTCATATCAGTAATGTGTTTGCGCGCGAGGAGTTTCGTCATAAATCGTATTTAGCGGATTTAGCAGTCGGGGTGATAGGTGGGTGCGGACCCAATAGCTATGTATTTGCCTTAAGGCAAGGAATTAATATTATTAGTAAAAGTGAAGACGTATAACAGTCATGGAAATTAAGAAAATTAAAGAACTTATAGGGATATTAGAAAAATCTGATTTAGAAGAGTTGGAACTAAGCGACAAAGATAGCTCCATTCATTTGGTAAAACGACGGGCAACTAATATGCTCGCTGCTCCTGCTATGCCAGTGGCAGCTCCTGCCCCAGTCGCCCCGCCCGCCGAATCTACCGCTCCAGAAAGTACTGGCGGTAATGTTGATGCGATTACCTCTCCCATGGTTGGCACTTTTTACAGTTCACCCTCACCTGATGCCAAAGTATTTGTGGAAGTTGGCGATACTATTAAAGTGGGCGATGTGGTTTGTATCATAGAAGCAATGAAAACTATGAATAAAATAAAAAGCGAGAAAAATGGCAAGGTTAAGGCAATTCCAGTGGAAAATGGTAACCCTGTAGAGTTCGGACAAAAACTATTTATTCTTGAATAATCTAATCTATAGTTTAAGTAGCGGAAGGCAATAACCCTCCTATTTGTTATGTTTAAGAAAATCCTAATCGCCAATCGCGGCGAAATCGCTCTAAGAATTCTACGCGCTTGTAAAGAAATGCATATAGGCACTGTGGCAGTGTATTCCGAAGTGGATAAAGACCTGATGCATGTGCGCCTCGCTGACCAATCTGTATGCATAGGTCCTAATAGTTCTGCGGAAAGTTATTTAGATATACCGCGCATCATCAGCGCTTGCGAAGTTACTGGTGCTGAGGCAGTTCACCCTGGCTATGGTTTTTTAGCAGAAAATCCTGACTTCTCAGAACAGTTACAACAAAGTGGCTATAACTTTATTGGTCCCAGCGCCAAAGTAATTCGCCTGATGGGCAACAAGGTGGCGGCGATTAAAGCAATGAAAGATTGCAACGTCCCCACTGTTCCTGGTTCTGACGGTAATCTTGGCAATGACGATAAGACAAATCTTGCCATTGCCCAAAAAATAGGATACCCGATTATAGTTAAAGCTGCAGCCGGCGGTGGCGGGCGCGGGATGCGGGTGGTGCATAACGAGAAAGAACTGATTGAATCCATTGCCCTAACCCGCTCCGAGGCAAAAGTTTCTTTTGGGGATGATAGTATTTATATGGAGAAGTTCTTAATGAAGCCGCGCCATGTTGAGGTTCAGGTGCTGGCGGATTCTCATGGCAATGCAGTTCATCTAGGAGCAAGGGATTGCTCCATCCAACGCCGCCACCAAAAAGTTATTGAAGAAGCGCCTGCCATAGATATAAATCAAGATACATTTGCTACTACGTTGAAAGCTTGCGTGCAGGCATGTAAAGATATAAAGTATACTGGTGCTGGCACCTTTGAGTTTTTATATGAAGAAGGCAATTTTTACTTTATTGAAATGAACACCCGAATTCAGGTGGAGCATCCAGTTACCGAGATGGTTACTGGTAAGGACTTAGTAAAAGAACAAATTAAGATTGCCAGCGGTGAAGCAATCTCCTTTAGTCAAAAGGAGATTGAAATAGTTGGGCATGCAATTGAGTGTAGAATTAATGCTGAGAATTATCAGACATTCGTGCCAAGCCCTGGTTTAGTTAATCATTTTCATGCTCCTGGGGGTCCAGGTGTTAGAGTTGACTCTCACCTTTATGGTGGCTATAGGGTTCCTCCATATTATGATTCTATGGTTGCCAAAGTAATCGCTTATGGCGAAGACCGTCCCACTGCTTTGTATAGGATGCGCAGCGCCTTGGATGAAATATATATAGATGGCATAGAAACTAACGTAGAATTGCATAAAAAAATTCTTGCCTCTCCTGATTTTGTAGCAGGAGGCGACAGTATATCAATAAATTATTTAGACGTTGCCGAATAATCCTATAAGGTAAGTTTTTATTAATATTATGCTTATTAATATTATGTTGGTTGGGGTTGGTGGAGCGTTAGGGGCAGTGAGTCGCTATATTATGTATCTACTTTTTGCCCATTGGAATATAAGCTCATATTGGGCTATTGCATTGGCAAATGTTTTAGGTTGTTTTCTCATTGGGGTACTCGCCTCTTTTATTTCAAGTGGCATTTCAAGTGATATTTCAAATAGCGGGGGCGAAGGCAAGGGGCTAGAGGGAGGATTGACGGGAGAATTAGCAGGGGGATTATCAGGAGACATAAATAACCCGTTGTGGCTGTTTGCGGCAATAGGGGTTTTGGGAGGTTACACTACTTTTAGCACATTCGGCTTGCATCTACTTGAGATGTTGCAGCAGGATAAATTGTTATCAGCCATGTTTTATACTACGGGTTCTTTGGTGGGGGGAGTGTTATTTTGTCTGTTAGGTTTTTATTTATGTCGCTCATTAGTATTATCCTAATTTATTCTTAGCCCATTATTAAGCCCCTCTTAATATACCCCTCTTAATGTACCCCCCTTAAACCAATACCCCCTCAAACAAATTTAATTCCTACAGCCCCTATAACTATTAATAGGGCTGCAATAATCCTATAGCTATTCATTCTCTCCTTCACAAAAAGCCAAGCAATTAGCATAGCGAATAAAATACTAGTTTCTCGCAATCCTGAGACCAATGCCAATGGTATTTGAGTCATCGCCCATAGTGTAATTCCATACGCAGTTAAACTAAGGACGCCGCCAATGATTCCTATTCGCCAATTGGTTTTTAAAGGCAGTAGTATCTTTGAGCCCTCACGCCAATAAGCAAACCCTAATAATATTAAGCCGTCCAGAGTTAACAACCATATTACATAAGAGAAAGCATCTTGGTTCAAGCGAACTGCAACGCCATCAACAATAGTATAGCTAGCACTGAAGAATGCAGTTAGTAAGGCACAACCAATTGCTGATTTATTAATTGTAGATGAGGCGCCGCCCTTAAATGATGCCAAACAAACTCCTGTAGCTAAAATGATAATAAATCCCACCGTAGGCAACCCTACTTGTTCACCGATAAATATAAAAGCGGCAATTAATACTAACAAAGGAATACTTCCACGCGCTATGGGGTAAATCTGAGCAAAGTCGCCAAATTTATATGCTTGCATTAAACAAAGCTTATAGAAAAAATGAATAAAGAGTGAAAGAGCAATCCAGCCGTAAACAACAGGAGAGGGGGTATTAACGAAAGGCAAAAAAACTGCAGCTATTACTGAGGTTCCAAAAGCAATCACAACCATGCTATGGAGTTTATCGCTGCCTTTTTTTACCAGGGCGTTCCAGCCGGCATGGGATACCGCTGCAAGCAACAAAGCCAAGTAAACGATTAAATCTATAGCTTATTTACCAGTTAGTTATAGTTGGAGACGAAGTCCTCTAACTGCTGTTTTAATTCTTTAGCTTTCTTGAAATACGCTTCTTTATCTTGCCAAGTATCCTGCGGATTTAGTATTTCTGATGGCACTCCTGGGCACTCTTGCGGCACGGCAAAGTCAAATACTGGATGAGGGGTAAATTTATCTTGAGGGAGTTTTTTCTCCAACACGGCATCTATTAAAGCGCGCGTATATTTCAAAGGCATTCTACTTCCTTCTCCATATCCTCCGCCACTCCAGCCAGTATTTACCAGCCATATTTTTACTCCATATTTACGCGTTTTTTCTTGCATCATATTTGCATAAACTAGAGGAGGCAGTGGCATAAAAGGCGCGCCAAAGCATACAGATAAAGCGGCTTTCGGTTCGGTTATGCCTTGCTCGGTGCCGGCTATCTTGGCAGTGTATCCGCACAGAAAATAAAATGCCGCCTGCTCTTCAGTAAGAGATGCTAATGGAGGCAGAATACCGAACGAATCACATGATAAGAAAAATATATCGCTTGGATGCGGAGCCCGTTCTTTGGAGTAAAAGTTATCTATGTGGGACAGCTGATATGATACTCTAGTATTTTCAGTGATTGCAGAATTAGAGTAATCTACTTTGTTGCTATCCTTGCAAAAGCTGACATTCTCTAACAAAGCGCCTGGTTTTATTGCATCCCAAATAAGCGGCTCATTTTCAGGGCTGAGATTAATTACTTTGGCATAACAGCCGCCTTCCATATTAAAGATGCCCTTCTCGCTCCAGCCATGCTCATCATCGCCGATGAGTTGTCTTTTGGGGTCAGATGATAGTGTAGTTTTACCAGTGCCAGACAAACCAAAGAATAAAGCAACTTTGCCATCTTTGCCAATATTAGCGCCGCAGTGCATCCCTAAGGTTTGGTGCCGCTGTGGCAGTAAATAATTAAGCAGAGAGAATACTCCTTTTTTCACTTCTCCTGTGTAGCCAGTCCCTCCTATACAAATAACTCCCGCTGCAATATTCATAATAACAAAATTGGGACTGCGGGTTCCGTCTACTTGAGGATCGGCTTTAAAGGAGGGGTCAACTATTATGGTTACATCTGGTGAGATGTTCTTAGTATCCTGTTGCTCAGTTGCGTCTGGTTCATCACGCAAGCGTAAAAACATATTATCGGCAAATAATGAATGATAGGCGGTGGATGATATGACTCTTATATTAAGACGGCTCTCAGGTGCTGAACAAGCATAGCAGTCCTTGATAAATACTTCTTTTTCTTGCAATTGACTAATTAATTTATCAGCAAGAGGGTTGAAAATTTCATCTGAGCAAGGGATATTAATGTCGCCCCAATCAATGGTGCTTTCTGTGCTGGCATCCTTTACTATGACCCTGTCCTGTGGAGAACGTCCAGTAAAGCTTCCTGTGCGGCAAGCAATCGCTCCGCTATCCGTCAATTTTCCTTCACTACGCGCAACCATCTGTTGCGCCAAATCAGAGGGTAATAAGTTATGCCAAGCCCGAGCAAAATTATATTGTTTGCCGTTTATAGCAAAAGAGTATAGCCCAGGAGATGACACCATATTTGAATTATCTTCCATTGATATATTATAAAAAAATCTCCGTTAAAATTGCCTATAATTAGATAATTTGTTAAACTTTGAAAAATAAAAGGGGGGGGAGAGATAACGGTGGTAGCTGCACATTACCAAGCCGCCTATATTACTCCCCCCAGTATTACTCCCCCCAGTATTATACCCTCCTAGTATTATACCCCCCTAGTATTACCCCCCCTCTATACTGCCCGAGGGTTTATAATCCACGTGTTATAATTATTCAATGTATAGAATACATCTGTTAATACAACAATGACCATAACCACTCTTATAATTAATTACGAGGGTAAAATAGTAGAACCGCAAAATGACCATTTAATGCGGCTAGTGGCAGATGAATGGAATCTCGTGCCTTATAAGCATGGGCTGCCAGAGAAGGGTAAGGAGCAGCAGCAGCCCGATTTAATTGTTTTTTCTCACTATTGTTTGAGCAACTATCGCAGTTTGGAAAACATTAAACAAAAATGGGGGCACACCCCATTTCTATTATGTGTCACTGGTGAGCAGAAAAATTTAACAGATGGCATTGCTGATTGGAATATTTCATACATGCCGCAGAGTAGCAAAAATTATTATTTTCCTATTTTTGCAGGAAAACCTTTACCCATGGCTATGATATATGAAAATCAAAAAAACCAAGAGCAACATGAGGATTCTAATAAAAATGCCAATAAAGATGCTAATAAAAATAGATGGGCTCACCTAAAAAATTTACCATCACTATCAAAACATTTGCCAGAATATTGCCAAATTATTAGAGAGTTTAGAAACACAGATAAATCTCGCTTTTGCAATTTCATCTATTCAAATGACAACAAAAAATTTTCTGGCACAGTTAAACGAGCTAATTTTTGCCAGGCACTTATGAAGTATAAAAAAGTTGATTGCGCTGGAGGAGTTATGCAAAATACTGATGAACTAAAGAGATTAGATAAAAATACTATTCTTAAAAAACGTTACTCAATAAATCCACCTCCAAAACTAACATACATGTCTAAATATAAATTTACCATTGCCTTTGAAAATCAATCTTATCCTCATTATGTTACTGAAAAAATAGTGCACCCCTTCTTGGTGGGAAGTATTCCTATTTATTGGGGTTGTCCAAAAATTACACAGATGTTTAACCCTGCTGCTTTTATTAATTGCCATGACTATAGTTCATTAGATGAAGTGGTATCACGTGTCCGAGAGATAGATAACGATCATGAATTGTATCTAAAGTATGCAACTGCTCCTCCTCTCCTGCCCGATTCGTTAATGTATAACTTTACCCCAGACAAAATTCAAGCTGAACTTAATCAAATTATGCAGAAGGTGTTAAAACATAAAGAGTTATATCGTAACAGCAGCTCTTATAGCTGGCTGCAGAAAGCAACAGAACCTCAGCTGCTGCGTCATTATATTAAAAGTAATAGAAAAAGGTTTCGCTTAAAAATAAGCTTTTGGGTAATGAAAATACAATTTGGGATATTAAAAATTAAGGGTATTACCAGACATATACTTATAGCATTACGTCTACCTGAACAGCTTTGGAAAATATGAATTTAACATCCCTGATTATCCCAATTATATGGCATAATGCAAATATAAAGCTATGACCATAACCACTCTTATAATTGATTACGATAATCAAATAGCAGAGCCGCAAGACAAATATTTAATGCGGCTGGTGGCAGATAAATGGGATCTCGTGCCTTATAAGCATGGACTGCCAGAAAAAGGGAAGAAGCAACCTCCGCCGGATCTAATTGTGTTTTTTCATAATATGAGCTTGCATAACTATCACTTATTGGAAGATATTAAGCAAAAATGGGGGTACATCCCATTTCTATTATGTGTTACTGGCGAGCGGAAAAACATAGCAGCTGGTATTGCTGATTGGAGTATTTCATACTTACCGCAGAGTAGCAACAATTATTATCTTCCTATTTTTGCAAGAAGTCCTACATCCATGGCTATGATATATGAAAATCAAAAAAACCAAGAGCAACATAAGGATGCTAATAAAGATGCCCATAAAGATACATGGGCTCGCTTAAAAAATATTCCACCTCCATCAGAATATTTGCCAGAATATTGCCAAATTATTAAAGAGTTTAGAAATATAGATAAATCTCGCTTTTGTAATTTTATTTATTCAAATTACAATAAAAGTTTCTCTGGCACAGTTAAACGGGTTGAGTTTTGCCAGGCACTTATGAAGTATAAAAACGTTGATTGTGCTGGAGGAGTTATGCAAAATACAGATGAGCTAAAGAGATTAGATAAAAATATTATTTATGATAAACAATCCCCAAGAATCCTACATACAATACTACTATACATTTCCAAATACAAATTTACCATCGCCTTTGAAAATTATTCTTGTCCTTATTATATTACTGAAAAAATATGGCGCCCCTTCTTAGTGGGAAGCATTCCCATTTACTGGGGTTGTCCACAAATTGCACAGATGTTTAACCCTGCAGCTTTTATTAATTGCCATAATTATAGTTCATTAGATGAAGTGGTATCGCGTGTCCAGGAGATAGATAACGATCATGAATTGTATCTAAAGTATGCAACTGCTCCCCCCTTCCTGCCCGACTCGTTAATGTATAACTTTACCCCAGACAAAATTCAAGCTGAACTTAATCAAATTATGCGGAAGGTGGTAAAACATAAAGAGTTATATCGTAACAGCAGTTCTTATAGCTGGCTGCAGAAAGCAACAGAACCTCAACTGCTGCATCATTATGTTGAAATGAATAGAAAAAAGTTTCGCTTAAAAATAAAAGTGTGGGCACTACAAATGAAGAGCTTTACCAAACAGATATTAATGGCATTACGTATACCTGAGCGGCTTTGGAAAACATGAATATAACATCCCTAATTATCCCAATTATATGGTATAACGCAGAAATAAAGCTATGGCTATAACTACTCTTATAATTGATTATAATGGTCTCATAATGGATCCTCAAGACCATTTTTTAATGCGGTTAGTGGCAGATGAGTGGGATCTTGTACCCTATAAATATGGACTACCAGAGAGATGGAAAAAGCAACCTCCGCCTGATTTAATTGTATCTTGTCATAATAATTTAATCCATTTGGGAGATATTAAGCAAAAATGGGGGTACAACCCGTTTCTATTATTTATTACTGGCGAGCCGCGTAACTCTCTTGTTAACCTTGCCGATTGGAGTATTTCGTATGAACCAGATAGTAGCAGTAATTATTGTTGCCCTAACTTTGTAGGAATGGCTTTATTCATGGCTATGATATGTGAAAATCAAGATGCCACTAAAGGTGTTTGGCCTCGCCTTAAAAATTTACCACCCCTATCAAAATATTCCAAAATTATTAAAAATTTTAGAAATACGAATAAATCTCGCTTTTGCAACTTCATTTATTCAAACCACAATGAAAATGCCCTTGGTACAATTAAACGGGCTGACTTTTGTCAGTTGCTTATGAAGTATAAGAAAGTTGATTGCGCTGGAGGAGTTATGCAAAATACAGATGAACTAAAGAGAATGGATGCAAATAACCCCAATGATAACCTATATAAAGACACCCGACCTATAAAATCAAAATACATTTCCAAATACAAATTTACCATCGCCTTTGAAAATCAATCTTATCCTAATTATGTTACTGAAAAAATATGGGGAGCTTTTTTAGCAGGGAGTGTTCCTATTTATTGGGGTTGTCCGCAAATTGCGCAGATGTTTAACCCAGCTGCTTTTATCAATTGCCATGATTATAGCTCGTTAGACGAAGTGGTTTCACGTGTCCAGGAGATAGATAACGATCATGAATTGTATTTAAAGTATGCGACCGCTCCTCCTTTCTTGCCTGATTCATTAATATGTAACTTTACCCCTGACAAAATTCAAGCTAAACTTAATCAAATTATGCGGAAGGTGGTAAAGCATAAAGAGTTATATAATAACAACATATCTTATAGCTATCTACGCAAAGAAACAAAATTTCAACTTTTGAGCTATTATATTCAAAGAAATATAAAAGGGCTTCTCATAAAAATAAATTTGAGGGTATCGAAAATAAAAGGTGTTGTCAAACAGATGCTTATAATATTACGTGTACCTAAACGATTTTGGAGCAAATGAATCTAACATCCTCCATTATATGGTATAACGCAAACATAAAGCTATGACTATAACTACTCTTATAATTAATTACGAGGGTCAAATATTAGAACCTCAAGATGATTATTTAATGCAGCTGGTAGCAGATAAGTGGAATCTCGTGCCTTATAAGCATGGACTGCCAGAAAAAGGGAAAGAGCAACCACCGCCTGATCTAATTATGTTTTATCATAATATGGGTTGGGGTAACAATTTCTTCTTGGAAGCTATTAAGCAAAAATGGGGGCACATCCCGTTTCTATTATGTGCCACTGGCGAGCGGATAAACGTAACAGCTGGCGTGGCTGATTGGAGTATTTCATACTCACCGCAGAGTGGCAACAATTCTTATCTTCCTGTTTTTGTAGGAGAACCTTTATTTATGGCTATGATATATGAAAATCAAAAAAATCAAGAGCAATATAAGTATGCTAATAAAGATGCAGGACCTCACCTAAAAAATTTACCATCGCTATCAAAACATTTGCCAGAATATTCCCAAATTCTTAAAGAGTTTAGAAATACAGATAAATCTCGCTTTTGTAATTTTATCTATTCAAATTCCCATAAAAATTTCTCTGGCTCAGTTAAACGGGCTGAATTTTGCCAGGCACTTATGAAGTATAAAAAAGTTGATTGTGCTGGGAACGTTATGCGAAATACAGATGAGCTAAAGAGATTAGAAGAAAATATTCTTCTTAAGAAACGTCGCTTAATAAATATACCGACAAAACTATCATACATTTCCAAATACAAATTTACCATTGCCTTTGAAAATCAATCTTGTCCTAATTATGTTACTGAAAAAATATGGCACCCCTTTTTAGTGGGAAGTATTCCAATTTACTGGGGTTGTCCGCAAATTGCGCAGATGTTTAACCCAGCTGCTTTTATTAATTGCCATGATTATAGTTCGTTAGATGAGGTGGTATCACGTGTCCAGGAGATAGACAACGATCATGAATTGTATCTAAAATATGCAACTGCCCCCCCTTTCCTGCCCGACTCATTAATGTATAACTTTACTCCAGACAAAGTTAAATCTGAACTTAATCAAATTATGCAGAAGGTGGTAAAACATAAAGAGTTATATCGTAACAGCAGCTCTTATAGCTGGCTGCAGAAAGCAACAGAACCTCAGCTGCTGCGTCATTATATTAAAAGTAATAGAAAAAGGTTTCGCTTAAAAATAAATTTTTGGGAATTGAAAATGAGAAGCATTGTCAGGCAGATGCTTATAGCATTACGTATACCTGAGTGGCTTTGGAGAAGATAGAGTAAAATAATATTATTCATTTATGAAAGATTTTTTGATAATATAAAATGCTGTATTCTATAACAAGTCATAATAATGACAAAGTAGGACAGGTTACAGTGGATGGGGAGTCATTAGATTTCACCTACCAATTAAGTAGCAGGCGCAGTTATCAGATTACAGTTACACGAGATGGGAGAATAAAGGCACGAGCACCCTTACGAACCTCCTATAAAAAAATTCAAGCAATAGTAGCGGAACGAGCGACATGGATAAATAAAAAGCGTGCTTTCTTTTCTAAATACAAGACAGCTCCTGTGCGTTACGTGGATGGAGCTGTGCATCAATATCTTGGTAAGAATTATCCGCTTCGTATACACTCTGCCCCCACCTGCATGGTATCTGTGGATGGAGATGACTTGCGGATAGAATGCCCCTACTGCACTGAAGAGGATATAATCTCTATTATGGAACTCTGGTATAAACGTAGGGCAGAAGAAATATTTTCTTCAATATTAGATAATTGCTGGGGAATGTTTAGCGATTGGGGATATGATAAGCCCTTTTTTACTGTGCGCAAAATGCGCACTCGTTGGGGTAGCATGTCTTCTAAAGGAAGAATGTCATTAAATTTGGAGCTGATTAAAGCATCTCTTGAGTGTATAGAATATGTGATAGTCCATGAGCTGTGCCATCTTAAGCACCATAATCATGGAGCAGGGTTTTATGCTGCTTTAGAAAAACGCATCCCTCATTGGAAGAGGTTAAAGCGCGCTCTTGAAGAAGGTCATCTTAAACACCGTTGCCCGCTATAATAGCATATTGCCATTGGTAACAACAATTTTTAGTGATTAAGGGCTTTAATAAAGTTAATTAAGCTCACGCCTTAGAATTTTACCAACTGGACTCTTGGGTAGTTCGTTTACAAATTCAACCTTGTCCGGTGTTTTATAACCAGTAAGTGTTTTCTTGCAATGAGCTATAATCTCTTCCTCAGTGCATGATACCCCTGGCTTTAAAACTACAAATACCTTAACTGCCTCGCCGCTGTGACTATCCTTAACCCCTATACAACCGCTTTCAATAACCTTCTCATAACTATCCACTACCTCTTCCACTTCATTAGGGTATACATTAAAGCCAGAGACAATGATGACATCTTTAGCGCGATCTACTATATATAAGTATCCTTTTTTATCAAGATAGGCAATATCGCCAGTATTTAGCCAGCCATCTAAACTAAGATCCTGACTAGTTGCTTCTCTTTTTTTCCAGTATCCCGCCATAACCTGTGGACCACGCACAAACAGCAGTCCTTCCTTGCCTTGTGGTAGCGGACGTTTTTTGTCATCTAAAATTGCCACTTCGGTGGAAGGTAAAGGCAGACCTATGCTACCAGTAAATTTTTTAGCAGTATATGGATTAATTGCAACAGCGGGAGATGCTTCAGTTAATCCGTATGCCTGGTTAAGTACACAACCTGTTACTTGACGCCATTGCTCAGCTACTTCTTTTTGTATTGCCATCCCGCCGCCGAGAGTAAGCAAAAGGTTACTAAAATCAATACTGGCAAATCCAGGGTTTGCGAGCATTGCTTTAAACAGAGTATTAACCGCATCTATGCCGTGAAACTTATAACTACTCATAGTTTTTATTAATCCTTTTATATCGCGCGGATTAGCAATGAGGATATTATTAACTCCTAAATGGAAAAATAAAAGTCCATTTGCCATTAGGGCGAATATATGATACAAGGGCAGCGCGGTAATAGCTATTCTTTGTTCCTTATCCTGCGCAGTAAAATCAGGGGATATAAAAAATTTGGCTTGCATTATATTAGCAACCAGGTTGCGATGGGTAAGTATTGCCGCTTTGGGTTTGCCAGTAGTGCCTCCAGTTAGTTGCAGAAATGCTATAGCGCTTCCTTTAACTGTTGGGCGATAAAGATTCATTGCCGAACCACTACGCAATGCTTGAGTGAAGCTAACTGATCCACTTATATTCGCATTCTTAACCTTACCTTGTAAGCGCAGCAACATATTCAATGGAGCCCCTTTGTAGGAAGGCAGCATATCTCCAAGCCCAGTTACTATTATTTGGCGAGGCAATTCAATATCTTGAACTTTATTAATTGCTTGCTCAACATGCGCAGCGCAACCGTTCCATATAATCATAACAGTCGGCGATGTTTCTTCCAAAACATGCTGCACTTCATGAGCGGTATACAAAGGATTAACATTAACCACCGCGGCGCCTGTCTTCAATATAGCAAAAATAGCAATGGGATACTGAGGACAATTCGGCATCATTATCGCTACTCTATCGCCAAGTTTGATACCAACTTGATTCTGCAACCAGGCAGCGAGATACTCACTATTGCGATATACCTCAGCAAAAGTCATCTTATTGCCGAATTGCTCATACGCAGTTTTATTGCTATTGAGTTCCGCCGCTTCATCAATAATCGCATTAAGATTAGGGTAAGCATCCGCATCAACCGTGGCCGGCACTCCTTGAGGATACTCAGCATGCCAAAAGCTAGATGCTGGTACATCCATTATTTCATCAAAAGGATTGGTTGGACGATTCCTGCGACTCTTATATACTTTTTCAATAAATTGTTCCAGTTGGTACTGGTTATTCTTGATATGCTCATCCGCTATTGAACGTAAGGACGTTAAGTTTTCCTTAGATGATAAATCTAACGAGGAGTGTTCTTTATTAACAAGAAGTGGGTCAGCTCGCAGATAATTATTAGGGCTATCACGAAATACCATCTTCATCTGAAAGTCAGTATTAAGAACGTTGTTGCTAGACATCAGTTGCACCATAGGACGATACCATTCAAGCTTACCCCAGCCAACAACTTCTTTTTCGGGGTAATCATCCTTGTAGTCGCCAGTGCCGAGAGACAGCATTAACATATTGTTAGCGCTGGCTTTTTCATCAACTCGGCGTAACTCAGCATAACCAAATAACGCCGGGTTAGGTCCGAATATGCCACCATCTATACACAGATATTCTTTGCCTGTCATGCTCTTGATAACACAAGGAGGGAAATATGTCGGGGCGCTAGTGGTGGCACGGCATACATCGCGCACATAAAAATTTTCTTCAGCTTGCTTAAAAGCGCGGTGGCGGCGAAACATCAACTGACGATTTTCTTTCATGTCAAAAGCAGTTATGACACAGGGTTTTAGCAAGTCGCTGAGCTTGGTGTCATTAAATTTATTCATTAAAATCTCTTCAAGCGCATCAGGGGGGTACTTTGCAGAAGTAACTCCATGTCCACGGGTTACCTTCTGCCACAGGTTAAGTGAGAAAATTGTGCTTCCCAATTCAAGATATAACTTCTCTACATCTGCGGCAGAGTAGCGCGGCCTTTCACCAGAAGTATCTGGCATTAAATAACAGGCGGTCATTAATCCACCAGTTGATGTGCCTATAAAAAAATCAAAATAATCAGCAAGGCGGGCTTCTTTGGAACCGCTCATATCCTGTAAACGGGATTCTACCCAGCTCATTATACGGGTAGTTATAACGCCGCGAATTCCTCCCCCATCAAGTGAAAGGATGTTATAGCAACTCATTTAATTTGTTAGTTCAAAAATAGCGGCGGCTCCCATGCCAGTTCCAATGCACATGGTAACCATGCCATGCTTAATTTTATTTTTTCTCATATTGTGCAATAAAGTGGCGCTGCGAATTGCTCCTGTTGCCCCTAAGGGATGCCCTAAAGCTATAGCTCCACCTAACGGATTAACTTTCTTCTTGTCTAGATTTAGTTCATTAATAACCGCCAAGGTCTGAGCGGCAAATGCCTCATTTAATTCTACCCAACCAATATCTTCAATTGATAAACCGCTTTGCTGCAGCACTTTGGGGATTGCATAAGCAGGACCTATGCCCATTATTTGTGGCGGTACTCCACAAACCGCAAAATGACAGAACCTTGCTAAGGGTTTAATTCCTAAATTATTAACTAAATCCTCACTTGCTACCAATAGAGCTCCTGCTCCATCACTAACTTGTGAACTGGTTGCTGCGGTTACACTGCCCTTCTTGGCAAAGACAGTCCTTAAAGATGCCAGGGTTTTTATGTCACTATTGCGGCGTGGTCCTTCATCTTGACTAATGGTGCTCTTTTCAATGGCTATTTCTTGATTTGTATTATCTTCTTGGTTTTTCAAGCGGCGACGGGTAACTTTTATAGGAACTATTTCTTTGTTAAATTTATTCTTATCTTGAGCGGCGCAAGCACGTTTATGACTTTCCAATGCATACTCATCTTGAGCTTCTCTGCTAATTTTATACTGCTGCGCTACCTTTTCCGCTGTTATTCCCATACCATAAGCAATAGCAATATCTTCGTCTTCAAATAGCGCTGGGTTAAATGATGGTTTGTTGCCAATCATTGGAATCATAGTCATGCTTTCTAATCCGCCAGCTATTATAAGATCGGCTTGTCCCGAAGATATTCTATCCGCCGCCAATGCCACCGATTGCAAGCCCGAAGAACATAAACGATTAACTGTCATGCCTGGCACCCGATCCGCCAGCCCTCCTAACAATGCCGCAACTCGCGCTACATTAAATGCTTGCTCGGATTCCTGCAGAGCGCAACCAACTATGACATCATCGGTTGTATCCAAATCAACTTTGGGATTACGCGAGCGCAACGCCTTAATCAATTGGGCAAACAGGTCATCGCTACGGGTGGCGGCAAATACTCCATTTACTTTACCAACAGGTGTGCGGACTGCATCAATTATATATACGGGCTTCATCAGTTTCTTAGGGGTTTGCCTTTTTTCAAAGTGTGTTCAATTCGTTCTTGAGTTAGCTTAGTTTTAAGCAGTTTTAAAAATCCCTCTCTTTCAAGCTGTAAAAACCATTCATCGGATGCACTCTGTCCTGCATCAAGCTCACCACCACATAGGACTTTTGCAATCTCAGCTGCGCACAGATAATCATGTTCGGAGATAAACTCGCCCTCCTTCATATTAATTAGTTGGGCAAGAAAGTTAGCAGCTACTGGTCTGCCAGCAATACCAATATCAAAACGGCGTCGTGGCGGTTGATAAGTTTCATCAATTAAAGCCAGTGTCTCTTTGCGTGCTACATATAATAGCTCTTCAGGATTAGCAATTATTTTATCCGATGCGCGCAGATAGCCCATCTGACGAGCTTCGGCGGCGCTGCTGGAAACCTTAGCAAGAGCTATGTTTTCATACGCCTGTTTAAGATGAAAGAATAATGGAATATCCGGGCTACTCATTTCCTCAGCCCGCCGCGCCATCTCTTTGCTGCCGCCGCCGGCGGGTAGAACCCCTATGCCTATTTCTACCAAGCCAATAAAACTATCATTAGCGGCAACCACTCTGTCTGTATGAAGGATTAACTCACACCCTCCCCCTAATGCCAAACCCTGCACTGCCGCCACCACAGGAAAAGGCGAGTGCTTTAATCTCATAAACAGATCCTGCAAATTCTTTATTACATCTTTAATTGCTGGCAGCTTACCAAGTTTAGGCAGTTTAGGATTTAATGCCTCAAACGCTGCTTGCTTAACTGCGCTGATAACTCCACTTTTTTCTAGCTTACCGAGACGAGCACCTGCAAGAATTTGATAAAGGTTGGCGCCGGCGCAAAACGGACCTTGCGGCTGCCAAAATATTAATCCTTTATAATCTTGCTCAACCATGTCAAGCGCCTTATTGCACGACTGCAATAGCTCAAAGCTTAGGGTGTTCATCTTGGTCTTAAAATTAATGGCAACTATTCCTTCTTTAAGGTCAATCATCCTTATGCTTTCATCTTCCATTATTACTGGCGGCAAGTGCTCTTTTTGTTGTAACCACAAATTGGCATCACTTGCTATGATGCGGCGACTATATACTGGATGAGAAGAAAGAGCCACGCGGGCTTTGCGCTGTGGTGACCAAGCGCCAGAAGTGTTATACATGTCCTGCTGAGTCCAGGAAGGTAATGCAATGCTTGCCAGGGATTTACCTTTATTGATATCTTCAGTTATTAATTTGGTTATACTCTTACCTCCTGCTTGTTGCCATAATTGAAAAATCCCTTGCTCCCAGCCAAAGCCACTCTTCATTGCTTGGTCCGCATCGCGCACATTATCTGCCACATCCGCAAGATGAGTTGCAGCATAATGGAACAGGTCGCGATGCAGCGCCCAAAGAAAACTTGCTTGGTAGTCGCGCGACTTCTGCAGCGCTGGTAACACTTGGGCAATATTTTTATGTTCACTAAATATTTCTTTAACGGCTGCGCTTTTACCTGATACGATTGGACGATAATCACCTTTCTTGGGGTCAAACACCAAAATTCCTTTAGCGGTTTTTTCATAAACACCTTTGCCGCTCTTTTGCCCCAAATTTTTGTCCTTAATGATACTTTTTAACCACGCAGGCAACACAAAGTGCTCCCGCCAAGGATCATGGTTAAGGTTTTTATTCAGATTATCCATTACACTTGCAAGCACATCCAAGCCCACTAAGTCCGCTGTCCTAAAACATGCGCTTTTTGCTCTGCCGATTAACTGCCCACAAAGTTCATCAACCGTATCAGGTGGCAGGTTGAATTTCTCCATCCAATGAAATACTGCAGCCATAGCAAATATGCCGAAGCGATTGGCGATGAAACCTGGAGCATCTTTAGCCATCACTACTTGTTTGCCAAGAACCGATGTCAGAAATCCTTCTAAATTATGTAGATGCTCTTTTTCGGTGTCGGAGTGAGGGATGAGTTCCACCAAAGGCATGTATCTGGGGGGATTAAAAAAATGGACTCCGCAAAAGTTATCCTGTTTTTCTGATGGCAAGTTAGCTCCTAACTCTTTTATGCTGATACCGGACGTATTGCTGGCAAGAATACAATTTTTGTTTAGATGGGGAACAATTTTTTGATATAACTCTCGTTTAATTGCAATATTTTCGCTAACTGCTTCAATGACTAGCGAACACTCCTGCAATTTTGATAAATGATTTTTATAATCTGCTGGCTCAATATACTGAGTCAATTGTTTCAGGGTTAAGGGAGAAGGATTAATCTTGGCAAGTTTAGCTATAGCAGCTTTTGCAGTGGCGTTTTTATCTTCTTCTTCGGTTAAGCCGAAGAGAATGCAGTCCAATCCACAATTAACTAAATGGGCGGCAATTTGCGCTCCCATAGTACCGGTGCCAAGAACGGCGATTTTAGAGAATCTTTTACGGTACATTATTGGGTGGTATTTAGTGATATTGAGTGATTAATAATTAATCTACTATCTTATATTCGCCATCAATAATTTTGACTTTATTGGAGAAGCGCTTTTGCAACCAACGTTGAATAATAGTTTGTAACAACCACAAACGTAATGGAGGGAGTAACAATAAAAATCCCACGCTATCAGTTAGAAACCCGGGAGTTATTAAACAGACACCAGCTACGGCGAGTAACAAAGCATGCCATAAAGCAACTGCAGGTGGATGCCCGCTACGTAACTCTTGCTGTAGACGCATCCAAACTCTTACCCCTTGATATTTAATGATAACTGAACCAATAACCGCAGTAAGAATAACCAAAAAAATG
The DNA here is from genome assembly GCA_965207945.1 of Gammaproteobacteria bacterium. Taxonomy (GTDB): domain Bacteria; phylum Pseudomonadota; class Gammaproteobacteria; order CBDBNL01; family JAAOII01; genus JAAOII01. The sequence goes on from OZ242303.1 coordinate 1,796,386, forward strand.
GTGGTGAGGGCGCCAATTGAATCGCCAACTTGGATAAGAACATAAATCTCCGCCAGAGGCAGAACTACAAAAATTAAAAGAAGGATAAAGCCCATATACTCTTTATTATAAACCCTTATTACTTAATTCTTGCTTGATATGTCTCCCCACAATTCTTTTAATCTTGCTGGTCTGCCACAACCATATTTGTAGTATTTGTAACGCAATGGATTCTTGTTATGGTAGTCCTGATGATATTCTTCCGCCGCATAAAATGCTTTGAACTTTATTATTGGGGTGACTATCTTCCTACTCAGAACTTTGCTGTCCCTCAATTGCTGTAAGCTGGCTTCTGCTTGTTTACGTTGTTCTTCATTTGCATAAAAAATGGCGCTTCTATATGAAGAGCCGCGGTCGCAAAACTGTCCGCCGTCATCAAGCGGGTCAATATTACGCCAAAAAATAGTTAAGAGTTGTTGATAAGTTACTTTGCTGTTATCATAATGAACCTCCAGTGCCTCGCGGTGCCCAGTCCGCCCAAAGGTTACTTGTTTATATGTAGGATTCTCACTCTTGCCGCCGCTAAAGCCCGAAGTGGTTTTGGTCACGCCCGCCACCTTATCATATACCTCTTCCATACACCAAAAACAACCACCAGCAAAAATTGCAACTTCTTCAGCTGCTTGCGCTTTGTTAGAGGTAAGTATTATTGCAGGCAATAACAATAGAGACAATAAAAGTCCGAGTAAATATTTCGTAGATGAAGTTGTCATAAAATTTCTTAATTAAATACCTTAATATGCCCAATCAATAAACTCTATCGTGCCTTCATTGGCAAGTTTGCGAGCCAAAGCATATTCATCAAGTTCTCGCCATGCTTCACCTGGTACTTTATTATAAAAACAGATAGAATTACCCTTGGGGTTACTCTGCAGAATTCTCGCAGCCACTCGGGCGCGAAATGCATTCTCATAGTTAGTTTTATATTCCAATTTCCCCTTAAACACCTTGGAATAAAAATTCCTTGTGTCCTTATTTTCTCCATTGTCATGATGTACATGACACCAAAAAAAGGCATGATTTTCTGCTGCAGCTGCGGACTGTCCAGTCCAACTTAGGATTAAAGTTACAACAACTAAATAATTTATTAATACTCTCATAGTTATTCAATTTGTAAAGTATTATACACTTAATTGATTACAAATAATTATGTCAGCGGATAAAAAGGGAGGAGATAATATATTGCTCTATAAAAATAACATAAGAAGCACTCCCTTAACAAACCCATTTTATTATTTAACTATATGAATTATAATATCCTCATGGAGAAGATTAAAGATAGCGCAGCATTCAAAGTAATCTGCGACTATACAATTAAAAAAGATATTACCAAATATCCGTATAGAAATAATGAATTATCATGAAGCATCATGAAGTATATATCCCCTAGTCCACAAAAATCTGCGCGGATTATGGTTGCTTTATCTGGGGGAGTGGATTCGGCAACTACTGCAGCTTTATTGCAACAACAAGGACATGATGTTAGCGGGGTCTTCATGCGCAATTGGGAGGATGACGATGGCAGTCCTGAGTGCACTTCTATGCAAGATTGGATGGATGCGCAGCGAGTTGGCGATAAACTTAAAATTCAGGTCCAACAAGTTAACTTCAGCGACATGTACAAGTCCAAGGTCTTCAAGCCCTTTCTGCATTCATTAGAGATGGGGCTTACTCCCAACCCTGATGTTTTGTGCAACACTACCATTAAATTTGCAGCATTGCGTCAATACGCCAAGTCCGCGGGAGTAGATTATCTAGCAACAGGACATTATGCTCGTTTATCGTTAGCCAAATGCCCAAGGGGGGAGAAACAAGAGGAGCAAGAAGGAGGGGAACAGGCGGGGCAAGAAGCCAAAACAACAAACGGCTACTCACAAGTGCATCTGTTTGCGGCACACGATAAAAATAAATGTCAATCATATTTTCTTTATGAGGTTGGCGATTTCTCTAATTGCCTAATGCCATTAGGCGAGATGAATAAATCAAAAGTAAGAGATATGGCAAAAAAATTTGGCTTACATAATCATGCCAAAAAAGATAGTGTTGGATTATGCTTTATTGGTAAACGAAATTTTTCTGAATTTATCAGTCGCTACATTAATGACGAGCCAGGAGATATAATCAGGCAAGATGGCAAGGTGTTAGGACATCATCGCGGCTTGTTTCATTACACTATCGGACAAAGACAAGGGCTTGGCATAGGGGGGCAAAAGGATGAGGGACAAAGAGACGCCAAAGGCGATGCATGGTTTGTTATTGGTAAAAACAAAACAACTAATCAATTGGTGGTGGCGCAAGGTGGCACTAATCCCGCTCTTTACCATAAAGAATTAATGGCGGCAACGTTAAGCTGGATAGGAGCGAAACCAGACCTTGCTAAGAATTCATTGCGTTGTACCGCGAAGATTCGCTATCGCATGCAAGCAGAACCATGTATAGTTCATCAAGCAACAGATGCTTCACAAGAAGCGCTGCGAGTGGTTTTTGATGCTCCGCAACGAGCCATAACCCCCGGACAATCGGTGGTTTTTTATGATGGAGAAAGGTGTTTAGGTGGAGGAATTATTTATGATTATCAATAAATATCAAGCTTTAATATCAACCCTCAAGGACACGCATAGTATTGGTGCCACCACTTACCAAGCGATTCATCCCCGAAGTTAACACTATCCTCTCTCCTTTTTTAATAAGTTTTTGACGACGCATAAAATCTAACACTGCCATTCCTGCTTGCTCTGGCGGTTGCTCAAAATAAAGAGGCACTACATCACGATATAACATCATTTTACGCAATGCCTTATGATGGCTGCTTAGCCCATAAATAGGAATAGCTGTATTAGTGCGCGACATATAAAGTGCCGTGCTGCCACTTTCGGTTAAGCTCACTAGCGCCACCACTCCATCAATACTATGCGCAGTCCGAACCGCTGCCATAGCAATGGCGCGGTTAATCCGCTCTATTTTGGGTGATTTTGATGACTCAAGAGCGAGAGGAGTAGATTCGCCATGATAAGAATCGGCGCCAAGGCATATTCTGCCCATTGTTTCTACTACCAAATGTGGGTGCTTGCCAGACGCTGTCTCCGCAGAAAGCATTACCGCGTCTGTTCCATCAAGAACCGCATTAGCCACATCAAAAACCTCTGCGCGAGTGGGCAGCGGATTTTCAATCATTGTTTCCATCATCTGAGTAGCTGTAATTGCAATACGATAGTTGGCGCGGCACATAGCAATTAAGTTCTTTTGCATTCCTATAAGTTGGGTTTCACCTATTTCCACTCCAAGATCACCCCGCGCTATCATAGTTCCATCGCTCTCTATGACTATAGCCAGTAAATCTTCGTGGTTTTTAACCGCTTCGGCAGTTTCTATTTTAGCTATTATGTGAGCATCTCCACCCGCCTTGGTAATTAGCCGTCTAGCTATTCTAATGTCTTCTGCTGAACGGACAAATGAAACAGCAATATAATCGGCGCCCAGCTTAACCGCTATTTTAATATCTTGCTTATCCTTAGTTGTTATACTGTTGGTAGAAAGCCCGCCTCCCTTTTTGTTTAACCCTTTGCGGTCTTTCAGGACGCCGCCATTAACAACCTTACACGTGAGATTATTGCCAGAAATCTTTTTAACCTGCATGGTAATTCTTCCATCATCCAGCAACAGCATATCTCCTTTTTTGCAGTCCTTGGCTAACTTGAGATATGTAACCCCCACACAACTCTTATTGCCTGGCTTGCTCATGCCAACCACTAAAGTAAACTCATCTCCGCGCTTAAGATGAACGCTACCCTCATCAAAGCTAGCAATGCGAATCTTGGGACCTTGCAAGTCAAACATCATTGCAATGGGACGATGCAGGTCTTCGGATATTTGTTTAACCATTTTAACCCGCGCTTCCAGTTGTTTGTGGTCGCCATGGGAAAGATTAAGCCGCACAACATCAACTCCGGCTTTTAATAGCCGTGACATACTATCGTAGCTATCTGTGGCAGGACCTAAGGTTGCGATAATCTTAGCTTGTCTATCTATCATTCGTTTAAATGGAAGTTAATCGCTTTTTGCCGACTGAGGGTATACCCTCTCCCCTACAAGTAGTGAGGGTTAGATGTTTGTGAAGCACTGAACTACTTAGCCGTCAAATAAGCGCTAAGGTCTATCATACGATTGGAGAAACCCCATTCGTTGTCATACCATGAAAGAACCCGCACAAAATCATCCTGCACTACCTGTGTCTGAGTGGCATCAAAAATTGAACTATAAGAATTATGATTAAAATCACTGGATACCAGCGGTAAATTATTGACGGTTAATACTCCTTTTAATCTACTATTTGCCGCTTCTTGCATTGCCTTATTTATAACATCAGGGCTGATGCTCTTAGCCGATTGAAAAGTTAAATCCACCATTGACACATTGGCGGTGGGGACGCGCACTGCGCAGCCATCCAGCTTGCCTTTTAGTTCCGGGACTACTAGCCCTATTGCCTTAGCAGCGCCAGTAGAAGTGGGGATAATATTAACAGCTGCAGCGCGGGCGCGATGCAAATCACTGTGGGCAGTATCAACTGTTGGCTGGTCGCCAGTATAAGAATGGACGGTTGTCATGTATCCTTTGATTATTCCCGCTACCTGATGCAACACCGTGGCAACTGGCGCCAAACAATTGGTGGTACAAGAAGCATTGGAAATAACCTTATGCTCATCGTTAATGTCCTGATGGTTTATGCCATATACTACCGTAATATCGGCATTAGTGGCGGGAGCAGATACGATAACTCGTCCAGCCCCAGCGCTTAGATGGGCTGCTGCTTTATCTCTGGTGGCAAATCTGCCGCTACATTCCAGCACCAAATCCACCCCTAAATCTTGCCAAGGTAAATCTGCAGGATTGGGAACTTTAGTAAGCTGCACTTCATCGCCAGCGATTTTCAGTCCGTGGTCGGTTGCCTGAACTTGTGGCGCAAAAATTCCATGAATTGAATCAAACTGTAAGAGATGAGCGCAGGTTTTAGCATCCACCAAATCATTTACTGCCACCAAATCAAGCTTATCCTTGTGAGGTGACTCATATAGAGCGCGGCAAACCATTCTGCCTATCCGCCCAAAGCCATTAATTGCTATTTTCATATTAATCTATAGGTATGTTTATAACTATAGTATAGATTATAAGTAAGATTTTGCCAGTTTCACTATTAACTTTAAACGCAACCATAAATATCTTAGGATTTTTCTTATAAATGCAAAGGGTTTTTTTATGATGAGCAGCATTTCGTAATATGCTGACATTATGGGGGTTATCCCCGATGCTATTATAAAGTATTTCTTGGTTTCTTCACCAGAATATTTATGAGCTTTTTTTAGGGCTGGCCACATATATGCCAAACTATTATATATAATATAACGAATTCGGCGCGGTAACTTATAGACCAGTTGATTAATTTCAGCCAATGATTTATTCGTGCCGATTGGATCCTCTTGATTAGTTAAACGATGCCAAGCACTGATATAAGTTGCAATATGTATTTTGATAAACTTTTCAGGATCTTTAGTTGACAAGTTGTCACCAAGATTTCCAGCTGGACGTGTGTAAAGATAGTGGATTTCATTTATAAATGCTGATTTAAACTTTTCTAAGAACAAGAAGGTGAAATCCAGATCCTCTATCACTTTATTAGAAGTTCTATAACCACCACATTGCATAAAGCTTTTTTTAAGAATAACTGTTGTAGCGTCAAGTGGCCGCTGGATAGAATAATTTGTTACTAAGGGTCTCGGGAATACTCTAAATTTGATTTCATCAGTATTTTTTATATCGTGCAACGAAGGTTTAGCTGTTATATCATGCTTAGAAATCTCATCAGTAGGCATTACGTTACTATAGTCGCAGTGACAAGCGGCATAATCAGAATTATTCTCCAAAAAACCAACTTGCCTCTCCAATCTTAGTGGCAAGGATTCATCGTCATCATCCATAAAAGCAAGATATCTTCCTTGGGCTTTATCTGCTCCCGCATTACGCGCTGCGGCTAACCCTTTGTTCTCTTGACGCAATAAGCGAATTCGTGCGTCTGCAGCAGCGTAGTCGCTTAAAACCTGTGGCGTCTCATCACTGGAACCATCATCCACTATGATAAACTCAAAATCTCTAAGCGTTTGAGCAAGTATAGAATCAATTGCCCGCTTAACAACTACACTGCGATTATAAGTTGCCATGATTATTGAAACCTTGGGATAAGACATATTAGATTGTATAGTATTTTAATATTGTGCTCTATTATTCATTCTTACTTCTTCCTCACAGGATAAAAATATCTAGGAAGGAAAATCGCGAATTGAATAATAAGCTCCATATTTTATTTGGTTAAATATAGTTAGCTCTTTTCCTGTATTTTTTTCTCTCGTTAATTCTACTATCTGATTATAAGGTGAGTTATCATATAATTTTTTATAGCTGTTACCAAATTGTGAAAGATCTCTAAATCGTATTTTTTACTTAACAAACTAAAAACTGATTGGTCGTGTCTATGCTCTATAAAACCGGGGTAATTTGGCGCTTTACTAGGGCTGTCATCTATCAATGGACGTTGAACTGCAAATTTTAGCCATTCATCAACAAAATCCAAAGAAGCAGCGCATTTTTTCCAAAGATGAATGCTCCCCATCCGTTGGTTAGTGTCAGCATACAATGGACTATCGCACTTAAGAGCAATGAAACAATCCCTTTTAGTCCAATGTTTCTCTGGATACGGAAGTTCAAAACAAATAATTGGTTTATTATTTGCAAACAAATCAATTAATGGTCTAATGGAATTAATAATACGAATTCCAGCGTCCATATATAACAAATATTCATCATCTGTCATAGTTCTTAGAACTTTTTGAATGAAATATGGTTTCCAAAGCCAATAACCTGCACCTCTATACCTTTGAAGAACCTTTCTATTTCGCTGGTAAAATTCCTTATCTATATTCCACGGGCTAAAAGAATGGACTCTGTCCACTTCTCCGCACATTCTGGCAGTATTAATCAATTTTTGCTTAGCATTGTGATAAACATGATTGCTATAGCATACTAAGGTAATTTTTTCTTTCATAATTAATATAAGTGAATTATATACCGAACTTATTGAACAAGCTTATTAGATTGTATAGTATTTTAATATTGTGCTCTATTATTCATTCTTACTTCTCCCTCACAGGATGAGATTATCTATGAAAAAAATCGCGAATTGAATAATAAGCTCCATATTTTATTTGGGTAAATATAGTTAGCTCGCTTCGAGTATTTCTTGCTCTCGCTAGGTCTACTATCTGATTATAAGGGGAGTTATTATATGATTTTTTATGCCTATTCCCAAATTGTGAAGGATTTCTAAATGACTCTATATCGTATTTTTTACTTAACAAACTAAAAATTGATTGGTCGTGCCTATGCTCTCTAAAACCAGGGTAATTTGGCGCTTTACTGGGGCTGTCATCTATCAATTTACGTTGAACTGCAAATCTTAGCCATTCATCAACAAAATCTAAAGAAGCAGCGCATTTTTTCCAAAGATGAAAGGTAGCCATTCGTTGATTAGTGTCAGTATACAATGGACTATCGCACTTAAGAGCAATGAAACAGTCCCTTTTAGTAAAATATTTCTCTATCTGGCAATTTTCAAAACAAATAATAGGTTTATTATTTGAGAACAAATCAATTAATGGTCTAATGGAATCAATCATATAACTTCCAGCGTCCATATATAACAAATATTCATTATTCTCCATAGTTCTTAGAACTTTTTGAATCAAATATGGTTTCCATAGCCAATAACCCCCGCCTCTATAACATTGAAGAATATCTTTGTGTTGCTGGTAAAATGCTCTATCAATATCCCAAGGAGCAAAAGAATGGACTCTGTCCACTTCTTCGCACATTTTGGCAGCACGAATCAATTTCTGCTTAGCATTGTGATAAATATGATTGCTATAGCATAATAAGGTAATTTTTTCTTTCATAATTAATATAAGTGAATTATATAGTATTTTAGCATTGCTATTATCATTACTATCTAAGCTTCTTAGTTGCTCTAAGATTTCCTTGATTTAGAATATATTGCTTATCCATCATTGATGCCAGATGAGCGTCGTGGGTTACTGCCAATAGGGCAATGCCTAACTTTTTACTAAGACGCAATAACAGGCGATGCACCGACTCTGCCGTCCCTTCATCCAAATTACCAGTAGGTTCATCCAACAAAACACATGAGGGGTTGCCAGCTAAGGCGCGAGCAACTGCTACCCGCTGCCTTTCACCGCCGGATAATTCTCCAGGTTTATGCTGCAAACGTTTACCCAACCCAACTAACGTTAACATTTTTGCAGCCCTTTGCAGCGCCGCGGCAGGCGTTTCAGAACCCAAGACCAAAGGAATGGCTACATTTTCAGCGGCGGTGAATTCCATAAGCAAGTGATGAAACTGATACACGAAACCAATTTTACCATTGCGTAGTTTTGCCAGCTGGTTAGAATTCATTTTGGTAAGCACAGTCCCATCTACCCGAACCTCGCCACTACTTGGTTTTTCTAGTCCGCCTAATATTGTCAGCAGGGTAGTTTTACCTGCTCCTGATGAGCCCACGATTGCTGCTCGCTCACCAGGAGCCAAAGAAAAATTAATGTTTTGTAATACTCTAATTTTCTGACCAGGCACCTTAAACTCCTTACACAATTTAAGGCATTGCAGCACCGGCTGAACAGAAGCAGTAGATTTTTTGTTGGATTTACGGGGTTTAGTAAGTTTTTTATTCATACCTAAGCGCCTCTGCAGGTTGAATCCGTGACGCGCGCAGTGCTGGATAAATACTCGCTGTGATACTTAATAACAAAGTTGCCGCGCAGACAACCAACACATCGCTTGCTAATAAATGCGAAGGAAGATAATCAATAAAATAAGTATCGGCGCTGAGGAAATCCACTCCAAAGGACTGCTCAATCTTCTCAACAATTTGACTTATGTTTAGAGACAACACAACCCCAAGAATTGCTCCCCCTAAGGTGCCAAACAAGCCAGAAAAAGCTCCATTTACCATAAATATTGCGGCTATGGTAGAACTACTGGCTCCCATAGTTCGTAAAATAGCGATGTCTCTTTCCTTGTCATTAACCAGCATCACCAGAGTTGATACTATGTTGAAGCTGGCAACCGCAATTATAAGAAACAGCAACAAACCCACCAGCCGTTTTTCCAATTGTATAGAAGCAAAAAGATTTCCGTAGGTGCGAGTCCAATCCCTTATGTAAAAATATCCACCATATTCACGCGCCAGTGCCTGTCCTATGAGCGGAGCAGTAAAAACATCTTCCAGCTTTAGACGAATGCCTTCCGCCGCACCACCTAAGCGCTTGAGAATTGAAGCGTCTTTTATATGCACCAAAGCCAAATTAGCATCAATCTCTGAACCCAAACTATAGATGCCAGTTACGGTAAATTTACGCAACCGCGGCAAGGCGCCAACCGGAGTGACGCTGATTTGTGGTACCACTAAAATTACTTCATCTCCAACACCAGCACGCAATGAGCCCGCCAAAATACTACCCAGCACTATGCCATACTCGCCTGGTTGTAGGTCGGAAAGATCTCCTTCGTTCATAAAATCATCAATGATGGTAACTTCCTTCTCATAATTAGGGTCAATTCCGCTAACTATGGCGGCATGCGAGCGACCATTAGACGAAAGCATTCCTTGCAACTGAACGAAGGGCACCGCCTCTTCCACTCCATAGTTTTGTTTTATTTCGCTGGCATATTCTTCCCAGTCCGCTAGTGGGTCGCGACTTTCCAGGGTGATGTGAGGGATTGCTCCTAAAATCCGATGATTTATTTCTTTGCCGAAACCATTCATAACCGATAACACCAAAATCAATATGCTGGTGCCAACTAGCAAGCCAAGTATTGTGAATAAGGAGATGAACGAGATGAAGCTGTTACGTCTTTTAGCGCGCAAGTAGCGTAAGCCGATAAATAGATATAGAGGTTTATACATTAACTAATTTAAGGAGTTTATTTCTTGAATACGGCACAGAGAATCGTATTGACAATAGCGGCAAACAGCTGCATCAAGCGGATCAACTGCTGCCCGTCCGCTAATAAAAGAAGCATAAATATCCCGCACGTTCTGTTGCATCTGTTGCAATTGTTCTTGCTTAATAACAGACCTAACTTGATGAAACAAACCATCGTCGCCGAGACATAAGCCCTTAGCAACAGATCCATTTTTGAGATTCAAAGCAATAAAGCCCAAAGAGCGTAAATCATCAGTCACCAAAGAATAAATTATTAACTGCGGCTCGCGTGGACGAAGACCGCGAATACTATTGCCGCTATGATTTGCATTACCTACTTTGTAATCAATGAGAACCCTAGTTCCATTATTATGACTTTCCTTATTAATGTCGCTGTTATCTGATGGTAAAATCTCATCTATTCTGTCAATCTTCAATAAGAACTCCCTGCCCTCAAGATTGACTTTTATCTCCTTTTCAAGCCCTGCCACTCTAAAAGGAATTTTTCTCTGCTTTTCATTATGTAAAAATTCTTGCGTCAGGGTTGCTAAATATTTCTTTTCCAGCTCGGTCGTCATCTCATCCTGCAAGAATACAATTCTCCAAATATTCTCATGCAGAACTCTACTTGATTCAGCCGCGACCAATTTAATAACTTCCCCATCCTCCATATCGCATAATCTCTGCTGGGACTCTATCTTGCTCCACACATTGCGCAAAACCTTATGTAACATTGTGCCGCGATCCATTGCGGATACTTCATCCTGTGGCGGTTCGGGGACTGCTGGCTTTAATCTGTGGGCGGCAAATGCTTGAAAAGGACAAGATGATTGACTCTTAACTATTGATACTAAGCTTTTTAGTTCTTCGTCCTTAGCAACTGCAGGCGCCTGCTCATCGTTAAGTTCTTGCCAAGATATTGATACTTCTTTTTGCCTCGCGCCTTCTATCTTGCCTTCCTTCACACCTTCTCTAGCGCCTTCTCTAGTGGAAGACAATGATGTTTCTATGGGCGGTTTTATGAGGATATCTCCCAATAAGGGGTGTGGAAGTTTCTCTTCCTCTTCACTGCGGGCAGCAAAACTAAAGTTTACCACTGGAGCGGCTCTCATTAATCCACCGATAATTCTTTCTTCTTCGCACCATCTTTGCGCCAAACTGCACCATTTCATTGAGGCGGCGCGTCCTAATTCAAACGGAATAAAAAAATTGGCGGCGGGAGGAGATAAACAAGCATCATTCATCTGGCAGGCAAACAGGCGGTCAAATATTAGACCTTCGGCTTGCTTAATTCCCAATAGCCGAACTTTGGTGGCAGCAGGGCTTGCTTGAAATATCTCAGCAGCGCAATCCACAATAAAACTCAAAGCGCGTGCTCGCGTGCAATTTGATAGGATATTGCCGGCAGAATATAGTTGGTCCAGGATACCTTCCCATTTCTCCCAAAGTTGTTTTTCCAACCTGCTCCATTTAATATCACCCCAGCCCAAAGAGTGAATCTGGCGACTAAAAGTTTGCGCCCAATGCTGTGGCGTAGCAGATTTAACAAAAGCATCCTCAACGTTAAAATATTTATGCAGTGCTTCTTTGAGAAGTGGCGTATCATCAAGTATTTTTCCATCTTTGGATGCCGCCATTTTGCCTTGCGGTTTGTTTACGGTTAACTCTTGCAAAGAAATACTCCGATACTTCGCATTTAAGTTAATAAACCTCTGCCTTAAAGCCGCCCTTGCTGCCTCTTCTCGTTCATAGCCAGCCAAGTATGGAGAATGGAATACATCCGCAAATTCAGGCGGTGGAATCTTAGCTGGCGTTATTGATAGCATGGTTAACATGTCTCCTATTAATGGGTATTCACGCAGCTCCTCTCCCCATGACATATCAAAAGGAAGCGCTTCTTGTTGGGTTGGGTTTGGATTTTCGCTCACAGCACCCGTATTTGAAAATGCTATAGCAAATAGACGGCGGATATAGTGCCAATTTTTTTCAAGCCCTGGAATAACTACTCCTATTAGCTCAGTAGGATTTTCCTTATGAGTGCGGCTTACTATAGCAGCTAATTGACTCATCTCCTCCCGTTCGTTATCATATTCACTAAGTTGACACTGCAGCTCATCATTGGCTACATCTGTGACTCCTTGCAGCACAAAAGCATTTTCCTGTTTTGTTGTTTTAGATGAAGCGTGTTTAGTCAATAAACGATATAGTTCTTCATAAGCTGGATAATTATCATTAAATCCCACCCATACGGAAGCAGGGGGCGAGAGTGTTCCTTCTGTTAAAGCAGCACAAATTTTTAGCAATGCCATCCATTCATCCGTAACTCTTCTTTTTTCACACATTTTTTGATATGCCAGAGACCAGCGGTAAAAAAAACGCGGCATTCTTTCACTATTAAAGTTCTTGGGGGCAAATTCTAAGCGATATAGATGAGCAAGACGCCAGGCGTCTTGGGCTTGGGCAATGAAACGTTTTGTCATTATCCCGCTTTCATCAGCAAAAGTATCCCAACCAATTAATTCTTTATCCTGGTCTGGCATAGCCCATAAAGTATCTTCCCATATAAGACGCGCCTGCCCTTCACTGATAAGGAGCATCCCGCTTGTTGTCAATAAAGGATTTGCCAGATGAGCCACCCAGCCAGCAGCACCGCCAATAGTTACAATTGGAGAATCATTCCAAGTTCTTGTTTTGCTATGGTAATTATATGCCTCGCGTAATTGACGCGCCAACCTCATACGTGGAGTTACCAAGTAAGTGGGTGTGTCAACATTAGCGCTTCTATCAAGGATGGCAAGAATTGAGGGATGCAATTTCATTCATTTTTATTATAGTGTATTATTTTGAGCTGCGGCAGGGCTAAATAAAAAATAGTGGGCAGGGTAAGCGAGGTAGGTGGCATCCTTATATAAATTTTCTTTATAATATGTAATAAATGAATAACCAACAGATTCCTATACTTATCATAAGCTTGACCCATGCACTCGGGAGACGCAAATTTATGCGCGAGCAGATGGCACGACTCAAAGTAGATTATGAGTTTTTTGATGCGGTGGATGGCAACAAGCTTTCGCATACTTACGTTAATAGATTTAAGATAAAAAAGGGGGAACAATGCAAAGGCCGTCCCCTCACCAAAGGAGAATTAGGATGCACATTTTCCCATCTTCAAGTGTATGAAAAAATGCTTGAAGAAAATATAGAAAAATTGATTGTGTTGGAAGACGATAATAAACTATATGATGATTTTGCTGCGCTAATTAATAACCTAAACTCCGCTCCGCTGCAATGGGATTTAGTGTATATTGGTTATACGGGCAACTTCAACACTGTTCCTTTTTTTGGTAAAAATATTTACCCTTTAAGTTTATGGGAAAGTCGCCTGCTACCTATACCTGCCGCCGCAACATCAACCAAATACCATATAGGTCCGCCCATAGTTTCTTTGTCGGGTTCTTATGCTTATGCAATCACAAAAAAGGGTGCTGAGAAATTGATACAGCAGATTAAAAATAGCCCTTTGCTTCCTGCGGATGATCGCTTAGCAATAAATAGCATCAAACAACGTTTTGCCATAGCCCCTATAACTGTAAAACAATGGAGCGGTGACAACATAGAACAGCATCTAACTCCTGATAGAGATATCTTGTGTGGAGAGCCAGAGCCGCGCAACGATTTGAAGCATAGAATATCCAAGTTTATAATCAAGGTCTTGCGGAAAATCCATCCGCGCACCCCCAAATATTGGCAAGCGACTAAAGTATTGCGCCGTAGGATAAAAAACACCCTAAGGCTTATAAGATCTAAAAAAAATTCTGCCATTTAGAAATTTAATATCTATAAATGAATAACCAGCAGATTCCTATACTTATCATAAGCTTGACCCATGCGCTCGGGAGACGCAAATTTATGCGCGAGCAGATGGCGCGACTCAAAATAGATTATGAGTTTTTTGATGCGGTGGATGGCAACAAGCTTTCGCATGCTGATATTAGTAAGCTTAATATAAAAGAGGGCGAACAATGCTTAAAGCGGCAACTATCCCAAGGAGAAATAGGAGCCGCAGTTTCTCATCTTCACGTATATGAAAAAATGCTGGCAGAAAACATAGAGCGATTGATTGTGTTAGAAGACGACGCTCAACTAAATGATGATTTTACTGTGTTAATTAATAACCTGAACTCCGCTCCGCTGCAATGGGATTTGGCGTATCTTGGTCATTCTTCTAGCCTTGAAACCACGCCTCTTTTTGGTGAAAATATTTACCCTTTAAGTTTATGGGAAAGTCACACGCTACCTCTGCCTCCCGCCGCAACAACAACCAAATACCGCATGGGTCCCCCCATAGTTCCTTTGTTTGGTGCTTATGCTTATGTGATTACTAAAAAAGGGGCTGAAAAGTTGATACAAACAATTAAATATGCTCCTTTATTTCCTGCGGATGAGCGCTTAGCAATAAGTGGAATCAAACAACATTTTGCCATAATGCCTAGAGTTGCAGGACCATGGCGCGACGCCTACATAGAAGCACATATAAATCATGAATACTTGAAGCAGCGCAGCGATTTGCCGTATATAGCATCCAAGTTTATGGTCAAGGTCTTGCGGAAAGTCCATCCGCATGCTCCTGAATATTGGGAAGCGACTAAAGTATTGCGCAACAAGATAAAAAGCACCCTGCTGCTTGTAAGATCTAAAAAATTACCCTACAACGATGTTTCATCGTGATAAATGAATGGCAAATAAATAGCAAATGAATAGCAAATGAATAACCAACAAATTCCAGTACTTGTCATAAGCTTAGCTCAGGCAGCTAAGAGACGTAAGTTTATACACGAGCAGATGGCAAAATTCAAAATAGATTATGAGTTTTTTGATGCGGTGGATGGTGACAAGCTTTCGCATGCTTATCTTAGTAAGTTTAAGATAAAAGAAGGAGAAAAATACTTAGGGCGACCGCTCTCCAAAGGAGAACTAGGATGCGCATTTTCCCATGTTCACGTATATCAAAAAATGCTTGCAGAAAACATAGAGAAGTTGATTGTCTTGGAAGACGATGCTCAACTAAATGCTGATTTTGCTATGCTAATTAATAATCTGAACTACACTCCCCTACAATGGGATCTTTTGCATATTGGTTACTGGGCTATCCTTAAAGATGCGCCTTTCTTCGGTGAAAATATTTACCCTATAAGTTTATGGGAAAGTCGCTCTCTATCTCTACTTGCCGCTGCAACATCAACTAAATACCGCATAGGTCCGCCCATAGCTTCTTTAGAGGGTTCACATGCCTACGCGATCACCAAAAAGGGCGCTGAGCAATTGATACAGCAGATTGAAAATAGCCCTGTGATTCCTTCTGATATTCGCTTAGAAATAAATAGCATCCAACAACGTTTTGCCATAGCCCCTATACCTGTAAGACAATTAGACGGTGATAGCATAGAGCAACATATAATTCCAGGTAGGACTCTTGCTTATGCATACAAGAAGCCGCGCAGCAGTTTGAAGCATAGAATATCCGAGTTTATAATCAAATCCTTACGAAAAGTCCATCCGAGTGCCCCTGAATGCTGGCAAGCGGCTAGAGTATTGCGCCGTAGGATAAGAAGTACTATACGGCTTATAAGATCTAAAAAATTTTCCTGCAGCGATGTTTCATCTCTATAAATAAATGGCAAATGAATAACCAACAAATTCCCGTACTTGTCATAAGCTTGGCTCAGGCATCTAAGAGACGTAAGTTTATGCGCGAGCAGATGGAGAGGCAGAAAATAGATTATGAGTTTTTTGATGCGGTGGATGGTGACAAGCTTTCGCATGCTTATATTAGTAAGTTTAAGATAAAAGAGGGGGAACAATACATAAGGCGTTCACTATCCCAAGGAGAAATAGGATGTGTATTTTCCCATCTTCATGTATATGAAAAAATGCTGGCAGAAAACATAGAGAAATTAATTGTATTGGAAGACGACGCTAAACTAAATGATGATTTTATTGCGCTAATTAATAACCTGAGCTCTTCGCCCCTACAATGGGACTTAGCGTATATTGGTTATTCTTCTGACCTCAAAACCCCGCCCTTTTTTGGTAAAAATATTTACCCTTTAAGTTTATGGGAAAGCCGCGTGCTACCTATACCTGCCTCCGCAACATCAACTAAATACCGCATAGGTCCATACCTTCTTAATTTGTGGGGCACTTATGCTTATGCGATTACCAAAAAGGGCGCTGAACAATTGATATCAAAAATTAAATCTGCTCCTTTGCTTCCTGCGGATGATCGCTTAGTTATAAGTGGCATCAAACAACGTTTTGCCATAGCACCTATAACTGTAAAACACTGGGAAGGTGATGGTATAGAACAGCATATAACTCCTGATAGGGATATCTTGTGTGAAGACCTGAGGTTGCGCAGCGATTTGAAGCATAGAATATCCGAGTTTATAATCAAGATCTTGTGGAAAGTCCATCCGCGCGCTCCTGAATATTGGGAAGCGACTAAAGTATTGCGCAACAAGATAAAAAGCACCCTGCTGCTTGTAAGATCTAAAAAATTACCCTACAACGATATTGCATCTCTATAAATAAATAGCAAATAAATGGCAAATGAATAACCAACAAATTCCAGTACTTGTCGTAAGCTTGGCTCAGGCATCTAAGAGACGTAAGTTTATGCGCGAGCAGATGGAGAGGCAGAAAATAGATTATGAGTTTTTTGATGCGGTGGATGGTGACAAGCTGTCGCGCGCTTATCTTAGTAAGTTTAAGGTAGAAGAGGGGGAACAACTATTAGAGAGGCCGCTCTCCAAAGGAGAATTAGGATGTGTATTTTCCCATCTTCAAGTGTATGAAAAAATGCTGGCGGAAAACATAGAAAGATTGGTTGTGTTAGAAGACGACTCTCAACTAAATGCTGATTTCGCTGCGCTAATTAATAATCTGAATACCTCTCCCCTACAGTGGGATCTATTGCATCTTGGTTATTGGGCTGTCCTTAAAGATGCGCCTTTCTTCGGCAAAAATATTTACCCTATAAGTTTATGGGAAAGTCGTTTACTGCCTGCCACCGCAACATCAACCAAATACCGCATAGGTCCGCCCATAGCTTCTTTAGAGGGATCACATACTTATGCTATTACCAAAAAAGGGGCTGAGGAATTAATACAGCAGATTAAAAATAGCCCTGTACTTCCTTCTGATGTTCGCTTAGAAATAAATAGCATCAAACAACGTTTTGCCATAGCCCCTATACCTGTAAGACAATTAGGCGGTGATAGCATAGAGCAACATCTAAATCCAAATAGGAATCTCGCTTTCGGACACTTAAAGGGGCGCAGCGATTTGAAATATAGAATATCCAAGTTTATAATCAAATCTTTACGGAAAATTCATCCGCTCGCCCCTGAATGCTGGCATGCGGCTAAAGCATTGCGCCGCAGGATAAAAAGTACCTTATGGCTTATAAGATCTAAAAAATTTCCCTACAACGATATTTCATCGTGATAAATGAATGGCAAATAAATAGCAAATGAATAACCAACAGATTCCAGTACTTATTATAAGCTTGACTCAGGCACCCAAGAGACGTAAGTTTATACGCGAGCAAATGGCAAGGCAGAAAATAGATTATGCGTTTTTTGATGCAGTGGACGGCAACAAACTTTCGCATGCTTATCTTAGTAAGTTTAAGATAAAAAAAGGAGAACAATGCTTAGGGCGACCGCTCTCCAAAGGAGAATTAGGATGTGTATTTTCCCATCTTCAAGTATATGAAAAAATGCTTGCAGAAAACATAGAAAGATTGATTGTGTTAGAAGATGATATCATAATAAATAATGATTTTGCTGTGCTGCTTAATAATTTGAATACCGCTCCGCCGCAATGGGATCTTTTGCATCTTGGTTATTCCATTACTCTTGAGGGGACACCTTTTTTTGGTAAAAATATCTATCCTTTAAGTTTGTGGAAAAATCGCCTGCTGCCTACACCTCCCAGCGTAACATCAACCCAACACCGCATAGGCACACCCATTGTTTCTTTGTCGGGTTCTTATGCTTATGCGATTACCAAAAAGGGAGCCGAGAAATTGATACAACAGATTAAAAACAGCCCTGTGCTTCCTGCGGATGTTCGCTTAGAAACAAATAATATCAAACAACGTTTGGGCATAGTGCCTGTAGCTGTAAAACATTTTGACAGTGATAACTTAGAGCAACATATATCTTCAGATAGAGATACCGCTTATAAAGACATTAAACCGCATAGCTATTTATTAAGACATAGGTTATACAAGTTAATGCCGAAAGCTTTACGCCGCGGGATAAAAGCCACCTTCTGGCTTATGAGATTTAGAAAGTTCCCTTAAATCTTATCCTAGAAAAAATTCAACAAATATACTAACCTTGCTTATAATATTGCATTATGAATACAACTTATAAAATTACTGATTTTATCAGCGGCGGTGCCACTGTTTATGCTTCGGTTGGCGCAATTATAGGAGCTATTTTGGGAGCAACGGCTGGCATCTCCTTTTCTTTATTGATTTTACTGGGCGCATTGCTAGCGCCAGAGTTCGCTGGGTATGCTTTGGCTGCGATTCCTATTGGTGTAATAGGTGGCGCCCTTTCTTTTGCTATTATAGGTTTGCTACTTGGATGCTTACGCGGAGCCATAATTGGCTTCTCTAGGGGCGAACATCAAGGGCGAGGAATTATAGTGTTTATATTGGCATTAGTGTTAGCGGCATTTACGGGGGATATCGTTAGCGGCATCATAATATTTTTAGTTTGGAAAAAATTAAGAAATATTACAGAAGATGAATTCAGCCAACTCAGTTTTTGGAGATTCATGAAATCATATTTAATGCTGTATGCATTATTTCTCTTGGGAATTGGCGCTATCATTGGGCTTGGATTGGGCGGCACGGTCGGCTATTTTCTGGGAGAACATGGTAATGTTGCTATAATTAATACGCTCGTTGCAGAACTTAGTCAATATATTAATTCTTTTTCTTTACACGCGGCAGTTGATTCCTCTTATGGAGTGATAGGTGGCAGCATAAGCGGCAAGGTTAACCATGCCCTTGACCAAATTACCCTTGATTCTTTAGTAAACATTACTTCCACAACGTCCGCAACCAGCTTAAGTTACAATGCGGGGGCGGAAATTAATAGCTTCATTGAGTCCTTCAACGCCAATGCTATTGTACAAAGCGCTAAAGGAACAGTATCCTATGTATTGAATGCGCCAGTTTTAGCCGAATTTCTCAGCCAAACAAAAAGTGCTAATATTATTACGGGCGGAGTTGCTGGAGCAATTATAGGCGCTGCGGATGGAGCGATTGGTGGATTGATTATAGGATTTATTTATTGCGTCTTAGATTTCTGGATTTTACAAAGAGTGCTGCAAAAACACGTGCCAACTCCAGCAATCCACGATAACGACTCTATTGAATAAATAATTATCTGCTACGCGGTTCTCCTCTGCTATGTGGTTATACCTCTGCTATGCGGTTATACCTCTGCTTTTCAGTCATTATGCTTCGCAACAAATAGCTAGCAAAAAATAATGGAATTGTTTATTCTATCCTGGGTTATTGCCTTAATTATAGCGCCTGCTGGAGGGGTTCTGGGGTGTTTCATTTTTTGGCGGCGAATGGCGTTCTTTGCCGAGTCCTTGGCTCACGCCTCTGTGCTTGGACTCGCCGTAGCTTTTTTCTTCGCAATTAATCCTATTATCGGTATTCTAGCCAGTGCTTTATGCATCTGTGCTTTTCTATGGCTAATGAAACGGCAACGCGAACTTGCATCAGATGCCATGCTGGGGCTTACGGCTCATGTTTTTTTAGGGGCTGGGATTATTATCATAAGTATTGCTCAGGTAAAAGTTGATTTACTTTCTTATCTGTTGGGGGAATGGCTTACCGTAACCCTTAGCGATATCTGGTGGCAAAGCGGCGTTGGAATAATTACTCTGGCAGGACTATGGTTGCTGCGCAGGCCCTTGCTGTCAATAACTGCACAGCCCGAAATAGCCGATGCGGAGAAGTGGGGAACCAAATTTGCCGATTTAATTTTCTTACTTATTTTAGCTTTATTCGTTAGCGTAACCGTGCAGACCGTAGGGCTATTGTTGTTAAATACCTTGATGGTTATACCTGCTGTTACAGTGCGTCCATGGGTTAAAGGTCCTTATGCAATGATTATCGCTAGCATCATAGTTGCAGTTATTCTGCTTGCTGTCGGTCTGGGGGGGGCTTTATTATTAGATTTACCAGCATCACCAACTGCCGCAGTTACTGGCGGGATACTTTTTGCCATAAGCCAGATAACAAAAAAGGTGTGTGGCTAATAAGCTAATAATAGGGACGAATACGACTCATCTCGTTAGGTAAATTTTACCCTCACTATCTACAGAATCTAACCTGCAAATAGCAGCTGCAAAAATCTAAGGTAAACTTGCGTAAGTTGGTTAATTTCATCCACAGGCAAGCATTCATCAACACAGTGAATAGTGGCGTTGCGCGGACCAAACTCTACTACTTCAACTCCATAATCAGGAAAGAATCTTCCATCTGAGGTGCCGCCGCTAGTCGTTAGTTTGGCTGTAGTTGCAGTTCTTTCTTTTATTGCTTGTTGTAAGCAAGTCGCCAGAGCGCCAGCAGGACAAAAATATGGCTTAGCCCCTTCTGTCCATTTTACTTTATATTGCGATTCACTAAATCCTGCTTTGTGTGCCATATCAAAGACCTTGCTTTTTAGTTTATCCAATTCATCAACCAGAGACGGGGCGTAACGCCAATTGCAAAATACTTGGACACTCTGCGCGGTAACATTATCGGCAGCTGATACTCCTTGCAGATTAACTACATTAAAGCTAGTCCCTGGTGGCGGGGTTTGTTTTTCTTTCGTTATGTTTTTATCCCAGTCCTCAGCAAGCAGTAAGTTGATAAAATCCACTGTTCTATGTAATAGATTATCTTCTTTCTTTATATAAGCAGCATGTCCTTGGCTGCCCTGCAGGGTTATAGATAAAGAAATAGACCCCCTTCTACCATTCTTAATCGCATCGCCAAAACATGCCTCACTAGTGGGCTCGCCCACCAAACATTGGTTAATATTAATTCCATTCCCGCGCTTATTAAGTTCTTGGAGAGCACGAGATACCCCATCAATTGCTTCCCCTTCTTCATCAGCAGTTATAAGGAATGCTATGCCTGGATGATGCAGATGGTCGGGCTTGGCTGCGTCTTGGTTTCCTTGGTTCCCTTGGTTTCCTCGGTTTCTCTCAGATAGATAATCACGCATGGATATTATCATGGCAGCTATGGATGCTTTCATATCCACTACCCCGCGTCCATATAATATTCCATTGTCAGTAGTGGGGGAAAAAGGTGGATGAGTCCATAATGATTCATCGCCAGGGGGCACTACATCTGTATGACCACAAAAAACAAAGTAAGGTGCTTTACCATAAGTCGCCCATAAATTATTTACCTTGCCAAAGGTGAGCATCTCTGTTTGGAAACCTAGCTGCTTAAGGCGCTCCGCTATTTCTGCATGACAACTGGTGCGATCTGGAGTTACTGAGGGCTGTGAAACTAATAGACGAAGTAAATCCTCTGTTGTCTCGGTGGCAAAATTCATGTTTTTTCTACAGGGTCTCCTACAGGTTTTTTATCAGCATTGATTGAACTAGCCATAAGAAGTTTGTCATTACTGCAGACACTTTTTATTCAACCGTAACTGATTTGGCAAGGTTGCGCGGCTGGTCAACATCCGTTCCCAAAAGGACCGCGGTCTCATAAGCCAAAAGCTGCATAGGCAATGCATAAATGATGGGTGCAAGTAAGGGATGAACCTGCGGCAGGATTACCACCTGCTCGGCAAGGCGACTAATCTCTTTATCCTTAACATCATTAAAGACAAATAAGGGTCCCCCACGCGCCACCACCTCTTGCATATTAGATTTCATTTTTTGGAGATATTTGCCTTTACTGGCAAGAGCAATAGTAGGGAAGTTTTTTTCAATTAATGCCAAAGGACCATGCTTCAATTCGCCTCCTGGATATGCTTCGGCATGTATATATGACACTTCTTTTAGTTTAAGTGCGCCCTCCTGTGCCACCGGATATAGCATGCCGCGGGCGATAAACATTGCATTATTCTTATCTTCAATACTCTCAGCTATTTCTTGAATCTGACTGCGGGTTTCTAACACGGCGGCAAGGTCATCAGGTAATTTGTGCAAAGCTCGCACTAATTCTTTTTCATCCTTGCTAGCGCCGCGAACACTTAAGAAGTAGCCAAGCAATAACAGTAGTGCAGTTAACTGAGCGGTAAATGCTTTAGTTGAAGCCACCCCTATCTCGGGACCTGCAGCAGTTATAAGAGGAATATCGCAGAGGCGCGCTAAAGTACTTGATGGAACATTGCATATTGCAACCGATGCTAAAAAGTTTGTTTCGTTGTTGATGTGTTTTGCCCCGTTCTTCTTGCTGCTTTTACTCTTGTTAGCGGCTATTGTTTGCGCCTTATTTTTAATGTCCTTCAGTGCGGCAAGAATATCGGCAGTTTCTCCAGATTGTGAAATAGTAAGATAGAGGCACTGCGGCGGCACTGCTCTTGCCATATAACGAAACTCACTGGCGACTTCGGTGAGCACATTAATATTAAGATACTCTTCAAACTGATAACGGGCAATAAGCGCCGAGTTATGGCTGGTGCCGCAGCCAGTAATATATATGTTGTTAGTGTTTGCAATTAATTCTTTTCCTTTTTCTCCAAGTACTTCGGGCAGGAACTTATTACGCAGAATTCTGCCACTAAGGGTGTTGCTAATTGCTTGCGGCTGCTCATAAATCTCTTTGAGCATATAGTGGTTATATTCACCGCGCTCGGTAGCAGTGAAGCCATGGTCATAAATCTCAACTTTATGGCGTCTAACCACACCCTTGAAGTTTTGAATAATTACTTTATCTTCGGTTAGAATTGCAATTTCATCATCTTCTAAATAAATAAATTTATCTGTAACTTGAAGTAACGCGAGAGGATCTGAGGCAAGGAAGTTCTCCTCCACACCCATGCCAACCACTAAGGGAGAACCGCGCCGCACACCGATTAAATTATTCGGGTTTTCCTTGTCAATAATAGCCAAGGAATAGCTGCCCTCAAGGTCTTTAATCATAGCGCCAACCGCTTTCAATAGATTCTTATATTTGATGAAATAATCGTGGAGCAATACTACGATTACTTCGCTATCTGTTTCGCTATTAAATGTATATTTTTTCTTCTGTAGTTTCTGTTTAATCTCTGTAAAATTCTCTATTATGCCGTTGTGAACCAAAGCAAAACGATTATCAAATACATGGGGATGGGCATTTTCAACTGTCACTCCGCCATGAGTTGCCCATCTGGTATGGGCAATGCCAAGCGTTCCTGAGGGGCGATGAATTCTAAGTTCTTCCTCAAGGGCTGCAACCTTGCCGCACACCCGATGAAGATGTAACTGTGTTTGTGTTTTTTCTTCCCCTTGTGCCCGTTGAATTATTGCAACACCAGCAGAATCATAGCCACGATACTCCAAACGATGCAAACCCTCTATAAGGATATTGCGCACATTACGTTTGGCTATACAACCTACTATTCCACACATTGGCTATTCATTAAATATTGAGATTTATGAGATTCTTACGATGCTTATGATTCTTGTGATTCTTATGATTCTTGTAGCGCCATTATGGCTTCAACTTCCACCTGCACTCCTTTCGGCAGGGCGGCGGCTTGAATTGCGGCGCGTGCTGGGTAGGGCTCGCTGAAATTCTCTTCCATGCATTGATTCACCAAAGCAAAATGAGCCAAGTCAATCAGATAAACATTTACCTTAACTAATTGGTCAAGCGAACCTCCCGCGGCGATCGCCACTTCTTTTAGGTTGGCGAATGCTTGGGCTATTTGCTGCTCAATGCCACCGTCAACTACTTCTTGTGTATTAGGGTCAAGAGGAATTTGCCCGGAAATATAAACTGTATTGCCGCTGCGAATTGCCTGTGAATAAGGACCTATTGCGCTTGGCGCTTTATCGGTTTTAATCTGCTGTTTCATAATATTATCTATTGGTTGTCTGTTTCATCAAATCTTAACAATTGGTTGATGCCCACTTTGGCGCGGGTCTTAGCATCCGCCTGCTTAACTATTATAGCCGCATAGCGGCTATATTTGCCATTGGCTGCTGGCAAGGAGCCAGGTATAACCACCGAGCCAGAGGGTACTCTGCCGTAAAAAACCTCGTCTTTGCTTCTATCATATATAGGTGTGCTCATGCCAATGTACACTCCCATTGAGAGCACTGCCCCCTCTTCCACCAAGACCCCTTCCACTACTTCGGAGCGGGCGCCAATAAAACAATTATCTTCAATTATGGTAGGTGATGCTTGCAAGGGTTCCAGTACTCCGCCAATACCAACGCCACCAGAAAGATGGACATTCTTGCCGATTTGCGCACAAGAACCGACCGTAGCCCAGGTATCCACTAAAGTTCCTGAATCAACATAAGCGCCTATATTTACATAACAAGGCATCAAAACCACATTGGGAGCAATATACGCACCTTCACGCACTATGGCGCCAGGCACTGCGCGAGCACCCAATTGTTGAAAATTATCTTCACTATAATTACTAAACTTAGTGTCCAATTTATCGTAAAACTTTACCCAGCCGCCATCAATGAGCCGATTGGAACGCGATCTAAACGACAATAAGATTGCTTTCTTAGCTGCTTGATTAACTTGCCAGTTGGCAGCGTCTTTTTGCGCCACTCTTAGGGTTCCGTCTCCTATCTGTTTGAGAGTGTTTTCTATTGCATTACGCAACTCTTCGGTTATAGGGGCTTGTGGGTTTTCGTAAGCGGTCTCTATTAGTTGCAGTGTTTTTTCCATGAAATTATTATAAAGGGAAACACCAAGAAAATGCAAGAAGGTATAGCTCCATATCCCTACTAGGATTTATTTAGGGGACGATTTGGGCTTTTTAGTAGTTTTAGCTTTAGGGGGGTTAGCTTTAAGAGCTTTAGTTTTAGAGGGGGAGGACTTCTTAGTCATTTTAGTAATCTTCACTTCTTTGGTTGCATTAAGAGATCCACCGCGCAAGTCCTTAATATGGCGAATCATGGTTACGCGAATTGCCTCAACCAAAAACCCCACATAATCTGTCAACAGTTCGCGACTAAAACGGGTTTCTTCCTCGCTGGCAAGACAAAGGACAGCAAAAGGTGCGCGTGAGTTATAAAGCGGTGCGCACAAGAAAGACGATAATTTCTTGCCCTGTGCGCCAAAAAAGAACTCGCGCATAGTAGGAGGCAAGGCGCCAGAAAAGAGTTTCTTGTCGTCCAGTATGCGCAAAACTTCGCGCGGAACTGTGTTTCGGCTTTTATAAGTATATTGCTTTGACTCAGGCAAACTAATAAAAAACACCAAACTATAAGAAGCAATCTTAAAATCCTTGATAAATATTTCTTCAAGTTCGCGGCATAATGATTGTAAATCCGCTGCATTTATAACTTGCAGCGCCGCTTTATGAATGATGGACATTACATCACGATTATAATTAATGTCGGAAAATAAAAGGCGCTGTTGTTCCTCTGCCTGTATTGCTTTTTTGCGCCATAATTTATTTTGATATTCCAGTAACGAAATAGTATTCGCTCCGCTCTCATGAGGCACCTTAATATCATATAAAAGCTGCTGAATATCCTTATTGTTGGTGGCAAAAAAATCTAAATTGTTACGCAGGTACTCCTGCACCATGCTTGAAGATAATGGTTTGGTGATAGGTTTCTTTTTACTCATTGTAATAATAAATTGGTTGTTCCTGAAAAAACTTCATGGACCGCGCTCTCCATGTATATACCGTCGCCCCCACCTTCCTCGCCTAACTGCGCCTTGCCTCCCTTCATTTCAATGGTAACTCGCGGAGCGGCTAATCCCAATTGGCGAGCAACGGCGAAGGCGGCGCAAGCGTTTGACCCACAAGCCAAAGTTATCCCTGCCCCTCTTTCATAGGTTACAAGTTGCATCTTCTTTTTGCTGTTGCATACCAAAAATCCCACGTTAGCGCCATTTAGTAAGGATTGATGCTTGGCGAGTTGTTCTCCTGCTTGATGGACTTGCCTCTCTGCTTCTTCTAATGAGGAAACTATTATAATCAAATGAGGATTATCAAACGATAGGGGGTATGCAATAAACTTTGCGCTGTTTTTCTTTTTTGAGCTGCCCTTGCCAGCAGAAAGGGTTACTTCTAATTCTAATGATTGCAGTTCGGCAGGGTTGTGTTGCTTTTTTGAGATTGTTGCATTAAGCACATTGCTCCACACAAAATCTGCTCTACCCATTGTGGCGTGCACCCAGAGTGTATTACTGGTGGAAGGTGTTGCTTTATTAGAATTATATGTCGCTGCATTAAGTGATCCCTTTAAAGAAATTGCTCGTTTAGCTGTTTGCACGGTTATTTCTTGCTTCGCAGTTAAGCCAATGCGACGCACATAATGGTAAAAACAACGGGCGCCATTACCGCACTGTTCCGCTTCATTGCCATCAGCATTGTAAATACGCATAAAGAAATCGGCATCAAGGTCATGAGGTGGCTCACAACATAGCAGCTGGTCAAAACCAATACCAAAATTCCTGTCTGCTAATTGGCGGATAGTATTGGCTTTGGGTTGTTCTGGATGGCGAATACAATCTAACATGACAAAATCATTGCCAAGCGCATGCATCTTTATAAAGGGTATTTCTTTACTCGTCATAGAATGGTTAATTCTTCAGCTCTATATGAACTCTTTTTCTGTAGCAATCATATCGTCAAAGTCCTCGCGTCTTCTGATTAATTTAGCTTCATTATTTTTTACCAGCACCTCTGCAGATCGCGGGCGGCTATTGTAGTTGGAGCTCATAGACATTCCGTAAGCGCCTGCATCTAATAGAGCTAACAAGTCGCCTTCTTCTATTGTCAGCTGCCTTTGCAAGGCAAGAATATCGCCTGATTCGCATACGGGACCAGTGATGTCATACTCATTTTTTTGTCCACTTGCGTCTTGCATTTCCCTTTGCATTTCCCTTTGTATTTCCTTCACTTCAACAACCTCATGGTAGGCATTATACAATGCTGGACGCAACATATCGTTCATGGCACCGTCAGTAATCACAAATTTTTTATTGCCAACATTTTTTAAGTATTCAATTTTCATTAATAAAATACCAGCGGCAGCAACTAAGGAACGTCCCGGTTCCAGTGCCAAAGTTACATCCGTGTCCGCAAACACTGCGGCGACCTTGTGCCATTCTTCTGGCGGTAGCAGTTTTTCTTGTTTGTGATTATAAGAAACCCCAAAACCACCGCCCAAACTTACTTGTGAAATTTTTATTCCCATTGACTGTAGCTGCTTATATATCTCACGCATCTTTTGTGCTGCCAAAATAAAAGGTTCTATTGTTAGGATTTGCGAGCCAATATGACAGCTAATCCCTTTCGCCTCCATATAAGGATGGTCTTTTGCTTCTTGCAAAATCTCAATCGCCTGCGCCGCTGGAACTCCGAACTTATCCTCTTTACCGCCAGTTCTAATGCTTGGGTGGGTATCAGCCACTATATCTGGATTTATTCTCACCGCCACTGAAGCAGCGGTTTTCATATCCGCGCATATTTTCTGCAGACGCCTTGATTCAGCAGTAGATTCAATGCTAATACACCCTATTCCTTTTTGCAGGGCAAAAATAAGTTCCTGCGCGCTTTTGCCAACTCCCGCGAAAACAATGTCTTGCGGTTTAGCTCCCGCCAATAGCGCCCTCTTCATCTCCCCTACAGATACAGTATCAAAACCCGCCCCCAGTTGATGAAATAAGCGCAATATTGAAAGATTAGAATTCGCCTTTACCGCATAAAATATAGAGGGTTGGTTATTATTTTTGCTGCTTAGCGGCTCAAAAGATTTTTTATAGGCAGCAAGCCGTTCTTCCATGAGAGATTGTGAATAAACAAACAAAGGAGTGCCGTATTGGCTTGCTAAATCTTCCAATGCAACCCCCTCACAATGCAGCGCACCTTTTTTATAGGGAAAAAACTCCATGATTATACTTGAATCATCTGTTGAGCATTATAGGTAGGTGTATTATATCCGTCTTTGTCAACCACCTGAGCAGGAATTACTAAGAGGGAGACAGCGGATTCGTGCTTATCCAATTCAGTAGTGGAAGGTATATAGAGTCCGCCCTTACGCCCACAGCCGCTAAGAGCCAATGTAGTAATAGTAATTATCAAAATAGTTCGTAATAAAAGCATCTGATGTGTCATGCTCAATATTCCAGATGTCTTGTTTGATTACCCATTTAATATCTCAGCGCCTTCAATAGCGAAATAACTTAATATAGCTGAAGCTCCACTTCTTTTTAGAGAAATCAGAGATTCCATGATTATATTGTTCTGCGCTTGTGTATCTCCGCCGCCCAGATGCCGCAACATAAAATATTCCCCGCTGACTTGATAAGCAAATACTGGCACCTTAAACTCTTGTGATAAACGCCAAATAATGTCAAGGTACATATTCCCTGGCTTAACCATTAGAATATCCGCCCCCTCTTGTAAATCAAGCGCCGCCTCATGAAGCGCCTCGTCACTATTGGCGGGAAGCATCTGATAGGTTAATTTGTTTGATTTGCCGAGATTGGTCGCCGAACCAATAGCCGAACGAAAAGGTCCATACAAGGACGAAGCATATTTAGCAGAATAAGCAAGAATCGGCAAATTTGAGTAGTTATTCTCATCTAAGAACTTACGAATAGCGCCTATCCTGCCATCCATCATATCTGAGGGGGCTAAAATGTCGCTCCCTGCACGCGCTAAACACAATGCTTGGCGACATAGGGCATCCAAAGTGGCGTCATTAAGTATCTGCCCTTTATTATCAGTTATGCCATCCTGTCCATCAATACTATAAGGGTCAAGTGCTACATCT
Organism: Gammaproteobacteria bacterium; assembly: GCA_965207945.1. Lineage (GTDB taxonomy): Bacteria > Pseudomonadota > Gammaproteobacteria > CBDBNL01 > JAAOII01 > JAAOII01. Next base: position 1,825,479 of record OZ242303.1, read on the forward strand.
GTAATAATGCCTAACTGCGGGGTCTTTTGTTTAATAATGTCAATGGCGCGTGGAATTAATCCAGTACCATCATAAGCAGCGCTGGAATAAGCGCTTTTATGTTTTTGTGGAGTAACGGGGAATAGCGCTATTGCTGGAATATTCAAATTTGAGATTCTGCGAGTGTATGCAGCCAATTCTTTTAACGGGATGCGGCGTATGCCTGGCATTCCAGTAATATTCAGAGAACGTTCTTCGTTCTCACAAACAAAAATAGGCATTATTAAGTCCTGTGGAGCAAGGCGATTCTCAGCACTGAGATTGCGGATAAATGACTTTGCTCTCAAACGACGCAAACGAGTGCTTGGAAATGAGCGGGTGTGTTGAATCATAACAATATTATAAACTGAACCTTCTTGTTGGGGAACAGGAATATATGATGTGTTATGGCATTAATTGTTCTACCTGGAACATTGTGTGTGAGGGGGGGTCTTATAGGGCTGTTGTTAGAGAATATATTCTTACTTAACTCAGGACTTCATGCCATCCCTACCCCAAGAAGATAACTTTATTGGATGAATGTATAGGTACTCGGATGGCCAATCATTGAAAAGTTTTTCAGGATCATTTCCATGCAACGCAAGTATGCGGCCAACCTCGGGAAGGTTATGGTTTAAGCCAATTTTATTTACTATATCCTTACCCAATCTAATTTCATCACTAACCAATGCCAAAGCAGTAGGGATTGCTATTTCCACAAATAGATTAGCTGAGGCAAATATTCCACAATAATGACAAAATTTGTGGATGGTTGAACCAGGAACTATGAAAATATCAGATTATCCTCTTACCAAAGGATAACTGAGCTTATATGGCTTTATCTTATTTCTTATTTTCACTATTTGAAGAGCAAGATATTTTAATGATTTACGCGAATGAGCATACAGGAAAGGATCAGAAAGTTTTATGCCAGGTATGAAAGCTTTTTCTTTTGCGTCAAAGTCAATTGCACTTAACCCCAATGATTGGAATCTACTGTTGGCTTCTGCAGCAGATGGCAATTCGCGTATTTCTTCTAATCCGGGGACTCTTTTATTAAATTCGTAACCTAAAGCAGAATAAAGCCATGTCCCCGGGGCAAATATATGATCTAAATAAATAAGAGCTTCTATAAACCCGCTGTTTTCTGACAGGTTAAAATAATCAGTATAGTTGCTCTCATTAATAAGCGGGTCTAACATCAAATCATCGGCAATAAAAATATAGTGGGGCGCATCTTCTTGATAATAATGATGTAAGCCATGAGCCACGTATCCTTGAAAATAATGTGAATTATCATATACTGGGATGATATTTTGCTCCTCTTTTTTATCGCCCCTCTCACCGCCAGGACGTTGATAAAATGGCATAAGGTGGTAAATATGCGAAAACCTGTCTCCATAAATATGGTTGATTATGGGCACGTTCTGTGGATATTTGTGATTGTAAATAATCACCAAAACTGGTTTTTTATTGCTCATATATTCTTACTTATCTCAGGACTTCATGACGCCCTCGCCCCAAAAAGATAGTTTTATTGGATGAATGTATAGGTACTCGGATGGCCAATTATTAAAAAGTTTATCAGGGTCATTTCCATGCAACGCAAGTATGCTGGCAACTTTGGAAGCAATAACGTCGGAAGCAATATAGTTTAAGCCAGTTTTATTTGTTATATCCTTTTCTAATATAATTTCATCACTAACCAATACCATTGTGGTGGGAATGGCTATTTCCACATGCAAGTTAGCTGCGGCAAATATTCCACAATAATGACAAAACTTGTGGATGGTTGAACTAGGAACTATGAAAATGTCAGATGGACCTCTTACCAAAGGATAATTGGGCTTATATGGCTTAATCTTATTTCTAATTTTCACTATTCCAATAGCTAAATACTTTAATGAAATACGTGAAGGTTTATGTAAATCAGCAAGCTTGATACCAGGTATGATGTCCTCTTCTTTCAGATTAAAATCAACTTGATTTAGCCCCAATGCTTGGAATTTCTTGTCCGCTTCTGCGGCAGATGGCAATTCATGAATTTCTTCTAAACCAGGGATTCTTTTATTAAAGTCGTAACCTAAAGCAGAGTAACCCCAATCTCCTGGTGCAAACATCTTATCTAAAGGATAAAATGTCTCTATAAACGCGCTACTTTCTGTCAGGTTAAAATAATCAGCATAATTATTTTCATTGATGAGGGGATCCAACATCAAATCATCGGCAATAAAAATATAGTGGGGTGCATCTTCTTGATAATAATGATGTAAGCCATGAGCCACGTATCCTTGAAAATAATGTGAATTATCATATACTGGGATGATATTTTGCTCCTCTTTTTTATCGCCCCTCTCACCGCCAGGACGTTGATAAAATGGCATAAGGTGATAAATATGCGAAAATCTATCTCCATAAATATGGTTGATGATAGGCACATTCTGCGGATACTTGTAATTGTAAATAACCACCAAAACTGGTTTTTTATTGCTCATATATTCTTACTTAACTCAGGTCCTTCTTGCCGCCGCCCCAAGAAGATGGCTTTATTGGATGAATGTATAGGTGCTCGGATTGCCAGTTATTAAAAAGCTTCTCAGGGTCGTTTCCATGTTGCGCAAGTATGCGGGCAACCTCGGAAGGATTGTGGTTTAAGCCAACTTTGTTCGCTATATCCTTTTCTAATATAATTTCATCACTAACCAATGCCATTATTGTGGGAATGGCTATTTCCACAAATAAATTAGCTGCAGCAAATATTCCACAATAGCAACAAAATTTGTGAATGGTTAAGCCAGGAACTATGAAAATGTCAGATGATCCTCTTGCCAAAGGATAACTGGGCTTATATGGCTTAATCTTATTTCTGATTTTCACTATTTTAACAGCTAAATACTTTAATGATTTACGTGAAGAGGTATGTAAGGAAGAAAGTTTTATACCAGGGATGATGCCATCTGCTTTTGGATTAAAATTAGGTGCACTTAATCCTAATTCTTGGAACTTCTTGTTCGCATCCACGGCAGATGGTAATTCGCGCATTTCTTCTAATCCGGGGACGCCTATATTAAATTCGTAACCTAGAAGTGAAGAGCCCCAATCCTTTGCTTCTGGGTCAAACAACTTATTTAAAGGATAAAGTGTCTCTACAAACCCGCTATTCTCCGACAGGTTAAAATAATCAGCATAATTGTTCTCATTAATGAGAGGATTTAACATCAAATCATCGGCAATAAAAATATAGTGGGGCGCATCTTCTTGATAATAATGGCGGAAACCCTGAGCCACGTATCCTTGAAAATAGAATGAATTATCATATACTGGGATGATATTTTGCTCCTCTTTTTTATCGCCCCTCTCACCGCCAGGACGTTGATAAAATGGCATAAGGTGGTAAATATGCGAAAACCTGTCTCCATAAATATGGTTGATTATGGGCACGTTCTGCGGATACTTGTGATTGTAAATAATCACCAAAACTGGTTTTTTATTGCTCATATATTCCTCATGGGCAAGTATTTGGAAGCGAACGGATTTGTTGAATCATAGCAATATTATAAACTGGGCTTTATTGTTAAGGAAGAGGGGTATGTGGGGTGTGATGATATTAATTGTTCTACGCGGAACATTGTGTGGGGGGTATGGCATTGAGGGCTTTTGTTAGAGAATTTTTCTTACTTAACTCAGCTCCTTTACGCAGCCCTTAAGAAGGATTTTATCTTACGGCGAAATGCTTTGATTGCCTCCCAGCATTCAGGGGCGCGTGGATGAATTTTTCGCAAAGCTTTGGTTATAAACTTGGATATTTTATAGTTTAAATCACTCCGCTCTGCTTGCTTTTTTATAGGCGGCGCCTCTTGCCAATAGGAGAGCTTTACCGGATGAATATATAGGTATTCTGATGGCCAATTATGAAAAAGCTTTTTAGGACGATTTCCATGTTGCGCCAATATACGGCCAACTTCAGAAGCGGAAGGATTGTGGTTTAAGCCAATTTTGTTCGCTATATCCTTTTCTAATATAATTTCATCACTAACCAATACCATTGCGACGGGAATTGCTATTTCCACATGCAAATTAGCTGCGGCAAATATTCCACAATAATAACAAAATTTGTGGATTGTTGAACTGGGGACGATGAAAATGTCGGGGGCGGTTCTTACCAAAGGATAACTAAGCTTATATGGCTTAATCTTATTTCTTATTTGCGCTATTTTAATAGCTAAATGCTTTAATGATTTATTCGAATGAGCATGCAGCAAAGGGTTAGAAAGTTTTATGCCAGGTATGATGTCTTTTTCTTTTTCGTTAAAGTTAATTGCGCTTAACCCCTGCGATTGGAACCTATTGTTGGCTTCTGCGGCAGATGGCAATTCGTGTATTTCTTCTAATCCGGGGATATCCCGATTAAATTCATAACCCGCAGCAACACCAGACCATGCTTCTGGGGCAAATAGACGATCTAAATAAATTAGATCCTCCATAAACCCGCTATTTTCCGACAGGTTAAAATAATCAGCATAATTGTTCTCATTAATAAGTGGATTTAACATCAAATCATCACCAATAAAAATATAATGAGGGGCGTCTTCTTGATAATAATGGTGGAAACCCTGAGCCACGTATCCTTGAAAATAGAATGAATTATCGTATACTGGGATGATGTTTTGCTCTTCTTTTTTATCGCCATTTTCATCGTCAGGATGTTGGTAAAATGGCATAAGGTGATAAATATGCGAAAACCGATCTCTATAAATATGGTTGATTATAGGCATATTCTGTGGATGCTTGTGGTTATAAATAACCACCAAAACTGGTTTCTTATCGCTCATATATTCTTACTTAGCTCGGGACTTCATGCCGCCCCAAGAAGATAGCTTTATCGGATGAATGTATAGGTACTCAGACTGCCAATTATTAAAAAGCTTCTCAGGGTCATTTCCATGCTGCGCAAGTATGCGGTCAACCTTGGAAGCATTGTGGTTTAAGCCAATTTTATTTGCTATATCCTTGCCCAAGCTAATTTCATCGCTAACCAATGCTATTGTGGTGGGAATTGCTATTTCCACAAACAAATTAGCTGCGGCAAATATCCCACAATAATGACAAAACTTGTGGATGGTTGAACCAGGAACTATGAAAATATCAGATGGACCTTTTATCAAAGGATAACTGAGCTTATATGGCTTAATTTTATTTCTTATTTTCACTATTTTAAGGGCTAAATATTTTAATGGTTTAATCGGGCCGTAACCTATCAAAGGATAAGCAAGCCGAATTCCAGAGATGTAAGCATTTTCTTCCTCATTATAGTCAATTGTGTTTAACCTCAATGATTTAAACTTCTTATTCACTTCCTCGGCAGATGGTAATTCACCTATTTCTTCCAAGCCGGGGATATCTTTATTAAATTCATAACCGCCAGCAGACCAGCTCCATGCTCTCGGAGCAAATGCATCGCCTAAATAATCAAAGTAATCTATAAACCCGCTATTTTCTGTCAGGTTAAAATAATCGGTATAGTTGTCCTCATTAATAAGCGGATTTAACATCAAATCATCAGCAATAAAAATATAGTGGGGGGCATCTTCTTGATAATAATGATGGAGGCCCTGAGCCACGTATCCTTGAAAATATATTGAATTATCATATACTGGGATGATATTTTGCTCTTCTTTTTTATCGCCATTTTCATCGTCAGGATGTTGGTAAAATGGCATAAGGTGATAAATATGCGAAAACCGATCTCTATAAATATGGTTGATTATAGGCATATTCTGTGGATGCTTGTGGTTATAAATAACCACCAAAACTGGTTTTTTATTACTCATATATTCTTCATGGGTGGGCGTCTGTAAGCGAGCGGATTTGTTGAATCATAGCAATATTATAAACTGAACGCTCTTCTCGGGGAGCAGGAATATATGATGTGTTACGGCATTAATTGTTCTACGTGGAACATTGAGGGGCGAGGGGGGGGAGAACATTGAGGGCTATTGTTATAGTATATGTCCTTACTTAACTCAGCCCCTTCTTGCCTCCCCAAGAAGATAACTTTATTGGATGAATGTATAGGTACTCGGATTGCCAGTTATTAAAAAGTTTCTCAGGGTCATTTCCATGTTGCGCAAGTATGCTGGCAACTTTGGAAGCATTATAGTTTAAGCTAATTTTATTTGGTATATCCTCATTTAATCTAATTTCATCACTAACCAATGCCAAGGCAGTGGGGATTGCTATTTCTACAAATAAATTAGCTGCGGCAAATATTCCACAATAATAACAAAATTTATGAATGCTTGAACCAGGAACTATGAAAATGTCAGCTGAGCTTTTTATTAAAGGATAACTTAGCTTATATGGCTTAATCTTATTTCTGATTTGCACTATTTTAAGAGCTAAATACTTTAACGATTTACGCGGAGGGTAATCCAGCACAGTAGAAGCAAACCGAATACCGGGTATGAAAGCTTTTTCTTCTTCATTAAAGTCAATTGCGTTTAACCCCAATGATTGGAATCTATTATTAGCTTCGGCGGCAGATGGCAACTCGCTTATTTCCTCCAAGCCGGGGATTCTTTTATTAAATTCATAACCTGAAGCGGCATGACTCCATCTTTCTCGGGTAAATGGATCTCCTAAATAAGGCGGCTGGTTTTCCAACCGCCCTATAAACCCGCTGTTTTCTGTCAGGTTAAAATAATCAGCATAATTATTTTCATTAATAAGTGGATCCAACATCAAATCATCGGCAATAAAAATATAGTGAGGAGCATCTTCTTGATAATAATGGTGGAAACCCTGAGCTACGTATCCTTGAAAATAAAATGAATTATCATATACTGGGATAATGTTTTGCTCTTCTTTTTTATCGCCCTTCTCACCGCCAGGATGTTGGTAAAATGGCATAAGGTGATAAATCTGCGAAAACCTACCTCCATAAATATGGTTGATTATAGGCACATTCTGCGGATACTTGTGATTGTAAACAACCACCAAAACTGGTTTTTTATTGCTCATGTATTCCTTATGGGCGGGTGCATGGAAGCGAACGGATTTGTTGAATCATAGCAATATTATAAACGGAACCCTCTTGTTGGGGAAAAAGAATATGTGGGATGCGATGGCATTAATTGTTCTACGTGGAACATTGAGGAGGAGGGAGGCAGAAAATTGAAGGGCTTTGTTAGACAAGATGCCTTTGCTTAGCTCTTCTTTATGTTGTGCTAAGTCCTATCTGCGTCTGGCGCAACGTATAATTTTTGCCGCCGCAACCAATAAAGAAAAACAGCACTTCCAGCAAGAGCTGAGAAAAAAGAACCAAGTAAAATCCCCACAAGGGCTCTATTTATAAATAAATCATTGCCTTCAAAAGCGATTGTGCTAATAAGTATACTCATTGTGTAGCCAATGCCGCAAATAAAACCCATCCCTAACAGGTTTAAGTAATCTATTTGCGATGGGAAGTTTTTGCGCGACAATAGCTTCCAGACAATAGCTCCCGCCATCATACCTAACGGCTTACCAAAAAATAGCCCCAGAAATACTCCAGCAGTTACCCCCGAAAAAACAGTGGAGAGCAGGGTGCCTTGAGACAGAATTGCAGAAAAATCAACTCCTGAGTTCATAAAAGCAAATAAGGGTAAAATTCCAAAACTCACACTGCGGTGCAAACTGGCTTCAAGCTTTATTGCGGGGGAGACGTATCCCAGCCGCGTATGCCCCAAGTCCATGCCAAAAGCATGGGGCAAGCGAGGGTCCTGCTTAACTCTCAATGGAACACAAAAAGCAATGACGATTCCGGCTAAAGTAGGATGTATCCCGGTTTTAAGCATAAAAAACCAGGTTAGTGCGCCCATTAACATATAGGGAGTTAAAGAACGAACATTAATCCAGTTAAACCCGCCCATAATCAAACCACACAAAAAAGCATAAAGCAGCATTTGGGTGTTTATACTCTCTGAGTAAAAAACTGCGATGATAAAAACCGCTCCTATGTCATCAATAACCGCCAGAGTTAATATAAATAATTTCACATTATGCGGCAACCTACTGCCAAACAGGGCAATAACCCCAACAGCAAAGGCAATGTCGGTGGCGGTGGGAACAGCCCAACCAACAATACTAGCTTCACCTCCATTAAAAAACCAAAAGAACATTGCTGGAGCAACTATTCCCCCTATTGCAGCAACCGCTGGCAAAATAACATAATGTATGCTCGCTAATTGCCCGATCAATATCTCTCGTTTTATTTCAAGCCCCACCAATAAAAAAAACAGAGCCATGAGTGTTTCATTAACCCAGTAATGCAGATCATGATCAAGTTTAATAGAGCCTAGAGAAAGTTCCACGTGGAACTCTTTTATAAAATGATACAAATCAACAAGGGGAGAGTTTTCTAAAACAATTGCAAGTATTGTGGCGGAAAATAACATCACTCCAATAGAACTATCCGAATGGAAAAAGGCGCTTAATTTTGCTTTTAGTGAAATCATTACTCTGGTTTACTCTCTTGTTTATTTTGTGTGGGTTTTAACATTTAACTACCTTTATGCTTCTGCTTCTTTAGGCAAGGTTTTTCCCGCCCTTTTGTTTGCTGACATTCCTGCCGCGCACCCATATTTTAGCAGATGACGTTAAATTACCCCCCTTTTTATAATCATTTAGTTCAGCCTCAATCCTATAATCACCAACTTCAAAACAAACGCCTCCCTCAGGCAACGATTCAATGTTCTCTTGAATAAGCCCCCTTATAGTTGATGCTTGCCCGCCCTCAATATTCCAGCCAGTGCGGTTATTAATCTCTCTTATTGGTAGATTAGTGTTAACCCGAAAAACACCGGGGGAAATTTCTTGTATAAGCAATGAGCTTATTTTACCAATTGCTTTAACCATTATATCTCGCAGAGTAACTATGCCTTGAGTAGCTCCGTACTCGTCAACAACAAAGGCGCGGTTTTCTCTTCTTTCGGTAAACTCCCCCATAAGATTAAGTAGATTAACTGTGTCAGGTATAAACTCCCCTTCATCCACAATGGACTTTATTTTGTTTTTACTAACGTCTTTTAAATTAAATAATAACAAAGCCCTCTTAACGTTTATAAAACCAAGACAGTTACTTATCTCTTTTTCATAAGCAACTAAATGACTATGTTCCGCCTTCTTTATGTTTTCATAAATACGATTAACATCATCCTCCAGGTTAATTCCTTCAAGGGCACTCAAGGGAGTCATCGCTTCATCAACTTTAATTTTATCTAAATCTAATATACCAAGCAACATGTCTCCGTGTGATTTATGTAATATGGTTCGCGCATCGGAGACGGCACCCCGCAAACGTTCAAGGTTATGTTCTTCTTCTTCACGAATGTTTTTAGCTCCCCTAAAAATAATTTTATCTAAGGTGAAAACAATATAATTAATTGTTGCGACAATTGGACTAGCCACTATTTGAAAAGGATACAAAACATAAGAAAAAGCAATAACCATTTTGTGAGAATAACGAACAGCAAACGCTTTTGGGATTGTTTCACAAAAGAGTAAAATAAACAAAGTTACTAGTAAGGTTGCTGCAAACACAGCACCATCACCGAACAAGCGAATAGTAAGAAGGGTTACAAGTGCTGATATACCAACGTTCACAAGGTTGTTTCCCAACAAAACCAAACTTAGAAGTTTTGTTGGATCTTTTAATAACTTAAGGGCTAGATATGCGCCTTTATTATTCTCCTCGGCATCAGCAGCAAGGTTATGTTTATTCACACTTATGAAAGCCGTTTCAGCTGATGAAAAGAATGCGGAAACAACACTAAAGAAAAGGAACAGTAAAATAAAATTTAATAACATGTCTTTTATTATATCCTTTGTTAATAACTAACACTAACAGGTGTTAATTAATGAAATGGTCTATCCTCTTTATTATTATTAGTATGTTTATTTTGTTTGTTTCTTTTTTTGTTCTTGTAAACACTTGGTTTTATTTTTAGAAACTTGTTAACTTCCTGTTTATAAATTTCACTAATCACTTTTTTCATTAATAGTTAAATGTTTTCTTTGATTTATTTTCATTAATCCTTTTCTGTTTGGTATAAAAACGTTAACACTAATTTAACTTTTGCTTTGAACATTTATTTACAAAACATAACAACCTTATTTATTTCTTGTGCGTAACAAATCCGTAATTTGGCATGATGTATGCAATCTCCTACAGAAGGAGGTTCCCGCAGAAGATTTTAACAAATGGTTGTTGCCATTGGTCCTTGAGAGGAGTGAGGGGACGGCGAAGGGGGGTGTGAAAGAGGGTGTGAATTTTCTTGTGTTGGCTGAAAACTACTATAAGATGAAATGGGTAAAGGATAAATATGGGGTAAGTATAAAAAAGGCTTTGGTTAAATTACAAGGATCCTCAAAAGCAAATAGCCTTGATGTTAAGTACAGCTATTTGAAAGAGCAACCAAAAAAGAAAATATCACAACACAGGGCAAGCACACCTTCCCGAATTAAAGGGGAGAAGGGATCACCGCATTGTTCTTTTGTTAATCCAGCCACCTCCCTTGAATCCTTCGTTGTAGGGGAGTCCAATAAAATGGCAAAGGAATTAATTCTTAGTTTGTTAAAAAACATATCAGACACAAGAGGAAAAACCATTGATGGGAAAACGGGAAGCCAAACAAACATTCAAACACATGTTAAAGGGGAGCATTTTATTATTTATGGGGATAGTGGAATCGGGAAAACACATTTGTTGCAAGGGTTAATGAATAATGTAACTAAGACAAATAACATTAAAGCCATGTATGTCACCGCAGACCATTTTTTGACCATGATGACAAAAAGTATTGTTGCTAAAAAAATGGATGATTTTAAAGCGGCATACAAGAGTGCTGACTTATTGCTTATAGACGACATTCATTTTTTTGCAGGCAAAGAAAAAACCCAAACTGAGTTTTTCCATGTTTTTAATCATTTCCTTGATGCTGGCAAAAATATGGTTATTTCTTGCGACCAACCCCCCCATAAAATAAATGGAATTCACAACCGACTAAAAACACGGCTTGCTATGGGTGTGATGGCTGCGATTGATAAGCCAGATCTCACAACTAGAGTAGCGATAATTAAAAACAAAGGCGCTGCCTTTAAGGTGAACTTCGATGATAATTGCGCTACTTATATAGCAGAACGGATAAACCGTAGTGTGCGTGATCTGGAGGGGGCAGTTAAGATGGTTGTTTTTTATGCTAAAACGCACAATATGCCCCCAAACCTGACCTTAATAAGACAAACATTAAAAGACATTCTTCCTCAACAAGATTACAAGGCATCTGTGAAACAAATTCAAAAAGCGGTTGCGGACAGCTTTGGCATACAAATCTCTGATTTAACTTCTCAAGGCAGAAGCCGCTCTATAACCGCCGCTCGCCAGATGGCTATGTGTTTGTGTCGCGAGCTAACCTCAAAAAGCACTACGGAAATAGGGCTCAGCTTTGGCGGCAAGAATCATTCAACAGTTTTATACTCCTGTACTAATTTTGATAAGAAAATCAAACAAGATAACGAAGTACGTGAGAGATATAACAGCATAAAAAACAAGTTGAGAGGAGGGTTGGAAATTTCCCAATAAAATCCTAAAAAAACAGATAAATATACTCAAATAGATTAAAGCAGCGTATAATTTACGCAAAGCGTTTAGAGGAAGGAAAATATGGTGTATTCTATAGGATATTAGATGCTATAGAGGACACTATGCAGATAAAGCTATAAGCAATTATTAGAATTAATTATGAGGATAATATGAAAGTATTAATTAACAATGGAAAACTATTAGAAGCATTGGCAATAGTTGCTAGTGTTGCGGAAAAGAAGCAGGTGATGCCAATTCTGTCTTATCTCTATTTTCGCGTTAAAAACAACCGCATAACCTTTATAGGTACTGATACAGAGGTAGAAATCACTGGTTATCTGCCACTGGAAGGAGAAAGCCCTGATATGGAAGGTACTATCCCAGCGCGTAAGTTTCTTAACATCTGTAGATTATTCCCAGCTGATAGTATGATTAGTATAAACTACGAGAATAATCATTTTCAAATCTCTTGTGGAAACAGTAACTCTGAATTAAGCTCATTGCCACCTGAGGAGTTCCCTACTATGGAGGCGCCAGATGAAGGAGACCGCAAGATACGTTTCTCTATAGATAAATCTGAATTACTGAGCCACCTAACCACCACTATGTCGTGTATGGCTCGTCAGGATGTCCGTTTTTACTTGAACGGTATTTTGTTTGATTTTTCCACCGATGGTTTATCTTTGGTGGCTACTGATGGACATCGCCTGGCTATTTCTCGCCATAATACTCCACAGCTAACTCAAGAGAAAATTAAATGCATTGTCCCACACAAAGGTATATCTGAAATGATGCGTCTTATAGGGGGCATTGAAGATAAAGCCGAGTTGATTTTTTACTCCAATTTTCTGCAAATATCTGGTGAATCCTTTTCTTATAGCTGTAAGCTGATAGATGCCCCTTTTCCTGATTATACTCGCGTAATACCTTCTGATACTAAAAGCGAAGCAGTTATTGATATCGCAACCTGGCGCAATGCCTTACAACGTTGTGCTATATTGGGACAAGATACAGGAGAAAAGCACCACAAGGTTGAGCTTACTTTTAGCAACAATAACATGCGTCTTTTTTCTACCAACAAGACAGAAGAAAAGGTTAATGAGAATATAGATATTCAGTATTCGGGCGATGAGTTAACTTTGAAGTTCAATGTCTTTTATTTACTGGACATTCTCAGTGTTTTGAAAGAAGGAGCATTATCAATTAAGCTCACAGACGCAAATTCAAGCGCTCTTATTCAAAAACAAGATAATAACGATACTCAGTTTGTTGTAATGCCGATGAAAATCTAAGTTGTGCCTTGGTTGCGCAGCTTAGAACTTAATCAATTTCGCAACTTCTCTCGTCTGTCCTGGCAGCCGCAGGATAGAATCAACTTTATTATAGGGGGCAATGGGGTAGGCAAGTCAGGCCTATTAGAAGCAATTTATTACATTGGGCGCGGGCGCTCGTTCAGAGCTTCGCGTCACCAAGATGTAATTAATCACAACCATAGTAGTTCAGCTATCCGTGCTTCTTTTAGCGAATTCACTTCATTTGGGAATAATAACGAGCAACCCTCGCCAGATGTAGGCGCCTCACCTGATATAGACACTTCTCTCCCAACAGCTAATACCACATCTGCATCCCTACCTGTTTGGAATGCTCAAATTCGCTTGGATAGCAGGGGAGGCAAAAGCGCTTTACTTGAAGACAAACAAGTTAATTCAAGCATGCAGTTGGCGCGCCGCCTCCCTTTGGTGTTTGCCGCCCCTCATAATATCAATCTTATTGAGGCAAGCCCCGCCCAACGCCGCTCCTTTTTAGATGCTATTATGTTTCATCATAAGCCAGAATTAGGTGCTACGCACAAGGATTATGAGCGATGTCTACGACAAAGAAATAAGATTTTATTAGCTAAACCGTCTAATTATGATGCCCTTGCTTCTTGGGATATGAAGCTGGCAGAACTTGGAGAGAAAATAGAAATGGGGCGGCGGGAACTCATTCCTTTATTTATGAAGCCAGTCACAGATATTTTGATGCAATTTAATTTAGCGAGTGCTCAGATTGACTATTATCGCGGCTGGCAAGAGGGTATTTCTTTGGCAAGGGCATTACAGAATAATTTTGAGCGGGATATTGGGCGTGGTTTCTCTTCTTGTGGTTGTCATCGCGCTGATTTAATAATTGGGATTAATCAAAGAGATGCGGGGAAAGTGCTATCATTAGGACAGCAAAAAATGCTGTCATTGGCATTTTTCTGCGCAGCGCGCCTTATTTTGCAGGAAGAATTCGCAATATCAGTGATTTTATTGTTGGATGATGTAATTACCCAGCTTGACGCAGCCAATCAGAGTTTGTTGCTACAGCATCTTCTAGAACACGAAAATCAGGTGTTTATTACCTCCGTACCAGATGAAAATCTGGTAAAATGGAGCAAGAAAGAAGGGTTCACCTCTTGGGCTGTCTGTGAGGAACAGATAGTAAAAGAGGGATAGCTAGGGGGCAATAAAAGGGGGCAATAAAGGAGGGATAGTAAATGATGTTATATAAGCCCTGGTTTGTATAACAAATTTGTATACAAGATTTATATAAATAGTGAAATTAAACTGAAATAATTATGAATAATTCTTACGATTCTTCAAGCATTAAGGTCCTCAAGGGCTTAGAGGCGGTACGTAAACGCCCTGGCATGTATATTGGCGATACCAGGGATGGCAGCGGATTTCACCACATGGTGCTGGAGTTAATAGATAACTCTATTGATGAGGCGTTGGCTGGGCATTGCGACAGCATATCTGTTGTCCTTCATACAGACGGCTCAGCCACAGTAAGCGATAATGGTAGAGGAATACCGGTTGACATGCATGAAGAGGGAGTCACTGCAGCGGAAGTTATTATGACTACCTTGCATGCTGGCGGCAAATTTGATGCCTCATCCTACAAAGTTTCTGGCGGATTGCATGGGGTAGGCCTTTCCGTAGTGAACGCTCTTTCATCAAAACTATTGCTTACCATATCCCGCGACGGCAAAACGTATAAGCAGGAATATCAAGAAGGAATACCGCAAGCCGCACTGCAAGAGGTGACCAGCACAGGAGATACTCTTGATACAGCCGGCACCCAAATCCGTTTTTACCCGTCTGTGAGCACTTTTGGCGACACCAAATTTGATTATTCTTTATTAAAAAATAGATTACAAGAGATGTCCTTTCTAAACTCTGGCATCTCTATTAGTATAACGGATGAAAAAAATGGCGACTCACATACTTTTCGCACTGAGGGTGGATTGCGCGAATATGTGCAATATCTAACTAAGGGTAAAACTCCTTTACACAAGGCCTTTTACACTAAAAAGAGTTTTGATGATATTGGCGACCATATAAGCGACAAAGCGCAAATTCAAGTGGAAATTGCGCTGCAATGGTGCGCCGGCTTTCAAGAAAGAATATTTTGTTTTACTAATAACATAAAACAAAATGATGGAGGGACTCATTTAATGGGCTTACGAGCGGGGGTTACTCGGGCTCTGACGGGTTATATTCAAAAAGAGCTTAAGCACAAGGCAGAGGGTATAACAGGGGAAGATACACGCGAGGGACTAATCGCATTAATTTCATTAAAACTCCCTGAACCGCGTTTTTCTTCTCAAACCAAAGAAAAGCTGGTTTCCTCGGAGGCAAAAACCGCCGTATCTCGAGCACTGGCTGAGGATTTCAACAGCTTTTTATTGGAAAATCCAGCTGAAGCCAAAAAGATAGTCGGTAAAATTGAAGAGGCAACCAAAGCCAGAGAGGCGGCGCGCAAAGCCAGAGATATGGTAAGGCGCAAAGGATTATTAGAAATGAGCACTTTGCCTGGCAAATTGGCGGATTGCCAAGAAAAATCGCCCGAGCTTTCAGAGTTGTTTTTAGTGGAGGGGGACTCAGCGGGCGGTTCAGCTAAACAAGCGAGGAATAGGCAAAATCAGGCAGTTATGCCATTGCGCGGTAAGATTCTTAATGTTGAAAAACAATCACTGAGTAGAATGTTGCAATCCCAGGCAATCGGTTCATTGGTTACGGCTCTTGGCTGTGGCTTAGGGACAGATGTTTTTGATATCAACAAACTCAGATACCACAAGATCGTTTTGATGACTGATGCGGATGTTGATGGTTCACATATACGCACTCTGCTGCTCACTTTCTTTTATCGCTATATGGAAGAACTTATCCTTAAGGGCTACATATATATTGCTCAGCCACCTTTATATAAAGTCAAAAGTGGAGGAGAAGAACAATATTTGCTAAAAGAAGCCGACTTTGTCAAATATTTACATAACCGCATCTCTGTGTCCTGCGAATTCGCTATCTCCCCACAAGGAAACGCAAACCAGCAAAGTGACACACCTAAAACCATTAAGGGACCAGAGCTTTTAGATGTTCTGCAACAATATGCCGCATATCGCGCTAAATGGAACGAGCTGAAAGTTGAGTACCCAGCAAACCTGGTGGATGCACTGGAGCAATGCGAAGTGGGAGGGAGTCGGGGGTATAGTGGTCCTGATTTTTCCGACGCAGAATACACAACACAATACTGTGCCCGCTTAACGGAATTAATCAACGATGAGCAGATGGTGGCAGAATATGAACCTGGTTTATTGGAAGAAGAGGAGGGTATAGTAATTCACAACAACATAGATAAAACGGCACAAGGAGATAACAATGGCTTAATCTTAGGGCACAAATTTTTCTCTCGCCCTTTATGGCAGGGATTGGTAGAGTATCGTAATCGTTATAAAGATTTATTAGAGGCGGATATAACTGTAACCGTTAAGAATGATTCATCACGCGAACATGGGTTGTCTGCGGCGTATGATAAAGCTAAAGAGATGGTGGAAAAGAATATATCAGTGCAACGTTATAAAGGATTGGGTGAAATGAATCCCGAGCAGCTGTGGGAAACCAGTATGGACCCTGCAGCGCGCCATTTTTCGCGAGTGTCAATGAAAAATGCCGCCGAAGCCGATATGATTTTTTCAATCCTGATGGGGGATGACGTTGAGCCACGACGCAAATTCATCCAAGATAATGCCTTGCGAGCAATAAATCTTGATGTATAAATTAGCTGTTTAAGCGATTATACCTATAACGAGAATAGATTACTCTTTTGCTTGTTGCAGGTTTTCTAGATAGCTAAGGGTTTCTGCTAAGGATTGAGTTAATTGCGGGTTGTCTTGATGGGTTGCAATTAGCTGCTGGGTTGCGGCGATGAGGGGCGGCAGGCCTTCATTATGTGTTTTAGCGCAATGTTCTTGCCATATAGTCATTTCATTGGGGGACAGAGAATCAGATAAATTACGACCTTTAAATCTCACTAAAATCTCATTAAGCCGTTTATCCATAAAAGGAGCATCTGCGGCATGCAAATTTTTTAGCTCGTCAGTATTCATCTGATGAATCTGTTGCCCCACTTGTAAATCTTTATCACTAATGAATCCCCCGCCATAAAGAGATTGTTCGGCGCTAATCTCCTTATCCCCATTATTTTTGCTACTCTTATGACTATTATCAAATTCATCATTATATATTGCAGCTATTTTATTGACAATTGCAGCGCGATTTTCTTTGAGTTGTTTTAGGTGTGAGCGAGCTATCTTTCTATCAAGTTGTAGCATAGAGAAAATCTCATTAGTTTTGTGCTCATCCCAATTGCTATCCCATGGCATTAGCGCCGGGCAGTGATTTAATCTTATGGCCTTGATCCCTGTAGGAGGATAATTCGTCGCTGCGGGAGATGTAACTGGAGATGTAGCTGGAGCCGCGGTGGGATCAGGAGCCACTGGATGCTTGGACTGGAAATGACGAGAGCGCATCTCATCAGCTGAAAGTTGCAATAAATCCTGTGGAGAATAGCGAATGTCAAAACATATATAAGAGTTCTTTTGTGTGGGGTGGGGCGCAATGGGGCAGATAATTCCACCGCCGTGATAGGCGCCAGAAAACCTGGAGGAGAAATTTAGCAAAACATCTCCTTTACGCATCAGATCTTGGGCAGTGTTCTTGCCGCGAGAGTTAAAACAAAAATTATAGAGTTGTGGTGCTGCTTGTTTAATCTGTTGCGCCAAAGCGAGTAATATTTCTACATCGCCAAAGGCATCATGCGGTTGATGCTCAGCAATATCATTTTCTTTGGCAATATTTGCTAATTTATAAGATGCTTTATCATTAATGATGGGAGCTTTTATTGCTGCAGGTTCTATTACCGAGATAAGCCGCACCACATCTAATAAATCCCATTTGCTGCACCCATCCTTATATTCGTGCCAATAAGCTGGCAATAGATTACGGAAAAAAAGAAAGCGTATAAACTCATTATCAAAGGAAACAGAGTTATAGCCAACGCTACAGGTATTCGGCTGGTTAATTTCAGAGTATATACGGCGCGCGAACTCCGCTTCGGGCATGCCCTCCCTTTGTGCAGTAAGTGGACTTATATTATGGATGGTTACAGTTTCTGGGTCAATTAACATATCCGCCGGCGGCTTACATAACAAGTTTATCTCATCAAGGACGTTTAGTTGCGTATCAGTGCGCACTGCGCCAAATTGTACTAGCGGCGATAAAGCAGAGTTGCTGCCGTAGGTCTCTATGTCATACCAAAGTATGCTTCCTTGCACCCCTTGTAAAGAAGGGTTTATTCCTAATGGATCCATTAAATCTTACATTTGTATTTCTTGCTATTCATAATAGCATTATAATATTCAATATGTTATTTATCCCACAAAAATATAGA
This sequence comes from Gammaproteobacteria bacterium, assembly GCA_965207945.1. Lineage (GTDB taxonomy): Bacteria > Pseudomonadota > Gammaproteobacteria > CBDBNL01 > JAAOII01 > JAAOII01. Next base: position 1,843,873 of record OZ242303.1, read on the forward strand.
ATCAGAATATATGATTTTGATGTAAAAAACCTCTGTTGAGAATGATGATACTTAGCAGAATCATGAATCCAACTGAGAGGATGAGGTAATGTCTCTTTATGATAATTTTGCTAAATTGTCTCAACATCCCGAGTTATTAATTTTAGCACTTGCTTTAGTGCTTGCTTTCACTTTGCTTGCCATTTATTGTTTGTGGGTGACACGCTATAGTCAGCAATGGTCTTATGAAAAAGAAAGGGCTTTATTTGTAAATCATCCTAACAGCAACCAAGCATGGAAAGGACAGTCGCCAGCTGATTATCTTGCCTTGTTATTGCTGGGGCTTTATGCTATTTTCCTATTTTGGAATAACTTTTATCTTGCCGGCGCTAAACGTGGAGAAGAAACTTTATTCGTAGGTGTATATTTATGCGATATGCATTTTATTGACCCATTGATTACTTGGGGGCGTAGGTTTGGCCCTTTTATCCATCAAGATTTAAACCTCCTGGCATTACCATTTCATTGGCTAAATTGTTCTTATTATTTGCTTTATGCGTTTACCTTCTTAGAGTTTTTAGTCACTGTATATTTCCTAAATAAAATTATTCCGTTAGCACGGTTATGGCAACGCGCTCTAGTAATTTTATTCATAGGATTAAATGCATCTTTCCTAATCCCTTTTTTAACTTTATTTATCCCCGAAAGAAACGCCATATTCCTCATGGTTCTTTTTCTTTATGCGGTTATTCAATTTTATAAGACCAATAAAAATCAATATCTTATCTTTGCTTTAGCGTCGGCACATACGGCTATTTACTTTAAAGAACCTATGTTCTTATTTTTTGGCGGATTTGCTTTTGCCGCATTAATTTTCCGCATGATTGACAACAATACTACAATTGTTAATGTCCTGCGTAAACCATTTACCTTTGTTAAGAATAACCCTTTAGAAATAGGAATCCTACTGGCGCCATTATTTTTTGTGGTGATGTATATAACATTTCAGCTTTTTATAGTTGAAAGCACATATATTTATGGAGTAAGTTATAACTTCAATTATTTATCTTTTATGTATGGATTATTTATCACATACCCGCTCTTTCCCCTTATTTTAATCATGGTGGCTTGTTATATCAAAGATATTAATAAGTTGCAGCGGCATAGATTTTCCATTATGCTTTTTGCTGGAGGGGTTCTTTACATAATGGTGATATTATTTTTTAAGTTTGAACACAGATATTATTATTGTATTCCTGAGTTTGCCCTTATACTCGCGGCATGTTTTTATCTGAAGGATAAAAGCTCAACGGCAGCATTAAGGATATTTGTTCCTGCATTCATTTTATTGTATTTATTCTTTAGCATTCCGACTACCATGTCAGTTTTCAGGGAGTATAAAACTCGTGAATATCAATTCTACGCTCATAAAACTAATATTAAACTAAAAGAAAATCAGGTTACCAATGTATTTGTCTACGAGCGAAGAGACAGTGTAACTGCCGTGCTACACTTTGCCCTTATGCATAAAATAGCTACTGAAGAAACTCCTTTTAATCTTTATTTTGTTGATAGTTGCAATTTAGCTCAATTAAACTACATACCTAAGCACTTTCGTTGTTTACTAGTTGATGAACTTATCTTGAGTGATTATGACCTAGTAATTTTTTGGCGTTCAGGCATCCCTGAGGAGGAATGGAAAAGTTTGTATGAACGATACGGAGAACAAATGCAAAAAATAACTGACTTCCCTAAATATCTGCAGGCATCAGAGCAGGACAATATCTATATTATTGAGAGATAATATTCTCACTGGCATATAGCCAAGAGCAATTATTTTTATTGTTAGAGGATATTAAGGAAAAGATGAATGCGCTAACTAACGTTGGCGCGAGCCACCATAAGGATTATCATCAGTTTTGTAAGAAATCTTTAGAGGGGCGCCCTGTAGCTTCATTTCTCGTGAAAAGCTTTTTTGTAAATACTTCTTATATCCGTTAGGCAATTGCTGTAGCCGTTTGCCGTGAATCACAAGATGAGGGGGCTTATCGTGAATTTGATTTGCGTAGCGCAGGTTACTGCGCATTCCTTGCCGTAAAGGAGGAGGATGATTATTAAGTAATGCTTGTAAAACACGATTCAAGGCGGTAGTGTCCCAGCTAGTTTCTGCAGAACGGCGCGCCAACTGCACCGACTTTAGCAATTCCTTTATACCTTTATTCTTGGCGGCAGAAATAAAATGACAAGGAGCATAATCAATAAAAGCTAAGTCCCATTCCAATAGCCCCTTTAAGTCCTTCCTTTGTTGTTCGTCAAGCAGGTCAGCTTTATTCACGGCTATAACCAGACCCTTGCCGGCTCTTTCCGCTAAATGCAATAAGGCGCTATCCTGATGCCTCAATCCCTCGGTAGCATCAACTATATAAATAACAACATCACTGTCATATATGGCATGAATTGCTGAGGTTACCATGAGTTGCTCCAGATTTTCATTGACTCTACTCTTGCGTCTTATGCCTGCTGTGTCAATTAACATCCAATCTTCTTTGCTGGTTCCCTCTTTGGTAGATTTGTCCATAGTAAAAGGCAGGAGAACGCTGTCGCGAGTAGAGCCAGGTTTTTCATGCACCAATTGCCGCTCTTCTTTTAGCAGCAGATTGGCAAGAGTTGACTTGCCAACATTAGGGCAGCCGAGCAGAGCGATGGCAGGAATATGTGCTTTTTTAGGTGTTGGATTTGCCGCATCATCAGCTTCATCATCAGCATCAGTTGTCGCTGGTAAATTATCCTCCGCCCCAATTGCTGTTTCTTTTTTAGCAATTTGCCGTTCTATCTCGTTGCGTAAATCTTTGACACCTAAGCTACTCTTTGCGGATACTCCGATAACGGGGAAACCAAAACGATAGAAATCTGCTATCGTCCCTTCATCCGCATTATGGTCCATTTTATTCACTAATAAAATACAGATTTTATTACTGGCATGAATTTCTGTGGCAATTCTTTCATCTGCGGCAGTCAGCCCTTCTTTCCCATCACAGACAAATAATAATAAGTCCGCCATTATGTATGCCTTGCGCGCTTGTTCTTCCATTAACTTATGCAATACTTCGTTGTCCATCATCTGTCCAGGACTGTCAATTAGGATAAAATCGCCATGAGCGCTTGGGACAACCCCACACAGCAAGTCACGGGTTACTCCATCAGAGTTTGCAACTATCGCCTTGCGTTGTGAGCGGCTTGAGTATGGTTGCGTGCGTGCAGGAGCAGCGGAGTTTGCCGCATCTTCCTCCGTGTGCTTACCCCTGCGAGGAGGAGCACTTTTACATAGACGATTGAAGAGAGAAGATTTCCCGACATTAGTTCTACCAGCTAGGGCGACTTGAAAAAGCATAGTGATGTGTTAAGTATAAACCTTTATTGGCAAAATCATTGGCAAAATCATTAATAATATCATTGAAATTTTTCTTCAATTTGCAACATATTAACAAAACCCTCTTTATCAATTAATAATATGCCTTCCGATGTTGCAACCATGAAGTTAATAATATCTTTTAATCCCATTTTTCTACGTCCTACGGGAGATCCATCTTCACTGGCAAAAACGTGTAGCTGACCGTTTCTATCTCCCATTGCCAGATAGTCATCAAACAAAACGGGAGCAGTTAGTCCGCGATAAAGATAATCTTCTCTTTCCCAGATAATTTCACCGTCGCTTTTCTTGATGGCATAAATACGATTATCTTTATCAACTACAAACAGGCGCTCGCTATCCTGAGCCATAGTTAAGAAACTCCCTATATCATTGCGCCATATCTCTGTACCACTCCGTAAATCAAGCCCTAAAGTGGTCCCACCATAAGAAGACATGTATAATCGTCCTTCATCAAAAATAGCAGTTGCGTCTATATCCACCAACCTTTCAATATCGCTTTGTCCTTGTGGAACAGAAATTTGTCTAAAGCTAACTGGGTTGCCGCTGCTCCAATCAAACACTACTACTGAACCATCGGCAAATCCGCTAATGGCAATATTGCCAATAATAATAGGATGAAAAGATCCAAAAAGAGTTAATCCTGGGTTATAGGCGCTATAACTCCAAAGCTGAGCGCCATCATTGGCGTTTAGGGCATATAATTTTTCACTAACCGTTTGGATTAAAACCACATTCTCGTTGGCAGTTGGAGGAGTAACACTATCGGCATCCAGCTGTTTTTGCCAAATAATATCTCCATTTTCGGCATTAATTGCGTATACAATTCCATCTTCGTCGCTTAGATAAATCCGCTCACCAAAATGAGCCAAGCAACCACTTATGGGTGCGCCGAGTTTTTTGCGCCATAATCGTTTGCCGTTTGTAAGATTAAGAGCAATCAATCTGCGCCAGTCACATAGGTATACAACATCCCCTGCTTCTGCTGGCGACTGATGACGCAATTGTAGGCGAGATCCTCTACCTAAATTAACTCGCCAATTAAGCTTAACCGCAGTAGCTTTTTCGTATTTGGGCAGAGGGGATAATTTGACAGCATTTTGGGCACAACTTACTATCAACAGGATAGCCAGGATAGGAAGCAGCAGGAATAGTTGCCGCAAACGCAGGCAAAAAAAGATTCGCATGGATAAAAGGTTAAAACCAGTTAAAATCTGCCCAGGGCTGAGCATCATTCAGCGGCAGGCAAACGCAACAGCTTGTATTTAATGCGAGAGTTATCTCCTCCACGAGTCGCAGCATCTTCATAAGCGGCGCGGGCTTCTTGATAGTCACCGCTTGCATAATAAATATCTCCCCTTATTTCACTTATCTCCCCCAACTCTATACGTTGAACTTTGTTGCTAGCTAAGATTGCCAATGCTTCATCATACTTTTTCTCAGCTAACAAAGAGCGGCTTAGCATAACAGAAGCCAAAGATGCAATGCGATCACTCGCAACATTTTTGACCACCCACTGTAGTTGATTAGTTGCTGAAGTTATATTGCCATTCATTGCATCAAGCGCAGCCATGCGCATAGCAGCAAAACCGGTATAGCTTTGGCGCGGGAAATCCTCCTTTAATACGTCTGTTATTTCTAACATGTTGTTATACAAGAATCCTATAGAAGTTGCGCTGACTTCATTACTTGCATTAAATGTTGCCCCAGGAGTCGCGCTATTGATATTAGTAGCGCCAAAGTCAGTTTGGCTATTACTTGATGGCGCTTCATTCAAAGAACTAACATCAATTTCTGCTTGAACTTCTTTATAGGCATCATCAATTTGTAAAAAGCGTTGATATACGTTAGTTGCCAACCCTCTTTGCTTTGTTTGGTAATAGCTGTAGCCATTCCATGCTACAACCGAACCCAAGCTAATCGTCAATCCTAGCCCCAAGGGCAAGCCATAAGAGCGCAAAAAATGCTTTATCTTATCAAATATTTCCTGTTCCTGCTGATTAAGTACCATATTCCTTATTATATGTTTATAAGTTTGTTAATTAAATCCTTATACTCCAATGTTTCTTGTTGCCCTTGACGCATATCTCTTAACGTAAGTTGTTGTGCTGCTAATTCGTCATCGCCAACTATCAGCACATAAGAAACCCCTTTTTTTGAAGCTCTTTTTAGCTTGTTTTTTAAACTTCCAACGCTAAAATCACATTCTATAACAAAATTGGGTAAATTACCCCTTAGTTTTTGCAGTAATGTAAAAATCTGAACATCATCTGTTAAAGCTAGCAATGACAAATGGTTATGTTTCTCATCATCTTGTTGCTGGGAGCTTTGATTTCCCTCGCCCTCTAACAATAGCATTAGCCGCTCCATCCCCAAAGCAAAACCTACCGCTGGGGTCTCTTTACCACCAAGCTGTTTGATAAGGCCATCATAACGCCCGCCGGCGCAAACGGTGTTCTGTGCCCCCAAATTGCCACTAACCCATTCAAACACCATTTTGTCATAATAGTCCAATCCACGCACTAATTTATTATTCATTTCATAAGGTATGCCCAAAGAATCCAAAATGTTTGTCACTCCGTTGATATGCGTGCGGGTTTCATCATCCCAATAGGAGGAGATTACTGGGGCGTCGCGCAGAACGGATTGGGTTTCTGGGCTTTTGGAGTCCATTATCCGCAAAGGCGATGAATTAAGCCGCCGTTGGGAATCTTCATCCAGTTTACTGCGATACTTTTCTAAATATGACTTTAATTCAGCGGAATAGGTTTGTCGTGTTTCCTCGGAACCCAGGGCATTTATCTGTAATATAGGACATGGCGTAATATTTAATTCTTCCCATAGTAGCGATGATAGCCAGATTAACTCGGCATCTATGCTGGGGCTACTAAAACCAACTGCCTCCACATCTAATTGGTCAAATTGACGAGCTCTGCCACTTTGCGGTCTCTCATAACGGAACATAGGTCCCAAGCACCAAATCCTTTGTGTTTCTGCAAACATCCCCAAACCAATACCTCCACGCATCATACCAGCGGTTGCTTCTGGTCTCAGACAGATAGAAAGCCCTTTTTTGTCGGCAAACTCATACATCTCTTTTTCTACAATGTCGGTTGTGTCGCCAATGGAACGTTTAAAAAGTTCGGTCCTCTCAATTATAGGTACGCGCATCTCGGTATAACCAAAATTCAGTAGGATGCGGATAAGAGAATCTTCAATTCGCCGCCTCTTGTCGCTATGTGGCGGTGGAATCACGGGCATTCCGCGCACCGCTTCAATTTTGCTCATTTGGTTAATTGGGTTTTTGGGTAGTAGTGCCTGAAGTGACTGGTGTTATCTATTCTGCGTTGGGACGCGAACTCAGAGTGATGATAATATCAATCTCACTTTCTCCACGCCTAATAGTAGCATTGATAACTTCGCCTGGTGATTTATTAGCCACATAACGCACCAACTCTTTAGTATCAGCGAAATATTTGCTATCTATACTAATAATCTCATCGCCCGTCATTATGCCAGCATCAAAAGCGGGACTCTGGCGGTAAACGCCTGCCACATATATTTGCGACTTTTCTTTTTTGGGTGCAGCGCCTTGGTTGCTATTATTTTCTCCATCCTCATAGACATCTCTAAGATACAAGCCCATCCAGCCGCGATCTACTTTACCTCCAGTTCTTATTTGCTCCACAATCTCCAGCACCAAATCCACGGGAATAGCAAAACCAATCCCTTGTGAACCGCCGCTTCGTGAGAAGATAGCTGTATTAATGCCCCATAACTCACCTTTAGTGTTTATAAGAGCGCCCCCTGAATTACCCGGGTTAATGGCGGCATCTGTTTGCAAGAAATTCTCAAAGGTGGCTATTCCTACATCGCTACGTCCTATACCACTGATTATTCCTTGAGTAACTGTTTGCCCTACGGCATAAGGGTTGCCTATGGCAAGAACTAAGTCCCCCACTCGGACATCTTCAATATCGCCAAATTTCAATGAAGGAAGATCGCTCATTTCAATTTGCAAGACCGCTATATCAGTTTCAGGGTCCACTCCAATGACTTCAGCTCTGGTTTCGCGTCCATCGCGCAGTGCCACTAAAATATCATCGGCATTGGTGATTACGTGATTATTCGTTACGATTAACCCGTTACTTTCAATAACTACCCCCGAGCCCAAACTACGCATAATTCTTTCTTCTGGCGCGCCGCGTTGTTGTCCGAAAAAATTATCAAAGAAGGGGTTATTAAATGGAGCTTCAAAAAATGGTGATACATTCGGCTGCCTGGTTTCTGTTCTTGAAGTAAATACATTAACTACTGCGGGAGCGGCAATTTCAACTGCCTGGGCAAAAGAACTTATCTCTTGGACGACAGCCCTTTCTGCTGTCCCTGTAATTGGAGTTTCTCCGAGCCCCTGTTCGGAGGAAGGCGCTAAAGGTGTAGAAGGCACTAAAGGTATTGCGGACTCCGAGTACCCTCGTGATGCGCTATCAGAGCTATTTCTAATAGAATCCACCCATAAAACACTGGTAGCTCCTAAAGTGAAAGCGCAAGTTATTGCGAATATATAAAATAAAGATTTTTTCATCATTTAACTTAATCTATACAAATTTGCGAATTATTGATAATAAACAACATAATCAAAATATAGGGCTTAATTTTAACATAACAAGGAGCGAGTTGGGGTTGCAACTTGATTTTTTCTACACTCTTGTATAATGCTTTGTATATGAAACCTAATAACATTACGATGGGGAAAATGATTGATAAAACTGTCCTACTTGAGGCAGTTGGAGTAACCAAAAAATTTGCTAACAAATCCAGCGCCAGTTCTGCTGGAGTTTCTTTAAGTATTCTTGATTCACTAAACATAAAAATACACAAAGGGGAAACAGTTGCCATAGTGGGAGTATCTGGCAGCGGTAAAAGCACCCTGTTATCTTTGTTGGCGGGGCTTGATCTGCCTGATAGCGGACAAATAAGTATAGATGGCGTAGATATAACTAAACTTAATGAAGCGGCTCGTAGTATCATGCGTGCTAACAAGTTGGCTTTTGTCTTTCAGGATTTTATGCTGTTGCCACATCTGACAGCATTAGAAAATGTAATGCTTCCCTTGGAGATGCGGGGAGTGAATGACGCAGCAAGCCGAGCAGCCGAGGAACTCAAAAAAGTTGGGCTTGAAGAACGGCAAAATCACTACCCTGCTCAATTATCAGGAGGGGAACAGCAACGCACAGCTTTGGCGCGCGCCTTTGCGGCACGTCCATTGTTGTTGTTTGCTGATGAGCCAAGCGGTAATCTGGACCTTGCCACTGGAGGACAAATATCTTCCTTAATGTTTAATTTAAACAAAGAGAGTGAGACCACCTTGCTGTTAGTAACTCATGATATGAAACTTGCGGCTAAGTGTGATAGTGTTTACGAGCTTAAGGAAGGGAAGTTGGCAAAAACCTCAATTAACAACCAGGTAGCTTCATAAGCATTTATCTCCTCATACATTCTATCCCTCATACATTCTACCCCTCCTTATACCAGGATGCCGGCGCCTTATGGGCGAGCCCACCTGATACCATGATAAATAATGATACATAATGATGAATAATGATGAACTTTATTAATAAAATAGGGCGTGAGTTACGCAATCGCGAAATTCAAATATTTCTTTTTGCTTTGGCGCTTGGCAGCGCCGCTATCACCGCCCCAGCTCTGTTGGCAGAGCGGCTTGAAAGCGGAGTTAGGACCTACTCGGTAGATTTGCTCGGAGCAGATGCTGAACTTTCTTCGTCAGTAGCGGTAGATGAAGAACTATTACAGCCCGCCCGTGAAGCTGGGTTGGAAGAATCGCGCTCTCTAAGAACCACTTCTATAATAGTCAAACCCGACACAGAAAAATTTCAACTTGCGCGCTTAAGGGCGGTTGATGAGCTTTATCCCTTGAAAGGAGTTTTGCTTGCTAAGTTTAGCAGTGAGGGTGAGCCACAAATATCAGCGCCGCCAAAGCGTGGAGAAATATGGTTAGAAGAGTTTCTTGCGTTACTGCTGGACGCTAAGTTGGGAGATAGCATAGCAGTGGGCGAAGCCGAGTTAAAGTTCAGCGCTTATTTGGTGCAAGAACCTGGACGAGCATCTTTTTTCTCGTTCGCTCCGCGTGCCATGATAAACCTACAGGATATCTCGGCAACTGGGCTTGCCATTGCTGGCAGCCGTTTAAGATATCGCTATTTATGGAGTGGCGATGCAACAACATTGAATGAATATCTTGATAATATCAAACCTTTATTACAAGTAAATCAACGCATTACTCAGGCAAATGATGAGGACGCCAGTTTTAGTGACATCCTGCGTCGCTTGCGCGCTTTTTTGCTGTTGAGCGGTTCGTTGTGCATCATTTTAACTTCGTTTGCCCTGCTACTTTGCATGCGTCATTTCATCGAGCGTAACCGCAGATATGTAGCATTGCTCAAGACCATTGGTTATACTCCGCGTCGGGCTTTACTTTATCTGTGGAGTCGTATCATCCCCCCTGCTGTCATAGCATATCTTGTAGGTTGTGTGGGCGGTTGGCTTGGTTATAAGGCATCGGCTTATTATTTGCAATCAATTCTGCCACCAGCGGAAAAGGTTTTGTCCATTACCCCCTTCCTTATTAGCGCTGTCAGTGCGGTTATTTGCTTGCTGGCTTTTGCATTGCCAAGTTTATGGAAACTTGCCTCCCTTCCGCCAGCTGTTATTTTGCGCCCATCCTCCACGGCATCAAGTGGCGGCAGAGTTATGCCAACCATAATTGCTTTTGTCGGGATCTTTGCGCTGTTATTGTTTTATAGCAGAGACATTGTTATCTCATTGGGACTCTTTGGAGCTGTTTTAGGATTAATTCTGCTGATGGGTTTGGTTGGCTATACATTGCTCAAATTACTGCATGATAGAGTTGGGCGCAACTCTTCTTCAGTGACGCTTAAGATTGCAGTAGTTTCTTTGTATCGTTCTTGGCATATTAATAGCTTTCAGATTCTTTCTTTTGCTGCCGCTTTTATGTTGATAGGCGTCCTCACCATAATGAGATTGTCATTTATCAGCGACTGGCAAAACGATATTCAGCCCGACACCCCTAATTATTTCTTAGTGAATATCGCGCCTAATAAAGTAGAGGGCATTCAAAACCTATTAGATGAAAATGATGTTAAGCAAGGAGTATTTGCCGGCATGGTGCGCGGCAAACTTACCCACGTGGAAGATGAACCATTAATTGAACGCACTAAACGACTTGGCACTTATGATAATGAAGCGGAAAGAGAATTTAACCTGGGCTGGGGCGATGAATTGCCTGAGCATAATCAATTAATTGAAGGCAGTTGGTGGCAAGATGGCACTGCAAAGTCAGACGCAGTTGATACCTTCCCCATATCTGTTGAAGAAGAAATAGCTAAGGACTTTGATATTGAGTTGGGGATGAAGCTTGAATTTGTAGTGGGTGGTAGAAAGATCTACGGCATCGCCACTAGTTTGCGCCGGGTGGATTGGGGCGACTTCAAGCCTAACTTTTATGTTTTATTTCCTTCTGATGCGCTGCAAGATTTTCCGCGCACTTTTATCACCAGCTTTTTTCTGCCTTCCGAACAAAAAGATTTTCTGCTGAACGTGGTGCGGGATTTCCCAACTTTTTCAATTATCTCGGTTGAACGAATTCTGGCGCAGCTTGAATCAATCCTTGCTTTGGTATCTAATGCTATGCAGCTGGTGCTGTTGTTAAGTTTGTTATCTGCCATAGCGGTATTTGTTGCCGCCTTGCAAGTTAGCATTGATTCACGTTCCACCACCACCGCCACCTTACGTCTGTTGGGCGAGACCAGCCGCCAGGCGCTAATTCACAATTTATTGGAGTTTTGCTTTATCGGGTTTATAGCGGGAATTTTAGCAGTATTGGGGAGTGAGATTATCGTCTGGGCAGTTTATGAATATTTGTTGCAACAGAGTTTTGTTGCCCATTATTATTTTTGGCTACTCTGTCCGTTGATAAGCACTATATTAGCTGGACTTATAGGTTTTATATGGAGTCGTCGTGCCATAATGGTGCCGCCGCGCGATTTATTACGCCGAATTAATACCTCATAAATAAACTATATTTATTTTGAGGGGGTGCTCTATTCAAATAAGGATAATTTACTATCGAATTATTGGTTAGCTTTAATGCTTTGTAATCGATACTTATGAAGTTTATTATCATTACTAGCAATCCTATCACTAATCATCACATAGTATTTTTCGTTAATTTCGCAAGATATATAATGGCGTTCCATCCTATAGGAAGCCATTATCTCAGAGCCGCTGCCGCCAAAGAGGATAAAAATATCATCTTGTTTTTGAGTGGAGGCATTAACTAGCATTTCAAATAATGGCAATGGTATTTGACAGGCGTGGAAAGTTTTATCTTTTGAAACATTTTTTACCAAATCAAAATAAAACCATGAATAGGGCATTCTTCCTTTATGGCCTTCTGCTATTCTCTGCTTAATCCTTCTATCTTCAGGGTTCTTATAAGGTAGGACTACCTGGTCTTTATAAAAATTGTTATTTTTACTTTTGGTAAAATGCAATATTGAACGGTGCGCAGTGGTGAATCTTTTTTTGCTATGTCCGACATTAGAATTATATATCCAGGCATAATCTTGCACATTATAGGCAACGTCATCCAGATATTTAACTCTTAGGTGCGCGTTTTGTTTGGGATAATTAATAAAAAAAGCATTTCCAGTGGGTTTCATTACACGCAAGGACTCATTAGCTAGTTCAATATACCATTTAATATAATCATCCCACGGTGATGTATAAACTTTACCCGCATAATTAATCCCCACATTGTAATCAGGGTCACCATATATCATATCCATCGAATTATCAGGTAGTTCTTTTAACACTTTCATGACATCGCCGCATATTACTTTATCTCTGTATTCAGAATAACTCATTTCTGTATTAGATTATACTCTTTACATTTTATGAGTTTAATTGAAGATAAGTTTTCTTGATTTGAAAAAACATATAAATACATTCTAACTTTAGTGTGACTAGAAGATTTTTCCTTAAGAATATAACAACAATTAACCTCTTCTATCCCTAATTTATGTTCTTTATTCATAAGTTGATAGTATAAAAAGGGGTGAAAGATTTGATAAATTGCAAAATTTGCAGGAAAGTTATTTTTGCATTCAAATATAGTAACTCTTCCATCTAACTCTATAGTCATATCAATTTCAATTTGCAGCTTGTCCGCTTGGATGGAAGTCTTGCCCGCCTTATAATCAAATGAGAACTTCGTCCTGTGTGCATTATATATTTTAGGATTAGGTTCATTAATGTCATCATAAAGAAAATTATGAATAAATTGGTGGTTGTAGCCCAAAGACAGTATGTTACTTTCACTGCTGTTCAATTCGTCAAGAATACTTTTTTTATATTCCCACTTTATGATATTATCTTCTGTTATTTCTTCAAATTCATGATACCAGTTATTAATGCCCTTTACAAATCTATGATGTCCATCCCCCAAATGCGCGATGCAATAATCTGCCTGCAATAATTCAGCTGGTAGAATGCATGTATTATCAATTTTGGTTACATCAAAAGGATTGCCAAACCCTAACTCTTGGCATGCTTTCTTAACCTCAGTATTATCAAAAAACATATTTCTTTTCTCTATGCATTGCTGGAATAGACGTGAAATAACTTTTTTCTTGACGCTCATTTTGGAATTCCTCATTTTTACACAATATGGAAGTTACCCCATCCCTAACTGTATTTGATTTATAATCAGTATTAATAATACTTTGTTCAACATTATACTATAATTATATACATGGGGAGGATAATTTTTAACTAACAGTACAAGAAAACATAAATATGGGATATAACGAAAAAATAAATGGGGACTATGAGCACTATGACTTCATTAATAAATTTGCTATTAAAAAAGAATCTTTCCGCTCTCATGTCGAAAATAGAAAAGAAATTCGTGATTTATTAATTAATGATTTTATAAAAGAGTCTCCAGGAACAGGGGCTGGGGGATTAAGCACGAAGTTTATTTATTCTGTTGAGAAAACCTCTTTCAATGAAATTGTATATATTCAGAGACCCGCACACTTAAACAAAGGAATGGATTTCATGGTATACACAACTCCTACAAAATTCCCCTCCCCTACTCCAAAACGCCCGAACACACAGACGGACAGACCTAGCCATAAAAGTATATATTTTCTCTTAGAACAATTGAAGCAAAAGGATCATCAAATGTTTACCGCAATGATGAAATGTATTGAATTAATCTATAAATGTGAGGAGCCGTCAGATATTTTAAACAACAAGTACTCTAAATTAAATAACAAAAATTTCACTTATGATTTTAATGGTACGGGGTTAAATATTTCATTTGAAATTATTTTATATATTGTGAAATGGCTTTTTATTGAACAGGATATCACATATTGGAATTATAGCGGCAGAAACATGCTGTATGGTGGAATTAAATCTATATAAGGGTAATCTCAGGAATACAATAATAATATCTTTGTTCGAACTTAAAAAAATAATAGCGCTATTATGTAGAAAACTCCGCCCGCTAAATGCCTGATACTTGGAATAATGTATCGGTGTGCTCGCAATTTGTATTAAAAACAGTAAAATTTGTTTATAATACCCTCTATACATTTTTTGAATTAACTATTAAAGATAAATTATGAATACAGCAATTTTAGATAAATTATGGGTTGAACGCCCTTATCAGTTGGCGCGCGCTAGTGCGGTTGTTCTATTAGGAGTGGGCTTATTAACCCTTTCCGCAAAAATATCCGTGCCCTTTTATCCAGTTCCTATGACATTGCAGACCTTGGCTATCTTAGTCATCTGTGCTGTTTCTGGCTTGCGTTTAGGCGTTGCGACTATCGGTGCATATTTGGCGGTGGGAGCTTCAGGGCTGCCTGTTTTTGCCGGCACACCTCAGTTAGGCATAGGAATTGCCTATATGGTTGGACCCACTGGCGGCTATTTGGTTGGCTTTATAGCGGCGGCACTGTTGCTTGGCTATGGAGTTAAGTATGGGTTAGATAGAAAGAATTTTGCTTGCCTCATTATGATGAGCGCGGCAATCGCTCTTATATACTTATGCGGCTATATTTGGTTGGGTGCCTTAATTGGTTATAAGACGGCTTTCACTGCTGGCGTTGCACCTTTTATCATAGGAGATATGCTAAAAGTTGTGTTGGCTACATTAAGCTTGAGGATCTTGCGCCACGCGACTAAATAAAGGGGAGGTGATTAAACGGAGATGATGATGCGCTGCCTCTGCGATGCAATAAACGCAACAAACAAAGAGACAGCAGTCGTTATTTAGTGGGCTACTTTCCAGTTGGCGCCGTAACCAAAATCCACTTTCAATTGCACCTTTAGTTTTGTATCTAAAGGCGCTACGGATTCCATTACATCACAGACAATCTTTTTGTATTTGTCAAGGGCGTCTTCTTTTATTTCGAAAAGAAGTTCATCGTGAACCTGCAAAATCATAGTTGCCTCACCATCACTCTCTTTTAATTGCGGTTGTAATTTTATCATTGCCAATTTTATTAAATCAGCGGCGCTTCCTTGAACTGGGGCATTGATGGCAGCGCGGACAGCCCCTTGCTTTGCCGCAAAATTACTGCTATTAATCTGCGGCAAATATACTCGTCTGCCACTCAGTGTTTCCGCCCAGCCAAGTTTTGCCGCGCTGGCGCGAGTGTCTTCCATATATTGCTTCACACCAGGGTAACGTTCAAAGTACAGATCAATAAAATCCTGTGCTTCTTTATTGCCTATCAACAACTGTTTGGCAAGACCGAAGGCAGACATGCCATAGATTAAACCAAAGTTAATCATTTTAGAGCGCCTTCTTTGCTCCTGGTCAACATCCTCCAGTTTTACGCCAAATACTTCAGCGGCAGTGGCGCTATGAATATCCTGTCCTTTCTCAAATGCTTTAAGTAATGCTTTATCGCCGGACAAATGCGCCATTATGCGCAGTTCTATTTGTGAATAATCGGCTGATGCTATCACCATTCCAGGAGGAGCAATAAATGCGCCGCGAATATTGCGTCCTTCTGCAGTGCGGATGGGAATATTTTGCAGATTGGGATTCACCGAGGAAAGTCGTCCAGTACTTGCCACCGCCTGATGAAAGGAAGTATGCACTCTATTAGTTCCTTCTTTTGCCAATAGCGGCAGGGTATCTGTATAGGTATTCTTCAGCTTGCTTAAGGTGCGATAATCTAAAATTAAGCGAGGAAACTCATGCTCTTTAGCAAGGTCTGCTAGCACATTCTCGGCAGTGGATAGCTGTCCGCCTGCGGTCTTTTTATCGGCGGTGAAACCCATCTCTTCAAATAAAATCGTTTTCAACTGTGCTGGCGAGTTAATATTAAAAATCTTGCCTGCCTGCTTGAACACCTTTTTTTCAATCTCTGCCATGCCCTTCGCCAGTTTTTGGCTTTGCTGCCGCAACTGCTCAATATCCAGTAGCGCTCCATGCCTTTCCATTTCCAGTAATATTTTCACCAAAGGACGTTCTATTTTTTCATACACCGCCTGCACTTGCTTCTCCTCTTTAAGCTTTTGGTTAAAAATATTGTGCAAGCAGAAGCAGGCATTAGCATCATCGGCGGCATAATCGCCAGCCGCATCAATTTCTATGAGGTCAAAAGTGAGTTGTTTTTTACCTTTGCCCGCCAAATCGGTAAAATCTTTTTTACTATACTTCAGATAGTTTTCTGCCAGAGAGGTAAGGTTGTGGCGTCCTGAGGAATTGTGAACATAAGACATCAACATAGTATCATCGTAGTAAGCGGGAAACTCTTGTCCGTGGTTGGCAAGAATATGACAATCAAATTTAATGTTATGGGCAACAATGGTTTTACTTTTATCTGCAAACAAGGGCTTGATGTCGCGCAAAATATCCGCAGTTTTTAATTGGAGGGGGGCTCCCATGTAACTATGCTCGCACGGCACATAAAACCCTTCATTTTTTTTAAGCGCAAAGGCAAACCCAACTATCTTAGAGGAGATATGGTCAAGTCCGTCTGTCTCCAAATCAAAAGCAAAAGATGAGCTTTTGTTTAATCTGCTCAGCAGCTTATCCCATTCCTGCTGTTGCAGAATTATTTTGTATTCTCGCTTAGTGGTATCCTCTATTTGTAGCTCATTCAAAAACTTATGCAGCCCAAGCTCAATATACATCTTTTGTAGTTTGCCAATATCAGGCGCAGTTTGCTGCAGCGTAGCTAACGGTGTTTTAAGTTTGGCATCATGGATTAGAGTGTTCATCTTTAATGTCAGCGCCAGATGGGGGATGGCGGCGCGTAGATTCTCTCCCACTTTGCCTGGAATATCCGCTGCATTATCAATAATCTTCTGTAATGAACCAAACTTACTAATCCATTCAACTGCGGTCTTGGGTCCAACCTTATCAACGCCGGGTATATTATCTACCTTGTCTCCAATTAAACTAAGATAGTCCGGGATTTGGAGCGGCACCACGCCATATTTTTCTACAACTGCTTTGCTATCCCATAGCTCGCCTTTTGCATCATCTGCGATAATCCGCACCTTATCGTCAACTAACTGAGCCAGGTCTTTATCGCGTGTAACTACATATATGTCAGAGTATTTGCTTTTTGCCTCACGCACTAAAGAAGCGATGGCATCATCGGCTTCCCAGTTATCTTCTTTAACTAAGGGGATGCCGCGCGCCTTAACTATATCCAATAGTGGTGGTATTTGCTCTGATAATTCTGGTGGAGTGGGGGGGCGGTTGGCTTTATAATTGGCATCCCAGTCGACGCGGACGCCTTTGCCTTTGCAATCAAACACAGTTACCAATAAACCATCGGGGTATTGCTTGCGCAATCTTTCCAGCATATTCAAAACACCCATTATGACATGGGTAGGTTTGCCGTCTGGTGAGGTTAGTCCCGTATGCACCATGGCGTGATGGGCGCGAAAGATGTACCCAGATGCATCCACCAAAATTAAAGAAGATTTGCTCATTGGTCGTTCATTTGTTTCTCATTTATTTAGTACTTCGCAGCTAATTGTCATTCCTTGGTTGTCCACTTCTATTAGAGATTCTCTGTAATCTATTTTAACACCATTGAAATGCTTATTTGCCGTTGCTTTTAATTCCTCTGATAGCTCCTCCACCAGCACCAATATGGTAGGACCGCTACCGCTTAGTGAGACGCTTAGCGCCCCCGTATTTAGCAATAGCTGTTTAAGGTCTTGGTAATTATAAATATTATCGCGTTGCGCCTCATGCATTTTATCCATCACTGCGTTTTTAAGTAAATCATATTTTTGCGTGGCGAAGGCAACAGCAGTCAGCGCACCATGGGAGATATTAAACACTGCTTCTTGCCGCGGCACGTCTGGCGGCAAACTAAGGCGCGATTCGTTGGTGGACACTTCGGCTTGCGGCATAATAACCCAGCACTTTATCTTTGAAGATACTGGGAATTTATAAGAGCGCACTTCTTTTGCTACGGTGCTTATTACAAAGCCACCATAAATGCTGGGAGCAGCATTATCGGGATGTTTTTCTAATTCACTTGCTAACTGCAGAATCTGATGCCGCAAATCATTATCTATATATGAGAGATGCTTGTTAGATACTTCTTGGATACCCCCTGTTCCCCCGGCGTCCTCTTTCTTTTGTAGCAAAGCAGCGGCGCAGCCAGCTATAATTGCGGTGCCACTGGAACCCATGCCGCCGCGCAAAGGAATATTTACTTCTGTGTGAATAGCAAAAGGACGTTCGGCAATATCAAGGAAAGCACAGGCATGTTTATATGCCTTGACAACATAATTTTTGTTGAGTTGACGTGAATCTGCGGCAATTTCCACTGAACCAGAAAATGACAGCGAATACTCCTTAGCTGGCGTCCATGAAAACTCATTGTATATACTGAGTGCTAAACCAAAACAATCAAAGCCAGCTCCCATGTTGCCGCTGCTGCCAGGAATGCGTAAAGTCCATTTATTCATATAGAGGTGTTCATATAGTTTATATAGTCCATATTGTAGCAAACAAAGCTTATATTTGTTAAGGGGGGAGAGTGTTAAAGGGGGGAGAGTGTTAAGGGGATTTGTTAAGTGGGGGCGTTAAGGGGATTTGTTAAAGGGGGGGTGTGTTAAGTTGTTGGAATTCATGATATGGTTTCTACAGAGCTTCTGGTTACCCTGTCCCCGCTTGGTGTAAAATATTATTATGAAGAACAAACTTCAACAAATTAAACAATCAGTGCGTAAAGGCAATCGCTTTGCTTGCCTTACTGCTTATGATGCTACCTTCTCTCGCATTATATCCGAGCAACAAGTAGAGGTGCTTTTAGTTGGCGATAGCTTAGGGATGGTAATTCAAGGACACAGTTCAACTTCACTGGTTTCGCTGGCGGACATCGCCATGTATACCGAGATGGTGGCGCGCGGTAATAGTGCTTCGCTGTTAATGGCGGATATTCCTATCGGCTGCGCTTACGACACTTCAATAGCAATTGCTTCTTGTCTCAGGTTGAGACGCGCTGGAGCTGAGATTGTAAAATTTGAAGCAGATGCCGCTATGATGCCCACCCTCCATCAAGTTAGCCGCCAAGGAATATCTTTTTGTGTCCATTTAGGACTGCGTCCGCAGCAAGCAGAAAAAGAAGGCGGCTATCGTATAAAAGGTCGCAATGACGGACAAGTAAATGAGCTACTGGATTTGGCAAAACAAGCAGAGGATGCTGGCGCGGATATGCTGCTGTTGGAATGCGTGGTTGCCGAAGTGGCTGAGCAGATCACCAAGCAAGCACAGGTGCCCGTCATAGGGATAGGCAGTGGCAAGGGGACGGATGCCCAGGTGCTGGTTGTTTATGATATGCTGGGACTTAGCCCTAATCCTCCTTCTTTTGTCAAGAACTTCTTAGAGTCAACGGATTCTATTGCAGAAGCAATCGGACTTTTCCGCCAACAGGTCATTGCTGGCGAATTCCCAAGCGCTGAACACAGCTATAATTAATTCTGTTTGTGCTGCGAGTCACGCTTACATCTAAGTTTCTA